>NZ_CP019236.1:0-1450118 GCF_001955695.1 Rhodoferax koreense | reverse complement strand
CGCCAATGGGTGTCGATGCTCTGCAGCAGCACCATGCGTTCGAACTGCGTGAAGTTGGCACCGCCCACAAGTTCGACCTTGGCATCGAAAGCGGCATCGGCGGCCTTCACCACCTTTTCAACCAGGTCTTCGTCGGTGATGGCGGTGGCGGATTCGACTTCCTTCGTCAGCGGCAGTTCGAGTTGCCATTCCTCGGCCAGCACCTTCTCCAAGCCGGCCGTGTCCCATTGCTCTTCCACCGAATCGGCCGGCACGTATTGGCGCACCAGGTCCGTCATGCAGCCTTCGCGCAGGCCGGCAATCTGGGCGCTGAGGTCGGCCGCGTCGAGAATCTCGTTGCGCTGCTGGTAGATCACCTTGCGCTGGTCGTTGGAGACGTCGTCGTACTCGAGCAGTTGCTTGCGGACGTCGAAGTTGCGAGCTTCCACCTTGCGTTGCGCGCTTTCGATGCTGCGCGTCACGATGCCGGCTTCGATGGCTTCGCCGTCGGGCATCTTCAGCCGGTCCATGATGGCCTTGACGCGGTCGCCCGCGAAGATGCGCATCAGCGGATCGTCCAGGCTCAGGTAGAAGCGCGAGGAACCCGGGTCGCCCTGGCGGCCCGACCGGCCGCGCAGCTGGTTGTCGATGCGGCGCGACTCGTGGCGTTCGGTGGCGATGATGCGCAGGCCGCCGAGCCCGGTCACGGTTTCGTGGTCGACCTTCCACTGGGCGCGCACGCGTTCGATTTCCGCCGCCTTGGCGGCTTCGTCGAGCGACGTGTTGGCCTCGACGGCCTTGATCGCCATCTCGAGGTTGCCGCCGAGCACGATGTCGGTGCCGCGGCCAGCCATGTTGGTCGCGATGGTGATCATCTTCGGCCGGCCCGCCTGGGCCACGATGTCGGCTTCGCGCGCATGTTGCTTGGCGTTGAGCACCTGGTGCGGCAGGTTTTCCTTGATCAGCAGGGCATCGATGATTTCGGAGTTCTCGATCGAGGTCGTGCCCACCAGCACCGGCTGGCCGCGCTCGTAGCACTCGCGGATGTCCTTGATCGCGGCTTCGTATTTCTCGCGCGTGGTCTTGTAGACGCGGTCGAGCTGGTCGTCGCGTTTGCTCACGCGGTTCGGCGGGATCACCACCGTTTCCAGGCCGTAGATTTCCTGGAATTCGTAGGCTTCGGTGTCGGCCGTGCCGGTCATGCCCGAAAGCTTGCCGTACAGGCGGAAGTAATTCTGGAAGGTGATCGAGGCCAGGGTCTGGTTCTCGGCCTGGATGGCCACGCCTTCCTTGGCTTCCACCGCCTGGTGCAGGCCCTCGCTCCAGCGGCGCCCTGCCATCAGGCGGCCGGTGAATTCGTCGACGATGACGATCTCGCCGTCCTGCACCACATAATGCTGGTCGCGGTGGTAGAGATGGTTGGCGCGCAGCGCGGCATAGAGATGGTGGACCAGCGTGATGTTGGCCGGGTCGTACAGCGAGGTGCCTTGCGGGATCAGACCGCGCTCGCCGAGGATGCGCTCGGCGTTTTCATGGCCCTCTTCGGTGAGGAACACCTGGTGCGACTTCTCGTCGATGGTGAAGTCGCCCGGCGTGATGATGCCTTCGCCGGTGCGCGGATCGGCCTCGCCTTCCTGCCGCTTGAGCTGGGGCACGACCTGGTTGATGGCGATGTACATCGCCGTGTGGTCCTCGGCCTGGCCACTGATGATCAGCGGTGTGCGCGCTTCGTCGATCAGGATCGAGTCCACCTCGTCGACGATGGCGTAGTTCAGCCCGCGCTGCACGCGGTCCTGCACCTCGTAGACCATGTTGTCGCGCAGGTAGTCGAAGCCGAATTCGTTGTTCGTGCCGTAGGTGATGTCGGCCTGGTAGGCGGCCTGCTTCTCTTCGCGCGGCATCTGCGGCAGGTTGATGCCGACCGTCAGTCCGAGGAAGTTGTAGAGCCGGCCCATCCACTGCGCGTCGCGGTTGGCAAGGTAGTCGTTCACCGTGACCACGTGCACGCCCTTGCCTGACAGGGCGTTCAGGTACACCGGCAGCGTGGCGGTGAGCGTCTTGCCCTCACCCGTGCGCATTTCGGAGATCTTGCCGTTGTGCAGCGACATGCCGCCCAGGATCTGCACGTCGAAATGGCGCATCTTCATGATGCGCTTGGAGCCTTCGCGCACCGTGGCGAAGGCTTCGGGCAGGATCGCATCGAGGGTTTCACCGGCGGCGATGCGGGCTTTGAAAGCCTCGGTCTTGCCGCGCAGCTCGTCGTCGCTCAGCTTCTCGAACTGGGATTCCAACGCATTGATTTGCTCGAGGCTTTTGCGGTACTGTTTCAACAGTCGCTGATTACGGCTGCCGAAAATTTTGGTGAGGAAGTTGGTGCTCATGAATGCGAGGCTTCGCTGGCCAGGAGGCGCAGCGGCGGCCGAAATCCCTAAAACATTTGAAGGCAGTTAAGGCTTTGGAGGCATAAATCAAGCCGTTGGTTGCGCCTGCACCTCCATAACCTGATGATTTTACTTCCTGTCGCCCGAGCGGCCGGTAGGGTCGGATAATCAACGGCTTGGCCACCATTCACCGCCGATCCGACCAAAGACCGAACCACCCATGCGCAAATCTCACCACGCCTTCACCGTGCAGCAGGCCGCGGCCGATTCGCCGGCCTTGTCGCATTTGGTGGCGCTCACGCGCGACTCGAGCGCCCGGCTCAAGGCCATCGAAGGCTTGCTGCCGGCGGCACTGCGCAAGGCAATCCGGCCCGGCCCGATCGATGGGGATGCATGGTGCCTGCTGGTCGACAGCAATGCGGCAGCCGCCAAGCTCAGGCAGCTGGCACCTGCGTTGTTGGCGCACCTGCGCACGAAAGGCTGGGCGGTGACGAGCCTGCGGCTCAAGGTGCAGATCAGACCGGACGCCTGAGGCACGCGGAAACAGACACGGGAAAGAAATGGTGCCGATTGTCGGAATCGAACTGACGACCTACCGCTTACAAGGCGGTTGCTCTACCAACTGAGCTAAATCGGCTTTGAGGATGTGAACGACCCCGCTCCACATCCTGGAAAACTGGATTTTACAGAATTGCCGGCTGCATTCGGCCGGCTGGGCCGGGAATTATTTGATGCGTTTGAGCGCGGGTCGCGGGCCGGAGGTTTTGGGACGCGGCGGCTCCGGAGGCTCGCCACCCCCAACCGGTTCATCGGCCTGGCCGAGCGGCACGACCTTCGGACCGGTCTTCGCCTCCTTGACATCCTTGTCCGCCGCCGGTGACGCCGAACCGGGCACGCTGGTCAAAGCCGCCTTGGTCGGCTCTTCGCTGGACGTCGCAGCCACTGGCGAGGGAAAGGCCATGCCCTGCCCGTTCTCGCGCGCATAGATGGCGATGACGCGGCTCACCGGTACCTGGATTTCGCGTGCCGTGCCGGCAAAACGCGCCTTGAACTCGATGAACTCGTTGCCGAGGTTCAACGAGCTGGTCGCGTCGAAGCTGATGTTGAGCACGATCTCGCCGTCCTTCACGTATTCGCGCGGTACCTGCACGGTGTCATCCACCAGCACGGCCACGTAGGGCGTGAAGCCGTTGTCGGTGCACCATTCGTACAGCGCACGGATCAGGTAGGGGCGCGTCGAGGTCGAGTCCAGGGCATTCATCATCTGGCCATCTTACTTGCGCATCACCTTTTCGGACGGCGTCAGTGCCTCGATGTAGGCCGGGCGCGAGAAGATGCGTTCGGCGTACTTGAGCAGCGGCGCGGCGTTCTTGCTGAGGTCGATGCCGTAGAAGTCCAGGCGCCACAGCAGCGGCGCGATGGCCACGTCCAGCATCGAGAAGTTCTCGCCGAGCATGTATTTGTTCTTGAGGAACACCGGCGCGAGTTGCGTCAGCCGGTCGCGGATGTGCGCACGGGCCTTTTCGAGCGCTTTTTCGTTGCCCTTGGAGGCGCGCGATTCGAGCAGGCCCACATGCACGAACAGTTCCTTCTCAAAGTTCAGCAGGAACAGGCGCACGCGTGCACGGTCCACCGGGTCGCCGGGCATGAGTTGCGGGTGCGGGAAACGCTCGTCGATGTATTCGTTGATGATGTTCGACTCGTACAGGATCAGGTCGCGTTCCACCAGGATCGGGACCTGGCCGTACGGGTTCATCACGCTGATGTCTTCGGGCTTGTTGTACAGATCCACATCGCGGATTTCGAAATCCATGCCTTTTTCGAACAACACGAAACGGCAGCGGTGAGAAAACGGGCAGGTGGTTCCTGAATAAAGCACCATCATGGCGGTGAGCTCCTAAAAATCAAAAAGAGTGGGATGCCCAACGCATGCCCACTCTGAAAAAACCCGTGCCGCTGAAGACAGCGGCGACCGGGTTGCGTTCAATTACTTGACGTCTTTCCAGAACGCGGCATTGAGTCGCCACGTGATGACGGTGAACACACCGAGAAACAGCAGCACCCAGACACCGACGCGGATGCGGGTGTTCTGCGCGGGTTCGCCCATCCACTGCAGGTAGGCGACGAGGTCACCGACCGCTGTTTCGTACTGCAGCGGGGTCATCGTGCCGGGCGTCACCTGCTCCCAACCCTTGAAGACGTGAGCCTCGTGGCCATGTTCTTCGACCACGTCATAGAGGGGCTTGCGCTCGCCCTGCAGTTCCCACAGCGCATGCGGCATGGCCACCGACGGGAACGCCAGGTTGTTCCAGCCCGTCGCCTTGGTGCTGTCGCGGTAGTAGGTGCGCAGGTAGGTGTAGAGGTAATCGGCACCCGTGCCGCCGTGGCCGGCGCGCGAACGGGCGATCACGGTCAGATCGGGCGGGTTGGCACCGAACCAATCCTTGGCCTGGCGTGGATCGATCGCGGACTTCATGGTTTCACCGACCTTGTCGGTGGTGAACAGCAGGTTGTCCTTGATTTCCTGATCGGTCAGGCCGATGTCCTTCAGGCGGTTGAAGCGCATGAAGGCCGCGGAATGGCAGTTGAGGCAGTAATTGACGAACAGCTTGGCGCCATTTTGCAGCGCGGCCATGTCGTTGGTCTTGCTCGGCGCCTTGTCCCAGGCGATGCCCTCGCCTTCGGCATGCACACCGGCGGCCAACCCCAAGGCGACCACCAAACCCAAAGCCAGTTGTTTAATTTTTTTCATCGTCAGGTGCTCCGCCTCAGTGCGCCGCAAAAATCACACGGTCGGGAACCGGCTTGGTTTCGCCGATGCGACTCCACCAAGGCATCAGCAGGAAGAAGCCGAAGTAGAACAGCGTGCCGATCTGCGAGATGCGCTCACCCAATGGCGAAGGCGGCTGAACCCCGAGGTAGCCAAGCACAAAGAAGAAGACCACGAACACACCATAGAGGTACTTGTGCCAGCTTGGACGGTAGCGGATCGACTTGACCGGACTGTTGTCCAGCCATGGCAGGAAGAACAGGATGACGACCGCGCCGCCCATCACCAGCACGCCCCAGAACTTGGCATCGAACGACAGCATGGCCACCACCACGACGGCTGCGGCCACCACGATCGCACCCTTGACCAGTCCGATCAGGCGCGTCTTGAGCACGGCGAACGCCGCCGCACCCACGACGCAGGCGATCAACGCATACATCATCTCGCTGGTGATGGCGCGCAGCATCGAATAGAACGGCGTGAAGTACCACACCGGTGCGATGTGCGCCGGCGTCTTCAGCGGATCGGCCGGTATGAAGTTGTTGTATTCGAGGAAGTAGCCGCCGAATTCGGGGGCGAAGAAAATGATGGCACTGAAGACCATCAGGAACACGCAGACGCCGAAGATGTCGTGCACCGTGTAGTACGGATGGAACGGCACGCCGTCCAGCGGATGGCCCTGGGCATCGCGCGGAGCCTTGGGGCCCTTGATTTCCACGCCGTCGGGATTGTTGGAACCCACATCGTGCAGCGCGAGCAAGTGGGCGGCCACCAGGCCCAGCAGCACCAGCGGCACGGCGATCACGTGGAAGCTGAAGAAGCGGTTCAGCGTCGCGTCACCCACCACGTAGTCGCCGCGGATCAGCAGCGCCAGATCGGGCCCGACGAACGGGATGGCGGCGAACAGGTTCACGATCACCTGGGCGCCCCAATAGCTCATCTGGCCCCAGGGCAGCAGGTAACCCATGAAGGCTTCGGCCATCAGGCACAGGAAGATGGCGCAGCCGAAGATCCAGACGAGTTCACGTGGCTTGCGGTAGCTGCCGTACAGCAGCCCGCGGAACATGTGCAGGTACACCACGACGAAGAATGCCGAGGCGCCGGTGGAGTGCATGTAGCGGATCAGCCAGCCCCACGGCACGTCGCGCATGATGTATTCCACCGATTCGAAGGCCTTGGCGGCATCCGGCTTGTAGTGCATCACTAGGAAGATGCCGGTGACGATCTGGATCACGAGCACCAGCAGGGCCAGCGAGCCGAAGATGTACCAGAAGTTGAAATTCTTCGGCGCATAGTATTCCGACATGTGCACGCGGTAGGCATCGAAAGCCGTCGGAAAACGGTTTTCGAACCAGTTGGTGAGCTTGGCGGTGGCGCTGGCGTTGGGGGAGATTTCCTTGAATTCAGCCATGGTATGTGCCTCAAGCCTTCTTGTCTTCGCCGATCAGCAGGCGGCTGTCGGACATGTACATGTGCGGCGGCACCTCCAGATTGTCTGGCGCGGGCTTGTTCTTGAACACACGGCCGGCCATGTCGAAGGTCGAGCCATGGCAGGGGCAGAGGAAACCGCCTTCCCAGGAGTCGGGCAAGGACGGCTGGGCACCGGTCTGGAACCGGTCGGAAGGCGAGCAGCCCAGGTGCGGGCAGATACCGACGGCAACGAAGATTTCCGGCTTGATGGACCGGCCTTCGTTGCGCGCGTATTCCGGCGTGAGTTCGCTTGGCTTGCGTTCGGACTTGGGGTCGGCGAGCAGCGGATCGTTCTTCGGCAGGTTCGCGACCTGCTCGGGCGTGCGCCGCACGATCCACACCGGCTTGCCCCGCCATTCGACGGTGATCTTTTCCCCGGGCTTGATGGCCGAGATGTCCACTTCGACGGCGGCGCCGGCCGCTCTGGCCTTTTCCGACGGGCTGAAGGTGCTGACGAAAGGGATGGCAACAGCCACGCCGCCTACGGCACCGGCACATCCGGACGCGATCATCCACGTCCTTTTGCTGGTGTCGACTTGGGTCTCACTCATGGGGAATCCTCAATCTGATCATCGCTGTTGGGGTCAACCTGGGATTGTAGCTGAGCGCTTACACCAAACTCAACGCGAACGCCCGGGCGGCATGTGCTTCCACCCCGATTATGTGGACAATAGACAACCGCTCGAGACAAACCACGTCAAGGAAAAAATTATGGGAATGATGAAGGAATTCAAGGAATTTGCCGTCAAGGGCAACGTGATTGACCTGGCCGTCGGTGTCATCATCGGCGGCGCATTCGGCAAGATCGTGGACTCCGTCGTCGGCGACCTCATCATGCCGATCGTGGGGCTGGTCTTCGGCAAGATCGACTTCTCGAGCTGGTTCATCGTGCTCGGCACACCACCGGCGGGCACGGCCATGAACCTGGCCGACCTGAAAAAGGCCGGCGTTCCGGTGCTGGCCTATGGCAACTTCATCACCGTGGCCGTCAATTTCATCATCCTGGCTTTCATCATCTTCATGATGGTCAAGCAGATCAACCGCCTCAAGCGCACCGAGGAAGCCGCGCCCGCCGCCCCGGCGCCTACGCCGGAAGACATCGTCCTGCTGCGCGAAATCCGCGATAGCCTGAAAAAATAAGCCCCCTCGGCCGCCGTCGACGCGGCCGGCACGCTTCAGATGAGAGGCACCGGGCGCAGGGCGCCGTCGTCGTGGTCGGCGATGCGGCTCAGCGCCTTGCGGTCGAGCAGCTCGAGTCGCCCACCCTCGATGCGGTACAGGCCGAGGCCGAGCAGGCGGCGCATGGTCTTGTTGGTATGGACCAGCGACAGGCCAAGCGCGTCGGCCACATGCTGCTGGTTCAGCGGGAACTCGATCGCGCCATCCACCACCAGTCCCACCCGTTCGGCGCGCTGGAACAACTGCAACAGCAACGTGGCCACGCGTTCGGTGGCATTGCGACGCCCCGCGGTCAGCAGGTTCTCGTCGAGCACGTTCTTCTGGCTCGCGGCCAGCCAGGTGACATCGAAGCCCAGGGCCGGCAAGGCCTTGAACAGGTCCATCAGGCCGTTCTGCTGGAAGGCGCACAACGAAACCGAAGTCAGCGCCTCCACCCCGTAGGCCGCGCCATCGTTGAAATGCTGCTGCAGGCCGATGAAATCGCCCGGCAGCAGGAAGTTGAGGATCTGCCGCCGCCCATCGCTGAGCGTCTTGTAGCGGAACGCCCAGCCGGCATACAGCGTGTAGAGCTTGCCCTCGGATGAGGTTTCGCGGATCAGCACCGTGCCCGGAGGCGCGACCCGGTTGGCATGGCGGAAATCCTGGACGAAAGCCAGCTCGGTCACCGTGATCGGCGTGAACCTGCCACTCTTACGCAGCGCGCAGTCGGCGCAGGGGGGGAAACGCGGTACGTCTTCCGCGGTTGCAAGATTAGGGCGCTCGGAGAGCGCCGGAAGGCTTTTTTTTTCGGACTTGGTGGGCATGGTGCAGCGGAATTTTCGCCGCCATTCTGGCGCATCGCCGCGCCGTTGGACGCCATGGATGGAAAAACCGGCATCTCGGCCGCACGCGGGTTTGCTCCTGCGGGCACCTCCCCGGGCAGTGCACACATCACAAAATGCGTGGCACCCGAACACCAAATCAAAACCCTGTGCCGCCTAAGCTTGTTTTACCGCGCGGAGGAAGCGGGCCGCCACTTTCGACGGCCTGTTGCCTGCACCCGCAGGCGCGCGGATCACAAGGAGTAAAGCCATGCTGAACGTCTGCCTTGAGGAAGGCCTCGCCAGTTTCAACGCCTTCGATCCCATCACCGTCGCCCCGCCCCTGCCGTTTTCCCATTCCGCGCCCGCCCACAAGCCCGAGATCGCCGCCGAGGCCCTGCTGACCGCCGCACTCGAGCAGGTGGCCTATGGCCTCGCCCTGGTGCACATCGACACGCGGCAGCTCCGCTTCGCCAACGGCCTGGCCCATGAAGCCATGTCGGCCCCGGGCAACGTGCAGACCGGCCTGTGCGGCGCGCACGGCCGCCTGGCCACCGTGCAGCGCGGCAACGCGGGTCAGCTCGATCGCGCCCTGCAGCGCGCCAAGACCGGCATGCGCGGCCTGCTCGCGCTCGGTGTGGACAGCGTGGCGCCGTCGGTGGCCGTGGTCCCGCTGTCCACGGCGGCCGGCAACGGCCACGCCTTGCTGGTGTTCTCCAAACGCCAGCTCTGCGACAGTTCGACGGTGGCGCTGTTCGCGCGCGAACGCGGCCTGACGGGCGCCGAGGGCAACGTGCTCGCGGCCGTCTGCACCGGTCTGCGCCCGCGCGAGATCGCCACGCTGCACCACGTGCAGATCTCCACCGTGCGCAGCCAGCTGCGCAGCATCCGGCTCAAGACGCGCTGCGAGACCATCCGCCAGCTGGTGGAAACCATCTCGGTACTGCCACCCACGGCGCGCCACCTGAGCCACTGCGGCTGAGAAGGCTTGTCGCCTGCGGGACGGCGGCCCGGTCTCACCTAGGACAAGCCCGGTAACGCGACCGTAGCGCCCGTGCCCAGAATGCCTCACAAGGAGCGTGAGGCATGCAAAACAGGATCTGGCTGCAGAATTACCCCGCGAACGTGGCGCACGAGGTGGACGTCCACCAGTTCGGCTCGTTGACGCAGTTGCTCGAGCAATCGTTCAAGAAGCATGCCGCCAGCCCGTTTTCCGTGTGCCTCGAGCACTGGATGAGTTTCGGCGAACTCGACAAGCTCTCGGCCGCGCTCGGCGCCTGGTTGCAATCCCGGGGCCTGGCGCCGGGCGCGCGCGTGGCGATCATGCTGCCCAACATTCCGCAGTTCGCGGTGGCCATGGCCGCGGTGATCCGCGCAGGCTACACCTGCGTGAACGTGAATCCGCTGTACACGCCGCGCGAACTCGAGCACCAGCTCGTCGATTCCGGCGCCACCGCGATCGTGATCCTGGAGAATTTTGCCAAGGTGCTCGAGGCCGTGATCGAACGCACGGCCGTGCGGCACGTGGTGATGGCGGCCATGGGCGATCTGCTCGGCTTCGCCTACGGCCACTGGATCACCTTCGCCGTGCGCCACATCGCCAAGATGGTGCCGGCCTACCAGTTGCCGCTGGCCGGCGGCATCACGGTGACGCCGTTCAACCGCGCGGTCGGCGAAGGGGCGGCGATGCCGCTCAAGGCGGTGCCGGCCACGCTCGACGACGTGGCCTTCCTGCAATACACCGGCGGCACGACCGGCCTGTCCAAGGGCGCGGTGCTCACCCACCGCAACATCGTGGCCGCCACGCTGCAGTCCGAGGCCTGGTTTTCACCGGCACTGGAGCGCGTGGGCGACGCCCGCAAGATCAACAGCATCGCCGCGCTGCCGCTCTACCACATCTTCGCGCTGAACCTGTGTTTCCTGGCGATCCGGCTCGGCTCGCACATGACGCTGATCCCGAACCCGCGCGACATCGGCAAGTTCATCCGCACGCTCAAGAAACGGCCGTTCCACCTGCTGCCCGCGGTCAACACCCTGTTCAACGCGCTGTTGAACCATCCAGATTTCAAGACGGTGGATTTTTCGCACCTGTGCGTCACCCAGGCCGGTGGCATGGCGGCCTCCGAAGGCACGGCCCGGCTGTGGCTCGAAACCACGGGCTGCCCGATGGTCGAAGGCTGGGGCATGAGCGAGACCTGCGCCATCGGCACCAACAACCCGGTGCTCGCCAAGCACTTCAGCGGCACCATCGGCCTGCCGCTGCCCGGCATCGACATGGTCATCAAGGACGATGAAGGCTTTTCGCTCGGGCCGGGCGATCCTGGCGAAATCTGCATCGCCGGCCCCAACGTCACGCCGGGCTACTACAACCAGCCCGAAGAGAACGCGCGCGCCTTCACCAGCGACGGCTACCTGCGCACCGGCGACATCGGCGTGATGGACGAGCGCGGCTATTTCAGGATCGTCGACCGCAAGAAGGACATGATCCTGGTCAGCGGCTTCAACGTGTTCCCGAACGAGCTGGAGAACGTGATCTCGCTGTGCCCCGGCGTGATGGAGTGCGCGGCCATCGGCGTGGCCGACGCAGCCCAGGGCGAGGCCATCAAGGTGTTCGTGGTGCGGCGCGATCCGGCCCTGACCGAAGCCGACGTCCTGGCCTATTGCCACGCCAACCTTACCGGGTACAAGCGGCCGAAAAGCATCGAGTTCCGGGAAAACCTGCCCAAGAGCAACGTGGGCAAGATCCTGCGCCGCGAACTGCGCATCGGCAGATAAGCCGCCGCGGGCTGGTAGGCTCGCGGCATGACGAATCCCTCTTCATTGCCGGCCGGCGTCACCGTCCTGGAACGCGGCTGGCTCTCCGCCAACAACATCCTGGTGCAGGGCCGCTCGGGCGCTGCGCTCGTCGACAGCGGCTACTGCACCCATGCGCCACAGACCGTGGCGCTCGTGGCCCACGCGCTGGGCGGCCGGCCGCTCGACCTGCTGCTCAACACCCACCTGCACAGCGACCACTGCGGCGGCAATGCCGCGCTGCAGGCCGCGTATCCGGCCATGCAGACCCACATCCCACCGGGCCAGGCCGCCTTCGTGGCCGATTGGAACCCCGAGGCGCTGAGCTACACGCCGACCGGGCAGAACTGCCCGCGATTCCACTTCGAAGCCGTGCTGCAGCCCGGCAACGAGATCCGCCTCGGCGACCTGGCCTGGCAGGTCCATGCCGCACCGGGCCATGACCACCATTCGGTGATCCTGTTCGAGCCCGCGTCGAAACTGCTGCTGTCGGCCGACGCCCTGTGGGAAGCCGGCTTCGGCGTGGTGTTCCCCGAGCTCGACGGCATCGCCGCGATGGACGAGGTCGCGGCCACGCTCGACCTCATCGAGCGCCTGGCACCGGCCACCGTCGTGCCGGGCCACGGCAAGGTGTTCACCGACGTGCAGCGTTCGCTGGCCTTCGCACGCAAACGGCTGGAAGGCTTCATCGGCGATCCGAAGAAGCACGCCAACCACGCCGCCAAGGTGCTGTTGAAGTTCAAGCTGCTCGAACTGCAGCGGGTGGAATATGCCGCGCTGCAGTGCTGGGTGGCCGAGACACCCTACCTGCAGACGCTGCGGCGGCGTTTCTTCGACGACGCACCGGCCGAGTCCTGGCTGCACGGCCTGCTGCTCGAGCTCGTGCGCGTGGGCGCGGTGCGGCGAGAGGCCGACTGGGTGGTCGACGCGTAGGCAACGGTCGCGGCACGCCACCCGCCTTGGTAAAATCCGGGGTTCCGCCCGGGCGCTCACCGAGGGCTCAGATGGCCTTCGCGCCCTGCGCGCCCGGGCCCGGCCTTCGGCCGCCGCGCCACGGCCACCCTGCACCTGTTCTGGAAATCACCTTGTCGTTCGCCCTCGAGACCCGCCGCCGTCGCACCTTTGCGATCATTTCCCACCCGGACGCGGGTAAAACCACGCTCACCGAAAAACTGCTGCTGTTCTCGGGCGCGATCCAGATCGCCGGCTCGGTGAAAGCGCGCAAGGCCAGCCGCCACGCCACCTCGGACTGGATGGAAATCGAGAAGCAGCGCGGCATCTCGGTGGCCAGCTCGGTGATGCAGATGCTGTACCGCGACCACGTCATCAACCTGCTCGACACGCCCGGCCACAAGGACTTCTCGGAAGATACCTACCGCGTGCTGACCGCCGTGGACTCGGCGCTGATGGTGATCGACGCGGCCAACGGCGTGGAGGCGCAGACGCGCCGCCTGATCGAGGTCTGCCGACAGCGCGACACGCCGATCATCACCTTCGTCAACAAGATGGACCGCGAAGTGCGCGAGCCGCTCGACATCCTCGACGAGATCGAGCGCGAGCTCGGCATGCCGTGCGTGCCCATGACCTGGCCGGTCGGCCAGGGCAAGACCTTCGGCGGCATCATGAACCTGCGCACGCAGACCATGACGGTGTTCGACTCCGGCCAGGAGCGGCTGCCGCAGGATTTCGAAACCATCCCGCTGGCCGACCGCGACACGCTGCTCAAGCGCTTCGGCTACGAGTTCGAGACCGCCGAGCAGAGCATGGAACTCGCCGCCGGCGCCTCGCCCGCCTGGGACCGCGAGGCCTTCCTGGCCGGCAAGCAGACGCCGGTCTTCTTCGGCTCCGGCGTGAACAACTTCGGGGTGATGGAAGTGCTGGACGCGCTGGTCGACCTGGCACCATCGCCGCAGCCACGCACCAGCACCACGCTCGTCAACCGCCAGCCGGTGACCAAGGAAATCCAGCCCGAAGACCCGAACTTTGCCGGCGTGGTGTTCAAGGTGCAGGCCAACATGGACGCCAACCACCGCGACCGCATCGCCTTCGTGCGCATGGCCTCGGGCAAGTACACGCCGGGCATGAAGCTCAAGGTGCAGCGCACCGCCAAGGAACTGCGGCCGACCTCGGTCGTGACCTTCCTGTCGCAGCGCCGCGAAGCCGTGGACGAGGCCTATGCCGGCGACATCATCGGCTTCACCACGCACGGCGGCGTGCAGTTGGGCGACACCATCACCGACGGCGCCAGCCTGCAGTTCACCGGCCTGCCCTTCTTCGCGCCCGAGTTGTTCATGACCGTGGTGCTGAAGAACCCGCTGCGGACCAAGCAACTGCAGCAGGGCCTGGCGCAACTGGGCGAAGAAGGCGCGATCCAGGTGTTCCGTCCCAGCGTCGGCGGGCCGATGCTGCTCGGTGCCGTGGGCCAGCTGCAGTTCGAAGTCGTGCAGCACCGCCTCAAGGCCGAATACGACGCCGACGTGCGCCTCGAAGGCTGCCAGTACACCGGCGCGCGCTGGATCACCGCCGACACCCCGGCTGAACTGCGCGCCTTCACCGACGCCTATCCGATGCGCATGGCGCAGGATGCGGCCGACACCCTGGCCTACCTGTGCACCTCGCCCTACGACGTGCGGCTGGCGCAGGAACGCTTTCCCAAGATCCATTTCCATCCGCTGCGCGAGCACGCGGGGCTGGCGCTGCAGTCCGCGGGCTGAACCAGGCCGATGGGAATGCGGCCCCTGGCTGACTGGCCGCTCGCGGCACGCCGCCACATCGTCGGCGTGATGACCGACATCGACGACACGCTCACCACCGACGGCGCGATCACGCCCGATGCGCTGCGGGCGCTGGCCGATCTGCGCGCGGCCGGGTTGCACGTGCTGGCGATCACCGGCCGCTCGACGGGCTGGAGCGAACCCTTCGCCACCGCCTGGCCGGTGGACGCCATCGTGGCGGAAAACGGCGCCGTGCTGCTGCAGATGTCAAGCCAAATCGGCCTCCAGCGCTTACAAGACGGGCGTGAGGCGCTATCAAAAACATACCTCCAGGATGAAGCAACGCGCCGGGTCAACTTCGCGCGCATGCGGCGCGTGGCCGAACGGCTGCGGCGCGAGGTGCCGGCCGCGCGGCTGGCCGAGGACTCCTGGGGCCGCGAGACCGACATGGCCGTCGACCACAACGAATGCCACACGCTGCCACCCGAAGCCATCGCGCAGGTGGTGGCCATCATGCGCGCCGAAGGCATGCATGCCACGGTCAGCAGCATCCACATCAACGGCTGGTTCGGCACGCACGACAAGCTCGAAGGCGCACGCTGGGCTGTGCGCACGCTGTACGGCCGCAATCTGGACGCGGAGCTCGACCGCTGGGTCTATGTCGGCGACTCGAGCAACGACCAGTTGATGTTCCAGACGCTGCCCCATGCCGTGGGCGTGGCCAATGTGCGCCGCTTCGCAAGCAGCCTGCAGCACCTGCCGCGCTACATCACAGAGGCTGAACGCGGCGCGGGTTTCGCCGAAGTGGCGCGGGCCGT
Organism: Rhodoferax koreense; assembly: GCF_001955695.1. Lineage (NCBI taxonomy): Bacteria > Pseudomonadati > Pseudomonadota > Betaproteobacteria > Burkholderiales > Comamonadaceae > Rhodoferax > Rhodoferax koreensis. The sequence goes on along the minus strand of NZ_CP019236.1, from coordinate 1,435,214 downwards.
GCTCGAAGCCGCTTAGCCGGGGCGCTCCACCGAGACGTCGGCGTCGCAGCCCTCGCCCGCCGCGATCCAGCGGCGCATGCGCCGGCCCAGCCAGGCGCTCCAGCCGCGTGGCGCGTCGCGCCATCCCAGCTGACTCAACGGATCCCGCACCATGCCGCAGCGGTACAGGCTGTCGTCCGCCTCCCAGACCAGCGCACTGCAGGCACCGCTACGCCGCCGCGACACCAGCATGCCGACCGGACACGGCGCCGACAGGCAACACACGCCGCAGCCGTTGCAAGGCGTGCCGAACGCCGGCTTCACGGGTGCGGCCGGGTGAATGTGGATCACCTGGCGATCGGCGGCGGGGTCGGTGGCGGGCGACATGCCGGCAGTCTATGCCGATCCGTCCATCCCCGGTTCCCCTCCGTTCGCCCTGAGCTTGTCGAAGGGCCTCCATCAGATCTAGCCGCGCATCAGGCTCAGCCCGACTTCGTTGTACCGGCCGCCGCTAATCGGCCGAAAAACTGACCTTCAACGCCCCATACAAGGCCTCGAAGCGCCGATACCGCGCCACCATCTCCGGCGTCTGAGGCATGGGTTCGAAACGGCGCTGCACCGGCGGACTCAGGCAGACCTCGGCGGCCTGGCCACCGTCGGCCAGCCAGGCCAGGCGTGCCGCACCGAGCGCCGCGCCCGTCGCCGCGCCTTCGAGCACCTCCATCGGCACGGCCAGGATGTCGGCCAGCAGCTGCACCCACCAGGCGCTGCGCCCGCCGCCGCCGACGACCGACAGCGCGGGCACCGGTGCCGCGGTCGACAGCGTGCGCCAGCCGTCGCACAGACCGAAGCCCACGCCTTCGGCCACGGCGTAGGCCACGGCGGCCTTGTCGTGGCCGTGCGTCAGGCCGAACAACACGCCCTTGGCGTCCGGGTTGTTGTGCGGTGAACGCTCACCCGAGAGGTAGGGCAGAAACAGCGGCGCCTGCGCACGGTCCGCGGGGCTCAATGTGGCCGCGGCCTGCAGCATCGCCGCTTCGTTGGCGAAGCCCAGCAGATGGGTGGCCCAGCGCACCGCGCTGGCAGCGGACAGCATCACCGCCATCTGGTGCCAGCGCTGCGGCAGCGCATGGCAGAAGGCGTGCACGGCCTGGGCGGGGTTGGGGCGGAAGCGGTCGGTGGCCAGGAACACCACCCCAGAGGTGCCGAGCGACACGAAACCCTGGCCTGGCGCAACCACGCCCATGCCGATGGCGCTGGCCGCATTGTCGCCGCCGCCGCCGGCCACGGGCGTACCGGCACGCAGGCCCCAGCGCGCGGCGAAGGCCGGCGACAGGCCGGCCGAAACCTCGCTGCCTTCGACCAGCCGCGGCATCTGGGATTCGTCGAGCCCACAGGCTTCGAGCAAACGCGGCGACCAGCGCCGTGCCGCCACGTCGAGCCACAGCGTGCCGGACGCGTCGGAGCAGTCGCTCACCGCCTCGCCGGTCATGCGCACGCGCAGATAGTCCTTGGGCAGCAACACCTTGGCCGTGCGTTGGAAAACCTCCGGCTCGTGTTCGCGCAGCCACCACAGCTTGGGCGCGGTGAAGCCCGGCATGGCCAGGTTGCCGGTTATCTGCGCCTGGTCGGGCACGGCCTGCTCCAGCGCCGCGCAGGCCGCACCGCTGCGGCCGTCGTTCCACAGGATGGCCGGCCGCAGCACACGCGACTGCGCGTCGAGCAGCACCGCGCCGTGCATCTGGCCCGACAGGCCGACCGCGCGCACGGTCCTCAACACTTCACCATGGCTGGAAGCCAGCTGGTTCATCACCGAGACCAGCGCCTCCCACCAGGCCTCGGGTTGCTGTTCGGACCACAGCGGGCGCGGCTGCTGCACCGTCAGCGGGGCGTGGGCGGTCGCGACGACGCGGTGGTCGTCGGCGAGCAAGAGCGCCTTGAGATCGGAAGTGCCGAGGTCTAGTCCGAGGTACATGGAGGAGTCATTTAAATCGGCCTTCGGCCTGCTTGCGGAAGTCCTTGGGCGTCATGCCTTTGATCTGCAGGAAGCGCCGGTTGAAGTTCGCCACGTTGTTGAAGCCCACGTCGTAGCAGACGTTGCTCACGTAGCGGTCGGTCTCCATCAGCAGCTGGCAGGCGCGGTTGATGCGCAGATGGTTCACGAAATCGGTGAAGGTGTTGCCGGTGGCGCGGCGGAAATAGCGCGAGAACTGGCTCTCGCTCATGTTCACCCGCGCCGAAACCTCGGCCATGGTGAACTGTTCGGCGCTGTGTTCGGTGAGGAAGGCCACGATGCCGCTGATCTGGTCCAGCGAGGCGTCGTCGTCGAAGCTCTGCATCTGCACGGTGGACAATAGCCGGTAGTCGGTGCAGCTGGCCAGCCTGTCGACGAACATCAGGAACTCGCCGAAGCGGGCCAGGCCGTGGCTGTTCTTGATGCGTGTCAACGCCTCGCGCGCGAGTTCGCTCACGCCGAAGAACTCGATGCCGTGGCGCGCGCGTTCGAGCAGCGGCAGCAGGCCCTGCAGTTCGCCGATCTCGGCGCTCGCGCGGCGCAGCGGGGCGTCGGTGAACTGCAGCACCATGTCGCGCAGCAGCACGCCCTCGGCCGGGGGATCGCTCGAGATCCAGTTGTGCGGCAGGCGCGGACCGGTGAGCACCAGGTTGCCGGGCTCGAAATGGCCGATGTAGTCGCCCACGAACAGCTTGCCCCGCGTCTGCACGATCAGGTGCAGCTCGTATTCCTCGTGCTGGTGCCAGCGCACCAGCGGCGTGGGAATGCCATGCTCCAGGTAACGCAGGCTGCCATGGCTTTCGCGCGGCTCGTAACCCAGCATCGGGTCGCGGCCGAGGTCGTGCTCCAGCTCGGGTTCACGGGTGCGTTGGCGCAGGCTGGCCATGCTTGTTTCTCCTCTTCGACTGACGTATCGCGCATCCACCACACCGTTCGCCCTGAGCCTGTCGAAGGGCATCCGTTCCGCAAGGTCCTTCGACAGGCTCAGGACGAACGGATGGCCAAGGCCTTCGACAGGCTCAGGACGAACGGGGGCCGTCTCAGTTCATCACATTACCACCGTCCACGTTGAGCGTCTGCGCGGTGATGTACGAAGCCTCGGCGCTGGCCAGGAAAACCGCTGCGCGCGCCACGTCGGCCGGATCGCCCATGCGGCCGAGCGGCACGGCCAGGCCGACGGCCTTTTTCTTCTCGCCGATCTGCAGGCCCTCGGCCTTGGCGAACTGCGCGTCCACATCCTTCCACATCGGCGTGTCGATCACGCCGGGCGCAATGCCGTTGACCCGGATGCCGTGCGGCGCCATCGCCAGCGCGGCCGATTGGGTGTAGCTGATCACCGCCGCCTTGCTCGCGCAGTAATGCGCCACCAGCGCCTCGCCGCGCCGTCCGGCCTGCGAGGCCAGGTTGATGATGCTGCCCTTGCAGCCATCGGCCACCATCTGCCGCAGCACCGCCTGCATCACGAAGAACATGCCTTTGACGTTCACGTCGAAGATCACGTCGTATTGTTTCTCGGTGATCTCCAGCAGCGGGCCCAGGCTGAACACGGCCGCGTTGTTGAGCAGCGTGGTCACGGTGCCGAAGCGCGCGCGGGCGGCGGCCACCATGGCGTCGATGCTGTCCTGGCGCGACACGTCGGCGGCCACGTACTGGAAGTGCTCGGGGTACTGCGCCTGCAGCACCTGCAGTTCGGGCGACAGCGTGGGTGCGAGGTCCACCGCGGTGCAGCGCGCCCCTTCGCGGAGAAAGGCGATGGTGGCGGCCAGGCCGATGCCGCCGGCCGTGCCGGTGATCAAAGCGTGCTCGCCGATGAGTCGCTGTGGTGCATTCATGCTGCGCTCCCGATGAAGTGGTCGACACGCACGCTGGCGGCCTGCAGCGCCGCCACCAGCCGTGCATCACCCGCCAGTTCGGCCCAGAAACTCACGTTGCCCGCGAGGGCCACCACCGGATCCGGCGCGTCGCAGATCGCATGGGCCACGGCCGGCTCCATGGCTTGGTCCTGGTAGGCGTAGGCAAGTTGCCCCTTGTGCCAGCGCTGCAGGAAGGCCAGGAACAGCGCCGGCAGCATGGCCACGGCGTCGATGCTGGCGCCGCGGGCCAGGCACTCGCGCACGGTGGGCGCGATGAAGCCGGGCAGCTTGGAGAAGCCGTCGGCGGCCACGCGCTGGTTGGTGTCCTGGATGGCCGGGTTGCCGAAGCGGTCGAGCACGGTGTCGCGGTAGGCCGCCAGGTCGAGCGGGCTCGGGTGCGCGGGCGTATCCAGGCAGGGGATCACATCCTTCGTGGTGTAGTCGAAGGCCATCTGGCGGATGCGCGCATCGTGCGTGCCTTCGTGGATGTACTGGTAGCCTGCCAGGGTGCCGGCCCAGGCGATGCAGCTGTGCGTGGCGTTGAGCAGGCGGATCTTCGCCTCTTCGAACGGCGCCACCGAATCCACCATCTGCACGCCCACCGTTTCCCAGGCCGGGCGGCCGTTGGCGAAGTCGTCCTCGATCACCCACTGGATGAAGGATTCGCCCATGATGGGCGCGGCATCGTCCCAGCCGGTGGCGGCCTTCACGCGCGCACGCAGGTCCGGGGCCGGACGCGGCGTGATGCGGTCGACCATGGCGTTGGGGCAGGTGGTGTTGGCCAGCACCCAGGCATGCAGCGCATCGTCGCCCGCGAGTTGGATGAACGACAGCAGGCCGCCACGCACCCGCTGGCCGTTGTGGCGCAGGTTGTCGCAATTCAGTAGCGTGACCGGACCACCGCCCCGGGCCATGCGCGCGCGCAGGATGGCGGTGAGCGCGGCATAGATGCAGCTGCCGGGCTCGCCCCTGCGTGCACGTGCCAGGTCGGCGGCCAGGTCGGGAATGCTCAAGTCGAGCGCGTCATGGGCGTCGAGGTAATAGCCCGCCTCGGTGACGGTGAACGAGATGATGCGCGTGGCAGGATCGGCGCCGATGTCGATCAGGCCGGCCAGGCTCGGCTCGTACGGCACGATCCTTTGGATCGACGCGATGCGTTCGTAGCTGCGCTGGTTCTGCGGCGTGACCGTCTCCAGCGTGTAGGCGCCGCCCTGGGCCGCGAGCGCGGCCATGACCTCGGGCATGTCGGGCCGGGTGTTGCCGCCGGCCAGCGACCAACGGGTGTCGCCGCTTCGGCGCAGATGGTGCAGGTAGACGGCCTGGTGGGCGCGGTGGAACGAGCCCACGCCCAGGTGCAGGATCACGAGGTTTTCGTTGGCGGACATGGCTGCGGACTCCTCTCAGGCCAGCGAGACCATGCGGCCGGCCTTGTCGAAGCCATGCAGGGTGTTGAGGTCGAACTCGAGGGACACCGGATCGCCGATGTGCAGGTGCGTGCGTTCGGCCTGGCGCGAGATCATCGGCGTGCCCATCACGTCGACGTGGATCAGCGTGTCGGCGCCGAGCGCCTCGATCAGTTCGACCTTGCCCGGCACGCCCGCGCTGCCCACGGGCAGCACGCGCACGCCTTCGGGCCGCACGCCGATCAGGCCGTCGGCCGGCACGCGGTTGGCGGCCTGGCCGGCGAGCGCGCCGAACTGCGACAGCTGCGCGGCCTTGACGATGTTCATCGACGGCATGCCGATGAACTGCGCGACGAACTGGTTCGCCGGCTTGTCATAGAGCTCCAGCGGCGCACCGACCTGCTCCACCATGCCGTCGCGCAGCACCACCACGCGGTCGGCCAGCGTCATGGCCTCGACCTGGTCATGGGTCACGTAGATGGTGGTCACGCCCAGCGCGCGGTGCAGCTTGGAAATCTCAACGCGGGTCTGGCCGCGCAGCGCGGCATCGAGGTTGGACAAGGGCTCGTCGAACAGGAAGATCTTGGGCGCGCGCACGATGGCCCGGCCGATGGCCACACGCTGGCGCTGACCGCCGGAGAGTTCCTTGGGGGTGCGCTTGAGGTAGGGCGTGAGGTTGAGCTTGTCGGCCGCGTCCTCCACCTTGCGGCGGATCTCGTCGGCCGGCACCTTGGCCAGCTTCAGCGCGAAGGACATGTTGTCGTACACCGTCATGTGCGGGTACAGCGCATAACTCTGGAACACCATGGCCAGTTCGCGCTGGCTCGACGGCAGGTGCGTGATGTCGCGGCCATCGACATGCAGCGAGCCACCGTCGATCGATTCGAGCCCGGCGATCATGCGCAGCAGCGTGGACTTGCCACAGCCCGACGGGCCGACGAAGACGATGAACTCGTTTTTCTCGATGTCGAGGTTCACGCCCTTGATGACCTTGTGGTCGCCGAAGATCTTCTCGACGCCGCGGAGTTGGAGGAAAGACATGGTGGTTCCTTGAATTATTTGACTGCGCCGAAGGTCAGGCCTTGGACGAGTTGCTTCTGGCTGAACCAGCCGAACACGATGATGGGCGCGATGGCCATCAGCGAAGCGGCGGAGAGCTTGGCCCAGAACAGGCCTTCGGGACTGGAGTAGGAGGCGATCAGCGAGGCCAGCGTGCCGGCGTTGGCCGAGGTCAGGTTCAGCGCCCAGAAGGCTTCGTTCCACGACAGCACCAGGCACAACAGGCCGGTGGAGGCGATGCCACCCATGGTCAGCGGCAGGATCACCCAGCGGAACTCTTCCCACACGGTGGCGCCGTCGAGCCGCACGGCTTCCAGGATGTCCTTGGGCACTTCCTTGAAGGCGCTGTACAGCATCCACACCATGATCGGCAGGTTGGACAGCGTGAACACGATGACCAGCGCAGGCAGCGAGTCGAGCATGCCGGCGGTCTGCGCCATCACATAGACCGGTACCAGCGCGCCCACCGCCGGCATCATCTTGGTGGACAGCATCCACATCAGGATGTCGCGTGTCTTCTTCGTCGGGAAGAAGGCCATCGAATAGGCTGCGGGAATGGCGATCAAGAGGCCGATGATGGTGGAGCCGAGGCTGGTGATCAGCGAGTTGCGCGCGAACAGCAGGTAGTTGCTGCGCTCCTGCACTTCCACGAAGCTGGCCAGCGTGGGCGTGAAGAACAGTTGCGCCGCAATGGCCTGGGCTTCCGTCTTGAAGGCGGTGATGCCGAGCCAGAACAGCGGGAAGAACAGCAGCAGTGCCACGCCCCAGGCGGAGAGCGTGCGCACGATCGGGAACGGTTTCTTTTTCAGCATGATGGGCTCCGTTCAGTCGAGGTTCTTGCCGACCATGCGGATCAGAAACACGGCGGCGATGTTGGCCAGGATCACCGCGAACAAGGCACCGGCCGAGGCCACGCCCACGTCGAAGTTCATCAGCGCCTGCTTGAAGATCAGGAAGGCCAGGTTGGTGCTGTCGTTGCCGGGTCCGCCACCGGTGGTGGTGAAGATTTCGGCGAACACGCTCAGCAGGAAGATCATCTCGATCATCACGACCACGGCGATGGAGCGGCCCATGTGCGGCAGCACCAGGTACCAGAACTTGTCGAAGCGCGTGGCGCCGTCCATGCCGGCGGCGTCCATCTGTTCACGGTCCAGCGACTGCAGCGAGGTGATGAAGATCAGGCAGGCGAACGGCAGCCATTGCCAGCTCAGCATGACGATCACCGACAGCAGCGGGTAGTCGGTCATCCAGTCGATCGGCGTGAGGCCGAAGAACTGCCACACATGCGCGAGCACGCCGTAGATGGGGTTCATCATCATGTGTTTCCACAGCAGCGCGTTCACCGTGGGCATGACGAAGAATGGCGAGATCAGCAGCACGCGGACGATGCCCTGGCCCGGGAATGGCTCGTTCACCAGCAGGGCCAGGCCCACGCCCAGCACCACCGTGATCACGATCACCGAGCCCAGCAGCTGGATGGTGTGCATCACCGACGGCCAGAAGTCCGGGTCGGTGATGAAGTAGTGGAAGTTTTCCAGGCCGACGAAGCCGGTCTCGCCGGGCTGCATCAGGTTGTAGTGGATGACGGAGAAATACAGCGTCATCACCAGCGGCACGATCATCCACAGGAAGAGCGTGACGATGGACGGCGCCATGAGCGCACGGGGGAGGAATCGTGACATGGTGAGCTTTCGGTGACAGCTTGGTCAAGTGGCCTGCCGCTGGCGCACTCATCCGCTCAGTGGAACAAGCTCAAACAGGCGACGGTCGAGGGCTTGAAGATTCCGTAGCGAGCGGGCCGAGGTGGCGTCGAGGCGCGGAGCCGTACTCTCGTACGGCGAGCACCGCAGGCGCCAGATCGGTCCGCGCAGTAGGAAGATTCAGGCCATCGATTACTTCTTGTAGTACCCGCCCTTGGTCATCTCACGCTCGGCGGCCGTCTGCGATGTCTTCAGCGCCGCATCCACCGTGACCTTGCCCGACAGCGCCGCGCTCATCTGCTGGCCGACGGCGATGCCGATCGCCTGGAACTCCGGGATCGAGGCGAACTGCACGCCGACATACGGCGACTTCGGCAGCGTGCTGTCGGTCGGGTTGGCGCTGTTGATGGCCTTGAGTTCTTCAGGCGCGAACTTGGCCACCTTCTGGAAATCGGCGTTGGCATAGGTGGACTTGCGGGTGCCGGTGGGCACGGCGATCCAGCCTTCTTCCTTGGCCACCAGGTTCACGTAGTCCTTGGACGTGGCCCAGGTGATGAACTTCTGGGCGAGTTCGGGCTTCTTGCTCGACGCCGGCACGGCCAGGTTCCACGACCACAACCAGTTCGCGCCCTTGGGCGTCACCGCCGTCGGCGCCTGGGTGAAGGCCACCTTGTCGGCCACCTTGGACTGCTTCGGATCGCTGACGAAGGAAGCGGCAATCGTCGCGTCGATCCACACGCCGCACTTGCCTTCGTTGAACAGCGCCAGGTTCTCGTTGAAGCTGTTGGCCGAAGCGCCGGGCGGGCCGTACTTCTTCATCAGGTCGACGTATTGCGAGATCGCGTCGTGCCAGGGCTTGCTGTCGATCTGCGGCTTCCAGGCCATGTCGAACCACTGGCCGCCGTAGGTGTTGACCATCGTCGTGAGGAAGGCCATGTTGTCGCCCCAGCCCGGCTTGCCGCGCAGGCACAGGCCGTAGACGCCCTTGGCCGGGTCGTGGATCTTGGCCACGATGTTGGCCATGTCGGTCCATGTCGGGTTGGCCGGCATGGTCAGGCCGGCGGCCTTGACCAGATCGGCGCGGTACATGGTCATCGAGCTTTCGCCGTAGAAAGGCGCGGCATACAGCTTGCCGTCCTGCGACAGGCCGCTGCGGATGGCCGGCAGCAGGTCGTCCACATCGTAGGCGGCGTCGGTGTTGATCGGCGCGAGCCAGCCCTTCTTGGACCAGATCGGCGCTTCGTACAGGCCGATGGTCATCACGTCGAACTGGCCGCCCTTGGTGGCGATGTCGGTGGTGACGCGCTGGCGCAGCACGCCTTCCTCGAGCGTGACCCACTTCACCTTGACATCAGGGTTCGCCGCCTCGAAGAACTTGGTCAGCTTCTGCATGGTGATCATGTGGCCGTTGTTCACGGTGGCGATCACCAGATCGGTGGCGGCGGAGGCGGCCGTGGCGCCCAGCAGGCCCAACGTGCCCAACGCGCCCATGGCCAGGGCGACCGCGCTAATCTTGAATTTCATGGATGTCTCCTGAGTTTTCGACGAACCCGCAGTGCACGAAGACGCACTTGATCGGTGTCGAAATGGTAGGAGCCGGCCCTTGCAGGAAGCGATACCCTGGACGCGAGTTGTTGTACTTATTTGCGCCGATGGACTGGTAAAAACCCTGGAATTGCAAGTAAGAGTATCTGTATTGGACCCAGACTTCAGCCGCGCTGCGCGAACCCTTCGAGCACGTTCACCGTGTTGATGCCCACCTCGGCCACCGCATAGCCGCCCTCGAACACGAACACCGTGGGCAGGCCGGCCGCGGCCAAATCGGCACCGACCTGCACGAAGTCGGCGCTCTGCAAACGGAAGCCCGAGATCGGATCGCCCGCGAAGGTGTCGACCCCCAGCGACACCACCAGCGCCTCGGCCCCGAAGGACGCGATGGCCGCGAGCGCCCGGGCCAAGGCTTCGCGCCAGCGCGCGAAATCGCTGCCGCGCGGCAGCGGCAGGTTCAGGTTGGCGCCCAGGCCCGCACCCTCGCCCTGTTCGTCGGCGTAGCCCAGGTAATACGGGTACTCGGTGTGCGGATCGCCATGCAGGCTGGCGAAGAACACATCGGACCGGTCGTAGAAGATGGCCTGCGTGCCGTTGCCGTGGTGGAAGTCCACATCGAGCACCGCCACGCGCGCCGCGCCCGCGTCGCGCAAGGCCTGTGCGGCGATGGCCGCGTTGTTCAGGAAGCAGTAGCCGCCGAAGAAGTCGGCCCCCGCATGGTGGCCCGGTGGCCGCGTGAGCGCAAAGGCCGAACGCGCGCCGGCATTCACCCGCTGCACCGCCGTCAACGCGCAGCAAGCGCCAGCCCGCGCGGCCTGCCAGGTGCCCGACGTCAGGGGCGAGCCGGCGTCGTAAGAGAACAAGCCCATGCGCGCCGGGAAACTCGCGGGCAACACGTCGGAACGGAATGTGCGGATCGGCCAGTACGAGGGAAACGCGTCGCGCTGCGCGTTCGCCGGATCGAGCGCCACCCATTCGTCCCACGCCCCGGCCAGGAAATCGACGTAGCGCCGGGCATGCACGCGCGTGATGGCCTCATTGCCGAACTCGGACGGCGCCTGCACCGGGCCGAAGTTGCGCCGTTCGAGTTCCTGCAGCACGTAGTCGGCGCGCGCGGGAATCTCGAAACACGGCACGAGTTCGCCGCGGAACATCTCGACCTTGCCGTGGTGCAGGGCGTGATGGTGGTTGTAGATGGTGATCATGGTGCTGATTCTGACGCCGATCCAAGCGGTGTTGCCGGATGACAGGCATCAGCCCCGTTCATGTTTCGAAACGCGTCCGCACCAAGAGCTTTGCCCCGGCATCGAGCACAAAGCCCTCGGCCTGCGCCGGCACTTCTCCGGTGATGGCGGTGATGTTGACCTGGTGCGTCACCCAGACCTCGCACTGCCCTTTCGGCACCGCGCGCAGAGCTTGGCGCAGGCTGGGGGTCGCATCGGTCGCGGGGTAACGATCGCCGAAGCTGGAATTGAGCGCAGCCCACGGCGTGTGCCGGCCGAAGGCCAGTTCGGCGGTGTCGATGCAGCGACACCAGGCGCTGGTCAGCACCGCACGCGGCGTCAGTTGATGGCGACTGAACCACGCACCGATGCGGCGTGCTTCAGCCTGGCCGTCCGCGCTGAGGTTGCGCTGGGTGCGGCAGTTGCCGAGCTGAAACTCAGGCGGATCACCGACGCCCGGCGTGGTCGAGGCATGCCGCAACATCAGCACGCAGCCGCCTGCACGCAGCAGTGCGGCGGCGTCTTCCGCGCGGGACGTGGCAGGCCATGCCGATGCCGCCAGCAGCCACATGGCGCCGCGGCGGTCCAGTGCGTTCATCACATCTCGTCGGGCTTGCATGCATCCCCCTTGTTGCCACGGCAGAGGCTGCCGCGTGGTCGTCGATGGTGGTCGATGGTGGTCGATGGTGGTCACGGTGCCAGCTTCGAGCTGGGCAGCCCCGCAGCCACATCGCGAAACGCAGCCAGCGCGGCTTCCAGATGGTCGATGATCTCCCGTTGCGGCAGGTCGTCGAGATTGTCCAGGCTGTCGTCCTTCAGCCAGTCATAGGTTGGGTGACTGCCATTCCAGGGAAAGACAGGCCCTGCCAGCGCGTATTCCTTCAAGTGAAAACGGCCTCCAGAGCAGGTTTTATCTGCGCAAGAAGCTATCTTTTAAATAGCAAAAAGCCTACCGCGCCAGCACCGCCTCCAGCGCCTTGCCCGTGGCCGTGCCGAGCCGCACCACCTCTTCCGGCGGCGCCGAGGCCACGACACGGCCGCCGCCGTTGCCGCCGTCCGGCCCGAGATCGATGACCCAGTCGGCTTCGGCGATGACGTCGAGGTCGTGCTCGATGACCACCACGCTGTGGCCGCCGTCCACCAGGCGGTGCAACACGCGGATCAGCTTCTCCACATCGGCCATGTGCAGGCCGACCGTCGGCTCGTCGAGTACATACAGCGTGTGCGGCGCCTTCTGGCCGCGCCGCGTCACGTCGTCGCGCACCTTGCTGAGTTCGGTGACGAGCTTGATGCGCTGCGCCTCGCCGCCGCTCAGGGTCGGCGACGGCTGGCCCAGCGTGAGGTAGCCCAGGCCCACGTCCTTGAGCAACTGCAGCGGATGGCTGATGTTGGGCATGCTGGCGAAGAAATCGACGGCTTCGTCGACCTCCATCTGCAGCACGTCGCCGATGCTCTTGCCGCGCCAGGTCACCGCCAGCGTCTCGGGGTTGAAACGGGCGCCGTGGCAGGTTTCGCACTTCACCTTGACGTCCGGCAGGAAGCTCATGGCGATGGTGCGGATGCCCTGGCCTTCGCAGCTCGGGCAACGGCCTTCGCCGGTGTTGAACGAGAAACGCGCCGGGCCGTAGCCGCGTGCGCGCGCCTCCAGGGTTTCGGCGAACAGCTTGCGGATCGTGTCCCAGAAGCCGATGTAGGTGGCCGGGCAGGAACGCGGCGTCTTGCCGATCGGCGTCTGGTCGACTTCGAGCACGCGGTCCACGGTTTCATAACCCTGCACCGACGCGCAACCCGACCAGGCGGGCCGCTGGCCCGCGGCGTCGGCATCGCGGCCGGCCTTGGTCGAGCGCTGCAGCACGATGGCCTGTACGTTGTCGAGCAGCACGTCGCGCGCGAGCGTGGACTTGCCCGAGCCGCTGACGCCGGTGACGGCCACCAGCCGCTGCAGCGGAATGTGGGCCTCGACGTCCTGCAGGTTGTGCAGGTTCGCGCCGAAGACGGAGAGCCAGCGCTGGGCATAGGGCACGACGGCTTCGGCGGCGGCAAGCAGCGCCTCGGCCGCGAGCTTCTTGCGTTGCTTGGCGCTGACGGCGGCGACCGGTTCCGGGGCGACGACGGCTTCTTCCAAGACCGCGGCTTCTTCCTCGTCCGCGATCAGCCGCCGCGCCTTCAGCGGGTGTTTCATCGCGTGCAGCAGGTAGCGGCCGGTGACCGAATCGCTCGCAGCGGAAATGTCGGCCACCTGGCCTTCGGCCACGAGCCGGCCGCCGCGTTTGCCCGCGCTCGGGCCGATGTCGATGATGTGGTCCGCGCGGCGGATCGTGTCTTCGTCATGCTCCACCACCACCAGCGTGTTGCCCTTCTCGCCGAGCTTGTGCAGCGCGTTGAGCAGGATGTGGTTGTCGCGCGCATGCAGGCCGATGGTCGGCTCGTCGAGGATGTAGCACACGCCCTGCAGGTTGCTGCCGAGCTGCGCGGCCAGGCGGATGCGCTGGGCTTCGCCGCCCGACAGCGTGGGCGCACCCCGGTCCAGCGTGAGGTAGCCGAGCCCGACTTCCTCGAGGAATTCGAGCCGGCTCTTGATCTCGGGCACCAGATCGCGTGCGATGTCGGTCTCGCGCTGGCTCATGTGGCCGGCCTGCTGCAGCTTCGACACCCACTGGCGGATGTCGGTCACGCTGAGGCTGGCGATGTCGGTGATGGCCACGCCGTCGAAGCGCACGGCGCGTGCGGTGGCGTTCAGGCGTGTGCCTTCGCAGGTCGGGCAGATCTGGTCGCCCACATCTTCGGCCTCGGGTTCGGCGAAGGTCTGTTCGCGGCCCTTGTTGTCGTCGTCGCGCACCGAGTCGTCGAACACCTGGCGCTGGTCGCGGGTGAGCTTGACCCCGGTGCCCACGCAGTCGGGGCACCAGCCGTGTTTGCTGTTGTAGCTGAACAGGCGTGGATCGAGTTCGGCGTAACTCGTGCTGCACACCGGGCAGGCGCGTTTGGTGGAGAACGCGAGCAGCGTGCCGATATGCGCCGTGGGTGTGCCGTCGGCCATGGCTTCGCGCAGGCCGTCGAGCCCGCTCAGGATGTGGACCACGCCCTTGCCGTGTTCCAGCGTGGTCGCCAGAGCCTGGCGCAGCCGGGCTTCGTTGTCCGGCGTGATCTCCAGGCTGGCGACGGGCAGTTCGACCGTGTGTTCCTTGAAACGGTCGATGCGCGGGAAGCCGGTCGTCGGCAGGAAGTTGCCGTCCACGCGCAGATGGGTGTAGCCGCGTGGCCGCGCCCAGTCGGCGAGTTCGGTGTAGACGCCCTTGCGGTTCATCACCAGCGGCGCCAGCAGGCCGATGTGCTGGCCGCGGAAGTTGCGCATCAACTGCGCGGCGATGCTCTCCGGCGTCTGCGGCTGCACGGCCGCGCCGTCGAAGATGCAGTGCTGCGTGCCGAGCTTCACGTACAAGAGGCGCAGGAAATGCCAGACCTCGGTGGTCGTACCGACGGTGGACTTGCGGCCACCACGGCTCAGCCGCTGCTCGATGGCCACGGTCGGCGGGATGCCGTAGACCGCGTCCACCTCGGGCCGGCCCGCGGGCTGCACGATGCTGCGCGCATAGGCGTTCAGCGATTCGAGGTAACGCCGCTGGCCTTCGTTGAACAGGATGTCGAAGGCCAGCGTGGACTTGCCCGAGCCGCTGACGCCGGTGACCACGTTGAACTGGCCGCGCGGGATGTCCACGCTCAAGGACTTGAGGTTGTGCTCCTTGGCGTTGACGATCTGGATGTTGGGGTTGAACGGTACCGCGACGCGTTCGGGCCGCGCCCAGATGGCCGGCATCTCCCGCACTTCATGCGTGGAAGCCAGGCCGAGCGCGGCTTCGTATTCGCGCAGCGCCTGGCCGGTGTGTGACGTGGGATGGTGGCGCACGTCTTCGGGCTTGCCCACCGCGACCACCTGGCCACCGCCCTCGCCGCCTTCCGGGCCCATGTCGATGAGCCAGTCGCTCGCGCGGATCACGTCGAGGTTGTGTTCGATGATGACCATGGAATGGCCGGCGTCGAGCAGCTTGCGCAATGCACGCATGAGCTTGGCGATGTCGTCGAAGTGCAGGCCGGTGGTCGGTTCGTCGAACAGGAACAGCGTGCCTTTCTTGGCCACGGGCTGGCGGCTGGCGCTGCCGTTCTTCGCGGCTTCGGCCAGGAAACCGGCGAGCTTGAGTCGCTGCGACTCGCCGCCGGACAAGGTCGGCACGGGCTGGCCCAGCTTCACGTATTCGAGGCCGACATCGACGATGGGCTGCAGCGCGCGGATCACGTCGCGGTCGGTCTCGAACACCATGGCGGCTTCGCTCACGGTGAGGTTGAGCACGTCGGCCACGTTGAATTGCGTCAGCCGCGCGTCAACTGCGCTGCGGCGCTCGATCGTCACCTCCAGGATCTCGGGCCGGTAACGCTTGCCGTCGCAGTCCGGGCAACGCAGGTAGACGTCGGAGAGAAACTGCATCTCCACGTGCTCGAAACCCGAACCGCCACACGTGGGGCAGCGGCCGTCGCCGCTGTTGAAGCTGAACTTGCTGGCGGTGTAGCTGCGCTGGCGCGCCAGGGCCGCGTTGGCGAACAGTTCGCGGATCGCGTCCCAGGCGCCGACGTAACTCGCCGGATTGGAACGCGCCGTCTTGCCGATCGGCGACTGGTCGACGAAGACCACGGCGCTCAATTGCTCCGCGCCGAGCAGGCGGTCGTGCTCACCCGGCGTTTCGGTCGATTGGCCGAAGTGGCGCATCAGCGCGGGGGCGAGCACGTCCTGGATCAGCGTGGACTTGCCCGAGCCGCTGACGCCGGTAATGCACACCAGGCGCTGCAGCGGCAGCTCGATGGTGACGTTCTTCAGGTTGTGTTCGCGCGCGCCTTCGAGAATGAGGCGTGGCGTACCGTCGGTCACGAGTTTCTTGAAACCCATGCCGATCTGCTTGCGGCCACCGAGGTAGGCACCGGTGAGCGTTTCGGCACGGCGCAGGTCGTCCGTGGTGCCGTCGAACACGATGCGGCCGCCGCGTTCGCCCGGGCCGGGGCCCATGTCGATCATGCGGTCGGCGGCGAGCATCACGGCCGGGTCGTGTTCGACCACCACCAGCGTGTTGCCCGCGTCGCGCAGCCGGTGCATGGCCTCGATGATGCGGTGCATGTCGCGCGGATGCAGGCCGATGCTGGGCTCGTCCAACACGAACAGCGTGTTCACCAGCGAGGTGCCGAGCGCCGTGGTGAGGTTGATGCGCTGCACCTCACCGCCGCTGAGCGTGCGGCTCTGGCGGTCGAGCGTGAGGTAGCCGATGCCCACGTCGCACAGGTATTTGAGCCGCGTGGTGATTTCCTCGAACAACAGTTTCAAGGCCTGGGTTTCACCGTCGTTGGCCGACTGGCCGACGTGCGGACCGACGCGGTCGAAGAAACGCCGCAGCCGGTCCAGCGGCATCAGCATCAGGTCGTGCAGGCACAGGCCGGGCAAGGCCTCGAGTTGCGCGCGCGACCAGTTCACGCCCTGCGGCATGAAACGCTTGGCCGCATCCAGCACGGCATCGGCATCTTCCTGGCCGCCGATGCGCCACAGCAGGCTCTCGGTCTTAAGGCGCGCGCCAGCGCAATCGGGGCACGGCGTATAGCTGCGGTACTTGGACAGCAGCACGCGGATGTGCATCTTGTACGACTTGGTTTCCAGGTACTCGAAGAAACGCTTCACGCCGAACCAATGCTGGTTCCACTTGCCGTTCCAGTTCGGCGAGCCGTTCACCACCCAATGCTTCTGCTCTTCGGTGAGCTTGTAATACGGCGTGTCGCGCGGAATGCCGGCCGCCTCGGCGTGGCGCATCAAATCGTCCTGCGTCTCCTGCCAGGCCGGCGTCTGCATCGGCTTGATGGCGCCGGCGCGCAGCGTGAGCTTGTCGTTGGGGATCACCAGGCCGTAGTCCACGCCGATCACACGGCCGAAGCCGCGGCAGGTTTCGCACGCGCCCACCGGCGAGTTGAACGAGAACATCGACGGGATCGGATCGGTGTAGCGAAGGTCGCTTTCAGGGCAGTGCAGGCCGGTCGAGTATTTCCAGACTTCGGGCGCCGCTTCACCCTCGCCAAGCGCATAGACGTTCAGCCGGCCCGAGCCGCGCTTGAGCGCGACTTCGATGGCCTCTAGCACACGGGCCTTCTCCGTGTTGCCAATGCGGAAACGGTCGGCCACCACGTCGAGCAGCTTGCGCGACACCGGCGCGGTCACGGCGCTCTTCTTGCCGGTCTTGCCGGCGGCTTGCGCCTCGACCGGCACCGTCACCTCGCGCTCGGCCTGCACGCGCGTAAATCCGCTGGCGGACAACCACTGCGCCACCTCTTCCTGCGTGGTGTTTCCGGGCAGTTCGACCGGAAAGGTGACGACCAGCCTTGGATCCTGTGCCTCGGCCGCGCGCGCCTGAAGCTGCGCGTAGATGGTTTCCGGCGAATCGTGGCGCACCGGCAGCGCGGTGACTTTGTCGAACAGGTGGCCGGCGCGGGCGAAAAGCAGCTTCAGGTGGTCGTTGAGCTCGGTCATCGTGCCGACGGTGGAACGGCTGGAACGCACCGGATTGGTCTGGTCGATGGCAATCGCCGGCGGAACGCCTTCGACCTTGTCCACCGCGGGCTTGTCCATGCGGTCCAGGAACTGCCGCGCATAGGCGGAGAAGGTTTCCACGTAACGCCGCTGGCCTTCGGCGAACAGCGTGTCGAATACCAGGCTGGACTTGCCGGAGCCGCTCGGTCCGGTCACCACCGTGAGTTCGCCGGTGCGCAGATCGAGGTCGATGTCCTTCAGATTGTGTTGGCGGGCACCGCGGATGCGAATGGTTCCCTGGGGCGTGTCGCTGGTGTGGTGAGGCTGTTTGGGCATGAGGCGGACCATTGTAGGGAGCGGTCGACCATCGGCGGCCCGAGGGGTTATCTGCCCAGGAGGTCGGAATTTTTTCGCACAAACCTGGATTCGATGAGGGACGCCGCATAAAGCCAGGTGCATGTGAAGAAGTCGACAGGAGTAAATGACAAATCATCAGAAAATACTTTGCATACAACATTACATGAAAGTATTTGAAATGAACACCGGTTCACTCGTCAAATCTGCGCTGACCACCGCGTCCTCCATCGTCGCCGGCCTGACCCTGGCCACCGCCGCCTACGCCACGCCCACGCTGGACCCCTTGATGACCGGCGCAGCGCCCACCACTTCGGGCAATGGCCTGGCTGGTACTTGGTACAAAGTCGACGACCAGGCACGGTTCAGCAACTACCAATGGTCGGAAAACGGCGCAGCGCCTACCGCGGTCAAGAATTTCTCCTGGGGCACGGGCATCTGGTCCACGGCCGACATTGCGGACATCGCCTCTGGCAAGAACCCTTACGTGACGGCAACGGCCACCAGCGTGTCCGCCGTCAGCTTCGCCAACGACCTCTACAACAACGACTACGGCAACAGCCCATGGCGCGCCGACGGCGTGCGCCCCATCGCCCCGATCGTCACTGCCAGTGGCGGCGGCGAGGAAAACTATGCGGCTGTCTTCACCGGCTACATCTATGTGGCCACGGCGGGCATCTACGACTTCGGCGTGTTCGTCGACGACGGCTTTTCCTTCTCGCTGCTCGGTGCCAATGGCAGCCTGCAAATGGGCCAGGACAGCGTCGCCACCAGCACCGGCCGCAACTATTACTCGCTCGCCGACCAGAACGGCCTGCCCGGCAACCTGTCGCTGGACGTCGGCTACTACGGTATCAACCTGAGCTACTACAACCGGCTCGAAGCCGGCGTGATCGACCTGGGCTGGAGCGGGCCGAACAACGCGTGGAGCGTGATCGGCCCCGGCGACCTATTCGGCACCGATCCCAACAAGGTCCCGGAACCGGCGAGCCTCGCGCTCGTGGCACTCGGTCTTGCGGGCATCTGGGGCAGCGCGCGTCGCAGGGCACGCGCCATAGCGCCGTCGCTTTGAGCGCCCGCTTCTTTGAATTACATGTTCGTCAACCCAGCCATGGCAGGCCCAATGCAGCAGCCCTACTCCAAGCTCTTCCTGGCATTGACCGTCGCATTTACGGTGTATGCCTCGCCGGCCCAGGCCGTGCCATCGGGCTATCAACAGGCCGTGACGGACGCCCGCGCGGGCCGTTTTGATTCGGCCTTGCCGGTCCTTGAGAAACTGGCACTGGAAAACCCAGGACAAAGCGCCTACCGTTACGATCTGGTCGCCGTGCTGAGTTGGGCTGGCCATCACGCGCTGGCCGTAGCTGAAAGCCGTGATCTGAAGCTTTCTTCGCAGATTCCTGACTACGTGCTCGCCGCCATAGGCAAATCAGCGCTGGATGCGGGCCCAGCCTCCCGCGCAGAAGAAGCCTATCGCCTGCTGGCGCGGCGCCAGCCCCGGAAGGCCGATGCGAATCTGGGCCTGGCGTTGGCCTTGTTGGCCCAACATCAAACGGCCGAAGCGGACATCCAACTCGCCCGCGTCCTGCGGCTTTCCGTCAACAACCCCGCATTGCTACAAAGCGCGTCCGCTGCGCTTGTGGCGCGCGATGAAGCTGGACGCGCTTCGCCATTTCAGCAGCAATTGAATCGTCTGGGCATCACCGAAACAAGCGCTGCAACCGTCCATGCGCCAGCTCCTCCGCCGACAGTGGCGAACGCCGCGCCGGCCGGCCATGATGAACCGGCCGCGGTTGCCGTGCGCGCACTGGCGGCCAGCCAGGCGAGTAATGGACAGCAGATCCGCGAAGCCGAAAACCTGCTGGACACGGACTTCACCCTTGCCCGCTACCGCCTGATCGACGCGGCGCTGTTGGCCAACGGCGAACTCATCGAACAGGCGCGCACCATGCCGCAGCGAGAAGCGCGCGACGTCCTCGAGCGCCTGCGCTTCGATCGCGTCGTGGCCTTGAAGGACCGCAAACGCGCCGATGAAGCCCTGGCGCAATTCACGGCTCTGGAGGCCGAAGGCGAAATACCGCCACCCTACGTCGTCAACGCGGCGGCCGACGCAGCCATGCAGCTGAGGCAACCGGAGCGCGCACGCGACCTTTACCAACGCGCATTGGCCAGCGACCCGGCCAACATCGTCACGCAGACGGCGCTGATGTACGCTCACGTCGAAGCCGAGGACTTTTCGGCTGCAGAAAGCATCGTTGGCAACATGCTGGAGCAGACCCGCCAGTCCGCGGCCGTCCGCCGTACCGATGCGACCTTGACACGATTTGCCGACCGGATCGACACCGCAGATCGGAAGATCCGACAACTGGCCGGCGAGCTGCCCGACGACGCCGGCATCTGGCTGGCGCAGGCCGACCTCCTGGCGCAGCGCGGACTGCCGCGCGCCGCCGCGGCACGCTACAACGACGTACTGGCCGTGGCGCCGGACAACATCGCAGCGCGCGTCGGCTTGGCAGACGCCACCTGGGCGCAGGGCGACATCATCGAGGCAGGCCGCATGATCGCTGCACTGCGGTCTGCGGCGCCGGAACATCCCGCCGTGCAACGCATCCTGCGCGCCTGGGAGCGCCGTGAACGCCCCTTCCTCACCAGCACCGCCACCAAGGGGTTCGGCCAGGGTGCCGTGTCCGGCAACGACGACCTCGTTTGGGAAACAACCGTCTACAGCGGTCAGACCGGAAACGGCATCCGCATCTTCGGCAACCACCATCTCGCCAACGCCAAGTTCAATGGCGAGTCGGCCAGCCATGAGCGCACCGGAGCCGGCATCGAGTGGACCCGCCGCGATCTGCAGGCCACGCTGGAAGTTGGCCACGACCTGCGCAATGGCCGGGACAACACATGGGCAGCGAGTGCGGGCTGGCAGGTCAACGACCAATTGTCGTTCCGGGCCCGGCACGAAAGCGAAACCAACGACTTTCCGCTGAAGGGAAGGCTGGCCAGCGCGGAAAACTGGGCTCCCACGTACCTGCACGCGAGCAAGACACTGGTCGGCATGGCTTACCGCTGGAACGAAGCGCGCCGCGTTGCAGCCGACCTGGCGTACTACGACTTCAACGACGGCAACAAGCGCCAGGCCCTGTCCGTGGCATGGTTCGAACGCCTGTACAGCGGTTACGGGCGCACATTGGACTTGCAGACCGCCGCTTACAGCAGCACGAACACCGCCCAGGATGCGATCTACTTCAATCCGAAGCGCGATACCGCCGTTTCCGCGACCCTTGCAGGGGATTGGCAAACCTGGCGACGTTATGACCGGGCTTTCAACCAGCGGGTGTCTCTGACGGTCGGCAGCTACCTGCAACACAGCAATGTGCGCCAGGACGACGCCTGGGCAGAAAGAACCTATGGCTGGAACATGTTCGAAGATGCCCGCTATGAACACGAGTGGCAGTTCGGTCCGGACCGATCGACGCGCTATGGCGTTGGCGTAAGACGCTTCCCCTACGACGGCAAATACGAGACCAAGAGCTACATCTATTTGAATCTCAACTGGCGTTTCTGAGCCCGCCCAAAAAGTCCAGCACATCCGCCCCAAGGAATCATCGTTATGGAAAATCTGCTGCCAGGTTCCGTGATCGACGCCATCTTCGATTTCACGTTCTACTACCCCTTGTTCATGTCCTACCTGTGGATGTGCGGTGGGCTCTACTACTATTTCCACTACGAACGCGCGGACCGACCATTCGATCAGCCACCGCCGTTGAAAGAGTATCCGCCGGTGAGCATCCTGGTGCCTTGCCACAACGAGGCCGAGTGCATTGAAGAGACGGTAGCCGCGTTGCAAGCGATCGACTACCCGGAATTCGAGATCCTGTTGATCGACGACGGCAGCACGGACACCACACCACAGATGCTGGACCGTTTTACCAAGGCCGACCGCCGCATCCGCGTGATCCATCTGGCCCGCAACCAGGGCAAGGCCGTCGGGTTGAACACCGCGGCCATGATGGCAAAGCATGACTATTTCCTGTGCATCGATGGTGACTCCATCGTCGATCCGCATTGCCTGCGCTGGATGATGCGCCACCTGATCGATAGCCCGCGCGTGGGCGCGGTCACCGGCAACCCCCGCATCCGTACCCGTTCGACGCTGCTCGGCCGCATCCAGGTCGGCGAGTTCTCCTCGATCATCGGTCTCATCAAGCGAGCACAACGCACCTATGGCAAGGTGTTCACGGTATCTGGCGTAATGGTCTGCTTCCGTCGCGCGGCGCTGCACAACGCCGGCTACTGGAACCCGGATGCGTTGACCGAAGACATCGACATCAGCTGGCGCCTGCAAATGCGCCATTGGGACGTGCGTTTCGAACCGAATGCGCTGTGCTGGATCCTGATGCCCGAGACCATGCGCGGCCTCTGGCGCCAGCGACTGCGCTGGGCCATGGGCGGCACGCAGGTCCTGTTCAGCCAGAACGGCCTGTTCGGCAGGTGGCGCCATCGCCGCATGCTGCCGGTGTATCTGGAGTACTTCACCAGCGTGATCTGGGCCTACACCATGGCCGCAGTGATCCTCCTGTGGGCACTGGGTCAGTTCGTCACGCTGCCCCCCGCTTTGTACGTCGACACCCTGATTCCCGGCTGGAATGGCATGGTCATTGGCACCACCTGCCTGCTGCAGTTCGCCGTGAGCATGTTCCTCGACGCCAAGTACGAGAAAGGACTCGGACGCTACTACTACTGGATGATCTGGTATCCGCTCGCGTACTGGATGCTCAGCGTCTTCACGACACTCGTCGCCATTCCCAAGGTGATCCTCAGAGGGAAAAAACGAGCCACTTGGGTCAGCCCGGACCGAGGGCTGCAACCATGAAGACACCTTTGATCATCGAACGGCCCGACCTGCAGGCATGGCAGCAGAAGGCCTTGTTCAGCGCCCTGACCGCCGCCTTCTGGATCGCCTGGGTCTTTCTCTGGCTGCCACTCGTCACCCTGGGGGGATGGCTCTTCTTCGGTTACCAGTTTCGATTCCACATGGTCGAACTGAACGGTTACGCGCGATTTCTCAATGTCCTGATGGTGTATGCCATCGTCATTGCGGTCATGGGTGGCGCCTTGATGCTGTGGGCGGTCTACAACCACATCCGATTCCGCGGCGTGGACCGGCGCAAGGAGACCCCGCCTCCAACAGACCATGAGATGGGCGACTGGGCCCGTCATCCCGTCGAGGTCATGGCCCAATGGCGAGAATTTTCAGTGATGACCGTGCACCACGATGCACAAGGGAGCATATGCCGCGTCGAACCCGCCCTCAATCTTCGCAACATCGAAGCCGCCACCAAGCCCACCGACAACCGGCGCTTGTTGCGGGTCGTGTGATCTCCGCTCCGGGCCTTGCTGTCACGAGCCCCGGAGCGACACATCACTTCGGTGCCGAGCTGGCGGCTGTGGGCCCGGCGTCAATGCCGTGTTTCTCTCCGCTCATGTCGATGTCGCCTCCTTTGGACAGCACGAACAAGGCCACGGCGGCGAACGCCAGGAAGCCAATCACGATTTTCCACATGGGTGAAGTCTCCAAAAAAAAGCCCTCATCACAACGAGGGCTGGGGGGGCATGGCGCTCACAGGTGATGGGCGCAGCGCTCAGGTAGGCAGGTTTCAGTCGTTGGCGTAGATGTCAACGTCCTTGGTTTCCTTGATGAACAGCGTGCCGACCACCAGGGTCACCGCGGCGATCACGATCGGATACCAGAGGCCGTTGTACATGTTCCCGGTCTGCGCCACGATGGCCAGCGCAGTCGCCGGCAACAGGCCGCCGAACCAGCCGTTGCCGATGTGATACGGCAGCGACATCGAGGTGTAGCGAATGCGCGTCGGGAACATTTCGACCAGCATGGCGGCGATCGGTCCGTAGACCATGGTGACCAGCAGCACCAGGTAGGTCAGGATGATCACGATCGTCACTTTGTCGATCTTCGCCGGATCGGCCTTGGCGGGATAGCCGGCTGCCTTGAGATCTTCGGCCACCGCCTTCTTGAATTCGGCATCCTTCTTCTTCAGTTCGTCGGCGCCGAGGCCGTTGGCGCTGTAGCTGGTGATGACGGTTTCGCCGATCTTGATCGTGGCTGGTGCACCGGCCGCGCCCGCAACGTTGTCATAACTCACCGAACTCGCCGACAACACCTGCTTGGCGATGTCGCAGGAGCTCGTGAACTTGGCGGTTCCGGTTGGGTTGAACTGGAACGAGCATTCCTTCGGATCCGCGGTGACCACCACCTTGTTCTTCTCCTGTGCCGCCGCCAGGTCGGGGTTGGCCGCCTTGGTCAAGGCGCCGAACACCGGGAAGTAGGTCAGGATGGCCAGCAGGCAGCCGGCCATGATGATGGGCTTGCGGCCGATCTTGTCGGACAGCGCACCGAAGATCACGAAGAACGGCGTGGCGATGATGAGCGAACATGCGACCAGCACGTTGGCCGTGGCGCCGTCTACCTTCAAGGCGCCGGTCAGGAAGAACAGCGAATAGAACTGCCCGGTGTACCAGACCACCGCCTGGCCGGCGGTCAGGCCGACCAATGCCAGGATCACGATCTTCAGGTTCTTCCACTGCCCGAACGATTCGGAGAGCGGTGCCTTCGAGGTCTTGCCCTCGGCCTTCATCTTGGTGAAGGCAGGCGACTCGTTCATGCTCAAGCGGATATAGACAGACACGCCCAGCAGCAGGATCGAGACCAGGAACGGAATGCGCCAGCCCCAGTCGGCGAATGCCACTTCACCGATGCTGGTACGCACCCCCAGGATCACAATCAGCGACAGGAACAGGCCCAGGGTCGCCGTGGTCTGGATCCACGACGTGTAGGCGCCCCGCTTGTTGCGCGGCGCGTGTTCGGCCACATAGGTTGCCGCACCGCCGTACTCGCCGCCGAGCGCCAGGCCTTGCAGCATGCGCAGCACGATCAGGATGACCGGAGCGGCCACGCCGATGGTCGAATAATTCGGCAACAAGCCGACGATGAAGGTCGACAAGCCCATGATCAGGATCGTCACCAGAAAGGTGTACTTGCGCCCGATCATGTCGCCGAGGCGGCCGAACACCAATGCGCCGAAGGGCCGCACGATGAAGCCTGCAGCGAAGGCCAACAGCGAGAAGATGGTGCGGGAAGCGGGATCGAGTGCCGAAAAAAACTGGTTCCCGATGATCACGGCCAGGGTGCCGTAGAGATAGAAGTCATACCACTCGAACACCGTGCCGAGCGACGAGGCGAAGATGACTTTCTTCTCCTCGGGCGACATCGGCCGGTTGGCAACAGCTGTTGACATGCTGGGTCTCCTTGATAGTTTGAATCGTGGCGCTCCCGTTTTGGAAAGCACCTGTAACAGAGTATGTACAGCCGCTATGACCCGTTCCTGACACCAAACCAACAAAGACTTACGCCAAACTGAACACATGCTGACGCTTTAGGTGGCAACCCTTAGGAGTCGTTTCTCGATGCAAAAATTCGCGGCAAAACGGGCTGTATCGACGTGCGCGACGTTGCCCTGTCTGACACCCGGACTTACCCGCAGAACCGAGCCGAGTCTTGTTGCGTAAGTCCTTGGTCAGCACGGCTGGCAAGACTCGCGGCCTTGCCAAGGCAATTCCGCCCAAAGCACCCTGTTCAGCTTGTCGGAGGAGACAACCCGTGAGTGATTCCATCGTGGCCCGCATCGAGGCCAACCCCAAATACCACGCCCTGCGCCGCAAACGCAACCTGTTCGGCTGGACGCTGACGGCGCTGATGATGCTGGTGTACTACGGCTACATCGCGCTCATCGCGTTCGACAAGCCATTCCTCGCACAGCCCATCGGCGACGGCGTGACAACACTCGGCATTCCGATCGGACTCGGCGTGATCGTCTTCACGGTGCTCATCACCGGCATCTACGTGCGCCGCGCCAACAGCGAGTTCGACCGGCTGACCGCCGAAATCCTGAAGGACGCGCAAGCATGAAATCCATCATTCAATCCGTCGGTGCGCTCATGCTGATGCTGGCTGCCGGCGCAGTCTCGGCGGCGGGCGGCGATCTCGGCCAGGTCGACAAACAACCCACCAACTGGGTTGCCATCGGCATGTTCACCGTCTTCGTCGTCGGCACGCTCTTCATCACCAAATGGGCTGCGGCCAAGACGAAATCAGCTTCCGACTTCTACACGGCCGGTGGCGGCATCACCGGCTTCCAGAACGGGCTGGCCATTGCGGGCGACTACATGTCGGCCGCGTCCTTCCTCGGCATCTCCGCGGCAGTGATGGCCTCCGGCTACGACGGCCTGATCTATTCGATCGGCTTCCTCGTCGGCTGGCCGGTCATCACCTTCCTGATGGCCGAACGCCTGCGCAACCTGGGCAAATTTACCTTCGCCGACGTGGCCGGCTACCGCTTCCAGCAAACGCCGATCCGCATGTTCGCCGCGTCCGGCACGCTGGTGGTCGTTGCCTTCTACCTGATCGCGCAGATGGTCGGTGCCGGCGCCCTGATCAAGCTGTTGTTCGGCCTGGACTACTGGCTCGCCGTGGTGATCGTCGGTGCGCTGATGATGGTCTATGTGCTTTTCGGCGGCATGACCGCGACCACCTGGGTGCAGATCATCAAGGCTTGCCTGCTGCTGGCCGGCGTGACTTTCATGGCCTTCATGGTGATGGCTCAGTTTGGGTTCAGCCCCGAAGCGCTGTTCGCCAAAGGCGTCGCGGTCAAGACCGCGATCGCGGCCAACGACGGCAAGACCGCCGCGGACGCGGCCGCCATCGGGCTGGCGATCATGGGGCCGGGCGGCTTCGTCAAGGACCCGATCTCGGCCATCTCCTTCGGCATGGCGTTGATGTTCGGCACGGCCGGGCTGCCTCACATCCTGATGCGATTCTTCACCGTGCCCGATGCCAAGCAGGCGCGCAAGTCGGTGTTCTGGGCCACCACCTGGATCGGCTACTTCTACCTGCTGATCTTCATCATCGGCTTCGGCGCGATCACACTGGTGCTCACCAACCCCGAATTCGCCGACACCGCCAAAGGCGTCATCAAAGGCGGCGGCGGGTCGGCCAACATGGCCGCGGTGCTGGTGGCCAAGGCCGTCGGCGGCAATGTGTTCTTCGGCTTCATCTCGGCCGTCGCTTTCGCCACCATCCTGGCCGTGGTCGCAGGACTCACGCTGTCGGGCGCCTCCGCCGTGTCACATGACCTGTACGCGACGGTGTTCAAGAAGGGCAAGGCCGACAGTGCGTCGGAGCTCAAGGTGTCGCGCATCACCACGGTCGCATTGGGCATCGTCGCCGTGGCCCTGGGCATCGCCTTCGAGAAGCAGAACATCGCCTTCATGGTCTCGCTGGCCTTCGCGATCGCGGCCTCGGCGAATTTCCCCGTGCTGTTCATGTCGGTGCTGTGGAAGGACTGCACCACGCGCGGCGCGGTGATCGGCGGCTTCATGGGGCTGATTTCATCGGTGGCACTGACCGTCGTTTCGCCATCCGTGTGGGAAGCCACGCTGGGCTATCCGAAAGGTTCGGCCTGGTTCCCGTATACCTCGCCGGCGCTGTTCTCGATGACCATCGGTTTCGTCGGCATCTGGCTGTTCTCGATCCTGGACAACAGCGCTCGCGCGGCTCAGGAACGTGGTGCGTTCAAAGCCCAGCAGGTCCGCTCGGAGACCGGCCTCGGCTCCGACAGTCCCTCAGGGCACTGAACCCCGGTGGACCATTGCTGGAGAGCGCCTACAGCGGGCTCTTCAGCAACTGCGCCTTGGCTTCGCGGGTGATCGCCGCCACGCAGGGGTGCGTGATGCGCCGTTCCACCGAAATGGCGAAGAACTCCTCCACGAGTTCGTCGCTGCGCCCGATCACCTCGACGCCGAACTGCGCCTGGATCTCGGCCTCGAGTACGGTCGGCGACATGAACACGCCGCGCCCTTCGCGCCCGAAGGCGTTCATCAAGGCGCTGTCGTCGAATTCGGCCACGATCTTCGGATGCAGGTCGTGGATCGACAGCCAATGGTCGAACTGCTGGCGCACCGAAGACGCGGCGCCCTGGATCAGCATGGGCGCATCGTTCAGGCACGCCGGGAATTCGCCCTTCAAGGAAGCTTTCAGGCCCGGTGCACAGAAGAAGCTCATGGCGCTCGATCCAAGCGCGTGGTTGAAGGCTTTCACGCTGACGTTCTTCGACATGCGTTCGTCGGCGATCACCAAATCCAAGCGGTGCAGCGCGAGTTGCGCCAGCAATTCATCGAATTTGCCTTCATGGCAGATCAGGCGCACGGCGTCCGACACCGCCAGCGACGGCTCGAGCAGGTGATAGGCCACGGACTTGGCCACCGAATCGGCCACGCCCACACGGAAATCGAGTGAAGCCAACCCGGCGCGCGCATGCCTCACCGATCCTTCCAGCTCGGCGCCGAGCGTGAAGATTTCATCGGCGTAGCTCAGCGCCACCCGCCCCTCTTCGGTTAGCTCGAGCCGCCGGCCATTCTTGCGGAAGAGCTTGTGGCCCAGCCATTCCTCCAGCAGCTTGATCTGGCCCGACAGGGTTTGCGGCGTGGTGTGCAACTGTTCGCTGGCGCGCATCACGCCACCGGCCTTGGCCACCACCCAGAAATACCGCAGATGCTTGAAGTTCACGGTGCGTCCCTTCGAATACTTCGATTTATTCGCATAGTTTTATCAACAAAAACGAATATACGCGAAGTATTAAAACACCTACATTCGACCCATGACACAATGCCCAAAAAGGAGCACACCATGCGCTTGACCACCAAGGGACGATTCGCCGTCACCGCGATGATGGATCTGGCACTGCGGGAAAACCGCGGCGCGGTGACCTTGTCCGCAATCAGCGGGCGCCAGCAGATCTCGCTGTCCTACCTGGAGCAGATGTTCAGCGACCTGCGCCGCGCGGGGCTGGTGGAAAGCATCCGCGGCCCGGGCGGCGGCTACACGCTTGGCCGCAAGCCGGCGGCGATCAGCGTGGCCGACATCATCCTGGCGGTGGAGCCCCCGCGCCGCGCACCGCGCCGCGGCAGCGAAAAGGATGACGGCCAGGCCATGGCCAGCGACGTATGGGACCGGCTCAGCACCAACATGCTCGACTACATGCAGGGCATCACGCTGCGCAGCCTGGTGGTCGAACAACTGGCCAAGGGTGTGGTGATCGAACCCGAACCGGCGAAACGCTCGCTTTTTTCGCGGGCGAAACCCAAGCCGTTCTCGGTGTCCGCACCGAACTCGGTGTTCGCCCTCGGCAAGCCGCTCAAGCTCAGCCGCTGAGCGCCCCTCAGAGCCTGCCCGGCTCGCTGCGCAGTGCAGCCGGCCGGGTGGGCACAGCCTGCGCGGTGCGCAGCCGGTTCACACGGTGCTGCAGATCCTCTGCCCATTCGCGGCGACTGCGGCCCTCGGCGCGCTGCATTTCGCCGTAGTTGACCTCGGCCACCAGCGAATTCGACGACAGGGTGCGCCACACCGAGCCCACCAGGGTCTCCTGGCCCACGAAGCTCGGTGCGAAACTTGTCTGCCCGGTGCGGCCGTCGATGAAACGCAACGCCACCGGCAAGGCGGGCACGTCGGCGGTGACCGCGGCCTGCAACAGATTGGCGTGGAACGGCAGCATGGTGATGCCGTCGCCGGTCGTGCCCTCCGGAAAAACCGCGACGACGTCACCCATGCGCAGATGCTCCGTCATGTGATGCACCACCCGCATCGCGTCGCGGCGCGACTCCCGCTCGATGTACAGCGTCCCCGCCGCCGTGGCCAGCGTGCCGACCACGGGCCAGTGCTTCACATCGGCCTTGGAGACGAAACGGCAATAACCCGCCGCGTGCAACACCAGGATGTCGAGCCAGGAGATGTGGTTGGCCACCAGCAGCACCGGCCCGTGGGCTGGCGGCTCGCCACTCACCCGCAATTCGATGTGCATGATCCCAAGCATGCGCCCGGCCCATTGCTGCACGAGCCGCTCCTTCTCAGTCTGGTCGAGCGTGGGGAACTGCCTGGAAATCGTCCACAGCCCGCGCCCCAGGTGCGCCAGCATGCGCCCCAGCTTGCCCGTGGCCCGGATCGCCCGCATGCGCCCGGCCTAACCGCGCTGACCCGCCTCGAAGGCGATGTGCCCACCGACCAGCGTGGCCCGCGGGCGGCCCGGCAGTTCGTGGCCCGAGAACGGTGTGTATTTGCCCTGGCTGCGCAGCGTGGCGGGACCGACGGTCCAGCGCTCGGCCGGATCGAAGATGCACACGTCGGCCACGCCGCCTTCGACGAGCTTGCCCACGCTGGCCTGCAGCGTGCCGAGCGTGGCGCCGATCACGCGCGCCGGCGCCTCGGTGACAACGGCCAGTGCGCGCAGCAATGGCACGCCGTCCTCCTCGCTCCACTTCAGCGCTTGGCTCAGCAGCAGTTCCAGGCCGGTGGCACCGGGCTCGGCTTCGGCGAAAGGCAGGGTCTTGGCGTCTTCATCGACCGGTGTGTGGTCCGACACCAGCGCGTCCACCGTGCCGTCGGCGAGGGCCGCGCGCAGGGCGTCGCGGTCGCGCTGCTGGCGCAGCGGCGGGCTCAGCCGCGCGCGGCTGTCGAAGTAGCCGATGTCGACATCGGTGAGTTGCAGCGAGTTGATGCTGATGTCGCAGCTCACCTTCAGTCCATCGCGCTTGGCCTGGCGCACCAGTTCCACGCCGGCGGCGCTGCTCAACCGGCACAGATGCACGCGTGCGCCGGTGGACTTCATGAGTTCGAAGATGGTGTAGAGCGCAATCGTCTCGGCCGCCACCGGCACGCCGGACAGGCCCATGCGCGTGGCCAGCGGGCCGCTCGCGGCCACGCCCTTGCCGAGATGGAAATCCTGCGGCCGCAGCCACACGGTGTAGCCGAAGGTGCTGGCGTACTGTAGCGCGCGCTGCAGCACCAACGTGTCTTCCAGCGCCACCTCGGCCTGGCTGAAACCCACGCAGCCGGCCTCTGTCAATTCGACCATCTCGGTGAGCACCGCCCCCTTGAGCCCACGGGTGAGCGCGCCGAGCGGGAACACGCGCGACTGGTGCAGCTTCTCGGCGCGGAACTTCAACATTTCCACCAGGCCTGGCTCGTCGAGCACGGGGTCCGTGTCGGGCGGGCAGACCACGCTCGTCACGCCACCGGCCACGGCCGCGGCCATTTCGCTCTCGAGCATGCCCTCGTGTTCGTAGCCCGGCTCGCGCAGCCGCACGGCCAGGTCCACCAGGCCGGGCAGCACGATGCAGCCCTGCGCTTCGATCACCTTGCCCGGCTTGAAGTCGGCCGGCGTGTTGCCGATGCCGATGATGCGGCCGGAGGCGATGGCGATGTCGCAGACGGTATCGAACTGCGTTGCCGGGTTCATCACCCGGCCGTTCTTGATGAGTATCTTCATGCTTCTTTCACGCCTCATTACCTGCCACGATTCCCATCACCGCCATGCGCACCGCGATGCCGAAGGTCACCTGCGGCAGGATCACGCTCTGTTTGCCGTCGACCACCGCCGAATCGATCTCCACGCCGCGGTTGATCGGCCCCGGGTGCATCACGATCGCATCCGGCTTGGCCAGCTGCAGCTTTTCGGGCGTGAGGCCGAAGCTTTTGAAGAATTCCTGGCTCGAAGGCAGCAGCGCGCCGCTCATGCGCTCGTTCTGCAGCCGCAGCATGATCACCACGTCGCAGCCCTTGATGCCCTCTTCCAACGTGTGGCACACGCGCACGCCCATCTGCGCCATGTCGCCCGGCACCAGGGTCTTGGGGCCGACCACGCGCACCTCGGCGCAGCCCAGCGTGGTCAAGGCGTGGATATCGGAGCGCGCCACGCGCGAATGCAGCACGTCGCCGACGATGGCCACCGTGAGGTTGCTGAAATCCTTCTTGTAGTGGCGGATGGTGTACATGTCGAGCAGCCCCTGCGTGGGGTGCGCGTGGCGGCCGTCGCCGGCGTTGATCACGTGCACATGCGGGGCCACATGCTGGGCGATGAGATACGGCGCGCCCGATTCGCTATGCCGAACGACGAACAGGTCGGCCGCCATGGCCGAGAGGTTGGCGATGGTGTCGAGCAGCGACTCACCCTTGGCCGCGCTGGAGCGCGCGATGTCCAGGTTGATCACGTCCGCCGACAGCCGGGTGGCCGCGATCTCGAAGGTGGTGCGGGTGCGCGTGCTGTTCTCGAAGAACAGGTTGAACACGCTCTTGCCGCGCAACAGCGGCACCTTCTTGACCTCGCGGTCGTTCACGCTGACGAAGTTGGCCGCCGTGTCGAGGATCTGCGTGAGGATGCTTTTCGGCAGGCCTTCGATCGACAGCAGATGGATCAGCTCGCCGTTCTTGTTGAGTTGGGGATTGCGTTTGTAGAGCATCTTTTTAGCCTTCCACCTTGAAGCTGAAGCCACCGGCGGTATCTCGGGCCAATGCTAGCAATTGCGTTGACGCCAGCGCCACGCGCGCAGCCGCGAAGTCGGCCTGCACGGGCAGTTCGCGGCCACCGCGGTCCACCAGCACGGCCAGCTTCACCGAAGCCGGCCGGCCATAGTCGAACAGTTCGTTGAGCACGGCGCGGATGGTGCGGCCGGTGTAGAGCACGTCGTCGAGCAGGATGATCTCGGCGCCGTTGACATCGAAGGTGAGCGTTGTCTGCCCGCCGCCGCCCGACACCATGCCGCGCTTGGAGAAATCGTCGCGGTGCATGGCGGAGGAAATGATGTTGGCCGGGCCTGTCAGTTGCAGATCGGAATGCAGCCGCTCGACGAGCCAGGCGCCGCCCGAAGTCACGCCGACCAACTGCGTCTGTGGCGTACGCAACTGCTGCACGCCGCGCAGCAGCTCGCGATAAAGCGCTTCGGCGTCCAGGAGTAGTGCGCCTGCCGCGACCGGGGCCGCACTGGATGTGGTCATGGAAGACTCCTCAAAAACTGTTCAAGAATGATGCAGGCCGAGGCGGCATCGGCGTCCTTCGCACCCGAGGCGATGGCCTCGGTGGTGCTGTAGCGTTCGTCGACTTCGAACACGGGCAGGCCGAAACGACCGCGCAACTGGCGCGCGAATTTCTGCGCAAGGCGCGTGTTCTCGTGGGCCGCGCCGTCAGGGTGGTAGGGCACGCCGATCACCAGCGCATCGGGCTGCCATTCGCGCACCAGGGCCGCGATGGGCGTGAAGCGCGCATCCCCTTCGGCCTGGATCGTGTTCTTGCCCGTGGCGCTGCGTGTAAGGCGGTTGCCGGTGGCAACACCGGTGCGTTTGGTACCGTAGTCGAACGCGAGAAAAGATTGAAAATGAGCCGGAACAGCGCTGTCGGAAGCCGCCGAATCACTCATGCGTGACCTGCCTCGGGCGACAACATCCAGGCCTGCAGGCCCAGCAGCATCAGCGCCTTGTCGTAACGCTGCTCCACCGGCGTGTCGAAGATCACCGCCAGGTCGGCCTCCACCGTGAGCCAGCTGTTCTCGCCGAGTTCGGCCTCGAGCTGGCCCTCGCCCCAGGCCGAGTAGCCCAGCGACACCAGCACCCGGCGCGGACCGGCGCCGGTGGACAGGGCTTCGAGCACATCCTTGGACGTGGTCATCTCCAGGCCGCCGGGAATGGTCATGGTCGAGGCGTAGACCGGCTCGGTGGAATTCACGTCGCCGGAGAACACCGCCTCGTGCAGTACGAAGCCGCGTTCGGTCTGCACCGGGCCGCCC
The DNA here is from genome assembly GCF_001955695.1 of Rhodoferax koreense. Taxonomy (NCBI): domain Bacteria; kingdom Pseudomonadati; phylum Pseudomonadota; class Betaproteobacteria; order Burkholderiales; family Comamonadaceae; genus Rhodoferax; species Rhodoferax koreensis. The sequence goes on along the minus strand of NZ_CP019236.1, from coordinate 1,401,838 downwards.
TGGAACACCGGACTGTCGGCCAGGTCCAGCCGCCGCAGCGGCAGCTCGACCTTGTCGAACAGGCTCTTGAGGCTGATGTCGCTGAGCCGGTTGATCACCAGGCCCAGGGCGCCGCGTTCGCTATGCTCGCACAGGTAAACCACGCTTTTGGCGAAAGCCTCGTCCTCCAGCCCGGGCATCGCTATCAAAAAGTGATGCGTGAGGTTCATCGGCGCAGAATCTAGGGTCATGGCGAAATTTTAACGAGTAAGGCGGAGCGATCTTTTGCCTCTATCCAAAGACAAAAACAGGGACGAAAAGAAATATGCCACCGGCCTGATGTGGTTCCGGCGCGACCTGCGCGCGTTCGACAACGCCGCGCTCTACCACGCGCTCAAGGAATGCCGCCAGCTGCACTGCGTCTTCGTGTTCGACCGCGAAATCCTCGACCCGCTGATCGAGAAGGGCCTGACGGCCGACCGCCGCGTCGAATTCATCCTGGCCAGCGTGGCCGAACTCGATGCCAGCCTGAGAACGCTGGCGGGGGACGAGGCCTCGACCCACGGCCTGCTCGTACGCCACGCCGTCGCGCGGGAGGCGATTCCCGCGCTGGCCCATGAACTGCATGCGCAGGCGGTGTTCGCCAACCACGACTACGAACCCGATGCGGTCGAGCGCGACACCATGGTGCGCGGCGCCCTGGCGCACCAGGGCATTTCCTTCGTGACCTTCAAGGACCATGTGATCTTCGAGCGCGACGAACTGCTGACGCAGCAGGGCCGCGCCTATGGCGTGTTCACGCCGTACAAGAACGCCTGGCTCAAGAAGGTCGACGACTTCTACCTCAAGCCTTATCCGGTCGCCAAGTACAAGGCCAGCCTCGCCGCGCATCCGGCGAACGTGCACGTGGCGTTGCCGACGCTGGCGCTGCTCGGCTTCCAGCCGACGAACCTGTCGACGCTGAAGATTCCGACCGGCGCGAGCGGCGGCGAGCAGCTGTTCGACGAATTCTTCGAACGCATGGACCGCTACGGCGCCACGCGCGACTTCCCCGCGGTCAAGGGGCCGAGCTACCTCGGCGTGCACCTGCGCTTCGGCACGGTGTCGGTGCGCCAACTCGCAGCCGTGGCGCACAAGCTCGCGGCCAAGGGTTCGGAAGGTGCGGCGGTGTGGCTCGGCGAGCTCATCTGGCGCGATTTCTACGCGCAGATCATCCACCACTTCCCGCATGCGGCCAAGGGCGCGTTCAAGCCCGAATACGACGCCATCAAGTGGGAGCATGGCAAACACGCCGAGGCCCTGTTCGCCGCCTGGTGCGAGGGCCGCACCGGTTATCCGCTGGTGGATGCGGCCATGGCCCAGATCAACCAGACCGGCTACATGCACAACCGGCTGCGCATGGTGGTGGCGAGTTTCCTGGTGAAGGACCTCGGCATCGACTGGCGCTGGGGCGAGCGTTATTTCGCCGAGCAGCTCAACGATTTCGACCTCGCCTCCAACAACGGCGGCTGGCAGTGGGCCAGTTCCAGCGGCTGCGACGCCCAGCCGTATTTCCGCATCTTCAACCCACAGAGCCAGAGCGAGAAATTCGACGCCGAGGGCAAGTTCATCCGGCGCTATCTTCCGCAGCTCGCGGCCCTGCCCGACAAGCTGATCCATGCGCCCTGGCAGGCGTCCGAAATCGAATTGCTCGCCGCCAACGTCGAACTCGGCAAAACCTACCCCAAACCCATCGTCGACCACGCCGAGGCGCGCGAGAAGACGCTGGCCCGTTATGCGGTGGTGAAGAAGACCGCCACGCTGCCGCGGCGAACCTGAACTACTATGAATTTCATAGCTACATACACAGATCCAGTCTGCGTCTAGCCTATAAACGGCTGACGAACTTGGTGGCCGCGGAAGTGACCGCGCTCACCGTGGTTCCCCAGGCCAGATCCAGCAGCGAAAGACCCAGCGGCCAGTTGCGGATCACGGCCAGGTTGGTCAGGTCGTAGGTGGCGTAGGCGAAGAAGCCGAACAAGCCGCCTATCAGCGCCGCGTGCAACACGCCGCTGTCGGGGTTGTTCAGCTGCACGCCGAAGATCACGATGCCCGCCGGAAACAGGAGATAGAACAGCGCGGCCGCCACCAGGTTGGGCTGCTCGGCCAGCAGCGTGCCCATGCCGTCCTTGTACCAGTCGACCGCGATCACGCGCAGCCACAACATGTCGAGCGCGACCATCACCACGAAGGCGGTCAGGTAGGGAATGGCGTATTTGGACATGGGTGGCGGAGAAGAGTTATGGGCTGCACTTTAGCCGGCGCCGCCATGCACGCCCTGTCGGGCGCGGGCGGCCCGTGCTGTAGGCGGCGGCGCAGCGAAGCGGCCTACGGCTTCGGCGCCGGATCGACCGCCCAGCGTGTCACCAGCGGCGGGCTGTCGCCCAGGTGAAACCCCAGCTTGCGTTCGCGCAGCGCCACGTCGGCGGCCGTCACCCGGTCGAAGCGTCGCAGGTGTTCGGTCCAGGATTCGTCGGTGATCTGCTCCACGTAGCAGGCCGGATCGGCGATGTCGCGGCGCAGTTCCCAGTTCAGCGCGCCCTGGCGCAGGCGGCTGCGCCGGCTCTCCTGCATCACGGCCTGGAATTCGGCGGCACGCGCCGGGTCGATGCGGTATTCGATGGTGGCCACCACATGGCCGTGCTGCGGCGGCGTCTCGGCGGTCGGCACCTTGAATTCGTGCGAGGGCGTGAGGTCCTCCTCGATGCTGAGGTCGGCGGCCAGCCGCTGTGCGAGGAACATGCCCAGCGAGCCCGTCGCCGCGGCGATGCACAGGCTGATCTGCACCGTGCCGATGCTGGCCACGTGGCCCCACAGCGCCGCGCCGAACGCGCTCGCCCCCATGATCGCCATCTGGTACATCGACATGCCGCGCGCGCGCACCCAGTTCGGCAAGGCGAGCTGGGCCGACACGCTCAGCGAATTGGCCGTGGTGATCCAGGCCATGCCCGCCACCAGCATCGCCGGCACCGCCACATAGACATTCGGCGCGAAGGCCATCACTGCGATCGCCACCGACTGCAGGTTCATGCCGCGCAGCACCAGGGTGTCGCGGGTCATCTTCTGGCGCAGCCGCGGCAGGAACATGGCCGCCGTGATCGCGCCCGCGCCCATCGAGGCCAGCAGCAGCGTGAAGGTGGCCGCATCGCCGCCGTGCAGGTTGCGCGCGATCAGCGGCAGCAGCGCGAGCAGCGCCGTGGAATGAAAAAAGAATAGCGCGATGCGCAGGAACACCGCTTTCAGGCGGCTCGATTGACGCACGAACTGCACACCCACCCGCATCGCGCTGAAGAGCCGCTCGCGGCCCAGCGGGCTTGGCACGTGTTCGTGGCGCCAGCGGATCAGCACGAAGGCGGAGATCACCGACAACACCGCGTTCAGCACGAACACATAGGCGCTGCCGGCGCTGGCGATGAGCGCGCCGGCGGCCAGCGGACCGACGATGCGCGAGGCGTTCATGGTCACGCCGTTGAGCGCGAGTGCGGCGGGCAGTTGCGAGCGCGGCACCAGGTCCGGGACGATGGCGGCAAACACCGGCCAGCGCATCGCCAGGCCCACGCCGTTGGCAAACGTGAGCGCGAGCAGCAAGGGCGGCGTCATCGCATCGAGCACGATGGCCGCGCACAGCAGCAGCGCCACGGCCGCGACCCAGAACTGCGTGACGATGAAATAGCGCCGGCGGTCCAGAATGTCGGCCAGCGCGCCGCTGGGCAACCCGAGCAGGAACACCGGCAGCGTGGAAGCGGTCTGCACCAGCGCCACCCACAGCGGCGAGGTGGTGAGCGTGGTCATGAGCCAGGCGGCGGCCACGTCGTTCATCCACATGCAGATGTTGGCCGCCAGCCAGACGCACCACAACATGCGGAACACCGCGAACTTGAGCGGCGCCAGCGGCGAGTTCGAAACCGCGGCTGCCGCTTCCGCGGCCGTCAGTGGCGCTGGCGCGGACTCTGGCGGCATCTACTTCAGTGGGATCGCCGTGCCGCGGTCCACGGCGACGGCGGTGATGGCATTCATCGGCGAACCGTCGACGAGCCGGTCGGAATAGGTGAGATAGACCAGCGCATTGCGGCTCTTGTCGACCATGCGCACGATGCGCAGCCGCTTGAACAGCACCGACAGCCGTTCGTTGAAGACTTCCTCGCGCGCCGGCAGCGGCTGGGTGAACGTCACCGGGCCGACCTGGCGGCAGGCGATCGAGGCTTCGGCCTTGTCCTCGGCCAGGCCCACGGCGCCCTTGATGCCGCCGGTCTTGGCACGCGACACGTAACACGTCACACCGCCGACCTTGGGGTCGTCATAGGCCTCCACCACGATCTTGTGGTCGGGCCCGATCCACTGGAACGCCGTGTCGACCGAGCCGATCTGCTCGGCCTGTGCTGCGCCACCCAGCAAGGCTGCAACCCCCAAAAACCATCCAGACCAACGTTTCATATTGTTCTCCAACAGTCTTCATCGGCAACACCGACTTATCCCAGGAACACCGCAGAACCGGCTTTGCCGGGCTGCTGGTGTTGCCCCCTGCAAGGGGGTGGGCGGCTACACGCAGTGAGCCAACCTGGGGGTGTGCCTATCGCAAGGCTTCGGGAAGCTCGATCTTGACTTCGAGCACTTCCAGGTTGTCCTGGCGCTCCAGGTGCACCTTGATGTCGTCGGCGTTGATCGACACGTACTTGGAGATCACCGCCACGAGCTCGCGCTGCAGCGCCGGCAGGTAGTCGGGCCGGCTCGCGCCGCGGCCGCTGCGTTCGTGGGCCAGGATGATCTGCAGCCGCTCCTTGGCCACGGTGGCGGTTTTTTTCTTTTCCCCGAGCAGGAAAGACAGGAACGACATGGCTTACCTCCCGCCGAACAGACGCTTGAAGAACCCGGGCTTGACGGCATCGACGAAACGCATCGGCTTGTCTTCGCCGAGGAAACGCGCAACCACGTCCTTGTAGGCCTCGGACACATCGCTCTCCTGCAGGTGGATCGCCGGCAGGCCCTGGTTCGACGCCTGCAGCACCGATTCGGATTCGGGGATCACACCCATCAGCGGGATGCGCAGGATGTCCTGGATGTCTTCGAGCGACAGCATCTGGCCGTCTTCCACACGCGCCGGGTTGTAGCGTGTGATCACCAGGTGCTCCTTGACAGGAGACTGCCCGTCGATGGCACGCTTGGTCTTGGAGCCGAGCATGCCGAGGATGCGGTCCGAGTCGCGCACCGAGGAGACTTCGGGATTGGTGACCACCAGCGCCTCGTCGGCGAAGTGCATGGCCATCAGCGCGCCGGTCTCGATGCCCGCCGGCGAATCGCAGACGATGTATTCGAAGCCCATGTCGCCGAGGTCCTTCAGCACCCGCTCCACGCCGTCCTGCGTGAGCGCGTCCTTGTCGCGCGTCTGCGAGGCGGCCAGCACGAACAGGTTTTCGCACTGCTTGTCCTTGATCAGCGCCTGGTTCAGGTTGGCCTCGTTGTGGATCACGTTGATCAGGTCGTAGACCACGCGGCGTTCGCAGCCCATGATCAGGTCGAGGTTGCGCAGGCCGACGTCGAAATCGATGACGGCCGTCTTGTGGCCGCGCAGCGCGAGGCCCGAGGCGAAGCTGGCGCTGGTGGTGGTTTTTCCGACGCCACCTTTACCGGAAGTCACCACGATGATTTTGGCCATGGTTTGCAAGTCTTTCAAATGTCAGAGTGTCGAGAAAAATTAAAGGGCTTCCATCACCAGCTTCTCGCCGATGAGGCGCACCTGCGCGGCCTTGCCCAGCACTTCGGGCGGCATGGCGATCTCAGAGGTGCGGTAGGTGCCGGCGATGGAGATCAGTTGCGCCTCCAGGCAGGTGCTGAAGATGCGCGCCCCGGTGTTGCCGCGCGCGCCGGCGATGGCGCGGCCGCGCAGCGGGCCGTAGACGTGGATATTGCCGTCGGCGATGACTTCCGCGCCGAAGTTGACCACCGCCAGCACCACCAGGTCGGCGCCGCGCGCGTAGATCTGCTGGCCGGAGCGCAGCGGCTTGTCGATGACCAGGGTGCCGGCTGCCGATGCAGGCGCAGGGGCTTCCTCGGCCGGCGCCGCCGGGGCCGGTTCGGCCGCGGCCAGCGGCAGGGTATGGGCGATATCGGGCGTCTCCACCAGCCCCGCGGCTGCGGCCGCACCGAGCTGTGCGCTGGTGCCGCCATGCACGGCGATCGGCCGCATGCGGTATTTGCGCAGCAGCGTGTTGAGCTTGGCGAAGTCGATGGTGCCGGTGTCTTCGGGCAACTGGGCCAGGTTGATGACCACCGGGTCCTGGTCGAAGAAATCGGGCGTATCGCCAAAACGCGCCTTGAGCTCGGCGGCCAGGGCGGACAGGTCGCCGGTCTTGAGCACCACCGCGATCAACGGCAGGGTGGCGCTCTTGAGGTCAAAACCGGCACGGGTGTGCCCTGCGGGTGCTGCGGACATGGAGGGGGAAGATGGGGATTTAGCCAAAAGGCGGATTTTACTTGTGCCAGCGCCGGCCACCGCCGCCGACCGACCCGCTGCCACCCTGGTTACCGCCGGTTACCCGGCCACCCCGCCCGACAGGCTAGCCGGCCGTGACGCGCTGGGCCAGATGCGCCAGCGCTTCTTCCACCTGGTCGACCAGGATCAGGCACAGGTCGCCCGGCTCCAGCCGCTCCAGCGCATGGTCGATGGCAATGAATTCGCCGTGGATCTCGTCCACGCGGTGCGTGCGCTTGGCATTGGCCAACCCCTGGCGCAACAGCGTGAGCACCTCGCCGTCAGCGCGGCCGCGCTGGCAGGCATCCTCGAACAGGATCACGTCGTCGAAGGCGTCGCCGAGGATCACCGTCTGCTCGCGGATGTCGTCGTCGCGCCGGTCACCGGCGCCGCTGATCACCACCGAGCGGCGCCCGGCCGGCATCGCATCCACGGCGGCCACGAGCGCACGCATGGCGTCGGGATTGTGGCCGTAGTCGGCGATCACCGTGGCACCGCGGAAGTCCATCACATTGAAGCGGCCGGGCGCGTTGTCTGCGTCGTTGGCGAAACTGGCCAGCCCGCGGCGGATCGAGTCCCACTTCTGGCCCGCGCCCCAGGCGGCGGCGATGGAGGCCATGGCGTTTTCCACCTGGAAGGCGATGCTGCCGCCCCGCGTGAGCGGGATGTCGCGCAGCGGGATCGATTCGCGCCAGGAGCCGACGGCGGCCACGATGGCGTCACCGTCCACGTACACCGTGCGGTGGCCCTGGGCGCGGTGCGTGGCCATGATGGGATGGTGCCGGTCGGCGGTGAAATAGATCACGTGGCCAGGGCAGGAAGAAGCCATGGCGGCAACGATCGGGTCGGCCGCATTGAGCACCGCGAAGCCGTCGGGCGCGACGTTCTGCACGATCACGCGCTTGAGCACGGCCAGGTCTTCCACCGTGGTGATGTAGTTCAGGCCCAGGTGGTCGCCCTTGCCGATGTTGGTCACCACCGCCACCTGGCAGCGGTCGAAGCCCAGGCCCTCGCGCAGCATGCCGCCGCGCGCCGTCTCGAACACGGCCGCGTCCACGTCCGGGTGCATCAGCACGTTGCGTGCGCTCTTCGGACCGCTGCAGTCGCCGCTGTCGATCTGCCGGCCGTCCACGTACACGCCGTCGGTATTGGTCATGCCCACGCGCAGGCCGCTGCTGGCGAACAGGTGCGCGATCAGCCGCGCGGTGGTGGTCTTGCCGTTGGTGCCGGTGACGGCCACCACCGGGATGCGGCCATCCTCGCCCGGGCCGTACAGGTGATTGACCATGGCCTCGCCGACGTTGCGCCCCTTGCCGTAGGAAGGCGAGATGTGCATGCGCAGGCCAGGCGCGGCGTTCACCTCGACGATGCCGCCGTGTTGTTCCTCCAGCGGCTTGAGCATGGTCTCGCAGACCAGATCGACGCCGCAGATGTGCAGCCCGACCATCTGCGCCGCCGTGACGGCCTGCGCGGCGATGTCGGGATGCACATCGTCGGTGACATCGGTGGCGGTGCCGCCGGTGCTCAGGTTGGCGTTGTTGCGCAGCAGGATGCGCCGGCCCTTCTCGGCCACGGATTGCGGGTTCAGCCCCTGGGCCGCGAGCCGCGCCACGGCGATCTCGTCGAAGCGGATCTTGGTCAGAGAAGTGGCATGGCCCTCGCCGCGGCGCGGGTCGCTGTTCACGATGTCGACCAGCTCGCGCACGGTGTGCACGCCGTCGCCGAGCACCTGGGGCGGATCGCGCCGGGAAGCGGCCACCATCTTCGAGCCCACCACCAGCAGCCGGAAGTCGCTGCCGGGCAGGAATTTTTCGACCATGACGTCGCCGATCTCGGCGGCGGCGCGGAACGCCACCTCCATGTGGGCGCGATCCACGATGTTGACCGTCACCCCCTTGCCCTGGTTGCCGTCCTGCGGCTTCACCACCACCGGCAGGCCGATCGCCTGGGCCGCGGCCCAAGCCTCGTCGGCGTCGGCGACGGGCCGGCCCAGCGGTACCGGCACGCCGGCGGCGTGCAGCAGTTTCTTGGTGAGGTCCTTGTCCTGCGCGATGGATTCGGAAACCGCGCTGGTCGCGTCGACCTCGGCCGCCTGGATGCGCCGCTGCTTGGAGCCCCAGCCGAATTGCACCAGGCTGCCCTGCGTGAGGCGGCGCCAGGGGATGCCCCGCGCGATGGCGGCATCGACGATGGCGCCGGTGCTAGGGCCCAGGCGCTCGTCCTCATCGAGCTCGCGCAGCTTGGCGATCGCGCTGTCCACGTCGAAGCCGGTGCGGGTGAGCGCGGCCTGGATCAGCTGCTGGCCAAGTTCGAGCGCGAGCCGCCCGACGGACTCTTCGCTGTATTCGACGACCACCTGGTACACGCCTGGCTCCACCGTGGCCGCCGTGCGGCTGAAGGTGACCGGGCAGCCGGCCTGGGCCTGCAAGGCCAGCACGGCGCTCTCGAGCACATGGGCCAGCGAAACCGGCCCCGTGTGGCGGCTGGTGCGCAGGGAGCCGACGGCGGGAAACAGCGCACGCACGGCGGCCTCGAAACCCGGCAGGGTGACGAGGGAGCGCTCTGGCTCGACGCAGGACACGATGGCTTCCAGCGCCGTGTGGCGGCTCCAGAGGTTGGGCCCGCGCAGGGCCCGGATGCGTGAAACTTCCATGGGGTCGTCTTTTCTCTAGGGTGCTCAGTGCGCCAGATGGGCGAGGCGGCTGGAGGCCAGGTCGATTTCGAAAGTCTTGAGCCCTGCGGCGATCAGATCGGGCGAAATGCCCATGGCCCAGCCCGCGCCGACGGCGGCCAGGATGCTCGCCACCAGCACATCGCTCGCGTCCTGCTTGCGCCGGCCGGTGAGGTGGGTGATGGAGGTCAGCGGCACCTCGGCGGCGCCGGTGGCCAGCGTGACCTGCCCCTTGGTGTTGAGCACCACCGCGCGGCCCTGCGCGGCACGGTGCGCCACCAGCGAAGGCGCCTGTGCGTTGACGGCGTACAGGATGGCGTCGCCGTCGCACAGCGTCGCCAGTCCGGCCACGCGCGCGTCGTCGGCGTTGAGCACGGCCACGCCGTCGGGCAGCACCACGTCGACCTGCGTGCGCAGCACCTTGAGCAGCTGGTCGCTGTCGGTGATGTCGTATTCAGCCAGGCCTTCGGCGCCGCCGAGGTCGGTGACCACGCCGACGGCGCAGCGGTCGTAGGCCAGGCCGTCCTGCAGGATGCTGCGGGCGCCGTTTTCGATGACGGCGGCCTGCACCGCACGGTTGATCAGCAGGCGGTGGGCCGGCTCCCAGCCCGCGCTCGGTGCCGATTCGATGCGGCGGCTGTCGAGGAACAGACCTTCGCGGCAGGCCAGGCCGACCTTCAGGCCGCTCAGGTGCAGCAACCAGGCCGCCAGCCGCGCCACGGTGTGCGTGCCCTGCGAACCGGCCACGCCGATCACGGGAATGCGGCCGTTTTCATCCTCGGCGAACAGGTGATCGACGATCGCCCGCCCGACCGGACGCGGCGAGCCTTCCGCGGGCTTCAGATGCATCAGCAGGCCCGGGCCGGCATTGACCTCGACGATGGCCGCGCCTTGCTGGTTCAACGGCTTGGAGATGTCTTCGGCCACGAGGTCCACACCGGCGATGTCCAGCCCCACCACCCGCGCGGCGAGCGACACCACGTGCGCCACCTCCGGGTGCACCAGGTCCGTGCAATCCACCGAGACGTTGCCGTTGCGCTGGATCAGCACCTGCCGGCCGGCTTCGGGCACGGCTTCGGGCGACAGGCCCTGGCGCTGCAGTTCGAGCAGCACGGCCTCGTCCTTGCCGGTCTCCACCAGGCCGAGTGGCGCGTCTTCGTGCGTGCCGCGGCGCGGGTCGGTGTTGATCTGCGCGTCGACGAGTTCGGTGACCGTGTTGCGGCCGTTGCCGGTGACCACGGCCACCGAGCCGCGCGCGGCCGCGACGACCTTGCCGCCGACCACCAGCAGCCGGTGCTCGTTGCCGCGGATGAACCGCTCGACCAGCACTTCGCTGCCGTGCAACGCGGCCACGTGGAATGCGGCCTCGATGTCTTCGCGCCGGCTCAGGTCGAGCGAGACGCCGCGGCCGTGGTTGCCGTCGGACGGCTTGATCACCACCGGCAGGCCGATGTCCTGCGCGGCGCTCCAGGCGGCTTCGGCCGAATCCACGGCCTCGCCCTCCGGCACAGGCACGCCGCAGGACTTGAGCAGCGACTTGGTCAGGTCCTTGTCGCTGGCGATGCCTTCGGCGATGGCGCTGGTGAGCTCAGTCTCCGCCGTCCAGATGCGGCGCTGCTGCGCGCCGTGGCCAAGCTGCACCAGGTTGCCGTCGTTGAGCCGGATGTGCGGAATGCCGCGCTCGGTGGCGGCGGCGACGATGCAGGCCGTGCTCGGGCCGAGGTAGCAGTCGTCCACCTGCTCGCGCACCTTGTTCACGGCCGCCGGCACCTCGAACGGTTGGCTGTTGATGGCCGCCATCAGCAGCTTGTGGCCCTCGGCCAGCGCCATGCGCGCCACCTGCTCGTCGCGCGCGCGGAACACCATGCGGTAGACGCCGCGCTTGGACGTGCTGCGCGTCTGGCCGAAGCCGGTGGGCATGCCGGCCAGGTTCAGCAGTTCGATGACCACATGTTCCAGCACATGGCCGGTCCAGGTGCCTTCGCGCAGGCGCTGGATGAAGCCGCCGCGTTCGCCGACGCCGCAATGGTGCTCCTCCAGCGCGGGCAGCAAGGCGACCAGCCGGTCGTTGAAGCCGGGCAGCAGGTTGGACGGGAATTCTTCGAGTTCACCCAGGTCGAGCCAGACCTCGAGGGTCGGGCGGTAGGTCCAGATGTTGGGGCCGCGCAAATAGTTGATGCGCAGCAGTTGGATGTCGTCCTTGGAGCTCATGGTTCTGCTTTATGAATGGCCAGGCGGCCGTCAGGCGCGCCGCCGCATCGGGGAAACCGCAGGAACACCGATGGCGGCATCGGGCAGAATCCGGGAGCCCGACGCGTCCGTTGCACCCGGCAAAACGTCGCAGGGCCCGAAAAAATGCACCATCACCATTCAGTCGATATCTCCAGTGGAAGTTCGGAATCCGCGCTGCGCCGTCTCCAGACGCAACTCGCAACCGACGAGAACGTTCTAGCTTCGCTGCCGGTTGACCTGGATGCCCAACTCCGTTTCCAGCCCGGCCTGCTGGTCCTGACCAGCCAAAGGTTGATGGCCTGGCACCAGGCCGCAGACCCGCAGGGAAGCTGGCAGAGCTGGGCGCTGACGCCCGACATGGGCTTGAAGCACGCCGACCATGCCGGCGTCGGCACCCTTGAATTGCAGGACAGCCGCACCCGCCTGGCCCGGTGGCGCTACACGCTGGGCCTCGATCCGCAGGCGCAGCGGCTGCTCAAGCAGTTCGACCGGCGCCGCGCCAGCCTCGACCAGCCCCCGCTGGAACCGGAAGACCTGACGCTGTGCCCGACCTGCAACGCGCCGCTGCCGCCCGACAGCGAAGACTGCGCCGTCTGCGGCAAAGCGTTGCATACACCGCCCTCGACCTGGGTGTTGCTGCGACTGTGGCGTTTCGCCCGGCCCTACCGCAAACAATTGGCGGCCGGTTTTGCATTGACCATGGCCTCCACGGCCGCCACGCTGATCCCGCCCTACCTGACCATTCCGCTGATGGACGACATCCTGATCCCGTTCCAGAACGGCCAGCAGATCGCGCCCGGCCTGGTCGGGCTCTACCTGGGCGGCCTGCTGCTGGCCGCGCTGGCGGGCTGGGGCCTCAACTGGGCGCGCACCTATATTCTTTCGCTGGTGTCCGAGCGCATCGGCGCAGACCTGCGCACCGCCACCTTCGACCACCTGCTGCAGCTCTCGCTCGACTATTTCGGTGGCAAGCGCACCGGCGACCTGATGTCGCGCATCGGCTCCGAGACCGACCGCATCTGCGTCTTCTTGTCGCTGCATGCGCTCGACTTCTTCACCGACGTGCTGATGATCACCATGACGGCGGTCATCCTGTTCTCGATCAACCCCTGGCTGGCGCTGGTCACGCTGGTGCCGCTGCCCTTCATCGCCTGGATGATCCACATCGTGCGCGACCGGCTGCGCACCGGCTTCGAAAAGATCGACCGCGTCTGGAGCGAGGTCACCAACGTGCTGGCCGACACCATTCCCGGCATCCGCGTGGTCAAGGCCTTCGCCCAGGAGCAGCGCGAGACCCAGCGTTTCCGCGACGCGAACCGGCACAACCTCGAGGTGAACGACCGGCTCAACAAGATCTGGTCGCTGTTCACGCCCACGGTGTCGCTGCTCACCGAGGTCGGCCTGCTCGTGGTCTGGGCCTTCGGCATCTGGCTGGTGTCGAAGCAGCAGATCACGGTCGGCGTGCTCACCGCCTTCATCGCCTACATCGGCCGCTTCTATACCCGGCTCGATTCGATGAGCCGCATCGTCTCCGTCACGCAGAAGGCCGCCGCCGGCGCGAAGCGCATCTTCGACATCCTCGACCATGTCTCGAACGTGCCGGAGCCGGCGCAGCCGGTGGTCATCGACACCGACGCCGCGAACAAGGGCCCGCGCGGCCGGCTGGAAATGAAGGGCATCGGCTTTCGCTACGGCAACCGCTCGGTGATCCGCGACCTGAGCCTGGCGATCCGGCCGGGCGAGATGATCGGCCTGGTCGGCCACAGTGGCTCGGGCAAGAGCACCCTGGTCAATCTGATCTGCCGCTTCTACGACGTGAGCGACGGATCGATCCAGCTCGACGGCACCGACATCCGCCGCTTCCGGGTGGCCGATTACCGGCGCCACATCGGCCTGGTGCTGCAGGAGCCGTTCCTGTTCTTCGGCACCATCGCGGAGAACATCGCCTATGGCAATCCGCAAGCCACCCGCGCCGAGATCGTGGCGGCGGCGCGCGCCGCCCACGCGCACGAATTCATCCTACGCCTGCCGCAGGGCTACGACTCGCTGGTGGGCGAGCGCGGCCAGGGCCTGTCGGGCGGCGAACGCCAGCGCATCAGCATCGCGCGGGCCCTGCTGATCGATCCGCGCATCCTGATCCTCGACGAGGCCACCTCTTCGGTCGACACCGAAACCGAGAAGGAAATCCAGAAGGCGCTGGACAACCTGGTGCAGGGCCGCACCACCATCGCCATCGCCCACCGGCTGTCCACGCTGCGCAAGGCCGATCGGCTGGTGGTGATGGACCGCGGCCAGGTCGTCGAGGTCGGCCCGCACGACGAACTCATGGCCCAGCGCGGCGCCTATTGGCGGCTGTACGAGGCCCAGCTGCGGCGCGTGGAAGAAAAAGACGTGGACGAACATGCGCCGCCGCCGGCCGAACACGCCGCCCATCCCGCGGGGAACCCATGAACATGGCAAACAACTTTCAACTCGAACGCGATGCCTTTGGCCGGCTGGTGATGATCGACGCGGCCGGTCGACGGCACGAAGGCGTGGCGCCGGTGCGCGCGTTTCCGATTGCCGCGCCCGAGGAAGGCCTGTCGCTCGTCGGCAGCGACGGGCACGAGCTGGCCTGGATCGATGCGCTCGCCAGCCTGCCGCCCGGGCAACGCGCACTCATCGACGAAGAACTGGCATCGCGCGAATTCGTGCCGGAGATCAAACGGCTCAAGGCGGTGTCGACCTTTTCGACGCCCAGCATCTGGACCGTGGACACCGACCGTGGTGAAACCGAATTCGTGCTCAAGACCGAGGAAGACATCCGCCGCCTGAAGAACCGCAACAGCCTGCTCATCACCGGCGGAGAAGGCGTGCATTTCATGGTCCGGGACGTGGCGGCGATGGACCGGGCCTCCAAACGCCTGCTCGAGCGTTTCCTGTGATTCCAGCCAGTGGATGGTTGGACAGAGCGCTCTGAAACGCCAATGTTTTTGCTTATTTTTTAAAAATAACCCTAAATTGCCCCGCTGTTCTGCCGTTAACACAGATACGAAGCCTGAAAAAACCGACAGGCACACCCCGAGGCTGGAGCGCAAATGCAAGTGAATCCGTTGGACCGTAATGTGAATTGGCCGCCCGCCGGCGCCGATTTGCCTGCGGCCGGCGCAAATGCAGCAACGCCGCCCCGTGCCTCACGCCAGGAAACCACCGCGATCCAGGCTGCGGTGAGCCAAAGCCAACCTGAGCCTTCGGTCAAGATCGAGATTTCGTCGGCTTTCGACGAGATCGTGAAACAGGAAAAAGCCGCCCAGGCCAAGGCGGCGGCCAACCCGCTCGCCGATGCGGCAACGGCAGCCGCTGGCAAGATCGTCGCCTCCGACAGCGCCGACGCCAGGGCCAGCCTTGGCGTCACCTCCAACACCGACAAGAACGCGCTCGACGCCAGTGGCAAGCCCGCCGGCCAGACGCCGACGGAGGCGGCGCGCAAGGTCGATACCGGCAAGCTGCCCGGCCCCGACCAGCCTTCCACCACGTCGGACGCGCCGTCCAAGGACTGGACCGAAAAGGTCAAGGCCGCCGAAGACAAGCCACCCGAGCCGCCGAAGGAGCCGATCTCCAAGAAGCTGCTGGATTTCCTGCAGACGCTGTGGCGCGCGGGCGGCCAGGCCATCGACGTGGTCGAAAACACCAACCAGGTGTTGAACAAGCCCAAGGCCTCGGACGAACCGCTGACCTACTCCGATCCTTCGGTCAAGAAAAGCAGCAGCATCTAGCCGCCGCCTCCGTTCAGGCCGGTTCCTCCAACGATTTCTGCGCCAACCTGAACCGCGCGGCCGCGCCCTCTGGCTCTTTTTCCAGCAGCCACTGCTGACGGTGGAACCTGGCCACCGCGGGTCGATGCGCTATGGATACCAGAGCACCCTGCGCACGTTGCACCTGGGCTAGCAGCCTCTGGTACACCTGACCTTCGGCTTCTTCATCCAGTGCGCTGGTGGCTTCGTCGGCAAAGATCCAGCGCGGTTTCTTGAGGAGCACCCGCGCCACGGCCAGGCGCTGCTGCTCCCCACCCGACAGTTTCTGGCTCCAGGCATCGGCGTCGTCCAGCCGCGCCGTCAGTTGCGGCAGCAAGGCATCCGCCAACGCCTGCCGCAGCGCCTCGTCGGAATATTCGCTCGCCGGCCGCGGATAGGCCAGCGCATCGCGCAAGGTCCCATCGGGGAAATATGGCCTCTGCGGAATGAACATGCTGTTGGCTGGTAGTGCCACGCGCCCGCGCGCATAGGGCCAGATGCCCGCCAGCGCGCGGAACAGCGTCGATTTGCCGCTGCCCGAAGGCCCCTTGAGCAGCACGCTGTCCCCCGGCGCAGCGCGCAGGCCCAGGCCGTCGAGCAGCACCGCGCCGCCGGGCAGTGCCAGTTGCAGCCCCTGTGTCTGGAGTTCGCCTGACGCGGCTTCGACCACCTCGTTGATGGTGCCGGACATCGCCTGGGCTTGCTCGCGCGCGCGGATGCTGTCCTCGAAACTGGTCAGCCGGTCGGCCGTGGCGCGCCAGGCCGCGAGGTTGCTGTAGTTGTCGACGAACCAGCTCAGCGAATCCTGCACCCGGCCGAAGGCCGACGAGATCTGCATCAGCGTGCCGAGCTGGATCGCGCCGCTGAAGAAACGCGGTGCGGCCACGATGAAGGGAAACACCACCGCGGCCTGGCCGAAGAAGCTGTTGAACCAGATCAAACGCTTCTGCGCCTTCAAGAGCGTCAGGTAGTTGGCGAGCACGCTGCTGAACCGCAGGTCGAGCTGCTTGCGCTCCACCGCTTCGCCCTTGTCCAGCGCGATCGATTCGCTGTATTCGCGCACCCGCACCATGTGGTGCCGGAAATCGGCCTCGTAGCGCTGCTGCTGGAAGTTCAGCGCGATCTGCGGCCGGCCGATGTAATGCGTAATGACGCTGCCGGCCAGGCAATACAGGACCGCCATCCACACCATGAAGCCCGGGATGTTGTACTGGCTGCCGTTGAAGCTGAAGGCGAAGCCGCCCGACAGCCCCCACAGGATGCCGACGAAACTCACCAGCGTGACCACCGCGTTGAGCAGCCCCATGGTCAGCGAGATGGTGTAGGTGGTGAACAGGTTCAGGTCTTCCTGGATGCGCTGGTCGGGGTTGTCCGGCGTTGCATTCGTCGGGGAGGTCGGCACGTGTTGACCGGCATCCGGCTCGGCGAAGCGCGCCAGCTCCAGGTGATAGAACGCGTGGTTGGCAAGCCAGCGCTCGAGGTAGTGGCCCGTCATCCAGGCGCGCCAACGGATCTCGAGCAACTGCGTCAGGTAGAACTTGTAGACCGCCAGGATGATCATCGCGAACGCGATGTAGGTGAAGCGGCCCAGCTGCGTCCAGAACACCGGCTGGTTCTTGTTTTCGAGCGCGTCGTAGAACAGCCGGTACCAGTCGTTGTACAGCACCAGCAAGTACACGCCGGCCAGGTTCAGCGCCACGATGCCGGCCAGCATGGCGCGCGCTTTCCATTTGTCCTCGGACTGGAAATACGGTGCGGACAATTTCCAGACTTTGCCCATCTGGCGTCTGAACAGCGAAGTGCGGGAAGACAGGCTCATGGATCACCGTGGATTGTTGGATGAAAAGGCATCGTAGCCCGAGCCGAGCCGCCACGCGCGGCTTGGTGGCCAGCCAGGGCCCCGTTTAAGGCCGGCTTAAGCGGCTGCGAACGGTGATTGGAGGCGATGGCAGGTGTTTTTGAGGCGGTACGCCTCGATCCGGTGACGTCATCCGGCGCCTACATGACATAGACTGCATATATCCGCACGCCAACCCGCCGCCCATGGTCGCCACGTTATGAACCTGGAACTCGAACTCGACGATCTCGTCCAAGAATTCTGCAGCGACGAGCGCAACGCTGCGTCGGTGCGCGCGCTCGCCGCGCTGGGCGACGTGCGCCATTACCGCAAGGGCAGCATCCTGATCCACGAGTCCGACGTGGGCGACACGCTGTTCGTGGTGATCCAGGGCCGGGTGAAGGTGTTCAGCACCGACAGCAACGACCGTGAGATCACCTTCGGCGTGATCGGCTCGGGCGACTACTTCGGTGAAATGGCGCTGGACGGCCGACCACGCTCGGCCAGCGTGATCACGCTGGAGCCCACGGTCTGCGCCCGCGTGACGCGCACCACGCTCCTGAGCTACATCGCGCGCCAGCCCGAATTCGCGCTCGACCTGCTCTCCAAGGTGATCCACCGCGCACGCATGGCCACCAACAGCGCGCGCAACCTGGCCTTCATCGACGTCTACGGCCGGCTGACCCAATGCCTGCATGAACTCGCCGTGCCGCAGGCCGACGGCAGCGCCGTCATCCCCGAGCGCCTGACCCACCAGGAAATCGCCAGCCGCGTCGGCTGCAGCCGGGAGATGGTCAGCCGGATCCTGAAGGACTTGGAGAGTGGCGGGTATATCGAGGTCAGGGACCGGCGGATTGCGCTGGTGAAGAAGTTGCCGGCTCGGTGGTGAAATCAAGCTTTTAATTCGCCTCGACCCTGTCGACGAGTTCGCGGTGGTGTTGGTGGCGGTGTCCCCGGTGCTCGCATCGCAGGTTGTTTGATGGCGGCCTGAATAAGTTGGTCACGTGTCCGCGATCCATCTAGCACGGCCAGCAGTCGACGTGCCAATTGAGGTGCGGCCACACTCGTACCGTTGCCTCGCACCACTGATCCGCCGCGGGTACCAGCACCCAGTATGCCCCGGACGTTCGTGCTTTCTTCGGCAACGGCGACCAGGTCCGGCCCCGCTGCCTTCGGCAGACAATCTCCGCCTCCCGAATAGGACAACATTTTCTCGTCGGAAAGCCGGTAGGCACCCGCCTTGCAGGTTTTTCCCCCTGTCGCAATCGGAGAGATGGAGCCGTCCCGTCGCACCAGGCTGACAGTGTTGTCCTCCAGTTGTGGGCGGCCGGCATCGTCGAATCTGCGATAAAACTCATCTTCAAAGTAGGACTGCCTGCCCCCCCTGCCGGCGGCAGACAATGTCGGGTCGTCTCTCTGCACCCAGGCGTGCACGCTCACCTTTTCCTTAGCATCGTCGTTCCTCACCTCAATCGTCCAACACCCATGCCGAGCAGGCCGACGAGGCGCCCGCGTCGTTGTTGGCGCCAGCGCCAACAACGCCATACGCCCATTTCCCTTGGCATTCAGCGGCGCGGCGATGACGGCATAGCTCGCATCGGCGCCGTCCGCCCAGACGGTCAGTCCACCTGGCTTGAGGGAAACCCAGTCGCTGGACGCGTCGGCTTTCGAGTTTGGAGGGGTCAGTTGGACGCTGATCTGCGCATCGATGGGCGCCCAAATTTCCACGAAAGACTCCGTCGCGTCATCGGGGAGTACGCGCCAGAGCAAGGTGTTACTGCCACCATCGGGTGCGAGCTCCAAGCAGGCATGCCCACGAGCCTGATACTGGTTGCCCGCGGGCACCACCACAGCGGTTTTCGATCCCCCTCGAGCCTCGATGAAGCCGTCGAGCGCAGCTTCGAGCAAGGACGATCCATCATGCGGACCCGCAGCCGGCCCATAACTCAAGTTGATCACCAGGTTGGCATCAGCTGCGCAGCGGCTACCGATGTAAGACAACGCATTCAAGGTCTGCGCACTCAGTGAGGAACCCGAGTTGTCTTCGACGGTCCGCCGCGGAAACTGCACCAGGATCAATTGACAATCGGAGGCTGCATCACCGGACGTCTCATCGCTGGCAGATTTTCCGGGCGACTTTGAGCCTCCCATGGCGCCCCCGTTGACGCGGCCGAACCGCTCCATGCGCCAACGGGGTCGACTTCGACCGCCCGCCAGACTGGCAACAAGCGTCCCATGGCTGAAAGCCTTCAAGGCACCGCGCAGCTTCTGCTGCAGATAAACACTCTCGTCCCAAAGCTGGCCATTTGACGAAAGAACGTTGGTCAATACCCCGTTGCGGATCGTTTCGGTATCACGCTCTTGGTCCCATAGATACCTGATTCTGCTGCTTTGGCCGTCCGCGGCCAGAAACTCGCGGTGCAGGTGGGCAAAGCCATCGTCGATAACGGCAATGACCCGTTCTGCAAGCAAATCCGAACGCGCTACAGCGGGAGGTAAGCGATCCGGAATCTGGTCCGCCAACCTATCTGGCTCTGCCAATACCGGCATGGCAAGCTCGAAGCGTTCGACCTGTAGTGCCAGTTGCGGGAGATCAGTCACTGGGAGACGGGCAGTTCCGAAGCAGGTGCCGGCTAACGGACGGACATTCCAGGCTTTCGCCGAGTTCCAGGAGCGGCAATCCGGTTTCCCTTCTCCCGTTTCAAAGGCCACCACGACCTCGAAGCTCGGATTTTGCGCCGGCCCCGGAAACAACCCTCGATACCCCTGAAAGTCCGTGAGCATGGCCCATAACAAGTAGGGATCTGCTCGCCCGCCAGGCGGTATGGTCACCGCGAACTTTGGGGGAACGACTCGCGTGCCGCTCATGGCGCCTCGGTCCCCATCGCGCCATAGACCACGTATTCACCAAACTGCCTACGCCATTCATTTTTGGCCTTCATCCAAAGGTTCTTCAAGACTGGTGAAACATCTGTACTCAGACGCTCGGCATGGTCTCTACCGTCAAAAAAATCTTCGTAAAACGCAGGAACAGATGCGCCGAACGATCCGGCCACTTCGAAAGGCTGATGGTCGGGCATGAATTCCATACGAGCCGTTTTATCAAACGCTTTCGCATTGAATTTTCTGGGCCGCCAAGTTGGCTGTTTCTTGTAATTTTCTTTGGCAGAGCGGGCCACACAACGCGAAACCAGATACTCCGCCAAAGTAGTTCCCAATAACCGCGCCGCAATGTTGTCCACGGGAAAATGAACCCCAGCGACCACCCGATTGGTGGATATTCGCGCCGCTTGCCGCTCGAGCTGCACGGAAATATCGTGCTTCGAATCGATGCCGAGCAGCTTCTGCAGCACGTGCGCCACGATGTAGGCCTGGGTCGCATGTCCGCAGGGAAAACTGCCGTGTCCGGGAGTGGCGATCATGGGTTGCACCTGCGCCGAGTAGTCGATGGGGCGCCAACACGCCAGCGCATGTTTGAAGCGCAGTTCGACGTTGATCGCCAGATCGAAGGCCATGTTGATGAGTTCGATGGTGTTGCGCGTGGTCTGCGGATGCAGGTGGACGATCTGTCCCCAGAAGGCGTACTGCGGCGTGATCTGCGCCATGATTTCCGCCTGCCGCTCCATGCGCAGTTCCGCCCAACAATTGGTCAATTCAGCCTGCGTGGCGAACGTCTCTTTGCTGGGCCTCGTGAGGCAGGCAATTGGCAGTAAATCGCATGTAGTGTGGCTAGTGCGCTTCAGATGCCACACCGAGTACCCATTGGTTTGCGGTATGAACTGGAGATTGGACAACAACTCCGCCTGGTACACGCCGGCGCGCACCCACGGTTCCCATCTATCGAGTTGAGAAGCATCATCGATTCTTGGTAGATCGGGGGCAGCGAGTTTGCTCTTCGGTTCCCAGATGCCATCGCGGCTGGTGATCAGTGCATAGGGATCCTGATCATTGCCACCGGACGCCGTGGTCAAGCCATTGCCACCGTTACCTCCGTTTCCACCATTACCCCCATTGCCACCATTACCCCCGTTACCGCCTGTTCGTGACATGTCGCCTCCTTTGATCAACGTGAAGGAACGCCGGCTTGAGCCAGCGCCAGCGCCAGCTTTTTTCCAAATGGATAGGCCGCAGAGGCTGAACTCTGCAAGTATTTGGAAACAGTGAATGCCGGCGAAGAGAGCATCAAGGTCTTTGCCATCTCGCGGGCCTTCTCTTGCTGGTCCAGATACCAATAGGCGGCCACCAGTGCCCTCATCGTTGGCAGATGGGTTCGATTGCCTCGGAGCGATTTTTCGCCGAGCGCCACCGCACGCAAGTAGTCCTCCGCACTGAGGGCAGCGGCCGTGGCGAGTGATTCGAAATAGTGACGCAAGGGATCCAACGGCGATAGTGCCAATGCACGGTCGCTGGCAAATATGGCCTGCTGCGTATCGCCAACGAAAGCGTGCACCACACTGGAAAAAAGCCAGGCCAATGCTTCACTTGGGTTGGTACTGCAAGCCAGATTGAGCCTCAGCAAGGCCGTTTCCACATCCTTTTGCAGATGGCAATAAACGAAACCTTCCATGGCCAAGGCCAGGCTGTTGGACGGATCGGCATCCAATGCCCGCTTGGTGTGATCGAGGGCGGCATGGGCTTCCCGCTGCAAGTCGTCCGTCATTCCGCGGGTGGCCTTGAGCACGTACCATTTGCCCATCCAAGCCCGTGGCGCTGCGACATGACGGTGCCGATCGATCAGCGTCGCCAGTGCCTCCCTGCTGCGATCGAATTCGCGTTTGGTCGATCGGTGCATCAGGTTGATGCCGCCGAGCATCAAAGCATATCCTTCGAGCGTGGGCAACGGTTGTGTCTGCGTACGCTCGACTTCACGTTGGAGCACGGCATGAGTCGTGGCATGCACGACGGCTTCGATCACTTCACTCTGCGCACTGAGCAAGTCGTCCAGCGTACCGATGATCCTGTCTGCCCAAATGACCTGCTGGGTGCTGGCGTCGGCGAGCTCCACCATCAAGACCAGGCTCCTGCCGCTGACGTAATAAGCACCGCTCACGATATACCGGGCACCAAGGCGCGCCTGCACTTCGTTGGTTGACGTCGTGCGTCCGCGAAAAGCGGCACTGCTCAACCGCGAGATCACAAGAATGTCCAATACCTTCGACAACTGGGCGATCACCGCGTCCGCGATCAAGTCGCCAACCGCAATATGCCCCGGCTCTTCGCTGCGGGCCTCGAAGGGAATCACGGCAATGGTCGGCTGCAGCGGCACTCCGTACCGGTCGCGCGACGGCAGGACCGGCATAGGCCCGGCAGCGCCGACCCGGTACACCCGCACGGCCCCGCTCACATGCTTGAGGTAACACTCGCCCAGATCTTCCAGCGTGCCGTCCAGTCCATCTGTCAGCGCATCCCTGACCTCGGCACTGGTGACCACCTCGCCCGGTCCCGCCGGCGCGACAAGGGCTTCCTTCACCTTGGCACTGATCATCACCTCCCCCGGTCCGGCCAGCGTCGTGATCCGCGCCGCCAGGTTCACCCCACTCCCGTATATGTCCATCGCATCCGCGTACACCTGTGCGGTATGAAGCCCGATGCGCAGCATCAGATGCTGTTCCACCCCGTAGCCAAGATTGAACCCCGGCATCGCGGCTTGTACTGCCAGCGCGCATCGCGCGGCGGTCTGGGGTTGATCGAATTCGAGCATCATTCCGTCGCCCAGGCTCTTGACCAGTCTCCCGCCGTGTTGCACAAGCAGTTTGCCCACCATCCGCTGCACGCCCTGCCAGCGGTGCACGATGTCGGCCTCGTTTTCCTCCATGAGGCGCACGGACTCCACCAGGTCCAGCACCATCACCGTCTTGGTGGAACGGGAAAGGCTGGCGGTGACCAGGCTCCAGTCATCGAGGCTCTTGTCGGGCATGTTGATTCAAGCTTTCGAAGCGGTCATCCTCCTTGTGAAGGAGGCCTCCCATTTGCAGATCCTGCTCGTCATATCGGTCAAAACTTCGTCTGACCGTCCCAGTGTCCACGCCGGCACTCGGCCGCGCGCCCCTGGCGTCGAACTACGCCGGTTCGAGGTCGAACCGCTGCAACAATTCGCGCGCCTGCCGCACATCCCGCGTGTCCTGGCCCTCGTCGATCACGTCGAAGGCCGCCTGCAGCAGCTGGCGCGCCTCGTTGGGACGGCCCTGCCGGGTCCACAGCCGCGCCATGCTGGCCGCGGCGCGCAGGCCGAGCGATGCCATGCCTTTTTCCTGCGCCAGGGCCAGCGCGGCGGTGAAGCATTGCTGCGCCTGCGCATCGGCATCGAGGCCGCTGCGCTGCGCCTGCTGCAGGCTGAGTTCGCCGAGCATGCGGCCGATCTCGGCTTCGTAGAAGCGTTCGCCGCAGCGCGTCACCACGTCCATGGCCATGCGCAGCAAGACCAGGCCCTCCTCGGGCCGGCCGGCCAGGGCCTGGCCTTCGGCGCGCAGCACGAGATAGAACCCGCGCGTGACCATCGCCCCCGTGGCCACCCATTGCGCATACCCTTCGGCCATTTCGGCGATGCCGGCTTCGACCTCGCCGAGTTCGGCGCGGGCCCGCCCGTGCATCAGCTTCGCATGGGCCAGCCAGACGGCGAAGCCACCCTCCTCGCAGATCTCGATGGCGCGCGCCGCGTGGTGCCGCGCCTCGGTGAAGTCACCCCGCAGGTACTGGATCATGGCCAGGAAGCCGTAGGCCTCGCCGGCACTGAACTTGTGCTTGAGCTCGGCCGCGAGACTCACCGCGGCCTGCACGCGCTTCAGCGCCTGGTCCGGGTGTCCCAACTCCCACTTCGCCACGGCCGAATAACACAGGCACATCACGCCCGGGTCCTGCACCGCGCCACGCCCGCGCGGCACCAGTCCGTAGTCGGCCAGGCAGGCGTCCATGTGCACCACGGCTTCGCGCAATTCGCCCTGGTGGAACACCACGTGGCCCAGCGCCCAGGTGGACTGCAGCCGGCGCATCGGGTCGGGCGACGAAGCGACCTGGCTGGCGACCTGCCGGGCGATCACATGCGCCTGCGCGAAATCGGCGCGCATGATGTAGTACGCCTCCAGGCCCAGCTGCGCCTTCAGCAGCGTCGCATCGTCGCCGCAGGCGCGGCACAACGCCACGGCGCGTTGGTAGACCTGGCCCACGCGTTCGGCGCCGTAGCCCTCGGTGGCAATGAGCTGGCCGGCCAGCAGCAACTGCAGCCGCAGTTCAGCGCGGTCGCGGCTCTCGTCGGCTGGCAGCGCTTCGATCAGCGCCAGGCCATTGCCGAGATGGGTGATGGCTTCCTCGTGCGCCGAACGCGTCAGCGCCAGCCGTGCGGCGCGCTCCCATTGCTCGATGGCGCGCGCGGGCATCGCCGCACCGGCGTAGTGCCGGGCGGCCATTTCGGGCTGCGTAGCCACGAGATCGGGAAACTGCTCCGACAGCACCTGCGCGATGGCCAGGTGGAAGCGGCGCCGGTCCCGCTCCCACAACGACTGGTAAGCGGCATCGCGCACCAGCGCATGCTTGAAAAAGTAATTGGTCCCCGCGGCACCGCGCCTGGCCACGATCAAACCCGACGCCATGAGGGTGCCGAGGCGGGCCTGCAGTTGCCCGGTGCGGATCGGCGCGCTGGCGTGACCGAGGATCGCCTGCATCAGCGCCAGTGAAAACTCGCGGCCGATGACGCTGCCCAGCTGCGCCAGCGGCTTGGCGTCGGCCAGGCGATCCAGCCGGGCCATCAGCAGGTCCTGGATCGTTCCGGGTACCGACTGCCGCAGCGACGACACCGCACCGCCGCCGGCCGCCTGCAGTTCCACCACCATGCGGGCCGATTCCTCGATGAACAGCGGCACGCCATCGGCCTTTTCCGTGAGCAGCCTGACCACCTCGCCGGAAACCGCCGCGCCATCGCTGGCGGCGACGATCAGGCTGCGCGCGTCGTCAGCCGACAAGCCCTTCAACTCCAGGTCGTCGATGGCGAAGCCCATGTCGCGCGGTGCGGCGCGATCCTCACGCTGCGTCATCAGCACCAGCAGCGGCAGTTGCGCCGACTGCTGCACCAGATGACGGATGAACTCGCGGCTGGAAGGGTCGATCCAGTGCACGTCCTCGAACACCAGGCACAGGGGCGCGGCACGGGCCTGGCCGGCAAACAGCTGGGCCAGCAACTCGAGCGTGCGTTGCCGCTGCTTCTCCGCCGAGTACTGCTGCACCTGTGCGGAGAGCGCCGCGCCGGCGGCCGCTGGCGCCGCCGGCGGCCCGTCCCGTCCGACGCGGGCCGACAGCAGCGTGGCCACCACACCGGCCACATCGGTCCCGCCGCCCAGCGTTGCCAGGCCCGCCTCGATCTTGGCCATCCGCGCCGGCATGGCATCGGCCTCGACGATGTTGAACAGGCGCAGCAGCAGGTCGATCAAGGGATGGAACGCGCTCTGCGCATGTTCCGGCGTACAACGGCACTCGAACGCCCGGCCACTGCCGCCCACATGGCGCTGCCTGAATTCCCTGACCAGCCGCGACTTGCCAATGCCCGCCCCACCCCACACCACGACCGCCTTCATGGCACCGCCGCAAGCAGTCTGCCAGTGGCCGCGCAACCAGCCAAGCGCATCTTCGCGGGCGACGAAGGGGCTGACCTTGGGCGCGATGTCGAAATGGTTGAGTCGCTGCCGCTTCTCGCCGACCAGGCGGTACACGGCGCCCGGATCCTCGAAGCCCTTGAGCTGCGGCAGGTTGTCGAGCCGCACACCGTCGAAACGGTGCTGCACCAGACGATAGGTCAACTCGCTGAACACCACGTGCCCAGGCTCCGCGATGGCCTGCAGCCGCGCGGCAAGGTGGATCGACACACCGACGGGCTGCCCGGCCCGCACCACCACCGGCCCCGTGACGACGCCGATGCGCACATGCAGGCCGAGTTCGGCCACATCCTGCAGGATCTCGGTGGCCGCGTGCAGGCATTGCAGCGCCGAATGCTCGTGGGCCACGGGCAGGCCGAAGTAGCACATCACGCCGTCGCTGCCCTGGGGATTGCTGGCAATGCCACCCCAGCGCAGCACGATGCGGGCGCAGCGCGCGTGGTAGCGGTCGAGCAGTTCGCCGTACTTTTCGGCGCCCAAGGCTTCCAGCAGACGCGTCGAACCGGCCAGGTCGTACGACATGCTGGTCACCTGCCGATGGCTGTTTTCCTGCAGGCTGGCCAATCCCGCGGGCGCGAGCACCAGTGCCGTGTCGGCATACACCACATGGCGCGGACCAACGCCGCGCGGGCCGTCGTCGTCAGCCGCCCCCGATATGGCGGCCTGACCCGCATGACGCGCGGCGCCGGTTGGGCTGATGGCCTCGCGGACCGCCCGGCCCAGCGGCTGTCCCTGGGCAAAGGCCCGGTACAGCAGGTCGACGAAACCGGCCTGCGCCACGTCGTCGCCCGGCACGTCCACCGGACAGACCAGCAGACTCAGGCCGTGGCGCGCCGCGCCCAGCGCCAGTCGGTGGTGCGGCGCCAACCCCTTGTCGCCGAGCGGCAACGGCGTCGCATGGCAAACCAGCAGCGCGGGCACGCGCGCCAGGGCGGCGATGTCGCGCAGGTCGGGGCAAGCCCGGCCCGCGCCGTCCGTCAGCGTGCAGACATCGGGCAACGGTCCGGCATAGTGCACAACGTCGCTGTTTTCGATGCGATGCAGGATTTCCCGGCCGTCGAGCTCGACCAGCGCCGCCAGGCTGACCGACACACCTTCCACATGGGCCAGCCGCTGCTTGAGTTCCTGCGCGGGAAAGGCTCCCGGCCCACCGCCATAGACGACCAGCACGCGCAGCAGGTCGCGGTCCACCCGCGGGTTGCGCAGCACCGCACGTGCCGCGTCCTGCACCAGATGCCGGGCAATGGCAAATTTTTCCCCGAGGAAATCATGACCGTCGAAGGCCACTTCCCAGGCGATGCCGGCCAGCCCTTCGCCCAACTGGAGATCGAGTGAGCGCAGCGGTGTGCCGGCAAGGAAATTCTGGATGTCCTCCGGGATGCAGGCGTCGTAAATCCGCGCCCCGATGTCGCGCACCCGGGAAAGGCGCGCCGCCCGGGGGAGGCCGGAGCCTTCGCCCTGCAAGCGGTGCAGCGCATTCGACGCCGCCCGGAGTTCGTCCAGCAGATCGGCCGAAGCGGGTCGACAGCCAGCACGGCCGATGCTGCGCCCGTCGGTCAGAAAGGCGACGATCTGGTCTTGCGCCAGCAGCAGCGTGAGCAAGAGGGGTCGAACATCCATCCCGCGCATGGCCTGCCTACTTGCTCATGGCACCAACAAAATGCAACCAACCGGGCGTCATGCTTCGAATCTAACTCGAAATGGGTAAAAAAACCCAAATTGTTACTTGCATATATGCATGGTTAACACCCCCTGCCGCGCAACCATGGTGGGTATGCGATGCAATTCCGCATCCCGAATCCGGCGTGGAATGCAAACGGGCTGCCGAGGCAGCCCGCTGAAGACGAAGCTCGTCGCGAGTTTAGGTGCGCGCAACACGCGGACCTGCCCCGCGCCCGCCGAGCAGCGCACTGCCCCAGTGGCCCAGGCCCATCACCAGCCGGCCCAGCGCGCCGCACGCCAGGCCCAGCGCGACAGCCAGTTCGCGGCCCGGGCGCACCACGCTGCCGTGCCACTCGGCGTTGGCGCCGTCCCTTCGGGAGCCGCTCGCGCGGGGCGGCGTCACCGGGTCCCAACTGAAATAGGCCGGCGGTGACACCTGGTCGATCGCACCGATGAACCAGGGCTCGACCACCGCGCGCTGGCCAGGCCGGAGCTCGATCTGCTCGCCGGCACGGAGAACATGGTCGCCGAGTTCGTTGCCGGCACCCCGGTGCGGTCCGTCGAAGGTGACCCACACCGCCCCATGCGCCACGCGCAGCATGCCGGCCTGGTTCGGTTGCAGCGTGGTGGCGCGGCCCGCTTCCAGCTTCCAGCATCCCGCCAGGGCCATCCGGGCCGTCAGCGGCAGGGATTGTTGCAGTTCAAGCGTGTTGGGGGTTGCCATGACATATCTCCAATGACAGGTGGTTCGGAAGGGAATCATCGTCGCAGCAGCCTTGGCGGTCCAATGAAAACGGGTTAGGCTATTGATTCCGAAATCGCATCAATGCCGGCATCCCGATCCATGCAGCAACCTTCCGTTCACCTTCGCACGCGGGCCATATCGGCCGGCAACCTGCGCGCCTTCGCCGCCGTGGCGCGGCATCTGAATTTCCGCGCCGCCGCGGAGGAACTGGCGCTGACGCAGTCGGCCGTGAGCCGCCAGATCCAGGCCCTGGAGGAGGAAATCGGCGTGAGTCTGTTCCTGCGCCACACGCGCGCGGTGGAACTCACCAGCGCCGGGGCGCAGATGATGCGCGCGGTCGAACCCTCCCTGGAGCGGCTGGACAGCACGGTGCGCCTGATCCGCCGCAGCTCGGGCCGCAAGAGCGTGGCCATCAGCACCTGGGCGTCTTTCGCCTCGATGTGGCTCATCTCGCGGCTCGAGGCGTTCCAGAGCGAATACCCCGACATCGACCTGCGCATCGACGCCACCGACAACCTGATCGACCTGGACACCACCGATGTCGACCTGGCCATCCGCTACGCCGCGCCGAGCACCGTGCCGCCGGGAGCGATCCGCCTCTTCGGCGAGCAGTTGACGGCCGTGGCCAGCCCCTGGCTGCTCAAGACGGGCCGCCCCCTGCGCGATGGCGCCGACCTGGCCCATTTCGCCGTGATCGAAGCGGGTGACGCGCACCGCACGCATCACCTGGAATGGCTGAGCTGGCGCCGCTGGTGCGATACCCATGGGCTGGAAAAACTCGAGCCCAAGCGCTGGATGTATTTCAACTACGCCTACCAGATCGCCCAGGCCGCGCTCACCGGCCAGGGCGTGGCGCTCGCGCGCATGCCGCTCGTCGCCGACAGCCTCGCCAGCGGCGACCTGATCGAGGTCTTGCCGCACATGCGCATGGAGTCACCGATGGCCTACTGGCTCATCGTCGGCCCGCGCAGCGCGGCGCGGCCCGAGATCAAGGCCTTCTGCACCTGGCTGCAGTTGCAGGCGGCGGGCACCAGGAAAGCGATCGGCGATACGCCGGACCCGGATACGGTGGATCAATTGGATTGATCATCCTCCGTTCGCCCTGAGCCTGTCGAAGGGCTCGGTTCCCCACCCGTTCGCCCTGAGCCTGTCGAAGGGCAGTCGTTGATGACGGAGCTTGTACCAGCTCACTCCAGCCCTTCGACAGGCTCAGGGCGAACGGGTGCGGGTGACCTTCGGCGATCGGATCAGATGCGCCATCAGCCCACCGGCCAGACCACGCCGTTGTCGTTGAGGATCGCGTCGAGCGGAATGTCGTGCGCAGCCGGTTCGAAGTCGTCCAGATAACCCTGCGTGAAACCCAGCCCCACCGTGTAAGGCTTGGGCTGCAGCGTGGCCAGCGTGCGGTCGTAGAAGCCGCCGCCGTAGCCCAGCCGGTAGCCGCCCGGCGCATAGCCCAGGCAGGGCACGAACAGCAGGGTGGGCACCACGAGTTCGGTGTCCTTGGGCTTCGGAATGTCGTAGGCGTCGTTCTCCATCGGGCAGCCCGGGTACCAGGCGTGGAAGGTCAACGTCTTGTGCACGCGGTCGACGACCGGCAGGCCGATACGCTTGCGCTGCGACTCCTCGAGCAGTTCGCCGTCTTCCTTCCAGCGGTGCAGCGCGGGCAGCGGATCGAACTCGCCCTTGATCGGCCAATAGGCGCCGATCACGGTATCGGGCCGACCCACCAGCCAGATGCGCATCACGCGCTGTAAAAGATCGGCCCGCTGTAGGCGGTCGGGCAGGTTCAGGCGTTGCTCGACGAGTGCCTCGCGCAAGGCTTTGCGGTCCATCGCCTTGTTTTCTTCTGAGTTGTCCATAATCCCCAACATGCAAGTTCCTGCCATTCTGACATCTCTCGCGCTGGCCCTCGGCCTGGCCTGTTGCGGCAACGCCCTTGCCCAATCCACACAGATCCGCCCCGACCCATTGGCGGGCCAGAATCCGCAGGCCGACGGCACCATCCTGGAGATGGCCCAGGCCTACAAGCGCACCGACCGCAAACGGCTCGCCGCCCTGCTGCCGCTGGTGCGTGGCCACGTGCTCGAGCCCTGGGCCGCGTACTGGGAGGCCCGCGCGCGGCTGGAGGAACTGGGCTCGGCCGACCTGCAGGCCTTCAGCGCCCGCTTCCCCGGCAGCTACCAGGAAGACCGGCTGCGCAATGACTGGCTTTTGCTGCTCGGCCAGCGGCGCGACTGGGCCACGTTTGCCGACGAACACGCGCGCTACCGCATGAACGACGACAAGGAGGTGCGCTGCTACGCCCTGCTCATCGACGAAGTGAAGAACGGCGCCAACGCGGCCGCCGGACTGGCCGACGAAGTGCGCCGCAACTGGTACGCCCAGCGTGAGACGGACGACGGCTGCGCCCTGGCCGCGGCCCAGTTGCTGGCCGACCGCAAGCTGCAGCCCATCGACATCTGGCGCAAGGCGCGCCTGGCCATCGAGAGCAACCGGCCCCGCATGGCCGGCAAGGCCATCGAGATCGTGTCACCCGAATCGCTGCCGCTGCTCAACGAGCTCAACGACAGCCCCACCAAGTTCCTCACCAGCAAGGTCATCGCCATCTCGCGCACGCGCAAGGAAATGATCATGCTCGGCCTGATCAAGATGGCCACCGGCGACGCCGACAACGCCGCCGCCATGCTGGACGCCAAATGGTCGACCCAGCTCACCGCCGAAGAGCGCAACTGGACCTGGGGCGTGATCGGCAAGCAGGCGGCGCAGAAGCTGTCGCCATCGGCCGGCGACTACTTCGCCCGCGTCACGAAGGATGAAGACCTGACCGACGACATGCTCGGCTGGAAGGTGCGCACCGCGCTGCGCAACGGCCAGTGGAAGCAGGTCGCCAGCGCCGTGGGCGCGATGAGCGAGGAAGCGCAGCAGGACCCGACCTGGGTGTATTGGAAGGCCCGCGCGTTGCAGGCCCTGGCCAAGTCCGATCTCGACCGTGTGGAGCCCAACCGTCTCTACCAGAGCATTGCCGGCGTGCGCGGCTTCTACGAGCAACTGGCGCTGGAGGAAATCGGGCAGAAGGTCAGCGTGCCGCCCAGGCCGGCCGCGCTCACACCCGAGGAAAAGGCCATCGCCAGCGTCAATCCCGGCCTGGTGCGTGCGCTGTACGCGATCCAGCTCGGCCTGCGCAGCGAGGGCAACCGCGAGTGGAACTACACCACCAACCTGCACGACCGCGGCGGCATGACCGACCGCGAACTGCTGGCCGCCGCCGACCTGGCCTGCCAGCGCGAGGTGTGGGACCGCTGCATCAACACCAGCGAGCGCACCAGGTCGGTCATCGACTTCGAGCAGCGCTTCCCGATGCCGCACCAGCAGGCCGTGGTGCAGCGCAGCCGCAGCATCGACCTCGACCCTTCCTACGTCTACGGCCTGATCCGGCAGGAGTCGCGCTTCATCACCGATGCGCGCTCCGGCGTGGGCGCCTCGGGCCTGATGCAGGTGATGCCGGCCACCGCGCGCTGGACCGCCAGGAAGATCGGCCTGACCGGTTTCACGCCCGACCAGATCAACGACCGCGACACCAACATCGCCATCGGCACCGGCTATCTGAAGCTGGTGCTCGACGACTTCGCCGGCTCGATGCCGCTGGCGGCCGCGGCCTACAACGCCGGCCCGGGCCGGCCGCGCGCCTGGCGCAACGGCCCGTTGCTCGAGGCCGCGATCTGGGCCGAGAACGTGCCGTTTGCCGAGACGCGCGACTATGTGAAGAAGGTGCTGTCCAACACCACGAACTACGCCGCCATCCTGAGCGGCCAGCCGCAGTCACTCAAGGCCCGGCTCGGCACCATCGGCCCGCGCGACGCAAGCGTGCCCGATCCTTCCAAAGACTTACCTTAAAAACTCACCCCCAAATCGCTCACGGCGTATAGCTCCTCCCCCCTTGCAGGGGGCGACACTGGCGGCCCGGCAGAGCCGGTTCCACGGTGTTTCTGGAAAAGGCAGTGCATGCCGTGTAAAACGTAGAGTCCGCAACGCAAGATCGCGCCATTGCCATGTTCATCGCCCATTCCATCGAAGACCTGCGCGCCCACCTGGGCCGCTACGACCATCCCGCCTTCGTACCCACCATGGGCAACCTGCACGACGGCCACCTGGCCCTGGTGCGCCAGGCCAGGCCACTCGGCGACGTGACCGTGGCCAGCATCTTCGTGAACCGGCTGCAGTTCCTGCCGCACGAAGACTTCGACAGCTACCCGCGCACCTGGGACGCCGACTGCGCCAAGCTCGAAGCCGCCGGCTGCGACGTGCTGTTCGCGCCGCGCGAGAGCGACCTCTATCCGGTGGCGCAAACCTGCAAGGTGCATCCCGACCCCGCGCTGGCCGACGTGCTCGAAGGGCATTTCCGGCCTGGTTTCTTCATCGGCGTCTGCACCGTGGTGATGAAACTGTTCACCTGCGTGTTCTCCGAAGCCAAGGGCAAGCGGACTGCGGTGTTCGGCAAGAAGGACTACCAGCAGCTGATGATGATCCGCCACATGGTGCAGCAGTTCGCCCTGCCGATCGACATCGTCGGCGCCGAGACCGCGCGTGCCGAGGACGGCCTGGCGCTATCGTCGCGCAACGGCTACCTGAGCGCGGAGGAGCGGGCCGAGGCGGTGCAGCTGTCGCTCGTGCTCAAGGCGCTGGCGGCGACGGCGAAGCAGGGCGCGTTCGACCTGCCCTCGCTCGAGGCCGAGGCCATGGGCAAGCTGCGCGCGCGTGGCTGGAACCCCGACTACATCACCGTGCGGCGCCAGAGCGACCTGCAGTTGCCCGTCGCCGGAGAACCGATGGTGGTGCTCGGCGCGGCCCGGCTCGGCTCGACGCGGCTCATCGACAACCTGGAAATCTGAAAGCGCTACGCTTCGGTGTCGGCGCGCACAATGCCCTATGAATAAAGTATTGATCCTCGGCGGCGCCGGCTTCGTCGGCCGCCACGTCTGCACCAAGCTCGCGCTGCTGCCCTGGCAGGTCACCGTGCCCACGCGCCGCTTCGACCGCACCAAGTCGCTGCAGATCCAGTCGCGCCTGGACTTGTTCGAGGCCGACATCTTCGACGAGGCCACGCTGGCCCGGCTGCTCCAGGGCCAGGACGCGGTGATCAACCTCGTGGCCCAGCTGCACGGCGACGAGGCCGCGCTGGCCCGGGCCCATGTGGAGCTGCCGCAGAAACTGGCGCGGGCCTGCTCGGCCGCGGGCGTGCACCGCGTGATCCATGTCAGCGCCCTCGGCGTGCCGAGCCTGCAGCCCGAACTCGCCCCGTCGCGCTACCTGCGCAGCAAGGCCCGCGGCGAAGCCGTGCTGCGCCAGGCCGTCGCCGCCTACGGCCTGGACCTCACCGTGCTGCGCCCGAGCGTGATCTTCGGCGAGGACGACCGTTTCCTCAACGTGTTCGCCGCGCTGCAGCGCCGCTTCCCCTTCATCCCGCTGGCCGGCGGCGGCAGCTGGTTCCAACCGGTCTGGGTCGAGGACGTGGCGCAGGCGCTGGTGAATGCCCTGGCCGACCCGCGCTACGACCGCGAGTCCATCGGCCAGACCTACGAGGCCTGCGGCCCCGAACGCTTCACGCTCCAGGACCTCGTGAACTTCGCCGGCCATGCGGCCGGCGTGAACCACGGCCGCGGCCGCCCGGTCATCGACCTGCCGCCCGCCCTCGGCCGCCTGCAGGCCAGGCTCCTCGAATGCGCCCCCGGCGAGCCGATGATGACGCGCGACAACCTCGACTCGATGCAGGTGCCCAACATCGCCAGCGGCGTGCTGCCCGGCCTGCAGGCGCTGGGCGTCACCCCTTCCGGCCTGAGCGCCATCGCGCCGCGCTACCTCGCGCCGATGGACCCGGCGACCAGGCTGCGGCACGGCCGCACGGGGCGGCGCGGGCCGGGGCATCCGACGCACCAGCCCTGACACGGTCGCCAGCGCCCGCATCAATGGCGGGTGATTTCCGCATCAATGCCGGGCCGCACCCGCGCTAGCATGTGAGCCTCATTCCAAGGGGGTCACATGCTCAAGCTCTACATCGGCAACAAGAACTATTCTTCCTGGTCCATGCGGCCCTGGGTGCTGCTCAAGCAGGCCGGCATTCCCTTCGAGGAGGTGATGCTGCGCTTCGATTCCTTCGACGACGGCTCGGCGTTCAAGCAGGCGGTCGATCAGATCAGCCCGGTCGGCAAGGTGCCGGTGCTGGTGCTGGAAGACGGCTTCGCGGTGTGGGACACGCTGGCCATCTGCGAGACCCTGGCCGAGCGTTTTCCCGACCATCACCTCTGGCCCAGCGACCCGCAGGCCCGCGCCCGTGCGCGCAGCGTGTGCGCCGAGATGCATTCGGGTTTCGGCAGCCTGCGCAGCCATTGCGCGATGAACATCGAGGCCTCGCTGCCCGAAGTCGGCGCACGGTTGTGGCGCGACGAGGCCGGCGTGCGTGCCGACGTGGCGCGGCTGGTGGCGATGTGGGGCGGCCTGCTCGCGGCCTATCCGCGCCAGGCCGGGCCGGGTGGCGATCCCCATTTCCTGTTCGGCGACTTCAGCATCGCGGATGCCTTCTTCGCGCCGGTCTGCATGCGGCTGCGCACCTATGCCCTGCCGGTGCCCAGCGAGATCGCCTCTTATGTGGAACGCGTGGCGTCCGCGCCGGGCGTCAAGGCCTGGATCGACGATGCACTGGCGGAAAAGGACTTCCTGCCTTTCGAGGAACCGTACCGCACCTCGCGCGACTGAAGCGCTGCGGCCCTAAACTGCCGCGATGCACATCTATCTCGTCGGCGGCGCAGTACGCGACGCCCTGCTCGGCCGGCAGGACGGCCGGCGCGATCGCGACTGGGTCGTGGTCGGCGCCACACCGGAACAGCTCAGCGCCCTCGGCTACCTGCCCGTCGGCAAGGACTTTCCGGTGTTCCTGCACCCGCGCACCCGCGAGGAATACGCGCTGGCCCGCACCGAACGCAAGACGGCGCGCGGCTACCGCGGCTTCGCCGTGCACGCATCGCCCGACGTGACGCTGGAGCAGGACCTCGCGCGGCGCGATCTCACTATCAATTCCATAGCTATCAGCGCCGATGAAATGGGCGCTGATGGCCAATTCGATGCAAGACCGGAGTGCCTGGTCGACCCCTACGGCGGCCAGCGCGACCTGCGGGACAAATTGCTGCGCCACGTCACCGATGCCTTCCGCGAAGACCCGGTGCGCATCCTGCGCGTGGCCCGCTTCGCCGCACGTTTCCACGACTTCCGCGTGGCCGACGAGACCATGGCGCTGATGCGCGACATGGTGGCCGAGGGCGAGGTCGATGCCCTGGTGCCCGAACGCGTGTGGCAGGAACTGGCCCGCGGGCTGATGGAGGCCAGGCCCTCGCGCATGTTCGAGGTGCTGCGCGACTGCGGCGCACTGCAGAAGCTGCTGCCCGAAGTCGACCGGCTCTGGGGCGTGCCGCAGCGGGCCGAGTACCACCCCGAGGTCGACACCGGCGTGCACCTGATGATGGTGCTCGACATGAGCGCGCGGCTGGCCGCGCCGCTGCCCACGCGATTCGCGTGCCTGACCCACGACCTCGGCAAGGGCACCACGCCCGCCGACGTGCTGCCGCGCCACATCGGTCACGAGCAACGCAGCGCCAGGCTGCTCCTGGGCGTCTGCGAACGCCTGCGCGTGCCCGTGGAATGCCGCGAGATCGCCGATGTGGTGGCGCGCGAGCACGGCAACATCCACCGCAGCGGCGAGCTCAACGCGGCGGCACTGGTGCGGCTGCTCGAGCGCTGCGACGCGATCAGGAAACCGCAGCGTTTCGCGCAGGTGCTGCTGGCCTGCGAATGCGATGCCCGCGGCAGGCTGGGAATGGCGGAAGACGCCTATCCCCAGCGCGAGCGGCTGACGCAGGCGCTGGCGGCGGCACAGTCCGTGGACACGGCCGCCGTGGCGCAGGCCGCGCAGCATGCGGGCGCGAAGGGGCCGCAGATCGGCGAATGGGTGCACCGGGCGCGCATCGATGCGGTCGCGCAGGCCACGACCGGGCCGGCGGCCTGAGGTTCGGTCACGGGGTCGCTTCGGCCGGCGGCTTGTCGAATTCGAGGCGCTGCTGGTCGAACAGCTTTTGCACTTCCTCCTCCGACAGGGGCGCGGCCTCTGCCGCGACCGCCGCCGACCTGGGCTGCCACACGAGCGCCGGCCAGCACCATACCGCCGCGATCACCGCCGCCTGGACCAGCAGATAGGGGGCCAGCGCACGGCTCAGCCTGCGGGTGGACAGCCGCCCGGGCAGCAGGTGGCCGACCATGAGGATGGCATAGCCGAACGGCGGCAGCAGGAACCCCATCTGCAGCACCAGCAGCGCCAGCACCGCCACCCAGGCGGCATCGGGCACCAGCACCAGCAAAGGTGGCATGGCGATGGGCACGATGACGAAGATGATCTCGAACGCGTCCAGCACGAACGCGCTCAACACCAGCATGCCCAGTACCGCGGCCAGCGCCGCCGAGCCGCCTCCCGGCAGGCTGCGCAGCAAGTCGCCAATCCAGACGTCGGTGCCGAGCGCGCGCAGCACCAGCGTGTAGGTGGTGGCGGCCATCAGCAGGGCGAACAGGGCGCCGGTGATGGCCAGCGTGTCTTGCAGCACCTGCCGCCCGACCGACCGGGTCAGCGTGCCGGTGGCCAGGCCAAAGCCGCACAGGGCCAACGCGCCGGTGGCCGCGCCTTCGACGGCATAAAGATAGCCCAGGGTGACACCGGTGAGCAGCGCGAGGATGCAGGCCACGGCGCCGACGGCAATGGCCCAGTCCGCGCGGCTCGGCGATGCCGGGCCCGTCGGAGTGGCCGTCGAAGCCGCCGCCGACTCCGCCGGCGACACGCCGCGGTGCCGCCACCAGGTCGCCACCATGAACAGCACCAGCATGGCCGCGGCCGGCCGCAGCGCGCCGAGGAAGATGTCCTGCGTGTTGACGATCAGCGCCGCCCGCGCGGCGGTGTTCACGGCTTCGGTATGGGCGCGCATCATGGCGTCACCGAGCAGGATCAGCACCAGGGAGGGCGGCACCACCACGCCCACCGTGCTGGCCGTGCAGATCAACGCGGCACCGCTTTCGGCCGGAATGCCCCGCGCACCGAGCCGCCGCCCCATGGCCCGCGAGAGCATGGTGATGCTGGCGCCCACCGAGCCGTTCATCGGCGCCAGCAGCGTGCCCAGCCCGAGGCCGGCCAGGTAGGGTGCCGCGGCCGTCCTGCGCATCAGCCGCAACGCCACGCGGAACAGGATGTCGGTCAGCGGCAGCCGATTCAGCAGGGCGCCGATCAGCACGTACAGCGGCAACGCCTGCAGCAGGTCGTGCTCCAGCAGGCCGAGCAGGCGCAGCGGCAGGGCGAAGAACAATTGCGCCGGCCAAAGCCCCAGCACCATGCCGCCCACCGCGAACGCCATCGCGGTACCGACCAGCACCGTCCAGGCGGGCAGGCCGCTCACCGCCATCAGCAACGCCGTGGCCAGCAGCATCCACAATCCCGCGGCACCCATCAGCGCTGCTCAGGCACCGCCGGCATCCAAAGGCCGAGCACGGCTTGCAACCCCGCCAGCAGGGCCATCAGCGGCACGCCGAGCTTGAGCACGAAGTAGCCGGGATTGGACGTATCGGGAAAGCCCTCGAGCTGCGCCAGCGACTGCCGCACCATGGGCAGGGCGGCGACGAAGACGAACACCGCCCACGGCAGGGCCACGCAGATGGCGGCGGCCCGCTGGCACCAGCGGCGCAGCCGCGCTGGATAACGCCGGGCCAGCAGGTCCGGCGTGAGGTGGGTGCCGGCGCGCGTCGCATGGGTGAGGCCCACGGCCACGTACAGGCCGAACAGCAGTTGGGCCAGGTCATTGGCCTGGCTGGAGAAGGCATGCAGCCCGTCGCGCAGGGGCCACTGCAGGCACAGCAGCAGCGCCAGCGGTATCACCAGGCAGGACGCCGCGGCGGTGGTGCGCGCCAGCAGCCGGTCCAGCCGGGCCAGGCCGCGCCTGAAGCGGGAGGTTTCGGCTTGCGGCATCGGCGCCAGGATGGAAGCTCGGGAAGCGGGCTGCGGAGGAAGATCAGTCCAGCGCTCTCTTGAGCCGCATCTCCTCGATCTTGATGTCGCCCATCGGCACGGTCTTGGCGGTGTTGAGCTCCCGCTTGAAACCGGCCAGGTCGAAGAAACGCAGCGCGCGCTCGTTGCGCAGGGGAATCCACACGGTGACGGTGGTGCAGCCTTCCTCGACCAGGGCTTCGCGCGCGGCGTCCCACAGCGCCAGGCCGACACCCTGGTTCCAGTAGCCGTCATCGACGTAGATCGACCAGATCTCGCCGACGGTGTTCTTCGTGCCCTTGTCGCGCGAACGGTCGAAGCCGACGAAGCCGACGATTCTTCCGCCGTCCAGCGCCACCTGCACCTGCGGGTCGCCGAACTCGATGGCCTCGCGCCACATCGTCACGCGCTTGGCCAGGGGCATCTTGTTCAGGTGTTCGGCGGGGATCAGGTCGTGGTAGGCCGCCTGGCTGGCACTGACGTGCAGGTCGGCGATGGCCTGCGCCTCGCTCAATTTGGCGGGCCGGACTTCGTAGCTGGAGGAACTGGACATGGAAAAGAGGCGCGTCCACAGGACGGCCGCAAAAAAATCGGGGGAGCGCATTGTCGCCGCAAATGCCGGCCCGGCCCGTGCGGCCGACCACGGTGCCGGGCGGGTCAACCCAGGGTAAACCTCCCGTAAATCTGCGCCCGGCCGCGCCCGTGCCGGCGCGGCGCCGCTTACATTCGGCCTTGTTCTCCGAAGCTTCGCCACCGGTCCCATGAATACAAAACTGAAAAACCGGCGCCCTGCCCTGGCGCTCGCGCTGTGCGCCGTCGCCTTGCTCGTCGCCGGCGGGCTGTGGTGGCGCCACGGCAGGCCGCAGGCCGGCGACACGGCAGGACCGGGTGCGCCCGCCAGCGCCCCGGCGGGCGGCACGGGCGGCGGCCGCCGTTTCGCGGGCGCCAACCGCACACAGCCGGTCACCGTGGCGCCGGTGCGCAAGCAGGACGTGCGCGTGCTGGTCTCCGCCATCGGCACCATCACCGCGCAGAACACCGCGCTGGTGCGCACCAAGGCCGATGGCGAGCTCAAGGCCATCCATTTCAAGGAAGGCCAGATGGTCAAGGCGGGCCAGTTGCTGGCCGAGATCGACCCGCGCAGCTACCAGGTAGCATTGGGCCAAGCCCAGGGGCAGCTCGCCCGCGACCAGGCCCAGCTCGTCAACGCGCGGCTCGACCTGCAGCGCTACAAGGATCTGCTGGCCAAGGATTCCATCGCCAGCCAGCAGGTCGACACCCAGGCCGCGCTCGCGCGCCAGCTCGAAGGCACGGTGCAGGCCGACCAGTCGGCGGTGGACAGCGCGAAGCTGCAGCTTTCCTACACCCGCGTGACCGCGCCCATCAGCGGGCGGCTGGGGCTGAAGCAGGCCGACTTGGGCAACGTGGTGCACGCCAGCGACACCACCGGCATCGTCAGCATCACGCAGGTCCAGCCAATCGCGCTGGTGTTCGCCGTGCCGGAATTCAACCTGCCGCAGATCAACCGCAAGCTGCAGGCCGGCCAGCCCATGGCCGTGGAGGCCTGGGACCGCGAGCAGAAGACCCGCCTGGCCGTGGGCAAGGTCGCCACCATCGACAACAGCATCGACACCAGCACCGGCACCATCAAGCTCAAGGCCGAGTTCGCCAATGCCGACGGCTCGCTGTATCCGAACCAGTTCGCCAACGTCCGGCTGCAGCTCGATACCCTGGTCGGCGCGCTCACCGTACCCACGGCCGCCGTGCAGCGCGGCGCGCAGGGCACCTTCGTCTACGTCCTGCAGGACGACGGCAGCGTGGCCCTGCGCGTGGTGAAACTCGGCGCGACCGATGGCGACGCCACCAGCGTGCAGGGCAACCTGAGCGAAGGCGACAAGGTGGTGACCGACGGCGCCGACCGGCTGCGCGACGGCGCCAAGGTCGAAGTCATCACGCCCGCCGCGCGTGGTCCCGCCGCGGCCGGCAGCGACCCGGCGCCGCACCGGCGCAGGCCCGCATCGGCGGATGCCGCGGCGGCCACGCCGGCCGGCGTGGCCAGTGAAGCCGCCGCCGAACGCCCGCGCTGGATGGACCGGCTGCCGCCCGAGGTGCAGGCCAAGGTCCAGGCCATGAGCCCCGAGGAACGCCAGGCCTTCGTCCAGAAGCTGCGCGAACGCCGCCAGCAGCAGCCACAGGGCGGCGGCACCCCTTGAGCCTGCCCTCCGCCCAGTCGATGCCACGGCCATGAACCTGTCGCGCCTTTTCATCCTGCGGCCGATCGCCACCGCCTTGCTGATGGTGGCGATCCTCATCGGCGGCGCGCTCGCCTACCGGCTGCTGCCGCAGTCGGCCTTGCCCGAGGTCGACTACCCGACGATCCAGGTCACCACGCTGTATCCCGGCGCCAGTCCGGACGTGATGACGTCTTCGGTCACCGCGCCGCTGGAGCGCCAGTTCGGCCAGATGCCGGGCCTGTCCCAGATGTCGTCCATCAGCTCGGGCGGCGCCTCGGTGATCACGCTGCGCTTCACGCTGGCGATCTCGCTCGACGTGGCCGAGCAGCAGGTGCAGGCCGCCATCAACGCGGGCAGCAACCTTTTGCCCAGCGACCTGCCGATGCCGCCGACCTACAGCAAGGTCAATCCGGCCGATGCACCCATCCTCACGCTGGCCATCACCTCG
The DNA here is from genome assembly GCF_001955695.1 of Rhodoferax koreense. Classification (NCBI taxonomy): domain Bacteria; kingdom Pseudomonadati; phylum Pseudomonadota; class Betaproteobacteria; order Burkholderiales; family Comamonadaceae; genus Rhodoferax; species Rhodoferax koreensis. The sequence goes on along the minus strand of NZ_CP019236.1, from coordinate 1,361,038 downwards.
CCCACGCTACCGGTGATCCGCATCCACGACCTGGTGGAAAACCGGCTCGCGCCCAAGCTCTCGCAGGTGGCCGGCGTGGGGCTGGTGGCCATCGCCGGCGGCGGCCGGCCCGCCGTGCGCATCCAGGCCAATCCGCAGCGGCTGGCCGCCCTCGGCCTGTCGCTCGACGACGCGCGCTCGGCAATAGCCGCGGCCAACGTGAACCAGGCCAAGGGCAGCTTCGACGGCCCGCTGCGCGCCTCGACCATCGACGCCAACGACCAGCTCAAGTCGGCGGCCGAATACGCGCAACTCATCATCGCCTACAAGAACGGCAACCCCGTGCGGCTCAGCGACGTGGCGGCCATCGTGGACGATGCGGAAAACACGCGCCTGGCCGCCTGGGCCGGCATGTCGGCCGACGACATGGCCAAGCCGCCACGCGCCGCGACGAATGCTTCCGCGGTGATCCTCAACATCCAGCGCCAACCCGGCGCCAACGTCATCCAGACCGTGGACCGCATCCAGGCATTGCTGCCGCAGTTGCGCGCCACGCTGCCGGCCTCGCTCGACGTGCAGGTGCTGACCGACCGCACCGTCACCATCCGCGCCTCGGTGCACGACGTGCAGTTCGAGCTGATGCTCTCCATCGCGCTGGTGGTGCTGGTGATCTTCGTGTTCCTGCGCAGCGCCCAGGCCACGCTGATCCCGAGCTTCGCCGTGCCGCTGTCGCTCATCGGCACCTTCGGCGTGATGTACCTGGCCGGCTTCTCGATCAACAACCTCACGCTGATGGCGCTGACCATTTCCACCGGTTTCGTGGTGGACGACGCCATCGTCATGATCGAGAACATCGCGCGCTACGTGGAAGACGGCGAGCCGCCGATGCAGGCCGCGCTCAAGGGCGCGAAGCAGATCGGCTTCACCATCATCTCGCTCACCATCTCGCTGATCGCCGTTCTGATCCCGCTGCTGTTCATGGGCGACGTGGTCGGCCGGCTGTTCCATGAGTTCGCGATCACGCTGGCGGTGGCGATCCTGATCTCGGCCGTGGTCTCGCTCACGCTCACGCCGATGCTGTGTGCCCGGCTGCTGAAACACACGCCCGAAGCCAGCCACGGCCGGCTGTACCAGGCCACCGGGCGGTTCTTCGACGCCACCATCGCGCGCTACGGCCGCATGCTCGACTGGGTGCTGGACCGCAGCTTCATCACGCTGCTGGTGTTCGTGGCCACGGCCGCGCTCACCGTGCTGTTGTACTTCATGGTGCCCAAGGGCTTCTTCCCGGTGCAGGACACGGGTGTGATCCAGGGCATCACCGAAGCCGCGCAAGCCACCTCGTTCCCGGCCATGGCCGAACGCCAGCAGGCGCTGGCCGAGGAAATCCTCAAAGACCCGGCCGTGCAGAGCCTGTCGTCCTTCATCGGCGTGGACGGCGGCAACGCCACCTTGAACGCGGGCCGCCTGCTGATCAACCTCAAGCCCAAGGAAACGCGCGGCGCCTCGGCCAGCGCCGTGATGCGCCGCGTCGCCGACGCCACGCGCCAGGTGCCGGGCATCGCCCTGTATATGCAGCCGGTGCAGGACCTGACCATCGAGGACCGCATCGCCAAGACGCAATACCAGTTCCTGCTGTCCTCGCCCGACGCCACGGCGCTGTCGAACGTGACCGGCCAGCTGGTCGAGCGCCTGCGCGCCCTGCCCCAGCTCGCCGACGTGGCCAGCGACCTGCAGGATCAGGGCCTGCAGGCCTACCTGGAGATCGACCGCGTGAACGCCGGCCGGCTCGGCGTGACGGTGGCGGCCATCGACACCGCGCTCTACAACGCCTTCGGCCAGCGGCTCATCTCCACGATCTTCACGCAGTCCAACCAGTACCGCGTGGTGCTCGAAGTGGCGCCGGGCTTCAAGTCGGGGCCGGATGCGCTGGCCGGGCTGTACGTGCCGGGCACCCTGAACGGCGTGACCACGCAGGTGCCGCTCGGCTCGGTGGCGCGCGCAAGCCAGCGCGCGGCGGCGCTGTCGGTCAACCACGTGGGCCAGTTCCCGTCGGCCACGATCTCCTTCAACACGCCGCCGGGTGTGTCGCTCGGCGCGGCGGTGGACGCGATCAAGGCCGAGGAGGCCGCGCTCGACATGCCGGCCAGCATGGAGACCAGCTTCCAGGGCGCGGCGCTGGCGTTCCAGGCCTCGCTGTCGAACACGCTGCTGCTGATCCTGGCCGCCATCGTCACCATGTACATCGTGCTCGGCGTGTTGTACGAGAGCACGATCCACCCGGTCACCATCCTGTCCACCCTGCCCTCGGCCGGCCTGGGCGCGCTGCTGGCGCTGCTGGCCACGGGGCAGGAGCTCGACATCATCGCGATCATCGGCATCGTGCTGCTGATCGGCATCGTGAAGAAGAACGCGATCATGATGATCGACTTCGCACTCGATGCCGAACGCGAGCAAGGTTTACCGCCGCGCCAAGCGATCCACCAGGCCTGCCTGCTGCGCTTTCGCCCCATCCTCATGACCACGCTGGCCGCGCTGCTGGGCGCGTTGCCGCTGATGCTCGGCACCGGCGTCGGCAGCGAACTGCGCCATCCGCTCGGTGTGACCATGGTCGGCGGGCTGATCGTGAGCCAGTTGCTCACACTGTTCACCACGCCGGTGATCTACCTCGGCTTCGCGAACCTGGCGCAACGCTGGCGTGATCGGCGAGATCGGCGCCCTGCGCGTCGCGAGGTCGTGGAATGAGCTTCTCCGCCGTCTTCATCCACCGGCCGATCGCCACTTCGCTGCTCACCCTCGGCCTGGCCATGGCCGGCGTGCTGGCCTTCTTCCGGCTGCCGGTGGCGCCGCTGCCGCAGGTGGATTTCCCGACGATCTCGGTGTCCGCCTCGCTGCCCGGTGCCAGCCCCGAGACCATGGCCGCCACCGTGGCCACGCCGCTGGAGCGCGCGCTCGGCGCCATCGCCGGCGTGACGGAAATGACGTCCTCGTCCTCGCTCGGCAGCAGCCGCGTCACGCTGCAGTTCGACCTGAACCGCGACATCGACGGCGCCGCGCGCGACGTGCAGGCCGCGATCAACGCCGCGCGCACCCTGCTGCCCACCAGCCTGCCGAGCAACCCGACCTATCGCAAGGTGAACCCGGCCGACGCGCCGATCATGATCCTGGCGCTGACCTCCGACGTGCTCACGCGCGGCCAGATGTACGACGCGGCCTCCACCGTGCTCGCCCAGCGGCTGTCGCAGGTGGAAGGTATCGGCCAGGTCAGCATCGGCGGGGGCGCGCTGCCGGCCGTGCGCGTGGAGCTCGACCCGAACCGCCTGGCCGCCAACGGCATCGCGCTCGACGACGTGCGCACCGCCATCACCGCCACCAACGCCAACCGGCCCAAGGGCTCGGTGGAAAGCGAAGATCGGTACTGGCAGATCGGCGCGAACGACCAGGCGCGCAGCGCCGCCGAATACGCGCCGCTGATCGTGCGCTACCGCAACGGCAACGCCGTGCGGCTGCAGGACGTGGGCGAGGTCCGCGATTCGGTGCAGGACGTGCGCAACTACGGGGCGGCCAACGGCAAGCCGGCGATCCTGCTGATCCTCAACAAGCAGCCCGGCGCCAACATCATCGAGACCGTGGACGAGGTGCGCGCCCTGCTGCCGCGGCTGCGCGCCTCGATCCCGCCGACGATCAACCTCGACGTGGTGATGGACCGCAGCCCGACCATCCGCGCCTCGCTGGTCGAGGTGGAACGCGCGCTGGCCATCTCCATTGCGCTGGTGATCCTGGTGGTGTTCCTGTTCCTGCGCAACGGCCGCGCGGCGCTGATCCCGAGCGTGGCCGTACCGGTGTCGCTGGCCGGCACCTTCGGCGTGATGTACCTGTGCGGCTACAGCCTGGACAACCTCTCGCTGATGGCGCTCACGGTGGCCACCGGCTTCGTGGTGGACGACGCCATCGTGGTGCTGGAGAACATCACGCGGCACATGGAGCGCGGAAAGACGGCCTTGCAGGCTTCGCTGGAAGGCGCGCGCGAAATCGGCTTCACCGTCGTCTCCATCAGCCTGTCGCTGATCGCGGTGTTCATCCCGATCCTGATGATGGGCGGCGTGGTGGGGCGGCTGTTCCGCGAATTCGCGGTGGTGCTGTCGGCGGCGATCCTGGTGTCGATGGTGGTGTCGCTGACCACCACGCCGATGATGTGTGCCGCGCTGCTGAAGACTCCGACGCCAACCGCGAAAACATCGAATGGGTGGGGCGCACGCATGCGGCGTTGGGCGGGCCGTCTCGAGACGCGGGTGCTGCGCCTGTACCGCCACAGCCTGGCCTGGGCGCTGCGCCACCAGCCGGTGACGCTGCTGGTGTTCGCCGCGGTCATCGGGCTCAACGTCTACCTCTATGGCGTGATTCCCAAGGGCTTCTTTCCGCAGCAGGACACGGGCCGGGTGACCGGCTTCATCCAGGCCGACCAGGCGACGTCGTTCCAGGCCATGCAGCAGCGGCTCGACCGTTTCCTGGCCATCGTGCAGGCCGACCCGGCCGCGGAGTCGGTGACCGGCTTCACCGGCGGCAGCCAGCGCAACACGGCGCAGATGTTCCTGTCGCTCAAGCCCCTGACCGAGCGCAAGGTCTCGGCCGACCAAGTGGTGGCGCGGCTGCGCATACGGCTCGCGCGCGAGGCCGGCGCCAACCTGTTCCTGAACCCGGTGCAGGACATCCGCATCGGCGGGCGCCAGTCGAACGCGGCCTACCAGTACACCTTGCAGGCCGATGCACTCGAAGACCTGCGCAACTGGGAACCGCGCATCCGCCAGGCGCTGCAGCGCCTGCCCGAGCTGGCCGACGTCAACAGCGACCAGCAGGACCACGGCCTGCAGACCTCGCTGGTGATCGACCGCGACGCGCTCGCGCGCCACGGCCTGACCATGGCCGCCGTGGATTCCACGCTCAACGACGCCTTCGGCCAGCGCCAGGTGGGCGTGATCTACAACCCGCTGAACCAGTACCGCGTGGTGATGGAGATTGCGCCGCAGTACCTGCAGAGCCCGGAGACGTTGCGCCAGATCATGTTCGTCTCGAACACCGGCGCCATGGTGCCGCTGGCCAGCTTCGCGCGCATGGAGCTCACCAACACCGCACTCGCGGTGAACCACCAGGGCGGCACGCCCGCCACCACGGTGAGCTTCAACCTGCCGATTGGCGTATCGCTCTCGGAGGCCACCGACGCGGTGAATGGCGCCATGGCCGAGATCGGCGTGCCGGTGTCGGTGCGCGGCACCTTCGCCGGCACGGCACAGGCGTTCGCCCAGTCGCTGAGCAGCCAGCCTCTGCTGATCCTGGCCGCGCTCGCCACCATCTACCTGGTGCTCGGCATCCTGTACGAGAACCTGGTGCATCCGCTGACCATCCTCTCCACCCTGCCCTCGGCCGGCGTGGGCGCGCTGCTGGCGCTGATGGCCACCGGCACCGAATTCTCCATCATCGCGCTGATCGGCGTGATCCTGCTGATCGGCATCGTCAAGAAGAACGCCATCATGATGATCGACTTCGCCATCACGCGGCAGCGTGGCGATGGCAGGGCCCATGGCCTCAGCGCCGCGCAGGCCATCTACAAGGCCTGCCAGCTGCGTGTGCGCCCGATCCTGATGACCACCGTGGCCGCGATCTTCGGCGCGGTGCCGCTGGCCATCGGCGTCGGCGACGGCGCTGAGTTGCGCCAGCCGCTGGGCATCGCGGTGGTCGGGGGGCTGATCCTGAGCCAGTTGCTCACGCTCTACACCACGCCCGTGGTCTACGTGGCCATGGACCGGTTGCGCGGGCGTGTGCTGCGCGCGGCGCGGCGCCTGTGCGGCCACGCCAACCCACCCGTCTTCGAGAAAATCGACCATGCTGCCTGAGCGAAGTTCCTACCTGAAGCCGGCCGGCCTGTTTGTGCTGGCCGCGCTGTCGGCCTGCACCAGCACACCGCCCTACGAACGCCCGGCCATGGCAATACCCGCCGCGTTTCGCGAAGCCCCGCTGTACGCGTCATGGCAGGCCGCGAACACGGCCGCCGCCGAGGTACCCGACGACTGGTGGAAGCTGTTCGGCGACCCGGCGCTCGATGCGCTGCAGGCCCAGGTGGCGCTGGGCAACCAGAGCCTGCAGTCCAGCGTGGCGCAGTACCGCGCGGCCCAGGCGACGCTGGCCTCCAGCCGCGGCGCGCTGTGGCCGAGTTTCGGCCTGGGCCTGGACGCATCGCGCAGCGGCAGCAACCGCAACGGCACCGGTACGACCACCGGCAGCACCGGCGCCGGCGTGAACAACAGCTTCAGCCTCACCGGCACGGCGAGCTGGGAGGTCGATCTGTGGGGCCGGTTGTCGGGCCAGGTCGATACCGCGCAGGCGCAGCTGCAGGCCAGCCGCGATGACCTGGCCGCAGCCGAACTCTCGGTGCGCGCCACGCTGACGCAAACCTATTTCTCGCTGCGGGCCGCCGAGGCCCAGTCCGCCCTGCTGCAGGACACGCTGGCCGCCTACCAGCGCTCGCTCGATCTCACGCAGAACCGCTACCAGGGTGGGGTGGCCTCGGCCGCCGACGTGGCCCAGGCGCAGAACCAGCTCAAGTCCACGCAGGCGCAGCGCATCGAAGCCGAAAGCAGCCGGGCCCAGCTCGAACACGCGTTGGCCGTGCTGCTCGGCCGCCCGCCCGGGGGCTTCAGCCTGCCGCGCACCGCGACCTTGCCCGCCGCACCGGACGCGCCGCTGCAGTTGCCCGCGCAACTGCTCGAACGGCGGCCCGACATCGCGGCCGCCGAGCGCCGCGTGGCGGCAGCCAATGCGCAGATCGGCGTGGCGCGCACGGCGTTCTTCCCCGCGCTCACGCTCTCGGCCAGCACCGGCTACCGCGGCAGCGTGCTGGCCGACCTGGTGCGCGCGCCCAACCTGGTCTGGTCGCTCGGGCCGGCCCTGGCGCTCACCGCGTTCGATGGCGGCCAGCGCCAGGCCGCAGTCGATTCGGCGCGCGCCGCCTTCGACCAAGCGACCGCCGGCTACCGCCAGGCCGTGCTCACGGCGTTGCAGGAGGTGGAAGACAACCTGGTCATCGCCGCCAGCCTGCAGGACGAGGCGGGCGTGTTGTCCGAGGCGCTGGTGGCCGCGCGGCGCGCGCTCGAAGTGACCGACAACCAGTACCGCGCCGGCACCGTGAGCTACCTCAACGTGGTCTCGGCGCAGACGGCGGTGCTGAGTGCCGAGCGCAGCCTGCTCGACGTGCGCAACCGGCGCCTGGCGGCCATCGGCCAGTTGCTGAAGAACATCGCGGGCCGCTGGGACCAGGCGCCCGTGGCGCTGCGGCCCTAAACTCCGGCGGCATGACCGACCCGATTGCCGACCCCGTCGACGGCCCGCCTCCTGCGCGCAAGCCCGCCGACGTTTTTACCGCCCGCCTGGTCTCCGGCGCCACTTTCCCGGCCCCGGCCGACCTGCCGCTGCTGGTGGCGGCCGAGCACGCTGGCCTCAACCCGCCCAGTTCCTGCCGCAACGGCACCTGCCGCACCTGCATCGCCCAACTGACGCAGGGCCAGGTACGCTACCGCATCCAGTGGCCGGGCCTCAGCGCCGAGGAGAAGGCCGAGGGCTACATCCTGCCGTGTGTGGCCTACCCCGTGGGGGACGTGGTGCTGCGCCTGGGCGTCACCTTCTGACGGGACTTTGAAGGCGGTGGGCCAGCCGGCCCAGCGTGGCCATCGCGTCTTCCAGCCGCTCGCTCCATGGGTGGCCGAAATTCAGACGCACGCAATGGCCGAAGCCGCGCCGCGCGGAAAAGATCGGGCCGGGCGCGATGCTGATGCCCAGCGCCAGGGCCTGCTGATGCAGCGCCAGCGTGTCGAAGCCCGGCGCAAACGTCACCCACAGGAAGTAGCCGCCTTCGGGCTGCGAGACCTGCACATCGGCCGGGAAATGCCGGGCGATGGCGGCCACCAGGCTGGCCTTCTGCGATTCGAGCATGTGCCGCAGCCGGCGCAGGTGTTTGTCGTAGCCGCCGTGCTGCAGGTAGTCGGCCAGCGCGGCCTGGGACGGCTGGCTGGCGCTGAGCGTGGTCATCAGCTTGAGCCGCTCGATCTTCTGCCCGAAGCGGCCCGGCGCCACCCAGCCCACGCGGTAGCCGGGCGCCAGCGTCTTGCTGAACGAACTGCAGTGCAGCACCAGGCCCTCGCGGTCATGCGCCTTGGCCGGTAGGGGTGGCTGGTGGCCGAAATACAGCTCGCCATAGACATCGTCTTCGATCAGCGGAATGCCGCAGCCGGCCAGCAACGCCACCAACTGGCGCTTCTGTGCGTCGCGCAGGCTCGCCCCCGTGGGGTTCTGGAACGTGGTCATGAACCAGCAGGCCTTGACCGGATGCCGCGCCAGCGCCTGTTCGAGCGCGGCCAGATCGAGCCCGTGGACGGGGTCCACCGGGATCTCCAGCGCGCGCATCTTCAGCCGCTCCAGCGCCTGCAGGCTGGCGTAGAAGCCGGGGGACTCGACGGCGATCAGGTCGCCGGGCTCGGCCACCGCGGCCAGGCACAGGTTGAGCGCCTCGATCGCGCCGCTGGTGACCACCAGTTCCTCGGCCGGCTGGGCCATGCCCAGTGCCAGGTAACGCCGCGCGATCTGCTGGCGCAGTGCGGCGCTGCCCTGCGGCAGGTGCTGCACGGTCTCCCAGGGCTGCATGAAACGCACGGCCCTGGCCATCGATCGGGCCAGCCGCTGCAGGGGGAACAATTCCGGCGAAGGAAAGGCCGAGCCCAGCGGCACGATGCCCGGCTGCTGCGCGGCGCCCAGCACCGAGAACACCAGTTCGCTCACGTCGATGTGCGCCGCCACCTCGGCCGGGGCAGGCGCGGGGCGCGGCGGCGGCACCGGCAAGGCGACGGCGCCGGTGACGTAGTAGCCCGAACGCTGGCGCGCGCGCACCAGTCCCTTTTCCTCGAGCCGGTAATAGGCCTGGAACGCCGTGGACGGGCTGACGCCATGCTGCGCCGTGAGGCTGCGGATCGAAGGCAGGCGGCTGCCCGGCGCCCGCCGGCCGGAACGGATGTCGGTGGCCAGCAGCTCGGCGAGCGTTTCGTAGCGTTTCATGCGGACCTCGGCGGCAACTGATCCCTAGATTTTTGCATTTCTGGCATCTGGTATGGTTTTTTAGGCGGCTTCTGCTGCTTACCGCCGGCCGCGAGCTCCGGCATGATGCGGCATCGTGAACATGAACCTGCGCCCCCTCCTCTTGCTGGCCGCGTGGCTGCTCCTCGGCCCGGCCGATGCGGCCCCGCCCGCGTTCGAAGACAGCATCGCCCAGCGCACGCTGGCCTGCACCGCCTGCCACGGCAAGGAAGGCCGGGCCGCGGCCGACGGCTATTACCCGCGCATCGCCGGCAAACCGGCCGGCTACCTGTACCACCAATTGCTCAACTTCCGCGACAACCGCCGCCACTACGGCCTCATGACGCAGATGGTCGACCCGCTGAGCGATGCCTACCTGATGGAGATCGCGCAGTATTTCTCGAGCCTCGACCTGCCCTATCCCCTGCCGCAGCCCAGCAGCGCCGGCGCCGAGGTGCTGCGGCGCGGCCAGCAACTGGCGGTACAGGGCGACGCCGCGCGCCAGGTGCCGGCCTGCGCCCAGTGCCACGGCGCGGCCCTCACCGGCGTGGCGCCGAACATTCCCGGCCTGCTCGGCCTGCCGCGCGACTACCTGAACGCCCAGCTCGGCGCCTGGCGTACCGGCCAGCGCCGCGCGCATGCGCCCGACTGCATGGCCGCGGTGGCGACGCAACTCGCACCCGAGGACATCAACGCCGTGACCAACTGGCTCGCGGCGCAACCGCTGCCGGCCGACACGCACCCGGCTGGCGCCATGCTGGCCCTGCGGCCCGGCGCACGCGCCATCGCCTGCGGCAGCGCGCCACAGCCGGCGGGGACGCGGCCATGAGGAACCATCCCCACGTTCGCGCACGGCATGCAGCGCCCTGCCCCCCAATGGGGCGCTTCATGCCCTGGGAAGGCCCGGCCGTATGAAAAAACTGGGCATCAGCCTGCTGGCGGCCTGCGCCGTGGCCATCACCCTGGCCGCCTGGGTGTGGCACCTGAACCTGCGCGACGAGCCGGATCTGTCCATGCCCTCGGCGGCCGTACCGGCCAGCCCCGAGTTGCTCGCGCGCGGCGCCTATCTGGCGCTGGCCGGCAATTGCGCCAGTTGCCACACCACGCGCGGCGGCGTGCCGTATGCGGGCGGGCGCGGCATCGAGACGCCGTTCGGCACGGTCTTCACCAGCAATCTCACCCCCGACGTCAAGACCGGCATCGGCGCCTGGACGCCGGCCGAGTTCTGGCGCGCCATGCACAACGGCCGCGCCAGGGACGGCAGGCTGCTGTACCCGGCCTTTCCGTACACCAGCTACACCGAGATCAGCCGCGCCGACGCCGATGCGCTCTACGCCTACCTGCACAACCTGCCGGCCACGGAACAGCCCGCCACACCCCATACCGTGCGGTTCCCCTACAACCAGCAGCCCGCCCTGGCCGTGTGGCGCGCGCTGTATTTCACGCCCGGTGCGCCACCTGCCGACGCCGACCGATCGGCCGAATGGAACCGCGGCGCCTACCTCGTGCGCGGCCTCGGCCACTGTGGCGCATGCCACACCGCGCGCAATGCGCTAGGCGCCACCGACGACCGGCTGAACCTGGCCGGCGGCATGATCCCGATGCAGAACTGGTACGCCCCATCGCTGACCTCGCCGCATGAAGCCGGCGTGGCCGGCTGGCCGCGCGAGGACATCGTGCGCCTGCTGCAGACCGGCGTGGCGCCGGGCGGCTCGGTCCTCGGCCCGATGGCCGAAGTGGTGCTCAAAAGCACGCAGCACCTGAACGAAGGCGACCTGGGCGCGATGGCCACCTATCTCAAGGCCTTGCCACAGAGCGACGAAGCCCCGGTCAGCGCTGCCGTCGACAGCCGGGTCGCGGCGCGCGGCAGCCGTCTCTACGAGCAACACTGCGCGCAATGCCACGGCGAACAAGGCCAGGGCGTGCCCGGCGCCTATCCCCCCCTGGCCGGCAACCGCGCCGTGACCATGCCGAAGGTGGCGAACCTGGTGCAGGCCGTGCTGAACGGCGGCTACGCCCCGGCCACCGCAGGCAACCCGCGGCCCTACGGCATGCCGCCCTTCGTGCTGGTGCTGAACGACGCCGACGTGGCCGCCGTGCTCACCCACGTGCGCAACAGCTGGGGCAACCAGGCCGGCGGCGTGGCCGAGGTCGAGGTGAACCGGCTGCGGGCGGGACAGGGGCGCTGAGCCGGTCTTCTTAAGGCGCAGTTTTCATCGCGCAAAGCGCCGCCGGTACTCCGCCAGGCTTACCCCCAGGCGCCGCCCGAACGCCCGCCGGAAGCCGTCCACGTTCGCATAACCCACCATGTCGGCCAGGCGCTTGGCGGGCAGGTCGGTTTCCTCCGCCAGGCGGCGCGCCGCGTCGATCCTGGCTTGCTCGACAAAATCCGCTGGCGTGGTCCCGGTCTCGCTGCGGAAGATCCGCGCGAAATTCCTGTCGCTCATGCCGGCGACCGAGGCCAGCACCGGCACCGACAGATCGTCCTTCAGGTGCGCGAGCACGTGGTCCTGCACCTCGCGCACGCTGGAGCGCTCCGCCGTCTGCGCCGCCAGGTGGGCACTGAACTGGCTCTGGCCGCCGGGCCGTTTCAGGAACATCACCAGCTCGCGCGCCACGCGCAGTGCGAGCTCGCGGCCATGGTCTTCCTCCACCATCGCCAGCGCCAGGTCCATGCCGGCCGTCACCCCGGCCGAGGTGAAGAGCCTGCCGTCCTGCACGTGGATAGCGTCCGCTTCGACGCGCGCCGCCGGACAGGCCGCCGCCAGCCGCGCGGTGGCGTTCCAGTGCGTGGCCACGCGTTTGCCCTCGAGCAGCCCGGCCGCCGCCAGCACGAAGGCGCCGGTACAGACCGAGCCATAACGCCGCACGGTGCGGGCCTGGCGCCGCAGCCAGTCCTGCAGCTTCGCGTCGCTGGCCATGTCCTCGATGTCGGGGCTGCCGGCGATGAGCAGGGTATCGATGGCGCCGCGTTGCGTGGCCACCGTCGCGTCCACGGCCATGCGCAACCCGCCGCTGCTGCGCAACATGCCGCCCTTGGCGCCGATCAGTTGAACCCGGTAGGCATCGGGCCTGCCGAGCTGGCGCGATGCCTCCTGGAAAACATCGGCCGGCCCGGCGACGTCGAGCAGCTGAAAACGGGGAAAGGCGAGGATGGCGACGCGCATTGGCGGAGATGGCCCGGTGTTTGGCAGGAAACGCCGCGGGTTTGGAACGATGGTGCGGACAGTCTGGCAGAAACTATCTATCCATGCAAATTCTGCCAGAGGAGTCCGTTTTGCAAAGTCCTTCCATCCCCCCGGCTTCGGCCGCCCTTCGTCCGCCCCGCGAAGCCTCGGTGCGAAATCTGCCGGTGAACCTGTTCGCCTCGGTGATGGGACTCTCGGGCCTGGCTCTGGCGTGGCGCATCGCGCACCAGGGCCTTGGCGCACCGGCATGGATCGGGGAGGCCATCGGCGCGCTGGCGGTCGGCGTCTTCCTGCTGGTCGCGTGCAGCTACCTGCTGAAGTTCGCCCGGCACCGCGAGGCCGTGGCCGCAGAATTCCACCATCCCGTGTCCGGCAACTTCTTCGGCACCATCGTGATCTCCCTTCTGTTGCTCTCCGCCATCGTGGGACCCTACCAGCCCGCCGCCGCGCAGGCCTTGTGGAGCGTGGGCCTGCTGGCGACGCTGGTGCTGTGCTTCGTGGTGGTCTCGCGGCTGCTCAAGGGGCAGGTGGACGCGTCGCACGCCGTGCCGGCCTGGATCATCCCCTGCGTGGCCACGCTAGACATCCCCGTCACCGGCGCCCAGATGCCGATGGCCTGGACCTCGGAGGTCAATCTGCTCGCGGCCGCGATCGGGGCCGTACTGGCTCTGGTGCTCTTCGGGATGATCGTCAGCCGCCTGGTGCACCACCATCCTCTGCCGGCCGGCATGGCGCCGTCGCTGATGATTCTGGTGGCCCCGTTCGCCGTGGGCTTCCTGGCGTACAGCAACATCGTCGGCGAAATCGACCGCTTCGCCGCGCTGCTGTTCTATTTCGCGCTGTTCATGTTCGCCGTGGTCGCGCCCAAGGTGTTCCGCCCGGGCGTCCCGTTCTCCCCGGCCTGGTGGGCCATCGGCTTTCCGATGGCGGCCCTGGCCAATGCCGCGTTGAAGTACGCCGCGCACCGCGCCAGCGCGCCGCTGTGGCTGCTGGCCATGCTGCTCCTGGGTGCGCTGAGCCTGGCCCTGGCGGTCCTCACAGTGCGCACCGTGCAGATCGCGCTCAACGGGAAACTGTTGGCCTGAGCCGGCCGCCCGGTGTGGGAGTCAGGCCGCTACCTTGGCCGAATGGCCCGGCGCGGAGCGCTCCAGCACATAACGCATCATCGACTGCGCCAGTTCGTGCTCGCCGAGGAACACCTTGCCCGCGTCTTCCTCCTCGAGCAGGCGCGCCTCGGTCTCGTTGTGCGTGCGCACCACGGTCTCGATGGCGGGATTCAGGGCCCGCGCGGTGGCGATCATCTGGCGCACGTTGAGCGAATCGGGCGTGGCGATGACGAGCATGCGCGCGTTGGCGATGTGGGCCTGGATCAGCACCGCGGGCTCGGAGGCGTCGCCGTACACCGCGGCGATCCCTTCCGCGCGCAGCTTCTCGACGACCTCGCGGTTCTGCTCGGCCACCACGAACGCGATGTGGTGCGCCTGCATGGCGCTGGCGATGCGCCGGCCGACGCGGCCGTAACCGACCAGCACCACCTGGCGTGACAGGTATTTCTCCTCCGTGGTGGTGGGCAGTTCGGCCATCGGGTCGTCGCGCGCCTCCAGCCGGCGCGCATACGCCGACTTGGCCAGGATCCATTGCTGCAGCGGCTCGACCATGGTGAAGGTGAGCTGGTTCAACGCGATGGAGATCAGCGCACCGGCCAGCACCAGGCTCTGGCCCTCGGGCGGCAGCAGCCCCATGGAGGCCCCCAGGCCGATCAGGATGAACGAGAACTCGCCGATCTGCGCCAGGCTGGCCGACACGGTGAGCGCCGTGTTCAGCGGATAACGGAAGGCCAGCACCAGCAGGCCGGCCGCCAGCGACTTGCCGACCACGATGATGCCCACCACCGCCAGCACCTGCAGCGGCCGCTCGACCAGCACCCACGGGTCGAACAGCATGCCGACCGAGACGAAGAACAGCACGGCGAAAGCATCGCGCAACGGCAGCGATTCCTCGGCCGCGCGGTGGCTGAACTCGGACTCGCGCATCACCATGCCGGCGAAGAAAGCACCGAGCGCGAACGACACGCCGAACAGCGCCGTGGAGCCGAAGGCGATGCTCACCGCCGCGGCCACCACGCACAGCGTGAACAGCTCGCGTGAGCCGGTGCGCTGCACCTGCCACAACACCCAAGGGAAGAAGCGCCGGCCCACCACCAGCATCAGCGCGATGAAGCCGCCGACCTGCAGCAGCGTGAGGCCGAGCGTGCGCCACAGGCCCGAGAAATCACCGCCGCCGTTGCCGGCCAGCATGCCCCCCAGCGGCGGCAACAACACCAGCACCAGCACCATCGCCAGGTCTTCGACCACCAGCCAGCCGACCGCGATGCGGCCGTTGAAGCTGTCGAGCACGCCCCGGCCTTCGAGCGCGCGCAGCAGCACCACCGTGCTCGCCACCGACAGCGACAGCCCGAACACCAGCGCGCCGCCGAGGTTCCAGCCCCACCAGTGCGCCAGCCCCATACCCAGCGCCGTGGCCACCGTCATCTGCACCACGGCGCCCGGCACGGCGATCTTGCGCACGGCCAGCAGGTCGTCGAGCGAGAAATGCAGGCCCACGCCGAACATCAGCAGCATCACGCCGATCTCGGACAGCTGGCTGGCAATGCTGGCGTCGGCCACGAAGCCCGGCGTGAACGGCCCGATGACCACGCCGGCCAACAGGTAGCCCACGAGCGCGGGCAGTTTCAGCCGGACGGCGAGCATGCCCAGCACCAGGGCGAGGCCCAGGCCGGCGGCGATGGTGCTGATGAGGGAAACACTGTGGGGCATGTGTGGCAATTTACTACATTGCCTCTGGAACAGACCCCACGCGGGGCTTTGTCTTCAGCGCCGGCGGCGGCGCTGGGCGGTGACCGCCATCATCGACAGCCCCATGAACACCAGGGCCAGCGAAGCGGGCTCCGGTACTTCGACGGCCATCTGGTAAGGGCCGAAGCTGGCGCTGTTGGCATTGGTGCCGAGCACCGCGCTGTAGTTGGACTGGCCGGCCACGCCGAGTGCAAGCAGATCGTCCGACCACGACCAGAAGATGTCGTTGGCACTGGTGGATTCGATCTCGATCCAGTAGGTGGTGTTGGCCGCCAGCTGGAACGCGCTGACCGGTGCGAAGCCGTAGGCCGCGAAGCCGCCGGTGGCGACATCGGCGCTCGACAGGCTGCCGAGCGAAACCAGTTCCGCGCCCGGGGCGTTCGCGCCGTCGGCATGCAGGCTGACCCTGATGTCGCCGACGATGGCCGTGCTGCCGTTGCCTAGCAGGGCCTTGAATCCGGTGAGGAAGCCCGAGCCGTTGGCGCCGGTGTTGAACGAATTGGCGATCGGGCCGTAGCTGTAGATGGGATCGGAGCCGACCTGGCTCGCACCGAGGTTGTCGTAGACCGGGCTGGCCTGGGCCGCCACGGCGCACAGCGCGAAGCCAGCCACGACGGTGGACGCGGCGCGCAGGATGTTTGGCAAAGAGAAAGACATGTGAATTCCTGGATATAGGTGAGACGGGGTCGATGTCGCTTCGAAAGCAGTCAGAGCAGGGGATCGCTGAGGCCGTCGGCCCCGGTCTCCACATGGCCGGCGAACTGCGCGAAGAAACGTGCGTCGGTGCTGGCCGTCACCGCCAGGTCGTACCAGCGCGAGGTGGTCTGCAGGCTCCAGTCGGAACGGAAGCTCGCGCCCGGCGCCACGGTCTGGTGCGAGGTGGCGTTGGTGTAGCGGTCGGTGATGGTGACCGTGGTCGATGCCGTGCCGGCATTGGTCACCACCAGCGACAGGCCGCCGCCGATGGCGTCGTACACCGTGCGGCAGGCCAGCTTGGCCGCAGAGGCTTCGACGCTGCCCGCGAACGCGCGGTAGAAGCCGTTCGGCCCGTGCACCGCGACGTCGTAGGCGCCGCCCGTGGCCGCGGTGAAGGTGTCGGCGAGCGATTTGCCGCTCTCCACGGTATAGCCCCAGGGGCCGGTGGAATCGCCGGCCCTGGTCCCGTTGGCGGTGCGCACATGCAGCCAGGCACCGGCCCGGCCGGTGTTGGTGAAAGTCAGGCCGAACGTGAGGTTGCCCGGCAGAGCGCGCCAGTCGACCTGCAGTTCGTAGGGCAGTGCGCGCGCCAGGCGCTGGCCCGGCTCCTGCACCGGCATCACCTGATTGGACGGCAAGGCCGGCACATAGGTCGCGTACTTCTTGCCGGCGACGATGTCGGACTGGGGCGCGGCGAGCGTGGCCGTGCTCGGCAGCCGCGCGGCCGAGGCGTTGGCGATGGAGAAGTCCAGTGTGCTGGTCAGGTCGCCGCAGACGGCGCGGCGCCATGGCGTGATGTTGGGCTCGATCACACCGAAGCGTTTCTCGATGAAGCGAATGATCGAGGTGTGGTCGAAGGTCTGCGAATTCACCCAGCCGCCCTTGCTCCAGGGCGAGATCACCAGCATCGGCACGCGTGCGCCAAGTCCGTACGGGCCGGCCATGTAGCTGGCGCTGGCACCGGGATACAGCTCGTTGGCGGTGCTGACGGTGGACAGGCCTTGCGCCGCCGACGCCGGCGCCGTCGGCGCGACCACGTGGTCGAAGAAGCCGTCGTTCTCGTCGAAGCAGATGATGAACACCGTGCTGGCCCAGACGGCCGGGTTCGACGTGAGCGCGTTGAGCACGTTCTGGATGTACCACATGCCATAGCTCGTGGGCCAGTTCGAATGCTCGCTGTAGGCTTCGGGTGCGGCGATCCACGACACCTGCGGCAGCGTGTTGTTCATCACGTCGTTCTTGAGCTGGTCGAAGAACGTGCCGTTGTTGAAGGCGCCGCCGTTGAGCATGTTGGTGCCGGTGCGCGCCTTGTCATAGAGCGGGCTGCCGGGCTGGGCCGTGCGGTACTGGTTGAAGTACAGCAGCGCGTTGTCGCCGTAGTTGCCGATGTAAGGGTTCTGGCCGTCCCAGCCCCAGCTGCCGGCCGCGTCCAACCCATGGCCGATGTCCTGGTAGATCTTCCAGGAGATGCCGGCCTGCTGCAGGCGTTCGGGGTAGGTGGCCCAGCCGTAGCCGGCCTCGGCGTTATTGACCACGGGCCCGTTGGGCGCGGTGCCGTTGCCGCCGGAGGTGAGCGGGATCACACCAGGTGTGCTGCCGGTGTTTGGCACGTCGATGCCGCCAGGCAAGGTGCCGTTCTGGCCACACCAGCCGCTCCACAGGTAGTAGCGGTTGGGATCGGTCGAGGCCATGATCGAGCAGTGGTAGGCGTCGCAGATGGTGAAGGCATCGGCCAGCGCGTAATAGAACGGAATGTCCGCGCGCTGCAGGTAAGCCATGGTGCTCTTGCCCTTGGCCGGCACCCAGCGGTCGTTATGGCCGTTGTTCCAGGCGGTGTGCGCGTCGGACCAGCCGTGCGGCAGACCGGTGAGGAACTGCTGGCCGAGATTGGCTGCGGTGGGGTGGAACGGCAGGACGGTGTTGGGCGTCTGCGGCACGCCCTGGCTGTTGAGGTTGGGTTGCTGGAACACGGAGTTGCCCGAGCCATAGAGCTTCACCGCACGCGGATCGCTGAAGCCACGCACGCCGCGCAACGTGCCGAAATAATGGTCGAAGGAGCGGTTCTCCTGCATCAGCACGACGATGTGCTTCACGTCCTCGATGGTGCCGGTGGTGCCGGCGGCGGGAATCGCCAAGGCCTGCTTGATGCTGTCGGGCAGCGCGGCCGTGGTGCCGAGGGCGGCCATGCCGCGCAGGATGGCGCGGCGATCGATGGTGGTCATGGGATTCCTCCTGTTGGATGTCGGTTTTGTGGGGGGCACCTTCGGGATTGTGTAGACGGGGTATTTCAAAGCCGTGTCAGCGGTGCGCAAAACGCGGGCGTAAAAAAACCCGCACGAGGCGGGTTTTCCAGAGTCGAAGTACAGCCTCAGCCCATGTGCAGGCCGCCGTTGACGGAGAAGTCCGCGCCGGTCGCGTAGCCACCTTCTTCGGATGCCAGCCAGGCAATGATGGAGGCGATTTCGCTCGGCTTGCCCAGGCGCTTCACCGGCACGGTGGCGACGATCTTGGCCAGCACGTCTTCGCGGATCGCGTTGACCATGTCGGTACCGATGTAGCCCGGGCTCACGGTGTTGACCGTCACGCCCTTGGTGGCCAGTTCCTGCGCCAGGGCCATCGAGAAACCGTGCATGCCGGCCTTGGCGGCTGAGTAGTTGGTCTGGCCAGCCTGGCCTTTTTCGCCGTTCACCGACGAGATGTTGATGATGCGGCCCCAGCCTTTTTCCACCATGTCGGCCACCACCTGCTTGGTGACGTTGAACATGCTGTTGAGGTTGGTCTCGATCACCGAATCCCAGTCTTCGCGGCTCATCTTCAGGAACATGCGATCCTTGGTGATGCCGGCGTTGTTGACCAGCACGTCGATCGTGCCATGTTCGGCCTTGGTCTTGGTGAAGGCTTCGACGGTGGAATCCCAAGAACCCACGTTGCCGACCGACGCGTAGAAAGTGAAGCCCTGCGCAGCCTGCTCGGCGAGCCACTTGGCGTGGTCGCGGGTCGGGCCACAGCCGGCGATGACTTTGAAGCCTTCCTGGTGCAGACGCTGGCAGATGGCGGTCCCGATCCCACCCATCCCTCCGGTGACGTACGCTACTTTTTGGCTCATGATTTTTTCCTCTTGCTCTTTCGAATGATCAATAAACGCGTGGCGAGCGACCACAAGGGGTCGGCACGCATCCGGCAGCGGCCGCGCTTCCTCCCTGCGGCCCCTGTCGGATGATTGTGTTCGCTAAATCAGCGTTCGATAGTTAGGGCAACTCCCATGCCGCCACCGATGCACAGGGAGGCGATGCCCTTCTTCGCGTCGCGCCGACCCATTTCGTGCAGCAGCGTGACCAGAATGCGGCAACCGGATGCACCAATCGGGTGACCAATCGCGATCGCGCCGCCATTGACGTTGACCTTGCTCGTGTCCCAGCCCATCTCGTTGTTCACGGCACAGGCCTGTGCGGCGAAGGCTTCGTTGATTTCCAGCAGGTCCAGGTCCTGGGGCTTCCAGCCAGCGCGCTCCAGCGCCTTCTTGGCGGCCGGCACCGGGCCCATGCCCATGATGGCCGGGTCGAGCCCGACGGTGGCGAAGCTCGCGATACGGCCGAGCGGCTTCAGGCCGAGCGCGGCGGCCTTCTTGGCCGTCATCACCATCACGGCGGCGGCGCCGTCGTTGATGCCCGATGCATTCCCCGCGGTCACGCCGCCAGCCTTGTCGAAGGCGGGACGCAGGCCGGCCAGGGCTTCGGCCGTGGTCTTCTTGTTGATGAACTCGTCGTTGGCGAAGACCACCGGGTCACCCTTCTTCTGCGGAATGGTGATCGGCACGATCTCGTCCTTGAACTTGCCAGCTTCCTGCGCGGCGGCCGCCTTCTGCTGGCTGGCCAGGGCCAGCGCGTCCTGCATCTCGCGCGTGATGCCGTATTTCTTGGCGACGTTCTCGGCGGTGATGCCCATGTGGTACTGGTTGTACACGTCCCACAGGCCGTCGGTGATCATGGTGTCGGTGAGTTTCCAGTCGCCCATGCGTTGGCCGTCGCGCGAACCCAGCAGCACGTGCGGCGCGGCGCTCATGTTCTCCTGGCCGCCGGCGATCACGATCTCGCTGTCGCCGTAGGCCACGGCCTGCGCGGCCAGCATCACGGACTTCAGGCCCGAGCCGCAGACGGCGTTGATGGTGAGGCCCGGCGTGCCCTGGCTCAGGCCGCTCTTGATGACGGCCTGGCGTGCCGGGTTCTGGCCCGCGCCCGCGGCCAGCACCTGGCCCATGATGACTTCATTGATCTGCTCGGCCGCCAGGCCGCTGCGCGCGAGCACTTCCTTGATGACGGCGGCGCCGAGTTCGGTGGCCGCAATCTTGGCCAGGCTTCCGCCGAATTTGCCCACGGCGGTGCGGGCTGCTGAAACGATGACGATGTCTTCCATGGTTTGCTCCTGTTTGTTGATGGTGTTGGACCGCGCAACCTCGTGATCGGAAGTGGCGATGCCGTTGGTTGTTGGCATGGAGGCCCGCTTGTGGCGGCGCTCCAGATTCACTGCATTCTTTGGCTGTTTCTGTTGGACGTGGTTGACGCAGGTCAGATGCCGGTCCACGGGCCGAAGTTCAAGCCCGTGCCTTGACGTAGCGGCCTGGTGCGGCCTCGATCGCCTTGTACTTGCCCTTGCCATAATTGGCGGGCGCAGCAATTTGCTTGCCAGCGTGGCCCTTGAGCCAGGCCGCCCAGTCGGTCCACCAGCTGCCGGGATGCTCGGTGGCACCGGCGAGCCAGTCCTGCAGGTCGGCCGGGAACTTGGCCGAGGCATTGGTCCAGTGGCTGCGCTTCTTCTTGGCCGGCGGATTGATCACCCCGGCGATGTGGCCGGAGGCGCCCATCACGAAACGCTTCTTGCCTGGCAGGTGCTGGGTGGACGCATAGGCCGAGTTGATCGGCACGATGTGGTCTTCGCGCGAACCGTAGATGTAGGCCGGCATGTCGACCTTGCCCAGGTCGATCTTCTCGCCGCACACCGTGGTATGGCCGGCTTCGATGAGGCGGTTTTCCAGGTAGGTGTTGCGCAGGTACCAGGCGTAGAACGGCCCGGGCAGGTTGGTGGCGTCGCTGTTCCAGTACAGCAGGTCGAACGGCGGCGGCGTTTCACCCTTGAGGTAGTTGCCCACCACGTAGTTCCACACCAGGTCGTTCGGCCGCAGGAAGCTGAAGGTCGAGGCCAGTTCGCCGCCGGGCAGCAGGCCGCCCTTGCCCATCTGCATCTCGCGGTAGGCCACCATGCCCTCGTCGATGAACAGGTCCAGGATGCCGGTGTCGCTGAAGTCCAGCAGCGTGGTCAGCAGCGTCACGCTTTCGGCTGGCTTTTCGCCGCGCGCGGCCAGCACCGCCAGCGCGGTGGTGAGGATGGTGCCACCGACACAGAAGCCGAGGGTGTTGATGGTGTCGGTGCCGGCGATCTCCTGCGTCACGTGGATGGCCTTGATCGCGGCTTCCTCGATGTAGTCGTCCCAGGTCTTGTGGCCCAGCGTCTTGTCGGGGTTGCGCCAGCTCACCACGAAGGTGCGATGCCCTTGCGCCACGGCGTAGCGGATCAGCGAATTTTCGGGCTGCAGGTCGAGGATGTAGTACTTGTTGATGCACGGCGGCACCAGCAGCAGCGGGCGTTCGTAGACCTTGGTCGCGGATTTCGCCGTTGCACCCTCGGCCGGGATCGGCTTGTACTCGATGAGCTGGAAAAGTTCGTTCTCGAACACCACCGCGCCCTCGGTGGTGGCGACGTTGCGCCCGACCTCGAACAGGCTCTCGTCGGTCATCGACACATGGCCCTGCTGGATGTCGTGCATCAGGTTCTTCAGGCCCTTGGCAATGCTCTCGCCCTGGGTCTCGAGCGCCACCTTCTGCGCATGCGCATTGAAGGCGAGGAAGTTGCTCGGCGCCGAGGCCGCCGTGGTCTGCTCGATGGCGAAGCGGATGCGCGCCTTGGTTTTGTCGTCGGCCTCGACGGCCTCCGCCAGGCCCATCAGCGTGCGTGTGTTTAGCAGATAAGCCGCGGCCGAGAAGGCGGCGAACGGGTTACTGCCCCAGGCCTGGTCGGCGAAGCGGCGGTCCTTGACGATCGAATCGGCGTCCATGCCGATGTTCCACAGCTTGGCTGATTCCTCGAGGTATTGCTGCTGCAGGGCCTGCAGCTTGACCGGCGAGAATGCGATCTTGGGAAGACTCGCGAGCGTGCCGTTTTCGGCGACGGCCGCCGTGCCGGCGGACTGGAATGCCTGGGTGGCCTGGGCCAGTGATTTGCTCCAGCCATCGGTCAACGATGTGTTCATCGTCTGCTGGAATTGACGGGCCGCGGCGGCCCAGTCTGGCTCAGAATGCATGTGGTCTCCTCACGCAAATGGTCTAGTTATTAGGGTTAACCCGAGATTTTCACAGAGTCATCACCGAGAGGCAAGCGCCATACATGTACCTAGTTGTAATCGCGTGGATCTACGTCGCCCTGATGATGTCGGTGGCAGAAGCCACCAACACCACCGGCACCGTGCTGGGCGGCGTGATCACCTTTGTACTCTATGGAGCGGCACCTGTGGCACTGGTGGTTTACCTGATGGGGAGCCCGGGCCGGCGCCGCCGGGCCAAGGCGCGGGAGGCCGCCGAACGTGCAAGGGCAATCGCCGAGCACGCCGAGCACGCCGCGCTGGCCCGGGCTTCAGGCGAGCCAGACGCAGGCGGCCATGCGGCCGGTGAGACCTTCGCGCCGGTACGAAAAGAACCTTGACGGGTTGTGCACGGTGCACCACGCCGGGCTGCCGTCATTTCCGTGAATCTGCACATTCGCGAAGCCGAGCGCCCGTAGCCTCAGCCGCGCCAAGCCGGGCAGATCGGCGAACCACTTGCCGGGCCGGCCCGCACGGAACAGGGCCGCGGCATCGGCCTGCCACGCCACGAAGGCCGCCCTCACCTCGTCACCGACTTCGAAGGCCTCGGGCCCGATGCACGGCCCGAGCCAGGCAATCATGTCGGACACGCAGGCGCCCGGCCCCGCGGCTTGGAGGAGAGCGTTGACGGTCGACTCCAGCACGCCCAGCCCCTGCTCGCCGGCCAGGCCGCGCCAACCCGCATGTGCCGCCGCCACGGCCGAACCCTGGCGGTTGCTGAACAGCACCGGCAGGCAGTCGGCGACCATGATGGTGCAGGCCAGGCCGGGCTGCGTGGCAAGACAGGCATCGGAAACGATGGGCCCGCCGCGTGGCGCCGTGTCGAGTGCGGCGACCCGGGTGCCATGCACCTGCTGCAGGAACACCGGCTCGGCGGTGATCGCCGCTTTCAGCACGGCCCGGTTGGCCAGCACGGCCTCGGGCGCATCGTTCACGTGGTCGCCGAGGTTCAAGCGATCGAAGGGGGCGGCGGACACACCGCCGGCGCGGGTGGTGAAGATGGCCTGCACGTTGGCGGGCGCGGGCCAGGCGGGCCGCAGCCAATCCGGATGCGGGTTGCTCATGGCGCGGGGCCGGCGGCATCCGGCGCATCGGGACACTGCGAAGGGTGGGCCTTCTGGAATGCGGGCAAGGCCTCGCAAGCCTGCACCGCGGCCATGGCGCGCGGCAAACCGTCGAGCGGCACTTCGAAGCGCCGCGCGTTGTAGATCTGCGGCACGAGGCAGCAGTCGGCCAGCGTCGGGGCATCGCCGAAGCAATGACGCGATGCCGCCAGGCCGTCGCGCTCCCGTTGACGCGCCAGCAACTCGAGTTGACGCTCGAAGGCTTCAAGGCCCTGCCGGCACCAATGGTGGTACCAGGCGTTCTTTTCGGCCTCGTCGTGCCGCAACTCGGTCGTGAGGTATTTCAGGACGCGAAGGTTGGTGACGGGGTGCACCTCGCAGGCGATCAGTTGCGCCAGCGCGCGCACCTGGGCCCGGGCCATGGCGTCGGTGGGCAGCAGCGCCGGCGCTGGATGGCGCTCGTCGAGGTATTCGATGATGGCCATCGACTGTGGCAGGAAATGCCCGTCCACCTCGAGCACCGGCACCAGGCGATCGGGCGAGATCGCCGCATGCGCGGGGGCGCGCTGCTCACCCTTGACCAGATGCACCGCGATGTACTCGTAGGGCAGTTCCTTGAGCGCGAGCGCGATGCGCACACGGTACGAGGCGGAAGAACGGAAGTAGTTGTGCAGTTTCATGGTTCGATGGCGATTCTCCGCGCTTTGTCCGGGTGATGCGATGCGTACGCTCAGGCCCGCAGCCTACAGCGGTCGTCAGCGCGCGCCGACTGCACGCCGGACCCGACCGGTTAAGGTGACGATGCGTTCTTGTGTCCGCCCTTTGCTTTCCTTCTGATTCGGAGTTCCGTCCATGTCCAGCCCCGGCGTTCCCGCCCTTGCCTCCGAGCTCCCGCCTGATCCCCTCCCAGGCACCGCCGAGGTGATTGCCAAGGCCGAGCTGCCCGTGCGAACCGGCGAGGAAGCCACCACCACGTTCCCGGTGGCGCACCTGCCGGTGGACATCCGCAGTTTCGCGCTGATGTTCATCGCGATGGTCGCGGGCGTCTATCTGCTGCACTGGGCCAGCGCGGTCTTCATCCCGCTGCTGCTCGGCTTGCTCATGAGTTACGCGCTGTCGCCGGTGGTGGACTTCCTGCAGCGCTGGCATGTGCCGCGCGTGCTCGGCGCGGCAGCGCTGCTGCTCGGCATCGTCTTCGGCTTGGGCGCCACGGCCTATTCGCTCAGCGGCGACACCAGCCGCCTGATCGAAGCCCTGCCACTGGCGGTCCAGAAAATGAAGGAAGTGGCCGAGACGCGCACCGGCGACAAGAAGAGCGCGCTGCAGACCGTGCAGAAGGCTGCCGACCAGCTGGAACAAGTGGCCAACGGCGGCCGCGCCGATGGCAGCCGCAACGTGTCGCGCGTGCGCATCGAGGGTTCACGCTTCAGCTTCAAGGACTACCTGTGGACCGGCACCGTCGGCCTCGCCAGCCTGCTGGGCCAGGGTCTGCTGGTGCTGTTCATGACGTTTTTCCTGCTCGTGGCCGGCGACACCTTCCGGCGCAAGCTGGTGCGCGTGGCCGGGCCGACCCTGGCCAAGCGCAAGGTCACGGTGCAGGCGCTCAATGAGATCACGCAGCAGATCCAGCGGTTCCTGCTGATGCACGTCTTCATCAGCGCGCTGGCCGGCGTGGCCACCGGCCTGGCGTTCTGGGCCATGGGCCTGGAGAACGCGGCCGTGTGGGGCATCATCGGCGCGGTGTTCCGGCTCGTGCCCTACGTGGGTTCTGCCGCCGCGGCGGCGGGAGCATCGCTGGTGGCGTTCCTGCAATTCGGCACGGCCGACATGGCGCTGCTGGTCGCGGGCACCTCGCTGCTGATCCACAGCATCGCCGGCACCCTGGTCACGCCCTGGCTCACCAGCCGCGCGAGTTCGCTCAACCCGGTGGCGATCTTCGTCGGCGTGATCGCCTTCGGCTGGCTCTGGGGCGTGTGGGGCCTGCTGCTGGGCGTGCCGCTGCTGATGGTGGTCAAGGCGGTGTGCGACCGCGTGGACGACCTCAAACCGATCGGTGAATTCCTGGGCGCCTGAACTCAGTCGGGCAGACCGGCCGCCAATTCGCGCGTGATCTCGGCCGCCGAAACCTCGCGGCAGGCGCTGGCGTTCTGCCCTGACCACAGCGGCGAGAAATCGCCGCTGCCCTGCTTTTCGAAATGGGCACGCAGCGGCGCGATGCGGGCCGTGGCCAACGGAAACGCCGGAGCCGCCTCGCTCATCGGACCGATTTCCCGCATCAGCCGGTTGACGATGCCGCGGGCCGGCGCACCGGTGAACAGCCTGGTGAGCGCGGTGTGGCGCGCAGCCGGGCTTTGCAGAATCCTGCGGTGCAGCGCGCTGGTGGTCGCCTCGGTACAGCACAGGTAAGCCGTGCCGACCTGCACGCCGGCAGCGCCCAGCGCCATGGCCGCCGCCACGCCCGAGGCATCGACGATGCCGCCGGCGGCGATCACGGGCACCTTCACCGCGCGCACGAGCTGCGGCAGCAAGGCGAAAGTGCCGACCTGGGTGGTGAGATCGCGGGTCAGGAACATGCCGCGGTGGCCACCCGCCTCCAGCCCCTGGGCAATCACTGCATCCACCCCCTTGGCCTCGAGCCACAGGGCTTCGTCCACCGTCGTCGCCGACGCAATGATCCTGCTGCCCCAGCCGCGCACACGGGCCAGCAGATCGTCCGCGGGCAACCCGAAATGGAAGCTCACGACCGCGGGCCTGAACGCCTCCAGCACGTCCGCCGCCTCGGCGCTGAACGGTGCGCGGCCGGCGCCCGGCGGCACTTCGGCGGACAACCCGGCCTCGTCGTAATACGGCTGCAGCGCCACGCGCCAGGCCTCGTCGCGCGCCGCATCGGGCGTGGGCGGCGTGTGGCAGAAGAAGTTGACGTTGTACGGCGCATCCGTACCGGCTTGGATGCGCGCGAGTTCCTCGCGCAGCACGTCCAGGCTCAGCATGGCCGCGGGCAACGCACCGAGCCCGCCGGCTTGGCCAACGGCGATGGCCAGGGCACTGCCCTGCACGCCGGCCATCGGCGCCTGGAGAATGGGCAGGCGGGTGCCGAAAAGCCCGAAGGTCGAGTTCATAGCGTCTCCTGAAGTATCCGGTTGCGATTTTGGACAGACACGCCATCAAAATGCCATGCCAGGGGCACACAATTTGCAAGGCCACCTGACAGCGGCTCCGCCGGCTTTTGCTCCGCGGTTTGGCAACCGCGCACAATCCTTCATTTTCAAACAACGGACTTACAGATGGCAAACATCCACTTCATCGGCGGCGAAAAGGGCGGCGTCGGTAAATCTCTGACCTCGCGCGTGTTGGCGCAATACATGATCGACCGTGAGATCCCGTTCCTCGGCTTCGACACCGACCGATCGCACCCGGCGCTGATGCGTTTCTACGCCGGTTATGCCTCGCCGGTGGTGATGGAAGGCCAGGAAGCGCTCGACGTGGTGGTCGAGGCCGCGGCCGAAGTGCCCGACCGCCGCATCCTCGTCGACCTGGCGGCGCAGACCCATGCGCCGCTGGTGCAATGGATGGACGACGCCGGTGTGGTCGAGATGGCCGGCGAACTCGGCCTGCGCATCTTCTACTGGCACGTGATGGATTCAGGCCGCGACTCCGTCGACCTGCTCGAGAAACTGCTCGACCGCTTCGGCCCGAACGTGCAGTACGTGCTGGTGCGCAACCAGGTGCGCGGCAACGACTTCTCGGCCCTCGAAGCCTCGGGCCAGCAGGCGCGGGCGCAGGAGATGGGCGCCAAGATCGTTTCGCTGAAGAAGCTCAACGAAGGCGTGATCAACAAGATCGACGCCGGCAGCAGCAGCTTCTGGAAGGCCAAGACGGCCCAGGATAGCGGCGGCCTCGGCCTGATGGACCGCCAGCGCGTGAAGATGTGGCTGAAGGACGTGTACGGCGAGCTCGACAGCGTCGGGGTCTGAAGCCGGCACGCAGCCCTGCGCGATGAGGGTACGGCAGGGGCGCCTGACAACCACTCCCCTCAATCGATGAGCGCGCCCTCCTCGTGAAACGGATAGGCCGGCCCGTAGTCGCCGCTGGCCACCGTGTGGCTCACCAGCCGGCCACCGGCTTCCAGCGCATGGACCACAAAGCCGGGCGGCTCCAGCGTCCAGGCCGAAGCGGCGTCGGGTGCCAGGTCCAGCTGCACCTGGTGCGCCGGCGATGGCGCGGTAGCGGCGATGCTGCCGCCGAAACGCACCTGGATGCTGCGGTGCAGATGGCCGCAGATGATGCGCTCCACATTCGGATGCCGCGCCACCAGCGCCTCCAGCGCCTGTGCGCCGTGCAGCAGGCCAATCTCGTCCATGTGGCCGATCAGCGTGCGAAACGGCGGGTGGTGCATGGCGATGACCACGGGGCGGTCGCGGTGCGCATCGAGTTGCGTCGCGAGCCAGTCCAACCGCTCTTCGCACAAGCCGCCTTCGCTCGCACCGGGCACCACGGTGTCCAGCGCGAGCAATTGCAGGCCGCCGATGGCCACGCTGTATTGCACGAAACCCTCGGTGCCGAGGTAGGTGTGGTCGGCGAATCCGGCGCGCAGCCGGGCACGGTCGTCGTGGTTGCCCGGCATCAGATAGACCGGCATCGCCAGCGGCGCGAGCAAGGCCTGCAGGTGCGCGTATTCGGCGTCGCGGCCGAAGTCGGTGAGATCGCCGGTGACCACCACCGCATCCGGCTGCTGCGGCAGGCGGCGGATGCGGGCGACCGCCTGGGCGAGGAAAGGAGCCGTGTCGATGCGGCCATAAGCCAGCCGACCCGGTTCACGGATGTGCAGGTCGCTGAGTTGAAGAAGAAAAGTGGGCATGTCGTCGCTCCGGTTCAGGCCTCTTCGGTACACGGAATCAGGCGCTCGGGCCGGATGCGGATGCCCACCACGTCGCCCTGGCGCGCTGGATGGTCGCGGTCAGCGTCGGCGGTCAGCGCCGCCCGGCCCTCGACCCCCAGGCTCAGTCGGACGCGCTCGCCGAGAAAGCTGCGGCGCAGCACCTGCGCCCAGCCCCAGCCGGGCGCGAGCGGGCCAACTTCCACATCCTCGGGCCGCGCCAACACTGTGGATTTTGCGCCCCAGTCCGCACGGCAAGCGAAATCGGCGCCACCCAGCGTGACCACATGGCGGGCGCATTCCTCGGGGCTGCGCGACAGCCGGTTCACGCTGCCCAGGAAGCTGGCGACGAAGGCATGCCGCGGATGGCGGTACAGCGTTTCGCCGTCGCCCGTCTCGACGATGCGTCCGGCCTGCATCACCGCCAGCCGGTCGGCGATGGCCATGGCCTCGTGCTGGTCGTGCGTCACATGCACGGTGGTGATGTGCAGCCGGCGCAGCAGTTCGGCGAGTTCGTCGCGCAGCGAAGCCTTGAGCTTGGCGTCGAGCGCGGTCAGCGGCTCGTCCAGCAGCAGCACGCGCGGACGCACGGCGATGGCCCGAGCCAGGGCCACCCGCTGGCGCTGGCCGCCGGAGAGTTCGGCCGGCCGCCTTTGTTCGAGCCCCTGCAGGCGCACGAGTTCGATGAGTTCGCCCACGGCACGCCGGCACTCGGCCTCGGCCGTGCCGCGGATGCGCAGGCCATAGGCGATGTTGGCGGCCACCGTCATCTGGGGAAACAAGGCGTAGTGCTGGAACACCATGCCGACGCCGCGCCGCTCGATCGGCGTGGCCGTCACGTCCGTGCCGCCGAACAGGAGCCGGCTGCCGACGTCGGCCGTCTCCAGCCCCGCGATGAGGCGCAGCAGCGTGGTCTTGCCGCAGCCCGAAGGCCCGAGCAGCGCCAGGATCTCTCCGGGCTCGACCACCAGCGAGGTCGGGTGCAGGCCGCGCGTGCCGTCGGCATAAGTCTTGGCGCAGTCGACGACGTCGACGCGGGTACGTTCAAATTCCATGTTTTCTTTCGATGAAGTTGCCCACGGCCTGCAGCAGCCAGAGCACGGGCAGGATGACGAGCAGGAAGACCAGGGTGTAGGCCGAGCCGATCTCGATGCGCGCCGAGGCATAGCTGTCGGCCAGCCCCACCGGCAGCGTCCGCGTGAGCGGCGTATGCAGCATCCAGGTGAGGTTGAACTCGCCGACCGACAGCGTGAACACCATGAGGCTGCCGGCGACGATGGCCGGCAGCACCGCCGGCACCAGCACGCCGAGGAAACGCTGGCCGAAGCTCGCACCCAATGAACGCGCGGCCTCCTCCAGCGCGAGCAGCTCGTGCCGCTGGAAGGCCGAGCCCACGGTGCGCACCATGAAGGGCAAGGTGAACACCATGTGGCCCACCAGGATGAAGCCGAAGCTTTGCCGGAAGCCCTGCAGCGTGCCGTAGGTCAGGATCAGCGCCAGCGCCGTGGCCAGGCCGGGCACGGCCACCGGCAACGTGAGCAGTTCCTCGAAGAGGCGGGCCGCCCGCGACCGGCTGCGCGCCAGCGCATAGGCACACGGCACGCCGATCACGAGGTTGCCGGCCACCGACATCGCGGCCAGCGCCAGCGACCAGCCGACGGTGCCGCCGTATTGCTCCCACACCTCGCCGAGCCAGCGCAGCGTGAGCCCGCTCTTGAGGCCCGCGCTGTAGTTGTTGACGAGGCCGGCCAGCACCGACAGCCCGATGGGCACCAGCATGAACGCGACGACCAGCGCCGTCAGCGCCAGCAAGGGCAAGGGCAAGGGAAACCTGGGGTTCGATCGCATCGCTTCAGGCCCCCACCGCGACGGCGCCGGGGAGGCGGCGCGCCACGAACAGCACCAGCCAGGTGATCAGCCCCAGCGTGATCGACAGGCTGGCCGCCAGCGCGAAGTTGGCATAGTTGGTGAACTCGTTGTAGATGGTGATGGGCAGCACTTCGAACTTGCTCGCCAGCGTGAACGCGGTGCCGAAGGCGCCCATGGCGGTGGCGAACACGATGGCGCCGCAGGCCAGCGTGGTCGGGCCGAGTTCGGGCAGCCACACGTCGCGCGCCACCCGCCACCGCGAGGCGCCGAGCGACCGCGCGGCTTCCTCCAGCTGCGCGTCCATCGCACCGGCCGCGGCGGTGTAGGTCGCGATGGCGCGCGGCAGCGAAAAATACAGGTAGGCCAGGAACAGGCCGGTGAGCCCATACGCGAAGGTGGTACGGCCCCAGCCCATGGCCTCGCTCAGATCGGCCACCAGCCCCTGGCGGCCGCCGAGCAGGATCATGAAGAAGCCGACGATCACGCCGGGAAAGGACAGCGGCAGCGTCAGCAACGACAGCAGCAGTTGCCGCCCGCGGAACCGGTACCGTGCCAGTGTGATGCCGACCGCGGCGCCGAGCAGCAGCGTGGCCAGGGTGACCACGATCGACAGGCCGACGGTCTGCAGCAGGCTTTGCAGGTAGCGCGGGTTGCCGAGCACGGCGAAATAGGTGCTGGCGCCGGTGCGCGACGGCAGCACGATCAGTTGCACCACTGGCAACAGCCAGAACGCGGTGAAGAAGGCCGCCGCCGGCGCGGCGCAGGCCAGCAGCAGGCGGTTCGGTGAAGAGAAATAAGGCAGAAGGCGCATGGCGATAGGGAAGCGCGAAGCGCCGTCCGGTTCGATCGTTGGGAATCCGTTCTGGCTGCGCTGGTCGAAGCTCTGGGCTTGTGCGACGGCACTTCGACAGGCTCGGTGCGAACGGGGTTGAAGGTTTGGCTGGACAGCGCTGACGCCATCCAGACGCTTACTGCGCTTCCTTGAGGTAGCGGTCGGAGAAGGCCTTCTGCGCCGCGGCCATGCGGCCGTAGTCCACCGGCTTGGCGCGGGCGTAGTCGCTGGCCGGCAGGAAACGCGATTGCGCCTCGCGCGAGATGGCGCTGGCGCGCACCGGGCGCAGGTAGGCGTTGGCCCAGAGGGCCTGGCCCTCGTCGGACAGCACGAAGTCGAGCACCTTGCGGGCGTTGTCGGCGTGCGGTGCGTTGGCCACCAGGCTCATGACGTAGGGCACGACCACCGTGCCTTCGGCCGGGATCACGAACTGCACGTTGGCCTTGTCCTTGTATTTGGCGCGGTAGGCGTTGAAGTCGTAGTCCAGCAGGATGGCGATCTCGCCGGACAGCATGCGCGCGTACGAGGTCTGCTTGGGCACGATGGGCTCGTTCTTCTGCAGCGCCTTGAAGTAGTCGATGGCGGGCGTGAAGTTGTCCATGCTGCCGCCGCGTGCCTGGTTCACCGCGACCGCGCCCACGTAGCCGACGAAGGCGGAAGCCGGATCGAGGTAACCGATCAGGCCCTTGTAGTCGGGCTTGAGCAGGTCGGCCCAGGACTGCGGCACCGGCTTGCCCTTGAGCGCATCCACGTTGACCATGAAGCCCAGGGTGCCCGAATGGATCGTGAACCAGTGGCCCTGGGGGTCCTTCAGGCCATCGGGGATGTCGTTCCAGTGGGCGGGCTTGTAGGCGGCGACGAGGCCGTCTTTCTGCGCCTGGATCGCGAAGGTCACGCCGACGTAGGTCACGTCGGCCACGGGGCTGGCCTTCTCGGCCGTCATCTGCGCCAGCGACTGGCCCGAGTTCTTGTTGTCCGGCGGCACGGTGACGCCGGTCTTTTCCTTGATGGCGCGCAGCTGCGTGCCCCAATCGGCCCATTCGGGCGGGCAGTTGTAGCAGATGGCGGTCTGGGCCATGGCCGCGGTACCGGCCAGCAGGCCAAGCGCCAGGACGGCCTGGCGGCCGAATTGTTTGAGTTGGACTCGCATGTTGAAACTCCTTGGTGGATGGTTGGATGGATGATGGGAAATGCGTGGCGCCTCAAGCGGGCGCGAAAGATTCGCCGGCCCGAAAGCCGTGCGCCAGCGTGAGGCTGGATGCGGGTGTGAGCGGCAGGCCATCGGCCATCGCCTGCAGCAGCAGCGCGACGCCGCACCGGCCGATCTCGGTATTGGGCTGCGTGATGCTGCTGAGCACGGGCGTGAGGTCTTCCCCGAGCGCGATGCCGTCGAAGCCGATCACGCTCAGGTCCCGCGGCACGGCCAGGCCGGCCAGATGCGCGGCGCGCAGGCTGCGGATGGCCAGCAGATCGTTGGAGCAGACCAGTGCGCTGGGCCGGGGCACGGCCGTGTCCTGCAACAGGGCACGGATCTGCTCGATGGCGGTCTGCACGAACGGCACTTCGAGAATGCGCGAGGCATCGAGCCCGGCCTGCCGCATCGCCAGCCGAAAGCCGCGGCAACGCTGTTGTGCGCGGTCCGACGCCGCGAGCTGGCCGGTCACGAGCGCGATGCGCCGGTGGCCCACGGCGGCAAGGCGCTCCACCAGCGCGGCCACCGCAGCCTCGCCGTCGACCGACACGCAGGGATGGGCCTCGTGGCGGTTGTACGCCAGCACGTAGGGCGTGCCTGCGGCGACCACCCGCCTCAACGCGGCCGATGTGCCGGGATTGGACGCCACCATCACCATGCCGTCCACGCCATGGGCGATCAGCGTGCCCACGGCGTGGTTCTCGCGCTCGATGCTGTATTCGGTGGTCAGCGGCTGGATCGAATATCCCGCTTCCGTGGCGGCGCTGGCGATGCCCTCCAGGCATTCGGCGAACACCGGGTTGAGCAGCGTGGGCAGCACCACTCCCAGCGCGCGGCTGCGGTGGGTGCGCAACGTGCGCGCGCTGGCGTTTGGCGCATAACCCAGGGCCAGGGCGACGCGCTCCACGTGTTCGCGCGTTTCGCTGGCGACACGGCCTGGCAGGTTGAAGACGCGCGATACGGTGGCGATCGACACGCCTGCTTCTCGGGCAACGGTCTGGATACTCATCGGGTTCGGTCTGCGCACATGGGCAAGGTCATGAAAGTCAGGAAGAAGATCTGGAAAACGTTTTCCATTGGAACGTGCCGATGTGACGCGTTCATGACATCCCGCTCTTCAAGGGCGCACGGCAAACCGAAAGGCGTGCGTCACAGCCTTGCAGCACAGGCGTGGTGTAGTGGCGCACCATGTACCACGGAGAACGCTTCAACAGCTACAGCCATCTGCTCGGCCTGGCCGCGGTGCTGGCTGCGGCCGCGGCCTTGTTCGATCACGTATGGCGCACCGGCACGGCCACCGAGATGGCGGGGGTGGGGGCTTTCGCGGCGTCGAGTGCGGCGCTGTATGTGGCCTCGTTGCTGTTCCACAGCAGCCGTGGGGCCCGCAAGCAATGGTGGCAGCGCGCCGACCATGCAGCCATCTTCATGCTGATCGCCGGCAGCTACACCGCATTTGCGCTGCCGGTGCGCCAAGGCGCCACGGAAGGCTTCTTCCTGTGTGTCGTGTGGCTGTGCGCCACCATCGGCGCCGCACGGGAAATGGCCGGTTCACGCCGCCCGACGCTCTGGCTGTACGTGGGCCTGGGCTGGTTGTGCGTGTTTGGCGCCCTGTCTTTCGCCTCGCGGCTGGGCAACGCCGGCACCGCGTGGCTGCTGGCGGGCGCGGCCTTCTACAGCGCGGGCACCTACTTCTACCGCAACCGCGCCGGCTGGGCGCATGCACACGGCATGTGGCACCTGTTCGTGGTAGCCGGCACCATCAGCCATTACGTTGCCCTGGCCTTCACGCTGAAACTGTGGCGCGCATGAAGCGGCCACCCCGCCATCTTCAGGGCAGAACCTCGAACACCAGGATCTGATTGCGGTCCGTCGTCGAATCGGCGGTCGGGAAATTGTCGTCCGCCACCACCACCAGCGAGTCGTGGCCGTTCGCCAGTCTCGGGCCGAACGTGAGGCCTTCCAGGTTGGCAATGCCGCCCAGTTGTGCCTTCAGCGTCTCGAAGTTCAACACGAGCCGCTTGCTCAACGGCTTGTAGCTTGCCCCCGCCAGTGCCGGCACACCAAGGACATCGCTGGCGCCCGCAAGGTCGATCTCGTACAGGCGGATCTGGTTACCCTCCACGCCGACCGAGAAGCTGCGCTCCAGCACGAGGAATTTTGAATTGGTGATCGCCAGGACCTCGGTGGGGCCATTGACCGAGAACGCCGTGGCCGGCACCGGCGTGGCCTGGATCCTGTCGATCGGATAGGCGTATTGGGCTACCGCGTTGCCGGTGCCACGGTCAAACACCGTGAAGCGCGAAACCGACCCGGCGTCCACCGTCGGCGTGGCGCCATCGGCAAAGAGCGCACCTTCCGTGGCCACCAGCAATTGCTTCTTGTCGGGCGTGAAGGCCAGGCCCTCGAACACCAGGTTGCCACGCGGCCCGGTGTCGGCCGCGGACATGCGGAACATGCCGGGAACGCTGTAGTCGCGCACATAACTGCCGTCGGGCTTCATCTCGCGCACGAAGGGATCGATGATGCGCGTCGGCACGCTGGTCAGCGTCCGGTCACCCTCGCTCGCCCAGACCAGATTGGCGTTCACCGGATCGACGCGGATGCTTTCCGGATCGGCGACACGCGCATCCGGCACCTTGGGAAACACCGTGCCGCCCGGCTGCTTCATGGTCGTCGTCGACAGGAACTGCACGGCGCTGAAGGTGTTCAGGTCGAAGCTCAGCGAGGCGGTGTAGAAACGCGGCGCGGAAGCCGAATCGGTCGTCGTGCGGTCGTCGGAGATCAGCACGTAACGGCCGTTCGCGGCGTCGTAGTCGATACCCGAAAGTCCGCCGATCACCGTGCCCTGGAACTCGGTGCGTCGCGGCAGGACCTGTTGGCCGATCAGTCGCAGCGAGGTGACTGAGCGTTCGGCTTCATCCGAACCGCCGCAGGCGGTGAGCACCACCGAAGCGAATGCGATGGCGAGGACGGGGAACCTGATCTGGGTGAGGGCTGGTGTTTTGGTCATCAGGCCAGTGTTCACCTCGCCCGTGAAACCAGTGTGTCAGTGTGCGTGCCTGCAACGGGTCAGGCCGCGATCAGCATGGCCCGGCTGGTTCCCTGTGTAGCACCGCGGGCTCACCCGGCAATTCCGACCGCCCGATCTGCCCATTGAGATCGCTGGCCTGGCTGCGCAGGCTCTGCGCTGCGGCGGCGGACTGCTCGACCAGCGCGGCATTTCGTGCGTGACGTTTTCGAGACCGGACACGGCGGTGCTGATCAGGCCGATGCCGCGGGTCGTTCCTGCGTGACGGCGGTCACCGCACCGATGGACTGGAAGCGGTAGGCATCTGCGAGAAGGCGGCGGCCCAGGCCACTGGACGCGCCGCGTTGGATAGCTGTCGTCAAGGAAGCACCTGCTTGAGCGCCGGTTTCGAAGGATCCACCCGGCACGAGCCGTACAAGGCGCAGACCATCGCATGCCTTCCTGAAAGCGGGATGACAACCCGCCTTGGATTCATGCCCCGTGGACCAGCAGACCCGCGCCCGCGCGTTTGGCGTCGTGCTTGGCCAGCGCGGCCAGCGTGGCCACCTCTTCCGCGTTCGCGCACTGGCCTCTGCGGATGCGCACCGCACCGATGGACAGCGTGGAGCAGGGAAAGAACCGCATGACGCCATCGCGGTCCTCGGCCTCGATGCCGCCGAGCTGCCTGGCCGCATCGTCGAACAGCGACAGGGCCAGCAGCTTGAATTCGTCCACGATGCGCTCGCAGCGCGGCTGCCAGTCGCTGCTCTGGAACAGGATCACGAAATCGTCGCCGCCCACGTGGCCGACGAAGTCGCGCTGCGCATCGCAGTGGGCCACGACGACCTTGGCCACCAGCCGGATCATCTCGTCGCCGCGCCAGTAGCCGTAGTGGTCGTTGAACGGCTTGAAGCTGTTGAGGTCGGCGTAGCAGGCCACGAATTCGGCGCCGCCCTGCAGCAGCCGGTCGATGTGTTCGCTGATCGGGATGTTGCCCGGCAGGAAGGTGAGCGGGTTCGCGTGGCGCGCCGCCTCCAGCCGCACCTCCGTCACCGAGCGCACCAGTTGCTCGCCGGTGCCGAGGCCCACGTAGCGGCCATTGTTGGTCACGATGAAGCCATCCACCAGGTAGCGCTGGTCCTGCGAGGTCAGGATGCCGACCAGGTCGTCCACGTCGTGCTCGCTCTCGATCAGGCGCGGCGCGGGATTGGCATGCACCAGGCAGGGCTTGCGACCGAAAATCTCCTTGAAGAACTGCTGGGCGTAATGCTGCATGAAGGATTGGCGGTTCACGATCGCCACCGGCCGGCCGTCGTCCACCACCGCCACCGCGTGCAGGCCCGGGTCGGCGTTGAAGATGGCTTCCACTTCGTTGTTGACCGTGTCCGGTGCGACGGTGGGCGCATGGATGATCGATAGTTTGGACAGCCGCCCGGCATGCGACGCGCGCTTGAGCTCCGGCAGCACGGTGACGCGCTGGTCGTTCAGGGCGCCGAGCGCGGCCTCGAGGATCTGCGCGCGTGGAAACGCCTCGGGCCGGCCCAGGAAGTAGCCCTGCCCGTGCCCGATGGCCAGATCGCGCAACACACGCAGATCGTCCTCGGTCTCGATGCCTTCGGCCACCAGCACCGTGCCGAAGACCACGGCGATCTGCTTGAGCGCACGCAGGGTCTGCAGCTTGTCCGCATGCAGGCTGATGTCCTTGCTAAAGTATTTGTCGATCTTGACGTAATCGGGCCGCAGTTCGGACCACAGGCGCAGGCTCGAGCGGCCATCGCCGAAATCGTCCAGCGCCAGCGACGCCCCCGCGAAGCGCACTTCCTCGCCGACACGCAACAGCGCGCCCAGGTCGGAAACCCGCTCATGCTCGGTGAGCTCGAACACCAGCATGCGCGGCGAGATGCCGAAGCCACGCAGGTAATCCGTCAGCCAGTTGCGCCCGCGCCGGTGGACCACGTGGACCAGGGCGTCCGCACTGATGTTGACGAACAGCCGGCCCGGCTGGTTCAGCCGGCTCCAGGTGGCCAGCGTCAACTCGACGCAGTGCAACTCGAATTCGGTCACCACGTCCTGCTCGCGCGCCAGCCGGAACAGCGCGTCCGGGGCATGGAGCAAGCTGCCGACCGGGCCGCGGATCAAGGCCTCGTGCGCATAGATCGCGCCGTTCTCGACCTGCGCGATCGGCTGAAACACGGGTGCCAGCGCATTTGCCTGGAGCAGCCTGCCGAGTTCGCCGGTGCGCAGCCGCAGCCTGGCGCCGATGCTGGCCAGCGCCGGCGTGTCGGTGGCTGTGCGGGCCTGGGACGGGCCGTCCACCGATGGATCGGCGCGCATCAGGCCTTCGCGCCCGTGGGCGAGGCGCTCGCGCGGCCGCAGGCAGGCTCACGCAGGTGGGCTTCGCGCCTCGAGATCAACCTCAACCGCATCTCTGTGTGGGGCATGGCATCCGCCGGTAATGGGAGGTCCATTGGACGTCAGCCACGTGACAGTGGCGTGACCGTCACGGCCACTGTCACATACAGCGACGCAGCCGCAGGGCGTCGGAGGCCGCCGCGCCGGATGCGGTGTTGTCGAAGATGCACCAGCGCTCGGCCGACGCCGGCCAGCGTTGCAGCTGCTCCGCCTGCGCCCGCAGCCACGCATCGCCGTAGGCCGAGTAATAGATGCGGGGCGACCCGTGCCAGCGGTGGTAGAGCACGGCACCGGCGCCGTCACCGGCCGGCCCCAGCCAGCCGCCGGGGACTGCGGCCGCCGGACAGCGCGCGGGATCGGCGGCGACACGGCCCACCCGCAGCTTCACCAGCATTCGGTCCGCAGCCGGTTCGAACCAGCTGAGGTGACGCGGTTCGCAAACGACCGACGTCTCGAACAGGCCGGCAAGCAGGTCAAAGAAGGTACGAACCGGCCTGGCCTCGTAGGCCAGCGAAGGCGGCAATTGAACCAGCAGCACGCCCAGCCGGTCCCCCAGCCCGGTCACTTCCGCCTTGAAGCGCTCCAGCGGGGCGCGCGCGCCCCGCAGACGTTGGTCGTGCGTGACGGCGCGCGGCAGCTTGACGGCGAATCGGAAACCGGGTGGTGTCTGCGCGGCCCAACGGGCATACACCTCGGGCCGGTGGCTGCGGTAGAAGGAGGTATTGATCTCGGCGCAGTCCAGCACGCGGGCATAACGCGCCAGATGGCTGCCGTCGCCGGGAAAATCTTCGGCGAGCGCCCGCGGAACGCTCCAGCCCGCCGTGCCCGCAACCACCCCGGCCGCCGTCCTGGCGGAGGCCCCTTCGGGGCGATCCCGGGTTACTTGACCAGGCGCTGCCACATGCGCTGGATGAAGCCCGCGCGCTCCACGTCCGCCTGCGCGATGAGCGGCGTTTCGCCAATCGGCTTGCCGTTCGATTCTGCGATCACCTTGCCGATCACGGCACCCTTGGCCACCGGCGCCTCCAGGTCTGGCTTGACCTGCACCGAGGTCTGCAATTTCTGGCCGCGCGGCACGGTCAACGTCCATGGAGCCCCGAGGCCCGCGGCGACGGTGTCGGCCTTGCCAAAGCTGACCTTGGCATTCGTGACCACGGCGTTCGGCTGAATCGGGGTGGCCTTCTCGAACTGGCTGAATCCCCAACCCAGCAGCTTGCGGGACTCGTCGGCTCGCGCCTTGGCGCTGTTGGTGTTGAGGATGACCGTGATGAGGCGCATGTCGTTGCGCTTGGACGAAGTCACCAGGCAGTAGCCCGCTTCCTCGGTGTGCCCCGTCTTCAGGCCATCCACCGTGGGGTCCGTGTAGAGCAAGGCATTGCGGTTGCCTTGCTTGATGCCGTTGTACTTGAACTCGCGTTCGGCATAGAGCGGGTAGTAGTCGGCACTGTCGCGAATGATCGCCCGCGCGAGGATGGCGAGATCGCGGGCAGACGACTTGTGCGCCGGGTCGGGCAGGCCTGTGGCGTTCACGAAATTCGTGTGCGTCATCCCGAGGCGCTTGGCTTCGGCGTTCATCAGTTTGGCGAAGCCCTCTTCGGAGCCAGCCATGTGCTCGGCAATCGCCTTGGAGGCGTCGTTGCCCGACTGGATGACGATGCCGCGCAGGATGTCGATCACCGTGGCCTGGCTGTTCAGCGGCAGGTACATGCAGGACTCGGTGCTCGAACCGCGGCACCAGGCATTCTCGCTGACCGAAACCAGATCCTCCTTTTTGAGCTTGCCCGAGCGAAGGGCCTGCTCAACCAGGAAGCTGGTCATCATCTTGGTCAGTGACGCGGGCGGCAACGGTTCATCGGGGTTGGCCGAGGCCAGCACCTCGCCGGAGTCGAAGTCCATCAACAGCCAGGCCTTGGCCGGGATGGCCGGCGCGCCGGTGGCAACGGCAGATTGCCCGGCCAATGGCTCAGGTGCTGGCGCCGTGGATACGGACTTTTTGTGCGCGGCAGGCTTGGCTGCGTGGCGATCAGCGGCAAAAGTCGCCGAACTGGGCACCAGGGTGGCTGCGGCGATGGCGAATACGAGAGGCAGAAGGGAGAATTTTGTGGATTGCATGGGATTCAAGGTCATGACCAAGCATTGTGGCGCAGCGTACCCCCGCTTTCGCGCGCAGAGGAGATTTTCGTCAGCGGGAGCGGTGGCGGCACGATGGCCGAGAACGATGAAAAGGGTCGCCGTTGTCGCCCTGGAGTTCAGCGCTGGCTGAAATCCGACGGTAAATTCTCGGCCGATTTAGCGCCGTTGTCTTGAAACTGACCAACTTGGCCTTATCATTAGCACTCGTTGGGGATGAGTGCTAACACCCTCCCCACGCCATTAAGACGCGCCGGCCCGGGTCGGCGCCGACTGATTCAACTCTTCCGTTCCAATTTTAGGAGATGCAATGAACCTTCGTCCTCTGGCAGATCGCGTGATCGTCAAGCGTGTTGACAGCGAAACCAAGACCGCCTCCGGCATCGTCATCCCCGACGCAGCCGCCGAAAAGCCCGATCAAGGCGAAGTCCTGGCCGTCGGCCCGGGCAAGCGCAACGACAAGGGTGAACTGGCTGCTCTGACCGTCAAGGTCGGCGACCGCGTCCTGTTCGGCAAGTACAGCGGCCAGACCGTCAAGGTCGGCGGCGACGAACTGCTGGTCATGAAGGAAGACGACCTGTTCGCAGTCGTCGAAAAGTAATCCGCTTTTCCTTCCGTCCCTATTTTTAAATTTCTGGAGAATTCAACATGGCAGCAAAAGACGTAGTCTTCGGCGGTGAAGCCCGCGCACGCATGATCGAAGGCGTGAACATCCTGGCCAACGCGGTCAAGGTCACCCTCGGCCCCAAGGGTCGCAACGTGGTTCTGGAACGCTCGTTCGGCGCCCCTACCGTGACCAAGGACGGTGTGTCCGTGGCCAAGGAAATCGAACTCAAGGACAAGCTGCAGAACATGGGCGCCCAGCTCGTGAAGGAAGTGGCTTCCAAGACCAGCGACAACGCTGGTGACGGCACCACGACCGCGACCGTCCTGGCCCAGGCCATCGTGCGCGAAGGCTTCAAGCTGGTCGCCGCCGGCATGAACCCGATGGACCTGAAGCGCGGTATCGACAAGGCCGTCACGGCCCTGGTCGAAGAGCTGAAGAAGGCTTCCAAGCCCACCACCACCTCCAAGGAAATCGCGCAAGTTGGCTCGATCTCGGCCAACAGCGACGAAACCATCGGCAAGCTGATCGCTGACGCGATGGACAAGGTCGGCAAGGAAGGCGTGATCACCGTCGAAGACGGCAAGTCGCTGGACAGCGAACTCGACGTCGTCGAAGGCATGCAATTCGACCGCGGCTACCTGTCGCCCTACTTCATCAACAATCCCGAAAAGCAATCCGCGCTGCTCGACAATCCTTTCGTGCTGCTGTACGACAAGAAGATCAGCAACATCCGCGATCTGCTGCCGACCCTGGAACAAGTTGCCAAGTCGGGCCGTCCGCTGCTGATCATTGCCGAAGAAGTCGAAGGCGAAGCCCTGGCGACGCTGGTCGTGAACACCATCCGCGGCATCCTGAAGGTCGTGGCTGTCAAGGCACCTGGTTTCGGCGACCGCCGCAAGGCCATGCTGGAAGACATCGCCATCCTGACGGGCGGCAAGGTCATCGCTGAAGAAGTCGGCCTGACGCTCGAAAAAGTGACGCTGGCCGACCTCGGCCAAGCCAAGCGCATCGAAGTGGGCAAGGAAAACACCATCATCATCGACGGTTCCGGCGCCGCTGCCGACATCGAAGCCCGCGTGAAGCAAATCCGCGTGCAGATCGAAGAAGCGACCAGCGACTACGACCGTGAAAAGCTGCAAGAACGCGTGGCCAAGCTGGCCGGCGGTGTGGCCGTGATCAAGGTCGGCGCTGCCACCGAAGTCGAAATGAAGGAAAAGAAGGCCCGCGTCGAAGATGCACTGCACGCTACCCGCGCTGCCGTGGAAGAAGGCGTCGTGGCTGGTGGTGGCGTGGCTCTGCTGCGCGCCAAGCAAGCTGTCGGCACCTCGATCAAGGGCGAGAACGCTGATCAGGAAGCCGGTATCAAGCTGGTCCTGAAGGCCATCGAAGCGCCTCTGCGCGAGATCGTCAACAACGCCGGCGGCGAAGCCTCGGTGGTGGTGAACGCCGTGTTGGCCGGCAAGGGCAACTTCGGCTTCAACGCTGCCAACGACAGCTACGGCGACATGCTGGAGCTCGGCATTCTGGACCCGACCAAGGTGACGCGTACGGCCCTGCAAAACGCAGCTTCCGTGTCTTCCCTGCTGCTGACGACCGAAGCCATGGTCGCCGAAGCACCGAAGGAAGAATCCGGCGCCGGCGGCGGCGGCATGCCTGACATGGGCGGCATGGGTGGCATGGGCGGCATGGGCATGTAAGTGGCTCACCCCCAGGTTGCTCACTGCGTGTAGCGCCCACCCCCTTGCAGGGGGCACAACCTGCGGCCCGGCGGAGCCGGTTCCGCGGTTGTCCTGGAAGGGGTGGCCGATACCGCCGTGATGATTTGGAAGCCCCGTGGCGAAAGCTGCGGGGCTTTTTCTATTTGGGGGTCAACTGTTGGACGTAAGCCGTGGCCGCCGGTGAGAGCACGCGGTCGATGCGTGTGACCAGGTAGATCGGCGGCACGTTGACGGGTAGCGCGAGCGGCACGACACGTAGCACGCCCAGGCGCGCGTAGTGCTCGGCCTGGGAATGCGGCATGACGGCGAGCATGTCGGAGATTTCGAGCAGGGCCGTGATGGCGATGGCGGAGGCGGTTTCGGTGATGTCGAGGCGCGGGTTCAGGCCCGCCTGGTGCAGTGCGGCTTCGAAATGGCCGCGTTGCGGCGAGCCTGGTGGCTGCAGGATCCACGGCCAATCGACCAGGTCGGCGAGTGCGAGCGTGGGCCGGTCGAACAGCGGATGCGCCGCGCGCGCCACCACGACTTGCGATTCACCCAGCAGCAGCGTGCAGCGGTAGGCATCGGCGTCGTTGCCGGGTGTGAGTCGACCCAGCATCAGGTCGACCTCGCCACGGCCCAGCAGCGCCAGCATCACGTTGCTGGTCTCGACCATCACCGACACCGCCACCCTGGGATGGTTGCGCTTGTATTCGATGAGCGACGGCGCCACCAGTTCGGGCACGGCGCCGGGCACGCTGCCGATGCGCAGCACGCCGGACAGGCCGGCCTGCAGCGCCGTCATTTCGTGGCGCACCGTGCCGAAATCGGTGAGCACCTGTTTGGCGTAACGCACCAGCACCTCGCCCATCGCCGTGGGCGCCATGCCGCGCGCCTGGCGCGTGAACAGCGTCGCGCCCATGGTTTCCTCCAACTGCTGCAGCAACTTGGTCGCCGCGGGCTGGCTCATGTGCATCGCCAAGGCCGCGCGGCCGAGGTTGCGCTGCGCATCGAGCGCCGTCAGCAGCAGCAACTGGCGGGTCTTCAGGCGCAGCAGCAGGGTGTGGTCGGTGCGTTCGGCGGGCATGGAGGGGGTCGGATCATTTCCTTTTGTATATGGATTCTTCAGGAAATGCGATTGGAAATGAATGGCAAAGACCCGTAGTCTCGGCTTCGCTGATTCCAAAAACGATACCGGAGACCCACCCCATGAAACGCTTCCTGCGCTTGCTCCTGCCCACCGCCCTGACGGCTACCGCGCTGCTGGCCCTGCCGAGCCTCGTCTGCGCCCAGTCCAGCCCCGACAAATCCGTGCGCATCATGGTGGGCGCCTCGCCCGGCGGCGGCACCGACATCCTGGCGCGCGTGCTGGCCGACAAGTTCGGCCCGGTGCTCAAGCAGGCCGTGGTCGTGGAGAACCGGCCCGGCGCCTCCAACACCATCGCCGCCGAACTCACGGCCCGCGCCCAGCCCGACGGCAGCACCCTGCTGCTGGCCACCAACACCGGCCAGGCGATCGCGCCGCACCTGCTCAAGCTCAAGTACGACTCGCTGAAAGACCTGCAGCCGATCGGCCTGGTGGCCGTGATGCCCAACGTGCTCGTCGTCTCGGCCAACGCGCCGTACCGGAACGTGAAAGACCTGCTCGCGGCCATGGCGGCCAAGCCGGGCGGCTTCAAATACGCATCGTCGGGCATCGGCAGCACGCAGCACATCGGTGGCGAGGCCTTCGGCCTGGTGACGGGCACGAAGTCCATCCACATTCCCTACAAAGGCAGTTCCCAGGCGCACATTGACATCATCAGCGGCGAGGTCGACATGATGTTCGACAGCACCTCGTCCGCCATGGGCCAGATCAAGGCCGGCAAGTTCCGCGCGCTGGCCGTCACCTCACCACGCCGCGCGGCCGAACTGCCCGACGTGCCCACGCTCGCCGAGCAGGGCATCACCGGCGCCGACGTGTCGACCTGGTACGGCCTGTTCGCCACCGGCGGCACGCCTCGCCCCATGGCCGACCGGCTCAATGCCGAGCTGCTGGCCGCGTTGAAGATGCCCGACGTGCAGGCCCGCATCAAGGGCCTGGGCGGCGAGATCACGCCGATGACGATCGAGCAGTTCAGCGAGATGAACCGCAGCGAATACGAACACTACGGCCGCCTCGTGAAAGAGGCGGCGATCAAAGCTGAGTGATTGGCACACCCCCAGGTTGCGCACTGGC
Organism: Rhodoferax koreense; assembly: GCF_001955695.1. NCBI lineage: Bacteria > Pseudomonadati > Pseudomonadota > Betaproteobacteria > Burkholderiales > Comamonadaceae > Rhodoferax > Rhodoferax koreensis. The sequence goes on along the minus strand of NZ_CP019236.1, from coordinate 1,316,890 downwards.
GTGTCGCGCCCACCCCCCGCTTCGACAAGCTCAGGACAGGCTTGCAGGGGGCACAACCAGCGGCCTGGCAGAGCCAGCTCCGCGGTTGTTCTGGGAAAGACAGTGGCCTCTTTGCGACGAGTTAAACCATCAATTTTTCAAAGGCTTGCTTTATGACTTCCGCACGTTCCAGACTCTGCCTGCTGCTCGGCGACCCGAGCGGCGTCGGCCCCGAAATGGCCATCAAGCTGCTGGCGCGGCCGGCCAACCTCGCGGCGGCCGACATCCTGCTGATCGCCGACCCGCAGGCCCTGGCCAGCGGCCAGCAGATTGCCGGGCACACTCTCGACGCGCTGGTGGTGCACGATCTGGCCGAAGTGCGCTTCGAGCCCGGCCGCCCGACGGTGCTGCTGCAGGACACGTTTGCCGGCGAGAAACTGTTCATCGGCACCTCCAACCTCGCGTCGGGCCGGGCCTCGTTCCAGGCGCTGGAGCTGGCCACCGTGGCCGTCAAGCAAAAGCTCGTCGATGCGCTGCTGTTCGCGCCGCTGAACAAACACTCGCTGCGCCTGGGCGGCTTGACGCAGGAAGACGAGCTGCGCTACATGCAGGAACGCTTCGACGTGAACGGCTTCGTGTGTGAATTCAACATCACCAAGGGCCTGTGGACGTCCCGTGTGACGTCCCACGTGCCGATCAAGGACGTGGCACGGCTCATCACCGGCAAAGGCGTGAGCGATGCGGTGAAGATCATCGACGGCGCGCTGCGCCAGGCCGGCGTGGCCAAGCCACGCATCGCCGTTTCGGGCTTGAACCCACATGCGGGCGACGGCGGCTCGATTGGTTTGGAGGAGATCGAGGTCATCGAACCGGCCGTGCGGCAATTGCAGGCCGAAGGTTTCGACGCACGCGGCCCGTTCTCGCCCGACACGGTGTTCATCGGCGCGCGCCGCGGCGACGTGGACGCGGTGGTGTCGATGTACCACGACCAGGGCCAGATCGCGATGAAACTCATGGGTTTCGAAGGTGGCGTGACGCTGCACGGCGGCCTGCCCGTGCCCGTGGCCACTTCGGCCAGCGGCAGCGCCTTCGATATCGCCGGCAAGGGCATCGCGCAGATCGAAGGGCTGCAGGAAGCCTTCAACCTGTGCGTGCGCATGGCCGATGCGCGCAAGACGGCAGCGGTTTAGCGCTATTTCGGCAACGACGAGCCGCCGCAGATGGCGATGTCCTGCCCGGTGATGGCCGCCGCCTGCGGCGACAGCAGGTAAGCCACCAGCGCGGCGATCTCCCCGGGCTGGATCAGCCGGCCGATGGGTGGCAGCCGCGGCGCGCTGCCGGCGCGGGCCGGATCATTCAGCATGGCCGTCTGCGTGGCGGCGGGCGACACGACGTTGACCGTCACGCCCTGCGCGGCCACCTCCGCCGCCCAGCTGCGGGCCAGGGCCAGCAGCGCGGCCTTGGTGGCCGCATACTGCCCGCGCCCCGGCATGCCTTGCGCGACCCGGCTGCCGATGAACACCACGCGGCCGTGCCCACGCGCCGCCATGGCCGGAACGACGGCATCGGCGAGCCGCGTGGCGGCATCCACATGCAGCCGCCACATCAACTCGCCGCCCGCATGGTCGAGCGCCCCCAGCGGGCCGACGCGCAGCACGCCGGCCGCATGCACCAGGGCCTCGGCCGCCAGCAGTTGCGGCCCCACGCGCGCGATGTCCTCGCCATGGCCCAGGTTCACCGACAGGTGATGAAAGCCAGCGTGTTCGATCGAAGGGTCGGCAATGTCCAGGCCCGTCACGCGCCAGCCGGCGGCCAGCAGCGCCTCGGCGATGGCGCGGCCGATGCCGGCACTGCTGCCAGTCACCACCACCTGCGGCCGCGAGGATGCATCAGTCCACACGGATGTTGCCTTCGGTGATGATCTTTTGCGATCGGTTCATATCGTCCTGCTGGAACTTGGCGAAGTCCGCCGTGCTGCCCGGCGTCAACAGCAGCCCTTGTTCCTGCAGCTTGTCCTTCATGTCGGTGGCCAGCGCCTTGTTCACCTCGGCATTGAGCTTCGCGGTGACATCGGCCGGCAACTTCGCCGGGCCCCACAGACCATACCAGCTGTAGAACTCGTAGCCGGGCACGGTTTCGCCGACGGTCGGCACATCGGGCAGGTTCGGCGCGCGGCTGGCCGAGGTGACGGCGATCACGCGCAGCATGCCGGCCTTGTGGTACTGCAGCGAGCCGAGGATGGGATCGATGAAGCCGTCGATCTGGCCGCCAATCAGGTCCTGGAACGCCGGTGCCGTGCCCTTGTACGGCACGATCAGGTAGTCCAGGTGCCCGGCACGCTTGAGCAGTTCGGTCGACAGGTGGCCGGCCGAGCCGATCGAGCCCACGGCGAAGGTCATCTTGCCCGGATTGGCCTTGGCATAGCTGATCATCGATTTGATGTCGGTGATCGGCAGGTTCTTGTTGACGGCCACCGACAACGGCGCCTTGGCCACCAGCGCCACCGGGGTGAAATCCTTCACGATGCCGTAGGGCACGGATTTCATCGTCATCGGCGCGGTGACGAAGGTGGACGCGTTGAACAGCAGCGTGTAGCCGTCGGCCGGCGAGCGGGCCACCACGTCGGCACCGATGGTCCCGTTACCGCCCGCGCGGTTCTCGACGATGAAGTTCTGCCCGGTCTGCTCGCTGAGCTTCTGCGCCAGTTGGCGGCCCACGGTGTCCAGCGTGCCGCCGGGCGGGAACGGGATGATGAACTTCACCGGCTTGTTCGGATAGGCCTGTGCCCATGCGCTGTGCAGCGGCGAGCACAAAGCGGCCACGGCGGCAGCCAGCCCCAGGACGCGTTGCAGGGATGAGCGGCGGTTGGTGATTTTTTGCATGGTATTTGTCTCCTCCGGGGCATTCAGCGGGCCAGGCCCGCGGCGCTCACGGCGCGCTGGATCTCGGCTTCTTCGGCCGCGGACGGCCGATGGGTCGGCGCACGCACGAAGTCGTTGGCGATCACGCCGGCGCACTTCATGGCTGTCTTCATGCGCGCATGGGCTTCGCCGGTGGGCTCGCCGGCACCGTACACCGCTTCCTTCAGCGGCGTGATGATGCCCTGGATGCGCATGGCCTCATGCAGGTCGCCCTTCTGCACGGCGGCGAACAGGTCGATGATGAGCTGCGGGATGAAGCTCGCGAAGCCCACCAGCGCACCGTCCACGCCCTGCACCATCGAGGCCAGCAGGTATTCGTCGTGGCAGGTGAGGATGGCCTTGCTGGCGTCCGCATCGCGGATGGCCTTGAGGTCGCGGGCGTACTTGCTCATCTCGCGCTGGCCGACCTTGAAAGCCTGCACGTAGGGCAGTCGCGCCAGGTCGGCCAGCAGTGCCGACGAGTACGAAGCCTTGCTGTAGGCCGGATACACATGGCACACCAGGTCCAGGCGCGAGGCCTTCCAGATGTTGTCGAAGTAGGTGAGCGCATGGTCGGCATGGAAGCCGAAGCGCAGCCAATGGTGCGGCGGCATCACGTCGAGCGCGGCGGCACCGGCCTCCTTGGCCAGGCGGGCATGGTCGGCCGCGTCGGCCAGGCCTTCGCAGACGATGGACGAAATCACCGGCAGCCGGCCCTTGAGCTCGTCGGCCACGATGCGCGTGACCTCGGCACGCTCGAGCGGCGTGAGCGAGAACACCTCGCCGGTATGGCCGTTGGTCATGATGGCAACCACGCCCTTGTGGCTGGCGAGCCAGGACGCCAGACGGCGCAGCGAGGTTTCGTCGATCGCGCCCTCGGCGGTGAAGGGGCAGGCGATGGCGGGAATAATCCCGCGATAATTGGCGATGGTCGGCATGTTCAGGTCTCCTGAGGGGTTTGGAATGCACGGATCATCCGGGCCGGGCCCCCGCCGGTCCAATACCCGAATCGCATAGAACTATTCGAACCTTCCGCGAGACAAGCCGAGCACGCTGCACCATGGGCCCCGTTAACCGACCGCTGGACCTCGAATGGCTGGAGGACTTTCTGGCCCTGACCGAGACCGGCAACTTCTCGCGCGCGGCGCAGGCGCGCAACATCGCCCAGCCGGCTTTCAGCCGCCACATCCGCTCGCTCGAGGAATGGGCCGGCGTCGAACTCATCGACCGTTCCCAGCACCCGGCCTCGGCCACACCGGCAGGCGAAATCATCATGGACGTGGCGCGCGATGTGGTGCTGCGGCTTTCGCAGGCGCACGCCCGGGCCCACGAAGCGCACGAGCAAGCCGGTCGCAGCCTGCGCTTTGCCGCCACGCATGTGCTGTCGCTGGCGTTCTTTCCGGGCTGGCTGCAGCAGATCGAGCAGCAACTAACCACGCAGCTCGGGCCGATCCACATGGTGTCCGACAGCTTCAAGGTCTGCGAAGAACTCATGCTGCAGCGCCGGGTGCAGTTTTTTCTGTGTTACGGCCATGCGTCGGTCGCAACGCGGCTGCTCGCGCCCGATTTCGAATTCACCTGCATCGGTGCGGATCGGCTGGTTCCCGTGTCCGCGCCCGACGCCGAAGGCAAGGCCCAGCATGCCATTCATGGCGATCACACCCCGCTGCCGATGCTGGCCTACAGCGATGAATCCTGGCTCGGGCAGATCATGCGGGTGCGCATGGCCCAGGTGTTCGACCCGGCGCGCTTCAAGCCCGTGGTCACGTCGCACCACACCGGGCTGCTGAAGAACCTCGCCCTGGGCGGCCGCGGCCTGGGCTGGCTGCCGCTGAGCCTGGTCAGCGCCGAACTCGCCGACGGCCGCCTGGTCATGGCCACGCCCGAGGACGATGCCGGCTGGCAACTGCCGGTGGAAATCCATCTGTTTCGCGCCAAGGCGGCCCAGACGGCGATGGCCGAGGCCCTGTGGCGCGTGGCCGGCAACGCAGCCGGATAGATCAGCTCAGCACGAAGGAAAACACCGCGCCTTTTTCGCGCGGCAACAGCTGGATGTCGCTGCCGTGCAGCTGCAGGATGCGGTGCACGATCATCAGACCCAGGCCGCCGCTGCGCGCATCGGGCCGGCTCGAGAACACCGGCCGGGTGAACAAGGCCTGGCGCTGCTCGCCGGAGATGCCCGGGCCGGTGTCACTGATCTCGATGCGCACCGCCTGTTGCTCGGGCCGCAGCTGCACCACGATCTCGCCACCTTCGGGCGTGTGGCGGATGGCGTTGTCGAGCAGGTTGGTCAACACCCGTTCGATCATGCCGAGGTCGGCCGTGACGGCCGGCAGGCCCGGCGCCATGTCGGCCACCAGGCGCTGGTGCCGCGTCTCGGCAGCGAGCTCGAACTTCTGGAACACGTCCTGCACCAGGTCGGGCACGGCAAAACTTTCCTTCTCGGGCTTGACCACGCCGTATTCGAGCCGCGCCAGCTCGAACAACTCCTGCGCCAGCCGGCCGACCTTGCGGCTCTGGCCGAGCGCGATCTCCAGGTAGCGCCGGCGCTCGGCTGCCTCCAGGGTATCGGCCTTGAGCAGCAGCGTTTCCAGGTAGCCGTGCAGCGAGGTGAGCGGCGTGCGCAGGTCGTGCGAGATGTTGGCGAACAGCTCGCGCCGCTGCTGGTCCTGCGCGGTGAGTTCACGCCACTGCGCGGCGATGCGCTCGGTCATGCGGGCGAAGGCTTGGCCCAGCAGGGCAATCTCGCCGCCGCCGCGGCTGGCATGCGCGAGCAGCGGGGCCGCGCTGTCCAGTGCGGCCACGCCGTCGGCTTCGAAACGGCGCACCGCCACCGTGAGCTCGCGCAACGGCCGGGTGATGAGATAAAACGCGGCCAGCCCCGCAAGCAGGCCGAGCAGCGCCACCAGCAGCATCGACCACAGCGTGGTGCGCAGCACGCCATCGGCCGCCAGACGGGCCGCCAGCGCGGTGCGGTCCTCGCCGAACAGCACCACGTAGACGAAGCCGACCTCACGGCCCGCCTCGGTGATCGGCGCGGCGCTGAACACCTTGCGTGTACCGTCGCCCCGCGGGTCGTCGCCGAGGATCGGCAGCGGCGCGCCGGCCAGCAGGCGCCGCACCGGGCCGAGGTCCACGCGTTCGCGCTTCACATGCCCCTCGGGCGCGGCCTGGGCCCGGATGCGGCCATCGGCGGACAGCAGATAGACCTCGACGCTCGGGTTCACGGCCATGAGTTTGTCGAACAGATCCTTCACCGCGGGCTCGTTGAGCCTGCCTTGCGCCATCAGCGTCGAGCTGCTGGCGATATGCGCCGCCAGCCCGAGCGACAGGCGCTGCGTCACCTCCTGTTCGTGGCGTTCGCTGGCGCGCAGCTGCAGCCATGCCGACACGCCGCAGCAAGCCAGCAGCAGCGCCGCGAACACCAGCGACAGGCGCGTCGAGAGCGACAGCTTTCTCATGCCGCACCTTCTTCGGGCACGGCGAGCTTGTAGCCCCGCCCCCAGACGGTGAGGATGCGGCTCGGCGCAGCCGGGTCGTCCTCGATCTTCATGCGCAGGCGGTTGATGTGGGTGTTGACCGTGTGCTCGTAGCCGTCGTGCTGGTAACCCCAGACCTGGTTCAGCAGGTCCAGCCGCGAGAACACCCGGCCCGGGTGGCGCGCGAAGAAATACAGCAGGTCGAATTCGCGCGGCGTGAGCTCGATCGGTTTGCCGTCCATGCTCACTTCGCGCGGCAGCGGATCGATGCTGAGTTTGCCGAAATCGAGCCGGCCCGATTCCATGCGGGCGTTGCGTGCCATGGCCTCGGTGCGCCGCAGCAAGGCACGCACGCGCGCCACCAGTTCCAGCACCGAGAACGGCTTGGCCAGGTAGTCGTCGGCGCCGAGCTCGAGGCCGAGGATGCGGTGCACCTCGCTCGAACGCGCGCTGATGATGATGATCGGCGTGTAGCGCGTCATGGCGCGGGCGCGGCGGCAGATCTCCAGACCGTCCACGCCGGGCAGCATCAGGTCCAGCACCAGCGCGTCCCAGGCGCCACGCTCGAGCTCGCGCACGCCCGCATGGCCGTCGGCCGCATGCACCACGGCATAACCCTCGTCCTGCAGGTGCAGGCGCAGCAGCTCGGCGATGTGGGCGTCGTCTTCGACGATGAGTACGCGTTTGGGGTTGTCCATCCGGTGGAATTATCGGCCGTTCCTCCCTGGAGAGTTATCACGATTAATTGAACTTTCCGTGATGAAACGGCGAGCGCACGGCTTCAACAATGCAGCCATGGACACCACCACCACACCCACCCATGGCCACCGCCCGCTAGCGGATGGCAAGCCGATTCAGCCGCTATGGGTACGGCTCACCCATTGGCTCAACGCGCTGGCCGTGCTGGTGCTGGTGGCCAGCGGCTGGCGCATCTACAACGCCGCGCCGTTCTTCCCGTTCAACATCCCCGCCACCCTCACGCTCGGCGGCTGGCTCGGCGGCGCGCTGCAGTGGCACTTCGCGGCGATGTGGCTGCTAGCTGCCAATGGCCTGGTCTACCTGTGCAGCAACCTCTTCAGCGGCCGCTTGTTCGCCAAGTTCCTTCCGGTGTCGCCCGCCGGCCTCTGGCACGACGCCCTCGCCGCGCTGCGCGGCAAGCTCTCGCATGCCGATCCGCGCCACTACAACCAGGTGCAGCGCTTCGCCTACCTGTTCGTGATGCTCGACATCGTGCTGCTGGTGCTGTCGGGGCTGGTGCTGTGGAAGTCGGTGCAGTTCGGCCTGCTGCGCGAGCTGCTCGGCGGCTACGAATTCGCACGCCGCATCCACTTCGTCGCCATGGCGCTGCTGGTGGCCTTCGTCGCCGTGCACCTCGTGATGGTGGCCCTGGTGCCACGCACCCTGCTGAGCATGCTCAGCGCCCAGAAAGTGAAGTCCGTATGAAGATCCAAGTGCCCCGCATCCTGAGCGGCATCGACTCCGGCGCCGCGCTGCACGAAGCAAAGAAGCTGATCGTGCGCCGCATCGAACAACCCGCGCGCCGCGCCTTCCTGCAGCGCTCCCTCACGCTCGGCGGCCTGTCGCTGCTCACCGGCTGCAGCATCAGCGACAACGCCGGCGTGGAAGCCGCGCTCACGCGCATCTCGCGCTTCAACGACGCCGCGCAGGGCTGGCTGTTCGATCCGAATCGCATGGCGCCGACCTATACCGATGCCGAGATCACGCGGCCGTTCCCGTTCAACGCCTACTACGGCGAGGACGAGGTGCATGTCGTGGATGAAGCCGGCTACCGGCTGGAAGTCACCGGCATGGTCGCCGACAAGCGGCGCTGGGCCCTGCCCGAGTTGCGCGCCATGCCGCAGCAGGACCAGATCACACGCCACATCTGCGTGGAAGGCTGGAGCGCCATCGGGAAATGGGGCGGCGTGCGCTTCGCCGATTTCCTGCACCGCGTGGGGGCCGACACCACGGCGAAATACGTCGGCTTCAAGTGTGCCGACGACTACTACACCAGCATCGACATGGCCACGGCACTGCATGCGCAGACCCTGCTGGCGCTGACCTACGACGGCCAGCCGCTGCCGCCCAAATACGGCTTTCCAATGAAGCTGCGCATGCCGACCAAGCTCGGCTACAAGAACCCGAAGCACATCCAGGCGATCTTCGTCACCAACACCTACACCGGCGGCTACTGGGAAGACCAGGGCTACAACTGGTTTGGCGGGAGTTGAATCGAAGCCGATTCAACCCTGCCGAAACGCAAGGCCGTGTCCATGCCGGACCGCGCCGATTTTTTGAACCACTCCAAAGGAACCTCTATGAACAAGCTCTCCACCACCCTGCTCGCCGCCATGCTCGCCATCGGCTCGGTCTCGGCCTTCGCCGCTGAAGAAATGAAGAAGGACGCCATGGGCAAGGACGCGATGGCCAAGGACGCCATGGGCAAGGACGCGATGGCCAAGGATGCCATGGGCAAGGACGCCATGGCGAAAGACGGCATGGCCAAGGACGGCATGGCCAAGGACGGGATGAAGAAGGATGCGATGAAGAAGGACAGCATGGCCAAGGACGCCATGAAGAAGGACGACATGATGAAGAAGGACGAGATGAAGAAGTAAACCCTTCAAGCCAGAGGACCCGATCACCATGATGGCCTTCATCTTGTCGTACCTGGGCGGGGCGCTGACCATCCTGGCGCCCTGCATCCTGCCGGTGCTGCCGTTCGTCTTCGCCAGGGCCGACCAGCCTTTCACGCAGAGCGGCTTGCCGCTGCTGGCCGGCATGGCGCTGGCCTTCACCGGCGTGGCCACCCTCGGCGCGGTGGCCGGGCATTGGGCGGTCGAAGCCAATGAATACGGCCGCTTCATCGCCATGGCGCTGCTGGCCGTGGCGGGCCTGAGCCTGCTGCTGCCGCGGCTGGCGCAAACACTCGCGGGTCCCTTCGTGGCGCTCGGTTCACGCCTGGCAAACGGGTCGGATGGTGCATCGAACGGCGCATCCTCGCCCCGCGGCCCGGCCGCAGGCTCTTTCGTGCTCGGCCTGGCCACGGGGTTGCTGTGGACACCCTGCGCCGGCCCGATCCTCGGCCTGATCCTGACCGCCGCGGCCATCCAGGGTCCGAGCCTGCACACCTCGCTGCTGCTGCTCGCCTACGCGGCCGGCGCGCTGAGTTCGCTGGCGCTGGCGCTGATCGGCGGCGGCCGCCTGCTGGCGCGCGTGAAACGCTTCTCTGGCCACGGAGAATGGGTGCGCAAGGGCATCGGCGCCGCGGTGCTGGCCGGCGTCGGCGCGATTGCGCTGGGATTGGATACCGGCGCCCTGGCCGAGATGTCCAGCGGTGGCGCGATCCGGCTGGAAAAGGCCTTGTTCGATCGCTTCAAACCCGCCGTCCCCGCGGCACCCGAGCGCGCCGGCTTCATGACGGTCGCGATGCCGCAGCCGCCCGCCGCGTCGCGCCTGGTGCTGCCGGTCGAAGGCCGGATGCAGCCGCTGGACGGCGTGGTCGAGTGGCTCAACTCCCCGCCCCTGACGGCCGAGCAGCTGCACGGCAAGGTCGTGCTGGTCGACTTCTGGACCTTCGGCTGCATCAATTGCCGCAACGCGTTACCCTACGTGCGCGAATGGCACCGCAAGTACAAGGACCAGGGCCTGGTGGTGATCGGCGTGCATGCACCGGAGTTTGCGTTCGAGAAGAACCTCGCCAACGTGAAACGCGCCGTCCGCGACCTCGGCGTGCAGTTCCCGGTGGCGGTGGACAACAACTTTGCGGTCTGGCGCGCGTTCAACAACCAGTACTGGCCGGCCCACTACTTCATCGACGCCAAGGGCAACATCCGTTTTCACCACTTCGGTGAGGGCGAATACGAGAAATCGGAACAGGTGATCCGGCAATTGCTGGAGGAAGCCCACAAGGAGAACACGACCTCATGAAAAGCACCACTCAAACCACCCGTACCGTGAACGCCGCCGCCGTGTCGCGCCGCGGCTGGCTCGGCGGCTTCTACGCCGTGGCCGCAGGTATCGTCGCCTGGCGCGTGCTGCCCGCCTTCGCCGGCGAGTCCGCAGTCGTCATCCCGACGCCGGCCGAAGACTTGGCCGCCGGTGGCGCCACCACCACCACGGCGGTGTTCGCCGGTGGCTGCTTCTGGGGCGTGCAAGCCGTGTTCCAGCATGTCAAAGGCGTGCGCAATGCGGTCTCCGGTTACGCGGGCGGCGCGGCGGCCACGGCGAGCTACGAGCAGGTCGGCAGCGGCCGCACCGGCCATGCAGAAGCCGTGCAGATCAGCTACGACCCGGCGGAGATCAGCTACGGCCAGCTGCTGCAGATCTACTTTTCCGTGGCGCACGACCCGACCCAGCTGAACCGCCAGGGCCCGGACAGCGGCACGCAGTACCGCTCGACCATCTTCCCGGCCAATGCCGAGCAGATGCGTGTGGCGAAGAACTACATCGCGCAGCTCGACAAGGCCCGCGTGTTCGGCGCGAAGATCGCCACCACGGTGGAGCCCGGCGCGAAGTTCTACGCGGCCGAGGCCTACCACCAGGACTTCCTCGTGCGGCACCCCTCGCACCCGTACATCGTGATCAACGACAAGCCCAAGGTGGAAAACCTGCAGCGCGTGTTCGCGGACCGTTTCCGGGCGCAACCCGTGCTGGTCGGCGCCGGCGCCTGAACGACCACGGCGCGACGATCAGCCGGGTGGTTTCGCCGCGGCGCCGCCGAGCACGTTGATCGGAATCTTCAGGTAGCGCACACCGTCGTCCTCGGCCGGGGGGAGTTGTCCCGCCCGCACGTTCACCTGGATCGCGGGGATGATCAGCGTCGGCAATTCGAGTCCGGCGTCGCGGGCATTGCGCATGGCCACGAACGCGGCTTCCGACACGCCCTCGTGCACGTGGATGTTGCCGGCCCGCTGGGCCGCCACCGTGGTCTGCCAGGCCGGCGCGCGCCCTGCCGGCGGATAGTCGTGGCAGACGAAGAGGCGCGTGGCTTCGGGCAGCGCCAGCAGCCGGTGGATCGACCGGTACAGCATGGCCGCGTCGCCACCGGGAAAGTCAGCACGCGCCGTGCCCACGTCGGGCATGAACAAGGTGTCGCCCACGAACACCGCGTCACCGACGCCATAGGCCACGTCGGCCGACGTGTGCCCCGGCACGGCGATGGCCTGGGCGTCGAGCCCGCCGATCCGGAAATGCTCGCCTTCCTCGAACAGATGGTCGAACTGCCGGCCGTCGGGCACGAACGACGACTCGAGGTTGAACAGCTTCTTGAAGGTGGCCTGCACGCCGAGGATGTGGCGCCCGATGGCCAGCCGTCCACCCACCTTGGCCTTCAGGTAGGGCGCGGCCGACAGGTGATCGGCATGGGCGTGGGTTTCCAGAATCCAGTCCACCACCAGCGATTGCGCTGCGATGTAGGCAAGCAGGCGATCGATGGAGGCCGTGCCGGTGCACCCGGACTTGGCGTCGTAGTCGAGCACCGGGTCGATGATGGCCGCACGCCGGGCCACTGCGTCCGATACGACATAACTGACGGTGCCCGTGGGCCCGTCGAAAAAGGCCTCGATGTGCATTCGGGCGGACATGGTGGGTGCCTTTCAATCTGTTGATTTACATTATATTAATTTGTATAATTAAATCAACACACCCTTCGGTACCCTGAGAAAAAAATGAGAAAACGCGCCGCCCCGATCGACCCTGTCCGGCTGCGGGAAGCCGCGGGCCAGGCGGTTTCCACGCTCAAGGCCCTGGCCCACGAATCGCGCCTGCTGTTGCTGTGCCAACTGGCGCAGGGCGAGCGCAGCGTCGGCGAGCTCGAGGAGCTGCTGGACCTGCACCAGCCCAGCCTGTCCCAGCAGCTGGGCGTATTGCGCGCCGAAGGCCTGGTCGACACGCGCCGCGACGGCAAGAACATCTACTACCGCGTGGCCGATCCGGCGGCGCTGGACATCCTGGCGGTGCTGTACCGCCTCTACTGCCCCGAAGGAGACCGATGATGGCCATCGACTGGATGCATTTCACCCCGTGGTCCGCCCTGGCCGGTGGCGCGCTGATCGGTGTGGCGGCCGGCGTGTTCGCGCTGTTCAACGGGCGCATCGCCGGCATCAGCGGCATCCTCGGCGGCCTGCTGCGGCCCGCCATGGGCGATGCGGGTTGGCGCGCGGCCTTCCTGCTCGGGCTGGTGGCCGCGCCCTGGGTCTACGGCCTGGTGGCGACCATGCCGGTCCTGCAGATCGACGCCGGCTTCGCGGGCCTGGTCGCGGCAGGTCTTCTGGTGGGCATCGGCACGCGCTACGGCGCGGGCTGCACCAGCGGCCATGGCGTGTGCGGTATCGCCCGCCTGTCGCCACGCTCGATGGTGGCCACGCTGTGTTTCATGGGCACGGGCTTCCTCACGGTCTTTGTGCTGCGGCATCTGCTCGGCAGCTGAGGGGAGATCGCATGTCCATTTTCAGCGCCTTGTTGGCGGGTTTGATTTTCGGCCTCGGGCTCATCGTCTCCGGCATGGCCAACCCGGCCAAGGTGCTGGACTTCCTCGATCTGGCCGGGCGATGGGATCCATCGCTGGCGCTGGTCATGGCAGGAGCCGTGGGCGTGGCCTTCCCGGCCTTCCGGCTGGCGGCGCGACGCCAACGGTCGCTGCTCGGCACGCCGATGCACCTGCCCACGGCCCGCGGCATCGACCGGCGGCTGGTGACGGGCAGCCTGCTGTTCGGTGCGGGCTGGGGCCTGGCCGGCTTCTGCCCTGCGCCTGCCCTGGTGGCGTTGGGCATGGCCGAGGCGAAGGCGCTGGTGTTCGTGCTGGCCATGGTGGCGGGCATGGGCATCTTCAACCTGCTCGAGGCGCGCCCTTGAAAAGCCCCGCCACCTGGCTGCTGGCCGCCCGCACGGCCTTGCGCCGGATGTTCCGCATCGCCGAATGGCAACTCACGCTGCTCTGGGCCATCGTGGCCGGTGTGCTCGGCGCGCTGGCCACCGAACTGTTCCGGCTGGCGTTGCGCCTCGTCGATGCCGGCCTGCTCGGCGAGGGCAACGGCATGGTGGCGCTGGCGCGCAGCCTGCCGCCCTGGGCACGCATCGTGACGCCGGCCTGCGGCGGACTGATCGCCGGCGGGCTGCTGCTGCTCGCCCAGCGCGCGACGGTGCAGAAGGCGACCTCCGACTACATGGAAGCCATCGTGCTCGGCGACGGCCGCATTCCGGTGGCCCAGACGCTGGCGCGCAGCGCGTCCTCCCTGGCCAGCGTGGCCAGCGGCGGCTCGATCGGCCGCGAAGGCTCGATGGTGCAGCTGGCCGCGCTGTGCACTTCGCTGCTCGGCCGCGCCTTCAAGTTCCCTGGCGAACGGCTGCGCCTGCTGGTCGGCTGCGGCGCGGCCGCGGGGCTGACCGCGGCCTACAACGCACCGATCGCCGGCGCCTTCTTCGTGGCCGAGATCGTGCTCGGCTCGATCGCCATGGAAAGCGTCGGGCCGATCATCGTGGCCGCGGTGGTGGCCAACATCGTGATGCGGGCCTTGCCCGGCTACCAGCCGGTCTACGCGATGCCGCCGTTCCCCGACGTAGCCGGCTTCGAGGTGCTGCTGTTCGCGCTGCTCGGCGTGCTGCTCGGTTTCGCGGCCGCGCTGTTCCTGCGTGGCCTGGCCGCCAGCCGCAAGGCCTTCACCAGCCTGCCGATCGCCCTGCCCTGGCGGCTGGCGCTCGGCGGCCTGGTCGTCGGCCTCATCTCGGTGCCCATGCCCGAGGTCTGGGGCAACGGCTACAGCGTGGTCAACAGCGTGCTGCATTCGCCCTGGCCGTGGGGCCTGGTGCTGGCCGTGCTGGGCGCCAAGCTGGTGAGCACCTTCGCCACCGTGGGCTCCGGCGCGGTGGGCGGCGTGTTCACGCCTTCGCTGTTCTTCGGCTGCCTGATCGGCGCGCTGTTCGGCACGGCCGCGCAGGCGCTGTTTCCCGCGGCCGGGGCCCAGCCTTTCGCCTATGCCATCGTCGGCATGGGCGCCTTCCTCGCGGCAAGTACCCAGGCACCGCTGATGGCCATCCTGATGATCTTCGAGATGACGCTGAGCTACCAGGTGATGCTGCCACTCATGGCCGCCAGCGTGGTGGCCTACTTCGTGGCGCGCTCGGCCAACGCGGGTTCGATGTACGAGATCACCCTGCGCCGCCGCGAACAGCAGGACGAGCGCCTGAGGCTGCGCACGCTGCACATGCGCGACCTCGTGGAGCCGGCGCAGACCGTGGTGCAGCCCGGCGCCGACCTGGCCGAGATGGGCAGGCTGTTCCTGCAATACCCGGTGAAGTACCTGTACGTGGTGGATGCGGCGGGGCTGTACCTCGGCGTCGTGCCGCTCAAGGCCCTGACCGCCGCCACCGACGCGCCCGACCTTGCGACCAAACATGCGGCCGACCTGGTGTCGCAGGACATTTCGCCCATCGCCGCCGACATGAACCTGGGCGAGGCGCTGCAGCGCTTCATGGAACACCGCGGCGAGCGCCTGCCGGTGATCGAAAGCACGGCGCGGCCGGTGCTGCTGGGCGTGGTGGCCAAGAGCCGGCTGCTGGCCACCTACGTGCGGCTCAGCGAATAGGCTCCGGCGTTTTCAGCTCAGCCGCGCCAACAACCCTGCGGTCGACCCGTCCAGTCCGGCCACATCACCTGACTTCAACCGCGGTTCGATGTCCTTGGCCAGCACCTTGCCGAGCTCCACGCCCCACTGGTCGAAGCTGTTGATGCACCACACGGCGCCGCTGACGAACACGCGGTGTTCCTGCAGCGCGATGAGGGCGCCGAAGCTCTCCGGCGTGAGTTCTTCCAGCACGAGGAAGGTGCTCGGCCGGTTGCCGGGGAAGTTGCGGTGGCCGCCCGCATCGGCCTTGCCGACCATCAAGGCCTGCGCCTGCGCCAGCACGTTGGCCAAGAGCGCCGGGTGGTGGCCGGGCAGCGTGTGGCGGGCCTTCTTCACCGCGACGAATTCGACCGGCACCACGTCCGTGCCCTGGTGCAGCATCTGAAAGTACGCGTGCTGCCCGTTCGTGCCGGGCTCGCCCCAGAGCACGGGCGAAGTGCCGTAGGGCAGCGGCCGCCCGGCCAGGTCGACCTGTTTGCCGTTGCTTTCCATCTCGAGCTGCTGCAGGTAGGCAGGCAGGCGGCGCAGCGCACTGTGGTACGGCGCGATGCTGCGGCTCGTGAAGCCGTGGAAGTTCCGGTACCAGACATCGAGCAAGCCAAGGCGCACCGGCAGGTTCTCGGCCAGCGGCGCGGTGCGGAAATGTTCATCCATGGCGTGCGCGCCGGCCAGGAATTCGCGAAAGCCCTGTGCGCCGATGGCGATGGCGATCGGCAGGCCGATGGCCGACCACATCGAATAGCGGCCGCCGACCCAGTCCCAGAAACCGAAGGTGGTGGCGATGCCGAAGGCCTTGGCCGCTTCGACGTTGGTGGTGAGCGCGGCGAAGTGGCGCGCGATGTCCTTGCCCCCGCCGGCCTCGAACCAGGCCTTGGCCGAGCGCGCGTTGGTCATCGTCTCGGCCGTGGTGAAGGTCTTGGAGGCGATGAGGAACAGCGTGCTCTCTGGCTTGAGCCTGGGCAGCAGCGCCGCGAGTTCGTGGCCGTCCACGTTCGAGATGAAGTGGAAGCGCTTGCCCGGCGTGACGAAGCTGTCGAGTGCGAGCACGGCCATCTGCGGGCCGAGGTCGGAGCCACCGATACCGATGTTGACCACGTCGGTGATGGCGGCGTCGGCGCGCAGCTTCTCGGCATAGGCCAGCATGGCGTCGAGCGTGGTGTGCACCTCGGCCAACTCGTTCGCTACGTTTTTAAGAGCATCTCGCGCAGATTCCACCTGCGCTACAGGCCTTTTTTCTTGCGGATATCGCAACAACCAGTGCATCACCGCACGCTGCTCGGTGGTGTTGATCTTCTCGCCGGCGAACATGGCGTCGCGGTGCTGGGCCAGGCCGGTCTGTTCGGCGAGTTCGAGCAACAGGCCTTGCGTGGCCTCGTCGATCAGGTTCTTCGACAGGTCGGCGAAGACGTGCGGCGCCTGCTGGCTGAACGACTGGAAGCGCTGCGGGTCGGTGGCGAAGGCCTTGCGCAGGTCGAAGGCCGAGGCGCCTTCGGCATACAGGTCCTTGAGTTCGACCCAGGCGGGCGCGGCATCACAACGCACACGTTCAAGATGCAGCGCCATCTCAGACTCCCTGCAGGAGTTTGTCGAGCTTGACGGCATCGGCGGCGAAGGCGCGAATGCCTTCGGCCAGCTTCTCGGTGGCCATCGCGTCCTCGTTCAGCGCGAAGCGGAAGCCGGCCTCGTCATAACTCATCTTCTCGAGCTTGGCCGCCTTGGCAGCCTTGGCGTCGAGCACGGCGCTCAGCGGCGCATCGGTTTCGGCCAGGGTCTTCAGCAGGTCGGGGCTGATGGTCAGCAGGTCGCAACCGGCCAGGGCGGTGATCTGGCCCACGTTGCGAAAGCTCGCACCCATGACTTCGGTCGGGATGCCGAAGTGCTTGTAGTAGTTGTAGATCTCGGTGACCGACTTCACGCCCGGGTCGTTGGCGCCGGCATGCTCGGCTTCCACCCACTTGGCGCCGGCGGTCTTCTTGTACCAGTCGTAGATGCGGCCGACGAAGGGCGAGATGAGCTGGACCTTGGCCTCGCCGCAGGCCACGGCCTGCGCGAAGGAGAACAGCAGCGTGAGGTTGGTGTTGATGCCCTTTTGCTGCAGCCGCTCGGCCGCGCGGATGCCCTCCCAGGTGGAAGCCACCTTGATCAGGATGCGGCTGGCGGCGATGCCTTCGGCCTTGTACAGCGCGATGAGCCGCTCGCCGCGCGCCACCGTGGCCTCGGTGTCGAAGCTCAGCCGGGCGTCGACCTCGGTGGAGACGCGGCCGGGCACGATCGACAGGATTTCGGCACCGAAGCGCACCAGCAGGCGGTCCATCACCTCGTCCAGCGGCTTGCCCTTGAATTTCTTCACCGTCTCGTCGAGCAGGGGCTTGTAGTCGTCGCTCTGCACGGCCTTGAGGATCAGGGACGGGTTGGTGGTGGCGTCGGTGGGCTTGTAGTCGGCCAACTGCTTGAAGTTGCCGGTGTCGGCCACCACGGTGGTGTACTGCTTGAGCGCGTCGAGTTGGTTCATGGCATGTTTCGGTCTGGCCCCGGAAAAGCGCGGGGACTTCGCTGGCAACGGCACGGCCGCGGCATGTTGCCGCGGGGCGACGCATACATGTTACAAACAAATCCGGAAGCCCCTGTAGGCGCATGGATCTTTGTGGTTACGAAATGCGCGCCAACCGAGTGCCGGTCGGCAGGAGGCCCCGGTCGGGGTAATTTGATTACTTCTTGAAACGGCGAAACGGCGCCAGATAGCCCGTATCGGGGAAAACGCCGAGTGGATTTCCAAAGACCAACCCGCGTCACATGCTTGAAAAAACATGGAATTAAGTTACAGTGCCGCACAGACTAATCTTCACGAACCATGAGCTTTGATCTAGTACTTTTTGGCGGCACGGGCGATCTGGCCTGGCGAAAGCTGATGCCCGCGTTGTTCCAGGCCTTCCGCCACGGCACCCTGCCCGAGGGCGGGCGCATCATCGGCGTGGCGCGCGACGACCTTTCCCACGTGCAGTACCGCGAGCTCATCGCCTCGCGCTTCAAGACGGTGGAAGGCGCCAAGCGGCCTTCGGAAGAAGAGTTCAAGAACTTTGCCTCGATGCTGCATTACCTGCGGCTCGATCTCTCCAAGCCCGGCGACTACGCGCGGCTGGCCGAGATGCTGAATTCGCGCAACGCCGACACCGTGGTGATGTACGTGGCCACCGCGCCGGCCCTGTTCACGCAGACCGTGGAGCAGATCGCTGCGGCCGGGCTGAACGGCCCCAACACCCGCATCGTGCTTGAAAAGCCGCTGGGTCACGACCTGGCCTCGAACCGCGCCATCAACGAGGCCGTGGGCAAGGTGCTGCACGAAAACCAGGTGTTCCGCATCGACCACTACCTGGGTAAGCCTTCGGTGCAGAACCTCTTCGCCATGCGTTTCGGCAATGCGCTGTTCGAGCCGATCTGGCGCCGGGAGCACATCGCCAACATCCAGATCACCATCGCCGAAGACCTGGGCGTCGAAAAGCGCGGCGCCTTCTACGACCAGACCGGCGCCTTGCGCGACATGGTGCAGAACCACGCCCTGCAACTGGTGTGCGCCATCGGCATGGAGCCGCCGATCAACGCCCATGCCGACGCGATCCGCGACGAAAAACTCAAGGTCCTGCGGTCGCTGGCGCGCTGGACGCCCGAGACGCTGGGGCTGCACGCGGTGCGCGGGCAGTACACCGCGGGCACGGCCTACGGCGAGCGCGTCCCGGGCTACCGGAGCGAGCCGGGGGTGGACCCGGGCAGCAACACCGAAACCTTCGTCGCGCTGCGCACCGAGATCGAGAACTGGCGCTGGGCCGGCGTGCCGATCTACATCCGCACCGGCAAGCGCCTGGCCTCGCGCGACGCCCGGATCGAGGTGAACTTCCGCCCCACGCCGCATGCGATCTTCCGCACACAGGCCGGCATGGCGAACAAGCTGGTCATCAACCTGCAGCCGAAGGACGGGCTCGAACTGCACCTGCTGGCGCAGGCCCAGGACCAGCGCGTGAGCACCAAGTCCGGCGTGCGCGGCGGCATGCTGCCGCTCACCTCCGTGCAGCTCGACCTCGACTTCGACAAACGCTTCGGCTCCGAGCGCGTGGGCGCCTACGAGCGCCTGCTGCTCGACGTGATCGACGGCCGGCTCAACCTGTTCGTGCGCAGCGACGAGCAGGAAGAGGCCTGGCGCTGGGTCGAACCGATCATCAGCCACTGGGAGCACGACAACAACGGCCCGCGGCCGTACGCGGCCGGCACCTGGGGGCCAAGCGCCAGCAGCGCCATGATCGCCAGGGACGGCTTCTGGTGGGGCGAAGAGGCGTGATCACCGCACCCCCATGCTCGGCACTGGCGTGTCCTCGCTGCCCCCCGAGGGGGCGCGTTTTGCCTTCGGGCGGCCGTGCTGCAAAACATCCTTCCCGGCCTTATGCTTGATCGCATCAAAGCCTCGCTGTCTTCGCTGGCGCCCGCCGAGCAGCGCGTGGGAAAACTCGTCCTCGCCGACCCGCGTGCCTTCGCCAACCTGCCGGTCAGCGAACTGTCGGACCGCGCCCATGTGAGCAAGCCCACCGTGGTGCGCTTTTGCCGCAGCATGGGCTACGACGGGCTCTCCGACTTCAAGCTCAAGCTCGCGGGCAGCGTGAGCGAGGGCGTGCCCTTCATCCACCGCAGCGTGGACGTGGACGACAAGACCAGCGACGTGATGGTCAAGGTGATCGACAACACCGTCGCCGCTTTCCTCAAGTACCGCAACGAGGCCAGCACCTCGGCGCTGGAGAAAGCCGCCGAGACGCTGGCCGCCACGGTGGAGAACCGGCGCCGGGTGGAGTTCTACGGCGCGGGCAACTCGGGCATCGTGGCGCTGGATGCGCAGCACAAGTTCTTCCGCCTGGGTGTGAACACCATCGCCTACAGCGACGGCCACATGCAGGTGATGAGCGCCTCCATGCTCGGCGCGGGCGACTGCGTGGTGGTGATCTCCAATTCGGGCCGCACGCGCGACCTGATGGACGCCTGCGACATCGCCCGCAAGAACGGCGCCACCACCATCGTCATCACCGCCAGCGGCTCGCCCCTGGCCTCCGCCGGCCACATCCACCTGGCGGCGAACCACCCCGAGGGTTACGACAAATACAGTCCGATGGTGTCACGCCTGCTGCACCTGCTGATCATCGACATCCTGGCCACGAGTGTGGCGCTGCGCATCGGCGGCACGCATCTGCAGCCCAAGCTGCAGGAGATGAAGAACAATCTGCGCAGCAAGCGGTACACGTAAGGGTCGCACTGCCTCGGGCGCACCGGCCAACACCGTCCGCTCCGCGCTTGTCGAAGGGTCCACCGAAAGCGCGTCGGAGCGGGAGCGGAATTCTCAACGCAATCGCCCCTCCTCCACCGCATGGCAGGCGATCTTCACGCCGACGACGTCGAGCAGCGCCGGCCGCTCGGCGCGGCAACGGTCGTTGGCGTGCGGACAGCGGGGATGGAACGCGCAGCCCGCGGGCGGATCGAGCGGATTCGGCACCTCGCCCTGCACCGGCGTGCGGGCGCGGCCGGTGTCGTGCATCTTCGGAATCGCATCCAGCAGCATACGCGTGTAGGGATGGCGCGGTGCCGCGAAAAGTGTGTGTTTGTCAGCAAGTTCGACCAGCCGGCCGAGGTACATCACGCCCACCTGGTCGCTGACGTGGCGCACCACGGCCAGGTTGTGCGAGATGAACAGATAAGTGAGCCCGCGCTTTCGCTGCAATTCCTTCATGATGTTGAGCACCTGGGCCTGCACGCTCACGTCGAGCGCGGACGTGGGCTCGTCGCAGACCAGGAATTCGGGCTCGGTGGCCAGGGCGCGCGCGATCGAGATGCGCTGGCGCTGGCCGCCGGAGAACTGGTGCGGGTACTTGGCCATGTCCTGCGCGCGCAGGCCCACCGATTCCAGCAATTCCCCGACACGCTGCTTCAGCGCCGTGGCCTCGACGATCAGGCCGTGCTCCGTCAACGGCTCGCCGACGATGGCCTCCACCGTCCAGCGTGGGTTCAGGCTGGCGTACGGGTCCTGGAAGATCATCTGGATGCGTTTGCGCAGTGCGTTGCCGCCAGCGGTCTTGAACACGGCATGCGCGTCCTGCCCATCGAAAACCAGGTTGCCGCGCGTCGGCTCGTACAGGCCGACGAGCAGACGTGCCACGGTGCTCTTGCCGCAGCCTGACTCGCCGACCAGGGCCAGCGTCTTGCCCTTTTCGATCTGGAAACTCACGCCGTCCACGGCGCGCAGCAGTTGGCGCGGCTTGCGTTCGAGCACGCGGTTGAGCCACGGCGGCGAGACGTCGAAGGTCTTGGCCAGGTCGTTCGCCTGCACCAGTGGAGTGTGGTTCACGCAACCACCCCCGCATGCAGCCAGCAGGCCGCCCGCGTGGCGCCAGCGCGCAACAGTTCGGGGCGCTCGGCCTTGCAACGGTCGAAGGCACGCGGGCAGCGGGGATGGAAGGCGCAGCCGGCCGGGATGGCGCCGGGCCGCGGCATGGCGCCATCGATCTGGTAGAGGATGTCGCGGTCCTGCGCAATGTCGGGAATCGCCGCCATCAGGCCGGCCGTGTAGGGATGGGCCGGGTGGTTGATGACCTCGTGCACCGGGCCGATCTCGGCGATGCGGCCGGCGTACATCACGGCCACGCGGTCGCAGGTTTCGGCAATCACCCCCATGTCGTGGGTGATCAGCATCACAGCCGCGCCGCGATCGCGGCAGATGTTCTTCAGGAGCATGATGATCTGCGCCTGGATCGACACGTCGAGCGCGGTGGTGGGCTCGTCGGCCACGATGAGCTTGGGTTCCGCCGCCAGCGCCAGGGCGATCACCACACGCTGGCGCATGCCGCCGGAAAACTGGTGCGGGTAGTGGTCGAGGCGCTGCTCGGCCGCGGGAATGCCGGTGTCCTTCAGCAACTGGACGGCGCGCTGGCGCGCCTCGGCCTGGCCCACCGGCAGGTGCGCCTGGATGGTTTCGATGAGTTGCCGGCCCACGCTGTAGAGCGGGTTCAGCGAAGTCAAGGGGTCCTGGAAGATGGCGCCGATGCGCCGGCCGCGGATGTGGCGCATCGCCTCTTCCCCGAGCGTGTCGATGCGCTGGCCTTCGAGCAGGATCTGCCCGCCGGCGATGCGCCCGGGCGGCTCGAGCAGGCCGATGATGGCCGCGCCCGTGAGCGACTTGCCCGCGCCCGACTCGCCCACCACGCCGAGGATTTCACCGGGCGCGATGTCGAAGGAAATATGGTCGAGAGCCCGCACCGTGCCGCGCCGGCCGGGGAATTCCACCACCAGGTTTTGAACTTCCAACAAAGACATCGTAGGCCTATATTCTTGAGTCAAATCGACCTCTGGCGCACATCCCATCGGCGCCAACAGCTACTGATTCAATAGCAAATACTTCGGTGTGCACGTTCATTGAAGCCGCGGGTTCAACACGTCGCGCAGCCAGTCGCCGAGCAGGTTCACGCTCAGCACGATCAGCACCAGCATCAGGCCTGGGAACACGGTGATCCAGTATTCGCCGGAAAACAGGTAGTCGTTGCCGACGCGGATCAAGGTGCCCAGCGATGGCGAAGTCGGCGGCACGCCCACGCCGAGGAATGACAAGGTGGCCTCGGTGATGATGGCCGTGGCCACCTGGATGGTGGCCAGCACCATCACCGGCCCGGTGACGTTGGGCAGCACGTGGCGCCGCATGATGCGCAGCGGCGACACACCGGTCACGCGCGCGGCCTGCACGTATTCCTTGTTGCGCTCGACGAGGGTGGAGCCGCGCACGGTGCGCGCGTAGTCCACCCATTTGGTCAGCGAGATCGAAAGAATCAATACGCCGAAGGCCACCGTGGTGTCGGCGTTGGGAAACAGCGCGCGGCCCACGCCGGCCATGAGCAGCGCGACGAGGATCGGCGGGAACGACAACATCACGTCGCACAGCCGCATCAGGAAGGAGTCGACCCAGCCGCCCTTGAAGCCGGCCAGCAGCCCGAGTGCCACGCCGACCAGGGCCGACAGCACCACCGACGCGGCACCGACCACGATGGAGATGCGCGCGCCGTAGATCACGGCCGACAGGATGTCGCGGCCCTGGTCGTCGGTGCCGAGCAGGTATTTGAAGGTGCCGCCCGCCGACCAAGATGGCGGCAGCCGCGCGTCGCTGAGCTCCAGCGAGCCCAGGTCGAACGGATTGTGCGGCGACACCCAGCCCGCGAACGCGGCGCAGAACACGCACACGAAGGCGACGAAAGCCGAGCCAATGGCGACCGGCGAGTGCCGGAAGCTGTAGCCGACGTCGCTGTCGAACCAGCGGAAGAGAAGTTGCTTCATGGCTACCGATATTTCCGCATTTTTCGAGCGAACAAACCCCGTTCGCACTGAGCTTGTCGAAGGACGACAGGCTCAGCCCGGACGGAAATTCTCATGTCGTCACTTGATGCTCATCCACTTGAACGGCATGAAGTTGTCTGCGAGTTGCACGAGCGACACCTTCTTGCTGATGCCCCAGGCCAGCGCCTGCTGGTGCAGCGGCAGGTGGCCGATGTCGGCCGTGTGGATGTCGAAGGCTTCCTTGATCATCGCGTTGCGTTTGGTCTTGTCGGTCTCGGACTGGATCTTCTTCGTGAGTTCGTCCACCTTGGGGTTGCAGTACGCACCCAGGTTGAACTGGCCCGCGCCCTTGTCGTCCACACAGGCCATCAAGGCATTCAGCGCGTTGTGCGCATCGTAGGTGGACGGCGTCCAGCCGAGCAGGTAGAAGCTCGTGTCGCGGCGCAGGACCTTCGGGAAATAGGTGCCCTTGGTTTCGGCCTGCAGGTTGATCTTCACGTTGATCTTGGCGAGGTTGGCGGCCACGGCCTGGCAGATGCGCGCGTCGTTCACATAGCGGTCGTTCGGGCAGTTCATCGCCACCTCGAAGCCCGCGCCGTAACCCGCATCGGCCATGAGTTTCTTGGCCGCGTCCACGTCGTACGGCAGGCGCTTGTTCTGCTCGGGCAGGAAGCCGTTGATGCCGGGGCCGACCATCAGCGCCGTGGGGCTGGATGCACCGCGCATCACCGTGGTCTTGATGCCCTCGATGTCGATGGCCTGGTAGAAGGCCTGGCGCACACGCTTGTCCTTGAACGGGTTCTTGCCCTTGACGCTGGAATACAGCAGTTCGTCGCGCTTCTGGTCCATGCCGAGGAAGATGGTGCGCAGCTCGGGGCCGGTGGCCACGCGGGTGTTGGCGCCGGCATTGACGCGCGCGATGTCCTGCACCGGCACCGGCTCCATCACGTCGATCTCGCCCGAGAGCAGGGCGGCCACGCGTGTGGCGTCGTTGGCGATCGGCGTGAAGATGATGTCGGAGGCGTTGCTTTCGATCTTGCCCCAGTAGCTGCCGTTGCGCGTGAAACTGGTGCGCACGTTGGGCTGGCGCTCGCGCAGGCGAAACGGCCCGGTGCCGTTGGCCCGGAACGAGGCCGCGTTCTCGATGCCCTTGCGGCGGTCCACCGGTCGGACGGCCTGGTTCGCCTCGCACCACTTCTTGCTCATCATGTAGACCAGCGAGATCACGTCGGGCAGGATCGGGAAGGGCTGCAGGGTTTCGATCTCGACGGTGAAGTCGTTGATCTTGCGCACTTCCTTGAAGTCGTTGACGTAGCTCTTCATGTCCGAGCCTTCGCCGGCGGCGCGCGCGAAGGAGAACAACACATCGTCGGCCGTGAAGGGCGTGCCGTCGTGGAATTGCACGCCCTTGCGCAACTCGAAGCGCCAGACCGTGGGCGAAGTCTGCTTCCAGCTCGTGGCCAGCGCCGGCGCCAGGCTCAGGTCCTTGTTGCGGCCGACCAGCGGCTCGTAGACGTTGCCCGTGAGGCTGAACTGCAGCGATTCACTCAGCGAATGGGGATCCATCGACAAGGCATCCCCCTGGTTCGCCACCCGGATGGTCTGCGCGAACGTGTTCGTGCCCAAGGCCGCCAATGCGCAGGCCAGCGACATGGACCAGGCCAGAGACTTCAGTTTCATCGTCATCGGAATTCCTTCGAGGGTTGCAGGGTAAGAATTGGATCAGTCGGAAGCTGTCGAAAGCGGCATGAATTGTTCGGCCAGGCTGGCATGCAGCGCGCTTCCGAGCGGCAGGATGTCGTCGTTGAAGTCGTAGCGGCTGTTGTGCAGGTAACAGCTGCCCACGCCGTTCTCCGCGCCCTGGCCGATGCGGAAATACGCGCCGGGCTTGACCTGCAGCATGAACGAGAAATCCTCGGCGCCCATGCTCGGCTCCATGTCGCGCACCACGTGTTCGGGGCCGACCAGCGACTCGGCCACGTCGCCGGCAAACAGCGCCTCGGGCGAGGTGTTGAGCGTGGCCGGGTAGATGCGCTCGTAATGCACGGTGGCGGTGGCGCCGAAACCCAGCGCCACCGCGCTGCACATCTCGTTGAGGCGGCGCTCGACCATTTCCTGCACCGCCGGATTGAAGGTCCGCACGGTGCCCACCAGCGTGGCCTTGCCCGGCACCACGCTCATGGCGCCCAGATCACCGGCGTGCATGGCGCAGATGCTGATGACGGCGCTGTCGATCGGGCGCACGTTGCGCGAGACGATGCTCTGCACCGCGGTGATGATGTGGGCGGAAACCAGCACCGGGTCGATGGTCTGGTAGGCGTGTGCGCCGTGGCCGCCGCGGCCTGTGACCTCGATGGTGATGCGGTCGGCCGAGGCCATCATCGGACCGGGGTTGATGCCCACCGTGCCGGGCCGCATGCCGGGCCAGTTGTGCATCGCAAAGACCGCCTGCGCCGGGAATCGCTCGAACAGGCCGTCCTGGATCATGGCCTTGGCGCCGGCGTAGCCCTCCTCGCCCGGCTGGAAGATGAGCACGGCCGTGCCGTCGAAGTTGCGCGTTTCGGCGAGGTAGCGCGCCGCGCCCACCAGCATGGCCGTGTGGCCGTCATGGCCGCAGCCGTGCATCAGGCCGCTCTTGGACGACTTCCAGGCGAAATCGTTGCTCTCCGCCATCGGCAAGGCGTCCATGTCGGCGCGCAGGCCGATCATCTTGCCGCGGGTGTCGGCGCGGCCCTTGATCACCGCCACCACGCCGGTCTTGCCGATGCCGGTGTGCACCTCGTCCACGCCGCAGAGCTTGAGCGCCTGGGTGACGCGGCCCGAGGTGTAGATCTCTTCGAAGCCGAGTTCGGGATGGGCATGCAGGTCGCGGCGCAACGCCGTGAGTTCGGGCAGGAACTGCGCGATGTGGGCGAACGCGCGGCCGTTGGCCCGGTAGGCCACTGCGCTTGCGGAACCGTTCATTTCAATGTCCTCCTTGGCCGACGCGCAGGCGCGGGTCGACCGCAAAATACAACAGATCGACCACCAGGTTGATCACAACAAAAATCAGCGCGATGAGACACAGGTAGGCGGCCATCACCGGGATGTCGGCGAAGGTGACGGCCTGGATGAACAGCAGGCCCATGCCGGGCCACTGGAACACGGTCTCGGTGATGATGGCGAAGGCGATCAGCCCGCCGAGCTGCAGGCCGGTGATGGTCATCACCGGCACCAGCGTGTTCTTGAGCGCGTGGCCGAAGTGGATGACGCGGTTCGACAGGCCGCGCGCGCGCGCGAACTTGATGTAATCGGTGCGCAGCACCTCCAGCATCTCGGCGCGCACCAGGCGCATGATCAAGGTGAGCTGGAACACGGCCAGCGTGACCGCCGGCAGCACGATATGGTGCCAGCCGTCGGCCTTCAGCAGGCCCGAACTCCACCAGCCGACCTGCACCGTCTCGCCGCGACCGAAACTCGGGAACCAGCCCAGCCCGACCGAAAAGACCAGGATCAGCAGGATGCCGATGAGGAAGGTCGGCAGCGACACGCCGAGCAGCGAAACCATCATGAAGGCCTGGCTCAGAAAAGTACCGCGGCGCAGCGCCGAATAGACGCCCATCGGTACACCGATCACCAGTGCGAGCACCGCGGCGACGAAGGCCAGCTCCACCGTCGCGGGAAGGCGTTCGCCGATCAGCCGCGACACCTTGGCCCCCTGGCGCAGGCTCAGGCCGAATTCGCCCTGCGCGGCGTTGAGGAGGAAGTGCCAGAACTGCACGAAGAAGGGTTTGTCCAGGCCGAGCGCGGCGCGCAGGTCGGCGGTCTGTGCCGGCGTCGCATCCTGCCCGAGCAGGAAGACCACCGGGTCGCCGACGTACTGGAACAGCAGGAATGCAATGAAGGCCACGGCGGTCATGACGACCACGGCCTGGATCAAGCGCCGGAGAATGAAGACGAGCATCTGCGGGAGGAATATTGCATGGATGCTAGCAGAGCAAGGGTCATGCCCGACTGCGGGTTTTCTTTAGTTATAAAGCAAATCGGTGGACAACGGAGGACGGGGCGAGGCGCCTAACGCTGCGCCGCCTGTGTCAGTACCGCGGGTGCGATGTGCACGGCGCCGTACCAGGCGCGGGCTTCGGATTGTGTGTTGTCGCTGTCGGACATGATGGCCACGCCGATCAGCGCGCCCGGCTTCTCGCCGAAGGCCAGTTCGAAATCGGTCTGGATGTCGCGCTGGTAGTCGAGCCATTGGTTCAGCCGCTTGGGGCCGGACTCGACGACGATGGACCGGATGCGATCGGTGCGCGGGCTGATGATCACC
The DNA here is from genome assembly GCF_001955695.1 of Rhodoferax koreense. NCBI lineage: Bacteria > Pseudomonadati > Pseudomonadota > Betaproteobacteria > Burkholderiales > Comamonadaceae > Rhodoferax > Rhodoferax koreensis. Next base: position 1,289,253 of record NZ_CP019236.1, on the reverse strand, counting down.
GAACCCGGCGCCCGGTGGTTGCACCAGACGTACATCAATGTGGCATAGGGCATTTCTTCGCCCGTCAGGGTGCGCGCCAGTTCGGACAACATCGCATCCTTCATCGATAGGCGGCCACGGTCGCCTTCGAACGCGAGCATCACCCGTACCGGGGAATCGTCGTGGTCGCGCAGGCCCATGTTGGCGCCCGGGATCAGTTGCGGCACCTTCCAGGAGAAACCGATCTGGCCGAGGGCCAACGGCTCGATGTGGAACCGCTGACGCAACATGCTGGCCGAACTGTGCGATTCGCCGTAGATCGCCTCGCGGCCATCAAGCCTCGCGGCGGTGTATTGGGTGGCCTTCTTGCCTGGAAAGGTGCGCGAATGCCAGGCTGTGCCCGCGTTTTGCCAGGCGGGCTGCCAGTTGATGTCGACTTGCAACACCGAAGGCTGGGGGGGTTCATCGGCTTCGGAATCGGCGTTTGCGCTTGTTTTTTGAGGCGCACTCGCGCAGGCAGTCAGCAAACATAGAGCGATCACCGATAACCAATAGACAAATCGCCGATTGGCCAGGCTCATGCTCGCATCTGTCGTCTTCATTCGGCTATTTCTCTTCAACGCGGCATCCACGGTCGGGGTGCGTCATAAAAAAACCCCATCGTGTTGCCACGACGGGGTCTCAATCTTCATTCCAAACTAGCTTGCGCTAGCTTCGAAATTAGAACGTGTGGCGAATGCCGGTACCGACCAGCGTGCGCTTGACTTCGGTAGCGCCGTTGGCGACTTCCGACTTGATCTGCAGGTAGCCAGCGTACAGGGTGGTGCGCTTGGACAGGTCATAGGTACCCAGCAAGCTGAAGCCATTGCCTTTGTTGTCGCCACCGTTGGCCAGCGTTGCATCGCTCTTGGCGTGGGCGTAACCCACGGCCACAGCGGCTGCACCGAACGGAACGCTCACGCCGACTTGGTAGTCCTTGTCTTTCGTGCCAGCGCTGTTCTTGGCTTGGTTGTAAGAACCGACCAGCTTGGCCACGCCGAAGTCATAGGTGGCGCCGAACAGGTGGTACTTACGGGTGTCGTCGGTGGTCGAGTTACCGAGAGCAACCGAGCCCAGGCTGGTTGCCGTGGTCACGCTGGTGCCGCCGAACAGGTTGGTGGCGCCGCTAGCCCGTTGCGTTTCCTTTTGGTAGGCGTAGCCGACCACCAGAGGACCGTTGGCGTACTTCAGGTTCAGGTTGGCGTTCTTCGAAGCAGAGGTCGTTGCCGTCTTGTCTTCGCCGAAGCTGTAGTTGACGGTGGCGCTGAAGCCGCCGAACACAGGCGTCGTGTACTTGATCGAGTTGTTGGTACGGTTCACGTAGTCCTGGATACCCGTGCCGGACACAGCGCCCCAGACCGCGAAGGTGTTGGAGTCGTAGTTGTGGTCGACGATACCGTGCAGGTCGTCGTAAGCCGAGTAGTTACGACCCAGGGTCACTTGACCGAAGTTGCCCTTCAGGCCAACCCAGGATTGACGGCCGAACAGCGTCGTGGAGTTGGCGTTGCCTTGGTTGTTGTTGAAGGCACCGTTGTCGATGGTGAAGCCGCCTTCGAGGGTGAAGATGGCTGCCAGGCCGCCGCCCAGATCTTCAGAACCGCGCAGACCCCAACGCGAGCTGCTCAGGCCGCTGCCGTCGATCTTGTTCTGGCTCAGCTTGGTGGTGGTACCAGCCGTCGTGACCTTGTTTTCAGTCTTGTTCAAGAAGGCGTCGACCACACCGTACAGGGTGACGGAAGATTGTGCGTGAGCACCGACGGTTGCAGCGAGTGCAGCCAACGCGATGAGCGTTTTTTTCATTGAGAGGTTCTCCAAGGTTAAACATAGGGCTCCGGTTGCGGATCTCTTCACGTTTCGTGAAGCGACTCCTCCAGCCACCCGGGCCAACCTCCGTTTCGGAAGTTGGGCCTATTGCAACAGAGCGTGAACCGTTTCGCAAAGGTAATTGCCCTGAATCGCGCGTGAATGTTGCATGGCAACCACACTGCCGCACCGTGGTGGGGCGCTTACAACAACCGCGCCCTCACACAAGCGAAAAACTTCCGTTTCTTGGGTATTTGGCGTATTAAATGAAAAAAGCCATTTCGGGTTGCCCCGAAATGGCTTTGACATTTAACCGAAGCTGGCCTCAAGCCAGCCTGCGATTAGAACGTGTGGCGGACGCCAACCGCGAAGACGCGGGTCTTGTCGTCAGATGCGCCAGGAACTTCCGTCTTGGAATCGTTCACACCTGCGTACAGGTTGGTGCGCTTGGACAGTGCGTACAGGCCAGCGATACCAAAGCCCTTGCGCTTGATGTCGCTGCCAGCAACCACGTCATCCTTGGACCAGGCATAACCACCCGACAGGGTGAACGTGCTGGTGACCGGGAAGTCCAGGCCGAGTTGGTATTCGTTGGTCTTGTCGACGTTGGCGACTTGATCCTTCACGCGGCCGTAAGCGCCCAACAGCTTGACAACGCCGAGGTCATACGAGGTGTTGAACTGCAGGAACTTGGCGGTTTCGAAAGCGCCGCTGACCTTTTCCGTCTGGTAAGACAGGGCAGCTGCGAACGGGCCGGTAGCGTATGCGACGTTGAAAGCGGTGATCTTGCCGGCGCTGGTGGTAGCCGTCTTGTTCTCGCCGAAGCTGTACATGGCAGCGGCGGTCAGACCGGCAAAGCTCGGGGTCGAGTAGTAAACCGCGTTACCAGGACGATCCTGGTACGTGTTGCTACGCCACACAAAGGTCGCAGGAGCGAAGATGTTGGCATCGAAAGCGGCAGCGCCCGAACCCTTCACTTCATCGAACGGGGTCCACATCTTGCCCAGCTTGACTTCACCGAAGCCACCCGACAGGCCAACCCACGAATTGCGGCCGAAAATGGCGTTCGAGGTCGTGCCGGTGTAAGGGCTGGTGTAGTTGTTGGCAACGCCGGTGCTTGGATCGAAGCCGGCTTCCAGCAGGAAGTTGGCCTTCAGGCCGCCGCCCAGGTCTTCGGAACCCTTCAAGCCGAAGCGGCTGGTGTTCAGACCGCCACCGCCGGAAGCAGCAGGCAAGTTGACACCGTAGGTGGTCAGGCTTTGGCCAGCGGTCGTGGTCTTGACAGAACCGACATAGGCGTCAACCAGGCCGTACAGCGTCACGCTGGATTGAGCGGAAGCAGCGCCGGAGGCGGCGATGACGGCCAGGGCGATCAAACTCTTCTTCATATTAGAAATCTCCAAAAGTGGGATACAAAAAGACTGACTGACAACAGTTCTGAGGGCCGACTCATGTGGTTAACCCTTATTTGTATTTAACCAAACAGCCTGAGCGAAGGCAAAGCTCTTTACGCTCAAATACCAAATATCGGCCCCGAGTGTTGGCATTGTGCAACGCAACATGTCGAAATCCAAGGTGGACGCCATGGTGGCAGGTCGTCGTCATCGGCAGCACATGGAGTTCTGCTGGAGGAACACCCATTGCGGCGAAGCGACCGCCTCTTGTCCTCCCCGAAAACATCTTGTTGCGTGTACACCACGCCCCTTCAAAACAACCACGGCTTGCAGCGACAGCATGGTCGTCTAAGCACCGGCGCTATTGGTGAAAAAAGGCTTGCCTGGAAGCGCTCCAAGTCTTTGATTCTGTTGGAAAAATCGCGTCCGCCTCGGGCCGTATCCGGGACACCCCGCGACAGGGTTTACCCCTGTCGCTCGTGCGATACCCTGGGTGTTCCCACTCTTTACCGTTGAGAAACACCCCCTTAGTCTTGGCCGCAGCAGTGCCGTGCAGGTGGGCATTCCGATAGAACCTTTACTTCGCTTTCCGGGGGACTTCATGAAAAAAATGCGCGTTATCTCGGCAGCCGTGCTCGGCTGCATTTCGTCTCTGGCCATGGCCCAGACCACACTTGGCAACAGCAGCGTCACCCTGTACGGCCTCGTTGATGTCGGTTTCACCCACGTGACGGGCGGGCCCGGCGGCACGCAGAACAACATTGCCAGCGGCAACATGGAAGGGTCGCGCTTTGGCTTCAAGGGCAATGAAGACCTGGGCGGGGGCTACCGGGCGATCTTCACGCTTGAAGGACGTTTCGAGGCGGATACCGGCGCCCTGAGCAACCGGCCCGCCTCGCTGGGCAAATTGCCGGACCGACTCAGCACCGCGACCTCGCTGGGCTTGCCGGCTGCCTTGCAGCCCGCCGTGTCCGCCGTCGCTGCGCAACTCGGCTCCACCATCGGTGTGAACCTGGGCAACAGCCTGTTCGACCGGCAGGCGTTCGTCGGTCTGGTCACGCCCGTGGGCGCCTTCACACTGGGCCGACAGTACACGCCGGCCTACCTGGCAACGGCCAATTTCGACGTGATGAAGACGGAGTCCAGCCTGGCTTTGGGTCAATTGGTGGCCATCCCCACTTCATTCGACATCCGCGTCAGCAACTCGCTCCAGTACGGGCTGCAAAAGGATGGCCTCAGCGCCACGGCGATGTATGCCGCCGGAGAGGTGGCCGGCAAGGCTTCGGCCAGCCGCCTCCTGGGTGCGATGGTCATCTACAACGGAAACGGATATTCCCTCGGCGGCGGCTACAACACCCGCAACAACGAACTCGGCGAAAAGTCACTGACCACTGCAATCATCGGCGCCACATTGGACGCCGGCCCCGGCACCGTGTATGGGCAATACGCCAGCATCAAGGACGATCACCCGACCGGCTTGTCGGTGATCGCGCCGACCCTGGTGGCCGGTGGCTTGTCGACGACCGCCGCAAACCTGGTCCAGAACGCGTTCATCAACGGCTTCAAACAAAACGCCCGCCTCTTCCAGATCGGCTACCGCATCACCAGCGGCGTGCACACCATCTCCGTGGCCTACAACAGCATGAATGACCGCCGGCCGTTCAACGCCGACCGTTCATCCTACGGCGCGGCCTACACGTACGCCTTGTCCAAACGCACCGACCTCAGCGCGGTGCTGACCCACCTGAACAACAAGAGCCCGTCGCAGGATGCACTCGGCGGCAACGGTTACGTGGGTGGTGTTTCGGCCTCGCCAGGCCAGGATTCGAGCAGCATGGCCTTCACGATCCGCCATCGTTTCTGAGCCGCTCGACTCGTCTTATCCGAATCCCCCCTCGTGGGGGATTTTTCATGGGAACGGCGCTTGCAGTAAAGTCGATTCATGCAACGTCCTCACCCTTCCACGCTGATCCCGTCGCTGGACCAGACACTGCGCGTCGCCGACACCGCGTTGCGCGCCATCTTCACGCTGCCGCGCGCGAGCCGGACCTGCCCGACCGTGCCCGAGTTGCCGACCGATCTGACGCCCGTCGAGAAAAAACACGCGGCGGCGCTGATGCGGGTCAACCACGTGGGCGAAGTTTGCGCGCAAGCGCTCTACACGGCGCAGGCATTGGCCACGAAGGACGAGGAGTTGCGGTGCCATCTCCAGCAGGCGGCGCAGGAGGAAACCGACCATCTGGCCTGGACGCGCCAGCGGCTCGACGAACTCGGCGGCCACACCAGCCGGCTGAATCCGCTGTGGTACGCCGGCGCCTTCGGGCTGGGGTTGCTGACGGGCAAGCTCGGCGGCGACCGGCTGAGCCTGGGCTTCGTGGTGGAGACCGAACGGCAGGTCGAAGCCCACCTGCAAAGCCACCTGGAGCGCCTGCCCGCAGGCGATCACGCTTCACGCGCCATCGTGGCGCAGATGAAGGAAGACGAGGCGCGGCACGCCGAAGAGGCCCTGCAGGCCGGCGGCGTGAAGCTGCCAGCCCCCCTCAAAGGGCTGATGCGTGCCGCCGGCAAGGTCATGACGACCACGGCGCACTACATCTGATCCTTGGAGACGACGGGTGGTCAGGCCTCGACCAGATCGAAACTCGTGGTGATCTCGGCGGTCTTGCCCAGCATGATCGTCGCCGAACAATATTTGTCGTGGCTCATGGCGATGGCGCGCTCCACGGCCTGTGCCGGAATCCCCTTGCCGCTCACGGTGAAGTGCATGTGGATGGCGGTGAACACCTTGGGATCGACCGGCGCACGTTCCGAAGTGAGCTTGACCGAGCAGCCGCGCACGTCGTGGCGTCCTCGCTTCAGGATCAGGACGACGTCGTAGGCGGTGCAACCGCCGGTGCCGGCGAGCACGGTCTCCATCGGGCGCGGCGCCAGGTTCTGGCCGCCGTTCTCGGGCTTGGCCGCGTCCGGCGCGCCGTCCATGGTCAGGACGTGGCCGCTGCCGGTTTCCGCCACAAAACCCATGCCGGAACGCGTGCCGGCGGCACCCGTCCAACTCACTGTGCATTCCATGTTGTTCCTTTTCGATTAATACAGCTTCGCATCGCGTAATTGAGCTAATAGTGTGACCTATTTCATACACCCCCAAATGGGGGGATGTTGCAACGCAGCAAAAAACCGGTACACTGCAACCCATGCGTAAGACTCTTACGCGCCGATTGTCTCCTCCACCCTCCGAAAAGGTGGATTTAGCCCCAGGTCGCAAGACCTGGGGCTTTTTTCTTGGGGAATTGGCTCACACCCAAGTCGCTCACCTTGTGTAGCGCCAACCTCCTTGCAGGGGGCGACACCGGCGGCCTGGCGGAGCCAGTTCCGCGGTGTCCCTGGAATGAGGCAGGCGGATCTGCCGTCAGCACCATGCTGAACAACGGCAGAGCATCGTTGCGCGCGCTCTATGATCGACGGCTCTGTTCCGCAATGTCCGCCCTCCGATCATGAAGCCTGTACCCCCCTCCGCCGCTAAGCCCGTCGCCAAACCCAAGGCACTCACGCCTGCCGATTATCTGAAAAAGATCCTGACCGCGCGGGTCTACGACGTGGCCATCGAGTCGGCGCTGGAGCCGGCGCAGAACCTGAGCCGGCGCCTGCACAACACCGTCCTGCTCAAGCGCGAGGACACGCAGCCGGTGTTCAGCTTCAAGCTGCGCGGCGCCTACAACAAGATGGCGCACCTGTCGGCCGAACAACTCAAGCGCGGCGTGATCTGCGCCTCGGCCGGCAACCACGCGCAGGGCGTGGCGTTGAGCGCCAAGAAGCTCGGCTGCCGCGCGGTGGTGGTCATGCCGACCACGACGCCGCAGGTCAAGGTCGATGCCGTCAGGGGTTTCGGCGGCGAGGTGGTGCTGTCGGGCGAAAGTTACTCGGATGCCTACCAGCATGCCGTGACACTGGAAAAAAAGCAGGACCTGACCTTCGTGCACCCGTTCGACGATCCGGACGTGATCGCCGGCCAGGGCACGATCGCCATGGAAATCCTGCGCCAATTGCAAAGTTTGCAGGGCCCGGGCTCGCAGCATCTGGACGCGGTGTTTGTGGCCATCGGCGGCGGCGGCCTGATCTCCGGCGTGGCCAACTACATCAAGGCCGTGCGGCCCGAGATCAAGGTCATCGGCGTGCAGATGAACGACTCGGACGCGATGATCCAGTCGGTCAACGCGAAGAAGCGCGTGACGCTGGCCGACGTGGGCCTGTTCTCCGACGGCACGGCCGTGAAGCTGGTGGGCGAGGAAACCTTCCGCGTGGCGCGCGGCCTGGTCGACGAGTTCATGACGGTCGACACCGATGCCGTCTGCGCCGCCATCAAGGACGTGTTCGTCGACACGCGCAGCATCGTCGAGCCGGCCGGCGCCCTGGCGGTGGCCGCGATCAAGCAATACGTGGCCACCCACAAGACGAAGGGCCAGACCTACGCGGCCATCCTGTGCGGCGCGAACATGAACTTCGACCGCCTGCGCTTCGTGGCCGAACGCGCCGAGGTCGGCGAGGAGCGCGAGGCGCTGTTCGCCGTGACGATCCCCGAGGAGCGCGGCAGTTTCCGCCGTTTCTGCGAAGTCGTCGAGCAACTGCCCGGCGGGCCGCGCAACGTCACCGAATTCAACTACCGCATCAGCCACGCGCAGCGCGCCCATGTGTTCGTCGGCCTGACCACGCAGAACAAGGGCGAATCGGCCAAGATCGCCCGCAACTTCGGCAAGCAGGGTTTCGAGACGCTGGACCTGACGCACGACGAACTGGCCAAGGAGCACATCCGCCACATGGTCGGCGGCCATTCGGCGTTGGCGCACGAGGAACGGTTGCTGCGCTTCATCTTCCCCGAGCGGCCGGGCGCCTTGCTCAAGTTCCTGAGCCTGATGCGGCCGAACTGGAACATCAGCCTGTTCCACTACCGCAACCAGGGCGCGGACTACGGCCGCATCCTGGTCGGCCTGCAGGTGCCCGCGGCCGAGGAAAAGGCCTTTGCAAAATTCCTCGACACGCTGGCGTATCCATTCGTGGAAGAGACGCAGAACCCGGTGTACCAGTTGTTCCTGAAGAGCTGATCAACGATGGCCAGCTTCGTTCGGCATTACCTGCTGGCCATCCAGTTCTTCACGCGCATCCCCGTCACGGGCCGGCTCGCGGCCTGGGTCGGTTTCAGCCCGGCCATGCTGCGCGCGAGCGCCGCGCATTTCCCGGGTGTGGGCTGGCTGGTGGCCGCCGTTTGCGCCGCCGTGGCCGCGTTGTGCCTGGCAGCGTGGCCCGGACAGGGCTTTGCGCCGCTGGTGGCCGCCGTGTTGTGCACCGCCGCCGGGATCTACATGACCGGCGGCTTCCACGAGGACGGCCTGGCCGACGTGGCCGATGGCCTGGGCGGCAGCGTCGAGCGGGCGCGCGCGCTAGAGATCATGAAGGACTCGCGCATCGGCGCGTACGGTGCGATGGCGCTGGTGCTGGCCTTGCTGGCCAAGGTGGCGCTGCTGGCGCTGCTCGGCGCGCAGGCCGACCGGGGCGCATCGGCCCTGCTCGCGGCGCTGTGCGGCGGCCATGTGTTCTCGCGCTGGTGCCCGCTGGTCATCGTGCGCAGCCTGCCGCACGTGGGCGACGCGGCGCAGTCCAAAAGCAAGCCACTCGCGGACCAGATCACCAATACCGCGCTGGCCATCGCGGGTTCATGGTGTTTTGTGCCCCTAGCCCTTGTGTTCATTGCGGAGGGCGCTCCATTTTTGATAGCCGGCATGGCCGGCAGCCTGCTGGCGCTGTGGTGGATGCGCCGCCTGCTCGCACGCCGGCTGCAGGGCTTCACCGGCGACGGCCTGGGCGCGACGCAGCAGCTCTGCGAGATCGCCTTCTACCTCGGCGCGGCCCTGACGCTGCGCACACCGTGACGCCGCTGTGGCTCGCGCGGCATGCGCGGCCGCTGGCTGCCGCCGGCCTCTGTTATGGCGCACTCGACCTGCGCGCCGACACGGAGGCCACACGGCTGGCCGCGCAAGGGCTGGCGCACGCCATACCCCAACGCCTGGCCGTTCATTTTTCACCGCTACAAAGATGTGAGCAGCTTGCGCAGGCGCTGCGAGCGCTCCGACCCGATTTCATCTTCAAACCGGACGCGCGCCTGCGCGAGATGGATTTCGGCGACTGGGAAGGCCGCTCCTGGCAGGCGATCGGCGCCGAAGCGCTCGCCGCCTGGACCGACGATTTCGCCGAGCACCGCGTCGGCGGTGGCGAGAACGTCACCGGCTTCATGCGACGGGTGGCCGAAGCCTGGGACGAACTCGCCACGGCGCCGACCTTGTGGATCACCCACGCCGGCGTGATTCGCGCCGCCGGCCTGATCGCCCGTGGCCAGCGCCACGTCGAGCGAGCCGACCAGTGGCCCGCCTGGGCACCGGCCTACGGGGAGTGGACGCGCATCGAGCGTCCGAGCGGTGCCGTGCCTATTTCTTCAGGGCCGGCAATTCGAGCGTGAACGCGGCCGGACCGTCCATCTGCGTGCCGAGCGCGGCACGGCGCGGCGCCACCGACAGCAGCAGCAGGTTGTCGTCAACCACGCTGCCCACGCGGTAGGGCCGTGCCGGCTTGCCGTCCACGGCGATCAGGGCCGCGCCGCGGCGCGAGCCCGCCAGCACACCCGCCAGCGTGAAACGACCGGCCACATTGGCGGCCACCGGCGCCACCGGCTCGGCCGACCGTGCACCGAGCAACCGCGCCACCACGTCCGGGTCCACCGGCGGACGGCTGTCGGGCAGTACCGCGGCCACCGGCCCGCCGGGCGCGGAAGTCGCCTTCAGCCCCCAATAGGCGACGCTGGCCAGCGCCAGCGCCCACACGGCGAAGGTCCCGCCGCGCACGAGCCAGCGCGCGCCGGCGGTGTCGGATGTGTTCAGTAACATGCGGCGATTATCATTGAACCTACATTGAATGGTCGACCCAACATCCAGGCGCTCACGCACCTCGTATTCCAACCCATGACCCCATCCACCTCCATCCTGCGCCGCGGCCTGCAAAAGGGCTTCACCCTCATCGAACTGATGGTGGTGCTCGTCATCATCGGCGTGCTGGCCGCGCTGATCGTGCCCAACGTGCTCGACCGCGCCGACGATGCCCGCGCCACCGCCGCCAAGACCGACGTCAACAACCTGATGCAGGCGCTCAAGCTGTATCGCCTGGACAACCAGCGCTACCCCTCGGCCGAACAGGGCCTGCAGGCGCTGGTGGTCAAACCCACGACCGCGCCCATTCCGCCGAACTGGAAGCCCTATGTCGAGAAGCTGCCGAACGACCCGTGGGGCCGGCCCTACCAGTACCTGAACCCCGGCATCAAGGGCGAGATCGACGTGATGTCGTTCGGCGCCGACGGCCAATCCGGAGGCGAAGGTAAAAATGCCGACATCGGCAGCTGGCAATGAATGTGTGGCCCCCACGCTTGTCACTGCGTGTACTGCGCTGCCCCCCGAGGGGGCCGCGCCTTGCTTGGGGCGGCCCGGCGCGGCGGCGTCATTGATCTCGACAGCCTCCCGGCCCTTTGGCATCAATAGGCGCCATCGTGGCTTCACCCTGCTGGAGCTCCTCGTCGTCGTCGCCATCATGGCCCTCGCCAGCGCGGGTGTGGCTTTCGCCTTGCGCGACACCAGCCAGACCCTGCTCGAACGCGATGCGGCGCGGCTCGCCGCCCTGCTCGAATCGGCCCGTGCCCAGTCGCGCGCCAGCGGCATGGCCGTGCGCTGGCGGCCCACGGCCGAAGGTTTCCACTTCGACGGCATCCCGGGCGGCGCGCTGCCCGAGCGCTGGCTCGGCAACGACACCGCCACACGCGCCGACGCCCTGCTGGTGCTCGGCCCCGAACCCATCATCGGCCGCCAGGCCGTGCTGCTGCAGTCCGTGAGCCAGCCCGCACAGCAACTGCTGGTGGCCACCGACGGCGTGCGGCCGTTCACGGTCGTGGCACCCCCTGCCCGATGAAGCAGCGCGGCTTCACCTTGATCGAGGTGCTGGTGGCGCTGGGCATCGTCGCCGTGGCCCTGCTCGCGGGCCTGCAGGCCACGAGCGCGCTCACGACCAATGCCTTGCGCCAGTCCAACGTGCTGCTGGCCCACATCTGCGCCGAAAACGAACTCGTGAAGATGCGGCTGTCCAAGCAGATGCCGAATGTGGGCGACAGCAGCCAGGCCTGCGAGCAGGCCGGCCAGGTGCTGGACGTGCGGGTCTCCGTGCTGCCCACGCCGAACCCGAGTTTTCGCCGCGTGGACGCGCAGGTGTTCGACGGCGCCTCGCCGATCCTGCGCCTTTCCACCGTGGTCGGAAGATGGTGATGCGCGTCGTCCCCACGCTTGCCGCTGCGCGTGCTGCGCTGCCCCGCCAGGGGGCCGCGTTTCGCCTTGGGGCGGCCCGGCGGCGAAACAGGCCCACGTTGCGACCGGCAGCCACGCAAAGCGGCTTCACGCTGGTCGAATTGCTCGTCGCCCTGGTGGTGATGGCGATGCTGGCCGTGCTGAGCTGGCAGGGCCTGGACGGCATGACGCGCGCGCAGGAGCGCACACGCCAGCGCGCCGACGAGATCCTGTCGCTGCAGGCCGGCCTGGGCCAGTGGAAGGCCGACCTTGATGCGCTGGTCCACCTGCCATCGTTCAACGCCATCGAATGGGACGGCCGCGGCCTGAGCATGGTCCGCCTGAGCAGCGATCCGCAGGCCGCGGGGCCGCTGGTCGTGGCCTGGACACGGCGCAACGTGGACGGCACCGACCAATGGCTGCGCTGGCAGTCGCCACCCGTGCGCAACCGCACCGAACTCAGCCAGGCCTGGGCCCAGGCCGCGCTGTGGGCGCAGAACCCGGGCGAGGAACAGCGCCGGCGCGAGGTGGCCGTCACGCCGCTGGCCGACTGGACGCTGTACTACTACCGCGACGGGGCGTGGACCAATCCGCAGTCGAGCGCCGCCAGCAGCGTGGACCCAGCCACCGGCCAGGCCGTGGACTCGGCGATCCCCGACGGGGTGCGGCTGGTGCTCACCTTGCCGGCGGGCCAGGCGCTGGCTGGCGTGCTCACGCAGGACTGGGTGCGGCCGACGGTCGGCGGGGGCAAGTCGTGACCCGGCGCGGGCAGACCGGCGCGGCCTTGCTCATGGCCATGCTCACCGTCACGCTGGTGGCGACCTTCGCCGCGGCCTCGCTGTGGCAGCAGTGGCGCAGCGTGGAGGTCGAGACCGCCGAACGTGCGCGTGTGCAGTCGTCCTGGGTGCTCACCGGCGCACTCGACTTCGCGCGACACATCCTGCGCGAGGATTCGCGCCTGAACAGCGGCACCATCGTCGATCACCTCGGCGAACCCTGGGCCGTGCCGCTGCAGGAGTCGCGGTTGTCGACCTTCCTCGCGGCCGACCGCAACAACACCGGCGCCGCCGACGACGAGATCGACGCCTTCCTTTCCGGCCAGATCATCGACCTGCAGTCGCGCATGAACATCATCAACCTGCTCGAGGGCACGAAGATCTCCAAGGGTTCGCTGGATGCCTTCACACGCCTGTTCGAGCAACTCAACCTGCCGTTGCAGGAGTTGTCGGTGATGGCCGAGAACCTCAGGCTTGCGGCCGCGGCCGGTGTGCTGCTGACAGGCACGACACCCGCCGCAAGTTCCAGTGCCACCAGTTCCGAAAACCCGACGCCTCTCGTCCCGCAGCGCGCCGAACAACTGGGTTGGCTCGGTCTCTCGCCGGCCACGGTGGCGGCGCTGCAGCCCTTCGTGACCGTCCTGCCCATGCGCACGCCCGTGAACCTGAACACGGCCAGCATCGAAGTGCTGCAGGCCAGCATCGGCATCGGCCGCTCGGACGCACAGCGCCTGGCGACGACACGCGCACGCAACCCCTTCAATACGCGCGAAGATGCCAGGGCACAGCTCGGCCAGGACACGACGCAGCTCGCGGACACCGACTTCGACGTGAAGTCCTCGTTTTTCGAAGTGCAGAGCCGCCTCCGCCTGGGCTCCAACATGGTGGTCGAACGCTCGCTCGTCAGGCGCGGTGGCGGCGGCAATGGCACCACCGTGACCACGTTGTGGCGCGAACGCAGCGCCACGGACCCGGTCGCCATGGCGCTGGCCGCCGCGCGTTAGCGTCGCCCCCCGAATCCCTGCCTTCCCCTATCTACAATGGCCGACCTACCCCGCCCATGAGCACCCTGATCGTCCTGCTTCCCCCGCTGCCGCTGGAATCCTTCAGCGCGGCCACGCCTTTCGACTATGTGTTGTCGGACGACGACCGCAGCCCGACCCGGCACGACCGCGCGGCCGCCTCGCTGCTGCCCGTGGGCGGCAAGGGCGGCACCGAAGTGGTGGCCGTGGTGCCGGCGCAAGCCTTGTCCTGGCACAGGCTGGAGCTGCCGCGCGGCAGCCTGGGCCGTGGCGCGATGGCCAAGGCCAGCCTCAAGGCCGCGTCGAAGACCAGCAGTGGCGGCACACCACGGCTGCGCGCCGTGCTCGAAGGCCTGCTCGAAGACCGCCTGCTCGAAGAACCCGGTGAATTGCACTTCGCGGTGCAACCGGACGCGCGCGACGGTGCGGCCGTGTGGGTCGCGGCCTGCCAGCGCAGCTGGCTGCGGGCGGCGCTGGCGGTGCTGGAAGCCGCCAAGCGCCCCGCCACGCGCATCGTGCCCGAGTTCGCTCCGCCGGACGGCGATGCGGCACCCGAGGCCGCGCCGCTGCAGGTGCTGGGCACACCGGCGCATGCCCAGCTGGCCAGCATCGGTGCGCATGGCGTGAGCCTGCTGCCGTTCAGCGCCGCCGCCCTGGCGCTGGCCCAGGCCCAGGCCGGTTCGGACGAGCCGTTGCACGTCGTCGCCGAGCCGGCAGTCGCGCAACTGGCCGAAGAACTGGCCGGCCGGCCGGTCACGCTATCCACCAGCGCCGAGCGTTGGCTCGCCGCCGCGCACAGCCGCTGGGACCTGGCGCAGTTCGAGTTCAGCGGTTCCGGCCGCAACCAGTTCTGGAAGGAACTCGCCCAACAGGCGCGCACCTTCTGGCAGGCGCCGCAGTGGCGCGCCGCGCGCTGGGGCCTGGGTGTGCTGGCGGCCGCGCAGGTGCTCGGCCTGAACGCCTGGGCCTGGAAGGAATCCTCCAGCCTGGACAACCAGCGCGCGGTGATCCGCAACACGCTGACCCAGACCTTCCCCTCGGTGAAGCTGGTGGTCGATGCGCCGGTGCAGATGGAGCGTGAGCTCGCGAACCTGCGCCAAGCCGCCGGTGCGCCTTCGGGCCGCGACCTCGAGGCCATGCTCGGCGCGTTGGGCCAGGCCACGCCGCCCGGCATGGTGCTCACCGCCATCGACTTCAACAATGGCGAGGCGCGCGTCAAGGGCCTGGAGAGCCAGAGCGGCGAGCTCGCAGGCCCGCTTTCCGCCCAGGGCTATGCCGCACGCCTGGAAGGTGATCAGATCGTGATCCAACCCGCACCTGGGAGCCGGCCATGAAGCTGCCCGCACCGGTCCAATTGCAGTGGGACCAACTCGCCCCGCGCGAACGCCGCAGCGTCCTGGTCGCGGCCTCGCTGATCGGCCTGGCACTGGTGTGGTGGCTGGCCCTGTCGCCCGCGCTGCAGACGCTGCGCGGCGCGGAGGCCCAGCACCGCGTACTCGACGCGCAGTTGCAGGCCATGCACCGGCTGCAGGCCGAGGCGCAGGCGCTGCAGGCCCGGCCCAAGCTGGCGTTCGAGGAGGCCGTGCGCGCGCTCGAAGCCTCGGTGCGGCAGCGCTTCGGCGCCACGGCGCAGCTCAGCGTGGTGGGTGAACGCGCCACGGTGACGCTCAAGGGCGCTTCGGCCTCCGCGCTGGCGCAGTGGCTCGCGCAGGCGCGCATCGACGCCCGCGCCCTGCCCGCCGAAGCCCGCCTGCTGCGCAGCCCGGGCGCGGTGCCTCCCACTGGCCCGACCTGGGACGGTGTGCTGGTGATGAGCCTGCCCGCACGCTGAACGCGCACGGCTTTCCAGTTCCCATGGCGCGCTCCAGACCTCTTTCCCAACCCACGCCCCACGCGGCGGTCAAGCCCTGGCGCTGGGCCTTGGGCGGTGGCGGCCTGGGCCTGCTGCTGGCGGTGCTGCTGTTCGCACCCGCGAGCTGGCTGGCCGCGGCGGTGGAGCGCGCGAGTGCCGCGCAGGTGCGGCTGGCCGATCCGCGCGGCACGGTGTGGGACGGCTCGGCGCAACTCGTGTTGTCGGGCGGCATCGGCAGCCGCGACCAGGCCGCCTTGCCGGACCGGCTGACCTGGCGCATCCGTCCCGGCGCCGACGGCGGCAGCGCCGGCGGATGGCTTTCGGCCCGGTTGCAGGCGCTGTGCTGCATGGCCCAGCCCTGGCGCGTTGCGGCGCGGCCGCAATGGGGCGGCGCGGTGGTGACGCTGGCCGATGGCCAGGCGCGGCTGCCGGCGCTGTTGCTGGCCGGCCTGGGCACGCCGTGGAACACCTTGCAGCCCGAAGGCGAGCTCACGCTGTCCACCCAGTCGCTGGTGATCGACCTGAATGCGGGCCGGCTGGTGCTCGGCGGCCAGGCCGTGCTGGAAGCGATGGCCGTCTCCTCGCGCCTGTCCACCCTCAAGCCCATGGGCAGCTACCGCGTCACCGTGGCCGGCGGCAGCACGCCCACGCTGAAACTCGAAACCATCGAAGGCGCGCTGCAGCTCAGCGGCAGCGGCCAGTGGGTCGGCTCGCGGCTGCGCTTCGACGGCGTGGCCACGGCCGCACCCGCATTCGCCGACGCCTTGTCGAATCTCCTGAACATCATCGGACGGCGCGATGGCGTACGCTCCCTCATCAAAGTGGGTTAACTGCATGACCAAGCCAATTTTTCGAGCGCGCTCCTTTGCTATCACCTCGATAGCACTCTGCGCAATGATCGCCTGCGCTACGGGCACTTTTTCTTCTAATTCGTGGGCACAGGCCGCGGCGGGCCAGCGCGAGCCGATCACGTTGAACTTCGTCAACGCCGAGATCGAGGCCGTGGCCCGCACCATGGCCACGCTCACCGGACGCAACGTGGTGGTCGATCCGCGCGTGAAGGGCACGATGACGCTGAGCACCGAGCGGCCGGTGGCGCCCTCGGTGGCCTATGACCAGTTCCTGGCGACGCTGCGCGTGCAGGGCTTCACGGTGGTGCAGTCGGGCGGGCTCGACAAGATCGTGCCCGAGGCCGATGCCAAGCTGCAGGGTGGCGCGGAGACGGTGTCCAGCACCGGCGACACGCCGCGCGGCGCGGCCGGCAACCAGATCGTCACGCAGATCTTCAAGCTCAACTACGAAAACGCCGCGAACCTGGTGCCGGTGCTGCGCCCGCTGATCAGCCCGAACAACACCATCAACGTGAACCCCGGCAACAACTCGCTGGTGATCACCGACTACGCCGACAACCTGCGCCGTATCGCGCGCATCGTGGCCTCGATGGACGTGTCGAACGCGACCGATCTCGAAATCATCCCGCTGCAATACGCCGTGGCCACCGACCTGGTGCCCCTGCTCACCCGGCTCATCGATCCCGGCAGCAGCGGCGGGGCCGGCGGTGTGCCGGTGGCCGGACAGTCCGATACCTCGTTCAGGACCACGGTGCTGGCCGAGCCGCGCAGCAATGCGCTGATCGTGCGCGCGGCCAATCCGGCGCGGCTGAACCTGGTGCGCGGCCTGGTGGCCCGGCTCGACCAGCCGGCCGCGGTGACGCCCGGCGGCGCGAACAACCCCGGTGGCAACATCCACGTGGTCTACCTGAAGAATGCCGATGCCACCAAGCTGGCGATCACGCTGCGCGCGGCCATGAGCGGCGAGGCACGCGGCGGCTCGGGCAGCACTGGCAGCACCGGCGGCGGCCTGTCGCTCAACACGGCGGCGCTGTCGACCAGCGGGTCCGCCTCCGGCGGCGCCAGCGGCACGTCCTCCGGCGCCACCGGCTCGCTCAACAGCGCCAACAGCAACCAGCCGTCGACCGGCGGGCAGATCCAGGCCGATCCGTCCACCAACTCGCTGATCATCACCGCGCCGGAGCCGCAGTACCGCCAGTTGCGCGCCGTGATCGACCAGCTCGACGGCCGGCGCGCGCAGGTGTTGGTGGAGAGCCTGATCGTCGAGGTCAACGCCAGCAAGGCCGCGCAGTTCGGCATCCAGTGGCAGGGCCTGCTCGGCAGCGGCAACAACGTCGGCATCCTCGGCACCAACTTCAGCACCGGCGGCACGGCCAACATCATCAACCTGGCGCTGACCGCAGCGGGCGCCACGTCGTCGTCCTCGTCGACCTCGAGCACGCTGCCCTCCACCGGGGGCAATTTCGGGATTGCGCACAAGACGGGCGGCGTCTACGTGCTGGGCTTCCTGGCCAACTTCCTGCAGACCAATGGCGACGGCAACGTGCTGTCGACACCCAACCTGCTGACGCTGGACAACGAGGAAGCCAAGATCGTCATCGGAGAGAACGTGCCCTTCGTGACCGGCTCCTACACCAGCAACAACAGCAGTTCGGGCTCGGTGAATCCGTTCACCACGGTGGAGCGCAAGGACGTGGGCCTGACGTTGAAGATCCGGCCCCAGATCAACGAGAACGGCACGGTGAAGCTGGTGATCTTCCAGGAGACCTCCAGCGTCAAGAGCGGTACCGAGCTGGCCACCAATGGGCCGACGACGACCAAGCGCTCGATCGAATCCACCGTGCTGGTGGACGATGGCAGCGTAGTCGTCATCGGCGGACTGCTGCAGGACCAGTACGCCGGCAACCAGGACAAGGTGCCCATCGTCGGCGACGTGCCCTTCTTCGGCAACCTGTTCAAGAGCGAGGTGCGCAGCCGCACCAAGACCAATCTGATGGTGTTCCTGCGGCCGGTGGTGGTGCGCGATGCGCGCGAGACTGACGCGCTGTCGATGGACCGCTACGACCTGATCCGCGGCATGCAGCGCGACACCCAGCCCGAGCAGAGCAAGATGATCCCGGTGAACGAGGCGCCGATCCTCGCACCCATCGTCAACCCGAACCTGCCGGCCAGATCCGGGAACAGCAAGGACGTGCCGCAGCCACCGCTCGGCCAGTCCAGCGACAGCGTCGCACCGGGTACGCCGCTGCAGACGCTGCCCACCCGCTAAGACTTCGCAGACCTTCGCTGAACCATGCGCCATCCCCTGCCCTACGCCTTCGCGCGCACCCAGCAACTGCTGCTGGAGGACAACCTCGGCGAGCTCACGCTCTGGCTGCACCCCGCCTCCAACGGCAGCGGCCTGAGCGAGGTGATGCGCAAATACGACGTGCGCCGCGTCGAGACCCTGCCGGTGGAGACGCTGGTGCAGCGCATCAGCGCGGCCTATGCGCAAGGCGAATCGAGCGCGGCCTCGGTGGTGAGCGAAGTCGAGAGCGACGCCGACCTCTCGCGCATGATGCAGGAACTGCCGGCGGTCGAAGACCTGCTGGAGATGAGCGACGACGCGCCCATCATCCGCATGCTCAACGCGCTGTTGACGCAAGCCGCGCGCGACGGCGCGAGCGACATCCACATCGAGCCCTACGAGCGGCATTCGAGCGTGCGCTTCCGCGTGGACGGCACGCTGCGCGAGGTGGTGCAGCCCAACCGCGCGCTGCATGCGGCGCTGATCTCCCGGCTGAAGATCATGGCCGACCTCGACATTTCCGAAAAGCGCCTGCCGCAGGACGGGCGCATCAGCCTGCGCATCGGCACGCGTGCCGTGGACGTGCGCGTCTCCACGCTGCCCAGCGCCCATGGCGAACGCGCCGTGCTGCGCCTGCTCGACAAGAGCGGCGGCACGCTGGACCTGGCCTCGGTCGGCATGCAGGGCGACGCGCTGCAGCGTCTGCAGACGCTGATCGCCCAGCCGCACGGCATCATCCTGGTGACCGGCCCCACCGGCTCGGGCAAGACCACCACGCTGTATGCCGCGCTGAGCCAGCTCGACGCGCACAGCAGCAACATCATGACGGTGGAAGACCCGATCGAATACGAACTGCCCGGCGTGGGCCAGACCCAGGTCAACAGCAAGATCGACCTGACCTTCGCCAAGGCCCTGCGCGCCATCCTGCGGCAGGACCCGGACGTGATCATGATCGGCGAGATCCGCGATTTCGAGACGGCACAGATCGCCATCCAGGCCTCGCTCACCGGCCACCTGGTGCTGGCCACGCTGCACACCAACGACGCGGCGAGTGCCGTCACCCGTCTCACGGACATGGGTGTCGAGCCGTTTCTCTTGAGCAGCTCGCTGCTCGGCGTGCTGGCGCAGCGCCTGGTGCGCAAACTGTGCAGCCATTGCGCCGGCAAGGGCTGCGAAGCCTGCGGCCAGACCGGCTACCAGGGCCGTACCGGCGTGTTCGAGCTGCTGGTGACCGACGACGCCATCCGCGCGCAGATCCATAACCGCACTTCGGAAGCCGACATCCGCGACGCAGCGCTCAAGGCCGGCATGACGCTGATGCGCGAGGATGGCGAGCGGCTGGTGCGCGCGGGAATCACCTCTCGGGAGGAGTTGATGCGGGTGACCAGGGATTGATTTTCAGCCTTTGACATGACGCCGAAGCTCTCCGCACTCGCGCGGCCGCTGAACTTCGCCGCCTACGGCGAGCCCGACGTGGCGGCCCTGGCCGCGAGTTATGGCTTGGGCCTCGCGAAGAACCACGCCTTCGTGGACGGCAATAAACGCGCGGCCTTCCTCGCGGTCGGTCTGTTCCTGTACCTCAATGGCTACCGGCTTGACGCCACCCAGGCCGACGCCACCCTCACGGTGATGGGCCTGGCCGCGGGCGACATCAGCGAAGAAGACTTCGCCGCCTGGCTGCGCCAGCAAGCCAGGAAGCGCGGCTGAAGCGCCACCTTCCGCCCGCTCAGCGGCCGATTTCCTTCAGATAGATGGCACGCGCGGCCAATGCCGTGTCGGTGAAATCGGTGAACACGCCATCCACACCCAGCCGGTAGTAGGCCAGGTACTCGTTCTTCGGGTCGCCCTTGTAGTCGGCGGCCAAACGCCGGTTCTCGTTGCGGAAGGTGAAGGGGTGCACGAACAGGCCGGCCTTGTGCGCGTCCGCGACCAGCGTCGTGGGCGCGATGGTGGTGGCGTCCGCGTCGTTGATCTTGCCGTCCTTGTTGACATCGACCGCCTTGCCGTCGGCGCCGATGGTGCCCTGGATGCTGAAGATGTAGCGCTTCCACGGCCCGATGCCGTCGGCATAGGTCTTGATCTCGGCCAGGCCCGCGGGCGTGACCATGCTGCTGAAGGTGCGCTTGTCGCCCGCCTTGGTCCATTCGTAGGGCCGGTCCACCGGCACGGCATAGGTCATGCTGCCGGTCTTCATGTCGATGCCGTCGCCGTCGATGAGCTGGATCAGGCGTGTGTTCAGGCCCTTGCTCTTCATGTACTTCAGGCTGCCAGGCTCGAACGACTGCACGTAGATCGGCGCGGTCTTGCTGTTCCAGCCCGCGGCGTTGATCATGGCGACGACCTTGTCCTCCATCGGCAGGCCCATGTCGCGGAACCAGGTCGGGTTCTTGGTCTCGGGGTAGATGGCGATGGTGCGGCCGGTCTCGCGGCTCTTGGCCTTGGCGAAGTCGATGATTTCCTGGAAGGTCGGAATCCTGTATTGGCCGTTGAACTGCTGCGGCCGCTCGGCGTCGGTGGAAACGCCACCCAGCGTCTTGAGTTCGGCCAGCGTGAAGTCCTGGACGAACCAGCCGGTCTGGGTTTCGCCGTCGACCTGCATGGTCTTCCTGCGCGAGGCGAACTCGGGGTGTTTGGCCACATCGGTGCTGATGGCCAGGTTCGGGTCGTGGCGGGCGACGAGCACGCCATCCTTGCTGACCAGCAGGTCCATCTCGATCACGTCGGCGCCGAGTTCGATGGCGCGGGCATACGCCTCCAGCGTTTCCTCGGGCAGGTAGCCGGAGGCACCGCGGTGCGCCACCACCAGCGGGGGTTTTCCGTCCAGCGTGGCGAGCGAGGAGGTCCGGGAAGCGTTCATGGTGCTGCAGGCACCGAGTGCGGCGACGGCGAGAACGGCACCGGCGATGGCCGTGAATTTCAGAATCATGTTTTGTCGTTTGTTTCAATCACGCGAGTAGAAAATTGCGCAAAGCGGCCGGCTTGATGTCGTCCGCCGCGCTCGCCTCCAAGGCATCGCCGGTCTCGTCCTTCAGATCCACCCCGGTCAACTGCCGCCGCCGCGATTCCCGCAGCAGCCAATGCAATTTATAACCGGCTTCCGTGACAGCCAGCCCCTCGGGCCGCACGTTGGAGATGCAGTTGCGTTGTGCATCCGTCAGGCCCACACGCGGCGCCCAGCTCAGGTACAGGCCCATGCTGTCCGGCGAGGAAAGGCCCGGCCGTTCCCCGATCAGCACGGCCACGGCCCGGGCGCCAAGCCGTTCGCCAACTTCGTCGCCCACGGCGACGCGGCCCTGGGTGACCACGGTGATCGGCGCCAGCGACCAGTCTTCCACAGCCAGGCGCTGGGTGAGCGCACGCAGGAAGGGCGCGGCATTCTGCGCGATGGCCAGCGCCGACAGGCCGTCGACCACCACCAGCGCGAGGTCGTAGCCCGCCGCGTTCGGCTGCAGCGCCGCCAAGGTTTCGCGCGAGCGTTCGTCGAGCCGGCGCCCGAGGTCGGGCCGCTGCAGGTAGGTCAGGCGGTCGCCTGCGGCGCTGGCCAGCACGATCGGTTCCGGTTGGTCCGGCTCCAGGCCCTTCAAATCCTGCGCCAATTGGGCCGTGTCCAGCGGCAGGTGCACCGCGTCGCGCGCACGCGCATGGGCGAGCTGGAATTCAAGCTGCGCGGAGGTCGGCAGGCTCACACCCGTGCGCCCCAGCGCGATGCGTGCCGCGGTGAGGCTGCGCAGCGATTGCCACGCGTTGGGAACGACGATCGCCGGTTCGGGTTCGGTCATGGCAGGTTTCAGTTCAGGGCCAGCAAAGCCTTGGCGAACGGTTCGGGCAAGGCCGCGGCCAGTTGCGGCACGGCGTCGTCGGTGAAGATGTGCATGCGCTGCAGCCAGGCCTCGAACTCAGGCGCGGGGCGCAGGCCGAGCACCCGCCGTGCGTACAGCGCGTCGTGGAACGAGGTCGTCTGGTAGTTGAGCATGATGTCGTCCGAGCCCGGGATGCCCATCACGAAGTTGCAGCCGGCCGCACCCAGCAGCGTGAGCAGCACGTCCATGTCGTTCTGGTCGGCCTCCGCGTGGTTGGTGTAACACACGTCGCAGCCCATCGGCAGGCCCAGCAGCTTGGCGCAGAAATGGTCTTCCAGGCCGGCGCGGATGATCTGCTTGCCGTCGAACAGGTATTCGGGGCCGATGAAGCCGACCACGGTGTTGACCAGCAGCGGCTTGAACTCGCGCGCCACCGCATAGGCGCGCGCCTCGCAGGTCTGCTGGTCCATGCCATGGTGGGCGTTGGCCGACAGCGCGCTGCCCTGGCCGGTTTCAAAGTACATCACGTTGTCGCCCACCGTACCGCGCTTCAGGGACAGTGCCGCGCTGCGCGCCTCGGCCAGGATCTTCATGTCGATGCCGAAGCTGGCATTCGCCGCCTGCGTGCCGGCGATGGACTGGAACACCAGGTCCACCGGCGCGCCGCGTTCGATGGCGGCGATGGTGTTGGTCACGTGGGTGAGCACGCACGACTGCGTGGGAATGTCGTAGTGCTGGATCACCGCGTCGAGCATGGTCACGATCTTGATGACCTGCGGCACGTTGTCGGTGGCCGGGTTGATGCCGATCACCGCGTCGCCGCTGCCGTAGAGCAGGCCATCCAGGATGCTGGCGGCAATGCCGCTGGTGTCGTCGGTCGGGTGGTTGGGCTGCAGCCGCGTCGAAAGCCGCTTCTCCAGCCCCAGCGTGTTGCGAAAGCGCGTGACCACGCGACACTTCTGCGCGACGAGGATCAGGTCCTGGTTGCGCATGATCTTGGACACGGCCGCCGCCATCTCGGGCGTGATGCCGGGCGCGGCGGCGGCCAGTGCGGCGCTGTCCACCGTGTCGCTCAGCAGCCAGTTCCGGAAATCGCCCACCGTGAGGTGCGCGATGGGCGCGAACGCCACGGCGTCGTGCCGGTCGATGATCAGCCGCGAGACTTCGTCCGCCTCGTACGGCACGGGCAATTCGTTCAGAAAGGTGCGCAGCGGCAGATCGGCCAGGGCCATCTGCGCGGCCACGCGCTCCTGTGCGTTGCCGGCGGCAACCCCGGCCAGCACGTCCCCCGAACGTGCGGGCGTGGCCTTGGCCAGCAACGCGCGGATGTCGGCAAAGCGGTAGGTGTGGCCGGCGATGGCATGGGTGAATTCGGACATCTGCGAACCTCTCCAGGGTGGATGCCGACCTTAACCCTAGCCCGATGTCGCCGCAACCGGCGCCGTGGCGGCGGCGTCGTCGCGCTGGCCCTTGGTCAGCATGAAGTAGCCCAGGCCCAGGCCGAGGAAGACGACGAAGACGAGGAACATCATGGCGTTGAAATAAATCATCGTGGCCATGCACACGCAGGCACCGAACAGCGCGAAGGCCGGGAAGACCGGATACATCGGCGCCTTGAACGGCCGCACCATGTGCGGTGCGGTGCGGCGCAGCTTGAACAGGCTCAGCATGCTGACGATGTACATCAGGATCGCGCCGAACACCGACATGGTGACGATGTTGGCCGTGAGCGGCTGGTCGTTGAACTTGATGAGTTCGTCGCTGAAGATGGCGATGATGCCGACCACGCCGCCGGCCAGGATGGCGCGGTGCGGCGTCTTGAAGCGCGGGTGGATCTTGGCGAAGTAGCCGGGCAGGTAGGCCTCGCGCGACAGCGCGAAGATCTGCCGCGAATAGCCCAGGATGATGCCGTGGAACGAGGCGATCAGGCCGAACAGCCCCAGCCACACCAGCATGTGCAGCCAGTTGCTGTTCTCGCCGACGATGAGTTTCATGGCCTGCGGCAGCGGGTCGTTGATGTTGGCGAGCTTGGTCCAGTCGCCCGCGCCGCCGGCGAACACCATCACGCCCACGGCGAGCAGCACCAGCGTGAGGATGCCCGCGATGTAGGCGATGGGGATGGAGCGTTTCGGGTCCTTGGCTTCCTCGGCCGCCATGGCCACGCCTTCGATGGCCAGGAAGAACCAGATGGCGAACGGGATCGCGGCGAACATGCCCGGAATCGAGGCCAGGCTGAAGCCGTCCTGCCCCGACCAGCCGCCCTTGGTGAAATTGGCCATCGAGAAGCCCGGCGACACCACGCCCATGAACACCAGCAATTCGAAGATCGCCAGCAAGGTCACCACCAGTTCGAAGGTGGCGGCGATCTGCACGCCGACGATGTTGAGCGCCATGAACACGATGTAGGCCGCCACCGCCGCCACCTTCGGATCGATGGCCGGGAACTGCACGTTGAGGTACGCACCGATGGCCAGCGCGATGGCGGGCGGCGCGAACACGAATTCGATGAGCGTGGCCGCGCCCGCGATGTAGCCGCCGACCGGCCCGAACGCCGCCTTGCTGTACGCGAACGGCCCGCCGGCATGCGGAATGGAGGTGGTGAGTTCGGTGAAGCTGAAGATGAAACACGCGTACATGGCGGCGATGAACAGCGCCGTGACGGTGAAACCGAGTGTGCCGGCCGAAGCCCAGCCGTAGCTCCAGCCGAAATATTCGCCCGAGATCACCAGCCCGACGGCGATGCCCCAGAGTTGCAGGGTGCTCAACGTCTTCTGAAGCGCCGGTGCTTTTGTATTGCCGAGTGTGGTCATGCTGGTTCCTTGAGCTGTGTTGTGGTGTGGACCTGCTGTTTGCACCGGCCAGCCGCCCCCATGGGTGCAGCATGCAACACACCCTCCCGTTCGTGGTGCATGCAAACCGGCGCGTCGGTGGCGATGCAAACTTGATGCCAAGCCGTGCGCTAACATCGCCGCTCCGCCCTTGCAGGCGTTCCCATCGTCCCCATGCCCGCCTATTCCTTCGAAGCCATCGACGCCCAGGGCCAGCCCCGCAAGGGCGTGATGGAAGCCGACACCGCCAAGGCCGCGCGCGGACTGCTGCGCGCCCAGGCGCTGGTGCCCCTGTCGGTCGAACCCGTGAATGCCGGCGGAAAGCCCGGTGCAGCCGGCGTGCGCAGCGCGGGCTTCATGGAACGCCGTGTCTACAACCCCACGGGCCTGGCGATCTGGACGCGCCAACTCGCGGGCCTGGTGTCTTCCGGGCTGCCGCTGGAGCGTGCGCTCACCGCGCTGACCGACGAGGCCGAGCAGGAAAACCAGCGCAACCTGCTGGCCGCATTGCGCGCGGAAGTCAATGCCGGCGCGCCTTTCGCCAAGGCACTGGCCCAGCACCCGCGCGAGTTCTCGCCGATCTACACCGCCGTGATCGGCGCGGGCGAACAGAGCGGCAACCTCGGCATCGTGCTCGAGCGGCTCGCCGACGATCTGGAGGAGCGCCAGGCGCTCAAGTCCAAGCTCATCGGCGCCGCCCTCTACCCCGCCATCGTGACCCTGGTGGCCATCGTCATCGTGCTGTTCCTGGTCGGCTACGTGGTGCCGCAGGTGGCCAACGTGTTCGCCGGCACCAAGCGCGCGCTGCCCATCCTCACCGTGGCCATGCTGGCCATCAGCGGCTTCGTGCGCAATTACGGCTGGTTGATGCTGATCGCGCTGGTGCTCACCGCCATCGGCGGTCGATTCGCGCTGAAGAATGCACTTTTCAGGCAGAAGTTCGATGCGGCCTGGCTCAGGCTGCCGCTGATCGGTCGGCTCGCGCGCGGCTACAACGCCGCCCGTTTCGCCGGCACGTTGGCGATGCTCGCCGCGGCCGGCGTGCCCATCCTGCGCGCGCTGCAGGCTGCGGCCGAAACCCTGGGCAACACTGCCATGCGCGCCGACGCGCTCGACGCGCTGGTGCTCGTGCGCGAGGGCGCACCGCTGGCCTCGGCCATGGCGCAGAAGAAGCGTTTCCCCGGGCTGGTCAGCATGTTCGCGCGCCTGGGCGAACAAACCGGCCAGCTGCCGCTGATGCTGCAGCGCGCGGCCAACCAGTTGAGTCTCGAAGTGCAACGGCGCGCCATGGCGCTGGCGACGATCCTCGAGCCGCTGCTCATCGTGGCCATGGGCCTGGTGGTGATGCTGATCGTGCTCGCTGTCTTGATGCCCATCATCCAGCTCAACCAATTCGTCAAGTGACGCAGCCTGAACAACGGCCAGATCCATGTCCCCCACCCTCACCGACAAACTCGTCGTCGCCATCTCCTCGCGTGCGCTGTTCAACCTCGAAGAGGAAAACCGCCTCTTCGACGCCGGCGACGACAAGGCCTACATGCGGCTGCAGTTCGAGCGGCTCGACGTGCCGGCGCTGCCGGGCGTGGCGTTTTCGCTCGTGCAAAAGCTGCTGGCCTTCAACGACGACGGCGTGAAACGCGTCGAGGTGGTGATGCTGTCGCGCAACGACCCGGTCAGCGGCATGCGCATCTTCCGCTCGGGCAAGGCCAACAACCTGCAGCTCGAGCGCGGCGTCTTCACCCAGGGCCGTGCACCGTTCGGCTACCTGCGCGCGCTCGGTGCGCACCTGTTCCTGTCGGCCAACGAAAAGGACGTGGGCGACGCGCTGGCGCTCGGTTTCCCGGCGGCGCGCGTGCTCACCGAATCGATCCAGGCCAGCAAGACCTATCCGAACGAAGTGCGCATCGCCTTCGATGGCGACGCGGTGTTGTTCAGCGACGAGGCCGAACGCGTGTTCCAGGCCGAAGGGCTGGACGCGTTCCAGCGACACGAGAGCGACAAGGCCGGCGTGCCGCTGCCCGACGGGCCGTTCAAGCCCCTTCTGGCCGCGCTGCACCGCCTCCAAAGTGCCAGCACCCCGAAGATGCGCATCCGCACAGCCCTCGTCACCGCGCGCAGCGCCCCGGCCCACGAACGCGCCATCCTCAC
Organism: Rhodoferax koreense; assembly: GCF_001955695.1. Taxonomy (NCBI): domain Bacteria; kingdom Pseudomonadati; phylum Pseudomonadota; class Betaproteobacteria; order Burkholderiales; family Comamonadaceae; genus Rhodoferax; species Rhodoferax koreensis. Next base: position 1,262,108 of record NZ_CP019236.1, on the reverse strand, counting down.
GCTGATGAAGTGGAACATCGCCGTGGACGAAGCCATGTTCCTCGGCGGCCTGCCCAAGGGCGAGTTCCTGCGCGAGTTCGAACCGGATTTCTTCTTCGACGACCAGACCGGGCATGTGATGTCCGCGGCGCAGCACGTGCCCGCCGGGCACGTGAGCAGCGGCATCAAGAATCTGGGCTAAGCCAAAGCTTTCGAACAACAACCCCGCCGCCGGTCGATAATTGGTATACAAATATTTTGTTAAAAATACCGAAAAACTGTTAAATACTTATCTTTAAATATCGCATACTAATTACTGGAGTGTCTGCAAGGGGTTTGCATGATGCGTCGAGCCGGAGTATCGCGATGCCTCTCACTTCCCACAGCCTCACCGTCGAAAGTGAGGTCATCCCGGTCGTCAACGGCCAGCCTGCGCTCGAACCCGTACGCCTCAGCGGCCATGAAGGTGTGAACAGCCTCTTCGCATACGAACTGCTGCTGAAGACGCCGGACAGCCTGAACCTCGGCGCCAGCGAAGCCGCCGACTTCGACCTGGATGCCTTCATTGGCCGCGAGATCCGCTGCCGCATCCAGCTCGACGGCGCCGGCGCCTTCCTGCCCGGTGCGGTCGGCGATGCGGCCGACCACGTGGGCGCCGGCGCGCGCGAGATCAACGCCCTGGTCGCCGACGCCGCGTTCTGGGGCGAGGAAGGTCGCTTCTCGCAATACCGGCTCACGCTGCGCCCCTGGCTGCACCTGGCGACCCTCAACACCGACTGCCGCATCTTCCAGAACCAGACCGTGGTCGAACTGCTCGACACGCTGCTGGCCGACTACCCGTTCCCGGTCGACAAACGCCTGATCGACACCTACCCGGTGCGCGACTACCAGACCCAGTTCAACGAATCGGACTTCGCCTTCTTCAGCCGGCTGTGTGAAGAGTGGGGCATCAACTACTTTTTCGAGCATGACAACGGCCGGCACCGGCTGGTGCTGATCGACAACATGGGCGCGCACCTGAAGAACCCGAGCGCCGCCTACCAGGCCGTGGACTACCACCCGCCCGGCTGGAAGACCGATGCCGAATACATCCACAGCTTCTTGCCGCAACACCGGCTCACCAGTGGCCGCTACAGCACCCGCGACTACGACTACACCCGGCCGCGCGCCGACCTGTCGGCCAGCCGCAAGGACCCGCGGCCCACGGGCCAGAACGATGCCGAGGTGTACCAGTGGCACGACGGCGTCGCGGGTAGCCACTATGCGCAACCCAAGGCTGGTACGGCCGAGGCCAACGACCCACAGGCCGAAGCCCGCCAGTTCGCGCTGCTGCGCATGCAGGCGCTGCGCAGCCACGGCGCGCGCGCCCAGGGCAGCGGCAACCTGCGCGGCATGGTGCCCGGCTGCAGCTTTACCTTGCAGAACCACCCGCGCCATCAGGCCAACGGCGACTACCTGGTGCTGGACACCCGGTTCCTCATCGAAGACGTGGGCCAGGCCAGCCAGGTCAAGGACGCGGCCGCCTTGCGCAAACAGGCCTGGCGCGTGGAAGTCGACTTCACAGCGCACCCGATGGCCGAGACCCTGCGGCCGGCACCCACCCAAGCCAAGCCCCGCAGCGCTGGCCCGCAGTCGGCCCTAGTGGTCGGCCCCGCAGGCGAGAACCTGTGGACCGACCAACTCGGCCGCATCAAGGTGCAGTTTCCCTGGGACCGCGAAGGCCAGAAGAACCAGCACAGCAGTTGCTGGGTGCGCGTGAGCAGCCCCTGGGCCGGCAACCAATTGGGCGGCGTGCAGCTCCCGCGCATCGGGCAGGAGGTGCTGATCGACTTCATCGGCGGCGATATGGACCTGCCGGTCTGCACCGGCCGGGTGCACAACCAGGTCAACCTGCCGCCGTGGTCTCTTCCGGAGCAGGCCGCCCTGAGCGGCTGGCGCAGCCGGGAGCTCAATCCCGAGGGCGGCAACAGCGCGGCTGGGCGCAGCAACCACCTGCTGCTGGACGACACGGCTGGGAAAATCCAGGCCCAGCTCAAGAGCGACCACCGGCACAGCCAGCTGAGCCTGGGGCACATCACCCGCATCGAGGATCACGCCGGGCGCAAGGATGCGCGGGGCGAGGGCTTCGAGTTGGCCACCGAAGCCCACGGTGTCATCCGCGCCGGGGAAGGCATGTTGATCACCACCGAGGCTCGGCCCAGGGCGGCGGGCCATGCCAAGGCGATGGAGGAGACTGTGGCGCGCTTGACCGAAGGCCGCGACCAGCATGCATCGCTGGGCAGTGCGGCGTTGGAAGCCAAGGCCCAAGACACAGGCGACCAGGATCGGGTGGCCCAAGCTCTGACGGCGCAGAACGAGAGCATTCGGGGCACCGCTACAGGCAGGGAGGGCCATTTCCCGGAGTTGGATGAACCCCACCTGGTGGTGGCATCGGCCGCGGGCATCGAAACCAGCAGCGCACAAAGCACTCACCTCCAGGCCGGGGAGCATGTCGCCCTCACCAGCGGCGCCCACACCAGCCTGACCGCCCGGCAATCGATCCTGGCCAGCGCCAAGCAGGCGATCCGACTCTTCGCCTACAACGCCGGCATGCGGCTGGTGGCCTTCTGCGGCAACATCGAGATCAAGGCCTTGAAGAACAGCATCGCCATCCTGGCCCAGCTCAACATCACCCAGACCGCCGACAGCATCAACATCACCGCCCGCAAGGAACTGATGCTCAACGGCGCCGGCAGCTACTTCAAACTCAACGCTGGCGGCATCGAAGGCGGTACGCAGGGGCAGCACCGCGTGTTCGCGGCCAACCACGCGTGGGTCGGCCCGAAAAATGCGCCCACCATGCCATTGACGGGCGACTCAAGCCTCGAGGAAGGCCCTTCCGCGCGCAGCTTCGTGCTGCGTTCCCATGCGGAAAATGGCCGCCCCATGGCGATGGAGCCCTACACCCTCTACCGAGACGGCGCCGAGATCGGCAAGGGCGTCACCGACGCGCAAGGCCGTGTACTGATCGACGACCATCGGCCAGGTACCAGCGCCTACCGGATCAAGCTCACCAACGGCAACACCTTCGATCTGCCGGTGACCGCGCAGTTGCAAGGCGTCGACCAACACCTCAGTGCCAAGGGCTACCGCGCAGCCCAGGGTGATGCCAGCGACCGTCGGCATCACTACCAGCAGGGCCAGGGCGGCCCCGACGAAACCTGAAGCACCCGCGCCCATCGGAGACCACACCATGCCAAGCCCCACCGACACACAGCAAACTTGTACCGTCCCGCTGAGCGATCTCAGCCGGCGTGCGACTGGCGCAGCCCAATGGCGACTGGAGAAGAAGGAGGACGCCCAGACCCCCGTCTTTCACTACAACAACCTGTCGGTCTACATCTGCGGCGAAGAAAGCTTCAGGCAGATTGCCGACGACATCAAGAAGGCGGAACGAAGCATCGACATCGTCTGCTGGGGTTTCGATCCTGCGATGGAATTGACGCGTACGGCCGGGCGCTGGAAGCGCGGCGACACCTGGGGCGACCTGCTGCGCAGTGCCGCGCGAGGTGAACTCGCGCGCAAACAGAAGGTTCGCGTGCGGGTACTGTGCTGGTACGACAGTCTGGGCGCCGCACTCGGCGGCAGCAACATGCCGGGTTACAGGACCGACGCCAGCTACGAACTCAAGGCAGCACCCGGACGAGGAATGGCCGCTGCCCTGGTGCCATATGGCAAGTTGCCTCCCTTGCCCGAGCCGGCCGATCCGAAAGACCAACGCGAAATGTTCAACTCGCACTGGTACCGCGACGTCGTGGCCGGCAAGATGGAAGGCGTGTCGCTGCGCACACGCGGTGGCGTGCATGCGGATGTGCTGGCCAGCCTGAAGGCCGAGATCGCAAGGACCCGCGGTGCCACTGTTGGTGGCATCGAGCGCGCCGGACTCGAGTGGATGGCCACCCATCATCAGAAGACCATCGTCATCGACTACGAAGGCGCGGACCCACGCGCCTACGTCATGGGGCTGAACTCCGTGACCGACTATTGGGACACGCAGGCTCACCGCTACAACGACCCGCTGCGCGGCGAGAATTTCGAAGGCAGCGACAAGGACCATTCCGTGGGCATGGGCTGGGAACCTGGCAGTTCTGGTGCACCCACGCTCAAGCCCTACCAGGACTACGCCTGCCGCATCGAAGGCGATGCGATCGTGGCCGTGTACAGGAACTTCGTCGAAGCCTGGAACAAGGCCGAAGCCAAGGGCCCGGGCGCCGGGGCACCCGCCAGCGGCGAAATCGACCTCAAGGCGCCGCCCCCGCGACTGTTTAAGAACCTCAAGTCCCGCTGCAGCGGCGCGCAGATCCTGCGCACGCTGCCCGACAGCGAAGGCGGCGAACGCTCCATTGCACGGCTGTACTACCAGACCAGCAGCTTCGCGCGGCACTACCTGTACATCGAGAACCAGTATTTCCAGAACACCGACTGGGCGCGTGCGCTCAAGGATGCGCGCCAGGCATTCGTGCAAGGCTGCAGCAGCGCTTCACCACCGATTCCCCTGTCGCGCATTCCCGTGCTGCATGTGATCGTGGTCACGCCCACGCCCGAGCGCGGCCAGATGGTGCCGCGGACCCACGACACGGTCGCCGAACTCGGCCATGGCGACTCCATGCCCAACCAGGACGAGGAAATCCGGAAAGCGTTGGCGCGACGGGACCAATCCCAAAAGGATATGGCGGAGTACAAGAAGCGACGCGCGGCGCATGACGCGCGGGGGACTGACACGGCGCTGTACACCCCATACGCGGCAATGGAGCCGCCACCATCGCCTCCACAGCCGCTGTCAGACATCGCCCAGAGCTATGTCGATGCCGGTGGTGCGCGCGACAGCCAGAAGACACGCGACCTGTTGAGCCAGACCCTGGGCATGCGCACGCTCGTGGCCAGCCTATGGACGTACGACGCCGAATGGCGGGAGGACCAGCTACCCATCGCGAAGCGCATCGACGAAGAGAAGCCACTTCATGCACGGCAGCAGAAGGAATGGGACGACGACCAGGCCGCGAAAAAACAGGCGAGTGCGCGCACCGTCGAAGCCGGTGGCTGGCGCGTCTACACCGACACCCGCATGCCACCGACGCCGCCCGTGGACCGCAGCCAGCAGCTCAAGAACGCCAAGGCGCTGCGCTACCGCGAGATCTACATCCACAGCAAGCTGATGATCATCGACGACAGCATGTTCACCCTGGGCAGCGCCAACCTGAACCTGCGCAGCTTCGCCGCGGACAGCGAGATGAACATCGCCAGCGACGACCGGTACAAGGCCCAGGATTTGCGGCGGCGGGTGTGGAAGCAGCATACGAACAAGCAGTTTGATGGGGGGGCGGATGCGACGGATCAGGCGGCGATGAAAAGAACCTTTAACAATTGGGAAAGAGAGGCAAGCAACAACCTCACTAACAAAAGGAATGGTCTTTCACTCACCAGCTTCCTCGTCAAATTCCTCGACGAGCGAACCAGCGTCATCAGGCTCGGATAAGTATGAGCGCTCTCTCCAGATCAACCCACTGGCCGGCCTCGCTGCTGGGCCTTGTCTTCATTCTCCTCAGCCTGAGTGCCTGCAACATGAGCAACCTCCCCCGCAACATGAACCTCAAGGCCTTCGATCCGCATCGGCCGGACTTCACCTGCAAACACGAGGCCGACGTGAACCCACCTATCACCGCGGAAGCGGATGCGCTGTTCCAGCGCGGCATGGCCGTCACCAGCTACGAGCTTTTGCCGGACCAGCGTGATTACGCCAAAGCCGCCGAGTTCTGGAAACAGGCCGCAACCCTGGGCCACTGGAAGGCGGCGATGAACCTGGCCGGGCTGTACGAGAGTGGTCGTGGTGTACCCGAAGACACCGAACAGGCTGTTTTGATTCTCGAAGGGCTGATGAAGCAGGGGGTCCCCGCCGCCTTCGACAAGATGGGCACCTACCACCAGCGGGGCATTGGGGTGAAGAGCGATACCAGCCGCGCCTATGCGTTCTGGCAACTGGCGGCAGACATGGGTAGTTCGGCGGCACAGGCATATCTGGGGGAGAAATTGGACGCAGCCTATGACAGTCCAGGGGAAGGCTTTTGGGGCAATCGCGAGGTAGCGCTAAAGATGCTGGAATGCGGCGTTGCACAGAGCAACGGCGTTGCCGCCTACCGACTAGCGATGACGCTAAACAATGTCGATAAAGACTATGTTCGTGCACTCCATATCTATCACGAAGGGGTGAAGATGGGCAGTCAAGATTGCGCACGCGATCTATCCGTCAGCTTCGGCCTCACCGAGCCCTTGACGGGAAATACGATTGACGAGGCCCGCTCAGATCGCTACAGCGAACTGAGAGACGCCCTCGAACTCAACCCCGACCTGCGCTTCCCCAACCTCGACAAGGTCCTGCCCCTGCCCCCGGCCGAGCTGCCGATGTGGGACGGCCAGCGTGAAACCCTGGTCAACGCCGCCAAGAGCTTGATCACGCTGCCGCCCGTCAAGCCCACCCCCGGCGCGCAGCGCACCGGCCGCGCCCACATCCCGCAGGGCCACGTGCTGCAGGCCCAGGCGCGCAGCATCGTCGTCGAGGTCGACAGCGTCGTGCCTTACAGCGGTTATTGGCTACCCCGGCTCTACAACGTTTACCGCGCCCATGAACAGGCCTGGGAAGATGCCCAGGTGCCGCAGCGTTATGCCCAGGGCGAAGCCTTCGAGCCCGTGGACCGGCGCAGCATGGGCGCCTACGCCAACATCGCCCCGCGCACCGTCTGGCAGTACCTGGGCGAGGCCGTCGCCCAGCAGCCGCCGCTGTACACCCGCGTGGTCCAGGGCGTCGCCCGCACCACCCGTGTGCCCGAGCCGCCGCTGTACTGCAGGGGCATGCTGCCGTGCCCGCGCACCGGCGTGTGGGCCGGCGAGGTGCGCGAAGACCATCCGCTGGCGCGGCGCTACAACCGCAGGGACCGGCAGGCCTATGTGCTGCAGGGCCAGTCCTTTCCGAACCCACAGGATCAACACCCCGAGATCGCGCCACACGAGGTGCGCTGGCTGTGGCTGGACAACGCCAACCAGATCGGAGATTCGGGCCTGCTGGCCATCACATTGACCGATTTGCACGATGCACCAGACCGGCCGAGCGTGTGATCCATGCGGGATCGCGCCGGTGATGCGACGCTGCATCGCAGTGTTCAGCGCGGCCTTGGCGCTGTGCGTGCTCGCGGCCTGCAACATGAGCAACCTGCCCCGCAACATGAGCCTCAAGGCCTTCGACCCACACCGGCCGGACTTCACCTGCCAACACGAGGCCGACGTGAACCCGCCGATCACCCCAGAAGCGGATGGGCTGTACCAGCGCGGCATGGCCGTCACCAGCTACGAGCTTTTGCCGGACCAGCGTGATTACGCCAAAGCCGCTGAGTTGTGGAAACAGGCCGCAGCCCAAGGCCACTGGAAGGCGGCGATGAACCTGGCCGGTCTGTACGAGAGTGGTCGTGGTGTACCCGAAGACACCGAACAGGCTGTTTTGATTCTCGAAGGGCTGATGAAGCAGGGGGTCCCCGCCGCCTTCGACAAGATGGGCACCTACCACCAGCGGGGCATTGGGGTGAAGAGCGATACCAGCCGCGCCTATGCGTTCTGGCAGCTGGCTGCGGACATGGGGAGCTCGGCGGCCCAGGCTTACCTGGGCGAAAAATTGGACGCGGCCTATGACAGTCCGGGAGAAGGCTTCTGGAGTAACCGAAATATTGCAATCAAGATGCTGGAGTGTAGTTTTGCTCAGGGCAATGGTGTCGCAGCCTACAAACTAGCGATGACGCTAAAAAACGTGGACGAACACTATGTCCGTGCTCTTCACATCTACCATGAAGGCGTGAAGTTGGGCAGCGCGGATTGCGCCAACGCTTTGTTCTCCAGCTTTAGTCGCACAATACCGATGACAGGCAACGTCATCGACATGACTCGAGCACGGCGCTACAGCGAACTGAGAGACGCCCTCGAACTCAACCCCGACCTGCGCTTCCCCAACCTCGACAAGATCCTGCCCCTGCCGCCAGCCGAACTCCCGATGTGGGACGGCCAGCGTGAAACCCTGGTCAACGCCGCCAAGAGCTTGATCACGCTGCCGCCCGTCAAGCCCACCCCCGGCGCGCAGCGCACCGGCCGCGCCCACATCCCGCAGGGCCATGTGCTGCAGGCCCAGGCACGCAGCATCGTCGCCGCTCCGCTGCAAGCCGCAGACTTGCTCCCAACCTCAAAAGACACCGATGCCAACGCCGCATGAAAGCCGATACTTCTGCTGCGCGTCATCAACGCGATGGTGCGCAACGGACAACTGCGCGACGACCAGTAGCCGCAGATCATCCATTTGCCACCTGATGCCACCGTGACGCCCGGTGCGATCGGGCCGGGCGAGACGGCACAACTGCTCGCTACCACCAGCGGCGAGGTCATCGTGAACGACCGTCCGGGCGCACGTGTGCACGCCCATGACGGCAGCACGACGCTGATGCGCACCGACCGCAGACAAGACCGGGTGCCGATCCTTTCCGGTCGGCCTCTCCAGGACGACTAGACCTCGACCGCCTGTGCCGCATAGCGCCGCACCAGGCTCAGCAGTTCCTCTTCCGGGTACGGCTTGCCCAGGTAGTGGTTCACGCCCAGGCTCTTCGCGTGTTCGCGGTGTTTCTCCGCCGTGCGCGACGAGATCATCACGATGGGCAGATCCTTCATGGCCTCGTCGCCACGGATGTTGCGGGCGAGGTCGAAGCCATCCATGCGCGGCATCTCGATATCGGACAGCACCAGCGCAGGCCGCTCCTCGCGCAGCCGCTCCAGCGCCTGCAGGCCGTCGGCCGCCAGGCTCACGCGGTAGCCCTCGCGCTTGAGCAGGCGCTGTGTGACGCGGCGCACGGTGATGGAGTCGTCCACCACCAGCACCAGCGGCACCTGCTGCACCGCGGCCGGGGCTCCCGATGCGGCCGCACCGTCGCCGCCGGCCGCGCCATCGTGTGACGCCAGCCATTCGCGGGCCTGCGTGCCGTAGACCGTGGCCAGCGCCACGGGGTTGTAGATCAGCACCACGGCGCCAGAGGCCAGCACCGACATGCCCGACAAGCCCGGCAGCCGCGAGAGCTGCGGCCCCAGGTTCTTCACCACCACCTCCTGGTTGCCCAGCACCTCGTCCACGTGCAGCGCCAGCCGCTGCGCCGCGCTGCGGAACACCACCACCGGGCTGTGCCTGCCGGACGGCTCGGTACTGCGCGCAGAAGATTGCAGCAACACGCCGGCCCAGAAGAACGGCACCGTTTCGCCACCGAAATCGACCGACTGGCTTTGATAAGCAGCATCGAGTTCGGCCTGCGGCGTGCGGCGCACGACCTCGATCAGGTTCGCCGGCACGCCGATCGACAGCGCCCCGGTGCGCAGCATCACCACCTGGGTCACGGCGGTGGTCAGCGGCAGCACCATCTTGAACTGCGTGCCCTGGCCGGCCTGGGTCGTGGTTTCGATGCGGCCACCCAGGGCCTGCACCTCGGCGCGCACCACGTCCATGCCGATGCCGCGGCCGGCGATCTCAGTCACCTGGTCGGCGGTGGAGAAGCCGGGTGTGAAGATCAGGTCGGCGATCTCGGTTGCGCCGAGTTCCTGGCCAGGCGCCAGCAGGCCCTGCTCGTGCGCCTTGGCGCGGATGCGATCGAGGTCCAGCCCCGCGCCGTCGTCGCCGAAGGTCACCGAGATGTCGTTGCCTTCGTGGTGCAGGCCGATGCGGATCGTGCCCGCGGCCGGCTTGCCCGCGGCCGTGCGCGCTTCGGGTGTTTCGATGCCGTGCGCGATCGCGTTGCGCAGCAGATGTTCGAACGCCGGCGACATGCGGTCGAGCACGCCGCGGTCCATCTCGATCGAGCCGCCGGTGATGTCGAGCTTGATCTGCTTGCCCGTGTCCTTCGAGGCCTGGCGCACCACGCCGTACAGGCGTTCGGCGATGCCTTCGAATTCGACCATGCGGGTGCGCAGCAGGTCGCGCTGCAGCGCGCGGGCCTGGCGCGCCTGGGCCACCAGGTCATCTTCCGTGCCCTCCACCGTGCGCTGCAGGTTGCGCTGCACCGTGGCCACGTCGTTCACCGATTCGGCCATCATGCGCGTGAGTTCCTGCACCCGCGTGAAGCGGTCGAACTCCAGCGGGTCGAAGCCCTGCGCCGAATCCTTCACCAGGGCCAGGCGCGACTGCATCTGCGACTCGGCCTGCAATTCGATCTCTCGCAATTGCTGGCGCAGCCGCTCGAGGTTGCCGGTGAGGTCGGTCAAGGACCCGCGCAACTGATCGAGGCGGGCTTCGAGCCGGGTCCGGGTGATGATGACTTCGCCGGCCTGGTTCACCAGCCGGTCCAGCAGTTGCGAGCGCACGCGCACCGACTGGTTGGCCATCTGGCGCGGCGGCGCAAGCGGTCGCTGGGCGGCGGGCTCGACGGGCGCACGCGCCGTTGGCAACTGGATCACCGGCTCGGGCTCCACGGCGGTGGCCTCGTTCAGCGGCAACACCACCGCACTGCCGGAAGCCCCCGGCAGGTGAACGGCGCGCAAGGCATCGAGCTCGGCCTGCAGCACGTCGAAGTGCGACAGCAGCGGCTCGATCTGCGCGGGCTGTGGCGCGTCCGAGCCGAGGCGTTCGATGGCGGTCTCCAGCCGGTGCGCGAGTTCGCCCAGCCGGAGCGCGCCCGCCAACCGCGCACTGCCCTTGAGGGTGTGCAATGCGCGCAGCACCTCGTTGCGCGCGCCGGCGTTCTCGGGGCGGGCCCGCCACTGGCGCAGCGCGCCGCCGAGTTGCGGCAGCAGTTCGGAAGCCTCTTCCTCGAAGATCGTAAACAGGTCGGCGTCGATGGCGTCGACCACGTCGAGCTCATCGTCGAAGTCGTCGAACCGATCGGCATAGGCTGCGGCGCGCGCCACGGGCGGGGCGTCGACGCGCTGCGCGCCGGCACCGGACATTTCGACCGCGGCTTCGGGCAACGGCGCCGGGGACGGACCCTCGCCATCGAAGACGGGCGCTGGGGGCGCGTGGGCTTCGACGTCTGCCTCCGCCTGCTCCGGCGCCGGTACGGCCTGCGCGGCTTCGAGCACGTCGCGCAGCGCCTGCAGCACGGCCGGGTTGGGCTCCTTGAGGAAGCCGGCGGCGAACTGGTGCAGCAGGCGACGGATGTCCTCGGCCGCATCGGTGAACACGCGTGCATGTTCGGCGGTGCCGGCGGCCTCCATCTGCACATGCGACAGGCCGTCTTCGAGCGCGCGCGCCATCTGCGACAGGGCATGGAAGCCGACCGTGGCCGAGCTGCCGGCCAGCGAATGCGCCAGCGCCACGGTCGAATCCGGCAGCGGCTGGTGCAGCTCGAGCGACCATTCGTTGAGTTCGGTCAGCAGGCGGCGCGACCACTCGTCGGCTTCGTTCAGGTAGACGTTGTACAGCGGGATGCCGATGCGCAGCGTGCCGATGACCTTGACCGCATCGCTCTCCGGCTCGGGTTCGCCGATCGGCACCGGCACGGGCGTAGGCTCCTCGATCGGCGGCGCGGGGGGCTCGGGCGTGGGTTCGGGCACGGGTTCCGGCTCAGGGCCCGGCTCCGGCGCGGGCTGCGGCGTCGGCACCTCGCCGGGTCCGCCAGACGCCTGCGCCTCGTCGAACGCCAGCTGCTCCGCAAAATCCAGGGGCGCCGGCTCGATCGCCAGCGGCACGGCTTCGCCGGGTTCGGCAGGTTCGGCAAGTGGGGGGACTTCGGCAGGCTCGGGCTGCAGCGCATCGAGCCCGGCCACGAGGTGCACTTCGTCGGGTTCTTCGGACGACTCGAACGCGGCGAGTTCGTCGGCGATCTCCAGTTCATCGGCGGCATCGAAACGCGCCTGGTCGGCGAATTCGACCGGTGGCGGCTCCATCAGATCATCCGGCGGCAGCGCCGGGGCGGCGTCGGCCTCCGCCTCCACTTCCACATCAACCACCGCTTCGGCATTTGCATCCGCCACGCCGGCGAGATCGCCGAAATCGATGTCGAAATCGAGATGTTCGAAGCCGGGCTCGGCAGCGGCTGGTGCGGCTTCTTCGACCGTCTGCGGGATCTCCTGCACGGTTTCCTCGAAGTCGGGCTCGGCGGTGAGTTCGGCTTCGGGGGCGACGGCCTCTTCGGCGTGGGCTTCGGGATGGGCTTCGGGCTCGGGTTCCGGCGCAGGCTCCAATACGGGCTCGACGATCGGCGGCGCCTCGACTTCTTCGGCATCCGCCTGCACGTGCATGGCCTCGACCGGCGTTTCCTGGGGCGCCGCTGCGGGTTGCTCCAGCGCAGCGACTTCCGCCCCACCCGCCAACCCCATCGGCAGGGCCAGCGGCACGCTGCGGCGCTCGAGCCGCAAGGCGTCGGCTGCGGTGCGGAAAGGTTCGGCACGCCAGCCTTGGGCGGCATCGACGGCAATGTCCTCGACCCACAGGCTCAGGCCGCGCAGGGCGTCTTCGGCGAGTGTCAGCAGGGCCGGCGTGGCCGGCGCCTGCTCGGCCAGCCAGCTGTTGAGCAACTGCTCCATGGCCCAGCCGGCCTCGCCGAACTCGTTCAGCCCGACCATGCGGGCGCTGCCTTTGAGCGTGTGGAAGGCACGCCGCAGGCTGGTCTGCGCGCTGGCGGCCGTCGCCTCGCCGTGCAGTTCCTGCACGGCGGCCAGTCCGGTCTGCACCACCTCACGGGCCTCGTCGAGGAAGATGTCGCGCAGCTCGTCGTCGTCTTCGTTGCCATCTTCGACCGGGGCGTCCAGCGCGGTGGCGCCGACGGTCGGGTCGGCGTGGCCGAGCACGGCGTCTTCGGTGGTCGGCGCGATGTCGGGCAGCGGTGGCTCGATCGGCGCCGCCAGGGACTCGGCCGCCGAGGCGGCTTCGGCCAGGAGCGGCAGCGGTTCGGAAACCAGTTCCGGCTGCCATACGGCCGGCGAGGCCACGGGTTCGGGCGCATCGGCAGCGGCCACACCGTCGAGCGCCGGGAAATGACCTTCGGGGCTTTCGGCGTTTTCGGGGCCGTGGGCGCCGAGCGGCTCGGTAGGCTCGGGCACGGCGGCCGCCAGATGGGACGCCGGTTCGGCTTCTTCCTCGACATGGTGCGAGGCCGTGCGCCCCATCACGAGCCGGAATTCGCCGGCGTCCTCGTCGTAGACGAAAAGCTTCTTGGCCAGCGTCGGCTGGTAGGCCAGCATGTCGATCAGAAAACCCAGTGCGCCCAGGCTGTTGCCGAGCCGGTCGAAGCGCTGGCCGCGTTCGGCCGCGTCGCTCAGGTCGTCGGTGATGAAACGATCCACCGATTCACGCATGCGCATCACGGCGTGAGAGGCCTGCTCCAGCCCGAGCACCGACAACACGCCGCGCATCTGCGAAAGCTGGTTGGCCACCTTGGCCAGCGGCACCTTCTCGCGCGGGGTGCGGAAGAACTGGTCGAGGGTCTGCTCGACGTCGCCGAGCGAACTGCGCAGTTCGTCGACCACACTGCCCATGGTCTGGCGGTCGCTCACGCGGTGGTAGAGCTCTTCCATCCACGGATCGAGCGGTTCGGGCTGGCCGCCGCGCATCACGCGCTGCAGCCGGCCGGCGAGCAGTTGGGCGCGTTCGGCCATGTGCACGTTGGCCTGGTCGAGCTCTTCGTAGGCGGCTTCGAGGTAGAGCACCGACGTGGCGACTTCCATGCCGAGCGCGGCCGGCGGCGCGGCGTTGGAGCGCACCGTTACCTCGACGGCCTGCGTCAGCGCCTGTGCCAGCACCGCGCTCTCCGGATGCAGCCTGGTCAGCGATTCGCCCACCAGGGCGAACTGGTCGTGCGCCGTCTTGAAGCGATGGGTGTCGCCACCGGCCAGCGCCGACCAGGTTTCGGTGGCAGCCGCCAGGCGTTTGCGTGCCTGGGCCAGCAGCGCCGGATCGAAACGGCCGAAGCGCCGCGTCTCGTAGTCCACCGGCGTGTGTCGCTGCAGGTTGTAGGCCTTGCGCACGGCCGCCAGTGTGGGCACTTCCGCATCCTGCGCGGGCACGGCCTGCGCGCAGAAGAACAACATGTCCTGCACCAGGCGCCGCGTGATCGCCGTTTCGCCCTTGGCGAGCGCCGCGTATTGCGTGAGCACGCGCGAGGCGATGCGTTTGGCATAAAGATCGGCCGGAAACAGGCCCTGGCCCAGGCCTTCGAAATACGCCGCGGACAAGGTCCAGAACGCGCGCGCGGGCGGCGCGGTCTGCGCCGCGGCCAGGCCAAGGCTGATGAGGCCTAGCTCCTGCGCGGCGGCGGGGTCCCCGGTCTTCACCGTCTTCAGCACGGCCTGGTCGAGTCGCGTGCGCACCGGCGGACCATAGGCCAGCGGCGCCATCGGAACCAGGCCGCCCACGGCGGCGGACGGTGCCTCCATCGGCCACAGGTCGGCGGGATGCGCTTGCGCCCCGCCGACCAGCCCCTGCACGTCGCGGTACTGCGGGAACAGGCCGACCGGCGACAGCGCCTTGCCGGCGAGCACACCTTCGAGGTAGTCGATCAGCGCGAAGCTCGCACGCTCGATCTTCGCCGTCGCGTCCTCGCTACAGGTCTCGGGTTGTTCGACGAACCTGTTCGCGGCCTGTTCCATGCCGCGCAGCACCAGCGCCGGCTGCGCCAGGCCGACCATTTCCATCGCGCCCAGCGCCATGTGCAACTGCTGGCGCGCCATGCGCAGGTGGGCGGTGTCGGGCGGCGCGAAACCGGCCTCGTGGGCCGACTCGGCCTCGCGCGTGTAGCGGCGCAGCGCCTTGACGGCCCCGTCCAGCGTCTTGCGCAACTCGTCGAGCACCCAGGCCAGCGGCCCGAGGTCCTGATCGGGCAGATCGGCGGCGGTGGCCGGAGGGTCTGGCAGGAAGGCGTTCATGGACGGCAATGCGTTGGACGTTCGATCGGTGAATGGGAGCTGCCGGAGCCGCTAGGCGATTTTGAAGCGCGCCACCGACTGCCGCAACTCCTCGGCCATGTGCGAGAGTTCGCGCACCTGTTGCGCGGTGGTGCGCGTGCCCTGCCCGGTCTGCTCGGTCACGGCGAAGATGTGCTGGATGTTGTCGGCCACCACGTTGGCCTTCTCGGCCTCGCGCGAGGTGGCGCTGGAGATCTGCTCGATGAGTTCGGCCAGTCGGCGCGAAACACGGTCGATCTCGGAAAGCGCCGTACCCGCGCTGTCGGACAGCCGGGCCCCGGCCACCACGCCCTGGGTGGAGCGCTCCATGGCGGCCACGGCATCCTGCGTGTCGGTCTGGATCGCCTTCACCAGCGCGGCAATCTGGCGCGTGGCGTCGGCCGAGCGTTCGGCCAGCCGCTGCACTTCCTCGGCCACCACCGAGAAGCCGCGCCCGGCCTCGCCGGCCGAGGCCGCCTGGATGGCCGCGTTCAGCGCGAGCACGTTGGTCTGCTCGGTGATGTCGGAAATCAGTTCGGTGATTTCGCCGATCTCCTGCGAGGACTCGCCGAGCCGCTTGATGCGCTTCGAGGTTTCCTGGATCTGGTCGCGGATGGCGTTCATGCCGCCGATGGCGTCCTGCACCGCCTGCAGACCGGAGTCGGCCGCCTGCAGCGACTGGCGCGCCACCGAGGCCGATTCCTGCGCCTGGCTCGACACCTCGTTGATGCGCGAGGCCATGTCCAGGACCGAGCGGCCGGTCTCGCGGATCTCGCGCAGCTGTTCGGTGGAGGCAGCCAGCAGTTCGGTCGAGGTGCTGTCGACCTGGGCCGTGGTCTGCGCCACCCGCGTGGCGGTGTTCTGCACGCTGCCGACCAGCACGCGCAATTCCTCGACGGTGTAGTTCACCGAATCGGCGATGGCACCGGTGATGTCTTCGGTGACCGTGGCCTCCTGCGTGAGGTCACCCTCGGCCACCGTCTGCAGTTCGTTCATGAGCCGCAAAATGGCCGCCTGGTTGGCGTCGTTCACGCGCTTGGCTTCCTGCTGCAAGCCTTCGGCATGCACACGCTGCGCCTCGGCCAGCGCCTGGCGCTGCTCGCTGCCGCGCAGCTGGACCGCGGCCAGGCCGGCACCGCAGGCCAGCGCCAGCAGCGCGGACAGGGCCAGCAGGCCAAGCACGACGGGCCCGAGGCCGGTTTGCGCCGAAAGTTTGTCCTGCACGGATTCGAGCTGGCGGCGCAAGGGCTCGCTGTCGTTCACGATGGCAGCCTGCGCGTCGCGCGCCGACACCAGGCCCTGCAGGTTGCCGAGGATGCTGCCGGCCTCGGCACGGGTCTGGTCATAGAGCTTGAGCAGCGCCGTGAGCCGCTCGCGCGTGGCCGCGTCGCGCGCTGCGGGCAGGCGCAGTTCGCTGCTGCCGTCGAGCATGCCCTGGGCGATTTCCTTGAAGGAATTCAGGTCCTTGCCGAGCAGGAACACGGCCTCCGGGCTGACGCCTTCCATGGTCTGGAATTCGTTGGCCGACTTGCCGATGCGCTGCGTCAGCATCACCAGTTGGCCGGCCGCGGAGAGCTCGATCGGTGCGGCGTTCTGCTGCAGCTTCAGCGCCGAAATGCCCTCGGCCACCTCGAGCAGGTCGGAGGACTGCCGGTTCACGTTGCGCAGCGCACCGCCAACCTGGGTCAACACCTTCTGCTGGGCCATCACGGTGGCCGCGTTCTTCTCGGCCCGCTGCATGAGCGGGTCGGCCTTCTGCACCTCGGCCAGCACGTCGCCGCCGACCGGGGACAGGCGATCGTCGCCGTTCTCCAGGCCGCGCACCGTGCGCGCCAGCACACCCGCGCTGTCGGCCACGTCGGGAAAGGCCGCGGCGCTGCCGACCAGCGCCTGCGACACCGATTTGGCGAGCCGCTGCGACTGCATCAGCGCCTGGCCGGTGGCCGCGAGCTGCTGCGCCACCTTATCGGCCTGGCGCAGCGAGTAGGCGGTCAGGCCGATCAGCACCAGCAGCGACACCACCAGCGTCGTCACGAGAACGCGCTGGTGCTGCCCGGGCAGGCGCAGGCCCAGCAAAGGCAAGGCCACGCGCTCCTCGACCGGCTGCGGCGAGATGCCGCCGACAAAACGGCTTTCGGCGAAGCCGCCGTCAGCACCCGATGACGCCGCCGGCCCCGATGACGGCGCATACATGCCGCCGCCGAACTGCGACTCCGGCCCGGACTCGGACATGCCGAGGCTGCCCGCGAAGTCGGGCTGCGGCTGCGGCTTTTTTTCGAACAGCTGTGTCAGCTTGACAACAACGGACATGGTGCAGCTTTCTAACGAGGTGAACAGGCCCTTGGCCCTAAGCATTGATGCTCAGA
This sequence comes from Rhodoferax koreense, assembly GCF_001955695.1. NCBI lineage: Bacteria > Pseudomonadati > Pseudomonadota > Betaproteobacteria > Burkholderiales > Comamonadaceae > Rhodoferax > Rhodoferax koreensis. The sequence continues at coordinate 1,244,838 of NZ_CP019236.1, read as the reverse complement.
AAAACAGGGGATTGGGACAAGGCGAGCAGATCGATCTCGCGCCAGGCAAGGCCGTCCGCATCGGTACGGGAGGGGCCGAAATACGCGGGCGCCTCGGGCGCGGGCGGCATGGCGGCGCTGAAAGCCTCGGGGCCGCGCAGGCCGGCCAGGCGGTCGATCACCAGCGCGCAATTGATCTCGAGCGTGTGGTTGAAGGTCAGCAGGCTGCTATCGGCGCGGTCGGCATCGGCCGGGGTCGGCACGCCGCTGAGGAAGGCCGCCAGGTCGACCACGCCGCAAAGCCCGCCGCGCAGATTGGCCACGCCGAGGAACCATGTGTGTGTATAGGGGGTTGGCTGCAACGCCGGCCAGCCGAAGATCTCGCCGGCCTGGGCCAGCGGGAACAGATAACGTTCACCGCGCGCCTCCACGGCGAGCCACTGCACGGAACGACCCTCGGTTCGGGCCGCCTGCAGGCGTTGGGCAAGGCGGGCTTGGAGTTCTCGGATGGCTTCGCGGTTGGCCATCGGTGATCAGGGTGCGTTCAAGGCGTTGATCTTGGCCTTCAGTTCGGCGGCATCGACGGGTTTGGTGATGTAGTCGCGTGCGCCCTGGCGCAAGCCCCACACCCGGTCGGTCTCCTGATTCTTGCTGGTGCACATGATGATCGGCACGTCGGCATAGGCGGGATTGCGGCTGATCGAACGCGTGAGCTGGAAGCCGTTCTGCCCCGGCATGACCACGTCCATCAGGATCAGGTCGGGCTTCTGTTCCTCGAGCCGCTTGAACGCGTCCTCGGCATTCTCGGCGGTGCGCACGCTCATGCCACTCTTCTGCAGCAGGCCGGTGAGGTACATCAGCTCGGTCTTGGAATCGTCGACGATGAGCACGTTGTGGATGGGCATCAGGCAACTCCTTGCAGCGCCTGCGGGGCAGTCGCGCCGAACTGCTGCACAGCCTGCAGCAACTGGTCTTTGGTGAATGGTTTGGTGAGGTAGTCCTGCGAGCCGACCATGCGCCCGCGCGCCTTGTCGAACACGCCGTCCTTGGACGACAGCATGACCACCGGGATCGCGGAAAACCGCGGATTGCGCTTGATGATGGCGCAGGTCTGGTAGCCGTCGAGCTTGGGCATCAGGATGTCGCAGAAGATCAGCTGCGGCGCATGGTCGTTGATCTTGGACAGCGCATCGAAGCCGTCTTCGGCCAGCAGCACCTCGTGGCCGCCCTGCTTCAGGAAAATCTCGGCGCTGCGGCGGATGGTGTTGCTGTCGTCCACCACCAGCACCCTGTAGGTCGAAAGGGATGTCGTCACGTGATGCGGCTCCTGAATGACCATGAATGGTGCGGGCCGGCGGCGCCGCGGATGCAGGCGGAAACCAAGCCGTCTGAAGCCTTGAACAAGGAGGCCAAGGCCCTCAGAGCTGGACCATCTCGAAATCTTCCTTGCGTGCTCCGCATTCCGGGCAAGTCCAGTTCATGGGCACGGCGGACCAGGGCGTTCCGGCGGCGATGCCGTGCTCCGGCGCGCCCGTGGCTTCGTCGTAAATCCAGCCGCAAATCAAACACATCCAGGTTTTGGTATCAGTCACAGCTTAAGGGGCCTTCGAATAGAATGCAACGATTGTATATATAGGCAACCGGCCCCTCCAAAGCCCGGCCCGTCCTCTTGCCTCCACTGGCCTCCCACCGGCCGGCAACACGCCCATGACCACACCCCCCACCGACCTGCCCATCACCACCGCGGACGATCCCGCGCCCGGAGAAGACGACGACGATCTGGCCGGCCCGGCCTGCGTGATGGTCTTCAACGCCAGCGACCCCAGCGGCGCCGGCGGGCTGTCCGCCGACGTGGCGGCCATGGCCTCGGTCGGTGCGCACGCCTTGCCGGTGGTGACCGGCGCCTACGCACGCGATACGGGTGAGATCTTCGAGCACTTTCCCTTCGACGAGGAGGCCGTGGCCGAGCAGGCGCGCGCCGTGCTGGAAGACGTGGCGGTGCAAGTCATCAAGGTCGGATTCGTCGGCAGCCCGGAGAACATCAGCGCCATCGCCGAGATCGCCGCCGACTATGCCGACGTGCCGCTCGTGGCATACATGCCCAACCTCTCGTGGTGGGACGAGGACAAGATCGACGAGTACCTGGACGCGTTCCGCGAACTCATGCTGCCGCAGACCACGGTGTTGGTTGGACACCACAGCACCCTGCGCCGCTGGCTGCTGCCCGACTGGAACAACGACCGCAACCCCACCCCGCGCGACATCGCCAAGGCGGCCGGCGAAATGGGCGTGGCCTACACCCTGGTCACCGGCATCCCCTTGCCCGACCAGCATGTGGACAACGTGCTGACCAGCCCGCAGGCCGTGCTGGTCAGCGAGAAATTCGAACTCTTCGAAGCCGTGTTCACCGGCGCCGGCGACACCCTGTCGGCCGCCCTCGCCGCGCTGCTGGCCAGCGGCACCGAACTCGGCGAAGCCGCGACCGAGGCGCTGAGCTACCTCGACCGCTGCCTCGATGGCGGCTTCCGCCCCGGCATGGGCCACGTCGTGCCCGACCGCATGTTCTGGGCCCAGCCCGACGAAGAGGACGGCGACGGCACGGGCGAGGAAGTCGACGAAGAAACCCTCAAAGCCATTGCCGCCCTGGAAGCCCCACCCCATGACACAAGACATTGATCTGAACCAGCAACTGTTCGCCCGCGCCCAGAAGGTCATCCCCGGCGGCGTGAACTCTCCCGTGCGCGCCTTCAAGGCGGTGGGCGGTACGCCGCGCTTCGTGAGCAAGGCCCAGGGCGCTTACTTCTGGGACGCGAACGGCCGGCGCTACACCGACTACATCGGCTCCTGGGGCCCGATGATCCTGGGCCATGGCCATCCGGCGGTGGTGGAGGCCGTGCAGCGGGCCGTGCTCGAAGGCTTCTCGTACGGCGCGCCGACCGAGCGCGAGGTCGAGCTGGCCGAAGAGATCCTCAAGCTCGTGCCCTCGATGGACATGGTGCGCTTGGTCAGCTCGGGTACCGAAGCCGGCATGAGCGCCATCCGCCTGGCGCGCGGCGCCACGGGCCGCAAGACCCTCATCAAGTTCGAAGGCTGCTACCACGGCCATGCCGACGCGCTGCTGGTCAAGGCCGGCTCGGGCCTGGCAACCTTCGGCAATCCCACCAGCGCCGGTGTGCCGCCCGAGGTGGTGCAGCACACCCTGGTGCTCGAATACAACAACGTGGCGCAGCTCGAGGAAGCCTTCTCGCTGCACGGCCCGGACGTGGCCTGCCTGATCATCGAGCCGATCGCCGGCAACATGAACTTCGTGCGCGCCAGCGTGCCCTTCATGCAGCGCTGCCGCGAACTCTGCAGCCAGCACGGCGCGCTGCTGGTGTTCGACGAGGTGATGACCGGTTTCCGCGTGGGGCTGCAGAGTGCCCAGGGCGTGTACGCAGAGTCCATTCCCGGCTTCAAACCCGACATGACGGTGCTGGGCAAGGTGATCGGCGGCGGCATGCCGCTGGCGGCCTTCGGTGGCTCGCGCGCGGTGATGGAGCAACTCGCGCCGCTCGGCCCGGTCTACCAGGCCGGCACGCTTTCGGGCAACCCGGTGGCCACCGCCTGCGGCCTGGCCACCCTGCGAGAGGTGCAGAAGCCGGGCTTCTACGAAGACCTGTCGCGCACCACCCGCCTGCTCGTCAACGGGCTCACCCAGGCCGCGCTGGGCGCCGAGGTGCCCTTCTGCGGCGACAGCGAAGGCGGCATGTTCGGCTTCTTCCTGCTCGACGCCCTGCCTGCCAACTACGGTCAGGTCATGAAGACCAGCAACCCGCGTTTCAACCACCTGTTCCACGGCCTGCTCGACCGTGGCGTTTACATCGCGCCGGCGCTGTACGAGGCCGGCTTCGTGAGCGCGGCCCACACCGAGGCCGACATCGCGGCCACGGTGGCGGCCGCGCGCGAGGTTTTTGAAACACTACCAAAAGCATAGCTGACTGCGCAGATGGCATCTGCGTCAGCGCATGATTTGCAGGTGAAACAGTCGTCACAGGCAGGGGCTTGGCCGTTTGCATTTGAAAACGGCGGGTAAAGGTCTAAACTTTTCAGGGCCATCGGGTTTCTAATCTGCACCATGAAAAAGATCATCTTGCTCTCCGCCCTGACACTGAGCACAGGGCTCACTTTCGCCCAGGAAGTTGGGCGGGTCTTGTCTTCCACCCCCGTGGTGCAGCAGGTCAGCGTGCCGCGACAGGTGTGCAGCACCCAGCAGGTCGCGGTCGAGCCGCAGAAGTCGGGCGCGGGTGCACTGCTGGGCATGATCGCCGGCGGGGTGCTGGGCAACACCATCGGCCACGGCGGCGGCCGCGCGGCGGCGACGGCCCTGGGCGTGGTGGGCGGTGCCATGGTCGGCGACCGGGTCGAAGGCAGCGGCGCACCCTACTACCAGAACGTGCAGAACTGCGGCACGCAGAATTTCTACGAGAACCGCACCGTGGGCTACAACGTGGTCTACGAATACAACGGCCGGCAGTACAACGTGCAGCTCGCGCAGGATCCCGGCCCGACGATTCCGCTGCAGGTAACGCCCGCCGCCAACAGCGCACCGCCACCGGTGCAGGCGCCCGTGCAGACGATTTCGAGCCAGCCCTATGCGCCGCAGCCGGTCTACGTGCAGCAGCCCACCTGGTACCAGGCGACGCCCTACGTGCGGCCCTATGTGGCGCCCGTCTCGGTCGACCTGAACCTGGGTTATGTCTGGGGCGGCGGGGGCTACCGGCACGGCTGGCGCTGAGCCGCTACGCCACTGGCCACGGGCAGCGGCGCCCTCAGCCCGCTGCCTCTTGAAAACCGGGTTTCAGTCAGCCTTTTTGGCCGTGGGCTCGCCGTAGCCGCCGCCACCCGGCGTGTGGATCTCGAAGATGTCCCCTGCCGCCATCTCCGCCTGCCCGATGTGCGCCAGTTCCTCCACGCGCCCATCGGCCCGCACCACGCGGTTGATGCCCACCGCGCCCGCGCCGCCGCCGGCCAGGCCGAACGCGCCGCGCAGCCGGCCGTTGGACAGGATGCTGGCGGTCATCGGCTCGAGGAAGCGCAGGCGCCGCACGCCGCCGTTGCCGCCCGTCCATTCGCCCACGCCGCCCGAACCCTGGCGGATCGCGTAACTCTCGAGCCGCACCGGGTAACGGAACTCCAGCACTTCGGGGTCGGTCATGCGTGAGTTCGTCATGTGGGTCTGCACCACGCTGGTCCCGTTGAAGCCGCCGATGACTTTGCCCTCGGCATCGGTGATCGGGCCCGCGCCGCTGCCGCCGGAGATGGTCTCGTAGTACTGGTAGCGCGCATTGCCGAAGGTGAAGTTGTTCACCGTGCACTGGCTCGCGGCCATCACGCCCAGCGCACCGAGCAGCGCGTTGGTGATGCAGGTCGAGGTCTCCACGTTGCCCGCCACCACCGAGGCCGGCGGCCGCGGGTTGAGCATCGACCCTTCGGGGATGATCACCTTCAAGGGCTTGAGGCAGCCGGCGTTGAGCGGAATGTCGTCGTCCACCAGCGTGCGGAACACGTAGAGCACGGCGGCCATGCACACCGCGGTCGGTGCGTTGAAGTTGTTGATCTGCTGCGGACTGGTGCCGGTGAAGTCGATCTCGGCGCGGCGGTTCTTCGCGTCCACGCGGATCGCGACCTGGATCTGCGCACCGTTGTCCAGCGGCAGCGTGAACTGGCCGTCCTTGAGCAACGTGATGGCGCGGCGCACCGATTCCTCGGCGTTGTCCTGCACATGGCCCATGTAGGCGCGCACCACGTCCAGGCCGAACTGCTCGACCATCTTGCGCAGTTCCTGCACGCCTTTCTCGTTCGCGGCGATCTGCGCCTTCAGGTCGGCCAGGTTCTGCTGCGGATTGCGGCTCGGGTATTCGCCGCTTTCCAGCAGCGCGATGATCTCGGCCTCGCGCAGCACACCCTGGTCGACGAGCTTGAAGTTGTCGATCTGCACGCCCTCTTCCTCGATGCGCGTGGAGAACGGCGGCATCGAGCCCGGCGTGATACCGCCGATGTCGGCCTGGTGGCCGCGCGCGCCGACGTAGAACATCGGCGCTGCATCCGTCGAAGCATTCAGGTACACCGGTGTGATCACCGTCACGTCGGGCAGATGCGTGCCGCCGTGGTACGGGTCGTTCAGCGCGAACACGTCGCCCGGTTTCATCTGGCCCGCGTTCTCGCGGATCACGGTCTTGATGCTTTCGCCCATCGAGCCCAGGTGCACCGGCATGTGCGGCGCGTTGGCGATGAGGTTGCCTTCGGCATCGAACAGCGCGCAGCTGAAGTCGAGCCGCTCCTTGATGTTGACCGAGTAGGCCGTGTTCTGCAGTTGCAGGCCCATCTGCTCGGCGATGTTCATGAACAGGTTGTTGAACACCTCGAGCAGCACCGGGTCGGCCGTGGTGCCGGCCGCGTAGGTGACCGTGCGCGCGATGCGCCGCTCCAGCACCAGGTGGTCCATGGCGGTGAGCGCGGCCTCCCAGCCGGGCTCGACGATGGTGGTGGCGTTCTGCTCGGCGATGATGGCCGGGCCCGGGATCAGATCGCCGGGGCGCAGGTCTTCGCGCACCACGAGCGCGGCGTCGTGCCAGGCGCCGCCGGAATACATCTTCACGGTTTCCCGGCGCGGCACTTCGCGCACCGGATGGGTGGGGTAATGCGGCTCGGCCGGCGCGTCGCCCGCGACCACCGCCTCGACCGACACGGCCTCCACGACCAGGCCCTTGCCGTGCATGAGGAAGGCGAAGCGTTGCTTGTAGGCGGCCTCGAACGCGGCCGTGAGCGCGGCGATGTCCGGCACGAAAGGCACGATGAGTGCCGAGTCGCTGCCCTCGTAGCGCACATGCACACGCCGGTGCGTGGTGATGCTGCCGGTGCTGACCTCCTGGCGCGTGAGTTCACCCTGCGCGGCGGCGGCCAGCGCGTCAAGCCGCTCGGCGATCAGCGGCAGCGCGTCGGCGGCGAGCTTGAGTTCGACCGCCTGCTCGCGGATCACGTTCTGGTCCGCCAGGCCCATGCCGTAGGCGCTGAGCACGCCGGCCAGCGGGTGCACGAACACCTTGGTCATGCCGAGCGCATCGGCCACCAGGCAGGCGTGCTGCCCGCCCGCGCCGCCGAAGCACTGCAGCGTGTAGCGCGTGACGTCGTAGCCGCGCGCCACCGAGATCTTCTTGATGGCGTTGGCCATCTGCTGCACGGCGATGTGGATGAAACCTTCGGCGACTTCCTCGGCCTTGCGCCCGGACCGCTCAGCCAGTTCCTTGAACTTGCCGCGCACCACTTCGTCGTCGAGCGCCTCGTTGGCCTGCGGGCCGAACACCTTGGGGAAATAACGCGGCTGCACCTTGCCGACCATCACGTTGGCATCGGTCACGGCGAGCGGGCCGCCGCGGCGGTAACTTGCTGGGCCGGGATTCGCGCCGGCGCTCTGCGGGCCGACGCGGAACCGCGCACCGTCGAAGGCCAGGATCGAGCCGCCGCCGGCGGCCACGGTGTGGATGCTCATCATCGGCGCACGCATGCGCACGCCGGCCACCTGGGTTTCGAACTCGCGTTCGAATTCACCGTTGAGACCACCGCGGAAATGGCTCACGTCGGTGGAGGTGCCGCCCATGTCGAAGCCGATCACGTCGTCATGCCCGGCCAGGCCCGCCGTGCGCGCCATGCCGACAATGCCGCCGGCCGGGCCGGAGAGGATCGCGTCCTTGCCCTGGAACACATGCGCGTCGGTCAGGCCGCCACTGCTCTGCATGAAGAACAGCTTCACACCCGGCATCTGGCCGGCCACCTGCTCCACGTAACGGCGCAGGATCGGCGAGAGATAGGCGTCCACCACCGTGGTGTCGCCGCGGCTCACGAACTTCATCATCGGGCTGGTGCCGTGCGAGGTGCTGACTTGGGTGAAGCCCACCTCGGCCGCGATGCGCGCCGCGGCCTTCTCGTGGTCGGTGTAGCGGTAGCCGTGCATGAAGACGACGGCCACGCTGCGCAGGCCGGCGTCGAAGGCGGCCCACAGGTGTTCACGCAGGCTGGCTTCGTCCAGCGGCTCGACCACCTCGCCCTGGGCGCCGATGCGCTCCTGCGCCTCGATGACGCGCGTGTACAGCAGCTCGGGCAACAGGATGCGCCGGTCGAACAGACGCGGCCGGTTCTGGTAGGCGATGCGCAGGCCATCGCGGAAGCCGCGCGTCGTGACCAGCAGCGTCGGCTCGCCCTTGCGTTCGAGCAGCGCGTTGGTGGCGACCGTGGTGCCCATCTTCACGCAGTCCACCTGCTCGGGCGTGATCGGCTCGCCCGGCTTCAGACCCAGCAGATGGCGGATGCCCGCCACGGCCGCGTCGGCGTATTGCTCGGGGTTCTCGCTCAGCAGCTTGTGCGTGACGAGACTGCCGTCGGGCCGCTTGCCGACGACGTCGGTGAAAGTGCCGCCGCGGTCGATCCAGAACTGCCAGCGGGAAGGGGTGGGTTGCATTTGCATGGTCAAGGGCTCCGGGCCAGGGAAGAGGTTCGTGAAAAAACGTGCAGCAGCGTGGCGGACTGCAGCAGGGAAAGGGTACGCCAGCCGGTCCGCCGCTCGATCGCCGCGGCATAGGGCGGCATGTTGGTGCACTCCAGCACCAAGGTACGCAGGTGGGGGGCATGCGCCTGCAGCACCAGCGCGGCGCGCACAACGTCGGCCTCGGCCGCGGCCACATCCAGCCCGGGCTGGTTGCGCAGGATCGGGCCGGCGAAGGCGCCTTCCGGATCCATGCCCTGGACCAGCACATCGCCGAGCCGCTCCTCGGGCACGCCAGCCACCCGCAGGTGCGCCGGGCCGAGCTTGTCGGCGCTGATGGTCAGGACGCCGACCTGGCCCTCACGCGCGAGGCAGCCAGGCAGCGCAAGCAGGCTGGAGGTGACGACCGGCACCTTCACCGCGGCCTGAAGCACCTGCTGCATCAGCACCAGGAAACCGCAGCTGGTGGTGATCGCGCGCACCCCGTCGGCCTGCAGCGCCCGCGCAGCGGCCACGAAAGCGGGCTGCATGCCATTGGCCTGCTGGGCCTCGGCCGTCTGCACCACGGCGGCCGGCCAGGCGCCCGACACCACCCGCTGGCGCACCGGCACGGCAAAACTCGCCGGGTTGCCGATGTCGCCCGGCGGGCGCGGGAAGCGCGTGTCGAGCATGATCACGCCGAGTGCGGCGGCTTCCACGGTTTCCATGGGGGTTTGCAGCGCCATTCGCCTCCTACAGCGACGCGGCCGAGCGGGCCGCCTGGTCGTAGGCACCGGACAGAATGCGCAGCAGCCGCGCCAGTTCGCCCACGTCGCGGTTCAGGCCGTCGTCCAGATTCATTGCATCCATCAGGCAGGACTCGCGGATCTCGCGGTAGCGCTGCACATAGGCATTGCCCTGCTCGGTGGAGGCATAGGTCACTTCCTTGCCGTTCTTGCTCGATGCCACCACGCCCAGGCCCTGCAGCTTCTTCAGCGCGTAGTTGATGAGATGGGTGTCTTCCACATTCATGATGAAGCAGATGTCGGCCAGCCGCTTGTCGCGCGCGCGGTGCGTCACGTGGTGCAGCACGAGCACGTCCAGCGGCGTCAGGTCCTTCAGGCCGGCGGCGCTCATGCAATGCACGATCCAGCGGTTGAAGGCATTGTTGGCCACGATCAGGCCGAATTCGAACTCACTCATCTCGGCGCTGCGCGGCGACACCAGGTGCGCGGACGAAACGATGGGCGGCTTGCCCGCAGCCCTGGGCGCGGCGGGTTGCGCGGTGGATCTAGGGGCCATCAAATTGCCTCCGGTTCGGGTGGTGGGACGCTCGATTCCTGAAATTGTAGAGAGTTAGCCAACAATTTATCGACAATTTTGTGACGTTGCGACAAAATGCGCGGCACAATCTTTATACCTGCACGTCATGTGCGTATTCTTTCCTTGCATGGGGCGGCCAAAGCTGTCCTCGCTGAAACCGGAGTTACCGCAGCAATGTCCGCGCCACCCCTTTCAGTTGCGCCTTTTCCGCCGCCGCTGCTGGCCGTGCGGTCGCTGTCGGTCGAGTTCGACACACCGGCCGGCCGCTTCCGCGCCGTCGATGACCTGAGCTTCGACGTGCAGGCCGGCCGCACGCTGGCCATCGTGGGGGAATCGGGCTCCGGCAAATCCGTCACCTCGCAGGCCATCATGCGGCTCACCGATTATTCGGGCGGCCGCATCGTCGGCGGCGAAGTGCGCTTCCAGTCGCCGGCGAACGGGCCGCTCGACATGGCGAAGGCGGACGACGACACGCTGCGCAGCATCCGCGGCAACGAGATCGCGATGATCTTCCAGGAGCCGATGACCTCGCTGAACCCGGTGTTCACGATCGGCAACCAGATCGCCGAGGCGCTGATCCTGCACCAGGCCATGACCCCGCCCCAGGCGCGCACCCAGGCCCGCGCCCTGCTCGAAAAAGTGCGCCTGCCCGATGCCGAACGCCTGCTTGACACCTACCCGCATGCGCTCTCGGGTGGCATGCGCCAGCGCGTGATGATCGCCATGGCGCTGTCGTGCCAGCCCGCGCTGTTGATCGCCGACGAACCCACGACCGCGCTCGACGTGACCATCCAGGCGCAGATTCTCAACATCGTGCGTGAACTGCAGCGCGACCTGAACACCGCCGTCATGTTCATCACCCACGACATGGGCGTGGTGGCGCAGATGGCCGACGAGGTGGTGGTGATGTGGCGCGGCCGCGCGGTCGAAAAAGGGCCGGTCGAGCGCATCTTCAACGCGCCGCAACATCCCTATACGCGTGCCCTGCTGTCGGCCGTGCCGCGCCTGGGCAGCCTCACGGGCCAGCCGTTCCCGAAACGCACGCCGCTGATCGTGCTCGATGGCCAGGGCGCCGACGCCAAACCCCGCGAGGTCGGCACCGAGCAGGTGCAGGACACGGTGGACGCTTCGGCGCCGCTGCTGGTGGTCGACAGGCTCACGACGCGTTTCGACGTCGCCCACACCCTGCTCGGCCGCGTGACGCACCGCGTGCATGCGGTGGAAGAAGTGAGCTTCGACATCTACCCCGGCGAAACGCTGGCCCTGGTGGGCGAATCGGGCAGCGGCAAATCCACCATCGGCAAGACGCTGCAGCAGCTCGTGCCCGCCACCGGCGGCCGCATCCGCTTCGCGGGGCAGGACATCGGGAGCCTGGACGCCGCGGGCCGGCAGCGGCTGCGGCGCGACATCCAGTACATCTTCCAGGACCCGTTCGCCTCGCTCGATCCACGCAAGACGGTCGGCTTCAGCATCGCCGAGCCGATCCACACGCACCGCCTCATCGATGGCGCCGCGGCGATCCAGGCGCGCATCGCCGAGCTGCTCGAAGACGTGGGCCTGCGGCCCGAGCACCAGCAGCGTTATCCGCACGAACTCTCGGGCGGGCAGCGCCAGCGCGTGTGCATCGCGCGGGCCCTGGCCAGCAACCCGCGGCTGATCATTGCCGACGAATCGGTCTCGGCGCTCGATGTGTCGATCCAGGCGCAGATCATCGACCTGCTCATGGCGTTGCAGGCCCGGCGCAAGCTGTCCTACCTGTTCATCACGCACGACATGGCCGTGGTCGAAAAGATCAGCCACCGCGTGGCCGTGATGTACCTCGGCCAGATCGTGGAGATCGGCCGCCGGCAGGACATCTTCGAGAACCCGCAACACGCCTACACCCGCAGACTGCTGGCCGCCGTGCCGGTGGCCGAGCCGGGCCGGCTGATCGACGCGCGGCTGATCCAGGGCGAAATCCCGAGCCCGGTGCGCAAGGTCGGCCACGAGCCCGCCATCCTGAAATTCACCACGGTCTCGCCGAGCCACCGCGTGGCCGAAGCGGTCCTCTGATTCCCACCGGCACCACAGAGAAAGAAACATGAAGCCTTTCCAACTTAAGACCCTGATCGCCGCCAGCAGCCTGGCGCTTGCGACCCTGTTGACGCCCAGTGCCCAAGCCGCCGGCACGCTCAACGTGGCGATTCACCAGGACCCGGGCAACTGGGACCCGATCGCTACCTTCCTGGTCTCGTGGGGTGCGGTGGGCAGCCAGGTCTTCGATGGCCTGATCATGCGCACGCCCGACATGAAACTCGTGCCGGGCTTGGCCACCAAGTGGGAGTTCCTGGACAAGAACACGAAGCTGCGCTTCACCCTGCGCACCGGCGTGAAGTTCCACAACGGCGAGCCCTTCGACGCCGAGGCCGTGAAGTTCACTTTCGACCGACTGCTCGGCGAGGAAGGCAAGAAGGGCCCGCAGCAGTCGAACTACAACGCGATCGAAAAGGTCGTGGTGGTGAACCCGACCACCGTGGACTTCGTCATGAAAAGCCCCGACCCGGTGCTGCTGACGAAGCTGGCCGGCTACGGCGCGATGATCGTGCCGCCCAAATACATCACGGAGAAAGGCAGCGCCTACTTCGGTGCCAACCCGGTGGGCACCGGCCCGTTCAAGTTCGCCGAATACAAGCCCAAGGTCAGTCTGTCGTTCACGAAGAATGCCGACTATTGGGGTGGCGCGCCCAAGGTCGACAACCTCAACTACCGCTTCATCACCGAGCCGGCCACCCAGGCCGCGGAACTGCAGGCCGGCCGCATCGACGTGGCCAATCAGATTCCGCTGGCGATGATCGACACGCTGAAGAAGGACCCGAAGCTCGCCGTGCAGAGCATGGACGGCCCCGTGGCCCTGGCCATGCGCTACAACACGCAGCGCGGCATCATGAAGGACAGGGAAGTGCGCAAGGCGCTGACCATGGCCGTGGACCGCGACGCCATCATCAAGACCATCCTGCTGGGCAACGCCAAGCCGATCGCGAGCTTCCAGGGTGAGCTGTCCTTCGGCTACGACCCGGCACTGAAGCCGTTGCCGTTCAACCCGGCGCAGGCCAAGGCCATGCTGCAGAAGGCCGGCGTGAAGCCGGGCAGCACGATCCAGATCGACTTCCGCGGTTCGGACAGCAACTTCCGCGAGGTGGCCCAGGCCGTGGCCAGCTACCTGCAGGGCGTGGGCATCACCGCTTCGCTCAAGCCCTACGACACCAACGTGCTGCTCAATGACATCATCCCGAGCGGCAAGACCGGCGAGATGTGGCAGAACCAGTGGGGCGGCTGGACCTTCGACTACGACAACACCGCGTATTCGATGTATTACACCAAGCAGCGCTGGAACCCGTTCGACGACGACGCCAAGCTCAACGCCCTGCTGCACACCCAGCGCAACACCTGGGACCAGGCCGCACGCAAGACCACGCTGCAGGAGATCGGCCGCTACGTCGCCGACCAGGCCTTGGAGATGCCGCTGTACAGCCTGAACACCATCTACGGGCTGAACAAGCGCGCGAAGAACCTGGCGCTGCCGGCCGATGGGCGCTTCCGCTTCGTGGATGCGACGGTGGAGTGAACGCCGGACATTCAACCCATGACGTCGCGTCAACGCCGTTCGCCCTGAGCTCGTCGAAGGGCTTCGACGGGCTCAGCCAGACGGTCATCTCACGGCCTCCATCCAAACGCGCCCCCACTTCTAATCCATGAGCGGCTTCCTCCTCAAGCGGTTCCTCCAGGCGATCTTCGTCGTCCTGGTGGTGACGCTGTTCGTCTCCTATGCGATCCGGCTCTCGGGCGATCCGGCGCTGATGCTGAGCCAGGGCGCTGGCAGCGTGACAGAGGAAGACCTGGCCAACATCCGCAAGGGCCTGGGCCTGGAACGCCCCTTCCTCGTGCAGTATGCGGAGTTCCTGCGCGGCGCGGTGGTGGGTGATTTCGGCAAGAGCTTCATGGGCGGCACGCCGGTCTCCAAACTCATCGCCGACGCCCTGCCGGCCACGCTCGCACTCGCGCTCGTCTCGCTGGGCGTGTCGGTGCTGGTCTCGGTGCCGCTGGGCATCCAGGCTGCGGTGCACAAGGGCAAGGGCATCGACCAGCTCATCCGCATCGTGTCGCTGGTCGGCCTGTCATTCCCCAACTTCTGGCTGGCCATCATGCTGGTACTGCTGCTGGCCATCACCTTCCCGATCCTGCCGCCCTCGGGCTGGGACGGCCCGGCCAGCCTGGTGATGCCCGCGCTGACCATGGCCATCATCCTCTCGGCCACCAACGTGCGGCTGGTGCGCACGGCCATGCTGGAGACACTGTCGGCGCAATACATCATGGTGGCGCGCGCCAAGGGCCTGAAGGACCGCGTCGTGCTGTACAAACACGCGCTGCGTAACTGCGCGATCCCGCTCATCACCTACATCGGCCTGCAGTTCGGCAACCTCATTGGCGGCATCGTGGTGGTGGAGCGCGTGTTCAACTGGCCCGGCCTGGGCACGCTCGCCTTCGAAGCCATCGCCAGCCGCGACTACCCGGTGCTGCAGGGCACCGTTACCGTGTTGTCGGTGATGATCGTGGCCGTCAACCTGCTGGTCGACATCGCCTACGGCCTGGTCGATCCACGTATCCGCACCAAGTGAAGCCCATGCAATCACCTGCCCTGGACACGGCACGAAAAACATCGCGCGGCCTGCCCTGGCGTTCGCTCGAATTCATCCTCGGTGTGCTGCTCACCGGCGCCATGCTCGCGCTGGTGCTGCTGTCGCCCTGGCTCTTCCCGGACGGCGGCGCAGCCATGGACCTCGGCGCACGCCTGACCCGGCCCTTCACCGATTGGGCCCATCCACTCGGGGCCGATCCCCTGGGCCGCGACGTGCTCGCGCGCGTGCTGGTGGGCGGCCGCATCTCGCTGCTGGTGGGCTTCACCTCGGTGCTCGGCGCATCCATCCTCGGCATCACCATCGGCCTGGTGGCCGGTTACTACCGCGGCTTCTGGGACATGCTGCTGATGCGCTGCGTGGACGTGCAGCTCGCCCTGCCCTTCATCCTGATCGCGCTGACCTTCATCTCCATCCTCGGCGGCGGGCTGTTCAACATCATCCTGTTCATGGTCATCTCGCAATGGGTGCAGTTCGCGCGGCTGGTGCGCGGCATGGTGCTGCAGGTGCGCGAGCGCGAGTTCGTGCAGGCCGCGCGCGCGTTCGGCGTGGGCGACCTGGCCATGGTTCGCCACCACATCCTGCCCAACATCATCGGCCCGGTGATCATCCTGATGACACTCAACGTGGCCAACAACATCCTGCTCGAATCGAGCCTGACCTTCCTCGGCCTGGGTGTCGATCCGCTGATCCCGAGCTGGGGCGGCATGCTGGCCGATGGCCGGACCTACATGCAGACCGCGTGGTGGATCAGCGTGTTCCCCGGCGTGGCCATCATGCTGACCGTGCTGGGGCTGAACCTGCTCGGCGACTGGCTGCGCGACCGCATCGACCCGACCGGAAAGCCCTGATGACCACGCTGATCGACACCACCTTCCCCCGCACCCTCGACGAATGGGTGCAGCAGTTCACGCAACCCGCATGGCGCGGTTCGCGCATCGAGGGCTGGCTGTTCGAAGGCGTGGCCGCACGCCGCGCCGCCGAGCGAAGGCTGGCCGAGGCCGGGGTGTCGGCACAGCTGCGCAGCGCCTACAAGCCGCTGGTCTTCCATGTCCTCGAAGAGGTCGAGGCCAGCACGCTGGCCGCCGTTAAGCTGACCTATCCGGTCCATGCGCAGGCGCTGCCGCAGCGCTTCCTGCAGGAGGCCTATCCGCTGGCCGCGCTGCTGGCGCACTGCCGACTCGACTTGGTGGCCGGCGGGGCGGACCTGCACTACCACCTGGTGTGCACCCACCAGGACGGCGGTCGCAGCGAAACCACGGTGTTCGCCCCGAACCGGCTGCACACCGATCCGCAGGGCCTGACGCACCTGTCGCCCACGGGCTGGCTGCGCGCGACAAAGCCGGGCAGCGACACGCCCGCCATCGATGCCGCCTGCGCCACCGATGTCCAGCAGCTCTTCGAGGAGGCCTTGCGCTGCGTGGACGCCCACGCCTGGCCCGCGCGCGAGCCGTATTTCGAACGCCTCGACATCCGGGTCGACATGCCCGGCATTGAGCACCGCACGGCGGTGGGGCACGAAACCATCAGCAGCTTCGAGGCGCTGCACGAGGACCTGTATTTCTCGCTGCTCGAAATGTTCCAGCGCCGCTCCGGCCGCGCCGCGCAGGACCGCCGCTTGCAGCCCGGCCAGATCGTGCCCGACATCCGGGCGAGCCGATATGCAGCACGCCTGCGCATCTCGCACAACCGTTTTGATGCACCGGCGCAGGACCTGTGCGGCCGGGCCCAGCCGGAAGCCGACGTGGCCCTCGAACTGGTGGGCGACCCGCTCTCGCCCGAGCGCATCGCAGCCTGCATGGGGCAGCTTGGCGGCGAGGCCTTCACGGCCAGGAGCCTGCAGGGGCGAGCGGTCGCGGGGCTCTACCGCCAGGGCGCTTCGGCGCCGGTACTCATCAGCGGAGGACAACATGCCAACGAGACCTCGGGCGTGGTCGGTGCGCTGCGCGCGGCCCAGGTGCTGCACACCCGGGCCGACGCGCACTTCGCGCTGATCCCGCTGGAGAACCCCGACGGCTACGCGCTCCACCGCGAACTTCGCCTGCAGCATGCGTCCCACATGCACCATGCCGCACGCTATAGCGCGCTCGGCGACGACATCGAGTACCGGGACCAGCCTCCTTTCCATGAACGGGAGGCGCGCCATCAGGGCCTGGCCCTGTCGGGGGCGCAGCTGCATGTGAACCTGCACGGCTATCCCGCGCACGAGTGGACCCGCCCTTTCTCGGGCTACGTGCCGCGTGGCTTCGAGCTGTGGACCATCCCCAAGGGCTTCTTCCTGATCCTGCGCCACCACGCCGGCTGGCAGGCCGAAGCCGAGGCCCTGCTCGAACACGTCAGCGCGGCGCTGGCCCGCGTGCCCGGCCTGCTGGCGTTCAACCAGCGGCAGATGGCGCTGTACGAGCGCCACGCGGGGCCGATCCCGTTCGCCATCCGGCACGGCATGGCCTGCACCGTGAGCGAAGTCGACCGCCCCGGTGCGCCCGTGACGTTGATCACCGAATACCCCGACGAAACCGTGGACGGCGATGCCTTCCGCCTGGCCCACACCGTGCAGATGCAGACCGTGCTGGCCGCCGTTGACGCATGGCAGCCGCTGGCACGGCGGCACCGGTGATGCGGACCTCGGCCTTTTTTCGGTTACAACCGCGCACAGGGCGCGATATTTGCATGGCCTTGCCACACGCAACTCGAACCCGCTGCGTTCGCTGTTTTCTTTGACCCCTGACCTGCCTGGAGCCCCCATGAAATTCAAACTCGCCCTCGCCGCCGTGGCCATTGCCACGGGCGGCGCCTCGATCGCGCAGACCAAGTGGGACCTGCCCACGGCCTATCCCGCGACGAACTTCCACACCGAAAACATCACTCAGTTCGCCGCCGATGTGGACAAGGCCAGCGGTGGCAAGCTCAAGATCACCGTGCACAACAACGCGGCGCTGTTCAAGGCGCCCGAGATCAAGCGCGCGGTGCAGGGCGGCCAGGCGCAGATGGGCGAGATCCTGCTCGTCAACTACCAGAACGAATGGCAGACCTACGGTGCCGACGGCCTGCCCTTCCTGGCCGACAGCTACGACTCGGCGATGAAGCTGTACAAGGCGCAGAAGCCGGCGCTCGAGAAGAAGCTGGCCGAGCAAGGCATGTTCCTGCTCTATTCCGTGCCATGGCCTCCGCAAGGCATCTATTCCAAGAAGCCGCTGGCCTCCGCCGCCGATCTCAAGGGCATCAAGTGGCGCGCCTACAGCCCGGCCACGGCCCGCATCGCCGAACTCGTGGGCGCGCAGCCCGTCACCGTGCAGGCGGCAGAACTGTCGCAGGCCATGGCCACCGGCGTGATCGAGTCCTACATGTCGTCGGGCTCCACCGGCTACGACACCAAGACCTACGAACACATCAAGTACTGGTACGACACGCAGGCCTGGTTGCCCAAGAATGCGGTGCTGGTCAACAAGGCCGCTTTCGACGCCCTCGACAAGCCCACGCAGGAGGCCGTGCTCAAGGCAGGCGCCGAAGCCGAAACCCGCGGCTGGGCCGCCTCCAAGGCCGAGAACGCGCGCACCATCGACCTCTTGAAGAAGAACGGCATGAACATCCTGCCGCCCTCGGCCGCGCTCAAGGCGGACATGAAGAAGGTCGGCGACACCATGCTCAAGGAATGGCTCGACAAGGCCGGCCCCGAAGGCAAGGGTGTGATCGAAGCCTTCCAGAAGTAACGCCGACCGGCCCGCCCCGCAGACGCCGGCCCTGGGCCGCGCTGTGGGGTGTTTTTCATCCAGAAATAGAAACACCATGCGTAAAACATTGGACTTCCTGTACGACGGCGCGGCCTGGCTGGCGGCGCTGGCCATGATCGGCGTGCTCGTCATGGTTCTGCTGTCCATCCTGGGACGCCAGCTCAACTTCCTCGTGCCCGGTGCCGACGCCTACGCCGGCTACAGCATGGCCGCAGCCGGCTTCCTGGCGCTGGCCCACACGCTCAAGCACAACGAACACATCCGCGTCACGCTGCTGCTGGGCAAGCTCAAGGGCAGCGCCAAGCGCGGCCTGGAGATCTGGGCGCTGACCGCGGCCATCCTGCTGTCTGGCCTATTCGCCTGGTATGCCGTGCGGCTGGCCTGGCAGTCGCATGCCTTCAACGACATTTCCACCAGCAACGACGCCACGCCGCTGTGGATTCCGCAGCTCTCCATGGCCGTGGGGGCGGTGGTGCTGTGCATCGCGTTCATCGACGAATGGGTGATGGAGCTGCGCGGCCAACGGGTGGTGGCCGACAACGCGGAGGCCCTGCACAATGAATGATCTCGCCATCACCGTACTGCTCGTCGGCACGCTGTTCGTGATCCTGGGCAGCAGCGTGTGGATCGGGCTGACGCTCTCGGGCGTGGCCTGGATCGGCATGCAGCTTTTCTCCGCCCGGCCCGCGGGCGACGCCATGGCCGTCACGATCTGGGGCTCCTCCTCCAGCTGGACCTTGACCGCCCTGCCCCTGTTCATCTGGATGGGCGAGATCCTATTCCGCACCAAACTCAGCGACAGCATGTTCCGCGGCCTGGCGCCCTGGGTCAGCCGGCTGCCCGGCAGCCTGCTGCACACCAACGTGATCGGCTGCACGATCTTCGCCGCGGTGTCGGGCTCGTCGGCCGCCACCTGCGCCACCATCGGCAAGATGACCCTGCCCGAACTCGCGCGGCGTGGTTATCCGGAAGACATCACCATCGGCTCGTTGGCCGGCGCCGGCACGCTCGGGCTGCTGATCCCACCGTCGATCATCATGATCGTCTACGGCGTCTCGGCCGACGTGTCGATCTCCAAGCTGTTCATTGCCGGGGTGTTTCCGGGCATGCTGCTGGCGGGCCTGTTCTCGGGCTACATCATCATCTGGGCGCTGCTGCACAAGGGCGCGATCCCGAAGTCGGGCGAAAAGATGACCTTCCTGCAGAAGCTCTTCGAATCGCGCCATTTGATTCCGGTGATGCTGCTGATCGGCAGCGTGCTGGGTTCGATCTACAGCGGCCTGGCCACGGCCACCGAGGCCGCCGCCGTGGGCGTGGTCGGCTCGTTGATCCTGTCGGCCTGTCAGCAGTCGCTGAGTTGGCAGAGCTTCCGCGACGCCCTGCTGGGCGCCACGCGGCTGTATTGCATGATCGCGCTGATCCTGGCCGGCGCGGCGTTCCTGACGCTGGCCATGGGCTACATCGGCCTGCCGCGTCACCTGGCGGAATACGTCGGCAGCCTGGGCCTGAGCCCGCTGATGCTGATCATCGCGCTGGCCATCTTCTACATCATCCTCGGCTGCTTCCTCGACGGCATCTCGATGGTGGTGCTGACCATGGGCGTGATCCTGCCGACCGTGCAGGCCGCGCACATCGACCTGCTGTGGTTCGGCATCTTCATCGTGATCGTGGTCGAGATGGCGCAGATCACGCCGCCGGTGGGCTTCAACCTGTTCGTGCTGCAAGGCATGACCGGCAAGGAGATCACCTACATCGCCAGGGTGACGTTCCCGTTCTTCCTGCTGATGTGCCTCATGGTGCTGCTGCTATGGTTCTTCCCCGGCATCGTGGTCTGGCTGCCGGCCAACATGTGATGCTGCCCCTCCTCGCCATCTGCGTGGGCGCCTGCGTCGGCGCGCTGGCGCGCTACGGCCTGGGGCTTTGGCTCAACCCGGGCACCGCCATGCCGCTGGGCACGCTGGCTGCCAACCTGATCGGCGGCTACCTCGTCGGCGTGTGCGTGGCGGTGTTCCAGAGCCTGCCGCAGCTCGATCCGGTCTGGCGGCTGCTGCTGGTCACCGGCTTCCTGGGCGCTTTGACCACGTTCTCCAGCTTTTCCGCCGAAGTGGTGGGCATGCTGATGCAGCAGCGCTATGCACTTGCGCTCGCCACCGCAGCCGTGCATCTGTTCGGCTCGCTGCTGCTGACCATCGCCGGCATCAAGACAGCGATGTATTTCGTCGCCGGCAGCACGGCCTGACCGGCGCCGGGACCGGGGCCGCCTGCCGGACCGTTCGCCCCGCGCATGTCGAAAAGCTCGCCCCCCGAAGCTGGAGGGCTGGCGTCAACGCCGCCAATCGCCGTGATGGTGCGGCCCATGCCGCCAGCCGTAACCGTAGCCCGGCTGCACATAGATCGGCCGCGGCGCCACATACACCGGCGGCGCCTGGATGTAGACCGGGCGCGGCTGCACGTAGACGGGTTGCGGCGGTGCGTAGTAGATCGGCTGCGGCTGGCTGTAGACCGGCTGCGGCTGCACATACACCGGCTGCGGCGCGTAATAGCCGGGGTTGCCGACCACCACGCCGACGCCAGGCGCGGACAGCCCGATCGAGAAGGCGACGTCACTGCGGGCCTGGGCGGCGCCGGAGGCGGCCAGCCCTGCGGCGGCCACGGCCAGAACGGCGGCAAAGGAACGGAAGCGTGAAGTCATGAAAATCTCCTTGTAAAGCATTCGGCACTTGCATGATGCAAATCCGTTGCATTGATTAAACGCTTGGCGGCCGATTCGGTATACAGGCCCGGCGGTTAAAGCGGTTGCGAGACGTAACACGCCCGGCGGGCCGCCTAGAATCAGGGGATGAGCGCCCCCACCCCATCTCCTGTCCATCCTGCGGCCCCCCACGCGCCGAACGAACCCGCCAAACCGAGCAACTTTTTGCGCCACGTGATCGAGGCCGACCTGGCCCAGGGCACCTACGCCAACCGCCACTGGGCCGGCACACCGGGGGATGCCGCCCACCACGCCGCCGGCATGGCCGACCCGGCCAAGGTGCGCACGCGCTTCCCGCCCGAGCCCAACGGCTACCTGCACATCGGCCACGCCAAGAGCATCTGGCTCAACTTCAGCCTGGCCCAGGAATACGGCGGCGTGTGCCACCTGCGTTTCGACGACACCAATCCCGAAAAGGAAGAACAGGAATACGTCGATTCGATCCGCGACGCGATCGAATGGCTGGGCTACGAGACCTACCTGGCCGACCGCCCCAGCGCCCCCGGCACGCTGCAACCGCACGAATACTTCGCCAGCAACTACTTCGACTTCATGTACCGCGCCGCCGAGTACCTGATCACGGCCGACCTGGCCTATGTGGACGAACAGACGCCCGAGCAGATGCGCCTCCACCGCGGCGACTTCAACACGCCCGGCACCGACAGCCCGTTCCGGGCGCGCACGGTGACAGAAAACCTGGCCCGCTTCCGCGCCATGCGCGACGGCCAGCTCGAAGACGGCGCCGCCGTGCTGCGCGCCAAGATCGACATGGCCAGCCCCAACATCAACCTGCGCGACCCGGCCCTCTACCGCATCCGCCGCGCCACGCACCACAACACTGGCGACAAGTGGTGCATCTACCCGATGTACACCTTCGCCCACCCGATCGAGGACGCGCTCGAGCAGATCACCCACAGCATCTGCACGCTCGAATTCGAAGACCAGCGCCCGTTCTACGACTGGCTGCTCGACCGCCTGGCCGAAGGCAACCTCATCGCCAGCCCGCATCCACGCCAATACGAATTCGCCCGGCTCAACGTCAACCACGTGATCACCAGCAAACGCAAGCTGCGCCAACTCGTCGAGGAAAGCCACGTCAGCGGCTGGGACGACCCGCGCATGCCCACCCTGGCCGGCCTGCGCCGCCGCGGCTACACGCCCGAGGCGCTGAAGCTGTTCTGCGAACGCAGCGGCGTGACCAAGTCGGGCGGCTGGATCGAATACAGCAGCCTCGAAGGCAGCCTGCGCGAAACCCTGGAAAACACCGCCCATCGCGGCATGGCGGTGCTCCACCCGGTGAAGCTGGTGCTGACCAACTGGGACGAACTCATGGGCGCCGGCCACCTCGAGCCCTGCAGCCTGCCCGCCCTGCCCCATCCGCCGGAGGGCGTGGCGCCCGTGCTGCGCCACTTCAGCATCGGCAAAGAGGTGTGGATCGAGCGGGAAGACTTCGAAGAAGTGCCGCCCAAGGGCTACAAGCGCCTGTTCCCGGGCAATAAGGTGCGGCTGAAGGGCGGCTACGTGATCGAGTGCACCGGCTGCACCAAGGACGCCACCGGCGCCATCACCGAAGTGCTGGCCACCGTGGTGCCCGACACCAAGAGCGGCACGCCCGGCGCCGACACCGTGAAGGTCAAGGCCGCCATCACCTGGGTGGGCGTGGCCGACGGCGCGCAAGCCGAAGTGCGCATGTACGACCGCCTGTTCCTGGACGCCCAGCCCGATGCGGGCGGCAAGGACTTCATCGAGAGCCTGAACCCGAACAGCCTGAAGGTCGTCACGGCCATCGTGGAGCCGTCACTGGCGAATGCCGTGGCGGAGCAGAAGGTGCAGTTCGAGCGGCATGGGTACTTCGTGGCGGACAAGGTGGACCATGCGGCAGGCAAGCCGGTGTTCAACCTGGCTGTTGGCCTGAAGGATTCCTGGGGGAAATGATGACGGCCGGGCTGACGGCGGCGCGCTACGATTTTGGTAGCTAACCGCGCACGCTGGATGGGCGCCCGCGCCACATTTTTCGCGTAGCTCACGCCACTTGCCGGGCCTCTGAATCCGAAACTACAGAAGATCAAAATAGTTTCTCGTTATTGACAAAATATCAATTTTGCAAATAATAAGAAACACAATGCCCTCGAAGCCTCCGATCGTCACCGACGCCTGTACCGCCCAGATGAAAGCCCTGGGCGCACAGATCCGCAACCAGCGCAAGGCACTGCGACTGAATGCCACGGTGACGGCCGAAGCGGCGGGGGTGTCGCGGGTGACGCTGCACCGCATCGAAAAAGGCGAGCCTTCGGTGACCATGGGCGCCTGGTGCAACGCCATGGCGGCACTGGGCATGGTGCTGCAGGCGCGCAACGTGGCCGATATTCATGCCGCATCGCCCGACCGCACGGGCTGGATTCCAGTGCGGGTGGCGCTGGCCGACTATCCGCAGTTGCGCAACCTGGCCTGGCAAGTGCACGGCACCGACACGCTCACGCCCGTGGAGGCGCTGGGCATCTACGAGCGCAATGCGCGGCACCTCGACCTGAATTCGATGTCGGCCGAAGAGCAGGCCCTGCTGCAGGCATTGCGGCTGGCCCTGCCGCCCAGCACTGGGGTTAGTGAAGGTGTTTGAGCGCTCACACCACCAGCGCATTGCCCAAGTGCTGGCGGCGCTGGATGGGGCGATGCTGCGCGGACACGGCTGCCTGTTCGGCGAAGGCACCTGCATCGCGCTGCGTTATGGCGAATACCGGGAATCGGTGGACATCGACTTTCTGGTTTCCAACGCTGCGGGTTACCGGGAACTGCGGCAATCGCTGACGGGCCCGGACGGACTCGGCGCCATCACCCATGAGCGGGCTGTGCCATTGGTGGCGCTGCGGGAGATACGGGCCGACCAGTACGGCATTCGCACCCAGGTGCAAATGGACGGGCAGGCCATCAAGCTGGAGATCGTGCGTGAGGCGCGCATCATGCTGGAGCCCCCAACGGCCGAAGACACGGTGTGCGGCGTCAGCACCTTGACATGGCTGGACCTCGCCACCTCCAAGCTGCTGGCCAACTCCGACCGCCAAGCCGACGATGGCGTGTTCAGCCGCGACGTGATCGACCTGGCCATGATGGACCTTCCCTTGCCTGCTCTACGCGCAGCCCTGTCCAAAGCGGCCGAGGCCTATGGTCCGTCGGTCGCGCGTGACCTGGGCAAGGCGATCGACCGGCTGCAAAACCGGGCAGGTTGGCTGGAGCGCTGCATGCAGGCCATGGCCATGCAAATTCCGAAAGCGGTGCTGTGGCAAAAAGTGCGGTCGCTGCGGCGCATCGCGCTCCCGACCTGAAGCCATTGCCCTTCATTTTCAACTGCGGACCCACGCGGGGTACGCTCCCGACCTCACCAACCAGAAAATCTCCATGAAAAAACTCAACGTCACCATCCAGCTCGAAATGTCCGTTCCCGATGACTGGGAACTGGTCGGCACCTCCGAAGGCACGCCTGTGCTGAAACTGCCCAATGGCGTGTTCATGGACATGGCGATCGAGCCGCTGTTCGCCAGCAACCCGGAAGAAACCTGGGCCAGCACGGATGACGACGAGGTGTTGAACGACGTGCTGGACATGGTGGAGAGCGAAGTCGTGACTTACGAATTCGTCACCCACTGAAAGGGGCGCGCGAGCGCTTCGCCGCACGCATCGTCGGCTCCTTACCCTCTCCACGCCATGCCCGCCCTGCAAATCCCGATCGACCGCGGCACCCGCGAGCCCATCGCCGAGCAGATCAGCGCCGGCCTGCGCACCGCCATCCGCGACGGGCGACTCCCAGCCGGGGCGCGGCTGCCGTCGTGGCGCGACCTGGCGGCGCAACTGGGCGTGGCCCGTGGCACGGTGCGGGCGGCTTATGAAACGCTGATCGACGAACAACTCGCCGTGGCGCTGGGCGCGGCCGGCACGCATGTGGCCCGGCGGCTGCCGCCGCAGGCGAATGCACGCACGCAGGCCGAGCCGCCTGCACGCGATCCGTTTGCCGACTACCCGCGCAGCGCGGGCCTGTTCCAGATGGGTGTGCCGGCACAGGACGTGTTTCCCACCCAGGTGTGGTCGCGCATCCTGGTGGGCGCCGCGCGGCTGGCGGCGAGCGCGCCGCTGGACTACCCCGATCCACGCGGCGAGCCGGCCTTGCGCGCGGCCATCGCGGCCTCGCTGGCGCTGACGCGCGGGCTGGCCTGCAACCCCGCGCAGATCTTCGTCACCACGGGTTATGCGGCTTCGTTGTCGCTGGCGGTGCGCACACTCGGCCTGGCCGGCGGCACGGCCTGGGTGGAAGACCCGGGCTACCCGACCACGCGCAAGGTGCTGGCGCGGCTGGGCGTGCGCCTGGCGGCGGTGCCGGTGGATGCACAAGGGCTGGACGTGGCCGCGGGCGAGGCCATCGCACCGGGCGCCGCACTGGCCGTGGTCACACCCGGGCAACAGGCGCCGCTGGGCGTGACCCTGTCGCCGCCCCGGCGAGAGGCCTTGCTGGCCTGGTCTGCACGCTCGGACGGCTGGATCGTGGAGGACGACTACCTCAGCGAGATGCAGATCGATGGCCGCGCCGCGCCGTCGATCGCGGCCGCCGACCCCACGGCCCGCGTGCTGCACATCGGCACCTTCAGCAAGACCATCACGCCAGCCCTTCGGCTGGGCTTCCTGGTGGTGCCGGCCAGCCACGCGGCACGGTTCGCCGACGAGGCCGCAGGGCAGTCGGCCGCGCCCGCGCCAATGGCGCAGCACGCGGTGGCGGCATTCATCCAGGGCGGGCACTACCTGCGGCACCTGCGCCGCATGAAACGCCTCTACGCGCAGCGTCGCGATGCCCTGGGGGCCTGCCTCGCGGCAGCCGGCGTGCGGCACCATGCGGCCGGGCTGGCGGTGCTGATGCAGCTGCCGGCCGGCATGGACGACGTGGCCTTCGCGCGCGAGGCCCGGCTGCAAGGCATGGCGCCGGTGCCGCTGTCGCCCTGGCATGCGTCGCCCACGCCGGCCAACGCGGGCCTGCTGCTCGGCGTGACCAACCTGCGCGAGGACCAGGCCGCCGCAGCGTTGGCGCGGCTCAGGGATGCGATCGCACGTTTCGGCTAGGACGCGGAGGCCTTCGCCACCGCGCCCGGCACCATGCGAAAGCTCACACCGAGCCGGTTCCAGGCGTTCATCAGGCTGATGGCCACGGTCAGGTCGGCCAGTTCCGCGGCGTTGAACACGGCGGACACGGCAGCGTAGTCGGCGTCGGGCACTTCGGTCTGCGCCACGCGGGTGACGGTCTCGGCCCAGGCCAGCGCGGCGCGCTCGCGGGCGTCGAACAAAGCCCCCGCCTCGCGCCACACAGGCACCAGCACCAGCTTGTCCACGCCCATGCCGAGCTTCTGCAGGTCGCGCGAATGCAGGTCGATGCAATAGGCGCAGCCGTTGATCTGCGAGACCCGCAGGTAGACCAGGTCGATCAGCATGGGCGGCAGGCTGCACTGCGTGAGGTAGGCGCTGGTCGCGCCCAGTCCCTTGATCGCGCCGGGCGCGGCTTTCTTGTAATCGAGACGCTGGGACATGGAAACTCCTTGTTGAAACAGTCAAAAAAACTCAGGCCGGCACCACGGCGGGCGGCATCGGCAGTTGGGCATCGAGCAGAGCGCTGGCGTGGCGCCAGGCCGCGCCGACGGCGTCGTCGCCCATCACCAGCGACTGCAGCGGAAAGAAGTGCAGGCTGCGCAGGCCGATGGTTTCGAACACCGCTTTCAGGTAGGGCGTGAGGAAGTCGGGCTGGCGTGCCCCATCACCCAGGTAGCGGCCACCCGAAGCCACGGCGATAAAGACCGGCCGGTCGTGCAGCAGGCCGCGCTTGCCCTCGGGCGTGGGCACGAAGCTGCGGTGGATGCGCAGCACATGGTCGATCCAGGCCTTCAGCGAAGAAGGCACGGTGTAGTTGTGCATCGGCGTGCCGATGACGACGGCGTCGGCATTTTCGACCTCGCGGATCAGCGTTTCCGACAAGACCAGCGCGCCGGCATTCGAGTCCTCGGCCGTGGGCATGCGCGAGCCCGCCAGTGCATGGGCATAGACGCTGTCGACGTGCGCCGGTGGCAGGCCGGCCAGGTCACGTGCCGTCACCCGGGCACCGGACGAACGCGCCATCAGCCGGGCCACGATCTGCTGCGAGAAACGCAGGCTGTGCGAATCGGCGCCGCGCGGGCTGCAGTGGAGGTGCAGGATCTTCATGCAGTCTCCTGCGCAGTCGTCGCACTGATGGGCCGGTTGAAACGCATCGCACTGCTGAGCAGGCCTTCGCGGAAGTAGAAGCGCTGCGCACGCGCGTTCGACAGTCCCGTGTCGAGCACCAGCTTGACGCAGCCGGCTTCGCTGGCGGTGCGCACCATGGCTTCGATCAACCGTGCGCCCCACTTCTCTCCGCGCGCCGACTCGTGCGTAACCAGGTCGTCGAGGTACAAGAAGCGGCCATAGACCAGGTTCTCCTGCAGGCGGTAGCCGGCCATGGCCAGCACGGTATCGCCCCGCCACGCCGCCAGCAGGCGGTAGCTTTGGCCACGCATGCGCGACACGCGGGCGATGAAATCGTCGGCCGACGGGATGTGCGGGCGCAACTGCTGCATCACGGGCCAGCAGGCGCGCAGATCGTCGTCACTTTCCGCATGGCGCAGCGTGGCGCTGCGGGCGGGTTGGTCTTCCAGGGTCATGTCCAGTCCTTCGTTCGTGCAAGAACTTTAGGTGGACACCGGGCCGCGCGGTAGACCCAAGAACTTCAGATCGCGATGGACCATCGGTGGTCGCACCGGACCGTTGTGCCGGTCACTTCCTCCTGTAGACCACCAGTTCGGTTTCGCCGGGCGGGATGTCACCCGTCATGGGGATGGTCTGCACCTTCTCGAACGGCGCGCCGGCCTCGAGCAGCCGGTGGAAGTTGCGCATGCTCGGCTGGTCGTCCAGGTAGCCGGCCTGCGACACGACGACGGCGATCTTTTCATGGTCGAGCACCGCCAGGATGTCCTGCGCGCTCATGTTCATGTCCTTGATGCCCATCTCCCGCATGATCCGCATCTCGACGAACAGCTTGTCGGCACGCCGCACGCCGATGTCGCGGCGCTCGCCAAGGGTGCGCATGTTGAAGATGAAGCTGCCGTCGCGCCGCGCCGAGACCAGCACGTTGGCACCGGGGGGCGTGAGCGCCTGCGCCAGCAGCGCAGCCTCCTTGAACCCGGTGACCACCGGCGCCGGCCCGGCCACGGCGGCCTGGAACACCAGCCAGCCCGCCAGCAGCACGGACGACACCCGCGCCAGCCGGGGCAGCACCGCGAACAGGCCCATGGCCGCCAGGATGAACAGCAAGGGCAGGCTCGGCAGGTTGAAGCGCGGCTCCTTGTTCGACACGACGGTGAAGAAGAGCCAGGAACAGCAAAGCATGGCCAGCACCACACGCATCGGCACCGGCATGCCCCTCCGCAACGACACCATGCAGCCGGCGCCGATGCCGGCCAGCACGAAGACCACGGCAGGCCAGCCGATCTGCCGCGGCAGGACGTTGAAATACCAGAACCAGTTCTGCCAGGACAGGAACGCGGGCCGGCCCGCCATCTGCACCACGAGCGACTGGTTCATCTGGCTGAAATAGGCCGCCATCAGCACGGCGGGCAACGCGACGAGACTGCCGATGGCCAGCGCCGTCAGCCGGATGCGCAGGGCCGGACGGCCCTCGTAGCGCGGGCCGAACACGAAGAACAGCACCGCCGGCACGGCGAAGACGGTCTGCACACGGGTGAGCATCGCCAGCCCGAGGCACAGGGCCGTGGCGAAGAGCCACGCCCGCCGGCCACCCTGCAGATGCCGGATCAGGCTGTAGGCCGTGGCCAGCAGCAAGGCCGCGGCCGGCACATCGGGCTGGACCTGCCGCGCCCAGAGCAGGACGCCGGGGGAAGCCAGGACGCAGATGGCGATGGCCAGCGCGGTGAGACCGTCCATGGCGCGCAGGCAGATGAGGTAGATGCACACGCCGGCGCCGAGCGCATACAGGCCGATGACCAGCTGCGCCACGTCATGGCTCGCGCCCAGCAGGGCATAGAAAGGCGCCGCGGTGACGTAGAGAAACGGCGGGTAGAAGCCGATATTGATGCCCGGGTACTTCTCGTAATACGCCTTGGCATATTCGATCGGATGCCGCAGCCCGCCTTCGAGGATGAAGTCCCGGATGAACACGCCGTTCATCGCATGGCGCGAAGAGTCGAACCACCAGAAGTCGCCGTTGCGGGGTGAACTCAGAAAGATGAAGGCCGCGAAAGCGGAAAGGGCCAGCAGTGCAATGACGGTGGGCGCATCGAAGCGGGGCCTCCCCTTCATTTCACCCCCGCCTTGCCGAAGGGCAGCCCGCACACGGTCTCGACATGGAAGCGGGGCCGGTTCTTGGACGACTCGTACACCTTCGCAAGGTATTCGCCGATGATGCCCAGGCTCAGCAATTGAACGCCGCCGAGAAAATACATGGGGATCACCGTGGACGCCCAGCCGGGCAGGGCCTCGTTGGTGAACAGGCGCAGGCAGAAGGCCCAGGCGGCCATGGCGAGGCTGGCCAGCGAGACCAGCACGCCGGCACCGGTGATCAGGCGCAGCGGATAGGCGGTGAACGAGGTCACGCCCTGCCAGGCCAGCGACAGCATCTTCGACAGCGGGTATTTCGACTCGCCCGCGAAGCGCTCCATGCGTTCGAATTCAACGATGTCGGTCTTGAAGCCGAGCTGGTGGACCAGCCCGCGCAGGAACAGGTGGGTCTCGCCGTAGTCGCGCAGCACCTCCAGCGTGCGTCGGCTCATGAGCCGAAAGTCGGCATGGTTGTAGATGACCTGCACGCCCAGAAAGGCCAGCATCCGGTAGTAGGCTTGCGCGGTGAATTTCTTGAGCGGTGAGTCCGTCTCGCGTTTGCTGCGGACCGCAAACACGATCTCGCTGCCGGCCCGGTAGGACTGAACCATCCTGGGGATGGCTTCCAGGTCGTCCTGAAGGTCGGCGTCCAGGCTGATCAGCACCTCGCCGGGCGCCGTCATCAAGCCGCACAACAAGGCGTTCTGGTGACCGCGGTTGCGACTGAGCTTGATGCCGCAGACGCGCGGATTCTGCCGCGAATAAGCCGCGATCAGCCCCCATGTGCCGTCGCGGCTGCCGTCGTCGACATAGAAGATTGCGCTGGCCGGGTCGATCTCGCCATCGGCTTCCAGGCGATCGAGCAGGGCCGTCAATCTTCGGGTGGTTTCCGGCAAGACCTCTTCTTCATTGAAGCACGGCAGCACCAGACTGATCACGGGGCGAGATCTCTTGCCTTCTTGTTCCTGAATGTCCAGACACTGTTCACGCCGTAATTCCATAGGAGGACACATGCCGTACTGAGGATTTGTGAAATGACGACATTCAATCCAATCGACAGCAGGAAAGCAAGCGCGATCGTATTGACGAGCAGCCCCGCCAGGGCGGTGATCGCAAAGCGCGGCAGGGTTTCCCGGTGCGACTTCTCGCTTTTGAACGTGAACCTGGCGTTGAGGAGATAGTTGGCCACCGCGCTGATCGAGAAGGCGATCGCGGAGGCCCGCACCGGCGGCACGCCGAAGCCCAGGGCCATGATGGCGGTCAGCAGGTATTGCAAGGCCGTGGCAAGGCCGCCCACCAGCAGGAAGCTGAATGCGCTGCGCACCGAAAAATGTTTCGTCGCTGCGGATGCTTGCTCGTGATCCATATGGATGAATTTTTGGGGCGCTTTCGGCAGCGCAGCATACACAACAAATTTCGAAGGTCGCTCGCCCCGCGCCGCCCGCTCCGAAGCAGCCAAGGGTTTGACTGCTTGCGCAGGCGAGTCCGCGCGCTTAGTGTCGGTCGGCGTCATGTCGTCAAACCGAAGCCCGCGGCAGGCGGTCACGGCCTGAATATTGCTTGATGGCGATCTCACCCTTCCCCTACCTGGAAACAGCCGATGCGAAAGAATTTCAAGTTCCATGCGATAGCGACCACCGTGATCGCCACGACGCTTGTCACCGCCTGTGGCGGCGGCAGTGACGACGTCCCGATCGCCAGCGATGCCTGCCAGGTCCTGTCCACCAGCGGCGGCTCGGTCACGGTCGGCTCCGGCGTGGCTGGTGACCCGGCATTGCCCGAAGCCGCCTCCGGCTACCGTACCGGCCTGAAGCCGGTCTACTCCCGCAACATCATGGTCACCAGTTCCAACGCGCTGGCCAGCGTGGCCGGCTGCAGCGTGCTCAAGAAGGGTGGCTCCGCCGCCGATGCGGCCGTGGCCGTGCAAGCCGTGCTCGGGCTGACCGTGCCCGAGGCCACCGGGCTGGGCTCGGGTGGCTTCATGCTTTACTACAACAAGGCGTCCGGCACCGTGCAATCCTACGATGGCCGCGAATCGGCACCGGCCGCGGCCACCGCCAACTACCTGCGCTACATCGACGACAACACCAACAAGACCACGCCGATGCCGAGCGCCCGTGCAAGCGGCCGCTCCATCGGCACCATCGGCATTCCGCGCCTGCTCGAAGCGGTGCACAAGGACCATGGCCTGACGGCCTGGAAAGACCTGTTCGGCGATGCCATCAACCTGTCGACCAACGGCTTCCAGATCGGTGGACGCCTGGCCGCCGCCATTTCGTCGAACGCGACCAGCCTCAAGCGCGACCCCGAAGCCACGGCCTATTTCTTCAATGCCGACGGCACGCCGAAAGCCCTGGGCACGGTGCTCAAGAACCCGGCCTATGCCCAAACGCTGACCAACATGGCGGCCAACGGCGCCGGCGTGATGTACAGCGGCCAGATCGCGGCCGACATCGTGGCCAAGATCGGCGCCACCACCGCCACCGATGGCTCCGCCATCACGCCCGGCAAGACCACGCTGGCCGACCTCGCCGCCTACCAGGTCAAGCGGCGCGAGCCGGTGTGCACCACGTACCGCGCCACCTACTGGATCTGCGGCATGCCGCCTCCCACCTCCGGCGGCATCGCCGTGGCCTCGGCCATGGGCGTGCTGGAGAACTTCAACCTGGCCCAATACGCACCGACCGCCATCGACGGCGAAGGCGGCAAGCCCACGGTGCTCGGCGTGCATCTGATCTCCGAGGCCGAACGCCTGGCCTATGCAGACCGCGACAAATACGTGGCCGACACTGACTATGTGCCCCTGCCCGGCGGCACCTGGGACACCATGCTCAACAAGCCCTATCTGAAGAGCCGCGCCTCGCTGATCAAGCTCACCGCCAGCATGGGCACGGCCACGGCCGGCGACCTCGGCGCGATTCCGCTGGGCGTGGACACCACCATCGAGCACGGCACCAACCATTTCACCATCGTCGATGCCTTCGGCGACGTGCTGACCGCGACCACCACCGTCGAGTCGAGCATGGGTTCGTTCCACATGACCAACGGCTTCCTGCTGAACAACCAGCTCACCGACTTCTCGGCCTCGCCCACCGATGCCAGCGGCGCGCTGGTGGCCAACCGCCTCGCACCGGGCAAACGGCCGCGCAGTTCGATGGCGCCAACGCTGGTGTTCAAGATCAACGTCGTCGGCGGCAAGGGTGACTTCGTCATGGCCACCGGTTCCCCAGGCGGCGGCACCATCATCCAGTACGTGGTGAAGACCCTGGTCGGCTCGCTCGACTGGGGCCTGAACGCGCAGCAGTCGTCCGGCCTGGTCGACTTCGGCGCGAGCAACGGCCCGACCACCACCGTCGGCGGCGAACATCCGAACGTCAACATCACCAACAACGGCAACAACGACCCGCTGATCACCGGCCTGCGCAGCCTCGGCCACACGGTTTCCACCGCGGCCCAGGCCAGTGGTGTGAACACCATCATGCGCGCCACGGTCAACGGGAGCGCGGTCTGGCAGGGCGGTACCGATCCACGCCGCGAAGGCCTGGTGCTGGGCGATGCCTTCACGCCCTGAACGGGACTTGGACCGGGCTGTATCCAGACCGTCATGCTCTCCCCTGCCCTCAACGCCGCCGCCGACCGCAACAAGCAGCCCATCCTCGATGTGCTGCGTCAGACCATTCCGGAACGCGGCCAGGCCCTGGAGATCGCCTCCGGCACCGGCCAGCACGTGGCCTGGTTTGCCGCGGCGCTGCCGCAATGGCAGTGGCAGCCGAGCGACATGGCGGCCTCGGCGCTCGGCGACATCGAGACGCTGGTGGCGCGGCATGGCCTGGCCAATGTGCGCCGGCCGGTGCGGCTCGACGTGCTCGCGCCATGGCCGCTGGACGATGCGGCGTTCGACCTCATCTACTGCGCCAACATGCTGCACATCGCGCCGTGGGACTGCTGCGTGGCGCTGATGCGCGGCAGTGCGCGCCATCTGGCGCCGGGTGGCCGGCTCGTGATCTACGGGCCCTATCTCGAACACGGCGTGCCCACCTCGGAGGGCAACCTGGCGTTCGACCTGAGCCTGCGCGTGCGCCATCCGGCCTGGGGCATCCGTCACCGCGAAGACGTGGCCGAGGTGGCAGCGCGGGCCGGGCTGCGCCTGGCCGCGCGCCACGCCATGCCCGCCAACAACCTGCTGCTGGTATGGGAACGCGGCGCCGGCATCGCCTGATCATCGACCGATGAATTGGCATGCCCGGCACGCGGTATGCTGCTCCACCCACTCGACCTTAAGCCCATGCCCCCTGCGCTTTTGAAGAGCTTGTTCGCCGGCACGATTTTCAGCAGCGCGTTCCTGCTGTTCCTGGTGCAGCCGCTGATCGCCAAGCAGATCCTGCCGTGGTTCGGCGGCTCGGCGGCCGTGTGGTCGGTCTGCATGGTGTTCTTCCAGGTGGTGCTGCTGGCCGGCTATGCCTACTCGGACTGGCTCACACGTCGCCCGGCGCGCATGCAGGCCATCATCCACGCCACGCTGCTGGCCGCCAGCCTGGCCTTCCTGCCGATCATCACGGCCGCGCACTGGAAGCCCACGGGCGCGGAAGACCCTTCCTTGCGCATCCTCGGACTCTTGATCGGCACCATCGGCCTGCCGTACTTCCTGCTGTCCACCACCGGGCCGCTGGTGCAGTCATGGCTGGCGCGCACGCCCTGGGGCGCGCAGGTGTACCGCTATTTCTCGCTGTCGAACCTGGCCTCGCTGGTGTCGCTGCTCGCGTACCCGGTGCTCATCGAGCCCTATTCGGCCCTGCGCGAACAGGCCCTCGGCTGGTCCTGGGCCTATGCGGCCTTCGTGCTGATGTGCATCACCGCGAGCATCCATGCCGCAAGGCTGGCACCAGTGGTGCACGCTGCGCCACGACCGGGCGGCGACGCGAAGGACGCGGCCCCGGGCTGGGGCACCTACGGCGTGTGGCTGGCGCTGCCAGCACTCGGCTCCTGGCTGCTGCTGGCCATCACCAACCACATCACGCAGAACGTGGCGGCCATCCCCTTCCTCTGGGTGCTTCCGCTGTCGGTCTACCTGTTTTCCTTCGTGCTCACTTTCGAGAGCGACCGCTGGTACCGGCGCGGCGTGATGCTGCCGGCCACCGCCGCAGCGCTGCTGCTGTGCGCCTACGGCCTGCAGGACAGCATCGGCTACGACGTGAAGACCGGCGTGCCGCTGTACGTGGCCGGCCTGTTCGTGCTGTGCATGTTCCTGCACGGCGAGATGGCCTCGACGCGGCCCGGCCCGCGCTACCTCACCCGCTTCTACCTGATGCTGTCGCTCGGCGGCGCCGTCGGCGGCGTCACCGTCGGCCTGGCGGCGCCGCACGTGCTGCCGGCGTATTACGAGCTCGGCATCGGCCTGGTGCTCGTGGCCCTGCTCGGCTGGATCATCTTCCGCCGGCAGCCCGCACGGGCCGCGGCCTGCCTGCTGGTGGCCGTGGCCTGCGGCTGGTTCCTGTGGCAGCAGATCCGCGGCGAGCAGGAAGGCACACGGCAGATGGCGCGCAACTTCTACGGCACGCTGAGCACCATCGACAGCGTCGACAAGGACCAGCCCGGCCACGACCGGCGCCAGCTCTACCACGGCTCGGTGAAACACGGCGAGCAGTACCTGGCCGCCGAGCGCCGCCGCGAACCCACTGCCTACTACGGCCACACCGCGGGCATCGGCCGGGCCTTGCGGTCGGCCTCCGAAAGCCCGCGCCGCGTGGGCCTGATCGGCCTGGGCGCGGGCACGCTGGCCACGTACGGCCGGGCTGGCGACGTGTACCGTGTCTACGAAATCAACCCGCAGGTGTTCGCCTTCGCCGACACCGAATTCAGCTTCCTCCAGGACAGCGCCGCGCGGATCGAGCGGGTGCTCGGCGATGCGCGCCTGGCGCTGGAACGCGAGCCGCCGCAGCGCTTCGACGTGCTGGCGGTGGATGCGTTCTCTGGCGACTCCGTGCCGATCCACCTGATCACCAGCGAGGCCATGCAGGTCTACCTGCGGCACATGCAGCCCGACGGCATCGTCGCCTTCCACGTGACCAACCGCTTCCTGGCGATGGCGCCCGTGGTCGAGAAGATCGCCCAGGCGCAAGGCCTGCACCTGGCCTTCATCCACGACGAGGCCGAAGCCAGCGACCTGCGCCGCACTGACTGGGTGCTGGTGAGCCGCAGCGCCGAGCGGCTTCAACAGCCGTTGATCAAGACCGCTGCGAGCGCCATCCCGCCCATCCCGGGCCTGCGCCTGTGGACCGATGATTTCAACAACCTGTTCGGGGTGTTGAAATGACACTTTTCCATGAACCGATGACCAATGCCGATTCACCGATGAGAGATTCAGAACTCAAAGCCATCATGACATCCGTTCGGGCTGAGCCGGTCGATGCCCTTGGATCGGGTGCGCAGGCACTTCGACAAGCTCAGTGCGAACGCTTGGGGCGGCGCACGGCTTCGCTCGGCCTGCTGGGCCTGCTGACGTTGCCCTCTGCCTGGGGGGCAACAAGCCAGGCCGGCAAAGTCCCGGCACCCGTCGTCTGGCCGCACAAACTCGCCGTGCCCGGCGGCGTGGCGCGGCTGTCCCTCGGCCCGGCCGCCGCGCGGCCCCTGGCCTTTACGGGTGACGTGCCGCTGCTGGTGGTCGGCGACGCGATCGAATGGACGGCTTTGGTCGGCATTCCCCTGGCAGCGGCACCGGGCGCGGCCAGCATCACCGTGACCATCGACGGTGACGCACCGCAGGCCATCGGCTACCAGGTCGCCTCGAAAAGCTACCGCGAGCAGCGCCTCACCGTGGCCCCGCGCACCGTGGACCTGTCGCCCGAGGACGAAGCCCGCTACGAGCGTGAGCGGGTGCACCTGACGGCCGTGATGGCCACCTTCACCGAGCGCGGCACAGAGGCCGACCTGCACCTGCAGGTGCCCGTGCCGGGTCGCCGATCGAGCTCGTTCGGCCTGCGCCGCGTGTTCAACGGCCAGGCGCGCAATCCGCACAGCGGCATGGACATCGCCGCGGCCACCGGCACGCCGGTGCGGGCGCCGATCGCCGGCCGCGTGATCGACACCGGCGACTATTTCTTCAACGGCAACACCGTCTGGCTCGACCACGGCGGCGGCTTCCTCACCATGTATTGCCACCTGAGCGCGATCGACGTGAAGACCGGCGACGAGGTGAACACCGGCGAACGCTTCTGCGCCGTCGGCGCCACCGGCCGCGTCACCGGGCCGCACCTGCACTGGGGGGTGATGCTCAACCGCACGATGGTGGACCCCGCGCTGTTCATCGACGCTTGACGGGCGATTGAACTTTTGCGGGGCGCTGCGGTTCCATAAGGGTTTACACCTGGCGCAACCCTGGAATCCGCGATGAACACCACGACGACCCGTCCTTCGGCCACCTGGCCTGTCCCCGATTCGCCGGCACGCTACGGCACGGTGAGCCGCTGCTTCCACTGGGGCATGGCCCTGTGTTTCGCGGTGGTGTTCTCCGCCGCGCTGGTGCACTATTTTGCGGAGAAGACCGCGCTGGACGCCTGGCTCTGGCCAGCGCACAAACCCACCGGCGCGCTGCTCATGGGCCTGGTGGTGCTGCGCGCGGCCTGGGCCCTGCTGCATGCACGCCAGCGCCCACCGCACGTGAACCTGGCCGCGCACCTGGGGCACCTGGCGCTGTACGCGCTGATGATCGCCGTGCCCGCCATCGGCCTGCTGCGCCAATACGGTTCCGGACGCGAATTCGCGCCGTTCGGCGTGCATCTGATGCAGGCCCGGCCCGACGACAAGATCGAATGGATGACGCAGCTCGGCAGCCTGCTGCACGGCGAGCTCGGCTGGGTCCTGCTGGCCATCGTGGCCGGGCACATCTTCATGGCGCTGTGGCACCGGCGCAGCCGCCACCACGACGTGTTGCCGCGCATGACGGACTAGCGCCGGAACCGTCGGCCTGCATCGTCCGACCATTCGCCGGTGGTGCTCCACACGATCAGCCACAGCAGACCCACCTGCACTGGCAGCCGCAGCACCAGCGCCCAGTACGGCACCGAAGGAAACAGTTCCGGCTGCTGGAGCATGTAGAAGTGCGCCGGCGTGACGGCCAGCGTCAACAGGAACAGGCCCCAGCCCGCCGCGCGGCGCGTGGGACGCCACAACAGGCCGGCGGCACCCAGCAGTTCGAACACGCCGCTGACCAGCACGGCGGCGCGTGGCCAGGGGATGTAGGGTGGCACGATGCGCATCTCCAGCCCGGTCAGTGCGAAATGGGCCAGGCCGCCGATGAAGAACCACAGGAAGACGAAGGCGATGCCCGCGATGCGCGTGTGGCTGAGTCCTGGGCGAAGCGGGGTCTGAGAGAAACGCATCGCCGCATGGTAGGCCCGCGCTCTGCCCGCGACGCCAGCCAAGGCGCCGAAGGCGGGACGGCCGGGACGCCTACACCGCCAGTCCGCACGTCGCCACTGCCAGGTTGTGCCTTAACATCTGGGCTTCCGGTCCCATCCCGAGACCTGTCCAGGAGGTGTTATGGCCAAAGGCGAGCAGTACAACAACAAGATGACGAAGAAGCCCAAGAAGGACACTTCGCCACCCAAGGATGCGGCGCTGTCCGACCGGCCCAAGCCGCCGGTCACGGCGGTGATGCCACGCGGCAAGCTGAAGAACAAATAGACCCGTAGCGGCGATGCGGGGCGCCGCACGCGCAGCCCTAGATTCCGGAGACAAGCCATGCCCGATTCCTTCGATCCCACTTCCTCTTTTTCGCGCCGCGGGCTGCTCGCGCGCGGTGCCGGCTTGGCATCCGCTGCGACGCTGGCCGGCCTGCCGCTGGTCGGCCGCGCGCAGCCGGCTTGGCCGAGCAAGCCGATCCGCCTGGTCGTGCCGTTCGCGCCGGGCGGCAGTTCCGAGATCGTGGCGCGTGCGGTGGCCGGTGAAATGGCCAAGACCATCGGCCAGAACGTGTTCGTGGACAACAAGCCCGGCGCGGCCGGCAACATCGCCATGCAGGAGGTGGCCAACTCCACCGACGAGCACACCATCATCCTCGGCCACATCGGCACGCTGGCGGTGAATCCCTACATCTTTGCCAAGGTGCCGTACGACGCCGAGCGCGACTTCGCGCCGATCACCCTGGTCTCCAAGGTGCCGAGCCTGTATGTGGTGCACCCCGACTTGCCGGTGAAGAACCTCAAGGAATTCGTGGCCTATGCCAAGAGCAAGCCGGGCCAGATGAACTACGGCTCGGCGGGCAACGGCAGCGCCGGCCACCTGGCCTTCGAATACCTGAAGATGGTGACCGACACCTTCGTCGTGCACGTGCCCTACCGCGGCACCGGCCCGATGCTGACCGACCTGCTGTCGGGCCGCCTGCAGGCCGCATCGGTCGGCGCACCCGCGCTGCTCCAGTTCATCAAGGCCGGCAAGCTGCGCTGCATCGCCACCGGCACCACCGCGCGGCTGCCGCAGTTGCCGGATGTGCCGACCGTGGCTGAACAGGGCTACAAGGGTTTCGAGATGACGCAGTGGTACGGCCTGCTCGCGCCGAGCAAATGGTCCAAGGACCACGTCGCGCGGCTCGAGGCCGAGGCGATCAAGGCCAGCCGCAGCACGGTGGTGAAAGACAAGCTGTCGCAGGACACGGCGCTCGCGGTGGGCAACACCGCCGCCGAATTCGACGCCTTCATCAAGTCCGAGCAGGCCCGCTGGAAACCCGTGATCGCACGCGCGCAGATCAAGCCCGAAGGCGCCTGAGTTTGCTGCCGCTATGCATTCCGAAGCGGCCCACGCAGGCCCTGCAAGGGCTGGCACTGTAACAAGCGATTAGGGCGCGGCAACTAACGCGAACGCCGAAAATCGGACATCGTTTTCGTCTGGAGCCCCCATGCGCACCACAAGCCACGCCAAGTCCGACACCCCGGACGTGTCCGCCCTCACCGCCGAGCTGATCACCGCCTACGGGGTGACGGTGAAGAACCTGGTGCAGGCCTATCGCATCGGTGGCGAGCGCATGGCCGATTTCCTCGAACAGCGCTGGTCCGCGGCCCTGGGCCAATCGCATGACCGGCTGAGCGCCGAGGCCCGCCGCAACGCCAAGCTGGCCCATGACTTGGCCGGCAGCGTCTACCACCGCAGCCTGGACCTCAGCACCGCCGGTGCCGAGGCGGTGGTCGACAAGGTGATCGAATTGGCGCAGCAGGGCGTGCACCATGCCGCCGCGAATGCCGCGCGTTTCGATGAAAAGATCGGCGTCGGCGCGCTCGACAAACTGGCCCGGGTGGTCGCCCCCGCCGCCGCGGCTGCCAACGTCCTGGCCAACCACATCGAGGCCACCTCCGGCGAATGGGTGCAGAAGATCGCCGATGAAACCGCGGCCAGGCCCGCGGTGCGGCGGCGCACGGCGTTCGCCCGCGCCCGCGCCCGACGCGCGGCTTAGCCTCAGGCCAGCGCCTGGGCGCGGTCGGGCTGCGTCAGGTCGAAGGGCATGAAACGCTCCGAAGCGAGCAGGTCTTCGATCGGCATGGCCGGCGCGAAGAAATAGCCCTGGCCCCGGGTCACGCCGAGTTCGAGCAAGGTGTCGAGCTGCTGCCGGGTTTCCACCCCTTCGGCCACCAGCGTCGCGCTGTAGCGGCGGGCACTTTCATACGCCAGTGAGACCGCCGCACGCATGCGCGGCTGCTCGAGCCGCGCCACCATGGCATGGTCGATCTTGACTTCGTTGAACGGAAACCTGGCGAGCATCGACAGGGCCGAATAACCCGTGCCGAAGTCGTCGAGCGACAGTCGCACGCCGGCCGCATGCAGCGCCAGCAGGCTGTCGGCCACGGTGTCGATGTCGGGCACCGGGCTGTTCTCGGTGATTTCCACCGCCAGCATCCGGCACGGCGTGCCACGCTCGCGCAGCAGCGCCAGCAGCCGCTGCCCGAAACCCGGCACGGCGATGGACGCGGCCGACACGTTCACCGCCAACGGCGTCGGCCGGCCGGCGCGCAGGCAGCGGTCGATGGCCTGCACCACGGTCTCGATGGTGCACCATTCGAATTCGACCAGCAGGTGGTTGCGCGCAGCCACCTCGAGCATGTGCGCCGGCGCCACCTCGCCACCCCGCACGTCCAGCGCGCGCAGCAGGGCTTCGGCACCGATGATCTCGCCCGTATGCAGCTGGCACTTGGGCTGGAAGTGCAACGGCGCGCGGCCGGCGCCGATCCAGCCGATCAGCATCTCGCGCAGCTGCTCGTCGAGTTCGGCCTTTTCGGCGAACGAACGGTAGAAATACCGCAGCGAACGCGAGTCGCCCTGCAGCGCGAGATGGAGGTCGCGCAGGATGGACACCGCAGGACCCGAGCCGCCTTCGAACTCCCCGCGCGGCCCTCCCGCGGCGGGCAGGCTCGCCATCGCAACGCCCATGCGCAGCCGGGGCGCAACGAGGCCGGGCCGGGTGCTGCGCAGGTGCTCGGCCAGGTCGTTGAAAAACGCTTCGGCCAGCCCGCTGCGTTGCACCGTCTCGATCGACACGCCCTTGAGCACGATGGCCAGCACCAGGTCGCTGAACATGAAGGCCGCGGGTTGGTAGGGCATCAGCGGCGCGGCCAACCGGTGGGTGCACAGCATCGGGACGAACTGTCGCCAGAAGTCGTCGGGCCAGGCGTGGCCGTGCAAGCGCACCATGTCGCCCAGGTTGTCGATCTCGAGCGTGATCAGCGTATTGGGGGCATCGGGCGCCTGCGCCAGCAGGCCGTCCAGGCAGGCGTGCAGCGCGCGGCGGTTGGGCAGTCCGGTCAAGGGCTCGGTGCCGGCCTGTGCCTGCTCACGCGCTTCGTGCCGGCGCAGCAGCAGGACGCCGCCGAGCACGACGAAGGACAGTGGTGCATAGGCCAAGCGCAGGAAAAAAGGATCGGCCGACAAGCGACTGACCGACATCCGGTCCATCCAGGCCGGCCACACCGCCGCACAGAGCCCGGCCAGCAGCGCCGCCAGCCAGACGGCCAGGAGCGTGCGATGGCCCAAATGCCGAGCCGGCCGCCGCTCGAGCCACCGGTGCATCGAGGCGCCTGCGAAGGCCATGACGCTGGAGGCCCACAGTCCCGCACCGCCGAATTCACCGAACAGCAGACCCGCCAGCGCCACGCCCGAGAGGCCGATGCCGCCACCCAGCCAGCCGCCAAGCAGGCCGGCCAGGAACACCAGATCGCCGCTCACACACAACGGCCAGCGCGAAGTCAGCAGGTCCGGTGTCTGGGTGGCCAGTGCAATGAACAACACGGCGCACAGCCCGAATGCGAGGCCGTAGCCGGCCTGCACGTACCGTTCTGCGTGCAGGCGGGACCTAGGGGTTTTCTGGACCCACCAAAGCAGCGTCGGCAGCCAGCCAGCGACCGCCGCCGTGTGCAGCAGCAGCGCGGGAATGCCGCCGCCCTGCCGGCCCCAGCCCTCCCCCAGATTCCCGAATATCTGTTGCCACATGGACCGTCTCCCCTGTTTCAATGGTGACGCCGCGCTACCGCCGAGCCGATTGCGCCGCCGGCGAAAGGCCCAGCTGGGCCATGTACAACCGCAGCGCCCATCGAGATGATTTGTATTGAATCCTAATTCATATTTTTACATGCATACAGTCCAACCTGGTTGTTAAAAATTGATCCGGTCCTCGGGCGCGCACGGGCCGCGCGCTCCGCGACAATCGCTGACCAGATCAACCGACTCCATCCATGGCCATCCAATGGTTCCCCGGTCACATGCACGTGACCAAGAAAGCCGTCATCGACCGCGTCAAGGAAATCGACGTGGTGATCGAACTGCTCGACGCCCGCCTGCCCGGCTCCAGCGCCAACCCGATGCTGGCCGAGCTCACGCTGGGCAAACCCGCGCTCAAGGTGCTCAACAAGCAGGACCTGGCGGACCCGGCACGCACCGCGTTGTGGATGGCCCACTACAACGCGCTGCCCGGCACGCAGGCGATCGCGC
Source organism: Rhodoferax koreense (assembly GCF_001955695.1). Taxonomy (NCBI): domain Bacteria; kingdom Pseudomonadati; phylum Pseudomonadota; class Betaproteobacteria; order Burkholderiales; family Comamonadaceae; genus Rhodoferax; species Rhodoferax koreensis. The sequence continues at coordinate 1,202,538 of NZ_CP019236.1, read as the reverse complement.
TGGACGCGAGCGAGCCCGCGCCCGCGCAACGCCTGGTGCAGGCCTGCCACGGGCTCGCGCCGAACCGCGGCGGCATGGCCAAGCCGATGCGCGTGCTGGTCTGCGGCATTCCCAACGTGGGCAAGTCCACGCTGATCAACACGCTCAAGGGCAAACGCGCGGCCAAGACCGGGGACGAGGCCGGCATCACGCGGCTCGAGCAGCGCATCACCATCGCCGACGACTTCTACCTCTACGACACCCCAGGCATGCTGTGGCCGCGCATCATCGTGCCGCAAAGCGGCTACCACCTGGCCGCCAGCGGCGCCGTGGGCCGCAACGCGTATGAGGAAGAGGAAGTGGCGCAGGAACTGCTGGCCGTGCTGCGGCGCAGCTATTTCGGGCTGCTGCAGGCGCGCTACCGGCTCGGTGCGGCCGAGGTCTTCGAGGGCCAGGACGAAGAGGCGCTGCTTACCGAGATCGGCCGCAAACGCGGCACGCTGCTCGGCGGCGGCCGGGTGAACCTGCAGAAGGCGGCGGAGATCGTGATTTACGAATTCCGCGCCGGCACGCTGGGCCGCATCACGCTGGAAACGCCGGAGGAATTCGCCCAGTGGCTGGCCGCCGGGCAACTGGCCGACGCCCAACGCCAGGCGAAGAAGGACCGCCGCAAGCAGCGCGGTGCGCCCGCCGCGCCCAATCCGGCAGACTCAGCCGATCCGGAATGACCATGCCGGTTACAAGCGGTTGCCTCTTCCATTGACCTTGCATTGACATACGCGGCGCGCGGTTTCCGCACCTGTCCTACGCCCCGCCGCGGGCGTTCGGGCGCACACTGTGTCTCCGTGCCGCCATCGCGCGCCTTTGACCAGCGCAGGCGGTTCATTCACCGAAAGGAGACCTATGCAAATCCAAGTCAACACCGGCAATGGGATCGAAAACAAGGAAACACTGGAACGCTGGGCACAGGCCGAGCTGACCGAAACCCTGAGCCATTTCAAGGGTGAACTGACCCGCGTCGAGGTCCATCTCAGCGACGAGAACGGCGACAAGGCCGGCGGCAGCGACAAACGCTGCGCCATGGAAGCCCGTCTCACGCACCACCAACCCGTCGCCGTGACGCACCATGGCGCCACGCAGGACGAAGCCTTCCGCGGCGCCAGCGGCAAACTCAAGCGGCTGCTGGACAGCACGCTGGGCCGCTTGAAGGACCACCGCGACCACGGCTCGATCCGCAAGGATGGCACGCTGGAAGCCGAACCCGGCCTCTGATCCCGGCCTCAGCCGCGCGGCAGGTGCGCGTGGATCAACTCCCCGGCGATCGAAAACCCGCGCGGCGGATATTTGGGCATCACATCGCCGGGGCCGAACCAGCCGGCTTCGGCAATCTCGTTTTCATCCACGCGGATCTCGCCGCTCTCGTATTCCGCCGTGAAGGCCAGCATCAGTGAATGCGGAAAAGGCCAGGGCTGGCTGCCGAAATAAGCCACGTCGCGCACCCTGAGGCCGACTTCCTCGTACACCTCGCGGTGCACGGTTTCCTCGATCGACTCACCGGCTTCGACGAAACCGGCGAGCGCGGTGAAGAACTGCGCCGGATGATGCAGGTGGCGCGCCAGCAGCACGGCCTCGCCTTTCTTGATCAGCACCATCATGGCCGGCGAAATGCGCGGATAGGCCACCATGCCGCAGGCCGGGCAACGCGCACAGCGTTCCCCGGCCACCCTCTCGGTCGGGGTGGCGCAGGCGCCGCAGAAACGGTGGGTACGCGCCCACTCGGCGATCTGGTAGGCGCGTCCGGCCACCGCCACCAAGCCCTCGTCCATCACGCCGAAAAGCGAACGCAGCTTGCGGAATTCGAACCCCTCTGGCGCGACGGCCTCGCGCGCCAGCCACGTGGCACGGGCATAACGCCCTTCGAGCACACCCACGGGCAGGAAGGCATCGGGCACCGGCTCGAACGCGGCTGGCAGTTCCGCTGCATCCTGCCGCACCAGCAGTTCATCGCCACGAAAGACGAAATTCAGCGGCGCGGGATGTTCGGCCAGATCGGGTGCCGTGAGCAGGGGCACGAAAGAAGGCGGGGTCTTGAGCATGGTGTCGGCACTTCAGTTGAACAGGGCCTCGAAGCCTTCGACCGGCTCGAAACGTTTGTTGCGGTAACGCAGGCGGGTCGGCCCGGGCAAGGCGCGCGCCGCGATGCTGTGGCGCGGATCGCCCGGGTAGCAGATCGTGCGGACGCCCTCGTCGTCGAAGGGCTCGGGCTGGATCACGGGTGGGCGCCGTGCGCGCGCCTCGGCGAACACGGTCTCCAACGTGGCGTGGCGCGCCAGATGCGCCAGGCTCATGATCTGCGGCGGCGCGAGGTCGATCGCACCGTCCCAGTATTGTTCGAGCGCCACACGCGGCGGCAGCCAGAGGCTGTGCACCGCCTCGTGGTTGTCGTGCACCGCCGCCTGGCCCTCCGGCACGGCAGCCACGAAGAAGCGCGTGTCGAAGCGTTTGTTCATCACGGAGGGCGAGGTCGGCGTGACCCAGCGCGACCAGGGCAGCACGGCCGCCGTCTGCAGCCGCAGGCCGAGCTGCACCAGCGCGGCATTGAACGGCGTGCCTTCGCGCAGCAGGGCCGCCGCGTTGCCGACTTCGGCCAGCGTGCCCGGGCGCGCGAACAACACGCCGGACTCCTCGAACACTTCCCGCAGCGCCGCCACGTGCAGGGCCGCGGCGGTGGCGGCGTCGATGTCGGGTTCACCCATGGCCGCGTGCAGTCGATCGAGCGGCCGGTCGAGCGCGGCCAGCAGTTCGGGCTCGGCATCTTCCGCATCCAGCTTGCCGCCAGGGAACACATACGCGCCGCCGAGCACTTCGGACGCGCCGTGGCGCTGCACCAGGAACACTTCCAGCCCGAGCGGGCCATCGCGCAGCAGCACGACGCTGGCAGCCGCGCGCGGGGGGGTGTGGACGACGCTGTAGTTGAGTTCCATGGGCTTTGCGGGTTGGGGAGGGATCGACCTCCTGCAAGGCTATCAGAGTCACGGGCGTTGCGTGTGCCGAACCCGAGGCCTAACCCAAGGCCGCCGTTCCTGCAGTATCCGCCCCCATCACGCCGCCCTGGTGCAGGGGCTGCGCGGGCGCGCCAGCAGCGCCGGCCGGCCTGTGTTAACTTCCCGCCCATCCCGATTTACAGGCCATAACAAGATGAACAGTCCGTCCGCGCCCGCCAGCGCCTCCCTGCCGCAACGCCTCGCCGCGCTCGCGCCGGGCGCCCTGCAGGGCATCCGCCGCGGCATCGAGAAAGAAAGCCTGCGTGCCAAGCCGGACGGCAGCCTCGCGCTCACGCCGCACCCGGAAGCGCTCGGCTCCGCCCTGACCCATCCGCACATCACCACCGATTTCAGCGAGTCGCAGGTGGAACTCATCACCGGCGTGCATGCCGACGTCGAAGCCTGCCTGGCCGAACTGAAGGAAGTGCACCAGTTCACCTACAAGACGCTCGAGGCCATGGGCGACGAGATGCTGTGGGTATCGAGCATGCCCTGCGGCCTGCCCACCGACGAGACCATCCCGCTCGGCCGCTACGGCAGTTCCAACGTCGGCCGCGCCAAGAGCGTCTACCGCATGGGCCTGGGCCACCGCTATGGCCGACGCATGCAGACGATTTCAGGCATCCACTACAACTGGTCGCTGCCTGGCGTGTCGAGTGAAGACTACTTCGGCCTGATCCGCAATTTCCGCCGTCATGCCTTCTTGCTGCTGTACCTGTTCGGCGCCTCGCCGGCCGTGTGTTCGAGCTTCGTCGCCGGGCGCCAGCACGAGTTGCAGGCGCTGAACGAGAACACCATGTACATGCCGCACGGCACCTCGCTGCGCATGGGCCGGCTCGGCTACCAGAGCGACGCGCAGGCCTCGCTGGCGGTGAGCTACAACAGCCTGGACGGCTACGGCGCCTCGCTGCAGGAGGCGCTGACGCGGCCCTATCCGGCCTACACCAAGGTCGGCGTGAAGAACCCCGGCGGCGACTACAACCAGCTCGGCACCAGCCTGCTGCAGATCGAGAACGAGTTCTACGGCACGATCCGTCCGAAGCGCGTGATCTTCCCCGGCGAGCGGCCGCTGCATGCGCTGCGCGAACGCGGCGTCGAATACGTGGAAGTGCGCCTGCTCGACCTGGATCCGTTCGAGCCCATTGGCATCAACGCCCAGACCATGCGCTTCATCGACGTGTTCCTGCTGCACTGCCTGCTGTCCGACAGCCCGCCCGATTCGCCCGAGGAGATCGCCGCCCTGGCGCGCAACCAGCACCGCGTGGCCGCGCGTGGCCGCGAGCCTGGCCTGCTGCTCGAACGCGGCGGCCAGGAAGTGCCGCTGACCGATTGGGGCCGCGAACTGGTCGCGCAATGCGCGCCGATCGCCGCCGCACTGGATGCCGCGCATGGTGTGCGCCTCTACAGCGAAGCGCTGCAGGCCGCCACCGCGGCGCTCGGCGATCCCGACAGCCTGGCCTCGGCGCGTGTGCTGAAGGCGATGCAGCAGGACTTCGACGGCTCGTTCATCGACTACACGCGTGCGCGCTCGGCCCAGACCCGTGCCGCCCTGCTCGCCGAGCCTTTCAGCGCAGCGCAACAGGCCCGCTTCAGCGCCATGTCGGCGCAGTCGGTCGAAGAGCAGAAGGCCATCGAAGGCGCCGACACCATGCCCTTCGACATCTACCTCACGCAATACCTGTCGCCCGGCCGTCTCGGCCTGAAGCCGCGCCAGGCCGCGCAGAAGGTGGGTCCGGACACGGCCTCCACGTCCGTGAAGGCCACGGCGCCCGTGCACTGAGCGCGGGCGTTCAGTCCAGCATGAGCAGCGCCTCGTCGCGCCAGTAGGCGACGGCGGCGTAATACCCTTCCCACACGCAGCCGTTGCAGCCGCGGCCGCAGCAACTGCTGGGCTCCGGCGGCGGTGCGCGCAGGGCCAGGCCGGCGGTTGCGGCGCGCGCCTGCAGCGCATCGAACATCTGACGGGCGTCCACCACACCGGTGATCGGGGCGTTCGCCCAGTCGATGACCGTCATCAAGACGGCGTGGCTTCGGTCTCGACGACCAGATCGAGCACCAGCACGGTGGCCGACGCGTCCGCGGGCACCGGCCCGGCGCGCTGGAAGCGCTTGACCCGCAGCACGTTGCGAACGCCCTCGGTGTGGGTGTAGCCCTCGATCTCGCCGTAAAGCGGCTGCCAGGGCCCTGGCGTGCCCGTGGAGCGGCCCTGCGCGTCGTAGCTGCGCTCGCGCACCTGCAGGCAGCGTGCGTTGGGGATAAGCGGATGCGAACACGCCACCTGCCTGGCGGCCACCTCCATGAACACCAGCGTCGCCGGGCCGCCGTAGCGGGTCTCGCTCGTCGGCTGGCCGACGAAGACCAGGGCGGTCTGGTTGGCTGTGGTCAAACGCAGCTTCGGCGCCTCAGCCGCCGATGCGGCCACCAGCGCCAGTTGCACCGGCTGCGCCAGCAAGGACGAGAGCGTGGCGTCGACCTGCATCAGCGCCGGCGCGCAGGCCATGCGCGTGGACATCAGTTGCGAGACGGCGAGCGCGCCGCCATCGCTCACCGTATACGCTCCGCTCATCTGGTTGCACCCGCCGCGCACGCCGAGGCGGCCTTCGGGCTCGAAGCTCAACAGCAGCGGACGGTCCGCACGCGGCGCGAGCGCGGCGATGGGCCGGCCGGTGGCGTCCGTGGCCGATTCGAGCCGCCAGCGCTGCGCCTGCAACAGCGGCATCCAGTCGGCGCTGGTGGCGGGTGGGCTGGTCATGGCGGCTCCAGAAGCAGGAGAAGAGGGTTTCGGACCGGCAGCACAGGCCAGCAGGCTCACGGCCAGCAGCCCCGCGGCCGGGATCAGCCGCCACCGGCCCGTCAATGATCGATTCAAGGGTGACATGCCATTTTTTCCTCTCGGCTGCGAATCCGCCGATTTTGCGGTTATAGGAGGTTTGCCGGCGAAATCCATGCTGCCTTTTTCTTGAGCAGTGCAATGCAAACCCTTTGAAATCAACGACTTGGCAGGGCCATACAGCCCATTTACCGGTTTATCCACAAAGTTGTCCAGAGGGGCTCTGGAGAACCTCCGGCGCATCGGCCAAATCCGTGTTTTCTACTGCCCATTAAATAAGCAGCCTAAGCTTTCCCCTTATGAAACAAGCACTTGCACGGGCCATACAGCACCATCTCCGGGTTATCCACAAACTTGTTCAGCGATGTCATGGAAAACTATATTTTTCATGCGGCGAGCCCGATCCGGGACATTTCTGTGGCAGCGAATGCGCGCGATTCAGGGCGCCTTGCCGATGGCGCGCCGGCGAAGGTAGAGCCCGAGGAAGGCCACGCCGAGCACCAGCGCGAACCAGCCCACCAGCGCCGAGCCGGCAACGGCTTCGCGCATGCCGCTCGGGGCCATGAAGGAAGGGCTGATCAACACCGCCAGGCCGATCAATGAACAGAGGATGCCGCGTTGCAGCAGGTCGGTGTTTTCCTTGCGGGTGGGTTTCTTGGTCATGGACCAAGGTTAGCGCAAAGTGCTGGCCTTGACGGCCACGTCGAAACGCAACTGGCTGCTGGCCTCGCCACGCCCTGCGGTCTTGCTGCGCCCGACCCAGAGCCAGCTCCTGCCATCAGCGCTGCGGGCGTACTGGAACTTGCGCTTGAGCGTGGCCCCGATACGCGGGACTTCCTCCTCCTCGAGCCAGAGGCGTTCGGCCTCGGGCATGGGCCGGTTCGGGTTCTGGCGCAGCAGGTGGCCGCGCGGGTAGAACACGTAGGCGCGCACGTTGGCATCTTCGGGAATCGGCAGCGGGCTGATGAAGTTGGGCTGCGCGTCGAGGCCGTCGAGGAAGTCGCTGAACGCCGGATCGTCCGCACCGAGCACCGCTGGCGCCGGGTAGAAGCGCTTCATGCCCGCGCGCTCGAGCTGGATGTCGAGCGGATCGGCCAGCTGCAGGCCGTTGCGCCGCACCGGCAGCAGCGGCGTCCAGTTGGCCGGCACGGGTGTGGCCAACCGGTACACGAGTTGCGGGTCAGTGGCGGCGAACTTCACCTGCTGCTGGAAGGCCAGGCCCTTGGCTTCGAGATCGCGGTCCAGCGCCTCGCCCGACACGCCTTGCACCTTCTTTTCGATAGCCCAGGCCAGGTTGGCCATTTCGTCGCGCACGAAGAGCGTCTGCTCCAGCGGCTCGCTCTCCATCACGCCGTCCAGGCTGTCCGGGATGAACACGGTGTGCGCCAGCAGGTCCTTCAAGGCCGGCGCGGCGTTCACCTCGAACATGCGCCAAGGGCTGGTGGTCACGGCCGAGATCGGCCCGGCCGTGCTCACGATGCCGAAGCTGTCGACCACCTCGAAGCGGGTCACGCGGTAGAGCCCGCCCGCGGGAAGGCGCACCGGCAGCATGAACCAGTCGTTGCCGAAGGTCAGCGCGAACTCGGTGACCGAGAGCCGCAGCAGGTCGGTGGCGCCGGCTTCGGCCCCGGCGAAGTTGACGTTGCCATCCTCGAATTCCCAGTAACGGTCGGCCGGCATGCCGGGGTAGCGGACCGGCGTGGGATGGCGCTGCGCCACGCTGAAGCGGCGTGCCGGCGCGGCGTCGCCCCCGTTGCCTCCGTTGTCCGCCAGCGGCCTGGCCCTGAATTCGTCCCAGTCCACGTGGCCGTCGGTGTACTCGGGCACGTCGAGGGCGACCGCGCCCACGCCCGGCGCCGCCGGGCCAGTACCGAGCGCAAACGCATATTCGAAGCGCTCGCGCTGCCAAGCCGGGTTGCCGGCCGCGGCTTCGTCCGCTTCATTTCCTTCGAAGACCACGCCATCGAGCCAGGCCAGCCAGGGATCGAGCGCCGCCTGCACGGTGGCGGGCAAGGCGGCCAGCGCGGCGGGCAGGCCGGTCAGCAGGCCATCGGCGCCACGCAGCGGCGTGAGGTCGGCGGCAAGTGCCTGGGCATCCAGGGTGCGCCCGGGCAGCACGCCGGACCACAACAGGCCGGCCATGTCGGCCGCCCCGTCGGTCGGCGCGGGCAACGCCAGCGGATAGGCCGAGCACAACACCGGGCGCGCGCCGGCGTCGACCCGGCGCAACAGCTGCAGGCCGGCTTCGCCGCGCAGGCGTGGATGGGTGCGCCACACCGCTTCGGCCTCCACCCGCGTCTCGATCGGCGCCTGCCCCGGCGCGAGCGCCTGCCAGGGCTGCCGATCCTTCTCGGCCCCCGCGCGTAAGCGGCTCACCGGCAGGCCGCTCACCTCGAAGCGCACGGACAGCGGCGTGCCCGCGTCCTCGCCCTGGAACTCGTTGAATTGCCACTGCCGCGCAAGCATCCACAGCGGATCGGCCAGCGGCGCCTGCAGGCCGAGCTTGAGGCTGACCGTGGTCGGCTGGGTTTCCAGGCGCGTGAAGCCGGTGATCGACGGCTTGCTCACCGCCGCCATCGCCGCGCCCTGCAGGTAAGCGCCACTTTCCTTGAGGAATTCGCGTTTCATGATCGGCCTCCTTGCGTGCTCAGACCTTGCCCAGCGGCAGCACGACCTTGCCCGTGACCCCGGCCTTGAGCTTGCGGCGCAGCGCCTGGCGCGAGAGCTCGAGCAACTGCACGCTCGGCCATTCGTCGGTGAAGTTCTGCGGCAGGTAGTTGCCGGGCAGCAGTTCACCCAGTCCACCTTCGAGGTCGCGCGGGCGCACGGCGCGCAGCCGCGCCAGGTCCCAGGCCTCGTGCACCACGTCCAGCACCTGGTCGAACTGCCAGTGGGCCTGGTTGGCCTGCGGCGGCAGCGCCAGCACGATGGTCTGCGGCGGCCGCGCGCCCGGCGCGTCATAGTGGAAACCGATGCCCGCGGTCTGGAAACGGTCCGGAATCGCCTCCTGCCATTCGTCGCAGACGAAGGCCGCGAGGCGGGTGGCAGGCGCCACGGCTTGGCGCCCGCCCGGCGTATGCAGGGCCAGCGCCAGGCTGGGCTTGATGCGGTGGAAGTTCTTGAAGGCCGACACCTCGCCGGCCAGCAGTTCGCGCAACTCCTCGGGTACCTGGGTCAGGTCGGCGGCCACGCCGTCGGCCTCTTTCCAGGCCTCGGGCAGCGCGGCCCAGGCCTGGCCATCGCGGTGCGGATACTGCACCACGGTGAAGTCGCCCGGCGCGCTGAAATCCACCAGCGTCTCGTGCGCAGACAAGGCGCCGGCAAAGCGGTCCAGCCCATCGCGCACGCGGGCGAGTTGCGTCATCCAGCCGGTCACGCGCCACGGGTCCTGCACGGTCAGCACATCCTGGGCGGCGAGCGAGGCGTTGAACTGCGGCGCATAGTCGCCAAGCGTGAAGCGCGGCAGCACCGGGAAGTCGCGGCCGAGCAACGCGCGGATCTGGTCGATGGCCTGCTGCGCCTGTTGGCCGTGCGTGGCGCCATCGGGCAGCGGCGTGAGCAAGGCATCGAGCCGCGCCTGCAGGATGTCCCCTAGTGTGGACTTGGCAACTTCTGCGCGTGCTTCGCGGCCGGCCGGGTCGGCACCGGCGCTGTCGATGGCCGTGACCTGCGGCGGCCAGCTCGCGGGCGGCACGAAGTCTTCCAGGGCCGAAAGGTTGGCCAGCAGTTCGTCGGCGTCGGCGCTCACCGCCAGCGTGTCCTTCAAGGCCACGAATTCGGTGAGCAAGCTGTCGGCGCGGTCCTGCAGATCGGCCAGGTCCACGCCGGGGTATTCACCCTCGTCGGGCAGCGCCTGCTCGATGGCGTCGGCCGGCACCACCAGGTCCTTGCGCGTGGCCGGGCGCAGCTTGTCGAGCAGCGCACGCAGCGTGGTGCACAAGGCCTCGAAATGGCCCAGGCCGAGGTCCCGCGGCGTCGCGCCCTCGGGCTGGATGTCCAGGCCGGTGATGCTGGCGGGATCGTCGGCACGCTCGGCCAGTGCGCGCGCCAGCAGCGCGCGAAAACCGGTGTTGGCCTGCTGCGCCTGCACGGCGGCGTCGAGCGCGGTGGCACCGAGCACGGCACTCAGCGCCGAGAGGCCGAGTTCGTCCAGCGCGACCACCACCGGCTGCTCGTCCACCGCGTTGCCCCGGTGCACACGCGCGCTGAAACGGTAGCGGCCAGGGGCGCCGAGCATGTGGGCCAGCCATGCGTCGAGCGCGGGCTCGGTGCGCGCTCGGCGGTCCTGCGGCCAGCCGGGCATCGGCGGCGGGCACAGCACGGCGAAGCGCTGCGTGTAGGCCACGCCGCCGCGCGGCGTGCGCGCCACCTCGGGCTCGATCGGCAGCGCCTGTTTGTCGACCACGGCCATGGCCGCACCCGCGCGCTCGAAATTGCCCTTGACGATCTGGTGCACGCCTTCGGCCATCAGCAGGTCGCTCACCGCGTCGGCCAGGTCCAGCGCCTCGGCGATCACCGCCTCGAAGGCCTGCTGCTCCGCACCCGGCAGGCCGCTGAAGGGCTGGTGCCCGCCGACGACCACGCCGGCCAGCCGCGCGCGCACCGTGGCCGGGTTGTCCTGCCAGGCCGCGAGCAGGGCCACGGCATCGACCACGTCGCGCGCGGCCACGGCCTCCTGCGGCTCGTCGCTGGCCTGGTCGCCCGCGGGCCGCCAGGGATAGGCCTGGCGCAGCGGCCAGATCAGCTTGCCCAGCGGCGGCTGCGCATCGCGCAACCCACGTTCGATGCGGTAGCCGTACAAGGCCGCGAGCGGCTGGTCGCGCGTCAGGCCCTGCAGGATGTCGAGCGCGCGGCGTGTGCGCAGCGAATCGAGGTTGATGTTGAACGCACCTTCGGCCCGGTTGGCCATGGCCCCGCTGCGCAGGATGGCGGCGGTGGCGGCCTGGGCCAGCGAGGGCGCGAGGATGTAGCCTTCGCTGTCGGGCCGGGTGTCGGGCTGGAGGTTTTCCACCCAGCCGAAGCCGCCGACATAGACCCCCGTGGCCTGCCGGGCGCGCAATTGGGCCAGGCGTTCGCTGGCGCGTGCCGTGTACCAGGCGTCGAGCCGGTAGGAGAACGCGTCGAGCGTGGTGCGAAAAGCCGTGTTGAGCTCGCCCACCGATCGTGTCGCCAGGTAGGCGAGACTGGCCTTGACCGCGCTGATGTCACGCAGCGGCTGGATCAGTTTCTGGCTGCCCTCGAGCAAGGCACTCGCCGCCGCCCCCGCGCGCACCGGCGCCATGACCAATGGCTGCGCGGCCAGGCCCTGCATCACGTGCTGGCCGAGCGTGGCGGTGCCGCTCACGTCGGGCAGCACCACGCTGGCCAGCTGCCGCGGCGTGTGCACTTCGAAGCTGGCTTCGGTTTCGAGGCGTGGCTCTACATTCACCAGCTTCGCGATGGAGGCCGAAATCGTCTTGCTGTAGGCAGCGCTTCCGAAGGCCAGCGACACCGCGGCCTCGTGTTTCTCCAGGTCCACCGAATACGCGGCCAGCGCCTGCAACAAGGCCGGCCCGGCCTCGTACTGCTTGAGCAGGGCATCGGCCTGCGCGGCCGGCCCACCGAGCGCGGCCGCCATCTGGGCCAGGTAGTTGGGTGCGCCGGCGGGCAGGAAACTCGCGGCCGGGGCCTCGTTCTGCGGCGCCTTGGCGTCGGCCAGCACCCAGGGCACGCCAGCGAGATAACCCGGCGTGTAGGGCGGATCGGGCCGGAAACGCCGGCAGACGATCTCGGCATTCCAATAGTCGGCAATGTTGAACAGGCCGAACAGCTTCTTGGCCAGCATGTCCTTCGCGGGTCCCCACGGCGTCTGCGCCATGCACACCTTCAGCGGGTCCTCGTCTCGGTAGAACGCAGCCTGCGACCACGGCGCCGTCTGCAGGATGTCCTTGGCGCGCGCCACGTCGCCGTCCTTCATCAGCGGCACCTTCCGGCTCGCGATCTCCCACATCGGCCTGAGCAGGCCCAGCACCTTGCCCACGCCGACGGCCACTGCCGGGCTGCCCGCATCGCTGTAGCCCTTGCCCACCACCGGCAGCAGCCCATAGGGCTGGTTGCCCACGCGCAGCACCGGCAGCGGCCCCGCGGGGCGCAGATGCGTGACGGCGTAGCTGCGCAGGCGGTACAGGGTCTGCGGCTTGAGGAAGGCCGTCTTCTCGTCGTCGCCGGCGGCGTTCCACAGTTCGGCGAGGTACTGGCCGAAGGTGCCGCGCCACAGAGTGTTCACCATGTGCAGGCTGGTGCGCTGGTCGGTGAGATGGGCGTTGACGATGCCCTCGGCTGCGAGGCTGTCCGTCGGCAGACCGAAGGCGTCACCCACCAGTTCGAGCGCGTCCTTCTGCGCCGGCAGCGCGGCGTTCTCCGCCGCGGTCGGCGCGGCCTGTTCTTCGACCGGGCTGTAGCCGGACGGTGCGCCTTCGGTGTTGTTGGTGGGCGTGCCCGGCGGTATGAAGCCGATGCCGCGCCCATCGCGCTGCGCGGCCAGCAGCTCGGCCAGTTCGGTCGCGCTCTGTGCCGCATCCTTGCTCCACTCGAGGCCAAGCACGACCAGCCGCTTCAGCGTGCCCTGCGCCAGGCTGAAACGACCGCTCACTTGCTGCTGCGTGACCTCGATGGCCATGCCCTTGTGCAGCGCGGCGTCGAAGTCCACCAGCCAGCGGCGCTCGCCATCGAACAGGCCCTCGGTCTGCTCGCCGAGGTTCAGCCAGTCGGGCGACATGGGTAATTCGTCGGGGATGCGGTTGCCCCAGACCCGGAACACCTCGGCCAATCCGTCGCCGGCGCCCGCGGCATAACCGATGGCGCACCAGCGCTCGGGCAGCAGCACGGCGCGCGTGGCCTTGGCGCGCGCGTCGATGGCGGGCACGTCCGGGAACTGCGGTGCAGCGCCGGGCTGGCCGAGTTCCGCCAGGTTGAGCGGCTGCAGCACGCGCACGACCCAGGCCGCGCGGCTGCGTCCGAAGACGCGGGCCATATCGCGCCCGGCACGGTCCGCTTCATCGGTCGCGCCCGCGAATCGCGCCACCCACACCGCCGTGCCGCCTTCGCGTTCCGCATCGGTCAGCGCGGCGGCATGGCCCAGCACATGCAGGACGTCGGGATAGACACGGATGCGCAGCGCAGCACCGCCCTGCACGTAACGCGTCTCCAGCCGCACCGGAAACAAGGCGATCGGCAGGCCACCGTCCAGCGCTTCGGCGAGCAGCGCCGGGTCACGCTGCGGCACAAGCGCGTTGACCCCCGCATCGAGTTGCAGCTCGAGTTCGGCCCGGCGCCTGGCGAGTTCGGCGCGACGCTGGCGCAGCGCGGCGAGTTCGGATTCGGCATCGGCAACGGCCGCGTTCTGTTGTTTGAGCGCACCGATGCGCGCAGACTGTTGCAGAAGCTGCTGGTCGAGCTGGCTCTGCAGCGCGGCCAGGCGGGCGCCGTCCTGGCGCAGGCCATTGACGCGGTCGAGGTTGAGGTCCAGGCGTGGCATGCGACTCCTCCCTATTTTTTTGGCGGCACGAGTTTGCTGCCGGCGTAATAACCGCGAAATGGCCGCTGCATCAGCGCCTGCGCGGCCATGGCCGCGTGTGGCGTATTCCATGCGGCCTGGCCCCGGGCCGGTGGCGCCCCGCGCAGGTTGGCGCCGTTGAAACAGGCACCGGGCGCGACGCCGGCCTCGGACCAGTCCACGTCCATCCAGCTGTTGCTGTCCTGGCCCGGCCCGTCGGGCTCGTCGAAGCCGAAGCGCGGCTCGGTCATGTGCTCCTCGAGCACGAAGAACCAGTTCTGCATGTTGGCCTCGGTCGGACGGATCGCGGGGTCGAAGCCGACGTAGGTGATGTCGCTGCCCAGATGGCCCCGCAGGATCGGCGGCCTCACCAACGCCGGATCCATCTGGGGTTTGCCATCGGCGTCCAGTGGGCCGCTGGCGCCGGGGCGCTGGTCGTTCGGGCCTTTCGGGTAGGCGTAGATGTTGAGGCTGGGGAAACGCTCGAGCAACTGGCCGCGGATCAACAGCACCAGCATCTCGCTGCTGCCGGGCTGGCCGCCGAGCGGCTTCTGCTGCCAGGTGTGGATGAAATCGATGTCGACCCCGCCGTCCAGCCGCTGCCAGAAGTGCTGGAACGGCGTGCCGCGCTGGTCGGTGGGGAAGCCCTGCCACAGCAGTTCGCGGCCCATCTCGTGGTTCGCGCCGACCATCAGCGCCTCGACGAAGCGTGGGTTGGTCTTCACGGCCATGATGAAGTCGTCGGGCAACACACCGACACCGGGCAGGAACACCTCGGGCGCGAACAACTCGAGCTTGCGCGCCAGCGGCATGGCGAGATGCGGGAAGGCCATCACGCGGTCCCACTGGCGCGGTACGACGTAGCGCATGCTGGCCAGGAAGGCCGTGTCGAGCCGGGTCGAGAGGAAGGGGTTGGCCAGGCCGGTTGCGGCATTCCAGGCCACGCTCTGGCCGCCGAGCGCAAGCGTGGAGGCCAGCCGCGCCGGCACGGTCTGCGCCGGATCGATGCGCGCGCGCGCCTGTGCCGTGGACGGCGCCAGGGCGAAGTCCAGCGGCGCGATGCTGACCTGCAGCGCCTCGAACGGATCGACGGCCCGGGCCTGGTAGTCCTTGAAGGCCTGCGCATACCGGCCGACCACCGCCCGGCGCTTCTCGGCGGGTGGCAGGGTGATGGTGGGCAGAGCCTCGGGCGCCGGCGCGGCGTCGGCCGGCTCGAAGCGGCCCGGTGCGCCCACCTTGATCACCACGGCCTCGGCGCCCTGCCCCAGCGCACCGCTGGGCAGGCTGGCGAACACCGCCGCGTTGCCATACTGGCGCAATGCACGCACCGGCACCGCGCCGAGCGCACCCTTGGCGATGGCGCGGGGCGCGGGGCCCTGGCCGCGCATGCCGACGGCGCGGCCCATGAGCTTCAGGTTGCCGTTGCGACCATCGATCCTCATCGCCTGCGCCGTGACCGCGCCTTCCGGTGCCACGCTCAGCAGCACGCCTTCGGCGCCGGGCTTGCTCACCTGCTTCACGAGCTGGTCGACCTCGGCCACGTCCAGGTGCCGGCCGGCCGCGCGCTGCAGTGCGGCAATGCGCAGCGTGTGCGTCTCGGTGAGGATGCCGGTGTGCCAAACGTCGCCCATCTTCGGCGCGGTGCGCTTGCTGACAGCGGCCTGTTGTCGCGCGGCCGCGATGCCGTCGCGGATGCGCACGATCTCGTGGCCGGTGAGGGTCTCGGTGAGGCCGGTGTAGGGCGCGAGATCGACCACGGCATCCAGGTCGGCCGGCAGCGGGATGTCGTCGAACGAACGGCTGCCCATCAGCCCGTCGGGCACGAAGCGGTTCGGGTCGACCTGCGCCACCTGGCTCGCCGCATTGGCGAACAGGTTGACCAGGCCCTGCATCTGCGTGGCCACGTTCGGCAGGCCGAGCTGGCGCCCGCGCCACAAGGCCATGCGCAGCGTCTGGCGCGTGGGGGCGGCAAAGCGCCGCATGGCACCGTCGAACAGTTCCTCGGGCAGGGTCGCGGCCTCGATGCGGCCGTACAGGCTGAGGCTCTCCTGCAGCTTGAGCCGCGCGCGCGCCGGCGCCAGCAGCGCCATCAACCGGTGGTCCGGCAGCTTGGCCAGGTGGCGCCGCTCGATGGCCTGCAACACGTCGCGCGACAGGCGGCTCAGCGAGAACGCGCGCTCGGCGGCCAGCACCTCACCGACCTGCTCCCACGCGGCCTGCATGAATTCGTCCTGGTTGCGGCGCACCAGTTCCGCGCCCCAGCCGGCGGCCAGCCGGTAGCGCGGCTGCAGGTTCAGCTGGTCGAGCCAGCGCATGCCGACCTGGCCGCGCTGCACCGCGTGGCGCCGCGCGGGGAACTCGCCATAGATCGGCGGCGACAGCGTGGGCACCTTGGCCGGCTTGGGCGTGCCGGCCGAGGCCAGGTCCTGCCCGCTGTTGAGCATGCCTTCGAGCTTCTGCGCTACCGTCGGCTCGGGCGCCGCGGGCGCGAAGTCGAGCGACACCAGCGCGCCTTCGAAGATGGTCTGCCCCGGCCGCGCCCCTTCGAACAGCAGGTGGTCGCCATCCACGGCCACGGGCAGCTCGCCGATGTGGTCGAGCTGGGCCAGCAGCTCGGCGTCGTTGCGGTATTTGTCGGGCGTCTTGATGCGGCGCGCCAGGGTTTCGATGTCGCCGACCGGGCCGGTGCCGAACTCCCAGTGGTAATACACGGGCAGGTCCATCGCGCTTGGCGCGTCACGGTGCCAGGCCGGGCCGAGCCGGGCGTCGGCGGCCACCGGCAGACCCAGGCCGCGCTGCACGCCCACATCGAAGGCCGGCACCACGCAGGCGATATAGGCGGTGCGCGGCTCCAGGCGGCGCGGGCAGACCAGGCGCGAGATGTTGCGCTCGGGCGATTGGCGCAGCTCCAGCGCAAGGCCGGCCACGTCGCCCACGCCGCGGGTGGTGAGCGCCTGCGCGTGGGCCCACAGGGCCGCGTCCTGGAGGTCCGGCAGTTCGCTACCGACCTGCGCCGCCGTGAGCGACAAGGCCGGCAAAGGCGCGCCGGGCAGCAGGCGCGGCAAGGCCACCGCATCGCGCCGCAGCACCACCAGCGCGAGCCAGGGGCGCAGGCGCTGGGCCGCATCGGCACGCGCCGGCGTCATCATCCAGGGGAAGTCCGGCGGATCGAAATCGATGACCGCCAGGTAGTTGGGCTCGAAGTTGCGGACGTTGGCCGGCGGATCGGTGCGCACCACCAGGCGCGGGTCGATGCCGATCACGTCGC
Source organism: Rhodoferax koreense (assembly GCF_001955695.1). NCBI lineage: Bacteria > Pseudomonadati > Pseudomonadota > Betaproteobacteria > Burkholderiales > Comamonadaceae > Rhodoferax > Rhodoferax koreensis. The sequence goes on along the minus strand of NZ_CP019236.1, from coordinate 1,185,883 downwards.
CCGGGCCATAGACGCTCAGGTCGATGCCGCCCGCCACGGCCGCGGCGGGCACGCCGTCCTGCCGCGCCTGCAGCGTGAGGCCGACCGTGATGCGCGCCCGCGCGGGCAGCGGCCCCGCGCCGTCGGCGGCCTGGTGCGCACGCGCGAGGCCGCGCCGGGCCCAGGGCAGGAACTGGTAGGCAATGGTCATGTTGCGCTCCCTTCAGCCGAGTTCGGCCAGCTCGACCACTTGCAGTTGTTGACCGGCGACGTTGGTCATGCCGGCAAGGCCCTGCGCCGCCTGCCACACGCTGTGCTGCACGCCGGCAGCCGTCACCGGCGCGAGGCTGCTCTTGTCGGCCACCGTGACCGGCGCCGGTTTCACCGCCAGCGGCGCCTTGAGCGCTGGTTGCGCCAGCGCCTTGTCGCGCAGCCTGGAGCGGCCGGCCGCGCCGAACTGCAGCATGGGGCCCTGGGTGCCTTCCAGGTAGCTCGCCAGGCCGCGGTGGCGCAGCTTGCGCCGCACGGGTTCGTCGGCACCGAGATCGGCCTCCTCGTACTGCAGCGGCTGGGCTACGGCGGCACCGAATGCGTAGTCGCTGTCGCGCAGCGCATAACCCGCGTCGAAGGCCTCGAACGAAGGCTTGGCCAGACGGTCCGCCTCCGACATCTCCAGGAACTGCGCCGCGGCAAAGAAGTCCTGCCGCGGCTGCACCTCCTGCCCTGCAGGCTCGGCCTCCGCGCCCTGGGACAACACCAGCGCCGGCCCGAAGTATTCGTTCGCGCCCGCGATCCGGCTGCCGCTGACCTTGGCCAGCCGCAGCTCGAGCGGTACCAGCTTCTGCTGGAACACCAGCGTGCCCAGCGGATGCGCCAGCAGGCCGGCCACGCCCTCGATCTTCGCCACCGTGACGCAGGCCTCGCCGCCCTGCGGCAGTTGCGCGCTCCAGTTGCCGGCGGCACCGATCTCGGCCGCCAGCTTTTCCGCCAACGGAATGGTGACGACGGGCGTGTTGCGGTCCGTGCCCCAGGCTTCGTCGATGTGGATGTCCACGTCGGGCAGCAGCGGCAGCTCCACCACGCCGCGGCCAGCAATGCGCCAGCGGCCCGGGCCGGCGAGCGAGCCTTCGATGCGGATCGCTGCGAAGTCCATGCCGAACACATGCACCTCAAGGTAGGCGCGCAGGTCGACTTCGAAGTAGAAACGCGGCTGCAGGTAGCAGATGGCGTCGAAGCCCCAGCCGCCCTCGATGCTGGCCACGCCGAGGTCGGCCCAGACCTTGAGTTCCGAGCCGGCCTGCACGGTGGCCGAGGTGATGGCGAAGTAACCCTTGAACGATACGCCGATGATGCCGATGTCGAAGGCCGCGCCCACGCGCTCGAAAGGCGCAGGAATGTCGGACGGCACTTCCTTGAAGCGCGGGTGGAAGCCGCCGGCGCTGATGAGGAAGGTCGGCTGGTCGCCGAAGCGCGCGCGGAACGCGAACTGCCCGGTCAGCGTGATGAACACCACGCGCGAATCGCGCAGCTTGGCGTCGAAGGCGATGGCCAGCGGACTCAGCACCACCGAGCCCACGAAGTCGAGCTGCAGCCGCAGCAGCGCCAGGCCGGCGTCGACCAGCGGCGGCAGCTGCACGATGACCTGGCCCAGGATCACGATCGCGCCTTCGGTGGGCGCGATCAACAGCCCCATGCGCACCGTGACCAGGCTCGGCGTGCCCCAGCCGAGCTCCAGCATCGGGCCGATGACGAAGCCGCCCTTCTTCACCGGGAACAGCGTGCGCAGCGTGGCAATGATCTTCGGCGCATCGCCCACCGGATTCGCCGGGAACAGGATGGCGTCGAGCGAGCCGTTGCCCAGGCCCCGCGACAAGGCCTGCGTGTCCACCGTGTGCTGCACGCCGATGAGACCGCCGACACCGGTGAGCGTGAAGCCGAACGACAGCTGGATGGCCGGGAACTGGCCGTAGATCAGCAGCAGCAGCGAGAAGCCGGCCTCGGTCTTGGTGCTGAGGATGGCGATGGCCTTGACGCCGATGGCCATGAGCTTCAGTTCGAGCACGCCCGCGTATTCGCCGCGCGCCGGGTCCACGTACAGGTAGCCGCCGCCCTGGACGATGCCCGCGTCCAGGCTCAGGCCGATGCCGCTGGGCGGCTTGAACGCGAAGGCCAGTGATGGCGCACCCGCGCTGAAGTCCAGTTCGACCAGCAGACCGAGCCGGTCGATCGCCGCCTGGAACGGCCCCAGGTCCACGCCGAACGAGGCCGAGAGTTCGGTGTTGAGGTGCAGGAAGCTGCCGCCCACCGGCTCGAGGCCGAGATTGATGAGCTGCAGCTTGAACGGCCCCGTGGGCAGCGTGGGCACGGGCAGGCTGGCACGCAGGCCTGAGCCGTTCTTCAGACGCAGCTTGCCGAACTGGTCGGCCTGGGCCTCGATGGCAAAGTCGAGCGCGATGCCTTCGCCGAGCACGAGCTTCAGGAACGCGTCTTCGGGTACGAGCTGGGCCCGGCCCTTGCGCGCGAAGAAGTTCAGGCTCGGCGCGCCGTTCTTCAGCACCAGGCCGATGCCGATCTCGCCGATCTTCAGGCTCGCACCATGGAAGGGGCCGAGCACGAGTGCACCGGCCTCCTTCTTGCGCGAGAGGTCGATGCCGAACTCGAAGTCGCCGCTGACCTGCACCCGCCCGGGTGGCAGCACCGGCAGGAAGCTGGTGACACCGGCGCTGGCCTTGAGCGCAAGCACGAAATCCTGGCCGTCGATCGACTGACTCTTGTCGAAGCCGAGTGCGAGCTGCGCCTGCACGCCGATCGGTGCGCTGGTGTTGAACGCCAGGTCGATGCCCGCGCCCGGCGGCAGGCCAGGCGCCTTGAACGGCAACACGACATGGGGCAACACAGGCAACGGCGGCAATGCGCCGACCACCATCGCCGTGGCGGTGTCGGCCGAAGGCGCGGTGAAGGAGCGGTCGATCATGCAGCCCACCAGCAGCGCGAGCCAGCCGAGCGCCGCCTGGGTGTCGTCGATGTCGGCCGCGCTGGCCGCGCCGAGCAACCGCGCGAGCTGCTCGGCCTTTTGGCCCGCGGCCGGGTTCTCCACCTGGGCATCACCACTCAGCGTGAGCAGCATCTTGCCAAGGCTGAAGGCGCTGGGGTAACGGCTGCCGGCGACGCCCTGGCTCAGCCGCTGCACCTGCTGGAACACCGGCACCACCACCGCCAGCGCGGCACCCGGGTTGCCGCCCTGCAGGCCGTCCACGGCCTTTTTCACGAGTTCGAGTGCGGCCAGCACCTCGGCCACGATCTGCGCGGCCACGGCCAGCGATTCGGCCGCGCCACCCGCGTCCTTGAAGGCTTCGAGGTCGGGGTCGTCGGGTGGCGGCTGGTCGGACTGCAACAAGCCCAGCATCTGCCAGAGCAACTGTTCGGCCTGCGCCTGCTGCGCCGCGGGCAGGCCGGCCACGGCCTTGGTCACCGCGCCACGGTACCAGTCGTAGGCCTGCCTGAAGACCTTGTCGGGTTTGGTCATGCGCTCCTCCCGGTTGCCTCGCGCATCTTTCGCTGTCTTGTTCCGGCCTGGTTCGGGCTGTCGGTCGTCCGCGAGGGGCTCGATCCTTGAGCAGCGCGCACGGCATGTCAACGCGTGGTGGCAAATTGAAACAATTTCGTGCATCGGCGACGCGGACGATCCCCCATCCTGGGGATATGCGGGATTACGCGAGGTGCAGTCTGGCACGGTGGATGCTTATCATCCGGAATGAATGCCATGACGCAAGTCCATACCGAGCTGCTGCCAGCCCCCACGGTGCTGGACGTGGAAGCATCGGGCTTCGGTCGGCACAGTTATCCGATCGAAGTGGGTTATGTGCTGCCCGACGGCAAGACCTACTGCACGCTGATCCGCCCCGAGCCCGGCTGGACCCACTGGGACCCCGAGGCCGAACACCTGCACCACATCTCGCGCGAGGCCGCCATCAACAAGGGGCGCTCGGCCAGCGAAGTCGCGCAATGGCTCAACGAACACCTGCGCGGCCAGACCGTCTACACCGATGGCTGGGCCAATGACTACAGCTGGGTCGGCGCACTGTTCGACGTCGCCGATCTCTCGCCGGGCTTCAGGCTCGAAAACCTGCATGCGCTGCTGCAGGAAGGCGAAGCCGACCGCTGGCACGACATGAAGCAGCAGGTCCGCCAGGAGATCGGCGGCCCGCGCCACCGCGCAAGCACCGACGCGCGGGTGCTCCAGCTCACGCTGATGCGGCTGCGCGGCCAGCGCGGCCCGGACGGACCGAAAGGCCCGGCCGGCGACTGCGCTTACTGAGCGCCTGTGGCAAGCCAGGCGCCGATGCGTGCCTCGTCGGTCTCGGTGCGCAGTGCGAGATAGGCCGCTTCGGCCTCCGGATAACGCCGACGCAGGAAATTGAGCCACTGCTTGAGCCGGCCCGCGCGTTGTTTGGGCTCGAGCCGCGCGCACACCAGTCGCCAGAAATCACGGACGAGTGGCAGCAGGCCGGGCCAGGCGACGACGGGCTCCGCAGGCGCCAGGCCGAGGTCGTCGTGCCGCCGGATCGCCAGGGCCAGCCCCGGGTCGGCCACCATGCCGCGGCCGATCATCAACTGGCTGCTGCCCGATGCGGCGCGGCACCGCAGCGCGTCGTCCACCGTCCAGATCTCGCCATTGGCCACCACCGGCACCGCCACGGCGGCGCGGATCTCGCGGATGCGCTCCCAATAGGCGGGCGGGCGGTAGCCGTCGGCCTTGGTGCGCGCATGCACCACCAACTCCTCGGCGCCGTTGCCGGCCATGGCCAGCGCGCATTCCACGGCCCGGCTGCCGTCGTTGAAGCCGAGCCGCATCTTGGCCGACACCGGCATGCCGGCGGGCACGGCGCGGCGCACCGCGGCGACGATGCGCGCCACGAGTTCGGGCTCGTCGAGCAAGGCCGCGCCGCCGCCGTGGCGGTTCACCACCTTGGCCGGGCAGCCGAAATTGAGGTCGATGCCGGCCGGCCCGAGCCGGGCCAGGCGCGCCGCGTTCTCCGCCAGCCAACCGGGATCGGAGCCGAGCAGTTGCGCGCGCACCGGCACGCCCGCGAAGGTGCGGCCGCCATGTTCGAGCTCGGGGATGACCCGTGTGAACACGCGGTCGGGCAGCAGCGTGTTGGTGACGCGGATGAACTCCGACACGCAGCGGTCGATGCCACCGACCCGCGTCAGGATGTCGCGCAGCACGAAGTCGAGCAGGCCCTCCATCGGGGCCAGCAAAAGACCTTTCGGCGGCAGTGCGGCGTCCGGGGGAGAAAGCATGGAGCGATCAGTAAGTGCCCACGTAGTCCTTCTTGCCGATTTCCACGCCGTTGTGGCGCAGGATGTCGTAGGCCGTGGTCACATGGAAGAAGAAATGCGGCAGGCCATAGTTCAGCAGGTAGGACTGGCCGGTGAAGATCTTTTCCTTCGGCGTGCCGGCCTGGGTCATGACCTGACGGTCGCTGGCGACGTCGATGTCGGCCGCGGCGAGGCCGCCGATGAAGGCCAGGGTCTTGGCGATGCGTGCCTGCAGGTCGGCGAACGTGAGCTCGCTGTCTTCCATCCTCGGCACGTCGACACCGGCCAGACGGGCCGACACGCTCTTGGCGAAATCGGCCGCCACCTGCACCTGTCGCAGCAGCGGGAACATGTCGGGGTAGAGCCGGGCCTGCAGCAGCGCATTCGGATCGATCTTGCGTTCGGCGGCGTGGGCTTCGGCCTTGCGCAGCACGGCGCTCAAACCGCCCAGCATCTGTTTGAAAACGGGCACCGAAGCGGCGTACATGGAAATGGTCATTGGGGGCTCCGGGGATAGGAAGAACGGACAAGCCGATGAGTTTAGGGCCTGGCGCCCATGCTAGGATTTGCATATCGGGAAAACAGCCTCCCGGCCTGCGCCACCTGCGCGCAGGTAGACGGTGTCCCGTCCAAGTGCTGGCCATTCAACCGGAATTTCCCGTGGACACCGTCACGCCCGTCAACACCACCACACCACCCCCGGCCGTTTCCTTTTCCGAGGCCTTTCTCTTCTGGCTCAAGCTGGGTTTCATCAGCTTCGGCGGCCCGGCCGGCCAGATCGCCATCATGCACACCGAACTCGTGGAGCGTCGGCGCTGGATCAGCGAAAAGCGTTTCCTGCACGCGCTCAACTACTGCATGCTGCTGCCCGGGCCGGAGGCCCAGCAGCTGGCCACCTACATCGGCTGGCTGATGCACCGCACGCGCGGTGGCATCGTCGCCGGGGCGTTGTTCGTGCTGCCTTCGCTGGCGATCCTGATCGCCCTGTCCTGGGTCTACCTGCGTTTCGGCGACGTGCCGCTGATCGCGGGCATCTTCTATGGCATCAAACCCGCGGTCACGGCGCTGGTGATCCACGCCGCGCACCGCATCGGCAGCCGGGCGCTGAAGAACCGGTGGATGTGGGGCATCGCGGCGGCGTCGTTCGTGGCCATCTTTGCGTTCGACGTGCCTTTTCCGGCGCTGGTGTTGGCCGCCGGTCTCATCGGGCACTTCGGCGCGAAATGGGCGCCGGGCGTGTTCGCGCTCGGCGGCGGGCATGGCCGCCAACAGCAACACTACGGCGCGGCCCTCATCTACGACGACACGCCGCCGCCCGCGCATGCACGCTTCTCGCGCGGCCACCTGCTGAAAGTGCTGGGCACCGGCCTGCTGCTGTGGCTGGCCGCGATGGCGGCCCTGGTGATGACCCGTGGGCTGGCCGACACGCTCACGCAGATGGGCTGGTTCTTCACCAAGGCCGCGCTGCTGACTTTCGGCGGCGCCTATGCGGTGCTGCCCTATGTGTACCAGGGCGCGGTGGAGCAGCACCACTGGCTCACGGGCGCGCAGATGATCGACGGCCTGGCGCTCGGCGAAACCACGCCCGGCCCGCTGATCATGGTGGTGGCCTTCGTGGCCTTCGTCGGCGGCTGGCTGCACCAGGTGCTCGGCCCGGCTTCGCTGCTCGCCGGCGGCGCGCTGGCGGCGGCGGTGGTGACCTGGTTCACGTTCTTGCCCTCGTTCATCTTCATCCTGGCCGGCGGCCCGCTCATCGAGGCCACGCACGGCAAGCTCGGCTTCACCGCGCCACTGTCGGCCATCACCGCCGCGGTGGTGGGCGTGATCCTGAACCTGGCGATGTTCTTCGCGTACCACACGTTCTGGCCGCAGGGCTTCGGCGGGCATTTCGATGTGGTGTCGGCACTTCTCGCCATCGGCGCGGCGATTGCGCTGTTCAGGTTCAAGCTCGGGGTGATGCCGCTGCTGGGCATTTGCGCCGTGATCGGAATCGTGGCCAAAACCTAGGGGCTGCAGGGCTTTTGAATCTATCAGCCCCTGGCCGCCGTATTGAAGGCAGCTGCCACTTTGCAGCTTTCTGATTACGCCAAGGAGCTTCATATGATCTCGATCAAGACCCCGAAATTCGCCTCGATCACCGCCGCCATCGTATTGGCAGCCGCGTCCACCGCTGCTATGGCACAGGTGATGGTCGGCGGTGCACCGATGCTGGCTTCCAAGGACATCATCGACAACGCCGTCAACTCCAAGGACCACACCACCCTGGTCGCCGCCGTCAAGGCCGCTGGCCTGGTGGAGACGCTCAAGAGCCCAGGACCGTTCACCGTGTTCGCGCCGACCAATGCCGCCTTCGCAGCGCTGCCGGCGGGCACGGTCGATACCTTGCTCAAGCCCGAAAACAAGAAGATGCTGACCACCATCCTCACCTACCACGTGGTAGCGGGCAAGTTCGATGCAGCGGCAATCAGCAAGATGATCATGGACGGCAAAGGCATGGCCACCATCAAGACCGTGAGCGGCGGTACGCTGACGGCCAAGGCCTCGGGTTCGACGGTGATGCTGACCGATGAAAAGGGTGGCACGGCCAACGTCACCATCGCCGACGTCTACCAGTCCAACGGCGTGATCCACGTCATCGACAAGGTGCTGCTGCCGAAATAAGGCGCCGCCTACGAACCCGCCTTGCGGAACGTGAGGTTGATGCGCTGGCTGCCGAGCAGCGGATGCGGCTGGTCCTTCATCGGCAACACGCCATGGAAACGCAGCCGGTCCACGCCGCCCCAGACCACCACGTCGCCATGGACCAGCGGGATGCGCGCGGCGCGGTCGCTGCGCGCCAGGCCGCCGAACAGGAACACCGCGGGCATGCCCAGCGAGACCGAAACGATGGGTGCGCCGTAGTCCCGCTCGTTGCGGTCCTGGTGCAATGAAAGCCTGCTGCCCGGCAGGTAACGGTTCACCAGGCAAGCATCGGGCCGGAAGCCCACGAAGCCGGCAGCCGCTGCGGCTTCAGTGGCCAGCCGCGCGAACGACGCGGGCAGCGCAGGCCAGGGCCGACCGCTCAGCGGGTCGATCTCGGTATAGCTGTAGCCGCGCCGGTTCGTGACCCAGCCCAAGGGGCCGAAGTTGGACATGGCCACCGACATGGTGAAGCCGCTCGGCGTTTCCATGTTCCGCCAACCGGCCTCGGCCTGCAGGGCTTCGATACCAGCCAGCAACAGCGCGACCTCCGGCAAGGCGAAGCCGCGCAACACGCAGGCCTCGGCGCCGATGGCCTCGATAGCCGGGGCCGGTTCGCCTGGAAAAAGATCGAGCGTCATGGGTTCAACGCCAGCGGCGACCAAGTCACCCCTTACTTCGCCACGGCCGACGCCGGCTCGAGTTGCTGATACACCGTCTGCGCGAGCTGCAGCAAGGCTTCACGTGGCAGCGGCCCGGCCAGCGCATAACCGAAACCCTGGTCGACCCAATAGAAGCCGGGCACCGGGCCGTCGCTCACGAAACTGAAAGCGGTTTCCTTGGCCATCGCAGATGGCGCCGCCGAGCCCGGCGTATTGATCGCACCGAGGTAAAGCGTGATGCGTTCGTTGGCAGCGTTCTGGTACATGAATTGCGCACGGGCTCCCGTGTCGCCGGGCAGCAAGCGACCGCCGACGAGTTCATAACCCTGGGCGCTGAGCTGCGGCAGCTTCAGCGGGCGGCCCAGGCGCTTGGACAACCACTGCACCAGGTGTTCCTGCTGGGCCGCGGCCACTTCCACGGGATGCCGCACCTCGGGTGCGTAGACCGCATGCGCCACCACGGCCTGGTGCGCAAAACGGCCCGCACCACCGGCCTGCACAAGCACCTGGCCGGGCCGCGCGGCAGCCGGCGCCAGGCCGCGCGAGAACCACCCCAGGCCGAAGGCGAGCAGCACGCCCGCGGCCAGGCCGCCCCAACGCCACCATTGGTCGACCTGGCGCCGCGCCGCCTGCGCGCGCTGCACGGCGTCGAGCAGGGTCTGTGGCACGGGCTCGCTGCGCAGTTGCGGATACAGCCCGCGCAGCAGGCCGCGTTGCGACTGCCAGGCCGCACGGGTGGCGGCCGCCGCCGGATCGTCGATCAGCCGCGCCTCGATGGCGGCCGCTTCCGCGGCGTTGCATCGGCCATCGACCAGCCGGTGCAGGTCGTCCTGCGCCACGGCATTCGGCGGTGATCCGGGGCGGTCCATGGTTTGCGGGGTGGCTTTCATTTGAGTCGTCTCAGGACCGGGGGTCCGTTGGTTGCCGCGGTTGGCACCGGCGCGGCGTCCGAACCGTCCATCAACTCGCGCAGACGGCTGCGCGCACGCGACAGGCGCGACATCACCGTGCCGACCGGTGCACCGGTGATCTTCGCCACCTCGGCATAGGAAAGGTCTTCGAGGCAGACCAGCAGTAGCACGGCCCGCTGGTCCTGCGGCAGGCGCAGCAGGCAGCGTTGCAGGTCGATGGCGAGCTCGAGCCCGGACTCGGGGCTGCTCGGGGCCTCGGCACCATCGTCGAGGTCGTCGATGTCCACCATCGAGGCGCCGCCAGGACGGCGCGCCTGGTAACGCACCTGGTTGGCGAACAGGTTGTGCATCAGCGTGAACAGCCAGGCACGCAGGTCGCTGCCCACCAGCCACCGCCGCCACTTGCTGCAGGCGCGCTCCAGCGTGTCCTGCACCAGATCGTCGGCCGCCCAGGCACTGCCCGTGAGCGCCCGCGCATAGCGGCGCAGGCTCGGGATGTGGTCGACCAGCGGCTGGCGGTTCACGCGGGAGCGATTACTGCTTGATGACGTGCCAGTTACCGCCGACGCCGTCGCCGGTCTTGTCCCCGGCCTTGGTGTCCTTGGCCCAGTAGTACAGCGGCTTGCCCTTCATGGCCCATTGCTTCTTGCCGTCGTCGCGGGTGATGACGGTGTAGTCGCCGGCATCCTTGTCGCTGTCGGCGGCCATCAGCGGCGGCCAGTTGGTGGCGCATTGCGCGTTGCAGACGGATTTGCCGGCCGTGTCCTTGTCGAAGGTGTACAGGGTCATGCCATTGGGGCCGACCAGGACGCCATCGGCGGCCATCGCGGGTGCGGCCGAGGCCATGGAGGCGCTGACGAGCAGGGCGGCGGAAACTGCCAGGGTGGCGAGAAATTTCATGGAATGCTCCTTCGTTGGTGGTTGGTGCAGCAAGTGCCTGCATCCCATGAACACCGCGGGAGCCCGGATTATTCCATCGCGTCGCAAATAAAAACCGAATGCCTTCAGCGACCCAGATGCTTCAGGAGACCGGGCTCGACGATCTCGATCCAGTAGCCGTCCGGGTCCTTGATGAAGGCCACGTCCTTCATCTTGCCCTGGTCGGGCCGTTTGACGAAGGCCACCTGGTTCTGGTCGAACCACCGTACCGCCGCCGCCAGGTCGGGCACCGAAAAGCAGATGTGGCCGAAACCCTGGGGTTGGGCGTTGCCATCGTGGTATTTGAAGCCGGCATCGTCTTCCGTACCCCAGTTGTGCGTGAGCTCCAGCAGTCCGCGCTGCGCGAAGGTCCAGGCGGTACGCTCGCCCACGTCCTCGGGCACCGCTTCGCCCTCCACGGACCGGTGCAGGAAATACAGCGAGAACTTCATCTCCGGAAAATCGAGCTTGCGCAGCAGCCGCATGCCCAGCACGCGGGTGTAGAAGTCGAGCGCCACCTGCGGGTCCTTGACGCGCAGCATGGCATGGTTGAGCACGAAGCCACGCGTGGCCTCGGCGACGCCAGCGCTGACGCCGGGCTGGGTTTCGGTGGTGAAGGGCATGGATGTTGATCCTTTCGAAAGCGGCAAGCCGTGCAGGGCGATCACCTGCGCACCGCGACCAAGGGTGCGACCAGGGGTTTCGGGACTTGCCCAGGCACGCCCCCCATCCGGACGACCTCTCCAGCGGGCTGGGGGAGCTGTTTCTCCAGGTTCATCAGACATCGCCTGAGGTAGCGCATGCTCGTCACCCGCAGGAAGGAGGCGAAGTTGGGCACCTCGCCACGGTGCGCCAGGATCTCGTCATGGAACTTGGCGATCAGCGCATTGGTGGTGCAGCCCTCCTCCTCGGCCATCTCGGCCAGGATGTCCCAGACCATGTTCTCCAGGCGGATGCTGGTCAATACGTTGCGGATGCGCACGGTGCGCGAGCGCTGCTCGTACTGGATCGGGTCGGCCTTGACGAAGTATTCACACATGGCGGTTCCTGGTGCGGGTTCGGTTTCAGATGGCGCGCGCCGTCATCTGCTGCGCGATGTAGTCGGCCTGGCGGATCGCCAGCGTGACGATGGTCAGCGTCGGGTTCTCGGCGCCGCCGGTGGTGAACTGGCTGCCGTCGCTGATGAACAGGTTGGCGATGTCGTGCGTCTGCCCCCACTTGTTGACCACGCCCTCCTGCGGCCGCGCGCTCATGCGGCTGGTGCCCATGTTGTGCGTGGACGGGTACGGCGGCGTGCGGAAGGTCTTGATGGCGCCGGCCGCCTGGTGCACGCGCTCGGCCTGGGTGAAGGCATGGTTGCGCATGGCGATGTCGTTGTCGTGGTCGTCGAAATGCACGTTGGGCGCATAGTTGCCCCATTGGTCCTTCACGTCGGTATTGAGCGTGACGCGGTTGGTCTCGCGGGGCATGTCTTCGCCCACCAGCCACATGCCGGCCAGGTTCGTGTAGTGGTCCATCCACCAGGCGAACTCGGGGCCCCAGCCACCGGGGTTCAGGAAAGCCGCCATGAACGGGATGCCGAGCGACAGCGTCTCCATCTCGTAGCCACCCACGAAGCCGCGGTTCGGGTTGTTCTTGGCCTCGTCGCGCACGATGCCGGCCATGGTCGTGCCCTTGTACATGTGCACCGGGTTCTTGAAGGCGGAGTAGACCGAACCCGTCATGTGGCGCATGTAGTTGCGCCCGACCTGGCCCGACGAATTGGCCAGGCCGTCCTTGTACAGGTTCGAGGCTGACAACAAGAGCAGCCGCGGCGTCTCGATCGAATTGCCGGCCACACACACGATGCGGGCCTTCTGGCGCTGCTCCTTGCCGTCCTTGTCGAAATAGATCACGCCAGTGACCTTGCCGGCGGCGTTGTGTTCGATGCGCGACACATGCGACTGCGGCCGGATCTCGAAGTTGCCGGTGGCTTCAGCCTTGGGAATCTCGGTGTAGAGCGTGGACCACTTGGCGCCGCTCTTACAGCCCTGGAAGCAGAAGCCGAGCTGCATGCAGCGCCCACGGCCGTCACGCGGCTCGCTGTTGATGGCCATGTTGCCGGTGTGCACCTCCTTGTAGCCGAGCTTGGTCGCGCCGGCATGCATCACCTTGAAGTTGTTGTTGCCCGGCAGGCCCGGGATGCCATGGGTGCGCGTCACGCCCATCTTGTTTTCGGCCTTGGCGTAATACGGCTCGAGGTCCTGCAGCGTGATCGGCCAGTCGAGCAAGTTCGCACCCTTGATCTCGCCATAGACGCTGCGGACGCGGAACTCGTGTTCCTGGAAGCGCAGCGAGGCGCCGGCCCAATGCGTGGTGGTGCCGCCCACGGTCTTGCAGATCCAGGCCGGCAGGCCAGCGAAATCCTTCGCCACGCGCCAGCTGCCCGAGGTCGTGCGTTTGTCCAGCCAGGCCAATTGGCTGAAGGACTTCCACTCGTCGTTGATGAACGTGGCGTTGGACTGCGTCGCGCCCGCCTCCAGCACCACCACCTTGATGCCCTTCTGGCACAGTTCGTTGGCCAGGGTGCCACCGCCCGCGCCGGACCCGATGACCAGCACCACCGAATCGTCCTCGAAATCGAATTGAGCCATGTCTGTCTCCGTGAGGTTTTGTATTTTTTTGAAGCAAGCGCAGTGCGTCGGTCAACCCATGTAGGGCGGTGGGCTGGCCTCCTTCGAAGGCGCCGGCAGCCACTTCAGGTCCTGGAAGCCACGCGTGATGTAGCCGCCCTTTTCCCAGGCCGAACCGGGGTAGCCGAAGACGGCGAAGGCCATGTCGTTGTCATAGAGCGAGGTGACGCACTGGCCGCGCACCGCGGCGAAGAAGGCTGTGCCTTCCATGCTGCGCACGATCTCTTCCCTGCGGGTGGCGCTGGCCTTGGCGAAGCTGCCACCGGCCGAGGTGTCGAGCCAGGCGACGCCGTCCTGCAGCAGCTTGGCCGCGCCGGCGTCGGCGGCCGCCTTGGCGTCCAGGTCCTTGGCCAGCAGCGCATACACCGCATCGGGCAGCTTCTGGTGCGGATACAGCACCCGGCCCATGGCCATCAGCGTGGTGCCGTCGGCACTGGACAGCTTCTGCAGCTCCAGCGCCCAGGCGCTCGACGGCGCCAGGCCGGCCAGCAGGCTGCCGGTGGCCAGCGTGCCGAACAACAGGCCGGAGCCCTTGAGGAATTCGCGCCGCGCCAGCGGCACGGCGAGCTTCGGAACCGGCCCGCCCTCGTCGGCGCAGTCCCCGTGCGTGGGGCTCTGCTCTGCAATGGATATGACCCGCATGTTTGTCTCCGATGTATTTGTGAAATCAGTATTTCACCGAAACATCGTTGACGGGTGATAGCAGGGTACTTACAGGGCAAACCCTCGAAAGATCGGGCTTTACACGGCGGCCTGTCCTATTTGCGCAGACGCTGGACGACGGTGACCAGCCCCAGCACAACGGCACCGGCCACGATGCCGACCACCGCGTTGGCCAGCATCGGCACCAGCCATTGCAGGGCGCCGGCCTTCGCGGCGAAACCTTCGATGGCATGGCCGACGGCCGGCACGCCATGCGTGAGGATGCCGCCGCCGACCAGGAACATGGCCGCCGTACCGGCCACCGACAGGGCCTTCATGAGCCAGGGCGCGAGCCACAGGATGCCGCGGCCCAGGCGCTGCTGCGCGGCACTCGCGCGCTGCGTGAGCCACAGGCCCGCATCGTCGAGCTTGACGATGCCGGCCACCAGGCCGTAGACGCCGATGGTCATGATCAGCGCGATGCCGGCCAGCACGGTGAGCTGCGTGGCAAACGGGCTCTGCTGCACCGTGCCGAGCGTGATGGCGATGATCTCGGCCGAAAGGATGAAGTCGGTGCGCACCGCCCCTTTGATCTTGTCCTTTTCCAGCGCCACCAGATCCACGGCCGGGTCGGCCAGCGCCTGCACCCGTTGGGCCTTCTCCGCTTCCTGTTCGGCACGACTGTGCAAGAACCTGTGCGCGACTTTCTCGAAACCCTCGAAACACAGGAAGGCGCCGCCCAACATCAGCAGCGGCGTCACGGCCCACGGCGCGAAGGCGCTGATGGCCAGTGCCGCCGGCACGAGGATGGCCTTGTTGAGCAGCGAGCCCTTGCACACGGCCCAGACCACGGGCAGTTCGCGGTCGGCCTTGACGCCGGTCACCTGCTGGGCGTTGAGCGCCAGGTCGTCGCCGAGCACGCCGGCGGTCTTCTTGGCGGCGACCTTGGTCAGCACCGACACGTCGTCGAGGATGGAGGCGATGTCGTCGAGCAAGGCAAGGAGGCTGGAGGCCATGGAGAGCGCTTTCTGTTTCAGTGGTCGAGTGTCGAGTGATGCGGTTGCCGCGAACCCGTCTTCGCTAACGAAGCGCCGAGCCGGTGATCTGGCCGAGCTGGCTCGCCAAGGCGTCCACCAGCGCCCGCCGCCCGGCAGGCTCGGCGCTGCGGTCGCCCGGTTCGCGTGCCCAGCGAGCATGGCTGCGTGCGGGCTGCACCAGCGTGACGACTTGCCGCAAGGCGGCGTCGGACGCCACGCCTTTGTCGCCCGCGCCGTGGTCGGCGCCGGCCACGATCTTCTGCGCCGCCGCGTGGCCGCGCTGCTCGAGCGCACGCTGCACGTCGAGCAGGTGCGCGGCCGCAACCAGCAGCAGTTCGTTTTCCAGGCTCAGTTCCTGCACACCGCGCAGCTTGTTCACGAGCTTGTTGCCGAACTGGCGCCAACCTTGCGTGACCAGGCCGCCGACGGCGCCGCCCACCACCGCGCCCGCGCCCAGCGAGACGCCGGCCACGGCGATGTCGGCGATCAGCCCGAGCGAGGCGCCGATCGCCGCGCCCTGCCCCAGGCGTTTGCCGGCCTGCTTCAGGGTCTCGGGGTTGAACAGGTCGTCCTGCCAGCGGCCGTCGAGCCAGGGCAGCACGGCCAGGTCGGCGTCTTCGCGGCGGAATCCGTAGACCTGTAGCACGGTGTCCATGCAGCGCCGCACGCGAGCCAACGCCAGCGCCTGGAAGTCGGCCACGAAACGATGGCGCTGCACCGGGTCGGCAAAGGACTCGGGTGCAATTTCGCGGCGCAACGCGGCCAGATCGACCAGCCCATCGGCGATGGCGCGGCAGGCCGCGGCACGGCGCTCGGCGAATTCGCGGTCCAGATGCCGCACCACGCCGGCCAGGGTTTCGCGCTGGCGCGGCAGCAGCGTGGCCAGGTCCTGGTAAAGCTGCTGCTCGGAACCGATGAACGGCGCCACCGCGTCGAAGCGCACCTGCGCATGCAGGCCACTGGCCGACAGCACGGCCTGCCATTCCGCCTCGCGGCTGGCGCGGCCATCCGCGCTCGGACGCACGAAGTTCAGCACCGGCATCACCGGCCGCGCACACGAGGCCAGGATCTCGATCTCGCAGCGAAACTTCGGCAGCACCGGTTCACGGCAGTCGATGACATACAGCGCCGCGTCCACCTCGAGCATCTGGCGCAGCACCTTGGCCTCCTGCTCGAAACTCTGCCGCGCCTCCGGTCCCTGGAGAAAGGCCTGCACCCGTTCGAGCCGCGTGGCATGGCCACCGAGCTCGCGGCCCAGGGCCTGCAGGTGGTCGAGCAGCGCCGTCGAATCCTCCAGCCCCGGCGTGTCGAAAAACAGCACCGGGCTGGCGCCGCCCACCCCATCCATGCGCAGCGCGATGCGTTCCACGTGCCGCGTGGTGCCGGGCCGGTCCGCCACCTCGCCGAAGGCCGCCTGGCGCGTGAGCGTGCGCAGGAGCGAGGTCTTGCCGGCATTGGTGTGGCCGACCACGGCGATCCGGATCGGTGGGGTGTCAGCCATGCGTCGCTCCTTCGAGCCAGGCCCTGCCGTCGGCCTCGTCGGTCAGGAGGGCGATGCCTTCGAGCCGGGCGGCACCCAGCCAGTCGGTCCAGCGCGCGGCGTCCTGCGGCGACACCGCCGCGCCGGCCAGCAGCAACGAGGCGGCCGAGGCATGCTCCGCCGCCTCGCGCACGAAGCGGGCCGTGCCGCGGTCGGGCGACGAAGCGGCATGGCACACGAGCAGCAGCCGCGCGGGCGCGAACGCTCGCAGGGCTTCGAGCACCTCGCTGCGCTCGGCGCTGGTGCCGCTGATGCGGCGTGACCACACATCGCCGGCCACCGACAACACGGCCAGTTCCGGCGGCAGTTCGAAGCCGACCACGGCAGCGCCCTTCCCCGGCACCGGCGCATGCCCGGGTCGCGCGGCCTGCCAGGGCTGCTCGGCATCGACCACGGCCGCCGGCTGCAGCGCGTCGCGCCGCGCCAGCAGGCCGCGGTAGTAGGGATCGGCCGTGTCCAGCCGCAGCGCCGCGGCGCGCCGGCGCCACCACGCCGCGCAGAAGACGGCGAGCAATGCACGTGGCAACAGGCCGTAGATGGCCACGCAGCCGATCAGCCACCAGGCCCAGGCGCGCTGATCGGCGCTGGCCGCGCCCGGGGCCAGCAGCGTGGCCGTGTCCGGCACGGGAAAGCCCAGGGCGCCCGGCAGCCAGCCGGTGGCCCGTACAAAAGTGACGAAGAAATCGGGGCTCAGGATGGTGGTCTCCCAGGTCAGCCGGTAGGCCTGGAACGAAAACGCGAAACCCAGCGCCGCCAGCATCACCACGAAGGACAGCGCCCACACCGTGTGACTGACGCAGCCGAACAGCCAGGGCGCGAGGCGTTCGCGGCGCAGCAGGTTCACACTGGCCTGCAGCAGGTTGGCGGCGTTCGCCTTGCGGCCGTTCGACAGGCGCGCCACCAGCTCGAGCCAGAGCCGACCCAACGCGCCGCCGCTGGACGGCCAGGGCGCGACCAGGCCGACCAGCCAGAGCGCGAGCGTGACGGCGTGCAGGCCGAGCAGGCTGAATAGGGCGGCCACTGCGTTCACCGTGCGGCCGCTGTGCACCACGCTGCCCGCCGCGCCGAGCGCGCCCAGCAGCACCAGGCCCACCAGCGCCAGCAAGGCCGCGCCCGCCATCGACTGCCAGCGCTGCAGCTGTTGGTCGAGACCCAGACGCCGGCCGAGTTGCCAGGCACGCGACATCAGCCAGCCCGACTGGCCGCCGTCCGCCCCCGTGGCCACGAGTGCGCGCAGCACCTGCGCGTCGTCGAGCGGGCCCTGCGACTCGACCAGCCGCACCGTCTCGGCCATCAACACCTTTTTCGCGTGTGAAACCTGGCTGCTTGCTTCTTCGTTCAATGCGGATCTTTCATGGACGGAACATGGGACATGGCGGGCAGTGGACCGGGTTGGCCGGGGATGGCATCATCCATGCCCCAGGCGCGGCCGAACGATTATCGCCACCGGCCTGCCTCACCCAGGAGCCGCTGACGATGGCCGTCGCACCGACCGATACCGCACCCGAAGACATGCCCTACACCGCGGCCCCGTTGCCGCACAACGAAGCCCAACGATTGGCCGCACTCAAGCGCTTCGAGGTGCTCGACACCGAAAGCGAACAATGCTATGACGACATGACGACCATCGCCGCGGCGATCTGCGACGTGCCGACTTCGGTGATTTCGCTGATCGACGAGCACCGCCAGTGGTTCAAGTCGCGCCACGGCTTGGAGGCGACGCAAACGCCGCGCGACCAGGCCTTCTGCGCCCACGCCATCCTGCGGCCTGACGAGGTCATGGTGGTGCCCGATTCGACCCGGGACAAACGCTTCGCCGGCAATCCACTGGTCACCGGCGGGCCGGGCATCCGCTTCTATGCGGGTGCGCCCCTGCTCACCGCCGAGGGTGCGGCCATCGGCACCATCTGTGTGCTCGACCAGAAACCGCGCGAACTCACGCCGATGCAGCGCAGTGGGTTGGCCGCGCTGTCGCGCCGCGTCGTGGAACAACTCGAACTGCGCCAACTCGTCTCCAGGCTCGAGCTGCAAAGCATGAGCGACGGCCTGACCGGCATTTGGAACCGCCGCGCCTTCGACCGGCGGCTGCGCGAGGAATGGTCGCGCCATGGCCGCCACCACCAGCCGCTGGGCCTGCTGATGTTCGACGTCGACAAGTTCAAATCCTTCAACGACACATTCGGCCACCCGCAGGGCGACCAGGCCTTGAAGCAGGTGGCAAGCACCGCGCAGGCAAGCTTGCGCGACACCGACTTCCTGGCGCGCTACGGCGGCGAGGAATTCGCGGTACTGCTGCCCAACTTGGGCAACGACGGTGCGCAGAAGGCGGCCGAGCGCCTGCGTGCCGCCGTGGAACGCGCCGACTGGCCGGCCCGCGCCGTGACGGTGAGCGTGGGCGTGGCCGCGCTGGTGCCCGAGGGCGACTTCAGCGGCAACACCCTGGTCGCGCGCGCCGACCAAGCTCTCTACGAGGCCAAGCACGCCGGCCGCAACCGCACGATGCGCTTCGTGGACTGGCCTGTCCATGCGTGAAGACCTGCGCCCCGCGCCGGGCCTGCGCGACATCTTCACGGTTTTCTCCAAGATCGGCCTCACCAGCTTCGGCGGTGGCCTCAGCGGCTGGATCCTGCGCGAGGTGGTGCAGCGCCGGGGCTGGCTCGGCGAACAGGAATTTCTGAGCGGCCTGGCCCTGGCCCAGGCGTTTCCGGGCGTGAACGTGGTCAACCTGGCGATCTGGATCGGTTACCGGCTGCGCGGCGGATGGGGCGCGTTCGCCGCGGCCGCCGGTATCGTGGTGCCGCCGATGGCGGTGGCCATCCTGCTGGCGGCGGCCTTCTCCGAGGTCGGCCATTCGCAACGTGTGCACGTCGCACTGGGCGGCATCGCCGCCGCGGCCGTCGGCCTGTCGCTGCAGACCGGCCTGCGTGCCGCACGCCATGCCGCACGCGGCCTGCCGCGCCTGCTGATCCTGGCCACCACCTTCGCCGCGATCTTCTTCTGGCGCCTGCCGCTGCTGTGGGTCGTGGGCGTGATGGCGCCGCTGTCGATCGGACTGGCCTGGCTGCGCATCCGCAACGAGGCCCCGCTGCCATGAACCTGCGGCTGCTGGGCGACCTGCTGGCGGTGTTTGCGCCGCTGTCCTTCCTGACTGTCGGTGGCGGCCAGAGCGTGGTGGCCGACATCCACCGCCAATCGGTCGGGGTGCACCGCTGGATGAGCGACGCGCAATTCCTCGACCTGTTCGCGCTCTCTCGCATCACGCCCGGGCCGGGCTCGCTCCTGGTCACGTTGGTGGGCTGGCAGGTGGCCGGGCTGTGGGGTGCGCTGGCCGCGTCCGCGGCGATCTTCCTGCCGAGTTCGGTGCTGGTGTATGGACTGGCGCGGGTCTGGTCGCGCTACAGCGGCCGGCCATTGATCCGGGCCATCGAGTCGGGCCTGGCGCCGGTGGCCGCGGGCATGATCCTCGCCGCCTCCTGCACGGTGCTGCGCGCGGCCGAGGGCGGCGTCTGGGCCTGGTCGGTCGCGGCGTTGTCGACCCTGGTGCTGATGTGGACGCGGGTCAACCCGCTGCTGATGCTGGCGCTGGGCGGCGCGGTCTTCCTGGCGGTGATCTGACCCCGGCGGCGATCAGGTCGACCAGCGCTTCTGCGGCTTCTGCGTGGTCTTGATGTCCACCGATTTCTTCACCACCGGGCGTCCGGTCTGTGGGTCGGTGTCGACCATGTCCTCGAGCCCGATGTCCTTGACGTCGTCGCCGGTTTCCTTTTCCAGGTTCTCGAGCACCGCGCCGACTTTCTTTTCCGCCTCTTTCACTTCGGATTTTTCATGGTTCATCGACAACTCCGGCTATTCTGTGGTCGACCGATTCTCCACATCGCCGGGCGGTCGGCTGTCAGGGTCGAAGACCAAGCCGGTGTCGTCAAAGACGCCGTGTCGTCGCGCTGCCGCGGGGCAGCAACCCGGCCGTTGCCCGGTTTCACATCCTCGAAGGAGCCATCATGAGAAAGACGTCCCTCGCCGGCCTGGCCGCAGCCGCGGCCATCGTGCCTGCCATGCTGTTTTTCGCCACGCCCTCGGCCAATTCGCAGGGCCCGTCGCTGCGCGCGAATCCGAGCTTTCAGGTGATCGGCGCCTCGGCCAGCGGCAACGCCAGCACGGCATGGTTCCACGATCCGTCGACCGGCCGCGCGATTGCCTGCCAGACGGTGGTCACCGCCGCGAGCGGCCTCACCGGCATGCAGTGCGTTGCAGCCAAGCTCCCTCAAGAAACACCGTGATGCTATCTTTTGAATAGCACACAACGCCGATGGAGAGCGCGCGTGCGCCCCAAAACGTTCAAACCGACATCTTGAACCGCGCCGCCAGCGCATCGGCCGCGGCCACCAGCAAGTGCAGATCGCTACCCACGCCGACCATGGTCGCGCCCTGTTCCAGGTAAGGCTCGCCCTTGCCGTCCACCGTGAGGATGCCGACCGCCTTGCCCGCGGCCTTGCCGATGGCGATGGCCTTGCTGATCGCCGCCTGCACCACCGGATGGCCGGGCTGGCCGCGGTGGCCCAGGCTGGCCGCCAGGTCCGACGGGCCGATGAACACCGCGTCCACGCCAGGCACGCGGCAGATGGCGTCGAGTTCTTCCAGCGCCTCCCTGGATTCGATCTGCAGCACGAGGGCGATCTCGTCGTTGGCACGCGCCATGTAGTCCTTGTAGCGCGTGTAACCACCGCCGCGTGTGCTGCCGGCCACGCCGCGCAGGCCTTCGGGGGCGAAACGCGTGTACGACACGGCCTCGGCCGCCTCGGCCGCGCTGCGGATGTTGGGGATCATCAGGTTCGTGGTGCCGGCGTCGAGCAGGCGCTTGACGTCCGCCATGTCGTTCGACGGCACGCGCACCACGGCGGCGCTCGGCGTGCCGCGCAGGGCCAGCAACTGGGTGCTGATGGTGTCGAGGTTGCTCTGGGTGTGCTCCATGTCGAGCAGCAGCCAGTCGAAGCCCGCATGGGCCAGCGCCTCGACAGTGGGCAGGAAGGCGAAGTTGCACCACAGGCCGATCAGCGGGCGGTTGGCGGCGAGGGCTTGTTTGAAGGTGTTGGTGGGGAGCGAGGTCATGGTGGTCTCTTTGTTCTTGGCCATTCATCAGGGCATCAACTGGCCGCCGTTGACTTCGAGAATCTGTCCGGTGACGTAACCCGCCAAGGTCTCATCCGCCAGGAACAGGTAAGCCCCGACACAGTCGTCTGGCGTACCGGTACGGCCCATCGGAATGCTCTTGCGTGCGCCTTCGAGTTGTTCGGGGCTGGAGTTGCGCACATGGAAATCGGTGAGGATCACGCCGGGCGCAACGCCGTTCACGCGCACGCCGTGCGGCGCCATCTCGCGCGCGAGGACGCGGGTCATGGTGCTGACGAAGGCCTTGGCCGAGCCGTACAGGCCCACACCTTCACCGCCGCCGGTGCGGGCCGCGATCGAGGTGGTGTTGATCATGCAGCCGGATTTGGCCGTGCGCATCACCGGCGCGGCAGCGCGGCAGATGGCGAAGGCGGCGTGCACGTTCAGGCCCATCACGCGGTCGTAGTCTTCGTCGCTGGCCTGCTCCAGCGCGCGCCGACCGAACATGTCGCCCGCGTTGTTGACCAGCACGTCGAGGCCGCCGAACGCTTCCGCGGTCTTCGCAATCAGCGGATTGGCCACGCTGCGGTCCTGCAGATCGCCGCCGAGCGTGATGGCCGTGCCGCCGGCGCTGCGGATGGCCGCGGCTACCGTCTCGGCACCGTCGCGGTTGTGGGCGTAGTGCACGGCCACCCTGGCGCCGAGGCTGCCGAAGGCCACGGCCACGGCCGCACCGATGCCCGAGCCGGCGCCCGTGACCAGCACGCGCTTGCCCTCGAACCGAAGTGTTTTTGAAAAGTCCGTCATGCCGATGTCTCCGATGTTGTGGTGGATGAATTCTTCGTGCGGCGCAGGCCTTCGACCAGCGTCATCGCGTAGTTGGCGGCGTCGACCATGCTGTCGGCGCTGGCGATGCCCTTGCCAGCGATGTCGAAGGCCGTGCCATGGTCCACCGAAGTGCGCAGGATCGGCAGGCCGAGCGTGATGTTCACGCCGCTGACCGCATTCCAGGCGCCGGTGGCCGGGTCGATGGAAAAGCCAAGCAGCTTCACCGGGATGTGGCCCTGGTCGTGGAACATGGCGATCACCGCGTCGAACTGGCCGGCGCGCAGCTTGATGAACACGGTGTCGCCGGCCCACGGCCCCGTGACCGCATGGCCGGCGGCCGCATATTCGGCGACGATGGGCGCGATGATCTCGCCGTCTTCCTTGCCGAGGATGCCGCCCTCGCCCGCATGCGGATTGAGGCCAGCCACGGCGATGCGCGGGCGCTCGATGCCGAGGGCGCGCAGGGCGTCCAGCGTCACGTCGAGCACGCGGCGCAGCCGCACCGGCGTGAGCCGCTTGGGCACTTCGGACAGCGGGCAATGCGTGGACACGTGGCTCACGCGCATGCCGCCGTGGGCCAGCATCATCACGCCATCGCGCATGCCGGTGAGGTGGGCCAGCATCTCGGTATGGCCTTCGAACGGGTAACCGGCCAGGTGCAGCGCCTCCTTGCACAGCGGCGCGGTCACGATGGCGTCGATCTGGCCGGCCTGCGTCATCTGCACGGCGCGTTCCACGGCCAGGTAGGACCACTTGCCGGCCGCGGCCGTGACCTGGCCCACGGGCATGTCGCCCTCGACCGGGCCGACGTCGATCATGGTCAGCGGCGCCGCGTCGAGCTTCAACAGCTCGGTGGCGCGTTGCAACGCCGCACCGCTGCCGAACACCTGCAGTTCGACACGGCCCTGCTGCACCAGATCGCGCATCTGGTGCGCGGCCTTGACGATGATCTCGGGGCCGATGCCGGCCGGGTCGCCCATGGTCAGGGCCAGGCGGATGGGTTGCTTCATGCGGTGTGTTCCTTCTCGGTCGAGGTGACCGTCAGCGTTGCCAGTAGTGCGGAGAGATCGTCCGGCGCGCCAAAGGCCCCCGAACGCGAATAACAGGTCACGCCATGCCACACGCCGCCCTGCAGCCGCGCCGCGCCCCAGCCGCCGCGCGGGCCGGGGCCGGCCTGCAGGCCTTGCACACCGGCGGCACGGCACAACGCGAGCAGCGTGTCGCCGCCGACCACGACCAGGTTGTCGGGACGCGGCAGGGTGGCGACCAGGCGACGCGTGTGTTCGCGCAGCGCGGCCTCGGCCGCCTCGGCGGGGAGCGGGTGTGGGCTGGCCAGGTCCTCGCAGCGCACGCCGGTGGCTTCGAGCCTCTGCAACTGGCCGCGCAGCACCGGATGTCGGCTGGCGGTGACGAGGTGGGTCAGGCCGGGGCTGGAACCGCCTCCCGCGAGCGGCGCGTGTTCCGCCTGCCGTGCGAGCGCCCAGGCCAGGCCGGCGCTGCCGCACCACAACCAGCGGTCGGCATCGATGGCGCTGGCCAAGGACGCGAGCCGGGCCAGATCGGCATCGCTGGTCACGTCCGGCATCAACACGCCGCCGGAGGGCAGGCCATCCGGCGGCTGGCAGAGGTGCACAGCAAGCCCCAGGCTGGCAAAAGCATCCGGCAGGCGAATGGCATCGGTCGGCACGCCCGGTGCGTGCGGCTGGCCCACCCAGTGGTGTCCGTTGCGCGTGAAGCGGCCCTGCGCGGGAAAAGCCGGCGCGAAGACCACACCGTCGAAGCCGCCATGGCGCAGCAGCCAGGCGACCTCGGCCAGGCTGTTGCCGCGCAACAGGCTGTCGACCTTCTTGAACGCGCGATGGCCGGGCCCGGTGAACCATGGCAGGCAGGCCTGCAGCATGGCCGCCATGCCCCCGAGCGCCAAGTCGCGCGTGCCGGTGGCCACGGCCTCGACCGGCCCGACGCCGAACACGGAAGGCGGCGCGAGGTACACCGGCACATCGCCCCGGCCACAAAAGGCGGCGGCCGTGTCGAGCGCACCGGTGAGGTCGTCGGCGAGGATGCGCCAGCGCCGATCGGAAAAGCTCATGCCACCGAGACCTGCGTGACCTGGATGCCGGCCTGCACCAGGTTTTCGAGCGCGGGCGCGGGGATGCCGCTGTCGGTGATCACCTCGCCGAATTCCCCCAGCGCACAGATCGTCATGAAGGCGCGCGGGCGGAACTTGGAAGCGTCCACCAGCAGCCGCCGCGTGGTGGCGGCCTGCATCAGCGCGCGCTTCACGGCGGCGACCTCCGGGTCGGTCTCGGACAACACGCCGTCGGTCACCGCGTGGGCGCCCATCAGCAACACGTCGGCGCGGATCTGGCGCGCGCCGCTCAGCACCTCGTCGCCCATCAGCGTATTGCTGCCCTTGCGCAGCATGCCGCCGAGCACGTGCACGCGGATCAGCGCGCTGGTGCCGAGCAACTGCGCCACGGCCAAGTCGTTCGTCACGGCCACGAGTTCGATGCGGCGTTCGAGTGCGGCGCGAGCGGCTTCCATCACCGTGCTGCCGCTGTCGAAGATCACGCTCTGCCCCGGCGCCAATCCGGCCGCGGCGGCATAGCCGATGGCGCGCTTCTCGCGCGGCGACAACTCGGCGGCCGCCGCCGGGTCGGGCTCGAAGGTGCTGTAGTGCTGCTGGCGGAGCAGCGCGCCGCCGTGGGTGCGGTCGAGCACGCCATCGGCCTCGAGCACGTCGAGGTCGCGGCGCAGCGTGGAGACCGAGGCGTCCATGGCCTGCGCGAGCTGCTGCAGCGTGACCGCACCATGCCGGCGCAGGAAGTCGACGATGCGGTCGCGGCGCTGTGCAGGCAGCAGCGACACCACGGCAAGCTGAGGTGATGGGGCAGAAACTGTCATGACGGATGGTAGATCTTGCTAGGGTATTCACGGATGAACACCCCAATCTAGCAAATATGTGTTGATTGATTTTGGTAGATTGTGGAAGAATTTGGACAAGGTTGCAAGATTCGATTTCGCAACCCCGCAACGCCGACCGTACGGGCTGGCGTCCAAAAACGAAAACACCATCAGGAGACCCGGTTCATGGCGACACATCGCACCCCTTCCCTCACAGGCCGCCGCGGCATCATCGGCGCGCTGGCTTTGGCCGCCGCCGCAGCCAGCCTGCCGGCCCTGGCGCAAGCCCCGGCCTACCCCAGCAAGCCCGTCACGCTGATCGTGCCCTACCCCGCCGGCGGCGCCAACGACGCGGTCGGCCGCCTCGTGGGGCAAAAGCTCGCCGAGACGCTGGGCCAGCCGGTGATCATCGACAACCGGCCCGGTGCCGGCACCACCATCGGCGCGGCCATGGCCGCACGCGCACCGGCCGACGGCTACACGCTGGTCCTCGGCTCGCTGGCCAGCAACGCGGTGAGCCCGCACCTGATGCCCAACCCGGGCTACGACGCGCTCAAGGATTTCGCCCCGATCGGCCTGATCGGCGTGGCGCCCATCGTGGCCACGGTGAACAAGGATTCGCCCTACACCTCGCTCAAGTCACTCGTCGATGACGCCAAGAAGCGCCCCGGCGACGTGATGTACGGCTCGGCCGGCAATGGCTCGCCGCTGCACCTGGCCGGTGAACTGTTCAACCAGGCCGCGGGCATCAACATGACGCACGTACCGTACAAGGGCGGCAACGCCCACACCATGGATTTGATCGGCGGCCGTCTGTCGGTGATCTTCGACACCACCACCGCGGCCATGCCGATGATCAAGGGTGACAAGATCCGCGCCATCGCCGTGTCCTCGCCCACGCGCCTGCCCGACCTGCCCAATGTGCCGACCTTCGCCGAAGCCGGCTTCACCACTTTCGAAGTGCAGGGCTGGTACGCGCTCTACGCGCCGGCCAAGACGCCGGCCGACATCATCGCGCGCCTGAGTGCCGACCTGGGCAAGATCATGCAGATGCCCGAGGTGGACAGCAAGCTCAAGGCGCTGGCCGTGAAGCCCTCCTACGGCACGCCGCAGGAACTGGGCGCATTCACAGTGGCGGAATTCAATAAATACGGCGCGGTGATCAAGGCAGCGAACATCAAGGCGGAGTGACGGCTACCGCTGACCCCAACCGCGCGAAAGCATGCACTGGCTAAGCGATGAGGCCGACCATCAGGACAACCGTCAAAGAGCGTGGCGTGAACAGCAAATGACGCGTGAACGGCAGGTAGCGCCAACCACCGCCTTCACACATGCTGCGCAAATGGGCCCTCATCGCCTTTGCGCGCTTGCCGTCGGCCAGCAGCGAGCACGCCGAGTCGTGCCAGAATGCGCTGCGCTTGCGCCGGATCAGGTGGCGAATGTGCTTGGGCACATCCGCCGCCATCATGCGGTTGTACAGATCAAGATACGCTTTCTCGTACGCTTTCGACTTTGACAGGGAGTCGGGCGTGTCGTGAATTCTGAAGGTCCGTAGCCGCGTTGCATGGATCGTCTTCCCTTGCTGCGCCAGCCGAAATGCAAGCCAGGTCCACTCCCCATACGGTTGGCTGTCCGAAAAGAAATCCACCCCGATCGAAGCGGTCCGATAAAGGGCGTTTGCGCTGTTGAGCCAGCCAAAGTTCATCAAGGTCTCGAAGGGGTCGAGGTCGACCCGGGTGAAGCGCCAGAAGAACAGGCTGTCCGTCCCGTCGTCGTGACGGCGATAGCCGTTGGTGACAATGACGTCTTCGCCCGACGCCTCGAGCAGGAAACGCTTTGCGTCGGTCCCGCCCGGCAGGTATTCGTCGTCATCGTCCAGAAACGAGAAGTAAGGCGTCTCGACGAGTTCGCGGCCTCGCCGTATCGCCTCGGTGAGGGATGGCGCGGGCAGACAGTCGACGATCACGTCCGGCTGCTCGAACAACCAGCGCACCGTCGCAGGGTCCTTGCGCTGCCCGTTGATCACGACAATGATGTTGACCGGCAACGCCGAAGATGTGCGTATCGACGCCACCGCGCGACGCAGCGATGCTGCCCGGTTCGGTGCCGCCATGGTGGCAATGATGACCGTGACCGCCGGCGTTTTGTCTCCGTCTTGATGGGCGAACTCCATGAGGTTCCTCTTTTTTCGGGGTTGTATCCATCGGTATATGGACGCTACTGTCCCAGAGGTCCATCGGCAGGGGAAGCGACATTACCCTTAGTCGCCGGACAAGACGGGCTTGCAACCGCTCTACTGCAGATGCGCATGCCGCGCAAACAACTCAGCCGCCCAATCCACGAAAGAGCGCACCTTCGCACTCAAATGCCGGTTCGGCGGATACACCACGTAGATCGGCACCGGCTTGGTGGTCCACTCCGGCAGCAGCTGCACCAGGGCACCGGTTTCCAGATGCGGCGCGGCCATGAAGGTGACGAGTTGCGTCACGCCGAGCCCGGCCAGCGCGGCTGCCATGTAAGCGTTGCTGTCGTTGACCGCAATGCGGTGCTGACCGTCGAGCGACACGGTCTCGTCGCCCTTCTCGAATTCGTTGGGGAACATGCGGCCCGTGCGCGGCGAGAAGAAGTTGACCATGCGGTGCTCGCCGCCTTCCAGGTCGTGCGGGTGCTGCGGCGTGCCGAAGCGGCGCAGGTAGTCGGGCGAGGCCACGGTGACGAAGGGCAGGTTGCCGATGCGCCGCGCCACGAGTGACTGGTCGGTGAGCTCGCCGCCGCGGATCACGCAGTCCACGTTGTCGCCGATCAGGTCCACCGGCCGGTCGCTCACCCCCATGTCGAGCTGGATGTCGGGGTAACGCGCGAAAAAGGTGGAAAGCGCCGGGATGATCAGCAGGCTGGCGACCGACGAGCCGACGTCCACGCGCAGCCGGCCCTGTGGGTTGGTCTGCGCGTTGCCCATGCTGGCTTCCAGCTCGTCCAGATCGGCCAGCAGCCGCGCCGTGCGTTCGTAATAGGCCGCGCCGTCGGCCGTGACCGTGACGCGCCGCGTCGTGCGGTTGAGCAACTTCACGCGCAGACGCGCTTCCAGGTGCTGGATCTGCTTGGTGACGGTGGCCTTGGGCAGGGCCAGCGAATCGGCCGCGCGCGTGAAGCTGCCTGCCTCCACCACCCTGGCGAACACACGCATGGTCAGAATCTGGTCCATGGAACTTTCCTTGTTTTCTTTCGCTCACGCCGCCCACGCGGAAGGGTCCGGGCCTCCCGCCAGGACGAAGCGAATGTTCTCATGCAAAAGCCGATCGATTGTTGGCAAATTGGAAACAGAGAACTCGCGGAGTTGCTCTTTATCGCGACGATCAGGCCCTCTACATTTCAATACACCGTAGGACCAATGGAAAACCCCATGTCACCCCGCTCCGCCTCAGCCACATCGCCCCTCGTCATCGAAGAAAAGAACGCGTGCATTGCCGTGGGCAAACGCGCGCCGAT
Source organism: Rhodoferax koreense (assembly GCF_001955695.1). Taxonomy (NCBI): domain Bacteria; kingdom Pseudomonadati; phylum Pseudomonadota; class Betaproteobacteria; order Burkholderiales; family Comamonadaceae; genus Rhodoferax; species Rhodoferax koreensis. Next base: position 1,157,194 of record NZ_CP019236.1, on the reverse strand, counting down.
GGACGTGCGCATGTACGGCAAGAAGCTGCCTGGCGGCAACAAGCCGCTGGTGGTGCATTTCCACGGCGGCGCCTTCGTCAAGGGCGACCTGGACAGTGGCAGCACCGTGGCCCGCATGTTGGCCGACGCAGGTGCGGTGGTCGTCTCCCTGGCCTATCCACTGGCACCGAAGAACCCCTTCCCCGATGGCGTGGAAGCCGGCTACGACGTGTTGGAGTGGGCCTACAAGAACCGGGTGAAGCTCGCCGGCCAAGGCGCGCGCGTGTTCCTGGCCGGTGAGGAAGCCGGTGGCAACATCGCCGCGGCCGTGGCCGTGATGTCGCGGGACCGCGGCCATCCGCCGCTGGCCGGGCAGATCCTGCTGTCGCCGATGCTCGACCCGTGCGTGGGCACGCCCTCGTTGCGCAACGCCATGGCCGACGCCACGAGCTGCAAATGGTCCGAAGGCTGGCAGCAATACCTGCGCTGCCCGATGGACGCAGAACATCCCTACGCCGTGCCCGGCGGTTCGCGCCGCCTGGCCAACATCGCGCCGACGCTGGTCTTGAGCGGCCCCGACGATCCGCTGCGGGACGAGGCCAAGGCCTATGCCGAACGCCTGCGCGGCGCCGGCATCGACGTGACCTACAACGTGTTGTCCACCGCCCAGAACTGGCCCGAAGCACTGACCGAGCCCGTGGTCGGCGAATGCGCCTGCGGCGTGGCGGTGAAACAGCAGTTCCGCGAATTCTTCGCAGTCACAGGCCAACCAGTCGAGCCCGCAGAGCCCGACGGCCCGGCACCCGCCAGAGCGGCCCCATTCCCAGGTACAGCCCGAGACAAGGGGAAGGCCGGCAGCCGCGACCGTCCGGACGACGGCCGGCCAGGCAGCTCATAGCCGGCCCGCACGCCCTCCTCCACCGCCGCTGAAAGCCCGCCAACGCCTGTCGACTGGCCGGGCCAGGCCGCCGCATTGCCCGAATCCTTCCGTTTTATTTCTCGACCTTCAAGGAAACACCATGACCTCCCATCTTTCCATCACCTCCCGCGGCGCGCTATGGACCACCGCCGCCGCCGTCACCGCCGTTGCGGCGGCCATCACCATCGTGTTCGGCATGCAGAGCACGGCAGCCGTTGCCAGCCTGGCGCCGGCCGCACCGCCGGCGATTCCCGTCTCCGTGGCCACTGTGGCCGAGAGCCAGGTCAACGCGTGGGACGAGTTCTCGGGCCGGCTCGAAGCCGTGGAGCGTGTCGACGTGCGCTCCCGCGTGGCCGGCGCCGTGCAGGCCGTGCATTTCCGCGAAGGCGCGCTGGTGAAGAAGGGCGACCTGCTGATCACCATCGACCCAGCTCCCTATGCGGCCGACGTGGACCGCGCCGAAGCCCAACTGGCCGCCGCCCAGGCCCGCGCCACCTACTCCGCGAGCGAGCATGAGCGCGCCAAGCGCCTGTGGGACGAACGTGCGATCGCCCAGCGCGAACTCGACGACCGCGTGAACACCCTGCGCGAGGCCGAAGCCAACCTGCGCGCCGCGCAGGCCGCGCTGCAGACGACCCGGCTGAGCCTGGGCTACACGCAGGTGCGCGCACCGGTGTCGGGCCGCGTCGGCAAGCTCGAGGTCACCGTGGGCAACCTCGTATCGGCCGGCCCCGGCGCACCGGTGCTGACCACGCTGGTGTCGGTCAGCCCGATCTACGCGAGCTTCGACGCCGACGAAGGCGTGGTGGCGCGCGCATTGAAGAACACGCAAGGCAGGGATGGCAACGACATGCATGCGCTGGAAAAGATCCCGGTGCAGATGGGCACCTCGGCCAGCAGCGACACGCCATTCACCGGGAAGCTGCAGTTGGTGGACAACCAGGTCGACGCCAAGAGCGGCACGGTACGCGTGCGCGCCGTGTTCGACAACAAGGACGGCAGCCTGATGCCGGGCCAGTTCGCGCGGCTGCGCATGGGCCAGGCCAAGGCCGAACCCGCGCTGCTGGTGAGCGAACGCGCCATCGGCACCGACCAGGACAAGAAGTTCGTGATGGTGGTGGGCGCGGACAACACGGTCGCCTACCGCGAGGTGCAGCTCGGCGCCTCGGTGGGCGGGCTGCGCGTCATCAACAAGGGCCTGAAGGCGGGCGAGAAGCTGGTGGTCAACGGCCTGCAGCGCGTGCGGCCCGGTGCGTTGATCGCGCCGCAGGAAGTGCCGATGGACTTGAAGGCACAGGCGGCGACCACCGCCGTGGCGAAGTCTTGATCGGGCTTGCAACACACTGCACCCACGTCGCTCCGTTGCCCCGAATCAGCCGTTAACCCCCGTTCGCCCTGAGCCTGTCGAAGGGCCTTGTCCGGCCAGCCCGCGCTGGTCGAAGAAGGAGGCTTCGACAGGCTCAGCCCGAACGGATTTCCGGCCACCGGTTTTCGGGCCGACCAGCCGTATGGACTCCTGAGGAAACACTATGAATCTCTCCAAATTCTTCATCGACCGCCCGATCTTCGCGGGTGTGCTGTCGCTGCTGATCCTGATCTCGGGTCTGCTGGCGCTGCGCGCCCTGCCGATCTCGGAATACCCCGAAGTCGCGCCGCCGCAGGTGGTGGTGCGCGCCACCTATCCCGGTGCCAACCCCAAGGTGATCGCCGAGACGGTGGCCACGCCGCTGGAGGAACAGATCAACGGCGTCGAAGGCATGCTCTACATGGGCAGCCAGGCCACGACCGACGGCGTGATGACGCTGACCGTGACCTTCAAGCTCGGCACCGACCCCGACAAGGCGCAGCAACTGGTGCAGAACCGTGTCTCGCAGGCCGAGCCGCGCCTGCCCGAGGAAGTGCGCCGCCTGGGCATCACCACCATCAAGAGTTCGCCCGACCTGACCATGGTGGTGCACCTGGTGTCGCCCAACAACCGCTACGACATGACCTACCTGCGCAACTACGCGGTGCTCAACGTCAAGGACAGCCTGGCACGCATCCAGGGCGTGGGCCAGGTGCAGATCTTCGGCGGCGGCGACTACGCGATGCGCGTCTGGCTCGATCCGCAGAAGGTGGCGCAGCGGGGCCTCTCGGCCAGCGACGTGGTGGCGGCGATCCGCGGCCAGAACATCCAGGCCGCCGCGGGTGTGGTCGGTGCTTCGCCCGGCCTGGCTGGCGTGGACATGCAGCTTTCGATCAACGCCCAGGGCCGCCTGCAGAGCGAGGAAGAGTTCGGCGACATCATCGTCAAGACCAGCCCAGACGGCGCCGTGACCCGGCTGCGCGACATCGGCCGCCTGGAAATGGGCGCGGCCGACTACTCGCTGCGCTCGCTGCTGAACAACGACTCCGCCGTGGGCATGGGCGTGTTCCAGTCGCCCGGCTCGAACGCACTCGACATCTCCTCGAACGTGCGCAAGACCATGGCCGAACTCGGCAAGAACATGCCTGAGGGCGTGGAGTTCCGCATCGCCTACGATCCGACGCAGTTCGTGCGCGCCTCCATCGAATCCGTGGTCCACACCCTGCTCGAAGCCATCGCCCTGGTGGTGCTGGTGGTGATCCTGTTCCTGCAGACCTGGCGCGCTTCCATCATCCCGTTGTTGGCCGTGCCGGTGTCGGTGGTGGGCACCTTCGCCGTGCTGCACATCCTCGGCTTCTCGATCAACGCGCTCTCCCTGTTCGGCCTGGTGCTGGCCATCGGCATCGTGGTGGACGACGCCATCGTGGTGGTGGAGAACGTGGAGCGCAACATCGAGGCCGGGCTTTCCCCGCGCGAGGCCACCTACCGCGCCATGCGCGAGGTATCGGGCCCGATCATCGCCATCGCCCTGGTGCTGGTGGCGGTATTCGTGCCGCTGGCCTTCATCAGCGGCTTGACCGGCCAGTTCTACAAGCAGTTCGCCGTCACCATCGCCATCTCCACGGTGATCTCGGCCATCAACTCGCTGACGCTGTCGCCCGCGCTGGCCGCCCTGCTGCTGCGCGGCCACGATGCGCCCAAGGACGCACTGACGCGCTTCATGGACAAGACGCTGGGCTGGCTGTTCCGCGGCTTCAACAAGCTGTTCAGCCGCGGCTCCGAAGCCTACAGCGGCGGCGTGAAACGCGTCATCGGCCGCAAGGCGCTGATGATGGTGATCTACCTTGCGCTGATCGGCGTGACCTTCGGCCTGTTCAAGGCCGTGCCCAGCGGCTTCGTGCCGGCGCAGGACAAGCAATACCTGATCGGCTTTGCGCAGTTACCCGACGGCGCCACGCTGGACCGCACCGAGGACGTGATCAAGCGCATGGGCGACATCGTCAAGAAGAACCCGAACGTGGAAGACGCCATCGCCTTCCCCGGCCTGTCGATCAACGGCTTCACCAACAGTTCGAACTCGGGCATCGTGTTCGCCACGCTCAAGCCCTTCGCCGAGCGCAAGCGCGCCGACCAGAGCGGCGGCGCCGTGGCCGGCCAGTTGAACCAGGCCTTCGGCAGCATCCAGGACGCCTTCATCGTGATGTTCCCGCCGCCACCCGTGGCCGGCCTGGGCACGACCGGCGGCTTCAAGCTGCAACTCGAAGACCGCGGCGGCCTGGGCTACGACGAGATGGACAAGGCCGTGAAAGCCTTCATGGCCAAGGCCTACCAGACGCCCGAGCTGGCCGGCATGTTCACCAGCTGGCAGGTCAACGTGCCGCAGCTGTACGCCGACATCGACCGCACCAAGGCGCGCCAGCTCGGCGTGCCGGTGACCGACATCTTCGACACCATGCAGATCTACCTCGGCAGCCTGTACGCCAACGACTTCAACAAGTTCGGCCGGACCTACAGCGTGCGTGTGCAAGCCGACGCGCCCTACCGCGCCCGCGCCGAAGACGTGGGCCTGCTCAAGGTGCGCTCGAGCTCGGGCGAGATGGTGCCGCTGTCGGCGCTGATGAAGGTCAACGCCAGCTTCGGCCCGGAACGCGCCATGCGCTACAACGGCTACCTCGCCGCCGACATCAATGGTGGCCCGGCGCCGGGTTTCTCCTCGGGCCAGGCCCAGGACGCGATCAACCGCATCGCGGCCGAGACGCTGCCCAAGGGCATGAGCTACGAGTGGACCGAACTCACCTACCAGGAAATCCTGGCCGGCAATTCCGCGTTCCTGGTGTTCCCGCTGGCGATCCTGCTGGTGTTCCTGGTGCTGGCCGCGCAGTATGAAAGCCTGACGCTGCCGCTGGCCATCATCCTGATCGTGCCGATGGGCATCCTGGCGGCGATGACCGGTGTGTGGCTCCACGGCGGGGACAACAACGTGTTCACGCAGATCGGGCTCATCGTGCTGGTCGGGCTGAGTGCGAAGAACGCGATCCTGATCGTGGAATTCGCCCGCGAGCTCGAGTTCGCAGGTCGCACGCCGATCCAGGCGGCCATCGAGGCCAGCCGGCTGCGTTTGCGCCCGATCCTGATGACCTCGCTGGCCTTCATCATGGGGGTGCTGCCCCTGGTGCTGTCCACCGGCGCCGGCGCGGAGATGCGCTCGGCCATGGGTGTGGCGGTGTTCGCCGGGATGATCGGCGTGACGGCCTTCGGCCTGTTCCTGACACCGGTGTTCTACGTGCTGATGCGCCGCCTGGCGGGCAACCGTGCGCTGAAGCTGCACGGCACCGAGCCGCACACCGAAGAGGCTTTTGTGTCGGCGCATCCAGTCGTGCACGGCGGCGGCGGTGGTTCGACCCACCCGCTGCCCGCGGCACCGCTGAAGGCGCTGGAATAGAGCCAGCCCATCGAATCCCCCGTTCGCCCTGAGCCGGTCGAAGGGCCATGCCAACCAACCACAACCGTTCGGGCTGAGCCCGTCGAAGCCGCCTCGCCCCTCGCGCGCAGGCCCTTCGACAGGCTCAGGGCGAACGGAGATGGGGCCCGCAACCCACGGCTCAGACAACAACCGCTTCCGGAGAACCAAAATGCATCTCTTCTCGAAAATCTACCGCCCCGCGCTCGCGCCGTTGCTCGCCGCTCTGGTGCTGGCCGGCTGCGCCACGGCCCCCGCCGTCGATCCGGTGGCCATCGCCGCCGCGCCCGCCGCCTTCAAGGAAAACCCCGCGACGAACCCGGCGCAATGGGTGCAGTCAGCACCCGCCGAAGCCCGCGACCGCGGCACCTGGTGGCGCGTGTTCAACGATCCCACGCTTGACGCCCTGATCGAGCGCGCCAGCCAGCAAAACACCAGCATCGCCGAAGCCGCATCACGCCTGCGCCAGGCCCAGGCGCTGGTGAAGAACAGCGAGGCCGATCGTTCGGTGCAGCTCGGCCTCGGTGCTGGCGCACAGCGCCAGGCTGGCGCCAACACCACCAATGGCAGCACGCCGGCCAAGCTGTTCACGGCCGAAGCGCAACTGTCGTATGAAGTCGACCTGTTCGGCCGTCTCGCCAAGGCCACCGACGCCGCAAGCCTCGACGCACAAGCCAGCGCCGCGCTGCTGCAAAGCACGCGCCTGCTGGTGCAGGCCAATGTGGCGCAGACCTATCTCGCGCTACGCGCCACCGACGCCGAACGCGCGCTGGTGCGTGAAACCGTGGCCGCCTACCGTGACACGCTGAACCTCACCCAGCGCCGCTTCAACGCGGGCGACGTGGCCGAGTTCGACGTGGCGCGGGTCACCACCGAGGTCGCGTCCACCGAATCCGACGCGCTGGCGCTCGACCGACAACGTGCCACGCTGGAACACGCGCTCGCCGTGCTGGTCGGCGATTCGGCCTCGCAGTTCAGCCTGGACAACCTGGACAACGCCGAATGGCGCGCCACGCTGCCGACCATCCCGGCCGGAGTGCCGGCCACGGTGCTCACGCGCCGCCCCGACGTGGCCGCCGCGCAGAGCAGCCTGCTGGCCGCGCAGGCCCGCGTCGGCGTGGCCCAGGCCGCATGGTTCCCGAGCGTGTCCCTCACCGCGGCCGGCGGCTTCGCCTCGCCCGACATCGGCGACGTGTTCAAGTGGTCGGCCCGTGCCTGGGGCATCGGTGCGCTGCTGTCGCTGCCCATCCTCGACGGCGGCCGGCGCGAGGCCGGCGTGCAGTCGGCCAGCGCGCAGCTCGATGGCGCCACCGCCGCCTACCGCGGCCAGGTGCTCACCGCGTTCCAGGAAGTCGAAGACCAGCTCGCCTCGCTGCGCCTGCTGGCCCAGCAGACCCAGGCGCAGGACCAGGCCGTCGAATCGGCCACCCGTGCCACCCGGCTCTCGGACGCCCGCTACCGCAACGGCTACATCAGCCAGCTCGATCTGCTGGACGCGCGCAGGAGCGAGCTGCGCAACCGGCGCCAGGCGCTGGGCGTGCGGTCGGCGCAGTACCAGTCGACGGTGGTGTTGATCCGCGCGCTCGGCGGGGGTTGGGACGCGGGGATGAAGACGGGTGCGGAGACCGGGACCGGAGCGGTCGCGGTAGCTCAGACCAACACGCGGTAATAGAGCACCGTGTCGCACAAACCACCTTCCGGCCACAACGCATAGCCCGGAATGGTGCCGCAGCGCTGCCAGCCGCTGCGCTGGTACAACCGCTCGGCGTCGTCGCTGGCGGTGTCGAGCACCAGCAGGGTCTTGCCGCATTCGAGGGCGAGGCTTTCGGCGGCCTTCATCAGCCGCTCGCCCAGGCCGTGGCGGCGGGCGCGGCGGTGCACCAGCATCTTCGACAGGTCGGCGCGGTGCGGCTGGTTCTCGGGTTGGGCCAGCACCAGGTGCACGGTGCCGACGATGGCACCGCACGCGTCCTCGGCCACCAGCAGCGCGCGCGCTCCGTTGGCGGCGTCTTCGGCGACACCGCGCCAGAAGGCCACGGCCTTGGCCATCGACAGCGGCCGCATGAAGCTCACCGAGGCCCCGCCTTCGACGGCGTCGATCAGCAGCTCGGCGAGGGACTGCAGCTGAGGCTCGGTGACCATGGTCAGGCGACGGACCGTGGGATGCGGAGAAGGGTTGGACATGGCTGATGCGAAGGGCCGCTGACCGCCGTATCGTACCTGTGCCGCGGCGCGCCGAACGAGGCCCTTCGACGGGCTCAGGGCGAACGGCGTGGTATCAGAACGCTGCCGGCCGCCATTTCAGCAGGCGCTTCTCCACCCGGCTCAGCAGGTAGTCCGCGGCCAGCGCCACCACGGCCAGCACGATCATCGCGGCGAACACGCCACTGGCGTTGAACGCGCCCTGGGCCGTGGCGATCAAGAGGCCGATGCCTTCCTTCGCGCCGAGGAACTCGCCCACCACCGCGCCGACCAGGGCAAAGCCGAAGCTCACATGCAGGCTGGCCAGGATCCACGACATGGCGGACGGGATCACCACTGCGGTGGTCAGCTGGCGGGGCGAGGCGCCGAGGATCTGCGCGTTGGCGATCATGTATTTGTCGGCCTCGCGCACCCCCTGGAAAGCATTGCCGAACACCACGAAGAACACCATCACCACGGCCAGCGCGACCTTGGAGGCCATGCCCAGGCCGAGCGCGATGACGAACACCGAACCCAGCACCACGCGCGGGATCGAGTTGGCGATCTGGATGTAGAGGCTGAACACGTCCGACAGCAGCTTGTTGCGCCCCAGCAGGATGCCGCAGATCACACCGGCGATGGAGCCGATCAGGAAGCCGAGCACGGTCTCCTCCAGCGTCACCAGCACCTGCTGCCACAGCGGACCCTGCGAGGTGCCGTCCTGCACCCATTCGACGATCTGCGCCCAGATCATCGACGGCATGGAATAGAAGAACGGGTCGATGACCTTGTAGCGCGCGGCCAGCTCCCAGCCGCCGAGCACGACCACCAGCACGACGAGGCGCAGCGCGATGATCATGTGGCGGCGGCGGCGGATGGCGGCCTGCGCGATTTCGGATTCGCGGGCCAGGGCTTCGTCGCTGAGCGAGGCGGGCAAGGCGGCGTTGAGAGGGATGGTGGTGGTAGCAGTCATGCGATTCTTTCTATGAGGTGCCAAATCCCCTCCGTTCGTCCTGAGCTTGTCGAAGGACTCACTTCAGGCCCTTCGACAGGCTCAGGGCGAACGGGTAGGGAGAAATGGCAAGATGCTCAGTTTTTCAGGTCGTCCCAGATGTGCTTCGAGAGCTCGACAAAGCGCGGCTCGTAGCGCACTTCCGACATCACGCGCGGGCGCGGCATGTCGATCTCGTACACGCGTTTCAGCGTGCCGGGCCTGGCCGACAGCACGAACACCCGGTCGGCCAGGGCGATGGCTTCTTCCAGGTCGTGGGTGATGAACACCACCGAGCCGCCCGTCCCACCCCAGAGCTGCAGCAACTCGTCCTGCATGATGGTGCGGGTCTGCATGTCGAGCGCCGAGAAGGGCTCGTCCATCAGCAGGATCTCGGGCTGGTTGATGAAGGTCTGCGCCAGCCCGACGCGCTTGCGCATGCCGCCCGAGAGCTGGTGCGGGTAGTGCTTGCCGAACTTGCCCAGGCCCACGCGGTCGATCCAGTCCTGCGCCATGGCCATGGCTTCCTTCTTGGGCTTGCCGCGGAACAGCGGGCCGGCGGCCACGTTGTCTTCCACGTTGCGCCAGGGGAACACGGCGTCGGCCTGGAACACGAAGCCGATGCGCGGGTCGATGCCGGTCACGGGCTTACCCATCACCTTGACGGTGCCCACCGTCGGCTTGAGCAGGCCGGTGATCATGTTCAGCGTGGTCGACTTGCCGCAGCCCGTGGGGCCGACAATGGCGACGAACTCGCCGCGCGCCACCGCCATGCTGAAGTTGCGCAGCGCCACGGTGGCCTGGCCGTCCTGCGAGATGAAGCGCAGCGAGACATCCTGGAATTCGATGGCCGGCGTGGCCAGGGCATCGGCGGCTTCCCCGGCGCCGGCGGGCAGATCGTTTTTCATGGCTTGGCCGTCAGGAAAGCGTTGGTGTAGGTCTTGCTCAGGTCGATGTTCTTGCTCTTGACCTGCGGCTTGTAGGCGGCCAGCACCTTGAGCACGGTTTCCGGGCCGCCGGCGGGCATCTTGCCGTCGGCGGTGAACATCGGCAGCGAGGCCTTCAGCGCCTCCACATACAGCGCCTTGTCGCTGCCGTAGTAGTCGCGCGGCACGAGTTCGGTGATCTGCTCGGCACTGTGCGTCTGGATGTAGGCCATGGTGCGCGCGAAGGCGTGGGCCAGCTTGGCGGCCTGCTCCTTGTGCGCGTTGGCCCATTCGTTCTGCACGTAGAGGCTGGCCGCCGGGTACAGGCCGCCGATGGCCGCCTGCGTGCCGGATTCGGTGCGCAGGTCGACCAGCACCTTGGCGTCGCCGGTCTTGAGCATCTGCGACACGGTGGGCTCGGTGGTCATGCCGCCCTGGATGCGGTCCTGCTTCATGGCCGCGACGAAGGTGTTGCCGGCGCCCACGGGCAGCAGCGAATAGTCCTTGGAGGCGATGCCGGCGCGGTCGGCCAGGTAACGCGTGAGGAATTCGGTGGACGAGCCCAGGCCGGTCACGCCCAGCGTCATGCCCTTGGCGTTGGCCATGCTCTTGAAGGTGGCCGAGGCCTTGGTGGAGACCAGTTCCACCTCGCCCGGCACCTTGCAGAACACGGCGATGGCTTCGATCTCCTTGCCCTTGCTCTGCAGGTCGATGGTGTGGTCGTAGAAGCCCACCACGCCCTGCACGGCGCCGGCGATGAGCTGGTTCTCGGCGTCCACGCCCGCGGGCTGCGACTGCAGTTCGACGTTCAGGCCTTCGTCCTTGAAGTAACCCAGCGCCTCCGTGAGCTTGGCTGGCAGGTAGATGATCTTGTTGATGCCGCCGACCATGATGGTGATCGGGGCGTCGGCGGCCTGCGCCAGCGGTGCGGCCACGGCAAAAGCGGTGGACAGGGCGGCGGCCAGCAGGGTGCGGCGTGAAGCGAACATGAAGTCTCCTGACGGGTGAAGATGACCCGTGCGCAGGATGCGGCGGGTTGAAGGCAGTTTAGAAATCGGCATCCTTCGGCCAGCTTTCGCTGCAGTGCAACATTTCTAGAGGTAAACCCTGATCCTTAGAATCGTCCGACGCCGCACACCATGAAACTCCTGCTCATCGAAGACAACCCCGAACTCGCCCACTGGCTGGCCAGCCTGCTGCGCGAGCAGGACTTCGTGGTCGACCACGTGGAAGACGGCGATGCAGCCGACCGTCTGCTGCAGCAGGCCGGCTACGACGTGGTGCTGCTCGACCTGAACCTGCCGCAGCTCTCCGGCAAGGGCGTGCTGCGCCGGCTGCGCGAACGCGGCGACACGGTGCCGGTGATCATCCTCACCGCTTCGGCCTCGCTCGACCAGAAGGTGCTGTGCCTGGAGATCGGCGCCGACGACTACCTGGTGAAGCCCTTCGAGGCGCGCGAGCTGGTGGCGCGCATCAAGGCCCTGGTGCGCCGGCAGATGCCGGGCAAGGCCAACGATCTCGCCTGCGGCGACCTGCGCTACGACCTGCGCACGCGCCAGTTCACGCTGGCCGGCGTGCAATTGCCGCTGCCGCCGCGCGAGCGCACGCTGCTGGAGACGCTGATCCTCAAGGCCGGCAGCACGGTCTCGAAGCAGGTGCTGATCGACAGCGTGTTCGGCCTCGACGAAGAGGCCAGCGCCGATGCGGTGGACATCTATTTGCACCGGCTGCGCAAGAAGCTCGAAGCGAGCCAGGCCACCATCATCACGCTGCGCGGCGTGGGATACCTGCTGCGCACCCGCGAGGAATGAGCACAGCACCGCCCGCGAGAGGCGGCATGGCCTCCAGTCTTCGCTTGAGGCTTGCCCTGTGGCTGCTGTTGCCGCTTTCGGTGTTCGTTGCCATCTGCGGCTACCTCAGCTGGCGCAACGCTGCGGCGGTGGCCGACTACGTGCAGGACCACGACCTGCTGTCCTCGGCCAAGGTCCTGTCCGACCGGCTGATCTGGGAAGGCGACAACGTGCAGGCCAGCGTGCCGCCGTCGGCGCTGAGCCTGTTCACCTCGCCCGAGCGCGACCGCGTCTTCCTCAGCGTGACCGACGCCGCCGGCGACGTGCTGGCCGGCTCGCCCGGCTTCCCGCTGCCCAGGGAACGCCGGCCGCAGGGCACCGACCGCGCCCAGTGGTTCGACACCGTGTTCGACGGCCTGCCGCTGCGCGCGGTGCTGACCACACGCTCGATGTACGACGTGGCCGGCGCGCGCGAGATCACCATCGCCGTCGGCAAGACCACCGGCAGCCGCGACCACATGCTGCGCAGCCTGTGGTGGCCGACCATGGAATACCTGCTGATCGCGCTGCTGCTGGCCGTGGCGCTGACCACGCTGGCCCTCACGCTCGAGTTGCGCCCGGTGGTGCGGCTGAGCCGGCAACTGGCCGGGCACGATCCGCTGCATCTGGACCTGGCGCTGGACGCGCGCGGCCTGCACACCGAGCTGCGGCCCATCGCCGACACCGTGAACCGCTTCGCACAGCAGATCAAGGCGCATTCGGAAGCCCAGCGCCGCTTCATCGCCGACGCAGCGCACCAGTTGCGCACGCCGCTGGCGCTGCAGGCCTCGCAGATCGAATACGCGCGCTACACGCGGCAGCACCGCGGCGACTGGGCGACCCGGCGCGCCGACATGGACGCGATGTGGCTGGACATGCAGACCAGCAACCGCCGCCTGGTCGACGTGACCAACAAGCTGCTGCTGCTCGCGCAGGCCGAGCACAGCGACGCCCACACCGGCCTGGAGGCGGTGGACCTGGCGGCCGTGGCGTTGCGCTGCGTGGAGCAACTCGCCGCGCTGGCCGACCGCCGCCACATCGACCTGGGCCTGGACATCGCGGCCGATGCCACGCCAGCCACGGTGCAGGCGCAGCCGGCCCTGCTCGACGCACTGGTCGCCAACCTGCTCGACAACGCGCTGCGCTACACACCCGAGGGGGGCCGCGTCACCCTGGGCGTGCGGCGCGTGCGCGGCGCCATCGAGCTCACGGTGGAGGACGACGGCCCGGGCATTCCCGAAGCGGTGCGGCCCCGCGTGTTCGAGCGCTTCTACCGCGCGTCGCACGACACCGAAGGCACCGGCCTCGGCCTGGCCATCGTGCAGCAGATCGCGCGGGCTTTCGGCGCAACACTCACGCTCGGGCCGAATCCGCATGAGGCCGGCCGCGCCGATGGCCGCGAAGGCCTGCTGGTGACGGTGCGCTTCGCTGATGCCGCTGGGCATCAGTCGTAGCGGATGCGGGTGGGCTCGATCTCGTAGCGCCAGCTGCCGGCCTCTTCACGGCGCACCGTCTCGGCGACGAAATCCACGATGTCGTCGCGCCGGACCAGCGGCGTCCGGGTGGCGGATTCCCACGCGGCCTCGTCGGGCAGTTCGATGAAGAAGCGGCAGCACCGCCCGCCATGCGCGTGGCGGAAATCGATGCGCAGCGCACCTTCGACGTAGGTGATGACGCCAGCGCGGAAACTGCCGCGGTATTCGAGCCGGCAACCCGCACCCCGCGCCAGGAAATCGGATTCGAGCGAGGTGCCGCCGCGGCCGTTGGCATAGGTCGGGGCGGCCGTGCCGCCGTTCCCGCCCGGCATCAGGCGCCGGCTGGCAGGCCGGCGCGCCTGCGCATCGAGGGACGCCCACGCGGGCATGCGGAAGTGAGGCATCGACGCGGGATTTTCATCGGTCCGGAAACACGGTCGGGGCTTCGCATCTTCGTTGCGGCAGGTATCGCCCGCGTTGCGCCGGTGCGCCGGAGTTGTTTCATTTGTTGCAGCCAGACGGGTCGGGTGCCGGGTTCGCAACGATCCTGATTTGATAGCAATAAACGCATATCCAGATTGTGAAGAAGGCATTTTCGACGTGTATCATTTCCGTGGCAAAATCGCGGAAACCGGCGAGTCTGTTATGGTTTACCCACATGCAGTCCCTGCCCCGTCTCACCCAACCCGCCGCCTTGTTCCTCGATTTCGACGGGACCCTCGTCGATCTGGCCGACCAGCCCGAGCTGGTGCACGTGCCGTCGGAACTCGTGCCCTTGCTGACCGCCCTGCAGGCACGCTTCGACGGCGCGCTGGCCGTGGTGTCGGGGCGGCGCATCGTGGACATCGACACGTTTCTCGCGCCCCTGGAACTGCCGGCCGCCGGCGAACATGGCGCGCGGCGCCGCGATGCCGCCGGTACCTTGTTCGAAGCCGAGCCGCACGACCTGCAGCGTGTCATCGACGCCGTGCTGCCGCTGGCCGAAAAACACCCGGGCCTGCGGCTCGAACGCAAGGAAGCCGCGGTGGCGTTGCACTACCGACACGCCCCGTCGCTGGAAGCGCTGTGCCGCGATACGTTGGTGGAGGTGCTGCGCAACGAGCCGGCCCTGACGCTGCTGCACGGCAAGTTCGTGTTCGAGGCCAAGCCGCTGGGCGTGAGCAAGGGCAGCGCCATCGAAGCCTTCATGCGCGAGGCGCCGTTCACGGGCCGCCAGCCGGTGTTCGCCGGCGACGACGTGACCGACGAAGCCGGCTTCGAGGCCGTGCGCCGGCTGGGCGGCCTGGGCATCAAGATCGGCCTGGGTCCGACCATGGCCCAGCACCGCTGCGCCAGCCCTGCGGAGTTGCTGAGCTGGATGACGTCGCTGCTCGAAGCACACTGACCGCGCCCGGCCACCGCGCGTGCCGGCCACCGGCGCGCTGACCACTGTTGAAGAAGGAAGTCCGAATGAGCCGATTGGTCGTAGTTTCCAACCGCATTGCCGACCCACGCAAGACCGCCGCCGGCGGCCTGGCCGTGGCCCTGGGCGAAGCCCTGAAGACCACCGGCGGGATGTGGTTCGGCTGGAGCGGCACGGTGGTCGAAGCCGGCACGCCGGGCGAAGGCGAAATGCACACGCAGCAGGCAGGCAACGTGACGCTGGCCACGGTGGACCTGTGCAAGGAAGACCACGACAGCTTCTACCTGGGCTACAGCAACGGCGTGTTGTGGCCGGTGTTCCACTATCGGCTCGACCTGGCCGATTTCGACGCGGGTTATATCGCCGGCTACCGCCGCGTGAACCAGATGTTCGCCAAGAAGCTGATGCCGCTACTCAAGCCGGACGACATCATCTGGGTGCACGACTACCACCTGATCCCGCTGGCGGCCGAGCTGCGCGCCATGGGCTGCACCAACCGCATCGGCTTCTTCCTGCACATCCCGCTGCCGCCGCCGCTGATCCTGGCCGCGATCCCGCAGCACGAATGGCTGATCCGCTCGCTGTTCGCCTACGACCTCGTGGGCTTCCAGGCCGAGGCCGACGTGCAGCATTTCGCGCGCTATGTCGGCGAGGAGGCCGGGGCGGAAGCGCTCGACCCGCACCACTTCCGCGCCTTCAACCGCACCGTTCGCGCCCAGGCCTTCCCGATCGGCATCGACGTGAACGAGTTCCAGGCCCTGACGCGCGCGCGCGAATCGATGGACATGTTCGAGCGCATGCGCGAGGAATACGCCCGCCGGCGGCTGCTGGTGGGCATCGACCGGCTCGATTACTCCAAGGGCCTGCCGCACCGCATCAAGGCCTTCCGCCACCTGCTGACCAACTACCCGGAAAACCGCAACAGCGCGACGCTGATCCAGATCGCCTCGCCATCGCGCGAATCGGTGGACGCCTATGCCGACATCCGCCAGCAGCTCGAAGGCCTGTGCGGCGCGGTGAACGGCGACTTCGGCGAACTCGACTGGATGCCGGTGCGCTACATCCACCGCACAGTGGCACGCAAGCGGATTCCCGGGCTGTGCCGGGCCGCGCGCGTCGGCCTGGTGACGCCGCTGCGCGACGGCATGAACCTGGTGGCCAAGGAATTCGTGGTGGCACAGGATGCGGCCGACCCCGGGGTGCTGGTGCTGTCCCGCTTCGCGGGCGCGGCCGAACAGCTCAAGGAAGCCTTGTTGGTGAACCCGTACGACACGCATGGCACGGCCGAGGTGATTCAGCAGGCGCTGCAAATGCCATTGGAAGAACGCCAGCGCCGGCACCAGAAACTGCTGGAGCGGATTCGCGAATTCGACGTGCACTGGTGGCGCAAGGCCTTTTTGCAGGCATTATCGGAAACCGAACCTGGCGGTTGAAACCGCGAGACATGTACGGGCGGCCCCGTACCGCGACGCCCGCGAAAAGCAGAAAGCCGGCAATGCCGGCTTTCTTTTTGCTTTCAATCCCGGGATAAACCCCTGGGAAACCCGGTTTCGCCGATCAGGCGATCAGGAATTGCGCGCGGTCCTGGTCCTGAATCCAGCGCGGTGGCTTGCCACGGCCGGTCCAGGTATCGCCGGTGGCCGGATTACGGTATTTGGGCGCCACCTTGGTCTTGCCGCCGGATTTATCTGCCGCGGCCTTGGGGCCACGGGTCTTGCCAGTAGGGAATACGTCTTCCGGCGTCAATTCGAAATCGGCCACCAGGGCTCGCACCTGGGCCAGGGCTTGCGCATTTTCGCGCTGGCGAGCCTCGCTGATTTGACGTTCCAGGGCTTCGCGTTGCTGAAGGAGCTCTTTATAGGTGGTCATATTGGTTCTGATGAAAAATGGAATCGAGAACCTTGATTATATTCATCAGAACCGATTATGCGAATCGGCTCCCGCTTTCATTCACACAAAATTTACAAAGGAATCATTAATTCCAGCCGTATTCCACTCCAAAACCCTTGGCATGCCATTGGCGGGTACCGAATGGCAAGGCGAGCAGCCAATTAAGCCCCGTGCGACAGCAGGGCCAAAGCGGCGTAATCGCCCACCTTGTCCGCCAGTCCGGCTGGGACACAACGCATGCCCGCGGTTAATGAAGGCAGGCGGCCGTCAATATGCGATTGCAGGCGCGGCAGCAGTAAATCGCGGTTGTGCCAGAAAACGCTGCCGCCCAGGCTGATGGCCTGCAGGTCGAGCGTGACCACCAGGTTGTACAGCGTGCGACCCATCACGAGGCACAGGCCATCGACGATGGCCAGCGCGTCAGCATCGCCGGCACCCGCCGCCTTGAACAAAGGCGCGGCTTCCTGGCCGAAGCGGCGCGCGATGGCATTGCCCGCGATCAGGCCTTCCACGTCGCCGATGTTGCCGCAGCCGCACAGCGCGTCGTTGTTGTCCGAGACGAACATGTGGCCCGCGTGGCCGGCATTGCCGTTCTTGCCGCGCAGGATGTGGCCGTCCACGCACAGGCCCATGCCGATGCCGGTGCTCCAGGTCACGTACGCGCAGTGGTCCAGCCCCTGCAGCGCGCCCCAGCGGCGTTCGGCCTCGAGTGCGGCGATGCAGTCGTTCTCCACCCGCACCCGTTGGCCGAAGCGCGCGCGCAGCGGGGCTTCGAGCAGGGCGGAATGCCAGTCGTTGGGCAGGCCGCGCGCCGGGCCGGCCAGGCCGCCGCAGATGTTGGGCGCGGCCAATTCGACCAGGCCGTCGGTGAGCACGAACGGCCCGCAGGACGACACCCCGACCTCGTCGACCGTGGACGCCTGCACGCCGACTTCGGCGCAGGCCTCCTCGACCATGCGGATGATCTGCACGGCCAACGCGTCGTTGGCACCGGTCTTGGCCGTGGGCTCGGCGCGGCGCGCCTGCAGGCTGGGGGTGGTGCCCTGGTTGTCGGTCAGGCTGACGGCGACCTTGGTGCCGCCGATGTCTACACATGCTTTCATGGGAATAGCTCGAAAAACTAGAGGATTTTTGAAATGACGCTGGCCAAGGCGCTCAGCACGATGGTGGTGGTGAATGGCAGAAACCACTCACGCCCGAACAGTTTGAATCTCACGTCGCCCGGCAGTTTGCCGAAGCCCAATTTGCCGAGCAAGGGTGTAAACCAGCTGATGAAAATCAGCGCCACGAAAATGACAAGCAGCCAGCGGATCATGATGTCAAAGCGTGTGGCTGCGATCGCCGTTTTTGAAACCGATTGCATCCCAGGCAGTCCCCTTGGCGAAGCCGACCACCTTGAACAGTTCACCCATTTCGTGCTCCTGGATCAGCTTAATGGCCCGCGCGCGGTCCATGACGTCGCCCTGTTCCATCCGTGCGAGCAGGCCGCAGTTCATCAGGAAACGCGCCTGGTTGGCATAACCCAGCACCTCCAGCCCCGCGTCCTGGCCGGCCAGCGCGATGGCGGTGAAATTGACGTGGGCGGTGATGTCCTTCAGGCCGACGTCGGCCAGCGGATCGGGATCGGCCCGGTGCGCCCGGTGGCACATCACCGTGCCGCCGCTGCGCTGCGGATGGTAGTACTCGCCCTCGGGAAAGCCGTAGTCGAGGAAGAACGCCGCGCCGCGCTGCAGCCGTTCGGCCAGGGTGTGGATGAAGGCCACGCCCTGCGCATGGATCTCGGTGAGGTAGTCGTGCGGGCCTTCGATGTCGACCGGCGGGCGCAAATCGGTGGTACGGTCCTGCCAGGCCCATGGGGCATCGCCTTCCCCCTCGGCCACGCCGCGCTCGAACCATTCGCCGTCGACGCGCGCCAATAGCTGCACCGGCATGGCGTCGAGCACCTCGTTGCCGACGACCACGCCGTGCATGGCCTCGGGCAGTGCATCGACCCAGACGACCTTGCCTTCGAACGCCGCCAGCGCCGCCTGCTGGCGCCCGCGCAGCACGCCGGAGAGGTCGACGATGGTGTAGCGGTCGATCCGGTCGCCGAGGGCCTCGAGCAGCTGCAGCGCGAGCGCGCCCGAACCCGCGCCAAATTCCCAGACTTCACGGGTGCCGGTGGCCTCGAGCGCCTCGGCGATCTGCGCGGCCAGCGCACGGCCGAATAGCGGCGACATCTCGGGCGCGGTGACGAAATCGCTGCCGGTGACGCGCTGTCCGTCTTCCATGACGGTGGGCATGGTGCCGAACTTGAGGCTGGTGTTGGCGTAGTAGCCCAGGCCCGGCGTGTACAGCGCCATGGCCATGAAACGGTCGAAGCCGATCCAGCCGCCGGCGGTGCGGATGGCGGCGGAAATCTCGCCCTGGAGGGCGGTCGTTAAACTGTGGGGACTTGTGATCACCCCTGGATTGTCCCCGAATGCCGCCCCTGCCCGATTCCGCCTCCGAAGCCGTACCCGCCGCGCGCACCGTGCTGGTCACCGGCGCGGCCAAGCGGCTGGGCCGCGAGATCGCGCTGGCGCTGGCCTCGGCGGGCTGGCAGGTGGCGGTCCATTACCGAAGCTCCGAACAGGACGCTAGCAAAACTGTAGCTGACTGCGCCGATTTATCCAGGGACAGCGGCACTTTTCATGCGAAATTCCAGGCCGACCTGGCCGACGAGGCCGCGGTGCGCGCGCTGCTGCCGCGGGTGGTGGCGCATTTCGGCGCGGTGGACGCCGTGGTCAACAGCGCCTCGACCTTCGAGAACGACGGCGCCGAGAGTTTCAGCTTCGCATCGATGGAGCGGCACTGGCGCGCCAACACCGGCGCCCCGGTGCTGCTGGCACAGGCGTTGCATGCGCACCTGGCCGAGCGGCCCGATCGGCCAGGCACGGCCCGGGTGGCAGGGGTGGTGGTCAACCTGCTCGACCAGAAGTTATGGAACCTGAACCCGGATTTTTTCAGCTACACCCTGTCCAAGGCCGCGCTCGAGGCCGCCGGCACCATGCTGGCGCTGGCGCTGGCGCCGCGCGTGCGCGTCGTGGGCGTGGCGCCCGGGCTCACGCTCACCAGCCACCTGCTGGACGACGCGGCCTTCGCCGAGCGCCACCGGCTGGCACCGCTGGGCCGCTCGTCCACGCCGGCCGACGTGGCGGCCACGGTCAAGTTCGCGCTGGACAACCAGTCGCTCACCGGCACCACGCTGGTGGTCGACGGCGGCCAGCACCTGATGAAGTTCGACCGCGATTTTTCGCTGATGTCCTAGTGGACGAAAACCCCATGCCCAACACCGCCGGCAGCCAGACGCTGCACCTCACAGGCCTGCGTTTCGATGCCAACGTCGGCATCTTCGATTTCGAAAAGACCGATCCGCAGCCGATCCAGGTCGATGCCTCGCTGAACCTCGGCACGCAGCCGCTGCATCCGCGCGACGACGACATCCACCACGTGCTCGACTACCGCAAGGTGCGCCAGATCATCATCGACGAATGCACGGCCGAACACGTGAACCTGCTGGAGAGCCTGATCGGCAAGCTCGCCGCGCGGCTGATGTTGCTGCCCGGCGTGCTCGGCGTGCGCGTGAAGATCGCCAAGCTGGAGATCTTCGACGACTGCGAGGTCGCGATCCGCATGGAAACCGGGCAGTGGTGAGGCCATGCGCGAACCCGGCCTGCTGAGTCCCGCGCGCCGCCTGCTGCTGTGCGGCTTGCTGCTGCCCGCGCTGCCGGCCTTCGCCACCGACACGGTGAAAATCCTCACCGAGGAATATCCGCCGTACAACTACACGGACAACGGCGTCATCACCGGCCTCGGGACCGAGGTGGTGCAGGCGGTGCTCCGGGAGATCAACGTCGAGGGCCAGTTCCAGTCGATGCCCTGGGCGCGCGCCTACGAGACCGCACAGCGCGCCGACAGCGTGTTGATCTATTCGATGAACCGCTCCAAGGAACGCGAGAACCTCTTCAAATGGGTGGGCCAGATCACGCCGACCGACTTCTACCTGTTCTCGCTGAAGAGCCGCAACATCCGCATCAACGAGCTGTCCGAGGCCCGCAACCTGCAGATCGGCACCGTGAACCAGGACGTCGGCGAGCAGTTCCTCGTCCAGCAGGGCTTCGTGGTGGGACGCAACCTGCAGTCGAGCAACCGCTACGAGCTCAACTACGAGAAGCTCAAGCGCGGACGCATCGACCTGTGGATCATGAACGAACTCGGCGCGTACTACATGGCGCGCCAGGCCGGTGACGATCCCGCCGCGACGCTGCAGAAGAACCTGCGCGTCGCCGAACTCAGCGGCGGCGGCAACTACATGGCCTTCGGCCTGAAGACGCCCGACGCACTGGTCGAACGCTTCCGCAAGGGCCTGGAAGCCATCAAGAAAAACGGCACCTACGACGCCTTGCAGCGCAAGTGGCTTTGACCGTCGATCCATCTCCCTCGCCGGCGCCTACCACGACGGCGGCCCCGACGCTGCGGCGCAACTCGCTCGGCGGGCGCCTGGTGCTGGCCACGCTGGCGTTCTGCCTGCTGTTCACCGTCGTCGTGGCGGCGCTGCGGACCTGGTCGGCCTGGCAGAACAACGTGGCCGCCATGTCGGGCGAGCTCCAGCTGATCGCCCAGGTGTACCAGCGCACGCTGTCCAAGTCGATCTGGGACATGGACCGGGAATCGCTGCAGGCCCACCTGACCAGCGCGGCCAACGTGGCTTCGGTCGGCCAAGTGGTGGTCAGCCTGCAGTCGAGCAACCGTGCGCCCGAGGTGTTCCAGCGCCGGCGTGAGGGCTGGCGGCCGTCCACCCTGGCGCCCGTCCTCCACGTGAAGCTCGACTACGAGGCCTTTCCCGGCTCCAGGGAGGCGGTGGGGGAATTCTCGCTCTATGGCGACGAACGCGTCCTGTGGCAAAGGCTGCGCGCCGAGATGGTGGCCATCGTCGCCACCCAGGTGGCGCAGTCGCTGCTGCTGGCCAGCCTGATCATGCTGATGTTCAGCCGACTGGTGACGGTGCACGTGCGTCGCATCGCCCAGCACCTGAGCCAGCTCACACCGCTCAACCTGGACACCAAGCTCACGCTCGAGCGGGACCGCCGGCGACAGGACGAGCTGTCCCTGCTGGTCAGCGGCGTGAACCAGTTGCAGGGCAATTTGTCGGATTACCTCGAACGCCAGCAGCGCGACGAGAAGGAGCTCATCGCCCATCGCGACAACCTGGCCGCGCTGGTGCGCGAACGCACGCTGGAGCTCGAGAAAACCAACGACCGGCTGGAGAGCGCCAACGCCATGCTCGACGGCCTGGCCCGCACCGATCCGCTGACCGGCCTGGCCAACCGGCGGCACTTCGACGAGACCAAGGAGATCGAATTCCGCCGCGCGCAGCGCAATGGCCAGCCGTTGTCCCTGCTGGTGTGCGACATCGACGAATTCAAACGCTACAACGATGCCTATGGCCATGCCAAGGGCGACCAGTGCCTGCGCGCCGTGGCCCGTGCGATCGAGTCGACCTGCGCACGCGCCGGCGAACTCGTTTCGCGCATCGGCGGCGAGGAATTCGCCGTGCTGCTGCCCGGCACCGACGCCCAGACCGGCACGCTGCTGGCCACGCAACTGCTGCAGGCCGTGGCCGAACTCGGCATCGCGCACCGCGATTCCGGCACGGCGCCGTTCATTACCGTGAGCATCGGCCTGGCGCAATTCGACGCCGAGCGGATGCAAAGTTTCGACGCCCTGTTCGAGCAGGCCGATACCGCGCTGTACCTGGCCAAGAGCCGCGGCCGCAACCAGGTGGCGGTGGCCGAGCCGCAAAAATCCTTGGACGACAAATGGAGCTGACCATGAAATCTGCCTTGCTGATCTTGCTGACAGGCATCGCGGCGCTGTCGCCGATCGCGGCCTCGGCCGAGAGCGTTCGGGCGGTCACGGAAGCCTCGCCCTACGTCACCCTGCAGGGCAATCAGGTGGCCGGCCCGGCCACCGAGGTGCTGGAGAAGACGCTGGCCACCGCCGGCATCAAGGACTTCAAGGTCAACATCTATCCCTGGGCCCGCGCCTACGACATGGCACTGAGCGAGCCCAACGTGCTGATCTACCTGATCGCCCGCACGCCAGAGCGCGAAAAGCAGTTCCACTGGGTCGGCGAATTCATCCAGGTGCGCTACTTCCTCTACAGGCTCAAGGAGCGCGCCGACATCGCGGTGCAGAACCTGGACGCGGCGCGCAACTACGTGATCGGCGTGATGCGCGACGACACCCGCCACCAGTATCTGACCAGGCAGGGCTTCTCGCGGCTGGTCGTGTCCGCCCAGGTGGCGGAAAACTTCGCGCAGTTGCTCAACCGCAAGGTCGACATGGTGCCGCTGAGCGAAAACGGCGCGTCCACCCAGTGCCGGCAGGCCAACTTCGACTGCGCCTCGCTCGAAAAGGTATTGCCGCTCGAAGAACTCAACACCGGCCTGTACATGGCCTACAGCCTGAGCACGCCGCCCGAACTCGTGGCCCGCACGAAGGCCGCGTTCGAGCAGCTGCGGGGCAACGGCACGGTGCGCCGCATCATGGAAGCCAGGACGGTGGCGCCGAACGGGAAATAGCACCCGAAAAGCCTCGAAAACCACCGGGCTGGGATAATCGCGGTTTTCCCGGAACCGAGAACCACACCATGAGCGCCCTATGGACCGCCGACGAGGCCGCGCCCGTCACCCCCGGCTTGCCCGACTTCAGGATCGAGCGTGAAACGCACAAGCTGGAAAAGCGCTTGTGCCGCGAAACCGGCCGCGCCATCGTCGACTACAACATGATCGAGGAAGGCGACAAGGTCATGGTGTGCATGAGCGGCGGCAAGGACAGCTACGCCATGCTCGACATCCTGCTCAAGCTCAAGGCCCGCGCGCCCATCCATTTCGACCTGATCGCCGTCAACCTCGACCAGAAGCAGCCCGGCTTTCCCGAGGAAGTGCTGCCGAGCTACCTGAGCGCGCTGGGCGTGCCGTTCCACATCGAGAACCAGGACACCTACAGCATCGTCAAGCGCGTGATCCCAGAGGGCAAGACCACCTGCGGCCTGTGCAGCCGGCTGCGCCGCGGCATCCTGTACCGCGTGGCCGATGAACTCGGCGCGACCAAGATCGCGCTCGGCCATCACCGCGACGACATGCTGCAGACCTTCTTCCTCAACATGTTCTTCGGCGGCAAGCTGAAAGGCATGCCACCCAAGCTGGTGAGCGACGACGGCCGGCACATCGTGATCCGCCCGCTGGCCTACGTGGCCGAGAAGGACCTGGTCCGCTGGGCCGCGCACAAGCAGTTCCCGATCATCCCTTGCACGCTGTGCGGCAGCCAGGAAAACCTGCAGCGCAAACAGGTGGCCGAGATGCTGCGCGAATGGGAAAAGAAGTTCCCCGGACGCATCGAAAGCATGTTCGGCGCGCTGCAGAACGTCGTGCCCTCCCATCTGATGGACGGAACCCGCTACGACTTCAAGGGTCTGAAGACCACCGGCGTGCCCAGCGAAGAGGGCGACAAGGCCTTCGACGCCGAGTCGTTCCCCACGCCCGTCACCGGCTTGCCCGGCCTGCAGGTAGTGCGCCTGTAGACCGGCTGGCGCGGCGCGCCGCCCTTGGAGTCCACATGAAACTTCTGCCGTCCCTGCGTTCCTCGTTCGCCGCGGTGTGCGCGATCACCGCCGCCATCGCCCTCTCGGGCTGCGCCACGGCCTGGCGCGTCGACAGCGATGTGCAGACCTTCTCCAGCCTGCCCGCCACCGCCACCACGCCGGCCGGCGCCGCCGCGCCGAGCCCGGCCACCTTCCGGTTCGAGCGGTTGCCGCTGCAGCAGGCCACGCCCGCCCAGCAGGCCGCACAGACCCGTCTCGAAGCCATGGCGCTGCCCGCCCTGACCCAGGTCGGCATGGTGCAGGACGATGCCCACGCGCGCTACAACGTGCAAGTTTCGGCGCAACTCCAGCAGGTGCTGCCGGACTACTGGGATCGGCCGGCACCCGGCTACTGGTGGCCGCGCACCTCCATCTACTACGGCCGCGGCGGTGGTGGCGCCTGGTGGCCCTACTACGGCGGCGGCTTCGGCTACGGCTTCTATTCGGGCTGGGACGAACGCGCCTACCGGCGCGAGGTGAGCGTGGTGATGCGCGACGCCGCGACCGGCCAGGTCGTCTACGAAACCCGCGCGGCCAACCTCGGCCGCTGGCCGGTGGACCGCGACGTGTTGCCGCTGATGTTCTCGGCCGCGCTCAGCGGCTTTCCCCAGCCCCCGGCCGGCTTGCGCCGCGTCAACATCACCGTGGCGCGTTGAGATGAACACCCCCGATGCGCCTGCGGCGCTTCCCCCTCCAGGGGGCGATACCAGCGGCCTGGCAGGGCCTGTCCCGAGTTCAGTCGAAGGACCAGTTCCGCGGTATCGCTGGCATGGCTGAAGCGCGTCCCGACAGCCTGATCTGCGACGGCTGCGACGCGGTCTACCGCCGGGTGCCGCTAAGGCCGCGCGAGGTGGCGCGCTGCCCGCGCTGCGCCACCGAACTCGAGCGCCACACCGGCACGCAGCACCGCCGCATCCTGCCGCTGGCGCTGGCCAGCCTGGTGATGTTCGCCATTGCCAATCTGTTTCCCATCGCCGAGATCGAACTGCGCGGGCTGCGCAGCCAGACCACCCTTGTGGGCGCCGTGGCGGCGCTGGGCGGCGAGGGCATGTCGCTGGTGGCCTTGCTGGTGCTGGCCACCACGCTGCTGTTCCCGCTGGTGCAACTGCTCATCCTGCTGTGGCTGCTGGTGCCGCTGCAATGGCACCGGCGCCGCGTGGCAGGCTTCGCACCGCTGGTGCGGCTGATGCAGATGCTGCGGCCCTGGGGCATGGTCGAGGTGTTCATGCTCGGCGTGCTGGTGGCCATCGTCAAGCTCACCAGCCTGGCCACGGTGCTGCCCGGCCCGGCGCTGTGGGCCTTCGTCGCGCTGACGGTGCTGCTGACGGTGGTGATGTCGTTCGATCCCCGCGGATTCTGGGAAATGGCCGAAGGCGCGCTGGAAGAGGCGCCGATCGCGCCTTCGCCAGCCGTGAGGGGCCAGCGCACATGACCGAACGCGCCATCACCTCCGGCCTGATCGGCTGCCGCCATTGCGGCACGGCCTGGTCGAACGCGGCCGACGGCGAGGCCTGCGCACGCTGCGGCACGCGGCTGCACCTGCGCAAGCCCGACAGCCTGAACCGCACCTGGGCGCTGCTGATCGCGGCCTGCATCATGTACCTGCCGGCCAACCTGCTGCCGGTGATGATCACCACCACGCTGTTCGGCACGCAGCAGGACACCATCCTCAGCGGCGTGATCTACTTCTGGGTCAGCGGCGCCTACGGCCTGGCCGCCATCGTGTTCGTCGCGAGCTTCCTGGTGCCGCTGTTCAAGCTCGCCGCGCTGTTCGTGCTGGTGGTGTCCGCGCAGCGGCGCAGCCACTGGCGACGCGCCGAACGCGCCAGGCTCTACCACGTGGTCGAATTCATCGGCCGCTGGTCGATGCTCGACGTGTTCGTGGTGGCGCTGCTGGCCGGACTGGTGCGCATCCAGGGCTTCGCCGAAATCACCGCCGGCATCGGCATCGCGGCCTTCGGCTCGGTGGTGGTGCTGACCATGCTGGCCTCGCTGAGTTTCGATCCCAAACTGACCTGGGACGGTGACGACATCCCCGATCAAGGAAAACGAATTGACCACCCCTGAGAACACTGCACCGGCCTCGGCTCCGGCCCCGAAGATCGAGCGCCGCCGCGACTGGCTGCCGTCGCTGATCTGGCTGATCCCGATCGTGGCGGCCATCGTCGGCATCACCCTCGTGGTGCATGTCCTCATGGGCCGCGGCCCGCAGATCGAGCTGCGCTTCAAGACCGCCGAAGGCCTGGAGGCCCACAAGACCGCTGTGAAGTACAAGGACGTGCAGATCGGCATCGTCGAGGGCCTGCGCCTCGCACCGGACCGCAGCCACGTGCGCGTGATGGTGCAGCTCAACAAGGACGCCGAGGCCTTCACCACGCGCGACACGCGTTTCTGGGTGGTGCGGCCGCGTTTCGACATGTCCGGCGTGTCGGGCCTGGGCACGCTGCTGTCGGGCGCCTACATCGGGGCCGATGCCGGCACCGACAAGGAAACCGCCAGCGAGTTCGCCGGACTGGAGGCGCCGCCCACCGTCACGCGCGACGCCTCCGGCCGGCAGTTTGTGCTGCATGCCAACGACATCGGCTCGCTCGACGTGGGCTCGCCGATCTACTACCGGCGCATCAAGGTCGGTCAGGTGGCGGCATTCGAACTGAACCCCGACGGCAACGGCGTGACGCTGCGCATCTTCGTCAACACGCCGTACGACAAATTCATCGGCGCGAACACGCGCTTCTGGCAGGCCAGCGGGCTCGACATGCAGCTCAATGCGAGCGGCCTCACGCTGCGCACCCAGTCGCTGGCCACCATCCTGCTCGGCGGCATCACCTTCGGCGCACCGGACAACCAGGCCGGCCCGGCGGCGCAGGAGAACACCGACTTCGCGCTGGCCGCCGACGAGGCCACGGCCATGAAGCAGCCCGACGGCCCGGTGCAGAACGTGCTGGTCTACTTCAACCAGTCGCTGCGCGGGCTGGCGCCGGGCGCGCCGATCGATTTCCGCGGCGTGGTGATCGGCGAGGTGAAGTCCATCGGCATCGACTTCGACCGCAGCGCGCACGAGTTCCGCATGCCGGTGCTGCTGCAGATCTACCCCGACCGCCTGCGTCGGCGCGATGTCAACCGCGAAAAGGGCGACCAGCTCACCCAGCGGCAGGGCATCCAGTTCCTCGTCGACCAGGGCCTGCGCGCGCAGCTGCGCACCGGCAACCTGCTCACCAGTCAGCTGTATGTCGCGCTCGACTTCTTCCCCAAGGCGCCCAAGGCCAAGGTCGACTTCAGCAAGAATCCGCTGGAGCTGCCGGTGATGGCCAACAGCCTGGACGAGTTGCAGTCGCAGGTGCAGGAGATCGCGGCCAAGATCAACAAGGTGCCGTTCGAGCAGATCGGCAAGGACCTGCGCACCACGCTGGCCACGCTCGACAAGACCCTGAACGGCGCCGAACAGCTGGTGAACTCGCTGAAGAACGACGTCTCCCCGGAAATCACCGCGGCCGTGAAGGACGCGCGCAAGACCATCGACAGCGCCGGCCGCACGCTGGCCGAAGACGCGCCGCTGCAGCAAGACATGCGCCAGACGCTGCAGGAGCTCACCCGCACCGCCGCCTCGGTGCGCGTGCTCACCGACTACCTCGAGCGCCATCCCGAATCGCTGCTGCGCGGCAAACCCGACGACAAGAAATGAAACACGCCCCGCTCCGCTCTTCTCCGCTGCGCGCCAGCGCCGGCCTGTTTGGGGCCGCGGCCCTGGTCCTGGCCGGCTGCGCGAGCCAGCCCGACCGCTACTACACGCTGGCTTCGCCCACCGCCCCGGCACCGGTGGTCACCGCCGGCGCGGCGCCCGTCTTCATCGAGCTCGCACCCGTCGCCATGCCGGAGCGCCTGGCCCGGCCGCAGATGCTGGTGCGCCGCGCCGGCACGACCGGCGCCGAGGTGCAACTGCTCGAGCAACACCGCTGGACCTCATCTTTGGAGAACGAAATGCGCGACGCGCTGGCCAGCGGCATCGCGACCAGGCTGGGCGCCATCGACGTGACCAAGGGTGGCCGGCAACTGCCCACGCCCGCGTGGCGCATCGCGGTGCAGCTCCGGCAATTGGATGCCGTGGAGGACAGCCGCGTCGACGCCGCCTTCAGCTGGACCGTGCGCCGCGCCGACACCGAACGCAGCGC
This sequence comes from Rhodoferax koreense, assembly GCF_001955695.1. Lineage (NCBI taxonomy): Bacteria > Pseudomonadati > Pseudomonadota > Betaproteobacteria > Burkholderiales > Comamonadaceae > Rhodoferax > Rhodoferax koreensis. The sequence continues at coordinate 1,128,962 of NZ_CP019236.1, read as the reverse complement.
GGCCTGCCAATGGTCCGCCAGCACGCCCGTGGGACAGGGCATCGCGGCGCTGGCCCAGGGCGCGCAGATCGCCACGGCCGACGCGGCACAGGCCATCGCGCGCCATGTCGCGGCCTTGCAAGCCAACCCGTTGGCCGGCTGCCCCAACTCCTAGAATGGCGCCGATGCAAGCCACCCGCCTCATTGCCATCCGCCACGGCGAAACCGCCTGGAACGTCGACACCCGCATCCAGGGCCATCTCGACATCCCGCTCAACGCCATGGGCCGCTGGCAGGCGCAGCGGGCGGCCCAGGCGCTGGCCGGTGAAGCCATCACCGCCGTCTATGCCAGCGACCTGTCGCGCGCCTTCGAGACGGCCGGCGCGGTGGCTGCGGTGGCCGGGGTCGAGGTCATCCCCGAGCCCGGCCTGCGCGAACGCCACTTCGGGGTGTTCCAGGGCCGCACCTTCGCCGAGATCGAGGCCGAGTCGCCCGAACAGGCGCTGCGCTGGCGCAAGCGCGACCCCGATTACGCCTCCGAAGGCGGTGAATCGCTGAACATCTTCCGCGACCGCGTGGTCGGCACCGTGGCCCGGCTCGCGGCCCGCCACCCGGACGAATTGATCGTGCTGGTGGCGCACGGCGGCGTGATGGACGTGTTGTACCGCGCCGCCACCGGCCAGGGCCTGCAGGCGCCGCGCACCTGGCTGCTCGGCAACGCCGCGATCAACCGGCTGCTGTGGACGCCCGACGCCCTGACGCTGATCGGCTGGTCGGATACCGGTCACCTGGACAACGCGGCCATCGACGAATCGACCGCCTGATGATCGACGTCGGCGCGTCCGTGCAAGCCATCGACACGCCCGCGCTGGTGGTCGACCTCGACGCCATGGAGCGCAACATCGCGCGCATGGCGGCTTTCGCCGCCGCCCACGGCGTGCACTGGCGGCCCCACGCCAAGATGCACAAAAGCGCCGCCCTGGCCCTGCAGATGATGGCTGCGGGCGCGGTCGGCGTGTGTGTGCAGAAAACCGCCGAGGCCGAGGCCATGCTGGCCGGCGGGGTCGGCAACATCTACATCAGCAACGAAGTCGTTTCGCTATCGAAATTGCAGCGCGTCGCGCAGATGGCAGCTGCGCTGAAGGCCAAAAACACATCAGACCGACTGGCCATCGCGGTGGACAGCGCCGAGGGCGTGCAGCGCCTGGCCGAGGCCATCGGCCGGGTGGCCGGCGATACACGTGACGTGATCGACGTGTTCGTGGAGATCGACGTCGGCCAGGGCCGCTGTGGCGTGGCACCCGGCCCGGCCGCCGTGGCGCTGGCGCGGCAGGTCGCGCAACATCCCCAACTGCGCTTCAAGGGCCTGCAGGCCTACCACGGCGGCGCGCAGCACCGGCGCCGCCATGCCGAACGGCAGCAGGCCATCGCCGAGGTGCTGCGCCAGGTGCAGGCCACGCGGGCCTTGATTGAAGCCGCGGGGCTGAAGGTCGAGCTCGTCACCGGTGCCGGCACCGGCACCATGGCGCTGGAGGCCGCCAGCGGCGTCTATGGCGAGTTGCAGTCCGGCTCCTTCCTGTTCATGGACGCCGACTACGCCGCCAACGAGGCCGACCCGGCGCGGCCGGCCTTCGAACACGCGCTGTTCGTGAAGACGCAGGTCGTCAGCACCAGTGCCGCGCACGCGGTCTGCGACGCCGGCCACAAGAGCCATGCGATCGACTCCGGCCTGCCGCGGGTGTTCCGCCCGGACGGCGGCCCGGCGCTGGCCTACTTCAACGGGGGCGACGAACACGGCATCCTGCGCACCGCCGAGCCCGGCCAGCCCCTGCCCGCGCTCGGCGACGTGCTGTGGCTGATCCCCGGCCATTGCGATCCGACGGTGAACCTGCACGACCACATGGTCGGCGTGCGCGGCGGGCTGTCGGCAGGCCGGGTGGAGCGGCTGCTGCGCGTGGATGCGCGCGGCGCCCTGACCTGAGCCTGCGCGCTTACGGCGACTCCAGCACCAGCCGCATCCCCACCAGCGGATACCGCGTCTGCGCCGTGTTCCAGTTGCGGTAGGACGAGCGGGCATAGAAGGCCCAGGTGTGCCAGGAGCCGCCGCGGCGCACGTGCACGTTGGCGTCCGGCGGGCCTTGCGGATCGTCGACGGGGGAATGCGCGTAGTAGTCCTCGGCGTACCAGTCGGACACCCATTCCCAGGCATTGCCGTGCATGTCGTACAGGCCGAAGGCGTTCGGCGCGAAGCTGCCCACGGGCGCGGTGAAGGCAAAGCCGTCGCTGCCGGCCAGCGCCTGCTTCTGCCAGCGCGGCCAGTTCACGGCCGACGTGCGGTCGAAGGTGTTGGCCACTGCCACCAGGGCCTCGGGGTCGTCGCCATTCTGGTAACGCGTGCGGGTGCCGGCGCGGCAGGCGTATTCCCATTCGGCCTCGGTGGGCAGGCGGTAGCGCCGGCCCTCGGTACGGCTCAGCCAGGCGGCCAGGGCCTGGGCGTCGTTCCAACTCACGTTGACGACCGGGTGTGCGTCGGTCTGCGCGAAGCCCGGGTTCTGCCAGGAGTAACGTTTGTCGCGGCCCTCGAAGGCGTCGCCGGAGGCCGAGGTTTCACCGTCGTAGGCCGGGTTGTAGCCGTAGCCGCCGGTGCCGTCGGCCACGGATTCGGGCACGTAGCCCGAGGCCTGCAGGAAGCGGCGGAACTGCCCCACCGTCACCTCGAACCGGCCCATGTAGAACGCGCGCGTGATGCGCACCCTGTGCACCGGCGCCTCGTCGGCCAGGTCGAGGAAGCGCTGGTTCTCGAGTTGCGGGTAACTGCGCGCCAAGGCGGCCGGCGTCTCGTCGCTGCCCATCAGGAACTCCCCGGCCGGCACGCGGACGAAAGCCATGCCGAGGCTGTTCTCGACGGCCGGCGGCGGACCGAGCGAGGCGCAGCCGGCCACCAGCGCGAGACCGAAGACGAGCAGCAGCCGGGTGCAAGGCTTGAGAAGGGAGTTGAAGGTGTGATGCATGGTTCAGCGTGGGGGTATGGCATCGGCACGCCACTGCAGCGCGCTGGTGGCCAGTGGGTCGAAACCCGGATCGCGGTTGAGCCGGAGCCGGCCGCCCTTGGTGCGCCACTGCACCGCGGGTTGCGCCGCGGTTTTGGCGTCGATGGCTTCGGGCGCGCCGAGCTGGGCCATGGCCTGGCGCAGCGCGGCATGGTGCGCCCACCACGGCAGGTCGATGGCCACGTACGCCAGGCGGCCCCGGTTGAAGTACGCCGCGAACTGCATGGCGGGCACGGCATCCACCCGCGCGATGTCGGCCCAGCAGACGCGGTCGCCCAGCGTCTGCCGTTCGCGGGTTTCGCTGATGCAGCGCAGCGGCACGCCGGCCAGGTGCCTTTGCAGCGCCGCTTCGTCCATGGCCGACGACAGTTCGTCGAAACGCGGGCTGGCCGCGGGCTGCGCCTGCAGGAAATGCCGCCGGTAGGCATCGGCATCGCCCCGGTGGCGCCAGGCCAGGCCGGCGGCCAGCAACAGCAGGATCAGCAGGATGAACCCCAGCATTTGGGACAGCCGGCGCCGCGCCGAAGAAGTGGGCCCGGTGCGCATCATCGTCCCTGCGGCGCAGCGGGCGACTGGCGCGCTATGCCGTTCAGGCGCCGGGCCAGGCCGGTCATCTCGTCCGCAAGCACACGCATGCGCGCGTCGAGATCGGCCGGCGCATAGGCCCCTTCGCGCGCCTTGCGCAGCTCCAGGCCGATGGATTCGGCCATGATCTCGCACATGCGCCGGTACAACTGCACCGCCTGGCCCGTGTTGTCCCATTGCGGCACGCGCAGCTGGCGCAACCGGGCGGCGATGCGCTGGCATTGCGGCGCGGCCACCTGCTCGGCGTAAGCCAGGTACTGGCGGCGGTTGATCTGCCCCTGCTGGCGTCGCTGGCCCGCGAGCTCCAGCCCCTGGAACACCGCATGGAACTGCGGCGTGATCACGCGCAGCGATTCCTGCGCCTCGTAGATGGCACCGGGCCAGACCTGCGGCACCGGCGTCGTCATCACGCCGAAGACCACGGCCGCCGCGGTGCCCGCCATCGCCAGCCCCGCGTAGGCCGGGCGCTGGCCAGCCGCGGCGAGGTCGAAACGCCCCTTCAGCAGCAGGCCGAGCAGCAGGCCGGCGACCAGGCCACCGACATGGGCCGCGTTGTCCACGTTCGACTGGGTGAAACCGTAGGCCAGCGAATACACCACGAACAGCCCGAGCCCGGCCCACAGCCGCCGGCTGTCGTGCGGCGGCAGCCGGTGCCGGTACTGCAGGCTTGCGGCAAGCAGCGCGCCGAGCACGCCGAACACCGCACCCGAAGCGCCGACCGACACCGAGGACTGCCCCGCCGAATGCAGGCTGGCCACGCTGCCGCACAGCGCGGTGGCCAGGTAGACCAGCCCGAACTGGGCGTTGCCGAGCAGCCGGCTGAGTTGCCGGCCCGCGGCCCACAATGCCAGCATGTTGAAACCGAGATGGCTGGCCCCGCCATGCAGGAAGGGTGCGGTCAGCAGCCGCCAGTACTCGCGGTCGAGCAGCACCGCGGCCGCGGAATTGGCACCCCACTGGTGCAGTTGCGCAGGCTTGGGCGTGGTGGGGCTGATGCCGTCGGCCAACTGCAGCCCCCACACCGCCACGTTGGTGGCCACCACCAGGTACAGGGCCCAGGTGTGCGGCGTGAGCCGGTCGAGTTCGTGCTCGAACTGCGCCGTGGCCCGCGCCTGCACCAGGCTGGCGGCTTCGCCCAGGCCAGCCGCGGCGCGCAGCGGCGCCAGCCGCCGGTGGATCGCATCGAAGGCCTCATCCTGCTGCTCGGGGGTGAGCATGTGCAGGTTGATCACCGGCCGGGCCGGATTGCGCCCGCTCAGGAAATGCCGGCGGTCGGGCCGCGCGGGGTCGGGTCGCAGCACCAGGCGCAACTGGCCGCCGTGGGCCCGGTCGAGCTCCGCGTCTTCGAGCCAGTCCCAGGCCAGGGGGTTGGTGGCGGCCGGCAGCTGGGTCGAGCCAATGCCCCGCGCATCGAGGCGCAGCACGGGTTGGCGGCCGATCGCCTGATGCACGAGTCTGGCCGCCAGCCACAGCGTCACCAGCGCCGCGCAGCCGGCGGCGACGCCGAGCCACTGGCTGCCGGTGCCGCGCATGGCTTCCACCAGGGACTGGCTCAGCAGCCCGCCGAATAGGGCGGTCAGCACCGCCAGCAGCAGGCTCTGGCGCCGCAGCGTGGGCAGGAACACCACCGTGGCTGCGGCCGGACCGGACACCGGCGATGGGTTCAGCACCATGCAGGCAACATGTCGCCGGCTCAGGCGGCGCCGAACAGGTCGTTGTCGGCCTTCGGCGGTGTCACGCCGAGGTGCCGGTAGGCCGCCAGCGTGGCGATGCGGCCGCGCGGCGTGCGCTGCAGAAAGCCCTGCTGGATCAGGTACGGCTCGATCACGTCTTCGATGGTGCCTGCTTCTTCGCCGATGCTGGCGGCAATGTTGTCCAGCCCCACCGGGCCGCCGTCGAAGCGCAGGATCACCGCTTCGAGCAGCTTCCTGTCCATCACGTCGAAGCCTTGCGGGTCGACGTCGAGCAGGGCCAGCGCGCGGTTGGCGATGTCCAGCGTGATGGTGCCCGTGCCCTTCACGTCGGCGTAGTCGCGCACGCGGCGCAGCAGCCGGTTGGCGATGCGCGGCGTGCCGCGCGAACGGCGCGCGATTTCGAAGCCGCCATCCACTTCAATCGGTGCGTTCAGCAGGCCGGCGCTGCGCCGCACGATGCGCGCCAGCTCGTCGGGCGTGTAGAACTCGAGCCGGGCGACGATGCCGAAGCGGTCGCGCAGCGGGTTGGTCAGCATGCCCGCGCGCGTGGTGGCGCCCACCAGCGTGAACGGCTGCAGGTCGAGCTTGATGCTGCGCGCGGCCGGGCCTTCGCCGATCATGATGTCGATCTGGTAGTCCTCGAGCGCGGGGTACAGGATTTCCTCGACGACCGGGCTCAGCCGGTGGATCTCGTCGATGAACAGCACGTCGTTCTTCTCGAGGTTGGTCAGCAGCGCGGCCAGGTCCTTCGGCTTCTCCAGCACCGGGCCGCTGGTCTGGCGCAGGTTCACGCCGAGTTCGTGGGCGATGATGTGCGACAGCGTGGTCTTGCCCAGCCCCGGCGGGCCGAACAGCAGCACGTGGTCGAGCGCCTCGTTGCGCTTCTTGGCCGCGCCGATGAAGATCTCGAGCTGCTCGCGCGCCTTGGCCTGACCCACGTAGTCGTCGAACAGTTTGGGCCGCAGCGCGCGTTCGATGGCCTCCTCGGCGGGCGAAGCCGGTGCGGCGGACACCACGCGTTTGGACGGCGGCACGGCGAAATCGTCAGTCTGGATGGACACGGAAAGACCCGGGACTCGGAAGCAGGAAAAAAGCCGGTGGCGGCACCGGCGGGATGCTGCCACTATAGCCGCTGGCGCGCACGTCCCCGCCGCACGCCACGGCTCAAGTGCCAGGTCAGAATGCCGATAAAGCAGGGAACCACAGCGCTTGCGCACAGCCTCCCGCCCGCATGAATCTCCCACTGCCGTACCGCCCCCAACCGTCATTGCCGACCAGCCTCCGCCGCTGGTGCGGCTGGTCTTGCCTGTGGCTGGCCATCCTCGGTGCGACCGGTGCCGCCAGCGCGGCCGATGTGGCCATACCGGCCCACCCCGGCGTGCCGGCGCTGAAAATCCCGCTGCCCGGCCGGCCGGTGAACCAGTCCGCCGCACCAGCGCAGTCCAAACAGGACGAACCCGCCAAAACCGACACCACGGCCCGCGGCGAACAGCTGCGCGAGGCCATCGAAAAGGCCAACAGCAGCGAGAAGCCGGCCAGCGCGGCCCGGCCGGGCGCGGCACGCAAACCTGCCGCGGCGACACCGCAGTTCACCTTTACCGTACCCGCCGAAAAGAAGCCGGCCCAGCCCGCCACCGCGGCAGCCAAGGCCGAAGCCTTGGCACCGCGCCGCGCCGAACCGACGGCCAGCGACGACGAGGTCAACCGCCAGTACCTGCGCGCACGCGCCGCGGCCCTGGGCGCCTTCGCCGCTACGCCGCAGGCCGCCGCGGCCGTGGGCCAGCGCCCGGCGCCGCGCGGGGGCAGCGCCGCCAACAACAGCAAAACCGCACCGGGTGCGCCGCTGCCGTGGTCGTACGAAGGCGCGGCCGGGCCGTTGTCCTGGGGCCAGCTCAAGCCCGAGTTCGCCACCTGCGCCACCGGCCAGCGCCAGTCGCCGATCGCCATCGACGACAACAACGCGCTGCAAGGCCCGGCCGAACCCCTGTCCGTCGACTACAAGCCCAGCACCGGCTCGGTGACGCACACCGGCCGGCTGCTGCAGGTGGACGTGCTCGGCGAGAACACGCTCACCGTGCGCGGCACGCGGTACCGGCTGGAGCGCGTGGAGTTCCACCACCCCGCCGAGGAACGCATCAACGGCAAGGGCTTCGCCATGTCGGCCCACCTGCAGCACCGCAGCGCCGACGGCCAGTTGGCCACGGTGGCGGTGCTGCTGGAGGCCGGCGCGGCCAGCCCGGCGGTCGACCAGATCGTGACCTACCTGCCGCTGGCCGTGGACGACCGCGTCGGCCTGCCACCGGCCGGGCTCGACCTGGCCGCGTTGCTGCCGCAGGACCCGCGCTACTACCAGTTCCTCGGCTCGCTGACCACGCCGCCCTGCACCGAGGACGTGCTGTGGATCATCTTCAAGCAGCCGATGACCGTGAGCGCGGCCCAGCTCAAGCTGTTCGGCCAGCTGTTCCCGAACAATGCACGGCCGCTGCAGCCGGTCAACGGCCGCGTGGTGCGCGCCGCCCAGTAAGGGGTTGTCGGCTCACTGGTAACCGTGCAGCGCTTCGTCCGGGAAGCGCCGCGCCTTCACATCGGCCACATAGGCCTGGACCGCGGCCTGCACCGTGGGCTGTCCTTCCATGAAGTTGCGCACGAACTTCGCCAGCCGGCCCGCCGTGAGGTTGAGCATGTCGTGCAGCACCAGCACCTGGCCGCTGCAGTCCAGGCCCGCGCCGATGCCGATCACCGGGATCGGCAGGCTGGCCGTGATCTCGCGCGCCAGCACGGACGGCACCAGTTCCAGCACCAGCATCGCCGCGCCGGCTTCGGCCAGTGCCAAAGCGTGACGCTTCAGCGTCGCCGCGGCTTCGTCGCCCCGGCCCTGGATGCGGTAGCCGCCCAGCGCGTGCACCGACTGCGGCGTGAGGCCGAGGTGGCCGCACACCGGAATGCCGCGCTCGACAAGGAAGCGCACCGTCTCGGTGGTCCAGCCGCCGCCTTCGAGCTTGACCATCTGCGCGCCAGCCTGCATCAGCGCGGTGGCGCTGGCCACCGCCTGCTCCTTCGAAACCTGGTAGCTGCCGAACGGCAGGTCGCCGATGAGCCAGGCCCCGCGGTTGCCCCGCGCCACGCATTGCGTGTGATAGACCATCTGCTCCAGCGTCACCGGCACCGTGCTGGGCTGGCCCTGCAGCACCATGCCCAGCGAGTCGCCCACCAGCAGGCAGTCCACGCCGGCGGTGTCGAGCAGCGTGGCGAAGGTGGCGTCGTAACAGGTCAGCATGCTGATCTTCTCGCCGGCGGCGTGCATCTCGCGCAGCCGGTGCAGCGTGACGGGTTTGCGTTCGTTCATGGGGATGTCTCCAATTCAGCGTCGATCCAGCCGCGCAGGCTGTTGATGAAGGCCAGGCCTTCGGCCCGCCGCAAGTCGTCCAGCCGCAGCACGGCTTCGCTCAGCCGGCCTTCGCGCAGCCAGTGGTCACGGCCCACGCCGGCCAGCAGGCCGCAGTGCAACGCCGGCGTGAGCCAGCGGCCCCCCTGCAGCACGGCGATGTTACCGCGCGTGCATTCGGTGATTTCGCCATGGCGGTTCCACAGCAAGGTGTCGAACACGCCGGGCGCGGTGGGCGCCAGCGCGTCGTAATGCGCGCGCCGCGTGGTCTTGAAACGCACGAATTCGCTGTCGGCGGCCTCGAAGGCGCTGGGCGCCAGTTGCAGCCGCACACGCGCGGGCGCGGCGGGCATGGCGAAAGCCTGGGCCGTGGCCTGGCCCTGCGCCGTCAGCAACAGGCGCACGCGCCACAGGCCGGCCGGGTGCTGCCGAACCAATTGATTCAGTGTGTCGTCGATGTGCCGCTCGTCCCACGCATAACCGAAGTGGGCCGCGGCCTGCCGCATGCGCGCCCGATGCGCATCGGCATGGCGCAGCACGCCGTCGGCCAGGGCCAGCGTTTCCAGCAGTTCGAAAGGCTGGCTCGCGCGGTCGAGAAAAGCGCGTTTGTGGCGCCATTCCTGCCATTCGTCGGCGGCAGTCGCCCCCGAGGTGATGCCGCTGCCGATGCCGCAGCGCGCCGCGTGGCCGCGCAGCGTGACGGTGCGGATCGGCACGTTGAAGGTGGCCGCGCCGCCTGGCTGCAGCACGCCGACCGCGCCGCAGTAGACGCCCCGCGGCGCCGGCTCCAGTGCGCGGATGAGGCGCATCGCGCTGACCTTGGGCGCGCCGGTCACCGAACCGCACGGGAACAGCGCGGCGAATACGTCGGCCAGCGTCGTGCCTTCGCGCGTCAAGGCTTCCACGTCGGACGTCATCTGCCACACGCTGGGCAGCGATTGCAGCTGGAACAGCCGCGGCACGCGCACCGAGAAAGGCCGGGCCACGCGCGACAGGTCGTTGCGGATCAGGTCCACGATCATCACGTTTTCGGCCCGCTCCTTGGCCGAGGCGGCCAGGGCGGCGGCCAACGCCTGGTCCTGTTCCGGCGTGGCGCCCCGCGGCGCCGTGCCCTTCATCGGGCGCGTGAGCATGCGGTCATCGCGCCAGTCGAAGAACAGCTCTGGCGACACCGACAACACGTGCTCTTCACCGGTGTCGATGCACGCGGCGAAACCGCCGGGCTGCGCGCGCAGCAGGGCCAGGAAAAGATCATGGGCGCTGCCTTGCACCCTGCCCTGCAGCGGCGCCGTGTAGTTGACCTGGTAGACCTCGCCATCGGCGATCGCACGGTGGATCTCGGTCAGGCTGCGTTCGAATTCGGCCTGGGCGATGCCCGCCTGCCAATCGACGCGCACCTCCGCTTCCGGCGCCGGCTCGGGCCAGGGCAACATCTCGTGATAAACCCCGAACCAGGCCAGCGGCCCCTCCGACGCATCTGCTGCATTCGCCGCATGCACGGACAGGCTGGCATCGAAGGCCGGCGCTGCCTCGTAGCGCACGTAGCCCACGCACCAATGGCCCTGCTGCGCCAGCGCCTGCGCGGCGTCGAGCACCGGGCGCACTGCGTCCAGCGTCTGGGCAGCCAGTACCTGGCGCGGCGCGCCGAAAGCCCCGCGCAGCCGGATGGAACCCGCCGCGCCGGTGGACGCGAAATCGATCAGCGTGCGCAAGGGTTCACCGCGGAACTGCGGGGGGACGGTGTCGTTCATGTTTTTGTTCGGGCACGGATCTGGCGTAAGGGCAGCGCACGGCTTTGAAGCGGCGGGAGCCTGATGGTAAAGCGTGTCCGCGCTTGTGATGTGAGAGGCTGGACTCGGGGCAACGACCAACCGCAGTCACTTCGATCAACCGGTCCGGCCGCGCAAGGGCCAGCATCGATGTTGGCTGTACGCCTACCGGCTCACAGTCGAAGCCAGTCCCCGCGACTCACCACATGGGTCGCATTCATTTCGCCGTACCAAGTCTCGAGCCCGCGGTATCGCATGCCCAACCGGTCCATCACCCGGGCCGAGGCAAGGTTGTCGGGGTGGCGCACGGCGATGAGCTCCGGTGCAGCGAGATTGTCGAAGGCGAAGTCGGCCATGCACAGGGCCGCCTCGCTGGCAAGTCCCTGGCGCCAGAAATCGGGATGCAAGCGCCAGCCGATTTCGAGTGGGTTGCACCGCAAGCTGTCCAGATCGGCAGGAAGTTCGTCTTCCCGGCGCGCGTACTTGACACAACCCGCCCCAGCAGCACGTCCACTGGTCGGCTCGATGAAGGCCCACCAGCTGGTGCCCCATGCTGCCCAACAGCGCTGCGCGTCAGCAATCCACGCCGCGGTCTGTTCGAACGTCTCGGGCTGGCCGCCGATGTAACGCATCACCTCAGGGAGCTGGTTCATCGCGTGGATGCCGTCGAGGTGCTGGTCCGTGATGGGCTCCAGGCGCAGGCGTGGTGTGTGCAAGATGGTCAAGTCTTCTCCATTAAGTCATTTCCAAAGCTTAACGTTGGAATTCAGCAGCCGCCGGAGGTGGTCCGCTGGAATGACGGGTTAGCCATCAGTGCACCGATGAGGTCCGCGTGGTGACGCTTCAGCGTTTGAAATGTCTCTATCGCTTGCACTTCAAAATCTTCAGGCCAGTTAATCTTCGAGTGCCAGCTATACGTGACCTGCTGCTCTTTCCACCTACGATGATTGACGGCCCAGGAATTGCAATGGTCGAGGAACTTTACGTAGCTTTCTGGAAACTCCCCCCCGTAAATTAAGTGCGCTTTGGTCTTGAGGAGCGTCTTGACATATTCGTTCCTTGGAAGGAACTCGGATTCCGCCCAGAACAACCAAGTGCGAAGTTCGTCTTCTGGAAGTTCGCCATTCGGAGGGAACACGTAGTTCCGACCAAGGCTTTCAAGAAGGTCGCGGAATGTTCTCCGCCCCTCATAGAGAGCGGCGGCGAGCGGTCCGTACAGTTCTTCAATCTGTCGTTCGACGAACTTGAGTTGCGCTTCTAGCCTGCGTCGGCCTTCTTCTCTACGTACGGCGAGCCAGTGGTTGACGAACCAGCCAACTGCCGCGCCTCCCGCTGCGATGAGCGCTACCCAAACAGGCTGCATAGAAGTGACCATCTTTAGTGATCGCTAATGCCAAAGCTCAGCGGGCGGCGAAGCCATCCGCTGGAGCGAATTGTTAAGCCTCATGGAATGCCCACTCCGCGATTTGCTGCGCTCGCGAAACCGAAATGCCATGAACTTGATCTACAACCAGCGGATCGTCCTCAGGGTCTCCCCGGTGAAGCACCACTTTCGGCCGCTGACCGCCAAGCTGTACAACAACATCGGCGGCGCGTGAGCCATCGTAAGGGTAGGCAGGAATTGCGTTGCAAACCCACCCAAAGAAGCCGTCGCCTTCAACAGGGGAATCGTAGGTTTCAACGTAACGATTAAAGCTCCTTTCACTCAAGGAAACCCACACGCCCCACAGATACGGCTCTTCGACGCCATGAATCGGCACTTCTAGAACAGCACGAATGAAGTAGTCCGTACCCTCTTCATGTTTAATGGTGCAGAAGTCGCTACTTATTTTCCCCATCGATGCCCGCTGCTCTTCATTAAGGCAGGTGTATTGATCGGGCATTCGATATCCAACGCTCGGCGATCCTTCGTGGATATCACCGCAGCAAGTGCATTTGAAGGCGAAGATGGCGGCCATGGTAGCTGGTGAGGCTTAACGTGATTTCGTTTTCACTTCCGAAATATATCCGTTAAAACGTGCACGCCAGCCTCTCGCCGTCGGTGACGTATGCACCTTGCAAACACGGGCCCTGACTCGTTGTACTGTTTTTTAAATACAGCATGACCATCATTCCCACGTCGCCACCCTCTCGTTTGCTCGATCAGTTGCTCGATCAGTTGCTCGAGCGGCTACGTTACCGACATTACAGCCTGTCCACCGAGAAGTTGTATGTCTATCGGGTCCGGTTTTTCATCCGCTTCATGGGCTGCGCCACCCTCATGAAATGAGTGGGCCGGAAATTGAGGCGTTCCTGACGCACTTGGCCGTCGTGCGCAATGTATCGCCACACAAGCAGGCGCTGTCGGCACTGCTGTTTCTCTACAGAGAGGTGCCGCAGCAGGAGGTGGCTTGGATGCAAGACATCGGGCGCTCGCGCGGCCACCCCCATTTGCCCGTGATGTTTATCTTGCCCGAGGCAGCACACATTCGCGCTGCTAGATGCAAAGCAGCCGGTCTAGGGCCTGATGGGGACAGCCTGCATGCAGCCACACCCGGCGCCGGTCTGGCGCTGACCAACGTCGATGCGCTGCAGGCTTGAATCGCTAGCAACCGCTTTGCGCTACGCCTTCGACAACGCCTTCAACGCCAGCTTGATCCCCTCCGTCACGCCCACATCCGCCGGCAGCGCCTTCAGCGCCAGCGCAGCTTCCTTGTCGCTGTAACCCAGCGCGATCAGCGCCTGCAGGATGTCGGCCTGGGCGTCGCTGGTCACGCCGGTGTGCGGGCCGATGTCGGCGCCGAGTTTGCCCTTGAGTTCGAGCAGCAGGCGTTCGGCGGTCTTCTTGCCGATGCCGGGCACCTTGATCAGCCGGCCCGGCTCCTGCAGCGTGATGGCCTGGGCCAGGTCGGCCACGCCCATGCCCGAGAGCACGCTGAGCGCCGTGCGCGGGCCGACGCCCGAGATCTTGATGAGCTGGCGGAAGGCCTCGCGTTCGGCCGGCGTGGCGAAGCCGTAGAGGATCTGCGCGTCCTCGCGCACCACGAAGTGCGTGAGCAGCGTGACCTTCTCACCCAGCCCCGGCAGGTTGTAGAAGGTGCTCATCGGCACATCGACGAGATAGCCCACGCCGTGGCAGTCGATCAGCAGTTGCGGTGGGTTCTTCTCGGCCAGAAGGCCCTGGAGTCGTCCGATCATGGGATCCCTGTTCTTGCAAAACCCGGATTGTCCATGACCCGGCGGCGGCACTCACATGTCGCGCTGCCGCTCGCGGGCTGGCCGCGGGTGAAGTTGCGCCTGCACGGCCTGCAGCAGTTCGGCGCGGCGGTAGGGTTTGACCAGGTGGGCGTCGGCGCCGAGGCTCAGGCCCATTTCGGCGTCCTGCTGTTCGGCCCGGGCGGTGAGCACGATGATCGGGATGCCGGCCGTGGCCGGCTCCGCGCGCAGCAGCCGGATCAGGCCGTAGCCGTCGAGCACCGGCATCATCACGTCGGTCAGCACCAGGTCGGGCGGCTCGCGCAGCGCCTGGGCAAAGGCCTCCTGGCCGTCTGCGGCCAGTTGCACCGCATAGCCCTCCAGTTCCAGCATCAACTGCAGGTTCTCGCGCAGCGAGGGCTCGTCTTCGGCGATCAGGATCTTCATGCGGCCTCTCCGGAAGCGGCGATGTCGGGGCCAGCATGCGCGGGCGGGTGCGGCAGCAGCGGCAGCGTCACGACGAAACGGCTGCCCTTGCCGACGGCGCTCGCCACGCTGATGCGGCCGCGGTGGCTGTCCACGGCATCGCGCACGATGGACAGGCCCAGGCCGGTGCCGACGATCGGCCCGACGTTGCTGGCGCGGTAAAAACTCTTGAACAGGCTGGCCTGGTCCTGCTCGGGGATGCCGATGCCCTGGTCGGCCACGGTGATCACCAACTGATCGCCGGCCTCGGCCACGGAGAAAACCAGCTCGCCGCCGTCCGGCGAATACTTGACGGCGTTGGACAGCAGGTTGCCGACGATCTTGCGCAGCAGCGCTTCGTCGAGCCAGCAGGCCCGGCCCGCGGGCGGCAGCGTGACCGACCAGGCCACGCGGTCGCAGGCCGCGCCCATGAGGCTCTTCAGCTCCTCGAGCAGCAAGCCGCAGAACGCGGCCACGTCGACCGCGGCGGGCCGGCATTCGAGCGGCCCGCCCTCGGCGTGGCCGATTTCATGCACGTTTTCCAGCATGCGCGTCATACGGTCCACCGCGTCTTCGATCTTCTGCCAGCTCTGGCGCTTCTTGTCCAGCGGCAACCGGTCCTCGTAGTGCCGCAGCAGTTCCACCGAGCCATGGATGATGGCCAGCGGCGTGCGGAATTCGTGCGAGGTCATGGCGATGAAGCGCGATTTGGTGTCGTTGAGCTCGACCTGCTTCTGCAGCGTGACGCGCTGGGCCTGCTCGGCCTGCACGCGCGCCGAGGCATCCACCACGAACAGCAGTGTGGCGTCGGCCTCGCCCCATTCGATCTTCACCGCCGACAGGTCGAGCCAGCGCACCTCGCCCTGCTGCGTGATGACGCGGAAGCTGAAATGCGGCTCCACCGGCTCGCCGCGCAGCCGGCGCCGATGGCGCTCGATCATGGCCGGCGCGTCGTCCGGGTGCAGCGTGGCGTCGAAGGGCTGAGAGAGCAGGTAGTCGAGCGGATGGCCGACGATGCTGGCAAGCTTGGGGTTGCCGAACACCATGCGCTCGTTCTGCACCACGACGACGCCGACGCCTGCGTTCTCGATCACGGTGCGGTAGCGGTGCTCGGACTTGTGCAGCGCGTCGATGGCCTGGTAACGCTCGATGGCGCTGCTGAAGTGGTTGGCCACGAAGGCCAGCACGTCGGCATCGGACTCGGTGTAGTGCACGCCGGCCTCATAGCTCTGGATCACCAGCGCGCCGGCCACCGCGCCGCGCATCTGCATGGGCACGCCGAGCCAGGTGGTGAAGCTCAGGTCGCCCGTGGCCTCGGTGACTTCACCCAGCGCCTGCAGCCGCAGGAAGCGCCGGGCGTCGATGAGCTGCGGCCGTTCGGTGCGCAGCACGAATTCGGTGAGGCCGCGGCGCAGCGGCACGTCGTCGGTCTGCATGGTGTCGCCGTCGCGCTCGTCCACGTAATAGGGGAAGTTGAGCGTCTGCCGCTCGGCGTTGTAGAGGCAGATGTAGCAATTCCTGGCGTACAGCAATTCGCCGAGCAGGCGGTGCCCGGTCTGCAGGAAATCGTAGAACGACAGGCCGGCCGCGGCGCGTTCGGCGATGCGGTAGAACACGCGCTGCAGGGTTTCGGCCTTTTTCTGCTCGGCGGCTTCGGCTTCGAGTTCGCGCGTGCGCTGGTGCAGCCATGCCTCGGTCGACGCCTGCTGCGCCTGGTGGCGCGCCTGCAGCAGTTCGTGCTGCTGCAGCAGGGCCCGGTGCTCGCGCTGGAGATCGGCCAGTTGTGCGCGCAGGTCGAGATCGCTTTCGACGCCGTGAACGTTGTGCTGGCGGGGATTCATGCCGATGCCTGTGCTCCAAGAGATGCGGGCCACGATGCCCCGCGACGTTAACACCACCGGCGCGCGCGGCGGCCTTCCGGCGCAAAAAATCCCGCGGCGCCCAAACCACAGACAATAGGGCCATGATCGTTCGCCACACCTTCTCGCCCCCCAACAACACCCGGCTCGACCACCTGTGCGGCCCGATGGACAGCCATCTGCGCAGCATCGAGGCCGCGCTCGAGGTGAACATCGCCCACCGGCACGAGCAATTCAAGGTCGACGGCCCCAAGCCGAGGGCGCAGAAGGCGATGGAGATGCTGCAGGCGCTGTACGAGATCGCCGCCCGGCCGATCACCCCGGACACGGTGCAGCTCATGCTCGCCGGCGACGACAGCATGGTCGGCAACGACGGCGATCCGGCGCTGCAGACCCGCCGTGGCGACCTGCGCGCCCGCACGCCGAACCAGGCGGCCTACCTGGAAGCCATCCAGAACCACGACATCAGCTTCGGCATCGGCCCGGCCGGCACCGGCAAGACCTACCTGGCCGTGGCCTGCGCCGTGGACGCGCTGGAGCGCAGCGCGGTGCAGCGCATCGTGCTCACGCGGCCGGCGGTGGAAGCCGGCGAGCGGCTCGGCTTCCTGCCGGGCGACCTGAACCAGAAGATCGACCCCTACCTGCGCCCGCTGTACGACGCGCTCTACGACCTGATGGGCGCCGACAAGGTGCAGAAGGCCTTCGAACGCAATGCGCTCGAAGTCGCGCCGCTGGCCTTCATGCGCGGGCGCACGCTGAACAACGCCTTCGTCATTCTCGACGAGGCGCAGAACACCACGCCCGAGCAGATGAAGATGTTCCTCACCCGCATCGGCTTCGGCGCCAAGGCCGTGGTCACCGGCGACGTGAGCCAGATCGACCTGCCGAAAAGCCAGCTCAGCGGCCTGATCGACGCCGAACGTGTGTTGAAGCGCACCAAGGGCATCGCCATCTGCCGCTTCACCAGCGCCGACGTGGTGCGCCATCCGCTGGTGGCGCGCATCGTGGACGCCTACGACACGCGCGGCCGCTCCGACCTCGAAGGCAGCGACCGCGTGGCCGCCTTCGAAGGCGCGGTGGCGGTGGCCAGGCCGCGCGCCCGCAAGAAGGCCTAGCATATGAAAAAGATAGCAATCCACGCAGTTCAGATCTGCCTTGGAGGCCGATTTGGCGCTTAAGAATCTGCAGCTCTCCCTGCAATTCGGCCAACTGGCCGATGCCGCGCCGCACCGCGCCGCCCTGCCGCGCGCACAGGTGGCACGCTGGATTCGCCATGCGCTCGCGCTCGACGCCGAGATCACCGTGCGCATCGTCGACGCCGAAGAGGGCCGCACGCTGAACCGCGACTACCGCCAGAAAGACTACGCCACCAATGTGCTGACCTTCGACTACACGCAGGAACCGGTGGTCACGGCCGACCTGGTGTTGTGCGCGCCGGTGGTAGCCAAGGAAGCGCTGGACAACGGCAAAAGCCTGCGCGACCACTACGCCCACCTGCTGGTGCACGGCACGCTGCACGCCCAGGGCTGGGACCACGAGACCAGCGAAGCGGACGCCGACGCCATGGAGGCGCGCGAGATCGAAATCCTCGCCGGGCTCGGCTTCGCCAATCCCTACGCCTGAAAACACCGCTGCGACGAAGTTTCACCTTTTATTGCCCGGCTTACTTCCCGACGCAAGGCACCGCCTGCGAAAATGCGAGCCCATGAAGATCACCGCCCTGCCCCTCACGCTCGCCCTGTGTTTCGCCACCGCGCCGCTGGCGGGCCTGGCCGCCGATGCGTCCGCCGCGCCGCCCGCCGCCCCGGCTGAAGGCAGCGCCACGCCCGCCAAGTCGGGCACCATGAAGCAGGTCAACGGCGCGGTCAGCGTGGTCGATGCCCAGGGCGTGCGGCGCGCGCTCAAGCCCGGCGACGCCGTGGCCGTGGCCGACCAGGTCGTCACCGGCCCGAACGGCGCGGCCAGCCTGGTGCTGCGCGACGGCACCACCCTGATGCTCGGCCCGGACAGCCAGCTCGAGATCAAGGGCTTCACCTACGATGCCGCGCGCCAGGAGGGCAATGTGTTCCTGTCGATGCTGCGCGGCACGATGCGCATGATCACCGGCCTGATCGGCAAGGCCCATCCCGAAGCCGTCAAGATCAACACCCCGACCTCGCTGATCGGGGTGCTCGGCACCGATTTCATCGTGCAGGCGCAGGGCACACCATGACGGCGATTCGGCGCCTGGGCTGGAGCGTCCCGCTGTTGGCCGCTCTATTGGCCGGCTGCGCCGCGCCGCGCGTCGAAGTCGTGCTGCTGCCGCAGGAAGACGGCAGTCCCTCGGCGGTGCAGGTGTCCTCGGGCAATGCAACGGAAAAGCTGTCGCGCCCCTATGAGCGCTTCGTGGCCACGCCGGGCCGGCCGCCGCTGGTCGACCAGGCCGATCCGGCTGCGATCGCTAGGGATTTCGAATCCCTGTTCGCCATGCGCCCGGCCAAGCCGCAGCGCTTCGTGCTGTATTTCGAAGCCGGCGACGCCACGCTCAGCGACGCCTCCCAGGCCACCATCGGCCAGATCTTCGAGGCCGCCGGCCAGCGCCCCGGCGCCGACATCCTGGTCGTGGGCCACACCGACACCCGCGGCAGCACGGACGCCAACGACCAGCTGTCGCTGCAGCGCGCGCAGCAGGTGCGCACCACGCTGATGCAGCGCCAGCTTTTCGTGCTGCACCAGGTGCCCGTCGAACGCATCGAGGCCATCGGTCGCGGTGAACGCGAGCTGGCCGTTCCCACCGCGGACGAGGTCGACGAGCCGCGGAATCGGCGCGTGGAAATCTGGGTGCGCTGAAGACCGCCTGAAGGCCGGCGGCCTTGGGCCGTCAGCCGCCCGGCGGAACCGACAGCGGGATCGTCACCGGCCCGTCGTTCACCAGGTGCACCTGCATGTCGGCCCCGAACTCGCCGGTCTGCACCACGGGATGCGCGGTCCGGGCCTGGGCCACGAAGTGCGCGTAGAGCCGGCGGCCGTCGTCGGGCGCGGCGGCACCGGTGAAGCTGGGGCGGTTGCCGCCCGTGGTGTCCGCGGCCAGCGTGAACTGGCTCACGATCAGCAGGCCGCCAGCGATGTCCTGCACACTCAGGTTCATCTTGCCCGCGGCGTCGCTGAAGATGCGCAGCTTCAGCAGCTTGGCGAGCAGCTTGTCGGCCTGGGCTTCCGTGTCGCCACGCTCGGCGCAGACCAGCACCAGCAGACCGGCGCCGATTTCGCCCACGGTCCTGCCAGCGATCACCACGCGCGCCTCGGCCACGCGTTGCAGCAATGCTTTCATGGGCTGAGTATCAATCGGTGATGCCGGCGGCCACGAACAGCGGCTTGCCGACCGGGCCGGCCAGGAAACTCACGAAGGCCTGGGCCGCGTCTTTCTGCTGGCCCATGACCAGCGGCGCCGCGGCGTAGGTCGTGTAGTTCTGCACCTCTTCCGGCACCGGGCCGACGAAAGTCAGGCCCTTGCTTCTGTAGAGCAGGATCTCGGTGATGGCGCCGAAGCCGATCTCCCGGCCCTTGCCCTGGATCACGTGCTCCATCACGGCCGCGCCGTCGGGATACCGCGTCGTCTTGCCCTCGACCTGCGCGTACACGTCCATCTTCTTCAGCAGGCCTTCGAGGTACATGCCGGTGGAAGCCCGGTTGAACACCAGGGTGTCGGCCGCCAGCACCGACTGCTTGAGCGACTCGGCGCTCGCGATGTCCGGCACGGGCGCACCTTCGCGCACCGCCACACCCATGCCGACGCGGCCCACGATGGCGCGGGTCTCGGCGAGTTTGTTGGCACCCGCGAACTCGCCGATGGCCGCGCGCGGCGCGATCACCACGTCGAAGGCCTCGTTGCCGTCCATGCGCTTCTTGAGTTCGGGCGCGGTGTTGAAGGTGATGCTGACCTTGTGGCCGGTCTGCTGCTCGAAGGCGCTGGCGGCGGCCTTCAGGCCGGGCTCGATGGCGCCGGCGCTGAGCACGGCCAGTTCCGCCGCATGGACCCAGCCGCTGCCGACCAGCAGCACGGGCAGCAAACATCGGGCGACAAATGGAAAACGCATCATGGAAACTCCTATCAAGGGGGTGAATCGGGGTGAAGTGGAAGGTGTCATCCGGCCTTCGCCTCGGTGACTGGCAGGCCCGCGCCGTCGTCCAGCACGGGCTCGACATCGACCGGCAGCAGCTGGATGCTCGCCCGCAGGCCCGGCACGGCGGCGATCAGCGCCTGCTCGATGTCGCTGCGCAGCCCGGCGGCCTCGCCGAGCGTCATGTTGGCCGGCAGGTGCATGTGCAGGTCGATGAAACGCCGCTGGCCCGAGCGGCGCGTGATCACATGGTCGAAGCGCAGGATGGCGCGGTCGAAGCGCGCCAGGGTCTGCTGGATGGTTTCCTGCAGTTCGGGCTCTAGCGCCTCGTCCATCAGCCCTTGCGAGGAGCGCCACAGCAGCGCGAAGCCTTCCTTCAGGATGTTCAGCGCCACGCCGATGGCCACCAGCGGATCGAGCCAGAGCCAGCCCGTCCAGGCCACGGCGCCGATGCCGACCACCACGCCCGCCGAAGTCCACACGTCGGTGACCAGGTGCTTCGCATCCGCCTCGAGCGCGATGGAGCGGTGCGTGCGCGCCGCGCGGAACATCACCCAGGCCAGCAGGCCGTTGAGCGCGGAGCTCACGACCGACAGCGCCAGCCCCCAGCCGATGGCTTGCACCGGCCGCGGATTGAAGATGCGGTGGCTCGCCGCCCAGACGATGCCCAGCGCCGCCGCGATGATCAAGATGCCTTCGAAGCCGGAAGAAAAATACTCGGCCTTGTGGTGGCCGTAGGGGTGGTCTTCATCGGCCGGGCGCTGGGCGATGGTGACCATCACCAGGGCGAAGATGGCGCTGGCCAGGTTGACGAAGGACTCCATCGCATCGGACAGCAGGCCCACCGAATCCGTGAGCAGCCAGGCCAGGGTCTTGAGCGCGATGGTGACGACGGCCACCACGACGGAAGCCCAGAGCAGGCGTTGCGGCGTCAGCAGGTCGGCGCGCGGGGTGGGGAAAGCGGTCATCGGCCGATTGTGGCGCACCGCGAAAGCCGCAGCGGACCCATGCACAATGCGCCCCATGTGGAAAGCGCTGCGGCAACGTGGAGGATGGCTGCTGGCCTGGTGTGCACTCGCCACGCTCGGCGGCGTGGCGCTGGCCCGCCAGGAACTCACACGCCAGCGGGAAGCCTTCGAGGCCGACGCGCGCATCGCCCACCGGCTGTTGAGCCAGCGCGCCGCGCAGCAGGACGCGGTGCTGGCCACGCTGGCGCTGCTGCAGCCGGGCGGCACGCCGGGCCCGACGGCGCAGCCCGAGCAGCGGCTGTCCTCCGTCTACCCGCAGATCCTGGACGTGCAGCATCGCGGGCCGGGCGAGGCCTGGCCGGTGGACATCCCGGCCGCACGCGCCGCCCTGGCCGAAGCAGAGGCCGTGTCGCGCCGGGCCGGCCGCGTGGCGCTGGCGGTGTCGCACCTGGCCGCCGGCCGCTACCGGCTCGTCCTGGGCGCCGACCCGAACAGCTATGCGCTGCAGATCGACCTGGCCGCGATGGTGCCGTGGAACGAATGGCCGATGCCGCGCGAGACCACGCCGGTGCGGCTCACGCTGGAGCAGGACGGCCAGGTCTTCGTGGTGCAGCCGGGCCGCCTGCGCAGCACCGGACTCGACGGCTGGCGCTTCGAATTCCACAAGCACCTGGCCACCGCCAGCCAGCCGTTCGACGTGTTCGCCGTGCGCCAGGTCGGCTGGGCCGAACTGCCCTGGGCCTGGATGCTGGCCTGGGCCGCCGCCACGGCCGTGCTGCTGGCCGCGCTGCAGACCGCGCTGAGCCAGCGCGCCGCTCGCCGCCGCGCCGAGGAACTGCTGCGCCTGGGCCAGGTGGCGCGGCTCAACACCCTGGGCGAGCTGGCCGCCGGCATGGCGCATGAACTCAACCAGCCACTCACGGCCGTGCTGGCCAACGCCCAGGCCGCGCGCCGGCTGCTCGATGAAGATCCGCCCGAGATCGACACGGCCCGCGGCGCGATGACCCAGGCCGCCGAGCAGGCCCGGCGCGCGTCCAGCGTGGTCGGCCGGTTGCGCCGCGCGGTGGAGCGGCCCGATCTCGCGGGCCAGCCCGGCCCGGTGAAGCTGGAGGACGCGGTGCGCGAAGTGCTTTACCTGCTCGAGCCCGAGAGCACGCGCCGCGGTGTGCAGCCCGTGGTGCAAAGCCCGGCGCGGGACGTGACGGTGCTGGCCGACCGCGTGGCCCTCGAGCAGATCATCCACAACCTGGTGATGAATGCGCTGCAGGCACTGGAGCAGGTGCCGCCAGATCAACGCCGGCTCACGCTGACCATCGCGGCCGACCCGCAACGCGGCACCCTGACCGTGCAGGACAGCGGCCCCGGCATCCCGGCCGAGGTGCTGCCGCGCATCTTCGAGCCTTTCTTCTCCACGCGCCAAGGCGGGCTCGGCCTGGGCCTGAACCTGTGCGAAAGCCTGGCCGGCGGCATGGGCGGCGAACTTTCGGCGAGCAATGTGCCGCCGCATGGCGCGGCGCTGCGCCTGGCCCTTCCCCTGCCCCGTCCTCTGCGCCCATGAACACCACCCTGTCTCCGCTGATCCACCTCATCGACGACGACGCCGCCGTGCGCGACAGCCTCGCGCTCTTGATCGGCACCGTCGGCCTGCGCGTGATGACCTGGGAAGACCCGCAGGCCTTCCTCGCGCAGTTCGAACGCAACGGCATCGGTGCCATCGTGCTTGACGTGCGCATGCCCGGCATCAGCGGCCTCGCCGTGCTCGACACGCTGGTCGCGCAAGGCGTGGACCAGCCAGTGATCATGCTCACCGGCCACGGCACGGTGGACATGTGCCGCCGCGCGTTCAAGGCCGGCGCGGCCGAGTTCCTGGAAAAGCCGGTGGACGACGAAGCGCTGATCGAAGCGCTACAGAACGCCGTGCGCCAACACGTGCGCTCGCGCGAACGGCATCAGGCCGACCGGCAGGCGCGCGAACGGTACGCACAGTTGTCGGAGCGCGAACGCGAGGTGCTGGGGTTGATCGTCTCGGGCCTGACCAACAAGGAGATCGGCCGCGCACTGGCCGTGTCACCGCGTACGGTGGAGACGCACCGGGCTAATTTGTTTGCGAAGCTGGAGGCTGAATCGCTGGCGCAGTTGATTCGCAGCTACGCGGCTTTGGCGGATTCTGGGGGCTGAGACCAAGGGCAATGGATGGGTGTCTGGGACCGTTGCTTGCAAGGACTGAGCGAGCGACCGCTGCCGTTATTGCGGCTGATGCCGGGTAATACTTGAAGTTAGCGGCTATCGAAGGCGATCCACTGGAATGAGCTAGCCACCAACAGCTTTTATCCCAACGACTTTGAAATGACGAACATCCACCACCGAAGTCTGATCACCATCTCCAAGATATAGCGGTGTCAGTATTTGGACTGACGTTGTCGCCGGTATCAACGTCTGGATCGTCAAAGTCTTTGGAATGCCTTCTTCAATAGGCACAGCATCGGTGGCGCCAAGTAACTGCCCTTTCGACTGCACCACCAGAGCAACTGTACTCGGCACACTTATCCCCTGCGCTCGAACGGTAACCGAGAAAGTAACCTGCTCACCACCCACCAGCGCAGCGTCCTCAGCAGGAGTCACAGATTGAATTGACACGACTGGCACTGATCCAGATTTGCCACACCCCACAAAAACTGCGCTTCCCAGCGTCACGAGTAGGGCAGAAAGGATTCGCGTAGTGCGCATGGTTAAAGTTTGAGGTGACCGAAGGGTTAGGCCGCATTCTCGATATAGGTGGTGAGCCCATCGATCAAGCACTTAAGCTCGGAGGGGAAGTACTGAACTACGGCTTCGTTGTTGGGTGCGCCCAGGGCGATCCATAGCTCGCCCAGCGCCGTTTGCTCCTTCAGGCTGTAGTTCTCGTACAACTCGTAGTGATAGCGAGCGCGCTCGAAGACGAACTGAAACCAGTCCAGCTTCTCTTCGAGGTTCGTCAGGTCGGCATGTCCGGGCATTCGTTCTGATGCGACTTTCAAGACTTCCCTCCGCACGTGTCCGGGCAGGCCGAGCCACAGCTTCTTATAGTTGTGAGAGTTCTTCGGTTCTTGACCTGAGAGAAGCAGGGCGCACTTCAAGAGTATTTCGAATCCAAGGATTCGAATGATCGCCTGTGAGTCGGAACGCGTGTCGAGCGAACGCGCAAGAATGTCGGCGTCGTGTAGCCGGTCCTGGGCTTCATGAAACATGCGAACAACGCGATCGTTCATATGCGGCCTAACGCAATGTATCCCGCAACACCTGCGGGATAAGCTGGACCTTGCGGGATATTCTGGAAACGACACCCTCCTGAAAGTGGCTTGTGGCTTGGTTTTTCGGCATATGGACTGTTCAAACGACCCGGTAAAAAACCTTCATGAAACCCGGCCACCGTTATTGCATCCCGCACCGCGACTGAAAGTTCCAGCAGCGTGTGCAAGGTTTCACTATAGCCTCAACATTGGGCCGCGGCGCCTGCATCAGGCAAACCTTCAGTCGCCCACTCCGTAGTTCTACGGAGCCGCGGGCGTAGCCGTACGCATGGTCGAAACAGGCCCGGCTTTTTACAGTTCCCCCACGGTTGATCGAACCGGATTGAACTGAAAAAGCCACCTGAAGCACCGCATGAACAAGACCCTTACATTCGCCGCCATCGCCCTGACTTGCATCGCCAGCGCCGCCAACGCCCAGGCCGTGCGGACCGAGCGCAACATGTCGCTGGAACTCGCCAACCAGATCGCCGCCTCGGCCGTGGCCACCTGCGCCACCAACGGGTATGCCGTGTCGGCCACGGTGGTCGACCGCGCCGGCGGCGTGCGCGCCGTGCAGCGTGCCGACAACGCCGGCCCGCACACGCTGGACGCGAGCCGAGCCAAGGCCTTTACCTCGGCCTCGGCCAAGAACGCCACGCTGGCCATCATGGAGATCAGCCAGAAGAACCCCGGCGCGGCCAACCTGGTAAACATCCCCGGCTACCTGCTGCTGGGTGGCGGCGTGCCGGTGAAGGTGGGCAACGAGGTCATCGGCGCCGTGGGCGTGGGCGGCGCGCCGGCCGGCAACCTGGATGAGGTGTGCGCGCTGGCCGCACTGGACCACGTGAAAGACTTGCTTAAATAAGCATCAAAACTCCTGATGCGAGCTTCAAGCTCATGCAAATCCGTTCGTCCTGAGCCTGTCGAAGGACTCTGCATCAGGCCCTTCGACAGGCTCAGGGCGAACGGGTCGTAGCCGATCTCCGTTGATCTTGTCCGAGGCGGCCAACTCATCAGCTAAAACCACCTCCAGCCTAGGAAAAACATGCACATGCCGCTACGAAATTTGATGCTCACCGCCTGCCTGCTGGCCGGCGCGGCTTCGGCGCAGGTGGCGCCGAGCACCGCGCAGATGGCGCAGTACAAGGGCCTGCACGCGGCAGCGCAGCGCGGCGACCTGGCCAAGACCGAGAAGCTGATCGCGCAGAAGGCGGACCTGAACGCACGCGACGAACAGGGCCGCACGCCGCTGCACGTCGCCACCTTCGCCAGGCAGGTGCCGGTGATCCGCGCGCTGGCGCAGGCCGGCGCCGACCTGTCGCTGCTGGAAAACGACCGCTACGACGCGGTGACCATCGCCGCCGTGGCCGACGACAAGGCCACGCTGGCGGCGCTGCTCGCGGCCGGCGCCAGCGCGAAACTCACCACCAGCCGCTACGACGGCACGGCGCTGATCGCCGCGGCGCACCTGGGCCACGACGGTGTGGTGCGGCAGTTGATCGCTGCCGGCGCGCCGCTCGACCACGTGAACAACCTGCACTGGACGGCGGTGATCGAGTCCATCGTGCTCGGCGACGGCGGCCCGCGCCATCAGCGTACGCTGCGCGCGCTGATCGACGCCGGCGCCAATCTGCAGCTGACCGACCGCCACGGCAACACGCCGCTGCAGCTCGCCCGCAGCCGGGGTTATGCGGAGATGGTGGCCATGCTGGAGAAAGCCGGCCGCTGAGGGTTGATACCGGGGCGGCGCCTGGTGTGCCGGCCCTAGGATGCTCCTCCAAAACACAACGAGGAGACTCCATGAAATTGCGTCAATCCGTCACCGCCATGGCCCTTACCGGCCTGTCGATCAGCTTGTCGATCGGCCTGCTGGCCATGGGCACCAGCCCCGCCTTCGCCCAGGCTTCGGGCCTGACCCGCACCATGGTCGGCAAGGCCGATGTGTCGGTGCCGGGCCGCGAGGCCGTGGTGGCGCGCGTCGAAGTGGCCGCGGGCGCCAAGGCCGGACGCCACACGCATCCGGGCGACGAGATCAGCTACGTGATGGACGGCGAGGTGACGCTGCTGGTCGACGGCCAGGCGCCACGCATCCTCAAGGCCGGCGAGTCCTTCGTGGTGCCCGCGGGTGTGGTGCACGACGCGCACAACGACAGCGCCGCACCGGTCAAGTTGCTCGGCGTGTACGTGGTGGAAAAGGGCAAGCCGCTCGCCTCGCCCGCGCCCTGAAAACTAGCCCAGCGTGACCTTGGCGAATTTGCGTTTGCCGACCTGCACGACGTAGGTACCGGCTTCGAGCTTCAGGCCCTTGTCGCTGACCACGCTGGAGTCGACACGCACGCCGCCGCCGTCGATCAGGCGGTTGCCTTCGGAGGTGGATGCGGCCAGGCCGGCCTGCTTCAGCAATTGGGCGATGCCCAGCGGCGCACCGGCCAGGCTCACTTCGGCGATGTCGTCCGGCACGCCGCCCTTGCTGCGGTTGATGAAGTCCTGCTCGGCCGCATCGGCCTCCGCCGCCGAGTGGAAACGCGCGGTGATCTCCTTGGCGAGCGCGACCTTGGCATCCTTCGGGTTGCGGCCGGCGTCGACCTCGGCCTTGAGCGCCGCGATCTCGGCTTCGGTCTTGAACGACAGCAGCGTGTACCAGCGCCACATCAGCACGTCGGAAATGCTCAGCACCTTGGCGAACATGCTGTTGGGCGCTTCGCTGATGCCGATGTAGTTGTTCTTCGACTTGGACATCTTCTCCACGCCGTCCAGGCCTTCGAGCAGCGGCATGGTCAGGATGCACTGCGGCTCCTGGCCGTATTCGGCCTGCAGGTGGCGACCCATCAGCAGGTTGAACTTCTGGTCGGTGCCGCCGAGTTCCAGGTCGCTCTTGAGCGCCACCGAGTCGTAGCCCTGCATCAGCGGGTAAAGGAATTCATGCACCGCGATCGACTGGCCGCCATGGAAGCGGTCGTGGAAGTCGTTGCGCTCCATCATGCGGGCCACGGTGTAGCGCGAGGCCAGCTGGATCATGCCGCGCGCACCCAGCGGGTCGCTCCACTCGCTGTTGTAACGAATCTCGGTCTTGCTGGGGTCGAGCACCAGGCTGGCCTGCTTGTAATAGGTCTCGGCGTTGACCTTGATCTGCTCGGCGGTGAGCGGCGGGCGGGTGCTGTTGCGGCCGGAAGGGTCGCCGATCATGCTGGTGAAGTCGCCGATGAGGAAGATCACCGTGTGGCCGAGGTCCTGCAGCTGGCGCATCTTGTTGAGCACCACGGTATGGCCGATGTGGATGTCGGGCGCGGTCGGGTCCAGGCCGAGCTTGATGCGCAGCGGCACGCCGGTGGCCTCCGAGCGGGCCAGCTTCTTCAGCCAGTCTTCCTGGGGGATCAGTTCGTCGCACCCCCGAAGTGAAACAGCCATCGCGTTTTGTACACGATCGGTTACCGGAGAAACGAGACCGGTTTGAGCGCTATCTGATTGATTCATATGGTTTTTCGGTTGTCGGACGAGTGGTGCGTCGTTATACTCGCCGCTTCGCCTTAGGCGCTGATTTTAAGAGCCGCTGTCAGACGAGACGCCGACCCGCTGAAATCACCCGGATAGCCGGCTTCTCCTCTCTTCTCTCGTTTATTGCTGGGAAAACCATTTGAACAACGGTCTGAATACCGCCGGCGATCGTCTTGTCTCCCTTTTGCAGCGTCATCCCAAGCGCATCAGCGCCCTGGTGGCTGCATTGCTCCTCGGCGGTGGCGGCGGCGCCTACGCCGTGGCATCGCTGGGCCCTGACGTCGCCGACATGCCAGTACACGAGGTCATCGAACCCGTCGCCACCCTGCCGCTGCAGGCCCAGGCCGACGCCCTCGAAGTCCACTCCTTCAACCTCTTCCGCTCCGAGACGACGCGCTCGAGCGACACCGCCAAATCGCTGCTGACCCGCCTGGGCATCGACGATGCCGATGCCGTGGCCTTCATGCGCACCGATCCGCGCACGAGCCAGGTCATCCTGGGCCGCGCCGGCCGCATGGTCACCGCCGAAGCCAGCGACAACCACGCGCTGCTGCAACTCAGCGCGCGCTGGAGCCCGAACAACGACGGCAACTTCCAGCGCCTGGTGATCGAGAAGACGCCGCAGGGTTTTGCCTCGCGCGTTGAAGCCGCCACGCTGGTGGCGTCGAGCAAGCTGGCCAGCGGCACGATCCGCTCGTCGCTGTTCGCCGCGACGGACGAAGCCAACATCCCCGACCCCGTGGCCTCCCAGCTCGCCGAGATCTTCTCCGGCGACATCGACTTCCACCGCGCGCTGCGCAAGGGCGACCGGTTCTCCGTGGTCTACGAGACCATGGAAGCCGACGGCGAAACCCTGCGCACGGGCCGCGTGCTCAGCGCCGAATTCGTGAACGACGGCAAGACCTACCAGGCCATGTGGTTCGCCGAGCCGGGCCAGAAGGGCAGCTACTACACCCTCGACGGCCAGAGCCTGCACCGCGCCTTCCTCACCTCGCCGGTGGAGTTCTCGCGCGTGACCAGCGGCTTCACGATGCGCATGCATCCGATCCTGCAACAGTGGCGCGCCCACCTCGGCGTCGACTATGCGGCGCCGATGGGCACCTCGGTGCGCGCGGTCGGCGACGGCGTGGTCGAATTCGCCGGCGTGCAGAACGGCTTCGGCAACGTCATCATGGTGAAACACCGCAACGAGAACACCACGGTGTACGCCCACCTGAGCCGCATCGACGTGCGCAAGGGCCAGGTGGTGGCACAGGGCGACCACATCGGCAATGTCGGCATGACCGGCTGGGCCACCGGTCCGCACCTGCACTTCGAGTTCCGCGTGAACGGCGTGCACCACGACCCGGCCACCCTCGCCAAGCAGAACGACAGCCGGCCGGTCTCGACCGCCGCGCGGCCGGCGTTCAACCAGTTGGCCTCCGTGATGCGCCAGCAGCTCACGGCTGCGGCCACCATCCAGCAAGCCAGCGCCCAGTAAGGCGCAGGACCGTGATGCCCGCGCCTGAGTTGTATATCGGGCTGATGTCGGGCACGTCGCTCGACGGGGTCGACGGCGTGCTGGCCGACTTCAACGGCAGCCGCCCGCGCGTGATCTGCCATGCCGCGGCCCCGTTTCCGCGCGAGCTTCGCGCGGAACTGCTGGCGCTGAACACCGCCGGCGACAATGAATTGCACCGCGCCGCGCTGGCCGCCAATGCGCTGGTCCGCGTGTATGCCGCGGTGGTCGGCGGCCTGCTGCGCACGGCCAACCTGCCGGCGGCGCAAATCACGGCCATCGGCGCGCATGGCCAGACGGTGCGTCATCGCCCGCAGGAATTCGACGCCCAGCCCGCGCAGGGCATTGCCGGCGGCTACACGCTGCAGCTGAACAACCCGGCCTTGCTGGCCGAACTGACCGGCATCGACGTCGTCGCCGACTTTCGCACGCGTGACGTGGCGGCCGGCGGCCAAGGCGCACCGCTCGTGCCGGCGTTCCACCGTGAGGTGTTCGGCGAGTCCAAGGAAGGGATGGGCGAGGCGCTGGCGGTGCTCAACATCGGCGGCATTTCGAACCTCAGCGTGCTCGGCGCGGGTGCGGCCGACCCGCTGCTGGGCTTCGACTGTGGCCCTGGCAATGCGCTGATGGACCACTGGTGCCAGCAGCACACGGGCCAGCCGTTCGACCGCGACGGCGCCTGGGCTGCGCAAGGCCAAGTCGAGCAGGCATTGCTGGCCAGCCTGCTGGCCGACCCCTACCTTGCCAAGGCACCGCCGAAGAGCACCGGCCGCGACCTGTTCAATCCAGCCTGGCTGGCGCACCAACTCGCGCCATGGGCAGGGCTGGCGCCAGTCGACGTGCAGGCCACCTTGACCGAATTCACTGCCAGCGCTTGTGCAACCTGCGTCTCCAGCTACGGGAAAGATAGCAAATCGCTGATCGTCTGTGGTGGCGGCGCACTCAACGGCCATCTGATGCGGCGCCTGCAGGCGTTGCTGCCGGCCGTGGCCGTGCGCTCTTCGGCAGCACACGGCCTGCCGCCGCTCGAGGTGGAAGCCGCGGCCTTCGCCTGGCTCGCGCGCCAGGCCGTACTGCGGCGGCCGGGCAACCTGGCCAGCGTGACGGGCGCCAGGGGCGAGCGCGTGCTCGGCGCCATCTATCCGGCCTGACGGGCCTCAGGCGACGTCGATCGCCTCTTCCTTCGGCTTGGCGGTCACCTGGGTGCCGGGCGGCAATTGCCAGAAGATCCAGGCCGATGCGACCGTCATCAGGCCCATGGTGGCAAAGGTGGCATGGAAGGCGCGCAGCGTCTGCTCCGGCCCGGCCGGGGTGAAATAAGCGGTATAGGCCGACAACACCGCGCCCGCAGCCGCCACCCCCATGCCCATGGCCAACATCTGCACCATCGACAGCAGGCCATTGCCGCTGCTGGCGAGCGGGCCGTCGAGGTCTTTCAGCGTCACCGTATTCATCGCCGTGAACTGCAATGAATTGACCATGCCGAAACAGGCCAGCTGCACCAGCTGGAGCCACACCGGCTGGCCCACGTAGACCAGCGCGAAACTGGTCATGAGCAGGCCGACCAGCACGGTGTTGCCGACCAGCACCTGCCGGTAACCCAGGCGCTTGATCAGCGGCGTGGCGAAGGACTTGGTGAACATGCCCGCAATGGCCACCGGCAACATCATCATGCCGGCCTCGGACGGCGGGTAGCCCATGCTGACCTGCAGCAGCAGCGGCACCAGAAACGGCATGCAGCTGCTGCCCAGCCGTGAAAACAGATTGCCCAGCAGGCCGATGCTCAGCGTCGGGATCGAAAACAGGTGGGGCGAGAACAGCGGATCAGGGCGGCGCGCGGCGCGCAGCCAGTAGGCCACCAGGCTGGCCATGCCGAACACCAGCAACACCAGCACCGAGGCCTGGCGCAGCCCGAGCTCCGACAGCCCGTCGAGCGACAGCGAGATGCTGACCATGCCGAACGCGAGCAGCAGGTAGCCGCCGAGGTCGAACGGCTTCACGTCGGCAATGCGGCCCTCGGGCATGAATTTCAACGTGGCGAAGAAGCCGACCAGGCCCACCGGCAGGTTGATCAGGAAGATCCAGTGCCAGGTGGCGTACTCCACCAGCCAGCCGCCGAGGGTCGGGCCGATCAACGGACCGATCAACCCTGGAATGGCCACGAAGCTCATGGCCTGCAGGAATTGATCCTTGGGAAATGCACGCAGAACCGCGAGCCGACCGACCGGCAGCAACATCGCGCCACCCATGCCCTGCAAGACCCGCGAAGCCACGAGCTGCGGCAGGCTGTGCGACATGGCGCAGCACAAGGAGCCCAGCGTGAACAGGCCGATGGCGGCGACGAAGAGCTTTTGCGTACCGAAGCGGTCGGCCATCCAGCCCGAAGCCGGAATCAGCATGGCCATGGTCAGCGAATACGCCACCAGCACCGACTGCATGCGCAGCGGGCTTTCGCCGAGGCTCTTGGCCATGGCGGGCAGCGCGGTGTTAACGATGGTCGCGTCCAGCGTCTGCATGAAGAAGCCGATGGCCACGAGCCACAACAACAATTTGTTCGATTTTTCGTCTTGCATGGGCAATTTAGCGTTCAGCGGCTGAAATCAGGCAAAGAAAAAGCCGCCCGTGGGCGGCTTTCGGCTGGGAGCCGAGGGTTCCAATCAGGCGGAGAAGCTGGAGCCGCAACCGCAGGTGCTGGTGGCGTTCGGGTTCTTGATCACGAACTGCGCACCTTGCAGATCTTCCTTGTAGTCGATTTCGGCGCCGACCAGGTACTGGTAGCTCATGGCGTCGATCAGCAGGGACACACCGTTCTTGGTCATGGTGGTGTCGTCTTCATTGGTAATCTCGTCGAAGGTGAAGCCGTACTGGAAGCCGGAGCAGCCACCGCCCTGCACGAACACGCGCAGCTTCAGGTCGTTGTTGCCTTCCTCGGCGATCAGGTCGGCCACCTTGGCGGCAGCGCTGTCGGTGAAGACGATCGGTGCGGGCATTTCGGTCTGGATGTTTTCGGCAACTGCGCTCATGGTGGGTACTCCGTTAATAGGTTGATGCTACTGCAATTAGTCGAGCAAAGCTTGGGGCTTTAGATTTGTCGTTGCTGCAAGTGCGGTCTTTGCAGTGCGCTGCAAAGCCTGGAATGCAAAAACCGCCCGGAGGCGGTTTTTGCAACATTCCCGAAGCTTAACGCTTGGAGAACTGCTTGCGGCGGCGTGCAGAGTGCAGACCGACCTTCTTACGTTCGACCTCACGTGCATCACGTGTGACGAAACCAGCCTGGCTCAGCGCCGGCTTCAGGGTCGCGTCGTAGTCGATCAGCGCACGGGTGATGCCGTGGCGCGTTGCGCCGGCCTGGCCGGACTCACCACCACCGTGCACGTTGACCTGGATGTCGAAGGTTTCGACATGGTTGGTCAGCACCAGGGGCTGCTTGGCAATCATGATCGAGGTTTCGCGGCCAAAGAAATTCTGGATGTCCTTGCCGTTGACCGTGATCTTGCCGGTACCTTTTTTGATGAACACGCGGGCGACGCTCGATTTGCGACGGCCGGTGCCATTGTTCCATTCACCAATCATCAGAATGCTCCTTAGAGTTCCAGCACTTTAGGCTGTTGGGCGGTGTGCGGATGCTCGGCACCGCCGTAGACCTTGAGCTTCTTGATCATGGCGTAACCCAGCGGGCCCTTGGGCAGCATGCCCTTGACGGCCTTTTCCAGGGCGCGGCCTGGGTGCTTGGCTTGCATGTCACGGAAGTTGGTGGCCGTGATGCCGCCTGGGTAACCGGAGTGACGGTAGTAAATCTTGTCGAGCGGCTTGGCGCCGGTGACACGCAACTGGGCTGCGTTGATGATGACGATGAAGTCACCGGTATCGACGTGAGGCGTGTAAATGGCCTTGTGTTTGCCGCGCAAACGGAGAGCAACTTCGCTGGCTACTCGTCCGAGGACCTTGTCGGTCGCGTCAATCACAAACCACTCGTGCACCACGTCAGCGGGTTTGGCGCTGAAGGTCTTGGTCATGAGTTTCTCTTTGAAAGAAGTGGTTTGGCCAATCTATAGAGATTGGCGTCCTGGCAGCCCTTTTCCACGGTCGGTGTTTCTCTGAAGGAAACCTCTTAGGTGGGAAGTAAAATTTCGCCGCGGGGCCAGCCGAACGCTGCGAAACCACGTATTATACAATTTTCCGCTACGTCGGGAGCAAAGTTGTTCGCTTGCTCGCCCGCCACGTCCAGACGGGCGGGCTCGTCGTCAGTGATCAGAACGCATGCCGGATGCCGACACCGTACTTGGTGGTCACGGTTTCGGCCACGACATTGTTGGGATGGGTGCTGGCATCCACCATGGCCGCATAGAGGCGCGTCCTCTTCGAGATGTCGTAGGAGCCGATCACGGCAAAGCCTTTGCCGACGCTGGTCAAGGCCCCCGCCTTGCTCTTCGAGTGGGTATAGCCGAGCGATACAGCATAGGCCGGCCCGAATGGGACGATGGCGCCGATCTGGTATTCCTTGTCCTTCGTCATGTCGTTCCTCGCCGGGTTGTAGCTGGCCATGAGTTTGGCGAAACCGAAGTCGTAGAGCGCACCGAACAACTGGTATTTGTTGGCGTCGCCGTTGGCCTGCTTCTCCTGCTGGTAGGCGTACCCGACGGTGAACGGCCCGTCGACGTACTTCAGCGCCACGGCCTCGGCGTCGGTGGATTTATTGCCAACGGTCGGCAGGTTCTTGTTCTCCCCAAAGCTCTGCAGCACCTTGGCACTGAAACCACCGATGAGCGGCGTCGTGTAGGCCACCGCGTTGTTCAACCGATACGAATAGTCGGGAATGCCGTTGTTTGCGGTCAGGCTGTCGGATTCAAAGGTGAAGGCGCTGTAGTTCTGCCGGAAGTTGATGAAAAGCTCGTCATAGGGGCTGTACAGGCGGCCAGCTTGCACGCTGCCCCATGACCCCTGCAGGCCGACATAGGCTTGCCGACCGAAAAGCAGACCGCCTTGGCCCGGCACGCCCGTCGAGAGATCGAAGCCGTTTTCAAGAACGAATGATGCCAACAAACCACCACCCAAGTCCTCGACACCGCGCACCCCAAACCGGGAACCACTGATACCTGAGGTGTCCACCACGTTCTGGCGTGTACCACTTGCCCCGGTCTTGACTTGGCTTGTCCCCATCCACAAATCAGCGATGCCATAAAGCGTCAGCGTTTGCGCGGAGGCCATCCCGCAAGCCACATAGAAACCCAAAGCCGCAAGTCTGCTCTTCATTTAGATCTATCTCCAGTTGTAAATTTGAACAACATCAAGATGTTGTCACACTTTTTAAC
Source organism: Rhodoferax koreense (assembly GCF_001955695.1). Classification (NCBI taxonomy): domain Bacteria; kingdom Pseudomonadati; phylum Pseudomonadota; class Betaproteobacteria; order Burkholderiales; family Comamonadaceae; genus Rhodoferax; species Rhodoferax koreensis. The sequence goes on along the minus strand of NZ_CP019236.1, from coordinate 1,094,360 downwards.
GACAATAATGTCGGCCTGGATTGTGGGATGATTTTGATGAATGTTGACAGGTAAAAACCCTAGTGGGACCCTGTCCTGAGATAGCCCCTGCCAGCCGTACCAACCTAATGGCAGCGAAGTCCGTCAACCTGGAGAATGACGGCCATGAGAAAGAGCAGATACACCGAAGAGCAGATCATCAGCTTCATCAAGCAGGCCGAGACCGGTCTGCCGATCAAGGAGGTGTGCCGCAAAGGCGGTTTCAGCGACGCCACCTTCTACAAGTGGCGAGCCAAGTACGGCGGGATGGACGTGCCCGACGCCAAACGCTTGCGTGAGCTCGAGGCCGAGAACGACAAGCTGAAGAAACTGCTGGCCGAAGCCCATCTCGACATCCATGCGCTGAACACCGCCTTCGGGGTAAAGCGCTAGCTGTGAAGTTCCAATAGGTTGTTGCGGGTGTTCACCCGGAGAGGTTCTGAGAGACTGGAAATCGCCAAACCCCCAGTCAACTCAAATTACCAAACCGAATGAACACTCATAAGAATGCCCGATTGACCTACCTGCGTCGCTTGGAGATGGTCCAAGACCTCACAAAACGTGGCATGAGCGCATCAGATGCGGGCGCCAAGCATGGCGTCAGTGCCGTGACGGCACGCAAATGGCTGGCTCGCTACCTGGCAGACAGTGCCAATGGTCTGCTGGACAAGTCCTCGCGTCCCGAGAAGTCACCGCGCGCCATCGAGCCGCATGTCGCGCTGGCCATCGTGAAGCTGCGCCGCAAGCTGTGCCTGCAAGCCTATATCGCCTCGTACATGGGCGTGTCCAAGGCGACGGTCAGCCGTGTCCTGCGCCGAGCCGGGCTGTCGCGGCTAAGCGATCTGCGGCTCAACGAGCCTGTGCAACGGTACGAGCGCGAGAACCCCGGTGAGCTGCTGCACATCGACATCAAGAAGCTGGGGCGCTTCGAGCAGGTCGGCCACCGCATCACCGGGGACCGGACCCAGCGCGCCCGCAATGTCGGCTGGGAATACATCTTCGTGGCCGTGGACGACCACAGCCGGCTGGCCTTCACGCAGGTCTACCCCGACGAGACGAAGATCAGTGCCGGGGCGTTCCTGCGGGCCGCAGTCGCCTACTTCGCCGGCTTGCGCGTACCCATCCAACGCGTGCTCACTGACAACGGCATGTCGTTCCGATCGGCGCTGTTCGCTGAGGCGTGCCTGGAACTGGGCATCACCCAGAAGTTCACACGGGCCTATCGTCCGCAGACCAACGGCAAGGCCGAGAGGTTCATCCAGTCTGCCCTGCGCGAGTGGGCCTATGGGCACACGTACGAGAACTCACAACAGCGCTGTGCGGCCTTGCCAATTTGGACTCATTTCTATAACTGGCACCGACCGCACCACGGCATTGATCTCGTGGCACCCATCTCTCGCCTCTCCATGTCTCGAAACAACCTCTTGACACTTCACAGCTAGCCCCGCCAGCCAGGCGCGCCGCAGTGCTGGTGATGATCGAACAATGCGATCTGTCCGAGCGACGCGCGTGCCGGCTGGTGGGGCTCTCCCGCGACAGCTACCGCCACCCACCCGAGGTTGACGCCATGACCCAGGCACTCAGCGGCAAGATCATCGAGATCGCCCATGCGCGTCGGCGCTTCGGTTACCGGCGCATCCACGGCTTGCTGCGCCCGGACTTCCCAGAGGTGAACCACAAGAAGGTGTACCGGCTGTACAGTGCGGCCAACCTGGCGGGCAAGCGCAAGAAGGTCAAACGGGCGGCCAGCGAACGCGTGCCGCTGCAACTAGCACAGGGCGTCAATGAGGTGTGGAGCATGGACTTTGTCAGTGACAGCCTGAGCACCGGGCGGCGCATCAAATGCTTGACCGTGGCCGACGACTTCAGCCATGAGTGTGTGAGCATTGCCGTGGACTGGGGCATCTCGGGGCAGTACGTCACCCGGCTGCTGGACCAGGCCGCGCTCTTCAGGGGCTACCCGCAGGCGGTACGCACCGACAACGGCCCGGAGTTCACCAGCCGGGCCTTCATGGCTTGGGCCAGCACGCATGGCATCCGGCACATCCTGATCGAGCCGGGCCGCCCCATGCAGAACGGCTACATCGAAAGCTTCAATGGCAAATTCAGGGACGAGTGCCTGAATGAACAGTGGTTCCAGACGCTGAACCAGGCCCGGACCACCATCGCCGCATGGCGACAGGACTACAACGAGGTCAGGCCGCACAGCAGTTGCCAGCGGATGGCGCCGGCCAAGTTCGCCGCGTTGCATCGCCAGCGCGCTGGCGATGCAACGCGATCCTGCGCCACCACCGAAATCCATTAACCTTGCAACTAGGACTTCCGCTTTATGGGTGGTACGGCGGAAGGGGGCAGGTCAATCTGGCAACCCTACGGCACCGTCGCATAGCGCCTTTGCATCACCGGAGCAAGAGCTGCACAGCGTGTGTTCGCTGTCCCCTTACTTCAGGACAGGCGTGGAGGTAGTTGATTTGCGCAAAGCAAAACGCCCAGCCTGTTGAGGGGCTGGGCGGTTTGGGCTGTAGGAGCCTGACGATGACCTACTTTCACACGGGAACCCGCACTATCATCGGCGCGGAGTCGTTTCACTGTCCTGTTCGGGATGGGAAGGAGTGGGACCAACTCGCTATGGTCATCAGGCATAACTTGGTGCTTTGTTGATTTTGTGGTCAACAAGGCGAATTCATAGAGATTTAATCAGTACCGGGGTAGCTTTTGTGGCGTACCGGTTGTTATTTTGAATGCGTCTACTTGGCATAACTAATTCTTTGAATCACGGGATGGTGATCAAAGTTATAGGGTCAAGCCGCACGAGCAATTAGTATCAGTTAGCTTAACGCATTACTGCGCTTCCACACCTGACCTATCAACGTCCTGGTCTTGAACGACTCTTTAGGGGGCTCAAGGCCCCGGCAGATCTCATCTTGAAACGAGTTTCCCGCTTAGATGCTTTCAGCGGTTATCTCTTCCACACTTAGCTACTCGGCAATGCCACTGGCGTGACAACCGATACACCAGAGGTGTGTCCACTCCGGTCCTCTCGTACTAGGAGCAGGCTTCCTCAAATCTGCAGCGCCCACGGAAGATAGGGACCAAACTGTCTCACGACGTTTTAAACCCAGCTCACGTACCTCTTTAAATGGCGAACAGCCATACCCTTGGGACCGGCTACAGCCCCAGGATGAGATGAGCCGACATCGAGGTGCCAAACACCGCCGTCGATATGAACTCTTGGGCGGTATCAGCCTGTTATCCCCAGAGTACCTTTTATCCGTTGAGCGATGGCCCTTCCATACAGAACCACCGGATCACTATGTCCTGCTTTCGCATCTGCTCGACTTGTCAGTCTCGCAGTTAAGCACGCTTATGCCATTGCACTATCGTCACGATGTCCGACCGTAACTAGCGTACCTTCGAACTCCTCCGTTACGCTTTGGGAGGAGACCGCCCCAGTCAAACTGCCTACCATGCACTGTCCCCGATCCAGATAATGGACCTAGGTTAGAACCTCAAACACACCAGGGTGGTATTTCAACGTTGGCTCCACAAGATCTAGCGACCCTGCTTCAAAGCCTCCCACCTATCCTACACAGATCTGTTCAAAGTCCAATACAAAGCTACAGTAAAGGTTCATGGGGTCTTTCCGTCTTTCCGCGGGGAGATTGCATCATCACAAACATTTCAACTTCGCTGAGTCTCAGGAGGAGACAGTGTGGCCATCGTTACGCCATTCGTGCAGGTCGGAACTTACCCGACAAGGAATTTCGCTACCTTAGGACCGTTATAGTTACGGCCGCCGTTTACTGGGACTTCAATCAAGAGCTTGCACCCCATCATTTAATCTTCCAGCACCGGGCAGGCGTCACACCCTATACGTCCACTTTCGTGTTTGCAGAGTGCTGTGTTTTTAATAAACAGTCGCAGCCACCGATTTTTTGCAACCTCATTGGGCTCCGGGAGTAAATCCCTTCACCTACTAAAGGCACACCTTCTTCCGAAGTTACGGTGTCAATTTGCCGAGTTCCTTCTCCTGAGTTCTCTCAAGCGCCTTAGAATACTCATCTCGCGCACCAGTGTCGGTTTGCGGTACGGTCGTGTGTAGCTGAAGCTTAGTGGCTTTTCCTGGAAGCAGGGTATCACTCACTTCGGCTGCAAGCAGCCTCGTTATCACCCCTCATCTAAGCCCGGCGGATTTACCTACCAGGCACGACTACAGGCTTGAACCAACATATCCAACAGTTGGCTGAGCTAACCTTCTCCGTCCCCACATCGCACTACACATCGGTACAGGAATATTGACCTGTTTCCCATCAACTACGCATCTCTGCCTCGCCTTAGGGGCCGACTCACTCTACGCCGATGAACGTTGCGTAGAAAACCTTGCGCTTACGGCGAGGGGGCTTTTCACCCCCTTTAACGCTACTCATGTCAGCATTCGCACTTCTGATACCTCCAGCACGCTTTACAACGCACCTTCACAGGCTTACAGAACGCTCTCCTACCACTTGCAATAAATTGCAAATCCGCAGCTTCGGTAACTGGCTTAGCCCCGTTACATCTTCCGCGCAGGACGACTCGATCAGTGAGCTATTACGCTTTCTTTAAATGATGGCTGCTTCTAAGCCAACATCCTGACTGTTTTAGCCTTCCCACTTCGTTTCCCACTTAGCCAATTTTAGGGACCTTAGCTGGCGGTCTGGGTTGTTTCCCTCTTGAGTCCGGACGTTAGCACCCGGTGCTCTGTCTCCCAAGCTGTACTCGTCGGTATTCGGAGTTTGCATTGGTTTGGTAAGTCGCCATGACCCCCTAGCCAAAACAGTGCTCTACCCCCGACGGTAATACTTGAGGCACTACCTAAATAGTTTTCGGAGAGAACCAGCTATTTCCAAGTTTGTTTAGCCTTTCACCCCTATCCACAGCTCATCCGCTAGTTTTGCAACACTAGTCGGTTCGGACCTCCAGTACCTGTTACGGCACCTTCATCCTGGCCATGGATAGATCACTTGGTTTCGGGTCTACACCCAGCGACTGAGACGCCCTATTCGGACTCGGTTTCCCTACGCCTTCCCTATTCGGTTAAGCTTGCCACTGAATGTAAGTCGCTGACCCATTATACAAAAGGTACGCAGTCACCCTTGCGGGCTCCTACTTTTTGTAAGCATGCGGTTTCAGGATCTATTTCACTCCCCTCCCGGGGTTCTTTTCGCCTTTCCCTCACGGTACTAGTTCACTATCGGTCAATGATGAGTATTTAGCCTTGGAGGATGGTCCCCCCATATTCAGACAGGATTTCTCGTGTCCCGCCCTACTTGTCGCAAGCTCAGTACCACACAGGTCATTTCACGTACGGGGCTATCACCCGCTATGGCCAGCCTTTCCAAGCTGTTCCGTTATGTCTTGTGCTATCACTTGCAGGCTTCTCCGATTTCGCTCGCCACTACTTTCGGAATCTCGGTTGATGTCTTTTCCTCGAGCTACTGAGATGTTTCAGTTCACCCGGTTCGCCTCGCATGACTATGTATTCATCATGCGATACCTTTCGGTGGGTTTCCCCATTCAGAAATCTCCGGATCAAAGCTAATTTGCCAGCTCCCCGAAGCTTATCGCAGGCTATCACGTCTTTCGTCGCCTATCATTGCCAAGGCATCCACCACATGCTCTTATTCACTTGACCCTATAACTTTGATTTCTCTTATCGAGATTTCTCCGTTGTTTCAAGGAATGTCTGTCAGGTCTTGCACCTGACGCGTTATGCCGTAAACGACTCTAGCTCTTTCGAGCCATCATCGTTAATTTTGAATTTCAAACCTAAGTCTGAATATTCGTTTTGACGCAATCAAAAATTTGTCGCTAACCACCACCACCAGGCACGGTCTGCACTAAACCTTTACGAATGTGCAGTTTCCCAGAGGCAGCTAAACGGTTAGCAACACTGATTAAACTCTATGAATTTTTAATGAACAGCCGATTGACCAGGAGATCCTGATCAACAACAAAGTAGCCTCGTTAAAAGCCACTTTGGTGTTGATTTTTTTGTTGTCGAGAAAGAATTGGTGGAGGTGACAGGACTCGAACCCGCTACCTACTGCTTGCAAAGCAGCCGCTCTCCCAGCTGAGCTACACCCCCAAAGCACTAGGTATTGAAGGAATGGTGGGTCTGGTTGGTCTCGAACCAACGACCCCCGCCTTATCAAGACGGTGCTCTAACCAACTGAGCTACAGACCCGAGTCGGTCACCAGCAACCAGTCTCCAGCAAAGCCAGAGCCTCAGTCGTCAGCGACTACCTTCCAACAACCGATAAGTGTGGGCGTTCAAATTTGATTGCAGTTTCCAGAAAGGAGGTGATCCAGCCGCACCTTCCGATACGGCTACCTTGTTACGACTTCACCCCAGTCACGAACCCTGCCGTGGTAATCGCCCTCCTTGCGGTTAGGCTAACTACTTCTGGCAGAACCCGCTCCCATGGTGTGACGGGCGGTGTGTACAAGACCCGGGAACGTATTCACCGTGACATTCTGATCCACGATTACTAGCGATTCCGACTTCACGCAGTCGAGTTGCAGACTGCGATCCGGACTACGACTGGTTTTATGGGATTGGCTCCCCCTCGCGGGTTGGCAACCCTTTGTACCAGCCATTGTATGACGTGTGTAGCCCCACCTATAAGGGCCATGAGGACTTGACGTCATCCCCACCTTCCTCCGGTTTGTCACCGGCAGTCTCATTAGAGTGCCCAACTGAATGTAGCAACTAATGACAAGGGTTGCGCTCGTTGCGGGACTTAACCCAACATCTCACGACACGAGCTGACGACAGCCATGCAGCACCTGTGTTACGGCTCTCTTTCGAGCACTAAGCCATCTCTGGCAAATTCCGTACATGTCAAAGGTGGGTAAGGTTTTTCGCGTTGCATCGAATTAAACCACATCATCCACCGCTTGTGCGGGTCCCCGTCAATTCCTTTGAGTTTCAACCTTGCGGCCGTACTCCCCAGGCGGTCAACTTCACGCGTTAGCTTCGTTACTGAGTCAGTGAAGACCCAACAACCAGTTGACATCGTTTAGGGCGTGGACTACCAGGGTATCTAATCCTGTTTGCTCCCCACGCTTTCGTGCATGAGCGTCAGTACAGGCCCAGGGGATTGCCTTCGCCATCGGTGTTCCTCCGCATATCTACGCATTTCACTGCTACACGCGGAATTCCATCCCCCTCTGCCGTACTCTAGCGATGCAGTCACAAATGCAGGTCCCAGGTTGAGCCCGGGGATTTCACATCTGTCTTACATCACCGCCTGCGCACGCTTTACGCCCAGTAATTCCGATTAACGCTCGCACCCTACGTATTACCGCGGCTGCTGGCACGTAGTTAGCCGGTGCTTATTCTTACGGTACCGTCATGAGCCGTCTTTATTAGAGACAACCTTTTCGTTCCGTACAAAAGCAGTTTACAACCCGAAGGCCTTCATCCTGCACGCGGCATTGCTGGATCAGGCTTGCGCCCATTGTCCAAAATTCCCCACTGCTGCCTCCCGTAGGAGTCTGGACCGTGTCTCAGTTCCAGTGTGGCTGGTCGTCCTCTCAGACCAGCTACAGATCGTCGCCTTGGTGGGCCTTTACCCCGCCAACTAGCTAATCTGATATCGGCCGCTCCAATCGCGCGAGGCCCGAAGGTCCCCCGCTTTCATCCAGAGATCGTATGCGGTATTAGCACAGCTTTCGCTGCGTTATCCCCCACGACTGGGCACGTTCCGATATATTACTCACCCGTTCGCCACTCGCCACCAGGATTGCTCCCGTGCTGCCGTTCGACTTGCATGTGTAAGGCATGCCGCCAGCGTTCAATCTGAGCCAGGATCAAACTCTATAGTTCGATCTTGATTTTTTTGCCACCGACTATTACCACCGGTGGCCACTCAAAGAATTGAAGGAAATTCACAAGTGAATCTCTCTTCTATTTCATGAGCGTTTGATAGTGACAAGCACTAGTTCCGAAGAACTTGGCAATCGCACTCAAACGCCCACGCTTATCGGCTGTATGTTTTTAAGGAACCCGAAGAACTCAACCAGCCTCGCAGCCCGTCAACCTCTTCTTTTATCAGCGCGCTGTGATCAGCGCAGCCTTGAATTATAGCATGCTTTTTAGCCTACTTAACGCTGTTGCGTTTTCTTCAGAGCTATCTTGGATAACTCTGAAGAAAACGCCCCCCTCGAATGAGGGGGGCGTTTTGCTCGCTGTAGGAGCCTGACGATGACCTACTTTCACACGGGAACCCGCACTATCATCGGCGCGGAGTCGTTTCACTGTCCTGTTCGGGATGGGAAGGAGTGGGACCAACTCGCTATGGTCATCAGGCATAACTTGGTGCTTTGTTGATTTTGTGGTCAACAAGGCGAATTCATAGAGATTTAATCAGTACCGGGGTAGCTTTTGTGGCGTACCGGTTGTTATTTTGAATGCGTCTACTTGGCATAACTAATTCTTTGAATCACGGGATGGTGATCAAAGTTATAGGGTCAAGCCGCACGAGCAATTAGTATCAGTTAGCTTAACGCATTACTGCGCTTCCACACCTGACCTATCAACGTCCTGGTCTTGAACGACTCTTTAGGGGGCTCAAGGCCCCGGCAGATCTCATCTTGAAACGAGTTTCCCGCTTAGATGCTTTCAGCGGTTATCTCTTCCACACTTAGCTACTCGGCAATGCCACTGGCGTGACAACCGATACACCAGAGGTGTGTCCACTCCGGTCCTCTCGTACTAGGAGCAGGCTTCCTCAAATCTGCAGCGCCCACGGAAGATAGGGACCAAACTGTCTCACGACGTTTTAAACCCAGCTCACGTACCTCTTTAAATGGCGAACAGCCATACCCTTGGGACCGGCTACAGCCCCAGGATGAGATGAGCCGACATCGAGGTGCCAAACACCGCCGTCGATATGAACTCTTGGGCGGTATCAGCCTGTTATCCCCAGAGTACCTTTTATCCGTTGAGCGATGGCCCTTCCATACAGAACCACCGGATCACTATGTCCTGCTTTCGCATCTGCTCGACTTGTCAGTCTCGCAGTTAAGCACGCTTATGCCATTGCACTATCGTCACGATGTCCGACCGTAACTAGCGTACCTTCGAACTCCTCCGTTACGCTTTGGGAGGAGACCGCCCCAGTCAAACTGCCTACCATGCACTGTCCCCGATCCAGATAATGGACCTAGGTTAGAACCTCAAACACACCAGGGTGGTATTTCAACGTTGGCTCCACAAGATCTAGCGACCCTGCTTCAAAGCCTCCCACCTATCCTACACAGATCTGTTCAAAGTCCAATACAAAGCTACAGTAAAGGTTCATGGGGTCTTTCCGTCTTTCCGCGGGGAGATTGCATCATCACAAACATTTCAACTTCGCTGAGTCTCAGGAGGAGACAGTGTGGCCATCGTTACGCCATTCGTGCAGGTCGGAACTTACCCGACAAGGAATTTCGCTACCTTAGGACCGTTATAGTTACGGCCGCCGTTTACTGGGACTTCAATCAAGAGCTTGCACCCCATCATTTAATCTTCCAGCACCGGGCAGGCGTCACACCCTATACGTCCACTTTCGTGTTTGCAGAGTGCTGTGTTTTTAATAAACAGTCGCAGCCACCGATTTTTTGCAACCTCATTGGGCTCCGGGAGTAAATCCCTTCACCTACTAAAGGCACACCTTCTTCCGAAGTTACGGTGTCAATTTGCCGAGTTCCTTCTCCTGAGTTCTCTCAAGCGCCTTAGAATACTCATCTCGCGCACCAGTGTCGGTTTGCGGTACGGTCGTGTGTAGCTGAAGCTTAGTGGCTTTTCCTGGAAGCAGGGTATCACTCACTTCGGCTGCAAGCAGCCTCGTTATCACCCCTCATCTAAGCCCGGCGGATTTACCTACCAGGCACGACTACAGGCTTGAACCAACATATCCAACAGTTGGCTGAGCTAACCTTCTCCGTCCCCACATCGCACTACACATCGGTACAGGAATATTGACCTGTTTCCCATCAACTACGCATCTCTGCCTCGCCTTAGGGGCCGACTCACTCTACGCCGATGAACGTTGCGTAGAAAACCTTGCGCTTACGGCGAGGGGGCTTTTCACCCCCTTTAACGCTACTCATGTCAGCATTCGCACTTCTGATACCTCCAGCACGCTTTACAACGCACCTTCACAGGCTTACAGAACGCTCTCCTACCACTTGCAATAAATTGCAAATCCGCAGCTTCGGTAACTGGCTTAGCCCCGTTACATCTTCCGCGCAGGACGACTCGATCAGTGAGCTATTACGCTTTCTTTAAATGATGGCTGCTTCTAAGCCAACATCCTGACTGTTTTAGCCTTCCCACTTCGTTTCCCACTTAGCCAATTTTAGGGACCTTAGCTGGCGGTCTGGGTTGTTTCCCTCTTGAGTCCGGACGTTAGCACCCGGTGCTCTGTCTCCCAAGCTGTACTCGTCGGTATTCGGAGTTTGCATTGGTTTGGTAAGTCGCCATGACCCCCTAGCCAAAACAGTGCTCTACCCCCGACGGTAATACTTGAGGCACTACCTAAATAGTTTTCGGAGAGAACCAGCTATTTCCAAGTTTGTTTAGCCTTTCACCCCTATCCACAGCTCATCCGCTAGTTTTGCAACACTAGTCGGTTCGGACCTCCAGTACCTGTTACGGCACCTTCATCCTGGCCATGGATAGATCACTTGGTTTCGGGTCTACACCCAGCGACTGAGACGCCCTATTCGGACTCGGTTTCCCTACGCCTTCCCTATTCGGTTAAGCTTGCCACTGAATGTAAGTCGCTGACCCATTATACAAAAGGTACGCAGTCACCCTTGCGGGCTCCTACTTTTTGTAAGCATGCGGTTTCAGGATCTATTTCACTCCCCTCCCGGGGTTCTTTTCGCCTTTCCCTCACGGTACTAGTTCACTATCGGTCAATGATGAGTATTTAGCCTTGGAGGATGGTCCCCCCATATTCAGACAGGATTTCTCGTGTCCCGCCCTACTTGTCGCAAGCTCAGTACCACACAGGTCATTTCACGTACGGGGCTATCACCCGCTATGGCCAGCCTTTCCAAGCTGTTCCGTTATGTCTTGTGCTATCACTTGCAGGCTTCTCCGATTTCGCTCGCCACTACTTTCGGAATCTCGGTTGATGTCTTTTCCTCGAGCTACTGAGATGTTTCAGTTCACCCGGTTCGCCTCGCATGACTATGTATTCATCATGCGATACCTTTCGGTGGGTTTCCCCATTCAGAAATCTCCGGATCAAAGCTAATTTGCCAGCTCCCCGAAGCTTATCGCAGGCTATCACGTCTTTCGTCGCCTATCATTGCCAAGGCATCCACCACATGCTCTTATTCACTTGACCCTATAACTTTGATTTCTCTTATCGAGATTTCTCCGTTGTTTCAAGGAATGTCTGTCAGGTCTTGCACCTGACGCGTTATGCCGTAAACGACTCTAGCTCTTTCGAGCCATCATCGTTAATTTTGAATTTCAAACCTAAGTCTGAATATTCGTTTTGACGCAATCAAAAATTTGTCGCTAACCACCACCACCAGGCACGGTCTGCACTAAACCTTTACGAATGTGCAGTTTCCCAGAGGCAGCTAAACGGTTAGCAACACTGATTAAACTCTATGAATTTTTAATGAACAGCCGATTGACCAGGAGATCCTGATCAACAACAAAGTAGCCTCGTTAAAAGCCACTTTGGTGTTGATTTTTTTGTTGTCGAGAAAGAATTGGTGGAGGTGACAGGACTCGAACCCGCTACCTACTGCTTGCAAAGCAGCCGCTCTCCCAGCTGAGCTACACCCCCAAAGCACTAGGTATTGAAGGAATGGTGGGTCTGGTTGGTCTCGAACCAACGACCCCCGCCTTATCAAGACGGTGCTCTAACCAACTGAGCTACAGACCCGAGTCGGTCACCAGCAACCAGTCTCCAGCAAAGCCAGAGCCTCAGTCGTCAGCGACTACCTTCCAACAACCGATAAGTGTGGGCGTTCAAATTTGATTGCAGTTTCCAGAAAGGAGGTGATCCAGCCGCACCTTCCGATACGGCTACCTTGTTACGACTTCACCCCAGTCACGAACCCTGCCGTGGTAATCGCCCTCCTTGCGGTTAGGCTAACTACTTCTGGCAGAACCCGCTCCCATGGTGTGACGGGCGGTGTGTACAAGACCCGGGAACGTATTCACCGTGACATTCTGATCCACGATTACTAGCGATTCCGACTTCACGCAGTCGAGTTGCAGACTGCGATCCGGACTACGACTGGTTTTATGGGATTGGCTCCCCCTCGCGGGTTGGCAACCCTTTGTACCAGCCATTGTATGACGTGTGTAGCCCCACCTATAAGGGCCATGAGGACTTGACGTCATCCCCACCTTCCTCCGGTTTGTCACCGGCAGTCTCATTAGAGTGCCCAACTGAATGTAGCAACTAATGACAAGGGTTGCGCTCGTTGCGGGACTTAACCCAACATCTCACGACACGAGCTGACGACAGCCATGCAGCACCTGTGTTACGGCTCTCTTTCGAGCACTAAGCCATCTCTGGCAAATTCCGTACATGTCAAAGGTGGGTAAGGTTTTTCGCGTTGCATCGAATTAAACCACATCATCCACCGCTTGTGCGGGTCCCCGTCAATTCCTTTGAGTTTCAACCTTGCGGCCGTACTCCCCAGGCGGTCAACTTCACGCGTTAGCTTCGTTACTGAGTCAGTGAAGACCCAACAACCAGTTGACATCGTTTAGGGCGTGGACTACCAGGGTATCTAATCCTGTTTGCTCCCCACGCTTTCGTGCATGAGCGTCAGTACAGGCCCAGGGGATTGCCTTCGCCATCGGTGTTCCTCCGCATATCTACGCATTTCACTGCTACACGCGGAATTCCATCCCCCTCTGCCGTACTCTAGCGATGCAGTCACAAATGCAGGTCCCAGGTTGAGCCCGGGGATTTCACATCTGTCTTACATCACCGCCTGCGCACGCTTTACGCCCAGTAATTCCGATTAACGCTCGCACCCTACGTATTACCGCGGCTGCTGGCACGTAGTTAGCCGGTGCTTATTCTTACGGTACCGTCATGAGCCGTCTTTATTAGAGACAACCTTTTCGTTCCGTACAAAAGCAGTTTACAACCCGAAGGCCTTCATCCTGCACGCGGCATTGCTGGATCAGGCTTGCGCCCATTGTCCAAAATTCCCCACTGCTGCCTCCCGTAGGAGTCTGGACCGTGTCTCAGTTCCAGTGTGGCTGGTCGTCCTCTCAGACCAGCTACAGATCGTCGCCTTGGTGGGCCTTTACCCCGCCAACTAGCTAATCTGATATCGGCCGCTCCAATCGCGCGAGGCCCGAAGGTCCCCCGCTTTCATCCAGAGATCGTATGCGGTATTAGCACAGCTTTCGCTGCGTTATCCCCCACGACTGGGCACGTTCCGATATATTACTCACCCGTTCGCCACTCGCCACCAGGATTGCTCCCGTGCTGCCGTTCGACTTGCATGTGTAAGGCATGCCGCCAGCGTTCAATCTGAGCCAGGATCAAACTCTATAGTTCGATCTTGATTTTTTTGCCACCGACTATTACCACCGGTGGCCACTCAAAGAATTGAAGGAAATTCACAAGTGAATCTCTCTTCTATTTCATGAGCGTTTGATAGTGACAAGCACTAGTTCCGAAGAACTTGGCAATCGCACTCAAACGCCCACGCTTATCGGCTGTATGTTTTTAAGGAACCCGAAGAACTCAACCAGCCTCGCAGCCCGTCAACCTCTTCTTTTATCAGCGCGCTGTGATCAGCGCAGCCTTGAATTATATACCGAATTTTTTGCTACTTTCAAAAGTTTCGAAAAACTTTTTTTACTTGCAACCCACTCGACCTACTCTTCGCCTCGACCGATCTGAACAAGTCCATCATCAGCCGAGCCCTCGACTATAGCACCGTTTTGACACGCTTGGCAAGACCCGTGTGAAAAAGACAGAACAACCAAAGAAAAGAAGGGACAGGGTGGCCCGGCTGACGCCGGGCCACCCTGTCCCTTCTTCCTTATAAGCGCGAGGGAAAGCGGGCAGAGCAGCCTCCGCCGGATAATCGGCAGCAAATGTCACTCATCACCCTACTCGACGCCCAACTGGCTTTTGGACACGTCGCCCTTCTCGACAAGGCCAACTTCTCTCTGGAAACCACGGAGCGTGTAGGCCTGATCGGCCGCAACGGTGCCGGCAAGTCTTCCCTGCTGAAGATTCTGGGGGGCATGGAAAAGCCCGACGACGGCTCCATGCATGTCCAGCAGAACCTGCGCATTGCGTATGTGGCGCAGGAGCCCACGCTCGACCCGGCCGCGACCGTGTTCGTCGCCGCCAGCGCGGGCCTGGCCGCTGTGATCGCCATCCGTGATCTCTATCTGTCTGGCGCGGACGGCGTGGACCTGGACAAGCTGCAGTCGCAGATCGAGGCCTATGACGCCTGGAACTGGGAGCAGCGCGTCGAGGAAACCTTGCATCGCCTGCACCTGGACCCCGACGCCATCGTCGGCAACCTGTCTGGCGGCACCAAGAAACGTGTGGCACTGGCCCAGGCGCTGGTGGCCAAGCCCGACGTTCTGCTGCTCGACGAGCCGACCAACCACTTGGACCTGGACTCCATCGAATGGCTGGAAGACCTCCTGGTGGACTTCAAGGGCAGCATCATCACCATCACCCACGATCGCAGCTTCCTGAACCGCGTCGCCACCCGTATCGTCGAGCTGGATCGCGGCAAGCTCACCTCCTACCCTGGCAACTTCGAACAATATGTGCTGCAGAAGGAAGAGCAACTGGCCCAGGAAGCCGTGATCTCCGCCAAGGCCGACAAGCTCCTCGCTCAAGAGGAAATCTGGATCCGCAAAGGCGTGGAGGCGCGCCGCACGCGCAGCCAGAGCCGCATCGGCCGGCTTGAAGCGTTGCGCGCCAGCCGCGCCGCACGCCGTGAAGCCCAGGGTAGCGTGAACCTGGATGTGGCCTCAGGCCAATCCAGCGGCAAGATCGTGGCCGAGCTCACCGACGTGAGCAAAGCGTTCGGCGACAAAATCATTGTGAAGGGCTTCAGCGACGTCATCCTGCGTGGCGACAAAGTGGGCCTGCTCGGCGCCAACGGCGCGGGCAAAACGACCCTTCTCAAACTGATCCTCGGCGAAATCCAACCCGACAGCGGCAAGGTGCGCCAGGGTGCGAACCTGCAGGTCGCGTATTTTGACCAGATGCGCAACGCGCTCGATCTCGACGCCACGCTTGAAGACTTCATCAGCCCCGGCAGCGAATGGATCGAGATCGGCAACCAGCGAAAACACGTCAAGAGCTACCTGGGCGACTTCCTGTTCTCGCCGGCCCGCGCCAACTCCCCGGTCCGCTCACTGTCGGGCGGCGAACGCAACCGCCTGCTGCTGGCGCGGCTGTTCGCACGGCCGGCCAACGTGCTGGTGCTCGACGAACCGACTAACGACCTCGACATCGATACGCTGGAATTGCTCGAAGACCTGCTGCAGAACTACGACGGCACCGTCTTCCTGGTGAGCCATGACCGCGCCTTCCTCGACAACGTGGTCACCAGCATCATCGCGCATGAGCCCGAGGAACGCCCCGGCTTCTGGCGCGAATACGAGGGCAGCGTTCAGGACTGGCTGGTCCAGAGCAAACGCGCCAAGGCGATCGCCGACGCCGCGGCCAAAACCACACCCGCGCGCATGGAGGAGAAACGCAGTGCCCCGGCTGCGCCAGTAGCCGCCGCTCCTTCTTCAGCCCCCGCGCCGAAGGCACGCAAGCTCAGCTACAAAGAGCAGCGCGAACTCGATGCCCTACCCCAGCAGATCGCGGCACTGGAACAGGAACAACAAGCCATTGCGGCGGAGATGGCCGACGGCAGCCTCTACATGCGCGATGCGGCACGAGCCGCCAGCCTGGGTCAGCGCAATGCGGAGATCGACGACCTGCTGCTGCAGGCTCTCGAACGCTGGGAAGCGCTGGGCGCCTGAGCCCGAGGCCGCCCGCCATTGCCGAAATGGTTGCGCGCCTACAGCCAGGCTCGTGGCGCTGCAGTAGAGTGGCCGCACCATGCACCCCGCCCCCCGACTGCTTCGCCGGCCCAGCGCCCTGAGCCTTCATTTTCCCACGCCGGCGTGGCTCGCCAGTCTGCTGATCGCGGCCATCATGGCCGGCCTCGGCGGCTGCGCGAGCCTGCCGAGCAATGTCGACCGACCCGTCAGTACGGCGCTTGCGCAGCCTGAAACGACGTCGCTGGGCCGGCTGGTGCAAACCCAGTCCGCCGCAGCCGGCGCGGGTCAGCGGTCCGGCTTCCGACTGCTCAGCGGTGCCGACCGGGCCTACACCAGCCGGCTCGCACTGGTGGAAGCTGCGGAGAAAACCCTCGACCTTCAGTACTACGCGATCCATGCCGACGCCAGCACCGACCTGATCGTCGCCCGCCTGCGTGAGGCGGCGAAGCGCGGCGTCCGCGTGCGGATCCTGCTCGACGACCTCCACACTGTCGGCCCGGACGCGCAGGTGCTGCAACTCGCTTTCGAGCCCAATATCGACATCCGCCTGTTCAATCCCGTGCCGGGCTCGCGCGGCTCGATGCTGGGCCGGCTGGTCGGCGCACTCGGCGACCCCGCGCAGGCACAACGACGCATGCACAACAAGCTGTTCATTGCCGACAACGCGCTCGGCATCGCCGGCGGACGCAACCTCGGGGATGCCTATTTTGGCCAGGGCCAGGACAGCAACTTCGTCGACCTTGACGTGCTGGCCGCCGGGCCGATCGTGCGGGACCTGTCCAGGAGCTTCGACAGCTACTGGAACAACCCACTTGCCTACCCGGTGCAGACCTTGCTCACATCGGAAGAAGTCGCCGCGCTGAAGAAAGTACCGACAGCTGCCGCATCCCAGGCGGCTACGGACTCGACAGAGTCCAAGGCCAACGCCGTACTGGCCAACGCGCCGTCGGCGCCCCCGCCCGGCGGCGCCACGGCCAGCACCAGTGAAGCCATGGCCGCCTCGCCGCTCGGCGCACTGGCCGTGCCATCGCTGCTCGACATGCAGCGCCTACCGCTGACCTGGGCGCCGGCCATCATGCTCGCCGACCAGCCCAGCAAGATCGAAGGCGACGAGGGCGACGCCGAACCCACGGTCGTCGATGGCCTGCTCGGCCTGATGCAACGCGCCCAGAAAGACATGCTGGTGATCTCGCCCTACTTCGTGCCGGGCGAGCGCATGCTCGACGTGATGAAGACGATGCGTGAGCGCGGCGTACGGATCCGCGTGCTGACCAACTCCCTGGCGTCCAACGATGCACCGCTGGCCCATGCGGGTTATGCACGCTACCGCGAGCGACTCCTGGACATCGGCGTGGAACTCTATGAAATGCGCACCGAGCAGGGCGGTGAACGTTCGGCGTTCGGCTCCAGCATGTCGGGCAGCGGCAACGGCGGCGGGCGCGCGTCGCTGGCCGGCTCCGGTGACGGCAGTCTGGTGGGCGGCTCGCGTGCCAGCCTGCATTCCAAGGCCCTGGTCATCGACGAGCGACTGGTGATCATCGGATCCATGAACCTGGACTTGCGCTCCAAGCTGCAGAACAGCGAAATTGCCTTGCTGATGCGCAGTCCGGATCTGGCGCAGCGGTCGATGCGCTTGATCGAACCCACGATGTTGACCGGCGCCTACCGCGTCGAGTCGAAAGATGGTCGGCTGGTTTGGCATGCGCCGCAAGGCTCTGGCCTGCCCGACAGCACGACCGAACCCGACGCCAGCCTGAGCCTGCGCCTGCTGCTCAAGATCGTTGGCCCCCTCGCGCCCGAGGAGCTGCTCTAGCCGCCGCGCTCAGATGCGGTTGTGCAGCCGGTCGCCGCTGGCTCCTAGCTTGGCCAGCAGCGCGCCAGCGATCTTGTCCAATGGCAGCACTTCGTCGGCCGCACCATGGGCGATGGCTTCTCTCGGCATGCCGAAGACCACACAGCTGGCCTCGTCCTGCACGAAGTTGTAGCTACCTTTGTCGCGCATCTCGCGCATCGCGCGGGCGCCGTCGTTGCCCATGCCGGTCAGCATGATGCCGTAGGCGTTGCGACCGACCACCGCGGCCGCGGACAGGAACAGGACCTCCACCGATGGCTTGTGGCGGTTCACCGGCTCGGTGTCCTCCACCACCGCCACATAGTTGGCGCCGCTGCGGTCCACACGGAACTGTTTGCCACCCGGAGCGATGTAGGCATGGCCCGGCAGGATGCGTTCGCCATGCGCGGCTTCCTTGACCGTGATCTGGCACAGACCGTTGAGCCGCGCGGCAAAGCTGGTGGTGAAACCGGGCGGCATGTGCTGTGTGATGACAATGGCCGGCGAGTCGGCAGGCATATGCACCAGAATTTCCTTCACGGCCTCGGTGCCGCCCGTGGAGGCGCCGATGCAGATCATCTTTTCGGTCGAGATGCGGCCGATCAGGGTGTTCGCCGGGCGCGGCGCCGTCTGCGCAATCCCGGGAGCGGCGGCGACTGGCACCGGCGGACGGCGGAACTTGGCCACGGCAGCCACTCGCACCTTATCGACAATCTGCGAAGCCAGCTCGTTCAGCCCATTGGCCAAACCGATGCGCGGCTTGGCCACGAAATCGACCGCACCGAGCTCGAGCGCGCGCATCGTGACTTCGGCGCCCTTGTCGGTCAGCGTGGAGATCATCACCACCGGCATCGGACGCAGCCGCATCAACCGACCGAGGAAATCGATGCCGTCCATGCGGGGCATCTCCACGTCAAGCGTGATCACGTCCGGATCCAGCTCGCGGATCATCTCGCGTGCCACCAGCGGGTCGTTGGCCGCGCCAACGCACACCATGTCGGGCTGCCTGTTGATGATTTCGGTGAGCAAGCTGCGCACCAGCGCAGAGTCATCCACCACCACCACCCGTATCTTCTTCGTGGCCACGCTGATTACCTTCAAACTTAAAACAGATCGACCGAGCCGCCCGACGTGGTCTGCGCCACGGCCACCGCGTTGCCGCGGCGCTCGTTGACGATTTGCTCGGGATGGGCATGGGCCAGGCGCTTGACCATGGCCTTGCCGGTGACCGGAAAGAAACACACCTTGCGCGGATAGATGTCGAGCACATCCTGCGACAGCAGCGGGATGCGCTCGGTCTGCAGGTAATCGATGACGAAGTCGGTGTTGCGCTCCCCCACGTTCATGGTGGTGAAGTTGCTCATCACCTGGGCGCCGCCGAAGATCTTGGCCTGCAGGGATTCGCGCCGCGCACCGCTCTTGAGCATCTCATTGATCAGCAACTCCATCGCATACGAACCGTAGCGACCGAAGCCACTGCCGTCATCGCCGTCGGGCAGCATGAAATGATTCATGCCCCCGATCTGCGCACGCGAATCCCACAGGCAAGCGGCGATGCAGGAGCCAAGCACGGTCATGATCACCAGGTTTTCGTCCGACACGAAATACTCCCCAGGCAACACCTTCACGGCGTTGTACTGGAAGTGATGGTCGGTGTAGAAGAACGAGGCCTCGCCGGGCTTACGCTTCTGGCTCTTCAACTCTTCGATCGAGGAAGTGTGGGCCACATGCGGCGCGCCCGGCGTGAATGAATTGATGCGAGGGCCGCTGCGGCGCTCGGGCACCGGACCGTTGGTCAGCACGCCTGCGGCCATCCGCTGTGCCAGCGTCGGTCCGGTGGTTCTTGGAATGTCCATCTTTCAGCGCCCCACGATTGGATTACCGACGCTCATAGACCGTCTTGCCGCGCAAGGTGAAGAGGTCACGCGATTCGCTGAAGTTCTCGGCATGACCGACGAACAACATGCCACCCGGCTTCATCACGCGGTGGATGCGCTCGAGCACGCCTCGCTGTGTCGGGGCGTCGAAATAGATCATCACATTGCGGCAGAACACCACGTCGAACGGCTCGCGAAACGGCCAGTCGTCACGGATCAGGTTCACACTCAGGAACTCGATGAAGCGCCGCATCTCGGGTTTGGCGCGCACCAGGCCCGCATTCGAATCCTTGCCTCGCAGGAAGAAGCGTTGCATGCGCTCCGGGCTCAGGCCCTTCAGGTTGTCCAGCTTGTAGATGCCCTGTGCGGCCGAGGCCAGCACCTTGGAATCGATGTCGCTGGCCATGAGCTTGAAGGCGGCGTTCGCCCCCAGCGATTCGAGCGCCGTCATGACGATCGAATATGGCTCCTCGCCGGTGGATGCCGCATTGCACCACACGCGCCAAGGTACACCGGCGGGCTTGGACTTGAGCAGGTCGGCAAAAATCTCGAAGTGGTGCTGCTCTCGAAAAAACGCCGTCAGGTTGGTGGTGAGCGCGTTGACGAACTCCTGCCATTCCGGACCATCGTGGTTCTCCAACCAGCCCAGGTACTCCCGAAAGCTGCTGTGGCCGGTATCGCGCAAGCGCCGCGACAGGCGGCTATAGACCATGGCGTGTTTGCCGTCGTGCAGGTTGATGCCCGCCCGCTGGTAGATCAGCTTCTGGACTCTTTCGAAGTCGGCGTCGGTCCAGACGAACTCGCGCCCCTCCATCACCGGGCCGGTGGCTTGGCCGAAAGGCTGCGTGGTGGCACCCATGACCGACCTAGCTGGCCACCAGCCCCATGTCCACGCCCGACATGAGGCGCTCGATGTCGAGCAGGATCAGCATGCGCTCGCCCACCGAGCCCAGACCCAGGATGCAGCCGGCGTCGATGATGCTCTCGATGTCCGGTGCCGCCTTGATGCTTTCGGGTGGCAACTCCAGAACGTCGCTCACCGAATCGACCACGATGCCGACGATGCGGTTGCGCAAATTCAGGATGATGACGACGGTGAAGCTGTTGTATTCCGCTTCCGAGCAGTTGAACTTCAACCGCATATCGATGATCGGCACAATGGTGCCACGCAGGTTGACCACGCCCTTGATGAACGCCGGTGAATTGGCGATGCGCGTGGGCGGCTCATAGCCGCGGATCTCCTGCACCTTCAGGATGTCGATGCCATACTCTTCCTGGCTCAGCCGGAATGTCAGGTACTCGCGGGCGGTCGTACTCAATTCACCGATTTTTTCTGCTGCTCCCATGGGGCTCTCCTTCAAATCTTGGGGTCGTTCGATGCAATGCGGCTCAGCGCTTCGACGCCCGGCTCAATGCCGGGAGCGCCGCACCAGCGCACCGATGTCGAGAATCAGGGCGACCTTGCCGTCGCCCATGATGGTGGCGCCGGACACGTTCGGCACCTTGCGGTAGTTGGATTCGAGGTTCTTCACCACGACCTGGTGCTGGCCCAGCAATTCGTTGACCAGCAGGGCCACGCGGCTGCCTTCGGACTCGACGACGACCATGATGCTGTTCGACTTCTCGAAGTCGAAACGCGGCACCTGAAAGACCTTTTCGAGCTCGATCACCGGCATGTATTCCTCGCGCACCTTCACCAGTTGCGAACCTTGCGCCACGGTGCTGACGGCCTCGTCGTTCACCTGGAAGGACTCCACCACCGAGGACAGCGGCAGGATGTAGACCTCGTCGCCGACACTGACCGACATGCCGTCCATGATGGCCAGCGTCAACGGCAGCCGCACCGACACCTTCATGCCGTAGCCTTCGGAGGAGTCGATGTCCACCGTGCCATTGAGCGCGGCGATGTTGCGCTTGACCACGTCCATGCCGACGCCACGGCCCGACACATCGGTCACGGTTTCGGCGGTGGAGAAGCCTGGCGCGAAGATCAATTGCCAGACTTCGGCGTCGCTCATGGCATTGCTGACCTCGATGCCGCGCTCGCGGGCCTTGGCGAGGATCTTCTCGCGCGACATGCCGCGGCCGTCGTCGCGCACCTCGATCACGATCGAGCCGCCCTGGTGCGAGGCCGACAAGGTGATCGTGCCGTGTTCCGACTTGCCGGCAGCCAGACGGTCCTTCGGCATTTCGATGCCGTGGTCGCAGCTGTTGCGCACCAGGTGGGTCAGCGGGTCGGTGATCTTCTCGACCAGGCCCTTGTCGAGCTCGGTGGCTTCGCCCTGGGTGACGAACTCCACCTTCTTGCCCAGCTTGTTGGCGAGGTCGCGCAGCATCCGCGGGAACCGGCTGAACACGATGGACATCGGGATCATGCGGATCGACATCACCGACTCCTGCAGGTCGCGCGTGTTGCGATCCAGGTCGGCCAGGCCGGCGAACAGTTGCTGGTGCAGCGCCGGGTCCAGGCCCTGGCTGTTCTGCGCGAGCATGGCCTGGGTGATGACGAGTTCACCGACCAGGTTGATGAGTTGATCGACCTTCTTGATGTCGACACGGATGGTGGTGGCTTCGAGCGGCGCCGGGATCGGCGCCTTTCCGGCGGCGTCGGCCTTGCCTGCCCCAGCTGGTGCCGCCGCGGCGGTGGCCGGTGTCACCGCCGCTGGCGTGGCGACCGGCGCCGGCGCTTCCTCGGGCACGCCGGGCGCACCGGCGAAAAAGCCGAAATCCTCTTCGTCCACCGTCGTGGCCACCGGCGAGTCGGCTGCGGCGGATCCCGCACCGGCGGGTTCGGCCACGCCGGCTTCTGCCAGGTCGCGGATCACCACCAGTTCTTTCGAGACATGGAAGATGAACAGGTCGAGCAGATCGCCATCGGACGAGCTGGTATGCACTTCATAGACACGGGTGTCGGTGCGGTCGCTGGGCAGCGCCGTCATGGTGCCGAGCCCGGGAATGTCGCGGAACAGTTCCTGCAGCGCATCGGCCTGCTCGGGCTTGTCCATCGGGCCGATTCGAATTTCAAGCACACGGCTGCCATCGGCTTTTTTGGGCATCTGTGCCGCAGCCGCCGCAACCGGTGCCGGCGCGGGCGCTGGGGCGACCACGGGAGCAGGGGCAGGCGCAGGGGCGGCCGGCACCTCGCCCGCGGCCAGCGCGCTGATGCGCTGAACCAGGTCGGAGGTCGACACCGCCGCCCCCTCGCCGCCAGCTTGATGCCGCGCCAACAGGCTGCGCGATGCATCTGCCGACTCCAGCAACGCATCCACCATCGGCGAGATCAACTGCAGTTCATGGCGGCGCAGCTTGTCGAGCAGCGACTCCATCTGGTGTGTGAGTTCGGCCACGTCGGAAAACCCGAACGTGGCCGCGCCGCCCTTGATCGAATGGGCGCAACGGAAGATGCCGTTGAGCTCCTCGTCGTCGGTCTTGGCCAGGTCCAGATCGAGCAGCATCTGCTCCATCTGGTCGAGGTTCTCGCCGGCCTCCTCGAAGAAAATCTGATAGAACTGGGTGAGATCGAAATCGGCCCCGCCCGATGGTTCCTGATGCATTTCAGCCATGCTGACTCCTGTTTCTTTTTCTGAACGCGCCGCCCGACGGGCTCAACGCATGACCTTCTGGATGACTTCGATCAGCCGCGCGGGATCGAAGGGCTTGACCAGCCAGCCCGTCGCCCCGGCCGTGCGCCCGGCCTGTTTCATCTGATCGCTTGACTCCGTGGTCAGCATCAGGATCGGCGTGGTCTTGAAATTGGGATGCTGGCGCAACAGCCGGGTCAGACCCAGGCCATCGAGCCGCGGCATGTTCTGGTCGGCAAGCACCAGATCGATCGCGTGGGTCTGCGCCTTCTCGTACGCATCCTGGCCGTCGACCGCCTCCACGACGTGGTAACCCGCCCCGGTCAACGTGAAAGACACCATCTTCCGCATGGAAGGAGAGTCATCGACGGCTAGTATCGAATACATGGAAAACTCCAGCTAAATAGGTGCTTGTTCTGCGAACAAAGGAATAGGTCAAAAAAGCTCGATGGAGCCGGCGTCCATCTCGCTCTGCGTCACGGGGTTCGGGCGGTCGGGCACCATCTCCACGAAAGGCGCCGCTTCCTCGCCCTCTTCCTGGCCCATCGACTCCGAGGCCAGCCGAAACGCACAGGCCTGCAACACCTTCGTGGTGTGTACGATCAACTGCGAGGCCATGTCCTGGAACTGTAGTTCCGTGACGGCCGAGCGCAGCGTGCTGCGCACCTCGTCGAGTGCGGGAAGGTCGGGCAGCGAGGCGTTGGAGAGCTCCTTGTTGGCGGCATCGAAGCGCAGCATTAAATTGTCCATGGTGTGGCTCAGCAAGCCGTCCAGGCGGCTCAGGTCGTGCATGACCACCATCAATGAGTCCTGCAATTCCGCCACAACCATCACTGGCAACTGGACTGCGGGTCCGGGAGAGGCTGAAGGCTCTGTTTGCATGTATTCTCCGTTGCAGCAGTCAAGCCATGGCTGAATTTCCAGGTACGGGCACTGATATTAAATCGATTTGACAATTTGTTACCTGCATCTTTTGTATTTTCGGCTGGAAATGGCTCTGCTTAAGACTTTCTCGCCACACGTGTTTTCCCGAGCACCTTTGTCACCCCATCGCCCAACCGCCCACTGCGCGACGCTGTCCCCATGACCCAGATGGCCTCCACACGTCCCATCCAGCTGTTACACCTCGAAGACTCCGAGGTCGACCATCAACTGGTGCGCCGTGCCCTGCGCCGCCAGGGTACGGAGTTCGAGATGGTACGCGTCGAGACCCTGGAGGAATTCCAGCAGCAGGTGCACGGTAGGCCTTTCGACCTGATCCTGGCGGACTACCACCTGCCGGGCTTCACCGCCATCGACGCCTGGCAGGCCCTTCAACGGGAAAAATGCCAGCCGCCCTTCGTGCTGCTCTCAGGTGCGATCGGCGAGGCTGCGGCGGTGGATGCCATCCACCTCGGCTTCAGCGACTACCTCCTCAAGGACGACATCAACAGGCTGGCCCATGTGATCGACCGGGCGATCGAGGTCCATCAGATCCGTCTGGCCAAAGAGCGCGCCGACGCCGAGCTCGCCGCCTCCGAACGTCGGCTGGCCGAACTCGCCGAGCACCTGCAGATCTCGATCGAGCGCGAACGCGCGGCCATCGCACGCGAAATCCACGACGACATTGGCGGCTCGCTGGCCGCAGTGAATCTCGATCTGGCCTGGCTGGCCCGCCGCCACAAGGAGGACAGCACCGCAGCCCACATTGCCGCTGCCTCCGAGATGCTGCAACACGCGCTGGGCGCCAGCCAGCGCATCATGATGAACCTGCGCCCACCCATCCTCGACCAGGGCCTGGTCGCGGCGGTGCAGTGGCTGGCCCAAAGCTTCCAGAAGCGCACCGGCATCGCCACGGCCTTTCGCACCACGCAGGAGAAGATCGACGTGAGCAAGGAAGTGCGGCTGGTGGCCTACCGCACGGCGCAGGAGGCGCTGACCAACATCTCGAAATACGCCGAATGCAGCGCGGTCAGCATCGACCTGTCCGACGGCGAAGGCGTGCTCACGCTCGAAGTGACCGACAATGGCCGCGGCCTGGACAGGACCGCGCTCGACAAACCCAAGGCCTTCGGCCTGCGCGGCCTCGCCGAACGCGCCAAGACCGTCGAAGGCTGGCTCGACATCAGCAGCCGTGGCGGCGTGGGCACGTCCATCATCCTGTCGGTGCCGCTGCAGCACGACGCCATCGACTCAACCTCCGGAACCTCGCCATGATCCATGTCGTTTTGTGTGATGACCATGCGGTGGTGCGGCGCGGCGTGCGCGACATGCTGTCCGAAGCCGGCGACATCGAAGTCACCGGCGAGGCGGCGAGCTACGCCGAGGTGCGCGACGTATTGCGCAAGGTCAAGTGCGACGTGCTGGTGCTCGACCTCAACATGCCCGGGCGTGGCGGCATGGAGGTGCTGGCCAGCCTGCGCGAAACCGCCTCGCCGATCAAGGTATTGATCGTCTCGATGTTCCCCGAGGACCAGTACGCCATCCGCTGCCTGCGCGCGGGTGCCCAGGGGTACCTCAACAAGGCCGGCAACCCCCAGGAACTGGTGTCTGCGGTGCACACGCTGATGCAGGGCCGCAAATACGTCACACCCGAAGTGGCGCAGATGCTGGTGGAAAGCCTCTCCAAACCCGAGCTCGAAGTGCCGCACGCCTCCTTGTCGGAGCGCGAGCTGCAGACCCTGCTGAAGATCGCCTCGGGCAAACGCCTGTCCGACATCGCCGAGGAACTCATGCTCAGTCCGAAGACGGTGAGCGTCTACCGCACGCGGGTACTCGAAAAACTCAAGCTGACCAACAACGCCGAACTCACCGTCTACGCGATCCGCAACAACCTCGTTTGAGGCTTGGGCACGCTAGCGCGTCGCGGCAAACAGGTCGATGGTGCGCTGCATCAGCGCCATCACGGGCTGGTCGAGCATCGGCAGCGTGGCGGTGATGCCGATCAGCCCCATGGCCAGGGTGATCGGGAAACCAATGGCGTAGATGTTCATCTGCGGCGCCACGCGCGAGATGATGCCCAGCGTCAGGTTGACGAACAGCAGCATGCCGATCATCGGCAAGGCGATCCACAAGGCGCTCGCGAACAGGTCGGCACCCAGCGCGTACAGCTTGATCTGCTGCAGCACCACGAGGAAATTGCCATCCACCGGAAAGCTGTCGAAGCTCTTGATCACCGCCATCAGCACCATCAGGTGCCCGTTGATCACCACGAACAGCAAAGTCGACATGTGGCCGAGGAAACGCGACACCGCGCTCACCTGGGCATTGCTCGAGGGATCGAAGAACGCCGCGAAGTTCAGCCCCATCTGCAGTCCGACGAGTTCACCGGCCAACTCCACCGCGGCGAACACCAGCCGTACCGCGAAGCCGATCGACATGCCCACCCCCACTTGCTGCACCACGGCACCCAGCGCCTGCGGGCTGTTGATGCTGATCACCGGCTGGTTGACCAGCGTGGCCTGCGCCGACAGCGCGATCAGGAAGGCCAGGCCGATCTTGGCCCGCAACGGAATGGCGCGCAGCGAGAACACCGGCGCCACGCTGAACAACGCAAGCACGCGCAGGAACGGCCAGAGGATCGGTGACAGCCAGGCAACCAGCTGCGCTTCGGAAAAGGTGATCACACGGCCGGCTCTAGCGGATTGCAGCGGGCTGTAGCGGGCTGTAGCGGGCTGTAGCGGCTTAAAGCACCATCGTCGGAATCGACTCGATGGTGCGCCGGATGTAGTCCACCAGCGTGCTCAGCATCCACGGGCCGGCCAGCGCGAACACCAGCATGGCGGCGATGAGTTTGGGCACGAAGGACAGCGTGGCCTCGTTGATCTGGGTGATGGCCTGGAACACGCTCACCACCAGGCCCACCACCAGCACCGTGGCCAGGATCGGGGCCGACACCATCAGCAGCAGGGTGAGCGCTTCCTGGCCCATGGTCAGCACGGTTTGCGAATTCATGGCGACTTTCCTCTGGTTGGGGTCAGGTGGCGAAACTCGCCGCCAGCGAGCCGATGAGCAGGTTCCAGCCATCGGCGAGCACGAACAGCATCAGCTTGAAGGGCAACGCCACAAGCACCGGCGACAGCATCATCATGCCTAGGGACATCAGCACACTGGCCACCACGATGTCGATCACCAGGAACGGGATGAAGATCATGAAGCCGATCTGGAAGGCCGACTTGAGCTCACTCGTCACGAACGCCGGCACCAGCACGCGGATCGGCGCAGTCTCGGCCGTGACCGACGGATCGAGCTTGGCCAGCCGCGCGAACAGCGCGAAATCGGACTGCCGCGTCTGCTTCAGCATGAACTGGCGCACCGGCGCCTCGCCGCGGCTCAACGCCTGCTCGAAGCTGATGGCATTGGTGGTGTAGGGCACATAGGCGTCCTGGTAGACGCGGTCCAGCGTCGGCCCCATCACGAAGAACGTGAGGAACAGCGACAACCCGATGACCACCTGGTTGGGCGGTGCCGACTGCGTGCCCAAGGCCTGCCGCAGCAGCGACAGCACGATCACGATGCGCGTGAAGCCGGTCATCATGAGCAGGATCGCCGGCAGGAAGGACAGCGCGGTGAAGAACAGCAGGGTCTGGATCGGCACCGAATAATTCGTGCCGCCCGCGCCCGTGCCGATCAGCACGGGCAGCGTGCCCGGCGTCGCGGCGGCGCCCCCAGTCTGTGCCCAGGCCGAGCCCTGCAGCAACAGCAGGGCCGACAACGCCGCGCCGCCGCAAAGCCAGCGCGAAACCTGGGCGGAGCGCCGTGGTTCAGCCACGTGGCGCCCCTTCGACGACAAACGCCTCGGGCAGCACACGGCTCGGTGCAGGCATGGCGCCGCCATGCGCCGCCTCCACCGGCTGGGTGAACAGGCAGTTGATGTTCTGCGCGGTGACACCGAGCACCAGCCAGGTGCGTGCGCCTTCCGGGCCGACCTCGACGGTGACCACGCGCTGCTGCGGCCCCACGGCCACGGCCGAGATCACACGCGAATTCGCACCGGCGAGGTTGTGGGCACCGGCCGCGCGACGCTGTATCCATTTGATGGCCCAGGGCACCATGGCCAGAAGGGCCACGAACGCCACCACCATCAGCAAGGTCTGGCTCAGCATGCAGGCTCAGCCCCGGCTCACCCGGCGCAGCCGTTCCGACGGCGTGACCACGTCGGTCAGCCGGATGCCGAACTTGTCGTTCACCACCACCACCTCGCCCTGCGCGATCAGATAGCCGTTGACCAGCACGTCCATCGGCTCGCCGGCCAGCGCGTCGAGTTCCACCACCGAGCCCTGCGCAAGCTGCAGGATGTATTTGATCGGCACCTTGGTGCGGCCCAGCTCCACCGACAGGGTGACCGGAATGTCCAGCACCATGTTGATGTCCTGCATGGTGCCGTCCTTGTTCGGCGTCGCGAACGGGCGAATGCCTTCGCCCGACAACGGGCCGCCCTGGTCGGGATCGACGGCGTCGGCAACCTTCTGCTCCTCCAGGGCCTCGGCCCAGGCCGCCATCGGATCGTCGACCGCATCCTTCTTGTCATCAGTTGACATTCATATCCCCTTGAAATTGCGTGTCGTTGCCACGCAGGCATTGCTCGACGCGGATCGCATATTTGGCGTTGTGGGTGCCGTACTGGCATTCGAAGATCGGCACCCCGCCGATGGACGCGGTGATGCGCGGCTCGCGCTCGAGTTCGATGAAATCGCCCGGCTTCATCGCCAGCAATTGTTCGACGGTGGCATTGGCCTGCGCCAGTTCAGCCACCAGCGTGACCTCGGCGGACTGGATCTCGCGGCTCAGCACCGTGACCCAGCGGCGGTCGACCTCGACCGAATCCCCTTGCGTGGCCGAATACAGCACGTCGCGGATCGGCTCCAGCGTCGAATACGGCATGCAGATGTGGATCGCGCCGGCAATGTCGCCGATCTCGAGCTGGAAGGAGGTCGAGACCACGATTTCGCTCGGCGTGGCGATGTTGGCGAACTGCGGCTGCATTTCTGAGCGCTGGTAGTCGAGCTCCAGCGGATAGATGCCGTGCCAGGCTTTCTTGTATTCCTCGCAGATCACCCCGACCAGCCGGTCGATCACGCGCTGTTCGGTCAGCGAGAACTCGCGGCCCTCGATGCGGGTCGGGAATTTGCCCGCACCGCCGTACAGGGTGTCGATCACGCCGAACACCAGCGCCGGCTCGCACACCACCAGGCCGCTGCCGCGCAGCGGGCGGATCGCCATGATGTTGAAGTTGGTGGGCACGGCCAGTTCGCGCAGGAAGGCGCTGTAGCGCTGCACGGCCACGGTGCCAACGGAAATCTCGGGGCTGCGGCGGATGAAGTTGAACAGGCCGATACGGAAATTGCGCGCGAAACGCTCGTTGACCACCTCCATCGTCGGCATGCGGCCACGGACGATGCGCTCCTGGCTGGAGATGTCGTAGTTGCGGATCTCGCCGGACTCGAAGACCTCTTCCGCGTCCTTCTGGCTCTCGCCGGTGACGCCCTCCAGCAGGGCATCGACCTCTTCTTGCGACAGGAATGATTCACTCATGCGGCGACTCCATGGCAGTCATCACTGGATGATGAAACTCGAGAACAGGATGCCCGTCACCGGGTTGGGCGCAGCACGCGCCTTCTTGCGCGCCGGCTTTTCGCTCTTCTTCTTGGGTGCCTCATCCACGGCGTCATCGTCTTCGACGGTGTAGCCCAGGGGCCGCGAAACCTCGCGCAGCACGTCGCGCGCGAGTTTTTCCTTGCCGTCCTTGCTGAGCAGTTCCTCGGAGGTGCGCTGCGAGATCAGCATCAGCACGCTGCTGCGGATGTTGGGCAGGTAACCCTTGACGGCGTCCGAAGTCTTCTGGTCGGTGGTCTCGATGGTGATGCCGATCTGCGCGAACTTCTCGCCGCCTGGATCGGCCAGGTTGACGACCATGTTTTCCATCGGCAGGTAGACCGGCGGGGCATTGTGTTTCTCGGCCACGTGCTCGACCGGCGCATCCTCGCCGTCTTCCGACGCCGCCTTGCGGCCGAAGACGAACCAGCCGCCGCCGGCAGCCACCAGCAACAGCACGACCGCAATGATGATCACGAGCATTTTCTTGCCCTTGGGCTTGGGCGCGGGCACGGCATCGGTTGCAGACACGTTGACTTCCTCCGGAGATGGCTTGAGGGGACGCGCGGCATGGCAGCGGCGCGTTGCCCGACTCGAGCGGACAGTTCATTATCGAACCGGGCTGTTTTGATAATAGCCAGATTAACGGGGCAAAACCGCAGCAATCGAAGAGCTTTGATCCGGCCCCGGAGGCCAGGTCGCCGACTCAAACGAAGAGATCGAGCGCGCCGGCCGGCGACGAGGCCGCGGCGGGGCGTGCCGCCGACACGGCCTGCGGCGCCAGGGAAGCTTCGCGCGCGGGGCCACGTTCCCCGCGGGGGCGGCTTTGCTGCTGCTGGCCACCTGCAAGATCGGCGCCGGCATGCCCCACCGTCACACCCGACAGCACCACGCCCTGGCCGCTGAGCAGATCCCTCAGCTGCGATGCCGTGCCCGCCAGCATTTCGCGCGTGGCCGGCTGGTCCGAGCGGAACTCCACGTGCGCCTCGTTGCCGGACATGGAAATCTTGACCTCGACGCGTTCGGCATTGGCCCCGTCCAGGGTGAGCTCGGCGCTGTGGATGCCTTGCGACACCCATTGGCTCACCTGGTCGGCCACGGCATCGCCCGCCGCCGGGCCGGACACCGTCGTCGCCGGGCCCGTCGTGCCGTCGAACTGCACCGTGGAGGTGAAGCTCTGCTGGCCCGGCGCGCCGTCGGGGGTGGTGCCGGCGCTGTCACGCGGCGCTTCGCCGCGGAACCGGTCGATCGCCTTCAGCGCCTCGCCGGCTTCCAAGGAGAGGCTGGCCAGCTTGGTCGTTTCCGAACCGACGGCCTGGCCCATGCCTGACCCGGCCTGCAGCGCATTCATGAGCTTGTCCGTGCGTGTGTTCTGCAACGCCACGCCGGATGCGGCCTTGGCGGCAGCGGCGCCCGGATCGGCGCCGGTGCCGGGCAGAGCCCTGTCGGCGCCCGACACATCGCCCTTCTCACCTTTGGCGAGCCGGCTTTGCAGTTGTTCCAGCACCGATGCGTAACTCGCCAGCTTGGCCACACCAGACTGGCCATCGGCGAGCGCCGCGCGCGCGGCATCCGCGGCGGGGCCCGCAGCCGGGGCACGACCCGTACCGTCGGCCAACCAAGCATCGGCACCGGCTGTCTGTCCATCGGCGGCGCCATCCACACCGGCCACGGCCTTGCCGTCGGCGGCTGTCTTCACCGCCGCCACGACCTTGGCCGCAGCCGGCCCGAGCAGTCCCGCAGTGGCCAGCGCCAGCGCTGCCGCGGCGGCCTGCGCGCTGGCTGCCGCGTCCTGGTCACTCGAAGCGGCATCGTCCTCGTCTTGGTCCTCGTTCGCCGATTCGGCCACTTTTTCGGACTTTTCAGACTTCTCAGTCCTTTCGCCTTCGGCGCGCCGGGCTTGCGCCGGCCGCTGCGCCTCTGGCGCCTTCGGTTTCTCCGGCGCGCGCGGCGCGGCCTCGGCCCGCATTACCGCTGCAAAGGCGCCTGGCGGCTTCTCCGCGTCGCTCGGACTTCTGTTCCTGTTCGGCTGCGGCTCACCCGCCTTCAACAACGATGGTGCCTGACTGCGCTCGACGCTCATTTAAATGCCCTCCCCGAATTGCCTATCGATCGATTTGCCGAAACGCAGCGCCGCGAACTCGTCCATCTGCTTCTGCTCCCTGCGGTTGTGCAGCCGATCGGCTTCCTTCTGCTTGTTGGTCAACACCTGCCGCAGCGTGGCCACCCGGATGTCGGCATCGAGCAACCCTTTGCGCGCCACCTCGACCCAATGCGTTTGTTCGGCCAGGATCTGCTTCTGCATCTGCACCGCCTGGTTCAGCCGCTCCATGAACTGGTAGTGGTGGCGCATCAACTCGGGCAGCGCGCAGACCTGGGCCTGCGAAGCCCAGCGGGCCTCGGTCTCGTTGGCATA
This sequence comes from Rhodoferax koreense, assembly GCF_001955695.1. Lineage (NCBI taxonomy): Bacteria > Pseudomonadati > Pseudomonadota > Betaproteobacteria > Burkholderiales > Comamonadaceae > Rhodoferax > Rhodoferax koreensis. Next base: position 1,062,007 of record NZ_CP019236.1, on the reverse strand, counting down.
GGTCTCCAGCTGGGTCAACTGGTTCTGCGCGGCGATCTGGCGTTGCTGCGCCTGGCCCAACGCCTGGCTGGCCGCGTCCCGCTTGCGGCTGGCCACGTCGATCGCAACGCCCAGGGTTCTCAGAAGGGACATGGCATCGCCCCGTATCCGTGTGAGGGATCAATCCGGTTCATCTTGCCCCCGCCGCCTTGGAGATGACGCGCGTCATCGCACGCAGGCTGTCGTCCAGCGGCGCGGCATCGAACATGCCCTGCTGCAGGAACGCGGTCATGCCGTCGTTGAGGCGGATGGCTTCGTCCAGCGCTGGGTCGGCCCCCATGGCATAGGCGCCGATCTGGATCAGGTCGCGGCCTTTCTGGTAGCGCGAGTTGATGGCCCGGAAGCGCCGCGCCACCTCGAAATGCTCGGGCGACACCACGTTGTGCATCACGCGCGAGGCCGACTGCTCGATGTCGATCGCCGGAAAATGCCCGGCCTCGGCCAGCGCGCGCGACAGCACGATGTGGCCATCGAGGATGGCCCGCGCCGCATCGGCGATAGGGTCCTGCTGGTCGTCGCCCTCGGACAGCACGGTGTAAAACGCGGTGATCGAACCCACGCCGTTCAGGCCGTTGCCGCTGCGCTCCACCAGTTGCGGCAGCTTGGCAAAGCACGATGGCGGATAGCCCTTGGTGGCCGGCGGCTCGCCGATGGCCAGCGCAATCTCGCGCTGCGCCATGGCGTAGCGCGTGAGCGAATCCATGAGCAGCAGCACATGCTGGCCATTGTCGCGGAAATGCTCGGCCACCGCGGTCGCATAGGCCGCCCCCTGCAGCCGCAGCAGCGGCGGTGCATCGGCCGGCGCGGCCACCACCACGGAGCGTGCACGGCCATCCTCGCCGAGGATGTCTTCCACGAATTCCTTGACTTCGCGGCCCCGCTCGCCGATCAGGCCGACCACCACCACGTCGGCCCGGGTGTAGCGTGCCATCATGCCGAGCAGCACGCTCTTGCCCACGCCCGAACCCGCGAACAGGCCGATGCGCTGGCCCCGGCCCACGGTCAACATGCCGTTGATGGCGCGCACGCCGGTGTCCAGCGGCTCGCGCACCGGCGATCGGTCCATGGCATTGATCGGCTGACGGTCCAGCGGCTCGGCCACCACGTCGGTGATCGGTCCGCCATGGTCCATCGGGATGCCCTGTGCATCGACGATGCGGCCGAGCAGACCGTCGCCCAGCGGCAGGCGCAGCACGCCCACGCGCGCGTCGCCCGCATCCCGCGGTGGATCGCCCAGACGCGGCACCGGCACGTAGGGGGCAGCGGGCGTCACGCTGGCGCCGCTGACCAGGCCGTGCACGTCGCCGGCCGGCATCAGGTAGGCGCGGTCGTTCGAGAAACCCACCACTTCAACCAGCACCGGCGCCTGTCCGGCCATCGCCACCTTGCACTGGGAGCCGACCGGCGCCCGGATGCCCGCGGCCTCCAGCACCAGGCCGGCGAGCCGCGTCAGCGTACCGCGCACCTCGAGCGGCGTGCCCGCGGCGGTGCGCTGCAGCGCATCGTCCATGAAACGCGTCCACTCGGTCTCGGCCGCTGGCTCCGGCCGGTCGATGGTGTCGGCGTTCATGGGGCTTCTTCCTCCCCGGGCGCCCAGGCGTCGTCCAACCCGAGCTTGGCCACGGCGCGCTCCCAGCGGCGCGCAATGCGGCCGTCGATCACGCTGCCGCCCGACTCGACCAGGCAGTCGCCGCGCGCCACGGCCGCATCCGCCACCCAATGCAGGGCAGGCGAGGGAAACTCATCGCGCAACGGCGCCTGCAGCAGGGCGAGGTCTTCCGCATGCAGCTTAACGACGGCGGGCTTGCCGTCCATCACCAGCATGCCCAGGGCTTCGCGCACCACAGGCAGCACCGCTTCCGGATCGGACGCCAGTTCGCGCCGCACCACCTGGCGCGCCAGGTCGCAGGCCAGGCGCAGGACCTGGCGGGCGATGTCCTGTTCGGCCTGCCGGAGGCGACCGTCGAGCCCGATCGCCAACGCCGCGAGATGCCTGGCGGCTTCCACCCCTTGGTTCTGCACGAAATCGTCGAGCCGTCGGTTGCCTTCCTCGGTGGCCTGGGCCTCGCCCTGGGCGAAACCCGCGGCGTAACCCTCGTCCCAGGCGCGGGCTAGGCGTGCTTCGACCGGCTCCTCGGGTTCGGGCTCGATGTCGGCGGTCAACTCCGGCACCGACGCGGCCCGCAGGGGATCGCCCACCAGACCGAACTGCCACTGCGAGACCGTGCCCACTTCTTCGCTCGGGATGAACCGGGCGAAGTTGCGCGGGTTAGACGAAACTGTCATCGCCGCCGCCTCCGATCACGATCTGGCCTTCGTCGGCCAGGCGACGCACCACCTTGAGCACTTCCTTCTGCTGGGCCTCGACTTCGGACAGCCGCATCGGGCCGCGCGATTCCAGATCTTCGCGCAGAGTTTCGGCCGCGCGGCTGGACATGTTGTTGAGGATCTTCTCCTTGAGCTCCGGCGAAGCACCCTTGAGCGCGACGATCAGCGTGTCGGACGCCACTTCCTTGAGCACCATCTGGATCGACTTGTCGTCGAGCTTGTTCACGTCGTCGAACACGAACATCTTGTCCATGATCTTCTGCGCCAGGTCGGGATCGAAGCCCTTGATCGACTCGATCACCGTGCCCTCGATGTTGGCGCCCAGCAGGTTGATGATCTCGGCCGCCGCCTTGACGCCGCCCAGCGAGGTCTTGCGGATCTTGTCGCCGCCGGCCAGCACCTTGAACAGCACCTCGTTGAGGTCCTTCAGCGCGGTCGGCTGAATGCCTTCGAGTGTGGCCACGCGCAGCAGCACTTCGTTGCGCTGGCGCTCGGTGAGCTGCTTGAGCACACCGGCGGCCTGCTCGAAGTCCAGATGCACCAGGATCGCGGCCACGATCTGCGGATGCTCGTTGCGCAGCAGCTCGGCCACCGACAGCGGGTCCATCCACTTCAGGCTTTCGATGCCCGACACGTCGCCGCCCTGCAGGATGCGGTCGATCAGCAGCGAGGCCTTGTCGTCGCCGAGCGCACGGCGCAACACGGCCTTCACGTAGTTGCTGGTGTCCGAGACCAGCAGGCTCTGCGCGGCCGCCGCATTGGTGAACTTCACCAGCACCGCGTCGACCTTGTCGCGCGTCACGGCACGCGTCTTGGCGATGGTTTCTCCCAACCGCTGCACCTCCTTGGGCGACAGGTGTTTGAACACCTCGGCGGCTTCCTCCTCACCAAGCGACATCAGAAAAATGGCGGCGTCGGTCAAACCTTGTTCATCCATGGTGGCTTATCCAGGTTGCTTGTGATGCGGTGAATGACCTGCGGTCAAGCCGCATCTTCGCCGTTGATCCAGTTTTTGACAATGTTGGCCACCGCCACCGGATTGCTGCGGGCCAGCGCGCGCGCGTCGTCGAGGCGCACCTGGTGCTCCGTCGGCGCCAGGGTTTCGACGCCGTCCGGCCCGGTAAGGGCCGGCCGCTGCGCGTCGTCGGCCACCAGCGCGTCGAGTTGGCCGCCTGCGCCGCCGGCACCGTCGGCCCCAGGCTCGACCGGCACCACCTTCGGCGCGTTCATGGCCTTGAAGCCGGGCCGGATCAGGCCGAACAAGACCAGCAGGGCCAACAGCACGGTGCCGACGGGCCAGGCCAGGCTGCGCGCCATCTCCAGGGTTTGCGGTTGCTTCCACAACGGCGTGTCGTCGACCACGGCCGCTTCCACCATGAAGGGCGTGTTCATCAGGTTCACCGAATCGCCGCGTTCCTTGTTGAAGCCGATGGATTCGCGCACCAGGGCGGTCATCTGTTCGATCTGCTGGTCGGTCAGCGCCTTGGTGATCGGCTTGCCCTTGTCGTCCACGATCGTCTGGTGGTTCACCACCACCGCCGCGCTCAGGCGTTTGATTGCGCCGGAACCGCCGCGCACCACGCGCACGGTCTTGTCGACCTCGTAGTTGGTCACCGATTCGCGCTTCACGCCGGCCGCGGCTGCGGCTGCGCTGGCGCCACCGGCGGCCTGCAGCGCCTGCGGCGTGCCGTTGACCGGTGCCGTCGAGGCCACAGGCGGCTGGTTCGAGGTGGCGCCGGGAATGCCGGACGGGCCGGCGTTGCCCGATCCGTTGGTGGTCTCGACGATCTGCTGGCTGCGCACCGCACTGGCGTCGTTGGCCAGATTGGGCCGGTGCTGCTCCGAAGTCGATTCGGTCTGGGAAAAATCGATTTCCGCCGTGACCTGGGCCTTGACGTTCTGCCGGCCGACGATCGGCGCCAGCATGTCCACGATGCGTTGCGTGTACTGCTGCTCGAGCCGCTGCGCATACTGGAGCTGCTCCGCATCCACGCCACCGGCGCCGGCCCCGCCCGCGCCGTCGGGCAACTGGGACAGCAGCTTGCCGGTGTCGTCGAGCACGGTCACGGCCGAGGGGCTCATCTCGGGCACGCTGGAGGCCACCAGGTGGATGATGCCCGCGAGCTGGGTACGGTCGAGCGTCTGGCCGCCGTGCAGACTCACCAGCACCGAGGCAGACGGCTTCTGCTGCTCGCGGAAAAAGCCGTTCTGGTTTGGCAAGGCCAGGTGCACACGCGCACTCGACACCGAGGACAGGGCCTGGATCGAACGCGTCAGCTCACCCTCCAGGCCGCGCTGGAAGGTCAGACGCTCCTGGAATTGCGTCATGCCGAAGCGGTTCGACTCCATCAGCTCGAAACCGGTGACGGAACCCTTGGGCAGCCCGAGCGAGGCCAGACGCAGGCGCACGTCGTAGACGCGGTCGGCGGGCACGAGCAAGGCGCCGCCGCCCTCGGTGTACTTGTAGGGCACGTTCATTTGCGACAGCTGGGCGATGACGGCGCCGCCGTCCTTCTCGGTCAGGTTGGCGTACAACACGCGGTATTCGGTCTGCCGGCTCAGCACCAGTGCCACGATGCCGGCCACCACCAGAATGGCAACGCCCAGCCCGAGGCGCAGGCGCTGGGCGCGGTCCAGGCTGGACAGCTTCTGGACGAGCGGGGAACTAGCGGGTATTTCGGCGACGGCTGAGGACATCATGCATTCCAGGTCGGTTGGCGGTCCAAGAATGAGGTCGATTATTCGTGGATGGGGCCAAAGCGTCGGGTCGATAAGCCCTGGCTTTGGCCATCATTTCCCCATATCGGGCCCCATGCGCGCCTTTAGCATTCACCCATCGCTTTTCCCAGGGATGAACCGTCATGGATCTCCGCTTGTCACCCGTTTCCAGCCCGATCACCAACCCTTACGCCGCCAAGATCGGCGCCGCGCTCAAAGCCAAGGCCGAGCCCAAGGCGGAAGCTGTCGAGCAGGCCGGGTTTTCGACGGCGCTGAAAGGCGCGCTGAGTTCCGTGAGCGCGGCGCAGAACCAGGCGACGGACCTGCAGCGCGAGGTGCAGATGGAGAACCCGAGCGTGAGCCTGGAAGAGACCATGGTGGCGATCCAGAAGGCGCAGATCGGCTTCCAGGCGACGATGCACGTGCGCAACCGCATGGTGCAGGCGTACAGCGACATCATGAACATGCAGGTGTGAGGGCTTGGATTCCGCCTCGACAATCACGTCCCACAATTGAAAAGGCCCTCGTTGCGAGGGCCTTTTTCGTTCAGTGCAGCAGCTGCGGCTGGCCGGCGAACTGGCTGTCGAACTGCTCGAGCCAGGGCTCGGCCAGGCAGCGGATCTGGGCGTCGTTGCGCAGGATGCGCTGCATGATGCGGGTTTTTTCGGACCGATGCTCGGGTGAGAGCTTCTCGGCACGCGCCTTGTGGCGCAGCTGTTCGATCAGCACTGCGCAGGCGCCTTCGTAGCGCACCACGCCATCCCAGTCTTCGACCTTGGCGGCTTCCAGCATCTTGTGGCTGCTGTCTTCGATGGCTTTGTAGTAGTCGATCAGGATTTGCGACATATTCTGAGTCCGGCGATGGGTGGGTTCAAGCATGGGCGACAGGGGTTGCGATGCTCTTCCAAGCCTCGAAAACGGTCTTGATCAGTTCGCTGACTTCGCCGATCAGCGCTGCGTCGTTCTTCACATTGGCCATGGTCAAGCGCGAGATGCTGTAGTTGTAGACGCCCAGCAGGTTCACCGCGAGTTCGCCGCCCTGCTCCTTGTTCAGCCCGTCCTTCAGGCCTTCTTCCAGGATGCGCACGGCCCGGCTGATTTCCTTGCCCTTGAGCTCCATGTCGTTGCGCTCCAGCGCGCCGCGGGCCTTGGCCAGCGACAGCAGCAACGCGTCGAACAGCAGGCAGATCAACTGGTGCGGGCTGGCGCCGTCGATGCTGGTTTCAACACCGACCCTTTTGTAGGCCGATGCAGACCGTGTGCTGACTGGGGTGAACATGGCGGGTTCCATTGGTTGTACTTGGTATTTGAATTATCGGCAGATGCCCCGTGAACTCAAGGCCTTTGTGAGAGCGAAAGCCGGCTCTTTTTATCTGTTCGTCCCAGCGCCCGCGCGCCGCCATTTCCTTCAACTCTTCGTGTTGTTCCAGGTGGTGACCTGCTGGTTCACATAGGTGCTGAGCGCGGTCAGGCTGGCCATCTGCGTGTCGAGCGCCGTGTACTGCGCCTTGAGCCTTTTTTCGACCAGCGCCGCGCGGGCATTCACCTTGTCCTGCTCGGCCGTATTGCGCTTGGTGGCCGCGTCGAACGAATCGGTCTTGGTGTTGAGCGTGCCATCGAGCGCGAGCAGGCCGGTCATGAAGGACTTGAGCTTCACCGCGACACCGGAGGTTTGCAGCGTGCCCGTGTCGGAGGCGAACAGCGCCTTGACGTTCTCGGGTGTCTTCAGCGCCGTGTCGAGCTTGGCGCTGTCCACCTGCAGACCACCGCCGCGCTGGATGCTGATGCCGAGGTCGGACAAGTATTTGTAGGTGCCGCCCGAAGTCGTCGAGCCGAGCATGGCACGCAGCTGGTTCTGCAGGCCCAGCGCAGTGGCGTCGCCCTGCAGCAGGCCGGCGCTCTTGGTTTCGGAATCGTACTTGGTGGCGTCGCCGAGAAACTTGCTGACCGCGTTGTACGCGTCGACGAAGTCCTGGATGTTCTTCTTCATCGTCGCCGTGTCGGTGCTGGCGGTGATGAGGGCATCCGAGGTCGTGACCTGCGACAGCTGGATCGTCAGCCCGGGAATCGTATCGGTCAGGCTGTTGGTGGGGGAAGACACGCTGACGCCGTTGATGGTGGCCTGGGCGTTCTGCCCGGCCTGCGAGCGCGTCGTCGTGGTGGCCGTGGTGCCCGGATCGAAGGCGAGTTGCGCCAGCCCCGTGCTGGCGTCGCTGCCGGCCTTGATCTGGAAGCCCGCCGCCTCGCCCGTATCCTTGGAGCGGATCATCAGGCGTTCGCCGGAAGCGTCCTTGATCACCGTGGCCGTGACGCCCGCGTTCGCATCGTTGATCCGGCTGGCCACCGCGGCCAGCGAGGTCGTGCCGGGCGTCATGGTGATCGACACCGCGGAACTCAGGCCTGGCGTGAACCCGGTCAGGCCCGAATTCCAGGTACCGAGCTGGATGGTCAGCGTGCCGCCGAGGTCCGTGCCGGTGGGCACCACAGCCGAGGCCGTGGACTGCGCCTGCGCCAGCTTCTGCACACCCACGCTGAGCGTGGAGGCGCTGGCGATGCCGGTGACCGTGGCGTTGACGGCCGAGGTGTTGGTGGAGGCGATGGTCAGGCCGTTCCAGGCACTGTCGCGGGTGAGCTTGGCGGCCGCGTCGGAAAAGGTGGAGATCAGCGATTTCACCTGCCCATAGGCCGAGACCTTGGCCTGAATGGTGGCCGCGTCCGCCTTGAGCGTGGTCAGAGGCTGCTTTTCAACGTCGGTCAGCTTCGAGATGATGCTGTTGACGTCGAGTCCGCTACCAATGCCGATGGATGAAATAGCCATTTGAACCTCCTCGGGGCCAGCCCCTGTTCAGCACATTCTCACGCGATTCCTGAAAGTCAAACGGCGGAGAAAGGCCGTACCTTTCCCCGCCCCGCTTCCATCGCCACCCTTGACGGCGGCGCCTGGCCCCTGCTTACTGCAGCAGGGACAACACGCCCTGCGGCAGCTTGTTCGCCTGGGCCACCATGGCGGTACCGGCCTGCTGCAGGATCTGGGTACGCGACAGGTTGGCGGTTTCCTTGGCGAAGTCGGCATCCACGATGCGGCCGCGGGACGCGGACAGATTCTCCACCTGGATGTCGATGTTGGCCGCCGAGTTCTCAAAGCGGCTTTGCAGCGCACCCAGGTCGGCACGGGCCGAGTTGACCTGGTCGATGGCCGAGTCGATCTTCTTCAGTGCCACCCACGAGCTGGCCTGGGTGTCGACGGTCAGGGTGTCGATGCCGAGCGCGTCGGTGGTGGTGTTGGTGGCATCGATGGTCGAAGCCAGCGCCGCACCCGCACGGCCGGAGTTGCCGGTGGTGAAGCCACTGCCGAGCGTGACGACCGCCGCGTTGCCGGCGGAATCCAGCTTGGACGACATCATGTCGATGGTGTAGGTGCCGTCATCCGCCGCCGTCAGGAAAGCCGTGAGACCGGTGTCGGCCGACTTGCGGTTGATCGCTTCGACCATCTGGCCCATGCGCTCCGTGCCGGAGCTGGCTTCCTTGATGGCGCCAAGGTCGTAACTCGTCGTGGCGCCGTTGGCAGCCACCGTGATCTGCAGCGCCGAGGTGCTGGTGATGGCGGACAGGTCGGTCACGCTGGAGGCCGCGATACCGGTGGTCTTGTCGTAGGCGTATGACACATTGGCCAAGCCCTTGGCCGTGCTGTCGGTCAACGCGCCCACGGTGATGTTGTCACCGGCGTTGGCGCCGACCTGGAACACCGCGCCGGAGAAGCTGCCGTCAAGGATCTTCTGGCCGTTGAAGCTGGTCTGCTTGGCCACGCGGTCCACTTCGTCGGCGAGCTGCTTGACTTCGGCCTGCAGCGCCTTGCGGTCGGCCGCGCTGTTGGTCGAGTTGCCGGACTGGACAGCCAGTTCACGCATGCGCTGCAGCATGTCGCCGACCTTGCCGAGCGAGCCTTCCGCCGTCTGCGCCAGGGAGATGCCGTCGTTGGCGTTGCGGGCGCCGACCGTCAGGCCGCGCACCTGGGTGTTCATGCGTTCGGAAATCGCCAGGCCGGCGGCATCGTCCTTGGCGCTGTTCACACGCAGGCCGGAAGACAGGCGTTGCATGGAAGTGGCCAGCGAGCCTTGCGACATGCCCAGGTTGCGCTGCGCGGTCAGCGAATTGATGTTGGTGTTGATGGTGGAAGCCATGGTGAAAACTCCTTGATAGCTTAAAAAAACTGGCAAAACGCCGATCACAACGCTGGCATGACACCAGCCGCCCTGACCGGTGGTTGCAGGACAAAACGCCCGTTTCCGAAGCTTTTCACCCCTGCCACTTTGCCGGCCTACAAGCCCTCAACAGGCCCTGTTGGTTAGGTTTTCGGGCCCCTGGCGGAAAACTTGAGGCCCGGCGCCAAACAAAAAAAGAAAAGGCCCTGGTTTGCGACGCTTATCCGGCCTATGGGAAACAGCGGTCTTCCCAATAATTCCTTCACACCTCACGGTATGCACGTCAGCTCGGGTGCTGACATCGCCGCCGGTGGCAACGCCGGTCCAGATTCATCAAGTTACCTAGGAGCTCCACCATGGCCTCTACCATCAACACCAACATCAATTCGCTGAATGCCCAGCGGAACCTGAATACCTCGCAGATGTCGCTTTCGACATCGATGCAGCGCCTGTCCTCCGGCCTGCGTGTCAACAGCGCCAAGGACGACGCCGCCGGTCTGGCGATTTCCGAACGCATGAACACCCAGGTGCGCGGGCTGACCGTGGGTGCGCGCAACTCCAACGACGGCATCTCCCTGGCGCAGACGGCGGAAGGCTCGCTCGGCAAGGTCGGCGACATGCTGCAGCGCATGCGTGAACTGGCCGTGCAGGCCGGCAATGCCACCAACAGCGCGGCCGACCGCAAGGCGCTGCAGGCCGAAGTCAAGCAGCTCTCGGACGAAGTCGACCGTGTGGCCAAGCAGACCACCTTCAACGGCCAGAAGATCCTCGACGGCACCTTTGCCGGCGCGGTGTTTCAGGTTGGTGCCAATTCCGGCGACAACATCACCGTGGGTGCGCTGGTGAACACCACCGCGTCCGGTCTGGCCAACATCGCCTATGCCTACGACCATGCCACCGGCATTTCCGCCGCCACCGTGACCGATCTGGCGGCCATCACCGCCAACTCGGCCCTGCAGATCAGCGACGGCACCACTTCGTGGGATCTCGGCCCCATCAAGGAGGCGAGTTCCGGCACGGAGCGCATGGGCCAGATGATGGAGGCGATCAACCGCCGCTCGGCCGACACCGGCGTCACGGCCTTCCTCTCGCCCGCCGCCGACGGCAGCTACACCATCGACCTGCAATCGGCCAAGCTGACCTCCGCCGGCGACGCCCAGCCCATGACGTTGAGCGGCTTCACCGCCACCAACTTCGGTTACGCGCCCGCCGCCATCGGTACCGGCACCTTCGGCACCACGGTGGACGCCACCAACACCACCACCGACGCGCTCGGCATCGATACCCTGACGGTGGACACCCAGGCTTCCGCCTGGGTCGCCCTGAAGAAGATCGACAGCGCGCTCGACCAGGTCAACAACGCCCGTGCCGACCTGGGCGCCCTGCAGAGCCGCTTCGAGAGTTCGGTGTCTAACATCGACATCCAGGTGGAAAATCTCGCGGCCTCGCGCGGGCGCATCGTGGACGCCGACTTCGCGAAGGAAACCGCCAACCTGTCGCGCACGCAGATCCTGCAGCAGGCCGGCACCGCCATGGTGGCCCAAGCCAACAAGCTGCCGCAGGGTGTGCTGTCGCTGCTCCAGCAGTAAGAATCTCCCGATTCAACGCAAAAAGGTCGCCTCGGCGACCTTTTTCTTTTGGAGCGGGGCCCGAGCCCCGCCCGGATCAGTCGCGCTTCAGAAAGCCTTCGGGCGCCACCGTCACCATCAGGCGCGACTCCATCGCCGGATCGACCTTGAAGTCCGGATGCGACTTCAGCCATTGGCGTGTGGCCGTCTTCGGGTTGTTGCCCACGTCCCAGGGCCGGTCGGCGAAAAACTTCGGCGGCATGTCGTCGACGAAGGTGTCGAACACCACGCAGTAGCTGCCCTTGCTGACCAGCGGCGCGTAGGCGTCGAGTTCGCCGAGCACATGGTCGTGGGTGTGCATGGAATCCAGGAACACCATCACTTTCTGGTAGCCCTTGGCGGCGTCATGCACCTGTTTCACCACCTCCGCGCCGATGGACGAGCCCTGGAACATCTGGATGCGGCTGGCCATGGGATGGGCCTCGATGGCCGCGCGGTTGTGTTCGCGGATGTCGATGTCGATGCCGATCACCTTGCGGCTGGACTGGCGCGGATCGATCGTGGTGCCGGCCTCGATGGCGTCGCACATGTCCAGCATGGCCAGCATCGAGGCGCTGAGGATCAGCGAGCCGCCGTGGGCGATGCCGGTTTCGATGATGAGGTCGGGCCGCACCGTCCACACCAGTTCCTGGATCGCGACCATGTCCTGCGGGTACTGGATGATGGGCCGGCCGAGCCAGTCGTAGTTGTAGACGTATTTCTTGTGCATCGACTGCTGCAGCCACTGGCGCGACAGGTCCTTGAACTCGGTGTCCTGGGCATAGGCGGCCAGGCGTTCCTGGCGTTCGGCGGCGAATTGTTCCTGGGGGGTCATGGAATGCTCCTCGGTTGAAATGTTGGGGTGTTCGGGGTTGGCTCTTCAAGGCTGTGCGGCGACCTGGGCGGCCAGCCCCTGGGCCAGCGTCTGCGTGGGCCGCCAACCCGTGGCCAGCAGCCGGGTGTTGTCGCCGACCAGCATGGGCGGGTCGCCCGCGCGGGCGGAGGCCAGGGCCAGCACGGGATTCGGGTCGGCATCGCACAGGCGGGCCAGGGTGCGCACCACGTCTTCGATGGACGCGGGCTGGCCCGAACAGATGTTGAAGCGGCCACTGACGCCATTCGAGCCTTCGGCCAGCAGATGGACGAAGGCCTCGGCGGCGTCGGGGACGGGCAACATGCCGCGGAAGGCGCTGGTATTGACGCCGAAAGCCGGTGCTCGGCCGCGGAACACCTCGATCAGCGACGGCAGCATGCGCTTTGGCGCCTCGCCGGGGCCGAACGGGTAGAACACATGGCCCCAGGCCAGCGACACGCCCTGCGCGGCGCACAGCGCGGTGGCCAGCCGGCGCGCGGCGTCCTTGGCCGTGCCGTACAGGCCCTGTGGCAGCAACGGGGTGTTTTCCTCGCGCAGGTAGCCGTAAGACCAGTCGTACTCGGCACAGGTGCCGGCCGCGAAGGCATGTTTGCCGCCGGTCTCGCCGAAGGCCTGCAGCAGGCGCAGCGTGGCGTCCACCCAGCGCAGGTTCAGCGGCGATGCCCAGTATTTGCCGTATTCGGCGTACCAGGCCAGGTGCAGCAGGTGGGAAGCCCCGGCCTCCTTCAGCAGCGGGGCGAAATCTTGCGTCGCCAGCAGGTCGGCCTGCACCAGTTCCAGGTCCTCGAAACCTTCCGGCAGGCGGCGGCCGAGCACCGCCACCTCGGCGCCGCGCAGCCGCAGGCGCTGCAGCACGTGCCGCCCGAGGTAGCCGCTGGCGCCGGTGACGAGCACCTTCAAGGCAGGATCTCCAGCCGGGGCACGGCAGTGACGAAACGGCCGCCCCATTCGCGGATGTAGTCCAGCTGCGCCATGACCTCGTCCTTCAGGTTCCAAGGCAGGATCAGCACGTGGCTGGGCCGGTGCGCGCGCAGATGGGCCTCGTCGACGATGGGAATGCGGCTGCCCGGCATGAACTTGCCCTGCTTGGCCGGGTTCCTGTCGACCACGTACGGCAGCAGGTGCGGGCGCACGCCGGCGAAGTTGCACAGCGTGTTGCCCTTGGCCGCGGCCCCGTAGGCGGCGACACGACCATCTTCTTCGGCCATTTTTATCAAAAAAGAGAGCAGCTCACGCGCGATCCGCTTGGGCTGCAGGTCGAATTGGCTGTAAAAATTCGTCGTCAACATGCCGGCGGCGACTTCCGCCGCCAGCACCTGCTGCACGGCCGGGGTGACGGCCTGACCGCCCGTGTCGGCACGCTGGGCGAAGACGCGCAGGCTGCCGCCGTGGGTGGAAAGCTCCTGCACGTCGAACACTTTCAGCCCATTCGCCTCGAAGATACGCTGCACCGCGGTGAGCGACAGGTAGGAGTAGTGCTCGTGGTAGGCCGTGTCGAACTGGCAGGACTGCACCATGCGCATCAGGTGCGGAAACTCGAAGGTGGCCACACCCTGCGGCTTGAGCAATGCGGTGAAGCCGCCGACGAAGTCGTTGATGTCGGGCACATGCGCCAGCACGTTGTTGGCGGCGGTGAGGTCGGCGCTCTGGCCGGCCGCTGCGAGTTCCCGGCCAAGCGCCACGCCGAAGAAGCGCTCGTCGATGGCCAAGCCCTTTTCGCGCGCGGCGGCGGCGGTGCTGGCGGTCGGCTCCACACCCAGGCAGGGAATGCCGGCCTGCTGGACGTATTGCAGCAGGTAGCCGTCGTTGGCGGCCACTTCGACCACATGGCTTTGCGCGCCCAGCTTGAAGCGCTGCACCATGTCGCCCACATAGGCCTTGGCGTGGGCGAGCCAGGAACTCGAGAACGAGCTGAAGTAAGCGTAGTCCTCGGTGAACAGGGCCTCGCGGCCCGCGTGGTCCTCGGTCTGCACCAGCCAGCAATGGCTGCAGGCCAGCACACGCAACGGGTACCAGGCTTCCGGCGCGTTCAGCGTGGTGGCGCTCAGGTAGGCGTTGCTCGGCGGGGCGCTGCCCAGGTCGAGGAACGGCAGGGTCAACTCGGTGTTGCAATGGCGGCACTTCACAGCCGTACTCCTTCAAATTGGGCATCGATCATCGGATGGCCGGCGTCGCGCGGCGAAAGGCCTTGCACGGCCAGCGGCCAGGCCACGGCCACGCGCGGGTCCTGCGGGTTCAGCCCGGCCTCGGCCGCGGGGGCGTAGAAACTCGAATGGCAGTAGAGCATTTCGACATCGTCGCTCTGCGTCTGGAAGCCGTGAGCGAAACCTTCGGGAATCAGCAAGGCCCGGTGGTTCTCGGCCGAGAGGATTTCCGCGTGCCATTGCAGGTAGGTGGGCGAGCCGGCGCGCAGGTCCACTGCGACGTCCCACACCGCGCCGCGTAGGCAGCTCACCAGTTTCATCTCGGCATGCGGCGGCAACTGGTAATGCAGGCCACGCACCGTGCCGCGGGCGGCCGTGAAGGTGTGGTTGATCTGGGCGATCGGCACACGCCAGCCGGCGGCGGACAGCTCCTCGGCGCAGAACAGGCGCGAAAGGAAGCCGCGCGCATCGCCGAGCGGATGGCGTTCGATCAGCTTCAGACCGATGCGCGGCGTGTCGGAGATGGTGAACCGGGTCATGACACCGCACTTTCAAACGCTTCGATGTCGGCCAGGCACAGGCTACGCGCATCCGCGCCGCCCCCCTGCCGACGGTACCAATCCAGCGTGCGCTGCACCGAGGTGGTCAGGCTCCAGCGCGGCGCCACGCCGAGCGCGGTGCGGGCCTTGGCCACTTCGAGCGCAAGCCAGCCGGCCTCGTGCGGGCCTTGGCTGCCGTCGCCCCAGAGGACCTCGCCCTGCGGAAAAACCGTTTGCGCCTGCTGCACCACGGTGCGCACCGTCGCCGCCTCGTGCGTGGCCGGGCCGAAGTTGTAGGCCCCGGCCAGTTCCGGCGCGCGCCACAGCCTTTCGGCCAGCACCAGGTAGGCGGCCAGCGGCTCGAGCACGTGCTGCCAGGGGCGGATCGCCTCGGGCCGGCGGATTTCCAACGGCCGGCCGGCCAACCAGGCGCGCACCGCGTCGGGGACCAGCCGGTCCTCGGCCCAATCGCCGCCGCCGATCACGTTGCCGGCGCGCGCCGTCGCCACGGCCACGCCCTGCGCTTGCAGGAAAGACGCGCGGTAGCTCGCCACGACCAGTTCCGCCGCGGCCTTGCTGGCGCTGTAGGGGTCGTGGCCGCCGAGCGCGTCGTCCTCGCGGTACGGGTAGGTCCACTCGTTGTTGCGGTAGACCTTGTCGGTGGTCACCACCACCACCGAACGCACGCTGTCCAAGCCGCGCAGCGCGTCGAGCAGGTGCGCCGTGCCCATCACGTTCGTGGCGAAAGTGTCGACCGGTTCGCGGTAACCCGCGCGCACCAGGGCCTGGGCCGCAAGGTGCAGCACCACCTCGGGCCGGGCCTCCTCGACTTGTTTCTTCAGCGCGGCGGCGTCGCGGATGTCGCAGACGCCGTGGTCGATCGAATTGCCCACCTGCGCCAGATCGAACAGGTTCGGTGCGGTGGCTGGGGGCAGCGACAGGCCCACGACCTGCGCACCCAGCCGATGCAGCCATAACGCGAGCCAGCTGCCCTTGAAGCCGGTATGGCCCGTGAGCAGCACGCGTTTGCCGCGCCAGAAGTCTTGGTCAGGCAAAACCATCACCAGACTTTCCAAGGTGCCTTGCCGGACAACCAGAGTTCTTCGAGCATGTTCTTCTCGCGCAGCGTGTCCATCGGCTGCCAGAAGCCGGTGTGTTCATACGCCATCAATTGGCCATCGGCAGCCAGGCCGGACAGAGGCTCCGACTCCCAGCTGGTGGCATCCCCGGCGATGCGTTCGAGGCAGGCCGGCGACAACACGAAGAAGCCGCCGTTGATCAGACCGCCGTCGCCGCGCGGCTTCTCGGTGAAACCCTGCACCACCTCGCCCTGCAACTGCAGCGCGCCGTAACGCCCGGGCGGCTGCACGGCCGTTACTGTGGCAAGTTTGCCGTGTTGCCGATGGAAGGCGATGGCGCGGCCGATGTCCACGTCGGAGACGCCGTCGCCGTAGGTGAAGCAGAACGCCTCTTCGCCCTGCACGTAGTCGGCCACGCGGCGCAGGCGGCCGCCGGTCATGGTGTCGTCGCCGGTGTCCACCAGGGTCACGCGCCAGGGCTCGGCGTGCTTGTGGTGCACTTCCATCTTGTTGTGGGCCATGTCGAAGGTGACGTCGGACATGTGCAGGAAGTAGTTGGCGAAGTACTCCTTGATGATGTAGCCCTTGTAGCCGCAGCAGATGACGAAGTCGTTCACGCCATGCGCCGAATACATCTTGAGGATGTGCCAGAGGATGGGCTTGCCGCCGATCTCGATCATCGGCTTGGGTTTGAGATGCGTCTCTTCGGAAATGCGGGTGCCCAGGCCCCCGGCGAGGATCACGGCTTTCATGGGTTGTCTCCACACCATTGGTTGAACATCTGCCGGTACGCGTCTTCCACGTTCCGGGTGAAGGCGGCCTCGTCCATCAGTGCGCTGGCCTGCATCGCGGGCCGCAGGCCGGCGCGGATCTGCGCCAGCCGCGCGGTGTCGCCGGCCAGGGCCGCGGCGCGGGCGATGTAGTCCTCCTCGGTCTGCGCGATCCATTCCGGATGGCCGATGCCTTGCAGGATGGAACTGCCGAGGCAGCCGACGCTCGGTCGATCGGCCAGCGTCACGTAGGGAATGCCCATGTACAAGGTCTCGAACAAGGTGGTGCCGGAATTGTGCGGGAAACAATCCAGCCCGATGTCGATGCCGCGCAGCACGTCCCACGGCGGGCTGTGGCAGCCGATCAGCAGGCGTTCGCGGGCGATACCCTGCGCCACGAAGCGCTGGGCGAGTTCTTCCTGCGTCTCGGCGTCCTGGTAGCTGCGGCTGTCGATCACCAGGCGCGAATCGGCCACCCGCTTGAGCAACTCGGCCCAGACGCGCACGGTGCGGTGGTTCACCCGCACGGCACGCGTGAGCGTGCCGAAGGTGACGAAGCCGTTGCGCAACGCTGGCAAGGCGCTGACCTCGCCCATCTGCGCGGCCCCGGCCGGCCGGTAGGCCCAGCCGACAGGCAGGCGCCACGGCCGCTCGGCAAAAAAACGCTCGCTGCCGTGCGGCGCGCTGGCTTCGTCGGTGAGGAAATAGTCGATCGCCGAGAGGCCGGTGGTGCAGCCGTAGCCCATCCAACTCAGGGACACCGGTGCCGGCTTGCGCGCAAACACGCCCAGGCGGTTGCCGCCGGTGTGGCCGGCCAGGTCGACCAGGATGTCGATGCCGTCGGCGCGGATGCGTTCGGCCAGCGCGGCGTCGCTCATGCCGCGGGTGGGCACCCAGTGGTCCACATACGACTTGTAGCGCGCCGTGGCCGCGTCCTCGCGCAGCAGCTCGGCATAGGCGTAGATGCGCACCTGGCGCTTGTCGTGCCGCGACAGCAGCGGTTCGAGGAAGTTGGCGCAGGAATGGCTGCGGAAATCGGGCGACACGTAGCCGACCCGGAGCACGCGTGCCGGGTCCTTCGTATTGGCGTGCGACCGCCACTCGGCACGGTGCTGTACGCAGAAATTCTCGTCATAGGCGCGGTACTCGGCGAAGACCTCATCGCCGGTCTTATCCGGGTGGTAGTTCAGCACGAACAGCAGGTTGCCGTGCGCGGTCGCATCGGCTGGGTTCAGCGCCAGCGCGCGGCGCATGCTGTCTTCGGCCTCGTGCAGCCGGCCCTGGTTCTGCAGCACGATGCCCAGGTTGCCGTGGGCCGGGGCGAGTTCCGGCTCCAGCGCGATGGCCTTGCGGAAGCCCTGCTCGGCCTCGACCAGGCGCTGCGTGGCGTTGAAGACTTCGGCCAGGTTGTTCCAGCCGACGGCCGAGGTCGGATCGATATCGATCGCGCGGCGGCAGCTTTGTTCAGCCTCGTCGAAGCGGCCCAGGTCCTTCAGCACCGATCCCACCTGGAAGTTCAGCGCCACGCTGTCAGGCGCGATCTCCAGCGCGCGGCGCAGGCAGGCCAGCGCTTCGCCCGCGCGTTGCTGGCGGCGCAACACCTGGCTCAGGCTCACGTAGCCGGTCAGGAAATCGGGCTTGGCCCGCAGGGCGTCGCGCCAGTAGACCTCGGCATCGATCCAGCGGCCCTGGTCCTGCAGCACGCGGTCCAGGTTCAGCATGGCCGGCATGAAGTCTGGACGCAGCTCGAGTGCCGTGCGGAAACGGTCTTCGGCCTCCTTCAACTGGCCTTGCGCCTTGAGATTCGTACCGAGGTTGTAATGGGCATTGGCCGACTCGGGCTTGAGCGCCATGGCCTGGCGGAACGCGGGCTCGGCCTCGACCAGCCGGCCCTGCTGCTGCAGCACAAGCGCCAGGTTGCTGTGGGCCTCCGCGAATTCGGGCAGCAGCGCCAGCGCCTGGCGGAAGCTGGCCTCGGCTTCAGCCAGCAGGCCCTGGTCGTGCTGCGCATTGCCCTGGTTGTAGAAGGCATGGGCCTGTTGCACCAGGGCTTCAAGCGCGTCGGGGTTGCGCTGGCGCCAGGCGTCGAACATCTGCCCGTAGGCGTTTTCGACCTGGTGCGCAAAGCCGTCTTCGTCCATCAGGATGCTGGCCTGCATCTGGCCGCGCAGGCCCTGGCGTACGGCGGCGAGCGCGGGCAGGTCGTGCGCCAGCGCGACGACCTTCTCGATGTAATCGGCTTCGGTGGCGGCGATCCACTCGGCATGGCCGGCAGCCTGCAGGATCGAGCTGCCGAGCCGGCCCACGCTGGCGCGGCCGGCCAGCGTCACATACGGCACGCCCATGTACAGCGACTCGAACAGCGTGGTGCCCGAATTGTGCGGAAAGCAGTCCAGCCCGATGTCGATGCCGCGCAGCACGTCCCACGGCGGGCTGTGGTAGCCGATGTGCAGGCGCTCGGCGTCGATCCCGTGTTCGGCGAAGCGCGCGGCCAGCGCCGCCTGCGCGGCCGGATCGACGAAACTGCTGCTGTCGACCACCAGGTGCGCACCGGGCAGGCGCTGCAGGATCTGCGACCACACCCGGATGGTGTGGTGGTTGATGCGCACGCTGCGTGTCAGCGTGCCCAGCGTGAGATGCCCCTTGCGCAGCGCTGGCAGCGGGCCTGGCTCGCCCATGCCTTCGGCCGGCCGGAAGGCCCAGCCGGCCGGCAGCCGCCAGGGCTGCTCGGCGAACAGCGCTTCGCAGCCGGCGGGAGCGCTGGCCTCGTCGGTCAGGTAGTAGTCGATGGCGGCGAGGCCGGTGGTGTAGCCGAAGCCGAGCCACGACAGCGACACCGGCGCGGGCTTGCGCGCGAACACGCCCAGGCGGTTGCCCACGGTGTGGCCGGCCACATCGACCAGGATGTCGATGCCGTCGGCGCGGATGCGTTCGGCCAGCGCGGCGTCGCTCATCCCGCGCGTGGGCACCCAGTGATCCACATAAGTCCTGTACCTCGCCGTGGCCTCGTCTTCGCGCGCCAGTTCGGCATAGGCATAGGTCTCGACCACGCCATGGTGGTGCGCGGCCAGCAGCGGCTCGAGGAAGCGGCAGCAGGCGTGGTTGCGAAAGTCGGGCGACACGTAGCCCACCTTCAGCACGCGGCCGGCCTGGCGCGGATTGGCGTGCGGCGTCCACAGCCCGCGCAGCGGCAGGCCGTAGCGGCGGTCGTATTCGCGGTAGAGCGTGAAGATGTCTTCGGCGCTGCGGTCGGGGTGGTAGTTGGCAGTGAACAGCAGGTTGCTGTAGATGTCTTCCTGCGCGGGGTCGATGGCCAGCGCGCGGTGGAAGTGGTCGAGCGATGCGTCGAGCCGGCCCTGCTTCTGGTAGGTGATGCCCAGGTTGTTGTGCGCCTCCATGTAGTCCGGCTTGAGCTTCAGCGCGCGATGCAGCGCGGCCTCGGCCTCGGCGAGGCGGCCCTGGTCCTGCAGCACATGGCCGAGATTGCAATGCGCCTCGGCGTCGTCCGGCATCAACTCGGCGGCGCGGCGCTTGGCGGCCAGCACCTCCTCGGTGCGGCCCTGCGGCTGGAGCATGACACCGAGCGCCTTCCAGGCGAAGCCGCTGGCCGGGTAGCGCGCGATCAACGTGCGGGCCAGAGCTTCGCCTTCCTGGTAGCGGCGCTGCTGGAACAGCTGCACCACGGCGTCGGCCTCCTGCTGGCTCGGGACGGCGGCGGCGGCCGGCGGCGCCACGGCCGTTTTCCGCGCGGCGGACTTCGATGCGGAAGGCCAGTGAATGCCGGGGCGCGTGGGCACGACGGGTTTCGCCATGGTCTTTTCCGGCGTGCTCGCGGCCCACAGCGCGAACATCTCGCGGTACGCGGACTCGACGCCGCGCGCGAAAGCCGCTTCGTCCATCAGCGCGCTGACCTGCATCTGCGGGCGCAGCATCATGCGCAGCAGGGCCAGGCGGGTCGGGTCCTGCGCCAGCGCCACGACCTTGTCGATGTATTCGGCCTCGGTCGCGGCAATCCACTCGGGCCGGCCGAGGCCGTGCAGGATCGCGCTACCGATGCGGCCCACGCTGGGCCGGCCGGCCAGGGTGACGACCGGCACACCCATGTAGAGTGTTTCGAAGAGCGTCGTGCCGGAATTGTGCGGAAAGCAGTCCAGCCCGATGTCGATGCCGCGCAGCACGTCCCACGGCGGCGTGTGGAAACCGATCTGCAGCCGCTCGGCGCCGACGCCGAGCGCTTCGAACCGGGCGGCGAGGTCGCGGCAGGTGGCGGGATCGGCGAAGTTGCGGCTGTCGACGACCAGCCGCGCATCGGGCAGGCGGTGCATGATCTGCGCCCACACCCGCAGCGTGTGCGCGTTGATGCGGATGCTGCGCGACAGGGTGCCGAGCGTGACGAAGCCGCGCTGCAGCACCGGCGGCGTGCCCACCTCGCCCATGTCGGGCGACGGCCGGTACACGGCGTACGGCAGGTTGGGCAGGCGCCAGGGCTTTTCCGAGAACACATGCTCGGCCCCCACGGGCACGCTGGCCTCGTCGGTCAGGTAGTAGTCGATGGCCGTCAGGCCGGTGGTGTAGCCGTAGCCCATCCACGACAACGACACCGGCGCCGGCTTGCGGGCGAACACGCCGAGCCGGTCGCCCTTGGTGTGGCCTGCCAGGTCGACCAGGATGTCGATGCCGTCGGCACGGATGCGTTCGGCCAGCGCGTCGTCGTTCAGGCCATGCGTCGGCACCCAGTGGTCGACATAGGTCTTGTAGCGTGCGGTGGCCGCGTCTTCCTGCTGGAGGTCAGCATAGGCGAACACCTCGACCACGGCCTTGTCGTGCGCGGCCAGCAGCGGCTCCAGGAAGCGGCCCACGGCGTGGTTGCAGAAGTCGGGCGACACGTAACCCACCCTGAGCACGCGCGCGGTCTGGCGCGGGTTGCCATGCGGCGCCCAGGCGGCGCGGTGCGGCAGGCCGAAGCGGCGTTCATATTCTCGGTAGGCCTCGTAGATTTCCTCGGCGCTCTGGTCGGGGTGGTAGTTCAGCAGGAACAGCAGGTTGTCGAACAGGTGCGCGGAATCCAGGCCGAGCGCGAGCGCCCGCCGGTAGCAGGCCACGGCTTCCACCAGTTCGCCGCTGTGCTGCAGCACGTTGCCCAGGTTGTGCAGCGCCAGCGCGTAATCGGGCCGGGCCGCGAGCGCGGCACGGTAGGCGGCCTCGGCCTCGGCCATGCGGCCCCGGTCCTGCAGCACCAGACCGAGGTTGCAATGGGCCTGGGCGTAGGCCGGCTGCAGGGCCAACGCCTGGCGGTAGATTGCTTCGGCCTCGTCCAGGCGGCCCTGGTCGTGCAGCTGGTTGGCCTGGTTGTAGGCCAGCTCGGCCTGCAGCGCGGCCAGGCTCATGTCGGCGGGGGGTGTTTCCGGCCCTGCGGCAGGCTGGGGATGGGCGTCGGCCCACAGCGCGAACATCTCGCGGTAGGCCTGCTCGACGCGCTCCACGAAGTTCGCCTCGTCCATCAGCGGGCTGGCCTGCATCAGCGGGCGCAGCATCTGGCGCAGCAGCGCCAGGCGGGGCAGGTCCTGCGCGAGCTCGACCACCTTGTCGACGTATTCGGCTTCGCTGCGCGCGATCCATTCCGGACGGCCCAACCCCTGCAGGATGGCGCTGCCGATGCGGCCCACGCTCGGCCGGTCGGCCAGCGTGACGAAGGGGATGCCCATGTAGAGCGTTTCGAACAGCGTGGTACCGGAGTTGTGCGGGAAGCAGTCCAGCCCGATGTCGATGCCGCGCAGCACGTCCCACGGCGGGCTGTGGCAGCCGATCTGCAGCTGTTCGGGCGCCACGCCATGGGCCAGGAAGCGCTCGGCCAGCGCCGACTGCACGGCGGTGTCTTCGAAGGATTTGCTGTCAATCACCAGCCGGACGCCGTCGATGCGCCGCAGGATCTGCGCCCAGACGCGCACGGTGCGCTCGTTGATGCGCACGCCGCGCGTGAGCGTGCCGATGGTGATGTAGCCGCGGGACAGCGCCGGCAAGGCATTGACTTCGCCCATGCCCGGGCCCGGCCGATAGACGGCGTAAGGGGTGTCGGGAAGGCGCCAGGGGGCTTCGGAAAACAGGTGTTCGCTGCCGGCCGGTGCGCTGGCCTCGTCCGTCAGGTAGTAGTCGATGGCCTTCAGGCCGGTGGTGCAGCCGAAACCCATCCACGACAGCGACACCGGCGCGGGCTTTCGGGCGAAGGTGCCCAGGCGGTTGCCCCTGGTGTGGCCGGCCAGGTCGACCAGGATGTCGATGCCGTCGGCGCGGATGCGTTCGGCCAGCGCCTCGTCGCCGAGCTCGCGCGTCGGCACCCAGTGGTCGGCATAGGCCTTGTAGCGCGCGGTGGCGGCGTCCTCGTCGCCGCGCAGCTCGGCGTAGGCGAACACTTCGAAGTTCGCCTTGTCATGCCCGCCCAGCAGCGGCTCCATGAAGAAGGTGCAGGCGTGGTGGCGAAAATCCGGCGACACATAGCCGACGCGCAGGCGGCGGCCTTCGCCGCGCGGGTTGGCGTGCACCGGCCAGGCCGCGCGCAGCGGCGCGCCGAACTGCCGTTCGTAGGCGGCATAGGCTTCGTAGATGTCCTCCGCACTCTTGGACGGGTGGTAGTTCAGCACGAACAGCAGGTTGTCGTAGGCGATGCGGTAATCGGGCTTGGTCGCGACCGCCCGGCGCAAGGCCCGCACCGCCTCGTCGATCAGGCCCTGCGCGGTATAGATGCCGCTCAGGTTGTTCCAGGCTTCGGCGAAATCGGGCTTGTGGGCCACCGCGCGTTCGAAGCAGCGGTGCGCCTCGCTCACCTGGCCCTGGGCATTGAGCGCCAGGCCGAGGTTGTTG
This sequence comes from Rhodoferax koreense, assembly GCF_001955695.1. Taxonomy (NCBI): domain Bacteria; kingdom Pseudomonadati; phylum Pseudomonadota; class Betaproteobacteria; order Burkholderiales; family Comamonadaceae; genus Rhodoferax; species Rhodoferax koreensis. The sequence continues at coordinate 1,038,849 of NZ_CP019236.1, read as the reverse complement.
TGCGCCTCCGCATGGTCAGGCTTCAGGGCGATAGCCGCGCGCAGCGCCGTGACGGCTTCGGCCGGACGTTCGAGCTCGAAGTAGGAACGGCCGAGGTTGCACAGGGCTTCCACGTCACACGGCAGCAATTCGGCGGCACGGATCTTCGCGGCCAGCGCCTCTTCCTTGCGGCCCTGTGGCTGCAGCATGGTGCCCAGCGCCTTCCAGAGGAAGCCGTCCTGGGGATGCCGCGCGATCAGTTCACGCGCCAGCGCCTCGCCGCGCTGGTGGTCGCCTGCGCGAAACAGTGCCACCAGGGCATGCTTGTCGGCGTCGGCCAGCGCCTGCGGGGCCACGGCCACGGCCGCGGCCGCGGGTGCGGGTGCGGGTGCGGGCGTAACGATGGCGGCCGGTGCCGGATTGTCCGGCACGCCCAGGCGGTCGGCCAGCGCGTTCGCCATCGACGGCTGCAGGCCATGGGCTTGCGCCAGCGGCAAAAGTTGCGCGGCCAGGCCGTGCTGGCCGGCGCGGATCAGCGCATCGATGTAGCTGAACCAGTGCTGTGCGCTCGCACTGTCGGCATTCAGCGCGGCCTCGAAGAAGGGCAGCGCGGTGGCCGGCTCGGCGCGCTGGATGGCGAACAGCACGCCGAGGTTGTGGTTGGCATCGGGATGGTCCGGCTGCAGCCGCAGCAGGCTGCGGTACAGGGCCTCCGCGCCGTCGAAATCCCAGTCCTGGTGGCAGGCGATGGCGCGCGCCAACAGCGCGTCCGGGTCGGACGCATCGGGATCGTTCAGGCGGCTGGCATCAAGCATTTCGTTCATGGCGGCGCGCCGGCATCAGCAGGAGGCTGAAACCGGCTCGCCGCAAGGATAAGGCGCTCCCCGCGCCGGCAAGCGCCGAATTGGCGCGGTTTGGCGCCGCAGTTCGCATATTCAGGCGCGGTGGTTCTGACTATCCTTGAACCGAACCGGAAATGTTCCGACCGGCGCATGGCGTGGTCGATGTTCGCTTTTAACGACGGTTTGGGCGTTGCCTTGCGCTTTTTGGCGACTCCACCCCGCCCCGACCGGTGTTTTGGATTTAACCTAAGCCCCGCCACATCCGATACATTTATACACAAGCCCTTAACATGCGCCGGAACCCGCCAACCTGCAACAGGCATACCCCTGACACCTTCTCATGATCGTCCTCATCGGCTATGCCGTCTCCATGGGTTGCATCTTTGGTGTGTACATCTTTCACGGTGGCAACATCAGTGTGATCCTGCACGCCCTGCCTTTCGAGTTGATCACCATCTTCGGCGGCGCACTCGGTGCCTTCGCGGTGAACAACCAGCCCAAGGTGCTGAAAGCCACCATCAAGCTGCTGCCGCAGGCGCTCAAGGGCTCCAAGTACACCAAGGCGCGGTACATGGAGTTGATGGCGCTGCTCTACGACATCCTGCAGAAGGCGCGCAAGGAAGGGCTCATGGCGATCGAGAAGGACGTGGAGACGCCGCACGACTCCGAGATCTTCAAGAAGTACCCCACCGTGGGCCACGACCACCACGTGGTCGAATTCATGACCGACTACCTGCGCATGATGGTTTCGGGCAACCTGAACGCGCATGAAATCGAGTCGCTGATGGACAGCGAGATCGACACCCACCACGCCGAGGCCCACGCGCCGATCGCGGCCATCGCGCGCCTGGCGGGTGCGCTGCCGGCCTTCGGCATCGTGGCCGCCGTGCTGGGCGTGGTCAACACCATGGGCTCGGTGGGGCAGCCCCCCTCGGTCCTCGGCGGCATGATCGCGTCCGCCCTGGTGGGTACCTTCCTCGGGATTCTGCTGGCCTACGGTGTGGTCGAGCCCTTGGGCGGCCTGCTCGAACAGAAGAACGAGGATGCCGCCAAGGAATTCCAGTGCATCAAGACCACGCTGTTGGCCAGCATGCAGGGCTACAACCCATCGACAGCCATCGAATTTGGCCGCAAAGTGCTGTTCTCGACAGAGCGCCCGAGCTTTGCAGAACTCGAGGGCCATGTCCGTGGAAAGAAGTGACTTTCCGCTAGGAAACTGAAATGGCAGGCGAAGGCAAGAAACTCCAGCCGATCATCGTCAAGAAGATCAAGAAAGGCGGCCACGCCGTGCATGGCGGCGCGTGGAAGATCGCCTACGCCGACTTCGTGACCGCCATGATGGCGTTTTTCCTGCTGATGTGGCTGCTCGGCTCGACCTCCGAGGGCGACAAGAAGGGCCTGTCCGACTACTTCAGCGCGCCGCTCAAGGTGGCGATGCAGGGGGGCAGCGGCGCGGGGGCGAGCAACAGCATCCTGTCGGGCGGCGGCACCGACCTCACCAAGAAGACCGGCCAGGCCAACCGCGGCCAGGGCGACGACCCGCTCAAAAAGAAGATGACCGAGGAGGCCGCCAAGGCCGAACTCGCCAAGCAGGACGCCAAACGCATCGCCACGCTGCGCGCGAAGATCGACGCGCTGATCACCAACAACCCCAAGCTCAACGAATATCGCTCGCAGATCCGCATGGAGACCACGCCCGACGGGCTGCAGATTCAGATCGTCGACGACCAGAACCGTCCAATGTTCGACAGCGGCAGCGCGCTGGTCAAGCCCTACATGCGCGACATCCTGCGCGAGATCGGCATGGCGCTCAATGGCGTGGAAAACCGCGTGAGCCTGGCCGGCCACACCGACCGCACACCCTACGGCAACGGCGAGCGCGGCTACAGCAACTGGGAACTCTCGGCCGACCGCGCCAACGCTTCCCGCCGCGAACTGGTGGCCTCGGGCATGCCCGACGACAAGCTCGCGCGCGTCGTGGGCCTGGCCTCCAGCAGCCTGATGGACACGCAGAACCCCCTGGCCCCGGTGAACCGGCGCATCAGCATCACGGTGATGACCCGAGAGGCCGAAGCGCGGCTGATCGGCAGCAATGCCACAATACCGGCTTCCACGGGACCTCCCGCCGAGAGCGAAACCAGGCCCGCCACGGCAGCCCCCGAACCAAAATCATGAGAATCTCGAGAAACACCCCGATGCGCCTTCCTACAGCAACCTCTTTTCGAAAGGGTCACACGTGGCAAACGACCTGCGTTTTCTGATCGTTGACGATTTCTCAACGATGCGGCGCATCGTGCGCAACCTGCTCAAGGAAAGCGGGTACACCGATGCCGAGGAAGCCGAGGACGGCGTCGTGGCGCTGAACAAGCTGCGCAACGGCCGCTTCGACTTCGTCGTGAGTGACATCAACATGCCCAACATGAACGGCTTCGAACTGCTCACGCAGATCAAGGCTGACGAAAAGCTCAAGCACCTGCCCGTGCTGATGGTGACGGCCGAGGCACGCAAGGAAGACATCGTCGCCGCGGCCCAGGGCGGCGCTGCCGGCTACATCGTGAAGCCGTTCACCAAGGCCACGCTCGAGGAAAAGGTGGCGCACATCCTGAAGAAGCTGGGAATGCTGCCGGTATGACGGCCAACCCACCGCCATCCGCCCTGGAGGCGGACGCCACGGCGCCCGACGTTCACCAGAAAATCGGGCTGTTGACGCGCCAGCTGCACGACACGCTGAATCAGCTCGGTTATGCGGACAAGCTCAAGGGCAGCGTGAGCGAACTGCCGGACGCGCAAAGCCGCCTCTCGTACATCGCACGGCTGACGGGCGAGGCGGCGGAAAAGGTGCTGAGCCGGGTGGAACTGGCCAAGACCCAGCACGACTATATCGCCGCGGAAACCCGCCGCCTGGCCGCGCTGATCGTGAAGGACCCGGTGGCTGCGGTCGCCACGGGCCAGGTCTACAACTTCGTGGCCGACGTGGAGCAGGTCACCAGGGACATCGACATTCACCTCACCGAGATCATGATGGCCCAGGATTTCCACGACCTCACCGGCCAGGTGATCGCGCGCGTGGTCAACCTGGCCGCCACGATCGAGGAACAACTGGTGCAGTTGCTGATCCAGACCGCGCCCACGGCACCGCCCGTGGTCGAAAAGCCCAAACTGGCCGGTCCAGTGGTCGATGCCAGCACGGCCGGCGACGTGGTTACCGACCAATCCCAGGTGGACGACCTGCTCGCCAGCCTGGGCTTTTAGACGGCAAATTAGCCTAGCCATGGGCGGTCTTATCGGGCTTTAGAAAAGCGGGTCGCTGCAGACAATGGGGAACCTCAATTCCCCATTGCCATGGACTCCTCCAGCCAAGACAAGAACCTCCCGGCCACCGAGCGCAAGCTGCAGCAAGCGCGCAAGGACGGCCAGGCGTCACGCTCCAGGGATCTTTCGCACCTGGCCGTGCTGGGAACCGGCATGTTCACGCTGCTGGTGCTCGGCCCCACGTTGTTCGAGCGCCTCAAGCTCGCCCTGAGCCAGCAACTCTCCTTCAACCTCTCGACACTGGCCACCAACGGCAGCATGCTCGACCGCCTGCAGGACATGGTGGCCATCGGCCTGGTCGCGGCCTCGGTGTTCGCCGCCATCGTGCTGGCCGCCGCCATCGGCAGCGCGGTGGCCGCCGGCGGCTGGATCGCCAGCCTCAAGCCCATCATGCCGGACCCGAGCCGGCTCAACCCCTTCTCCGGCGTGGGCCGGCTGTTCTCCAAGCAGCAGGTCACCGAGGTGGCCAAGCTGATCGTCATCACCACGGTGCTGATCGCCGTAGCATGGAGCTTCATGGCCGGCAGCCTGCAGTCGGTGGCCTCGCTGGTGATGCAGCCCTCCACGGCCGCGCTGCGCCACCTGGTGAGCTGGATCACCTCGGGCATGTCGCTGCTGCTGCTAGTGGTGTTTGCCGTGGCCATGATCGACGTGCCGCTGCAGGCCTTCCTGATGAAGTCGCGGCTCAAGATGTCGCACCAGGAGGTGAAGCAGGAACACAAGGAGTCCGACGGCAACCCGCAGATGAAGGGCAAGATGCGCGCCCGCGCCCGCGAGATCGCCCAGCGCAGCAGCGTGGCCAACGTGCCCAAGGCCGACTTCGTGCTGATGAACCCGACCCACTTCGCCGTGGCGATCCGGTACGACGAGAAAACCATGGCCGCGCCGCAGGTCATCTCCAAGGGCGCGGATCTGCTGGCCATGAAGATCCGCGAGATTGCCGGCCACCACAAGGTGCCGGTGTTCGAGTCGCCGAGACTGGCGCGGGCGCTGTACGCCCATGCCGAGCTCGACAAGGAAATTCCCTCGTCGCTCTACACCGCGGTGGCGCAGGTGCTGGCCTACGTTTACCGCCTGAAAGCGGCGATGCGCGGCGAAGGGCCGATGCCCGACGTGTTCCCGCAGCCCTTCGTCCCGCCTGAACTCGATCCGCTGAGCAAGACCGTACTCGCCGAGGATGCGCCATGAATCCGCAGATGAAATCCTTCCAGCGCTGGGTCACCACCAACGCGGCCCTGATGACCGGCGTGTCGGCGCCGATCCTGGTCGTCGCCATCCTGGCGATGATGGTGCTGCCGATGCCGGCCTGGCTGCTCGACACCTTCTTCACCGTCAACATCGCGGTGGCGCTGATGGTGATGATGGTGGCGGCCTACATGACCCGGCCCCTGGACTTCGCGGCCTTCCCCTCGGTGCTACTGCTGACCACGTTGATGCGGCTTTCGCTGAACGTGGCCTCCACGCGGGTGGTGCTGCTCGAAGGCCATACCGGCCCGGGCGCGGCCGGCGCGGTGATCGAGGCCTTCGGCCACTTCCTGATCGGCGGCAATTTCGCGGTCGGGCTGATCGTGTTCGCGATCCTGGTGGTGATCAACTTCGTGGTGGTGACCAAGGGTTCGGAGCGCATCGCCGAGGTCTCGGCGCGCTTCACGCTGGACGCCATGCCCGGCAAGCAGATGGCGGTGGATGCCGACCTCAACGCCGGCCTGATCGACGAGAAAGAGGCCAAGCGCCGGCGCGCCGAGGTGGCCGAGGAAGCCGACTTCTTCGGCTCCATGGACGGCGCCAGCAAGTTCGTGCGCGGTGACGCGATCGCCGGCATCCTGATCCTGATCATCAACATCGTCGGCGGCTTCACCGTCGGCGTGCTGCAGCACGACCTGACGGCCGGCAAGGCCGCCGACACCTACATCCTGCTGGCCGTCGGCGATGCGCTGGTGGCGCAGATCCCGGGCCTCCTGATCTCCATCGCCTCGGCCATGGTGGTCTCGCGCGTGGGCAAGGACGACGACATCGGCAAGCAGATCGTGCAGCAGCTGTTCACCTCGCCACGCGTGCTGGGCATCACCGCCGGCATCCTGGCCATGCTCGGCCTGGTGCCGAACATGCCGCACGTGGTGTTCCTGAGCATGGCCGCCGTGCTGGGCTACGGTGCCTGGGTGATCGCACGGCGTCCACCACCGCCGGACATGACGGCCATCGCGCCGCCGCCGCCCTCCGACGGCGAAGCCACCTGGGACGACCTGCAGCCGGTCGACCTGCTCGGCCTGGAGCTCGGCTACCGGCTCATCTCCCTGGTCGACAAGAACCGCCAGGGTGACCTGCTCACCCGCATCAAGGGCGTGCGACGCAAGTTCGCGCAGGAGGTCGGCTTCCTGCCGCCGGCCGTGCATGTGCGCGACAACCTCGAACTCAAGCCCAGCGCCTACCGCATCACGCTGCGCGGGGTGGTGGTGGGCGACGGCGAGGCCTTCCCCGGCATGTACCTGGCGATCAACCCCGGCGGCATCACCACGCCGCTGATCGGCACGGCCACCACCGACCCGGCCTTCGGCCTGCCCGCGCACTGGATCGACGAGCGCCAGAAGGAACCGGCGCAAATGGCGGGTTTTACCGTGGTTGATTCGGAAACCGTGATGGCCACGCATTTGTCACACTTGATGCAAGTCCAGGCGGCCCGGCTCTTGAGCCGCACCGAGACCCAGCAACTCGTCGAACACGTGAGCAGACAGGCCCCCAAATTGATCGAAGAAGTGGTCCCCAAGATGGTCTCGATTGCCACCTTCCAGAAAGTCCTGCAGCTGCTGCTGGAAGAGTCGGTGCACATCCGCGACATCCGCACCATCGTCGAGTCGCTGGCCGAGCATGCCGGCAGCACCACCGACCCGGTGGAGCTCGCCCGCCGCGTGCGCATCGCCCTGGCGCCGGCCATCGTGCAGCAGATCTACGGCGCCGTGCGCGAGCTCAATGTGATCGCCATCGAACCCGGCCTGGAACGCATGCTGGTGCAGGCCCTGGGCAACAACACTGGGCCGGCGCTGGATCCTGGCGTGGCCGAGATGCTGACCAAGAGCGCCGCCGACGTCGCGCTCAAGCAGGAAGAACTCGGCGTGCCGGCCTGCCTGCTGGTGCCCGACTCGATCCGCAACGCCATCGCCCGCCTGGTCAAGCGCGTGGCGCCGCGCCTGCAGGTGCTGGCGCACAGCGAAATTCCTGAAACCCACACCATCCGCATTGGCCCCATCCTCCGAGGTGCACTCACATGAACATCAAACGCTTCCACGCCGCCACGTCCCGCGAAGCCCTGGCCAAGGCCCGGATGGCATTCGGCGAAGGCACGCTGATCCTGTCGAACCGCCCCACGCCGACCGGCGTCGAGGTGGTGGCCACCGCGGAGGACAGCCTGTCCGCGCTCGACACCTCGCACGAGGCGATGCTGGCCTCGGCGCAGCCGAAGCCGCAGGCCCGGCCACAGCCACCGGCCCTGCCCCGCGCGGAAATCCGCACGCCGGCCCGCCCTGTGGCCAAGGCCGTGCCGGTCGAAGCCGATCCGGTCGAAGAAGACACGACCCAGCTCGCGATGAGCACGCTGTCGTTCCAGGACTATGTACGCGAACGCATGCTGCGCCGCCGCCACGAGGCCACCAACGGCCAGATGGACGAGACCCAGAGCGGCGCACCGCTGTTCGAAGCCCGGCCCGCCCCGGCGCCCGCCCCCGTGCCGGCCCCTCGTGCCAGCCATGCCGCGCCGTTCGCCGCGCCCGCCGCCCGCCCCCGCGCCGCTCCGTCGGCACCGGCCGCCGCGCAGGCCGCGAACAAGGGCATCGTCGACGAACTGCAGGCGATGAAGGAAATGATCGAGGAGCGCTTCAGCACCATGGCCTGGCTGGGCCAGGCCAAGCAGGACCCGATCCAGTCGAACCTGATGCTCAAGCTGATCCGCGCCGGTTATTCGCCGGCCCTGGCCCGCGCCGTGCTGGAACGCCTGCCCGAGGAACTCGGTGCGGCCGAAGCCGTGCGTTGGCTCATGGACGTGCTCGAACGCAACCTCAAGACCGACGTGCGCGCGCCGTCGCTGTTCGACCAGGGCGGCATCTACGCGCTGGTGGGGGCCACCGGCGTGGGCAAGACCACCACTGCGGCCAAGCTCGCCGCGCATTGCGTACGCGTACACGGCGCCAACAGCGTCGGCCTGATCACGCTCGACACCTACCGCGTCGCGGCCCACGAGCAGCTGCGCGCCTATGGCCGCATGCTCGGTGTGGTGGCGCATCTGGCGCACGACCGCGCCGCGCTGCAGGACCTGCTGGGCCTGCTGGGCAACAAGAAGATGGTGCTGATCGACACCACCGGCATCGCCCCGCGCGACCCGCGCAAGCGCGACATGCTCGATGTGCTCGACCTGCCCAAGGTCAACCGGATGCTGGTGCTCAACGCCGGCGGCCACGGCGACACGCTGGACGATGTGCTGACCTCGTTCAAGACCAGCGGCGTGCAGCAGGCCATCCTGTCCAAGGTGGACGAAGCCGTGAAACTCGGCCCGTCGCTGGACGCCATCATCCGCCACCAGCTGGTGCTGCGCGGCGTCTGCAACGGCCAGCGCGTGCCCGAGGACTGGGAGGCCGCCGACCCCAAGAAGCTGATCGGCACCTCGATGCGATCGAGTTCGAAGTCGGCGTTCGACCCGAAGGCGGCCGATCTGAGCTTCTTCTTCTCGCCCTCCGAGCCCATCGAATACAAGGAACGTGCCCATGCTTGACGCGGCGGCCCGTGCGACGGACGCGGCGGTGCTCGATCAGAGCGAAGGCCTGCGCCACTGGCTGCCACAGGCGCCAAGCCATGGCACGCGCGTGATCGCCATGGTCAGCCGCGGCGAGTCGCGCACCGAGCAGCCCCTGCTCTGGCAGATCTGCACCTCGCTCGAGGGGCTGGGCCACAGCGTGGCCGTGCTGGATGGCACGACCGCAGAATCGGAGCACAATCCGGGTCTGCAACAATTGCTGGACCATGCACACTGGCTGGACCACCCGCACGAGGACGCCAACTGGCAGATCGTGCCATCCAGGCTGGGGCTGGCCCGGCTGGCCTCTCGAGACATGGAGGACGACATGGGCCTTCCGCCCTTGGGAAATCTTGGAAATTTGGGACCACTGTTCAAGGATTTCAACATCGTGCTGCTGTATGCGCGCGCCGACGCATTGATGTCGCTGCTGTCCGGCACGGGCGTACGTCCGTTGCTGGCCATCGCGCCATCGAGAAACTCCATCGTCGGCGGCTACCAGACGTTGAAGCAACTGCTGCAACGGGCGCAACGCCTGCCGATCCTCGTGTCGCTGGTGACCGGCCCGCTCAAGGCCGCGGAAAACCGCGCCACGGTGGCCGCGCGCTCGCTGCGGCAGTGTGCGGCCACCTACCTCGGCTGCGACACGGAAGTGCTCAGCATCCGGTCATTCCCTCAGCAGGACCTCCCCTGCGAAGACACGCCTCGGCTGGTGCTGCGCCTCCTGGAAAGTGCCGCCACGGTTGGCGGCGGCTGGCCGAGCAGCTTCGCCCCTGCCGGTTTCGGGTCCGGCGCCGTTGTCCATCCCGTCCGGAGCCAGTGATGTACACCGCCAAAGGTCAGATGGACCGTGAACACATGATCCGCCAGTATGTGCCGCTGGTGCGGCGCCTGGCGCACCACATGATCGCCAAGCTGCCGCCCAACGTCGAACTCGACGACCTGATCCAGGTCGGCATGATCGGCCTGTCGGAGGCGTTGACGCGGTACGAGGTGAGCCAGGGCGTGCAGTTCGAGACCTTCGCCACGCAGCGCATCCGCGGCGCGATGATCGATGAACTCCGCGAGGGCGACTGGATGTCGCGCAGCTCGCGCAAGAGCCAGAAGGACATCGAACGCGCGGTGCGCAAGCTCGAGCAGAAGCTCGGTCGCAGCCCGCTCGAATCTGAAATCGCCGTGGAGCTGGAGATGACCCTGCCCGACTACCAGGAGCTGCTCGGCAAGGTGCGCGGCACCCAGCTCGTCTACCTGGAAGACATGTCCAGCGGCCCGGACGACGAGGCCGGCTTCCTCGACCACCACGTGGCCGACGACAGCGCCGACCCGATGCAGATGCTGCGCGACCACCGACTGCGCCAGGCCCTGGTCGACGCCATCAAGACGCTGCCCGAGCGCGAGCAGCACATCATGAGCATGTACTACGAGAACGACCTGAACCTCAAGGAAATCGCCGCTGTGCTCGGCGTGACCGAGTCGCGCGTGTGCCAGCTGCACAGCCAGTCGATCGCGCGGCTGCGGGCGAAGATGCGGAGCCACTGAGAACACGCGGCTTGCCGCCCATGTGTCGACCCCATGAAAAATGGCCCCGCAAGAGGGCCATTTTTCATGGAAATGAGCGTTTCAGGTCGCCGCGTTGGCGTAGATGCGCGCCGCACTGTTGCGGTAAGCCGGTGCGCCACGGCCCGCATACGTGGCGGCGTCGGACTGCGGCAGAACAGTGGCCAGCGCGCGGTTCACCACCACGGCGCGGCGGGCCAAGCCTTCGCGCTGCTGCGCCAGCCGCGTCGATACCGCGGCCACACGGTGTTGCATGGTGGGGTTGGCGAACAACACGGCCTTTTGCGAAGCGGCCATGCTGGAGAGCGCCAGCATTGCATCACGCAGCGATTGGCTATGGGCTTCCAGCGCGCGCGCGTCGCCGGCCAGCAACGATGCCGAGACCTGGTCCAGCAGTTGCTCGACTTCGGTCAGGCTGGAATCGAACTGGATCGGCTGGGCCATGGGGAGACTCCGGAAAAATCTGAAACGGTCAATAACCGCGCGTCACGTTGAGCATTTCGCTGGCGTTGGACAAGAGTTTGTCGGCAATGGCTTCGGGATTCACCTTGTAGCTGCCGTCCTCGATGGCCGAACGGATGGCCTCGACCTTCTTGCTGTCGAAGTCGCCGCCCACAGCCCGGTCGGTCGGGTCCAGTGCCCGTGCCAGCTTCGAAACCGAGACGGACGCCCCAGCGGTCGACGCGCGCACACCTTCCTTGGCCAGGCTTGCGGGCGCAGTCTGTTGCTCCGGCCCCGCCTTTTTGGGGGGCGCCGGTGTGCCGGCAACCGGCAATTCGGGGGTCTGTCCAATCTTCATCGCTCTCTCCATCCGCCCTGAAACCGGGGCATCGTAGCAATGCTTTCGACCAATTTCGTCCCAACTTTAATCCTAATTGCGGTAACAGCGTTGTTTCAATCACATTTCCAGCCGGACGGTGCGTGCATCCAACACCGTGCCCGACATCACCCGGCCGTTGTCCATGCGCACCCGCGCCGGCTGTCCGATCACACCGGCCGTCATGGCCTGGCCGTCGGAGGCGACCTGGAAACCTGGCCCTTCCGCCAGCACGCGGATCTGCGCGCCGGCCTGGAACACCGTGGCGGCCTTCACCATCGATTGGCGGATCGTCTGGCCCGGCGCCCAGTTGCGCGCGGCCATCTGCCCCACCCAGATATCGGCATTGGCCAGCACGGGTGAAGCTTCTTCGGCCCAGTCGACCTCGGCCTGCGCGGCATCGTCCGGCCCCAGCACCGCACCGGCGGCCACCGGCGCGCGCGCGACCCATGCCGGTCCGAAGGCCTTGACCGTGACCGGCAGGAACACGCTCCAGCGCGTCGCGCCGTCGACGCAGCGCAGGCCGATGCGGCTGCGGCCCCAGAGCCGCGTGCCGGGCGGCAGGAAGGGCTCGACGCGCGCACACGGCGCCAGGCGCAGGCGGGAATCCAGCGCGCCGACGCTCACCTCCATGCGCAGCGGGTTGTTGCTGCCGGCGGTGGCGTTGGCCACCGTGTCGTCCAGCCATTTCCGGGCGGAATCGGCATAGGCCTGGCTGGGATCGACCTGCGCCTGGGCGGCGCAAGCCAGCACCGCCAGGGAGACCAGGAGACGGCTAGGGGCGAATCGGATCTGCATAAAACCTCCAGGTTCGCCCAGGAAGGCCGATGGGGCACGGGCCCCGTCCTGCACGATGCCGCAACTATAGGCAGCCAGCCCGGCCGCGAACGACGGAACTGCGTGGTGATCACCCGTTTCTTCGCCACATCGCCAGGCTTCAGTTTTTTCATAATTTGCGCACCACCCGGGCCGTCCTGGCTCCCGTGGCCACTCATCGGAAAGCGAGGTGTCGCATGTTGGACAAAATGGTCGGAGGCCTGGACTTCCAGAGCAAGGCCCTGGTGCTGCGCGCCGAGCGCCAGCGCGCCATCGCCAGCAACATCGCCAACGTCGACACCCCCGGCTACGTGGCGCGCGACTTCAACTTCAAGGACGCGATGGGCGCGGCGCTCAATCGCGACGCCGGCATGGCCACGAACAAGACCGACAGCCGGCACATGGACGTGCCGAGCCCGAACCTGTCGGGCAGCGGCTCGCAGCAGCTCGGCTACAGCGTGCAGAGCCAGCCCAACCTGGACAACAACACGGTGGACCTGGACCGCGAACGCGCCAACTTCGTCGACAACGCCGTGCGTTACGAAGCCACGCTGCGCTTCATCAATGGACAAGCCAAGACGATGTTGTCCGCCATCCAAGGGCAATAAGGAATCACCATGTCCATGTTCTCCATCTTCGGCGTCTCCGGCAGCGCCATCAGCGCGCAGTCGCAGCGCCTCAACGTGGTCGCCTCCAACCTGGCCAACGTGGACGCGGTGGCCGGGCCGGACGGCAAGGCCTACAAGGCGCGCCAGGTCGTGTTCCAGACCGAACTCATGGGTGCCGAAAGCTCGGCCGGCGTGCGCGTGAAGGCCATCACCGAAAGCGACCTGCCCGGGCGCAAGGTGCTGGACCCGAACCATCCCAATGCCGACGCCGAGGGTTACGTCACGCATTCGAACGTCAACGCGGTGGATGAGATGGTCAACATGATCTCGGCCTCGCGCTCGTACCAGAACAACGTCGAGGTGATGAACACGGCCAAGACGCTGCTGCTCAAGACCCTGCAGATGGGCCAGTAAGCCCATTCCGCCTCAAGAACCGCTTTCAAGGACTACACCATGGCAATCACCGGCGTCAACGGCTCCTGGGGTGCGACCTCCGCCACGACCAACAATTCGACCTCCGACCCGGCCGCCGCGCAGGACCGCTTCCTCAAGCTGCTGGTCGCGCAGCTCAACAACCAGGACCCGATGAATCCGCTGGACAACGCCGAGATGACCTCCCAGATCGCGCAGATCAACACCGTCACCGGCATCCAGCAGCTCAACACCACGATCAAGGGCATGTCCGACCAGTTCACCTCGCTGCAGGTGATGCAGGGCGGCGCGATGGTCGGGCGCAGCGTGCTGACCGAAGGCAACACCCTGACGGTGGACAGCACCACCAAGACCGGCACCGGCTCGTTCGACCTGGCGGGCAACGCGGCCGACGTGAATGTGCAGGTGTCCACCACCGGCGGCACGGTGCTCGGCACGGTCAAGCTCGGCTCGCTCGATGCGGGCCGGCACAGCTTCGAATACGACACCACGGGCTACACCGGCACCGGTGCCTTGAACTTCAAGGTGATCGCCAACAACGCCACGGCCGCGGTCGATGCCACCGCGCTGACGCAGGACAAAGTGGTTTCCGTGGGCGCAGAAAACGGCGCGCTCAAGCTGCAGCTCGAAAAAGGCGGATCGGTGGCCTACAGCGCCATCAAGGCCATTCTCTAAACATCACCCCAGGAGTTCACATGAGTTTTCAACAAGGCCTCTCCGGCTTGAATGCATCCAGCAAGAACCTGGACGTGATCGGCCACAACATCGCCAACGCCAACACCACGGGCTTCAAGTCCTCACGCGCCGAATTCGCGGAAATGGTGGCCTCCAACCTGGGCACCTCGGGCAGCAAGAACGCCGGCATCGGCGTCGAGGTGGCCGCCATCTCCCAGCAGTTCACCCAGGCCAACTTCGCCATCACCGGCAACAGCCTGGACGTGGCCATCAACGGCAATGGTTTCTTCAAGCTGCAGCAGACCGATGGCACGCCGGCCTACACCCGCGCCGGCAACTTCAAGCTCGACAAGGACGGCGCGCTGATCACCAACAACGCCGACAGCGTGATGGGCTATCCGATCGACCCCGACACCGGCCTGCGCACCTCCACCGACCCGATTCCGCTGGTGTTCCCCACGGCCCAGCCGATCCCCGCCAAGCAGACCACCAAGATCACGGCTTCGCTGAACCTCGATGCGCGCACCACCGACGCCGCCGGCAACCCGAGCGCCACCCCGCCGGTCGCAGCCACGCCGCGCGGCACCTACGGCACCTCGCTCAACGTCTACGACAGCCAGGGCGTGGCCAAGCCGGTCAGCCTGTATTTCCAGAAGACGGCCACCGCCAACACCTGGGACGTGTACGACACGCTGGACGACCCGAACGCCGTGCCGCCCGTCGTCGCCAGCCCGATCGGCTCCCTGGCCTTCGACAACAACGGCGCGCCGGTGGCCGGATCCGCCCTCTCGCTCACGGTCAACCCCACGCCGCCCAACCCGAACAACCTGCCGGCGTTTCCGGTGACGATCGACCTGTCCAAGATCACGCAGTACGGCACCAAGTTCGCCGTCTCCGATCTCACGCAGGACGGCTACACCGCGGGCGAGCTGACAGGCATCAACATCGAAGCCAACGGGATGATCCAGACCCGTTATTCGAACGGCGTGACGCGCGCAGAAGGCCAGGTGGCGCTGGCCAATTTCCGCAACACGCAGGGCCTGGCACCGATCGGCGGCAACAACTGGATCGAGACCTTCGAGTCCGGCCAGGCCGTGCTCGGCACGCCCACCGACGGCAACTTCGGCGAACTGCGCTCGGGCGCGCTGGAGGACTCCAACGTCGACCTGACCGCCGAACTGGTGAACATGATGACCGCGCAGCGCGCCTACCAGGCGAACGCGCAGACCATCAAGACGCAAGACCAGGTGATGTCCACCCTGGTCAATCTGCGCTGATGCCCACGCGCTGACGTCAGCCCTCTAGGAACAACACGCCATGGACCACCTCATCTACACCTCGATGACCGGTGCCAACGCGGCCATGCACCGGCAGGACGTGTTGTCCAACAACCTGGCCAACGTCTCCACCAACGGCTTCCGCGCCGAGCTGGCGACGTTCCGCTCGGTGCCGCTGAACGGGCCGGGTGCGAGCACCCGTGTGTTCGCCCTCGAAGCCACGGCCGGCTACCTGGAACGCTCCGGTCCGGTGCAGCGCACCGACCGTGCGCTCGATGCCATGGCCCAGGGCAATGCCTGGTTCGCGGTGCAGGGGCTGGATGGCGTCGAGGCCTACACCCGCAACGGCAGCTTCGAGGTCTCGGCCACCGGCCAGCTGGTCAACGCCAGCGGCCTGCCGGTGCTCTCCGACGGCGGCGCGCCGATCGACGTGCCGCAGGGCGCGCAGGTGTCCTTCGGTTACGACGGCAGCGTCAACGCCACCATCGAAGGCCAGCGGCCGACGCGCCTGGGCCGGCTGAAGATGGTCACGCCGAATGCCGACCAGACGCTGAAACGCGGCGACGACGCCCTGTTTCGCAGCACCACCGGCGACGCCCTGCCGCAGGACGCCAACGCCAAGATGCTGCCCGGCGCGATCGAAGGCTCGAACGTGAACGCGGTGGAAACCATGGTCGGCATGATCCAGGTCGCACGCCAGTTCGAGACGCAGATGAAGCTGCTGCAGACCGCAGAAAGCAATGACAAGACCGCGAGCCAGTTGCTCGGCGTGCAAGGATAAAGGAAGCACATCATGATCAATTCCCTCTGGATCGCCAAGACCGGCATGGAAGCCCAGCAGACGCAGCTGGACGTCATCTCGCACAACCTGGCCAACGTATCCACCACGGGCTACAAGCGGGCCAACGCGGTGTTCGAGGACCTGATCTACCAGAACCTGCGCCAGGTGGGCGCCGACACCTCCGAACAGTCGCAACTGCCCACCGGCCTGCACCTGGGCCTGGGCGTGCGCACCGTGGCCACCAGCCGTTCGTTCGCGCAGGGCAGCCTGCAGCAGTCGGGCAATTCGCTGGACGTGGCGATCAAGGGCAACGGCTTCTTCCAGATCAACCAGCCCGACGGCAGCATCGCCTACACCCGCGACGGCTCGTTCGAGGTCGACTCGCAGGGCCGGCTGGTCACCTCCAGCGGCATGACGGTGGCCAACGGCATCACCATCCCGATCACGGCGCAGAGCGTGAGCATCAGCAGCTCGGGCGCGGTGAGCGTGGTGCTGCCGGGCAACTCGGCGCCGCAGCCGGTGGGCAACATCGCGCTGGCCAACTTCATCAACCCGGCCGGCCTGGAGCCCACCGGCCAGAACCTGTTCATCGAGACCGCTGCCTCCGGCCAGCCGCAGACCGGCACGCCCGGCACCAACGGCATGGGCACGGTGATGCAGTCCTTCCTGGAAACCTCGAACGTCAACGTGGTGCAGGAACTGGTCACCATGATCCAGACCCAGCGCGCCTACGAGATGAATTCCAAGGCTGTGCAGACTTCCGACCAGATGCTGCAGAAGCTGGCGCAGCTCTGATACCGGCGCCAGTGATTGGAGACACCATGACCGCCCTCGCCTCCGTTTACTGCCGGCTGTGTTCGGCCACGCTGCTGGCATCCGCCCTGCTGCTGACCGGCTGCGAGACGCTGCAGAAGGCGCCCCAGGTCGACTTCGCCGAGTCCACGCTGCCGCGCGCCTTGCCGATCGCGCCATCGCAAGCCGCCAGCACACCGCCCAGCGGCAGCCTGTTCGCCTCGGCCAAGTACCGGCCGGCCTTCGAAGACCGGCGTCCGCGCCTGGTCGGCGACAGCCTGACCATCCAGATCGTCGAGAACGTGAGCGCGAGCCAGAAATCGACTTCCACCATCGACCGCACGGCGGCCAACGAAGCCAACATCACCGCGTTTCCGTTCCTGTCGGCGGCACAGGTGGGCAAGGTCGGGCTGGGCGCCTCGTCGAGCAATGCGTTCTCGGGCAAGGGCGGCACGGAAAGCGCCAACACCTTCTCCGGCGCGATCACCACCACCGTGGTGGAAGTCCTGCCCAACGGGCATCTGGTGGTGGCCGGCGAGAAGCAGATCGGCGTGAACCAGAACGTGGACGTGCTGCGTTTCACCGGCACGGTGGACCCGCGCGCGATCCAGGCCAACAGCGTGGTGAGCTCGACCCAGGTGGCCAACGTGCGCGTCGAATCCAAGGGCCGCGGCGCGCAGAACGAGGCCCAGACAATTGGCTGGTTGTCGCGGTTCTTTTTGACGCTTCTGCCGTTCTGAGGCCGCGCAGAATCAAGGTCTGCCCCTGCCACTTCCAAAGCCGCCGACCATGACCGCCCACACCAATGTTTCAAGCAAAAAGGCCTGGATGCGGTTGATTCATCTGGGCGTGGCGCTCTCATTTTTGATAACCCTGCCGGCGCATGCGCTGCGCATCAAGGAAATCGCCGGCGTGCAGGGCGTGCGCAGCAACCAGTTGACCGGCTACGGCCTGGTGGTGGGCCTGGACGGCACCGGCGACCAGACCACGCAGATGCCCTACACCACGCAAAGCCTGGCCAACTACCTCCAGCAGATGGGTGTGCAGCTGCCGGCCAGCGTGGCGTCGTCGCTGCAACTGAAGAACGTGGCCGCGGTGATCGTCACCGCCCAACTCCCGGCCTTCGCCCAGCCCGGCCAGATGATCGACGTCAACGTCTCCTCGATGGGCAATGCCAAGTCGCTCAAGGGCGGCACGCTGATCGTGACGCCGCTGCGCGGCGCCGACGGCGAGATCTACGCCATGGCCCAGGGCAACATGGTGGTGGCCGGCGCGGGTGCGGCGGCTGGCGGCAGCAAGGTACAGATCAACCACCTGAGCGCCGGCCGCATTCCCGAAGGCGCGCAGGTCGAACGTGCCGTGCCCACGCCGCTGCAGGAAGGCGAATTCATCAGCCTCGGGCTCAATTCCTCCGACTACCAGACCGCGCGGCGCGTGGCCAACGTGATCAACACCAAGCTCGGCAGCGGGCTGGCCAATGCCATCGACGGCCGCACGGTGCAGGTGCGTGCGCCGCGCGATCCGAACGCGCGGGTCAACTTCCTGGCCGATCTGGAGGAACTGCCGCTCGAAGCCACGATCCCTGCGGCCAAGGTGGTGATCAATTCACGCACCGGCTCGGTGGTGCTGAACCAGGCCGTGACGCTCGGCCCCTGCGCCATCGCGCATGGCAACCTGTCGATCAGCATCAGCTCCACCCCCGTGATCAGCCAGCCGAATGCACTCTCCGGCGGGCAGACCGTGGTGGCGCAGAAGAGCGACATCGAGATCAAGAACGAGCCGGGCAAGGTCATCCAGATGCAGGCCTCGCCGCAACTGACCGACGTGGTGCGGGCGCTGAACACGCTGGGCGCGACGCCGCAGGACCTGCTGGCGATCCTGCAGGCGATCAAATCGGCAGGGGCACTCAACGCAGAACTGGAGGTGATCTAAATGGCGCTCTCTCCCGTCACCTCCAATGCACTCGCGGCCGACAGCAAGTCGCTCAATGCGCTGAAGTTCCAGGCCGGGCAGGACACGCCCGCGGCGATCAAGGAAACCGCCAAGCAACTCGAATCGTTGTTCATGCGCGAACTCATCAAGAGCATGCGCGAGGCCACGCAGAAGTCGGGCCTGCTCGACAGCAGCGCGGGCGACATGAGCACCGACCTGCTCGACCAGCAACTGTCGGTCACGATGTCGGGCCAACCCGGCGGCCTCTCCGCCGCCATCGAGCGCCAGCTGTCGCGCCAGATCACCCGGGCCGACGGCACGACCGTGGGCGGCCTCGAAGCCGGTGCGAAGAGCGCGCCGTCGTCGGCCCCGGCAGTTCCGGTGAAGCCCGGTACGCCGTCGCAGACCAGCTTCATCCAGCGCCACAACGAAGCCGCCACCAATGTCGAGAAAACCAGCGGCATCCCGGCCAGCTTCATGCTCGGCCAAGCGGGCCACGAGACCGGCTGGGGCCGGAGCGAAATCCGCAACAAGGACGGCAGCACCTCGTTCAACCTGTTCGGCATCAAGGCGGGCGCGGGCTGGACCGGCAAGACCACCACGGTCACCACCACCGAATACGTCAACGGCGAGGCGCGCAAGGTCAGCGCCAAGTTCCGCGCCTACGATTCCTACGAGGAATCGTTCCAGGACTACGCCAAGCTGATCAACGAGAACCCGCGCTACGCCGAAGCCAGCAAGAAGACCGGTTCGTCGCTGGCCTTTGCCTCCGAGCTCAAGCGCGCGGGTTACGCCACCGACCCCAATTACGCCAGCAAGCTCAGCCGCGCGATCGACCGCACCGAACAGCTGCGGCGGGCGTATGCGTAAACACCCCTGCATGACCGGGAGGGAAGCATGAGCGGCCTTCTCAACCTCGGCACGCGCGCGCTGCTGGCCAACCAGGCGGCGCTGTCCACGGCCGGCCACAACATCGCCAACGTGAACACCGTGGGCTACAGCCGCCAGTCGGTGGTGCTCGAAGCCACGCCCGGCCAGTTCAGCGGTGGCGGCTACATCGGCAAGGGTGTGGACATCGTCACCGTGCAGCGTACCTACAACCAGTTCCTGACCCGGCAGGCGGCGCTGACGCAGGCCATCCAGGCCGGCGACACGGCCCGCTCCGACAAGCTCACGCAGCTGCAGGACATCTTCCAGAGCGGCAAGACCGGCCTGGGCGCGGCGGTGAACGACATGCTCAACGCGTTCTCCGACGTGTCGAGCGCACCCACCGACCTCACCGCACGCAACGTGGTGCTGACCCGCGCCAACGAACTCACGGCGCGCTTTCGCAGCACGAGCAACCAGCTCGACGAAATCAAGTCCGGCGTGACCCAGCAACTGCAGCAGGCCACCGCCAACATCAACAGCCTGACCTCGCGCATCGCCGCGCTCAACGAGCAGATCGCGCGCGCCACCGGCACCGGCCAGGCTCCCAACGACCTGCTCGACCAGCGCGACCAGCTGATCAACGAGCTGAACAAATCCGCCCAGACCACCACCGCCGCGGCCAGCGACGGCACCCTCAGCGTGTTCATCGGCAACCAGGCGGTGGTGCTGGGCAGCAGCGCATCTTCCGTCAAGCTGGTCGCCGACGACTACGGGGTGCCGGACCGTAAACTGGCCGTGCAGCTCGGCAACACCACCAACGTGCTCGACGAAAACACCATCGGCGGCGGCGAAGTGGCCGGCCTGCTGCGCTTCCAGAACAACGACCTGGTGGAAGCCGGCAACCTGCTCGGCCGCATGGCGCTGGCCATCACCAACCAGGTCAACGACCAGCACAAGCTCGGCCTCGACCTCGACGGCCAGCAGGGCGGCAACCTGTTCACGCCCCTGGCGCTGGCCGACGGCAAGCCGCAGGCGCTCAACAGCGTGACCCACCTGCCGATCACCGCCACCGTGGGCGTGACGGTCAAGGACGCGACCAAGATGGTGGCCTCGGACTACGAGCTGCGCATGACGGGCGCGGGCACCGGCAGCATCGTGCGCCTGTCGGACGGTCAGACCACGGCCGTCACCTCGGTGCCGGTGGACATCGACGGCCTGACCTTCACCGTCGGCGCGGGTGCGGCCAATGGCGACACCTTCCTGATCCAGCCTTTCGCCAACGCAGCCTCGGGCATGAACACGGCGATCGCCTCGGCGCGCGACCTGGCCGCGGCCAGCGTCATCGAGCCGCAGATCGGCACGGCCAACAAGGGCAACGTGGCGGTGGTGAGCCTGGCCGCCAAGCCGGCGGGCTTTGTGATGCCGCCGGCCGGCGGCGTGACGCTGGACTTCACCGCGGGCAGCCCACCGACCTTCACGTTGACCGGCAACGCCAGCGCCCCCGTCGACACCGCCACCGGCAACGCCATCGCCGGCCCGCCCTACACCTACACCTCCGGCCAGACCATCACGGTGGACGGCTGGCAGCTCAAGTTGCAGGGCACGCCGGCCACCGGCGACTCGATCAAGGTGCAGGACGCCACGCCGACCAATGGCGGCACCGGCTACTTCAACCTGAACGCCGGCAACTCCGATGCGCTGATGGGCCTGCGCGACGTCGCCACCTTCGACGGCGCCAACATGGCCGACGGTTACGCGGGCCTGATCGCGCAGATCGGCGTGCGCACCCAGAGCGCGCAATACGCCTCCAGCGTGTCGCAGGCGATCGCGGCCAATGCCGAGTCGGACCGCACGGCCGTCACGGGCGTGAACCTCGACGAGGAAGCGGCCAAGCTGATCCAGTACCAGCAGGCTTACCAGGCCTCGTCGAAGATGATCCAGATCGCGCAGACGATTTTCGACACGCTGATCCAGAACATGGCGCGGTAACAGGAGAACCACATGGCCACCACCTTCGCCCGCCTGGGAAGCTACAACGCCTTCGACACCGCCACGCGCAACCTCACCACGCGGCAGAACACGCTGTCCTCGCTGCAGGAGCACATCACCGCCGGCAAGCGTGTGCTGCGCCCGAGCGATGACCCGACCGCCGCGGCCCAGGCCGAACGCGCGCAGACCCGCATCGCCCGCGTCGACACCGACCAGCGCGCCCTGGCCATGCAGAAGAACTCGATCACCGAGGCCGAGTCCACCCTGGGTGAGGCCAACGACGCCATGCAGGCCTTCCGCGAGAAGCTCGTGGCCGCGGGCAACGGCGCCTACAACGCCACCGACCGCAACTCGATCGTGCAGGAGCTGACCTCGCTGCGCGAACAGATCTTCACCTATTCGAACCGCACCGACAGCAACGGCATTCCGCTGTTCAGCGGCCTTGGCAGCGCCGCCCCCCCCTTCGTGGACGCCACCACCGGTGTGCAGTACGCGGCGATTCCGGGCCAGCGGCCCAACGGCGAAGTCTCGGTCACGCCCACGCTGGACGGCGAAGCCGCCTGGATGAGCGTGCCCACCGGCAACGGCGTGTTCGCCGTGGATTTCGGCGCGGCCAACACCGGCACGGCCTGGTCGGACCTCGGCCAGGTGACCAACCCCTCGGCGGTCACCGGCAACAACTACAGCATCCAGTTCAGCGTGAACGCGGCCGGCGTCACCACCTACGACGTCACCAACACCACCACCGGCACCGCGGTGGCGACCGGCCAGCCCTACACTTCGGGCCAGGCCATCGCCTTCGACGGCATGTCGATGGTGATCAAGGGCGCGCCCAAGACGGGCGACAGCTTTGCCGTCACGCCGAGCGTGAAGACCGACGTATTCGCCGTGCTCGACAAGGCCATCGCCGGTTTGAAGAACGCCGGCCCCAACGTCGGCACGCTGACCCACGGCATCACCCAGGCGCTCACCCAGATCGACGCCGGCATGACGCGGCTGCAGGCCTCGCGCGGCCTGGCCGGCGACCTGCTGAACCGGGTCGACCGCGTCGACGCCAGCCAGCAGACGCGCGCCGTGCAGCTCGAAGGCGACCGCTCGAGAGCGGAAGATCTCGATATGATCAAGGCCCTGTCCGATCAGGCCAACCAGCAGACCGGGTACCAGGCCGCGCTGCAGTCCTATGCCCAGATCCAGAAACTGTCGCTGTTCAACTATCTGAGTTAATCGAGCTGATTTCATGACCTCTTCCGTCCTCGGCAGCGTCACCCTCGGGTACCGCCCGCTCTGGAACCAGCGCCGCGACCTGGCCGGGGTACAGCTTTTCGTCGAGGCCGGACAGCAGGGTGCGATCGACGCGGTCCACCTGCTCGACGCGCTGGCCGAACTCGACACCCTGACCACGCCGCCGCTGCTGCTGTCGATGCAGTCGCGCCAGCTGCTGTGCGACATGCTCGACCACGCGCCGGCCAACGACGGCACGCACTGGATCGAAGTGCGCCAGGAGTGGCTCACCGACGCGGCCATGGCACAACGCGTGCGCGCCGCCCACCAGCGCGGGCTGCGCCTGGTCTGGCGCGGCCCGGCCGAACAGCCGCCCGAGGCCGACCTGGCACGCTGTTTCGTCAGGAGCCTGATCACGCTGTCGCCGCAGGGCGCGCTGGCCGCGCTGCAGGCCGGCGCGGCGCAACGCGATGTCTCCAGCCTTACTTCGGCCGCCGCCACCCGCAGCCCGGTGCTGGCCGGCCAGATCTACGAGGGCGTGGCCAGCCGCGCGCTGATGGCGCACTGCCTGGACCAGCAGAACGCCTATGCCCTGCTCGGCTGGCCCGACGAGGACATCCTGCACAGCCACCGCCACCAGGCCATCGCGCCCGAGCACCGCACCATGATGCGCGTGATCAAGGCCGTGGAGGCCGACCAGTCGATGGAGCAGATCGAAGCCGTGCTGAGCGAGGAACCGGTGCTGGCCTACCGCTTCCTGGCCTATGTGAACTCGGCCGGCGTCGGCGTGCGCACCGGCGTCGAATCGCTGCGCCACGGGCTGATGATGCTGGGCTACGCGTCGCTCGCCAAATGGCTCGTGGCCCAGTTGCCGCAGGCCTCCGAAGACAACAACCTGCACCCGGTGAAGGCCGCCATGGTGCTGCGTGCGCGGCTCATGGAACACCTGCTCGACGCCGGCACCGAAGACGCGCTGCGCCGCGACATCTACCTCTGCGGCCTGTTTTCCCAACTCGACCTGCTGCTCGGCGAGCCGCTGGGCACGGTGCTGCGCCGCATCCCGCTGTCCGACCGGATCTACGACGCCACGGTGAAGCATGCCGGCCCCTATGCCTCGTCGCTCGAGATCGCCTGCGCCCAGGCCACGGACGACACCAAGGCCATCCGCGCGCTGTGCCGCAAGCACAACCTGCCGATCGACGACGCGAACCGGGCGTTGTTGCGGACGCTGGTGACTTTGAAGGTCCAACCTGCTTCTCGGTAGGCGCTGCTGGCCGGGTCTCGCCCCGGCGGGCGACCTACTTTTCTTTGCTTCGCCAAAGAAACGTAGGCAAAAGAAAGGCGACCCTGGTGTCTGCGTCCCTTCGCTGCGCTACGGGCAACCTGCGGTGCTCAGTTCCAGCGGGGTCCCGCTCGAACTCGCCTTCGGCTCAAACAGTCGCGGGCCCTGATCCGCTGGCCCTTCCGCTCCTCGGCGCATACACAAGGGCGGGGGTCCGGGATACCGGACGCTTCGCTGCGCTCGCTACCGTCACGGCTCGCTGCGCATCGCCGGTATTTGGCTGTTTTGTCCCCGCCGAGCGCAGCGAAGGCTGAATCCGGCTTTCCCCTTGTGTATGCGCCTGCGCTGGGAGGTGGCGGCGGGATCAGGGCTTGCGACTGTTTGAGCGCAGCGAGTTCGAGCAAGACCCCCGCCGACGCCTTTCAGCGCAGGTTGCCCGCAGCGCCAGCGCAGGGTCGCAGACACCAGGGGCGCTTTCTTTTGGTACCTTTTCTTGTGCGCACAAGAAAAGGTACTCGCCCGCCGGGGCGAGACCCGGCCAGCAGCGCCAACTACATCCCCCGGCGCACCCGCTCGAACACCTTCCAGAACCCCGGCTCCTGCGTCGTCGCGAAGTTGATGCGCATCAGCGTGCTCGGCCGCCGCTGCGCGTGGAACAAGGCCCCGGGCGCAATCAAATGGCCTTCATCCAGCAGCCGCTGGCCCAGTGCATCCGTGTCCACCCCGGTCTCGACCCAGCCGAACAGCCCCGCCGGCTCCGCCGCGAAGCTGCAGCCCGCGGCCACCGCCAGTTTCACGCTGCGTGTGCGCGCCTGGTCGAGCCGGACGCGTACACGTTCCGCGTGCCGGCGCAACTGGCCCTGGTCGATGCACCAGGCCAGCGCCTTTTCCAGCAGCGCGGGCGTGGACAGCGTGGCCACGAGCTTGGTGTCGAGCAGCCGCTCCACCAGTGCCGGCGGCGCGGCCAGGTAGCCGATGCGCCAACCCGGCGCGAGGATCTTGGAGAAGCCGCTGGCGTAGATGGTGCGCTGCAGGCCGTCGAGCACACACAGGCGCGTGGCGTGTTCGGGCGCGAGGTGGGCATAGGTGTCGTCCTCGACGATGTGGAAGTCGTGCTGGTTGGCCAGCGTCAGCACCCGGTGCGCGCTGCCGGGCGTGAGGCAGTAACCCGTCGGGTTGTGGAACACGCTCACGCTCACGAACAGCTTGGGTTTGTGCAATTCGCAGTAGCGCGCCATCACCGCCAGGTCGGGCCCGTCGGCGCGGCGCGGCACCGGCAGGATGCGCATGCCCAGCGCGTCGAGCCGTGCGAATTCCACGGCCCAGCCCGGCTCCTCGACCATCACGTAGTCGCCCGCGCGCAGCAGGCTGCGGCTCACCACATCGAGCGCATGCGTGGCGCCGACGGTGGTGATGATGTGCTCCGGCGCGGCGTGGATGTTCAGCCCCACCAATTTCTTCGACAACGTCTGGCGCAGGCCGAGGTCGCCGGCCGGTTCGCCGTATTGCAAGGAGAACTCGGCCTTGCCCGCAGCGATGCGCCGCACAGCCGCCGGCATAAAGCTGTTGGCCAGCCAATCGGCAGGAAACACGCCCACGCCGGGATGGGGCTTGCTGCTCATGCCGTGGAACATGCCGCGCATCAGCGCCGCGGCGTTGATCGGCGGATGGATCAGCGGCGCCGCCTCCGCTCTTGAATCGATAGCACCTCTCGCAGAATGGTCCTGTGCCGAGGCCACTTCTCGTACAAAAAATCCGCGGTTCTTGCGCGCCTCCACCAGGCCCTGCGCCAGCAGCCGGTCGTAGGCCGCCACCACGGTCGATGGGCTGACCTGGTGCTGCTCGGCACATTGCCGCACCGAAGGCAGACGCGCCCCGCCGGCCAGCAGGTAGTTGCGGATGCGGTCGGCGAAATGCGCGGCGAGCTGCTCGGCCAGGGTCTGCGAATTGGCCTTCATCAACATGACGGAACTCCTCTGCTTGGAACGGTGTATCGGCAGGTCAGCCGATACAGATCGGCGAGTGACGCGATCAAGTGTATTGGTCGTGTGCTGGTCCCGAGAATAAAGTGTGCCTTGCCATCTGGCAAGCCCTCCCCCGTCCACCGCATGAACCCCACCGAATTCACGGCCCTGCTGGCGCTGGCCACCGCGATGAGTTTTTCGCCCGGCCCGAACACCACGCTGTCCACCGCGCTCGCGGCCAACCACGGCCTGCGCCGGGCCATGCCCTTCGTCTGCGCGGTGCCGTTCGGCTGGGGTGTGGTACTCGGCCTGTGCGCGCTCGGCCTGGGGGCGCTGCTGGTGGCGGTGCCGCTGCTCGGGCTGATGGTGAAGATCGTCGGCGTGGCCTACCTGCTGTGGCTGGCCTGGAAACTCGCGCGCTCGTCGCGGCTGGCCGAGGCCGACGCCTCGCGGCTGTCCGTCGGCTTCTGGCAGGGCGCGGCGCTGCAGTTCGTCAACATCAAGGCGTGGATGCTGGCGCTGGCCATCGTGGCCGGCTGGATCGCCGGGCGCGAGGACGCACTGCAACGTTTTGCCACCGTTCTGCCGGTGATGCTGGCCTATGCTTTCTTCAGCAACCTCGCCTATGCGCTGCTCGGCTCGCTGCTGCGCGCGTGGCTGGCCCAGGGCAACCGGTTGTTGTGGTTCAACCGCGCCATGGCGCTGGTGCTCTTCGTCACCGCCTTGTGGATCATGAAGCTATGAGCGCCCATCCCGCCCTGCCCCTGCCACCGTCCGCCATGCAGAGCCGCAACGAAAGCCTGGGCCTGTGGCTCGGCCTGCTCGGCGTGGTGATCTTCGCGCTGACCCTGCCGATGACGCGCCTGGCCGTGGGCACACCAGCCGATCCGCAGATGTCTGGGCTGTTCATCGCGCTCGGCCGCGCCGCGGCGGCGGGCGGGTTGTCGGTGCTGTTCCTGCTGTCCACCCGAGCGCCGCTGCCCAAGCGTGCAGACTGGCTGCCGCTGGCGCTCACCGCCGCTGGTGTGGTGTTCGGTTTTCCGCTGTTGACTTCGGTGGCGATGCGCCATGTCGAGGCGGTGCACGCGAGCGTGATCGTCGGCGTGTTGCCGCTGGCCACGGCCGGTGTAGGCGCGCTGCTGCACCGGCAGCGGCCGTCCACGGGCTTCTGGCTGTGCGCCGCGCTCGGCAGCGCACTGGTGGTGGCCTTCGCCATGCTGCGGTCGGGTGACGGGCTGCGCATTTCCGCGGCCGACGGGTTGCTGCTGTTGGCCATGCTGTTCGGCGCCATGGGGTATGGCTACGGCGGTCGGCTGTCGCAGCACATGCGCGCGGAACACGTGATCTGCTGGGCGCTGGTGATTTCGCTGCCGGCCACGCTGCCCGCGGCCTGGTTCAGCTGGCCCACCGTGCCGGTGCGCACCACGGCCTGGTGGGGCTTTGCCTATGTGGCGGTGTTCTCGATGTGGCTGGGCTTTTTCGCCTGGTACCGCGGCCTGGCGCTGGGCGGCACGGTGCGGGTGAGCCAGGTGCAGCTGGTGCAGCCGTTCCTCAGCATGCTGTTCGCCGTGCCGCTGCTCGGCGAATCGCTGGACCTGGTCACCGTGGGCTTCGGCCTGGCGGTGATCGCCATCGTGTTCGTCGGCAAATCGCAGGCCACCACGGCGACGGCCGTCCAGCAAAAGGCGAAGCCATGAGCGCCGAGAACTGGCTGGCTTTCTGCCTCTTCGCCCTGGTCAGCTCGATCACGCCCGGCCCCAACAACACCATGATGCTGGCCTCGGGGGTGAACTTCGGCTGGATCCGCTCGCTGCGCCACATGGTCGGCATCACCTCGGGTTTCTGTTTCATGGTGCTGCTCATGGGCCTGGGGCTCGGCCAGCTGTTCCTGCAGCTGCCCTGGCTGTACACCGTGCTGCGTTACCTCGGCGGCGCCTACATGCTGTTCCTGGCGTGGAAGATCCTGCACAGCGGCGCGCCGGCAGCACAGGCGGGCGGCACCGCAGGCGTCGGTGCCAGGCCCATGGGCTTCTTCGCCGCGGCCGCGTTCCAGTGGGTCAATCCCAAGGCCTGGGTGATGGCGCTGGGCGCGGTCACCACCTACCTGCCGGCCGACCACTCGGTGTGGCAGTTGCTGCTGCTCACGCTGGTGATGGGCCTGATCAACCTGCCCAGCACCGGCTCCTGGGCCGTGTTCGGCAGCGCCATGCGCCGCTATCTGCGCGAGCCGCGGTTTCTGCGCGTTTTCAACACCGTGGCGGCACTGGCGCTGGTCGCCTCGCTGATCCCGTTGTTCAAGGCCTGAGACAATCCATGACCGAACGATTTTTAACAAGGGCCTCGCTGGCCGCTATCGGAGAAAAAGCATGAGTACGACGACCCCGTGGAAGCTGGCCGGCCGCGCCGAGAAGATGAACCCTTCCGTGATCCGCGAAATCCTGAAGGTCACGGAAAAGCCCGGCATCATCAGCTTTGCCGGCGGCCTGCCATCGCCCAAGACCTTCCCGATCGAGCCGTTCCGCACCGCCTGCGACAAGGTGCTGCGCGAAGACGGCCAGGCTGCGCTGCAGTACGCCGCGAGCGAAGGCTACGCGCCGCTGCGCCAGGCCGTGGCCGACCTGCTGCCCTGGGAAGTCGATCCGGCGCAAGTGCTGATCACCACCGGTTCGCAGCAGGCGCTCGACCTGATCGGCAAGGTGCTGATCGACAAGGACAGCAAGATCCTGGTGGAGACCCCGACCTACCTCGGCGCGATCCAGGCCTTTGCGCCGATGGAGCCGAACGTGGTGGGCGTGGCCTGCGACGACGAAGGCGTGGACATCGACGACCTCGTCCGCAAAGCCGAGGGCGCGCGTTTCCTCTACGTGTTGCCCAACTTCCAGAACCCGACCGGCCGCACCATGAGCGAAGCCCGCCGCGCCGCCTTGTCCCAACGCGCGGCGGAGCTGAATCTGCCGCTGGTCGAAGACAACCCCTACGGCGACCTGTGGTTCGACACGCCGCCCGCGCCGTCGCTGACCTCGCGCAACCCCGAGGGCTGCCTCTACATGGGTTCGTTCTCCAAGGTGCTGGCCCCGGGCCTGCGCCTGGGCTACATCGTCGCGCCCAAGGCCATCATGCCCAAACTGCTGCAGGCCAAGCAGGCGGCCGACCTGCACACGCCGGGCTTCAACCAGCGCATCGTCGCCGAAGTCATGAAGGGCCATTTCCTGGACCGCCACGTGCCGACCATCCGTTCGCTGTACAAGACCCAGCGCGACGCCATGCTGGCCGCACTCAAGCGCGAAATGCCCGAAGGCACCGCCTGGAACTCGCCCGACGGCGGCATGTTCATCTGGGCGCGTCTGCCCGAAGGCCTGGAAGCCATCAGCCTGCTACCCAAGGCCGTGGAAAAGAACGTGGCCTTCGTGCCCGGTGCGGCGTTTTATGCCGACAACGCCGATCAGCGCACGCTGCGCCTGTCCTTCGTCACGGCCAGCGTCGAGCAGATCAACACCGGCATCAAGGCGCTGGCCGAAGCCATCCGTGAACACCAGCCGGCGAAGGAAATCGCCCCGCTGGAAATCTAAGGAATGTCGGAAATGTTGCATCTCTGGGGGCGCATGAGCTCCATCAATGTCCGCAAAGTGGTCTGGACCGTGCAGGAGCTCGGCCTGACCATGCAGCGCACCGACGCGGGTGGTCATTTCGGCATCGTGCTCGAGCCCGAATTCATGGCCAAGAACCCGAACGCCATGGTGCCGCTGCTCGAGGACGGCGAGGTCACGCTGTGGGAATCGAACGTGATCGTGCGTTACCTGTGCGCGAAATATTCGCCAGGCAACTTCTACCCTGAGTCGCTGGGCGAGCGCTTCGTGGCCGAGCAATGGATGGATTGGCAGCAGACCACGCTCAACCCCGCCGGCCGGCACGCCTTCGTGCAGCTGGTGCGGGTCGCCCCCGAACAGCGCCACCAGGACTGGATCGACGCCTCGAACGCCGAGACCGAACCGCTGATGGCCATCCTGGACGCCCACCTCGGCCGCCAGGCCTACCTCGCCGGCGACCGTTTCACCATGGCCGACATCCCTGTCGCCTGCGAAATCCACCGCTGGACCAACCTGCCCCAGCCCCAGGTGCCGCGCCCGAACATCGCGCGCTGGTACGCCGAGATCCTGGCGCGCCCCGGCGCGCTGGGTGTGCTGGACCAAGCGTTGAGCTGATCCCTATCCACTCCCGTTCGCGCTGAGCTTGTCGAAGCGCAAATTGACACAATGGACTCCTCCACCCCACCCCGCCAACGTCCCTTCAAGCAGGTCGACGTTTTCTCCGGCCAAGCCTACTTCGGCAATCCGCTGGCGGTGGTGCTCGACGGCGAGGGCCTGAGCGATGCGCAGATGCTGCGCTTCGCCAACTGGACCAACCTGTCGGAAACCACCTTCCTGCTGCC
Organism: Rhodoferax koreense; assembly: GCF_001955695.1. Taxonomy (NCBI): domain Bacteria; kingdom Pseudomonadati; phylum Pseudomonadota; class Betaproteobacteria; order Burkholderiales; family Comamonadaceae; genus Rhodoferax; species Rhodoferax koreensis. Next base: position 1,008,494 of record NZ_CP019236.1, on the reverse strand, counting down.
GCCCACGCCCGAGGGCCGGGCCGGCGGCGCCGACTACCGCGTGCGCATCTTCACGCCCGGCGGCGAGATGCGCTTCGCCGGCCATCCCACGCTCGGCAGTTGCCACGCCTGGCTGCAGGCCGGCGGCCGGCCGCGGGCAACGCAACGGGTGGTGCAGGAATGTGCGGTGGGGCTGGTGGCGGTTCGGCGCAACGACACCCGGCTTTCGTTCGCCGCACCGCCCCTGAAACGTACGGCCCCGGGTGCCATGCAACTGGCGCAGATCGCGGCGGCGCTGGGCTTGAAATCGCAGCAGATCATCGCCGCGCAGATGCTCGACAACGGCACGGCCTGGCTCGGCCTGCTGCTCGACGATCCACACACCGTGCTGCAGCTCAAGCCGAACCAGCTCGAACTGAAGAGCCTTGGCCTGAAAGTCGGCGTCGCAGCGTTCTACGCGGATGAGCAGGGCTCGGCGCTGATCAGCCGGTCGAACCGCGAGGCTCGCGCGTTCGGCAACAGCCCCTCGCCAGCGCCCGCCGCCGATGACGAAGCCGCGCCGAACCTCGAAGTGCGCGCTTTCGCCGCGCCGGTGGGCATCCTCGAAGACCCGGTGACCGGCAGCCTCAACGCCAGCCTGGCCCAGTGGTTGATCGCAGAGGGCCACGCGCCGGCGAACTACCTCGCCGCGCAGGGCACCTGCCTGGAACGCGCCGGCCGGGTGTTCGTCACCACCGACGCACAAGGCCAGGTGTGGGTGGGCGGCGAATCCGTCACCTGCATCGACGGCACGGTGCTGCTGTAGCCAGCCCGGCCATGCCCGCGTCGCAGCACCTGCCGCGCCGATTTCAGCAGGTCGACGTGTTTGCCAGCGCCGCCTACCGCGGCAATCCGCTGGCGGTGGTGCTCGACGGCGAAGGGCTGAGCCAGGCGCAGATGCAGCGCTTCGCCAACTGGACCCATCTTTCAGAAACCACCTTCGTTCTGCCTCCGAGCGAGGCCGGGCGGGAGGCCGGTGCCGATTACCGGGTGCGCATCTTCGACCCTTTGAGCGAACTGCGCTTTGCCGGCCATCCCACCCTGGGCAGCTGCCACGCCTGGCTGCGAGCCGGCGGCCAGCCCCGGACACCGGGCGTCGTGGTGCAGGAATGCGAGGTAGGCCTGGTGAAGGTCCGGCAGACCGGCGGGCGGCTGTTTTTTGCGGCACCGCCCCTGCAGCGCAATACCCCCGATGGGGGCGTGCTGGCCCAGGTAGCCGAAGCCTTGGGGCTCGAAGCCCGGCACCTCGTCGCCGCGCAAACCCTGGACAACGGCCTGCCCTGGCTCGGCCTGCTGCTGGACAGCGCCGAGACCGTGCTGCGCATCGAGCCGGATCATGCGGCGCTGAAACGCATCGGCGTCACCGTCGGTGTGGCCGGCCCGCATGGCGCCAGCCCGGCGCCGGACGCACCGCAGTTCGAAGTGCGCGCCTTCGCCGCGGCCGTGGACGTGCCCGAAGACCCGGTGACGGGCAGCCTGAACGCGAGCCTTGCGCAGTGGCTCATCCATGACGGCCATGCGCCCGCCCACTATCTCGCCGCACAGGGCACGCGCCTGGGCCGGTCGGGCCGCGTCTTCATCAGCAGCGACGCCACGGGCCAGGTCTGGGTGGGCGGCGAGTCGGTCACCTGCATCGACGGCACCGTGCTGCTGTAGCGGCCGACGCGCAGGCCAGGGCGCCGCCGCCGTGTCGGCCAGACCCGCAAGCCGGGCATCCGGGCTTCGGTCGAACATCGGGCCTCTTGCAATGTGCATTCACCGCCCTCATGCCTAGTGCATGAACGGAAGAACGCGGCACACATCCTGCTTCGGTTCAAAGCATCACGTCAGGCGGTGCCGGGGGCGTCCCGCGGCACCGCCTGACGGTGTGGTTTCGCCGCACAACCTGGAAGCGTCAACATGCCCAATGTACCGAATACGGCCTCGAAGCTCGACCATCTGGTGATCCTCGCCGCGAGCCTGGACGAAGGCGTGGCCTGGTGCGAAGCCACGCTCGGCATCATTCCCGGCCCCGGCGGCGCGCACGCGCTGATGGGCACGCACAACCGGCTGGTCAAGGTCGCCAGCCCGGCCTTCCCGCGCGCCTATGTCGAAATAATTGCCATCGACCCTGCGGCGACGCCGAGCCGGGGGCGCGGCCTGCGCCGCTGGTTCGACATGGACGATCCCGCGCTGCGTGAGAAAGTCACACAAAACGGCCCGCAGTTGGTCCATTGGGTGGCAAGCGTGCCCGACGCCTCGAACGCCAGCGCCGCCTGGCGCATGCTCGGCCTGGACCGCGGCCCGGTGCTCACGGCCTCGCGCCTGACGCAGGACGGCCTTCTGCAGTGGCAGATCACGGTGCGCGACGACGGCCAGCGCCTGCTCGACGGCACGCTGCCGACGCTGATCCAGTGGGGCGAGATCCATCCCGCCGACAACATGCCCGACAGCGGGGTAAGCCTGCAGGCCTTCCAGTTGCAACACCCGCAGGGCGCGTTGCTGCAGGCCGCGCTGCAGGGTGTGGGCCTGTCGCGCTTCGAGGTGCACACCGGGCCGGCGCAACTCGTCGCGGTGCTGCAGACGCCGAAAGGCCGCGTCACGCTGTGCTCTTCACCTTGCGCTCAACGCCCCGACCACCAGTAGACCAACCCCACCGCGCCGGCCAGCCAGGCCGCCATGACCAGCCATAGGCCCGCCCGGCTGGCGGGTTGGCCGTGCCGCTGCGCCAGCCAGGCCTCGGCTTCGGCCCGGCTGCGCGTGACCACGGCGGCCGGCAGCATGCGCAGCGCCAGCCAGATCAGCCCGGGCAACAACAAGGCGTCGTCCACGAAACCCAGCACCGGGATGAAATCCGGGATCAGGTCGATCGGGCTCAGCGCATAGGCCACGACGAACCAGCACAGCGCCTTCGGCAGCCATGGCGTGGCCGGGTCGCGGTAGGCGAACCACAGCGTCACCGCGTCGCGCTTGATGCGGCGGGCCCAGCTTTTGATTTTTTGCAGCATGGGATGGATTAGAGCGGAAGTCCCGGTCACCCAAGAGACCGCATCGCCGCGCGCGCGCGCCCAGAATCGGCCCCATGGGAACCCTCTACCTCGTGCGCCACGGCCAGGCCTCGTTTGGCGCGGAAGCCTACGACCAGTTGAGCGAGCAGGGCCTGCGGCAGAGCCGGCGGCTCGGCGAGTACCTCGCGCACAAGGGCATCGTGTTCGAAGCCGCGCTGGCCGGTACGCTGCGCCGCCACGCCCAGACACATGCGGGCATCTGCGATGGCATGGGCATCGACCTGCCGGCGCTGGCCTGGCCCGGGCTCAACGAATACGACAGTGCGGCGGTGATCGCCACCGTGCATCCCGAACCGCTGGCCAAGCCCGATACACCCGAGCTGTACCGCCACCATTTCCGGCTGTTGCGCGACGGGCTGACGCAGTGGATGAACGGCGTGGTGAGCCCGCGCGGCATGCCGAGCTACACGGACTTCCGCGAGGGCGTGGTGGCCGCGCTGGACCATGTGCGCACGCGCCACACGGGCAATGTGCTGCTGGTGTCCAGCGGCGGGCCGATCGCCACCGCGGTGGGCCATGTCCTCGGCACGACGCCCGAGACGACGATCGAGCTCAACCTGCGCATCCGCAACAGCGCGGTGACCGAATTCGCGTTCACGCCGAAGCGGCACATGCTCGAGACCTTCAACACGCTGCCCCATCTGGACCACCCGGACCACGCCGGCTGGATCACCTACGCCTGAGGTTTACTTGCCAGTCAACTGCCGGCGCAGGTCCACGCCCACGCCCTTGTTGACGAACTGCGTGGTGATGGCTTGCGTGGGGTCGATCTCGCCGGCCTTGTAGAGCCCGGCCTTGACCATCTTGTCGAAGAAGTCCTTCACGCGCGCCGGGTTCATCGCGCCGATGCCCTGGGTCTGCGCCTCGCCGCTGTCGACGATGCCCATCTGCTTCATCAGCGCGATCGAGCCGGCGATGTTGGCGTCGCTCATGTCCGGGTTGGCCTTCTTGATGAGTTCGTTGGCCGCCTGGTTGTTGCCGTACAGGTAGTTGTTCCAGCCGATGATGCTGGCATCGACGAATTTCTGCACCAGTTCCGGTTTGTTGCGAACCATGTCGGCGCGCGTTTCCACGGTGGTGCTGTAGGTGGAAAAGCCGTTGTCGGCCAGCAGGAACACCAGCGGATCGAATCCGGCCTTGGCCTTGATGGTGAGCGGCTCCTCGATCGCGTAGCCCTGCTGCACCGACTTCTTGTCGGCGAGGAAGGGGCCGATGTTGTAGGTGTAGGGTTTGAGCTGCTCGTCGCGGAAGCCGTATTCCGATTTCATCCACTGCCAGAAGCTGAACTGCCCGTCCTTGCCGATCAGGGCCACCGGCGCCTTGGCCAGGTCCTTGAAGCTCGCATAACCCTGGCCCGGATGCGCAAAGATGGCCTGCGGGTCTTTCTGGAAGGCCGACATCACCGCCACCGTCGGCACCTTGTTCTTGAGGTTGTCGAAGGAATGCAGCAGGTTGCCGGTCATGAGGAAATCGATCTTGCCGGCAGGCAGCAGCGGCCGGTTGTTGACCATCGGCCCGCCCTGCACGATCTCCACGTCGAGGCCGTATTTCTTGTAGGTGCCGTCGGCCAGCGCCTGGTAGAAGCCGCCTTGCGCGGCCTGGGCTTTCCAGTTGGTGGCGAACACCACTTTTTCCTGACCAAAAACCCCTGTAGCGCACACCAGCATTGCGGTGGCAGCTATCCATTTGGAAGCAAAGGAAGTGGACTGAACTGAACGCGCCGGATCAAACATCGCAAATCATCCCTGTGAGAATTGCAGCAATCTTTGCACAAATCCAGCGGCGCGCGGCGCTGTTTGCTCCGGAAAATTTCGCACGCGGTTGCACGCGCCGGCCAACCTGGCAACTCAGCGCTCGCGCCGCGCTTCCGACTCATGCCAGCGGCCCAGCGCCAGCCGCGCCACGAGGTTGAACGCCAGGTGGATGGCGATGCCGGTCAACGACACCAGCAGCAGCGCGGCGAACATCTTCGGGATCTCGGTGCGGAAGCTCGCCTCCAGGATCCGCGACGCCAGCCCGGTTTCCTTGCCGGCCGCGCCGGCGGTGAACTCCGCCACCACGGCGCCGATCAGGCTCAGGCCGCCGGCCACCTTCAGCCCGGCGATGAAATACGGCATGGCCGAGGGCACGAGCAGCAGGCGCAGCGTCTGCCAGGGGCTGGCGCGGTACAGGCGGAACAGGTCGCGCAGGTTCAGGTCGGCGCTGCGCAGACCGGTCACGGTGTTCGACAGGATGGGGAAGAACGCCACGATCCAGGCGCACAGCAGCAACGCCGCCGTGGTGCTGTCGATGAAGATGAGGATCAGCGGGGCGATTGCCACGATGGGCGTGACCTGCAGCACCACGGCCAGCGGGAACAGGCTCAGCTCCACCCACTTCGACACCGCGAACAGCACCGCCAGCAACACACCGCCGACCGCGGCCAGCAGCAGCGCGCCGAAGGTGATCTTCATGGTGAACAGCCAGCTCTGCATCAGCGAGCCGAGGTTGTCCCACAGCGTCTGCAAGATGAGCGAGGGCGCAGGCAGGATGTAGCTCGGCACGGCATAGGCGCGCACCGTCACCTCCCAGGCGAGCAGCAGCGCGGCGAAGACCAGCACCGGCACCCCGGTGCGCAGCCAGCGGCGCTCCACCAGCGGCAATTCGGCCGGCTCAGCCATGCGGATCATCCGCCGCGTGCAGCGCCGCCGACACCTCGGCACACCAGGCGCCAAACCGCGCGCTGTGGCGAAAAGCCTCGGGGCGTGGATAGGGCTCGTCGATGGCGATCTCGGCCAGCACACGGCCGGGCCGCGCGGCCATGACCACGATGCGCCGGCTCAGGAACACCGCTTCGAACACGCTGTGCGTCACGAAGAGGGTGGTGAAGCCATGCTGCTGCCAGAGCTGCAGCGTGTCGTGGTTGAGCCTGGAGCGCGTGATCTCGTCGAGCGCGCCGAAGGGTTCGTCCATCAGCAGCAGCTTCGGCCGGGTGATGAGTGCGCGCGCGATCGACACCCGCATCTTCATGCCGCCCGAGAGTTCGCGCGGCAACGCCGCGGCGAATTCGTGCAGCCCCACGGCTTGCAGCGCTTCCTCGACGCGCGCCTGCGCCGACGCACGGCTCACCCCCCGCAGGCGCAGCGGCAGCCAGACGTTGTCGAACACGCTGGCCCAGGGCATCAGCGTCGGTTCCTGGAACACGAAGCCGATATCCTGCGCGGATGCGGCGGTGCCCGCCTGCCAGGTGATGCGACCCGACGTGACCGGCAGCAGACCGGCCACCATCTTCAGCACCGTGCTCTTGCCGCAGCCCGAGGGCCCGAGCAGGCTCACGAAATCGTGGGCGCCGACCTCGAGCGACATGTCCTGCAGCGCGAGCGTGCCACGACCGCCGCCATACCGTTTCTCGAGATGGGCCAGGCTCAGCAAGGCCGTGTTCAGCCGGGAAGATCGTTCGGGAAGGCCGGCCCGTCCACGAGCGTGGACAAGGGCAGGTCGGCAATCTCCTGCAGCATCAACGCCAGCTGCTCGCCCGCGGCCCGCAGCACAGCCTGGCCTTTCTCGGCGGTGGCTGCGGCGGCGTTGCCGGCAGCGCCCATCGGGTTGTAGTCCTGCATCTGCCAGCCGAGCTTGGCGCTCTTGCCGTTGCCGAGGATGCGGTACTTGGCCGCACGTTCCTGCGAAGTGGACTTGAAGTCGCGCGCCTGCGCCATCTCGACGAATTGCGGCCGCAGGGCCAGCATCATCGAGGTTTCGATGTCGCCTGCGTGGATGCCGAAGCGGTGTTCCTCGGGCGGAAACAGCCCGTCCACCGCCTCGCCCAGCGGCAGCGTGAACCAGTTGCAGCCGAACACGATGAGCTCGCAACGCGTGCGCAGGTCGCGCGCCACGATGTCCATCAGGCTGACCTGGCCACCGTGGGAATTGAACAACACGAGTTTCTTGACGCCGGCACGCGCCACCGATTCGCCGATCTCGGTCCAGACGCGGATCAGGGTCTCGGCCGAAAGGGTCAGCGTGCCGGGAAAGCGTTGGTGCTCGTTGCTCTTGCCGACCTGCTGCGTGGGCAGGAACAGCACCGGCAGGTCGGCGGGCAACAGCGGCAGCGCCACGGCGATGACACCATCAACCAGGGAAGTGTCCACGCTCAGCGGCAGGTGCGGGCCGTGCTGCTCGATCGCCGCCACTGGCAGCACCGCGACGGTGCCGGCCGCCGCCCCCGACTGCTGGAGGTGGGCGAAGTCGAGGGTGGTGAGGTCGGCCCAGAAGCGGGACTTGCCCTGCGGACTGGCTTGGTAACGGGATTGCATCGGCCTATCTTAGGGCCTCGCAAGCCACTTTGCCGGGATCGTGGCTTCAGTCGTCTCGACCGCCGTGGCGGCCACGATCGCGGTCGTGTTTGTCGTGGCCACGGCCGTGCTTGTCCTTGTCGTGACCATAGGCATGGCCAGGAGGGCCCCGGCGATCGTCCCAGCGGTCGTTGCGCCCGCCCGGACGCCAGCCCGGATGGGCCTGCACGTACCGGTCACGCACCCACTGTTCCTGCACGAAATACACCGGCTGGTTGCAGGCGCTGTAGTTGTTGCAGTAACGGCCCCAGTTCTGCTGCTGCGCCGGCGGCACATAAAGGTAAATCGGCTGGCGCGGCAGGCGCTGCGGCGGCTGCTGGATGATGACGGGCTGCGGGTACACCAGCATCGGCGGCGGCGCATTGCCGATGTCGATGCGGCCATACACGCCGGGCTGGTTCACGCCGATGGAGATGCCGACGTTCTGCGCCAGCGCGGGCACCGCTGCGGCCGCCGCCAACGCGGCACCGACGATGATTTTGTTCAAGTTCTTCATTTCTTCTCCTGGGATGGGCTTTGGACCCGATGCCGCCTTCAACGTTCGGGCATCCATACCCGACGACCGCGGTGACCTTTTATTACCCCTCTTCACGGGCGCGACCACTGTAGGCGGGCGGCGCGATCGCCGGTGGGCGGCCCTCGGAATGGTCCCGATCGGCCAGATTCCCGAGCCGTTCGGCGATGAAATCCACGAACGCCCGTACCCGGCCGGGCACGAAGCGGTTGCTCGGCAGCACCGCGTACAGCGGATAGGACTCGCCCGTCCACTGCGGCAGAAGGCGTACCAGCGCGCCAGACAACAGGTCGCATCGCAGGTCGAGTTCGGCCTTGTAGGTAATGCCCACGCCGGCCAGCGCCCACTGGTGCGCAATGGCGGCATCGTTGGCGCCACGGTCGCTCGGCATGGCCACCTCGACCCATTCGCCTTCCCGGCCGAAGCGCCAAGTGGCGTAGGCCTTGCCCGCGATGTGGAAGGTGACGCCGTTGTGCCGAGCCAGGTCGGCCGGTGTTTCGGGGGTGCCGTGCCGCGCGAGGTAACTCGGCGCCGCACACAGCACCCGCCGCGTGTGGCACAGGAGCCGTGCGACCAGGCCCGCCCCGGCCTTGGCGTCGCTGATGTCGCCGTAGCGCAGCGCCACGTCCACCTGGTCGCGCAGCACATCCTGCACCCGGTCGCTCACCGACAGCGCCAGCCGGATGCCGGGATGCGTCACCAGGAATTCGTCGAACCACGGCAGCAGCAGGCTGCGCGTGAGGTCCGAAGGCGCGGCCACCCGCAGCGTGCCCACCAGCGCCCGGTTGGCCGGGACGACCTGCGCTTCGCCCTCCTCCAGCAATTCGAGCGCGCGCACCGCGTAGTCGAGCAGGGTCTGGCCCGCGTCGGTGAGGCGCATGGCGCGCGTCGACCGTTCGAACAGCCGCACACCGAGCTGCACCTCGAGCCGCTTGAGCATGGCGCTGGCCGCGGCGGGCGTGATGCCCAGCACTCTGGACGCCGCGGTGAGGCTGCCGCCGCGCGAAGTCTCCACCAGCACCCGCAGGTCTTCGATATTTTCAATTTTCATTTGAAAGAAATTCTTGAATTGGCGGTCTTATCAAATTTCCTTTGACATCTTAAAGTCTGCGCATGTTCAACTTCTCGAAGTCTTGCCCATGAAAGCCGTTGCCTATTTCAATCCTCTGCCCATCACCGACGAAGCCTCGCTCCAGGACGTGGACCTGCCGACGCCCACGGTCGGCGCACGCGACCTGCTCGTGCGCGTGGCCGCTGTGTCGGTGAACCCGGTGGACACCAAGGTCCGCGCCAGCGCCAGGCCCGAGGCCGGCCAGGCCAAGGTGCTGGGTTGGGACGCGGTGGGCACGGTCGAGGCGGTGGGTGCCGCGGTGTCGTTCTTCAAACCCGGCGACCGCGTGTACTACGCGGGCTCGATCACCCGGCCCGGCACCAATGCCGAATTACACGCGGTGGACGAACGCATCGTCGGCCTCGCCCCCACGCGCCTGAGCGACACCGAGGCCGCCGCCCTGCCGCTCACCGCCATCACGGCCTGGGAGCTGTTGTTCGACCGGCTGCAGGTGCCGCAGCGCGCGCCGGATGCCGCGCACGGCAGCGGCCAGACGCTGCTGGTGATCGGCGGCGCCGGCGGCGTGGGCTCGATCCTGCTGCAGCTGGCGCGCCAGCGCACCGACCTGAAGATCATCGCCACCGCCTCCCGACCGGAAACCCGCCAGTGGTGCCTGGACCTGGGCGCGCACCTTGTGATCGACCACAGCCAGCCTTTGGCCGCGCAGTTGCTGGCGCTGGGCATCCCGGCGGTGGACATGGTGGCCAGCCTCACCCAGACCGACCAGCATTTCGCCGCCGCGGTGGAGGTGCTGCGGCCGCAGGGGCGCCTGGCCCTGATCGACGATCCGAAACACCTCGACGTCACCCTGCTCAAGCGCAAGTGCATCTCGCTGCACTGGGAATTCATGTTTGCGCGCGCCATGTTCGAGACCCCCGACATGGGCCGGCAGCGCGAGCTGCTGAACGCCGTGGCGGCGCTCGTGGATGCCGGCGTGCTCAAGACCACGGTGCAGGCCGACCTGGGCACCATCAACGCGGCCAACCTGCGCCGCGCGCATGCGCTCATTGAAAGCGGACGGACGCAGGGCAAGCTGGTGCTCAAGGGCTTCTGATTTGACACTGGCCGCTGTCCTACAGCACGGCGTTGGCACGGCCGACACCCCTGCCGCGCGCGCCGGCTTATCGTTGCGGCAGACAGGTACCGGCCTGCGCTTCCCTGGTTGAGGCACATCCGGAAAGCCGAGTCGGAATAACGCAGTCCCCACCTGTGCACCAACCTCAAGGAACCACCATGACCACCAATCCTCCCAGCTTTGGCCAGACCCCCCTGTCCGACGTCCAGACCCTGCGCGCCCGCGCCCGCCAGCACATCGAAGAAGGTGCCGTGACCGAAGGTTATGCCGCCGACCGCGACAAGGTGGTGGAGATGCTGAATGAGGCGCTCGCCACCGAGCTGGTGTGCGTGCTGCGCTACAAGCGCCACTATTTCATGGCTTCGGGCATCCACTCGGCCGCGGTCGCCGCGGAATTCCTCGAACACGCCGAGCAGGAAATGGAACACGCCGACCAATTGGCCAAGCGCATCGTCGAGTTGAAGGGCGAACCCAACTTCTCGCCGACCGGACTGGCCGAGCGCAGCCATGCCGAATACGTGGAAGGCAAGACGCTGCACGAAATGATCAAGGAAGACCTGGTGGCGGAACGTGTCGCCATTGAGAGTTACCGCGAAATGATTGCCTACCTCGGCACCAGCGACCCGACCACCCAGATGCTGCTCAAGGGCATCCTGGCGGTGGAAGAAGAGCACGCCGACGACCTGTCGTCCTTCCTGGAAAGCATGAAGGACTGACGACGGTATCCGCCGCCCTCGGGTGGCGCGAATCCAACATGCGGCCTCATCGGCCGCTTTTTTTTGGGCGATTTTCGGGCATGTGCGCCTGTTCAGGTGCACAGTTTGGTGTACAGTTTTGGTTTCATGCTACGCTCCGCGTCTGCATCAAAGTGTTACTTCGCCCTACAGGAGCCCGACCATGCCATCCTTCCTCTCCAACCTATCGGTCGCCAAACGCCTGGGGTTGGGCTTCGCTCTCCTGCTCGCGTTGTCGATGGCTGTGATCCTGGTCGGCATCTCTCGCCTGAACGACGTGGCCGCGCGGGCCCAGGAAATGGTCGCCAGCCCCATCAAGACCGAGCGACTGGTCAGCGACTGGTACCGCAACATCTACACCGGCGTGCGCCGCACCGGCGCCATCGCCAAGAGCAACGACCCGAGCCTGGTGCAATTCTTCGCGGAAGACCAGGCCGCATCGACCAAGGCCTCGAGCGAATACCAGAAGGCCGTCGAGCCGATGATGGAAACCGAAAAAGAGAAAGCCCTCTTCGCGCAGATCGGCGAAGAACGCAAGAACTACATCCTGGTGCGCGATGCCGTGGTGGCCACCCGGGCGCAGGGCAAGGCCGAGGAAGCCAACCAGATGCTGGACCAGAAATTCGTGCCGGCCTCCAAGACCTACATGGGCAAGATGGAAGAGTTGCTGAACTTCCAGCGCCAGGAAATCGACGACTCGGCGCGGCGCATCGAAGCCAGCTACGCGGCCAGCCGCAACCTGATGATCCTGCTCGGGATCGTCAGCCTGTTGCTCAGCGCCGTGATCGCCTGGCTGCTGTCGGGCAGCATCACCCGGCCGCTGGCCGAAGCCAGCGCCATGGCCAAGCGCGTCGCGGCGGGCGACCTGACCGGCCGCATCGAGAACAATCGCACCGACGAACTGGGCCAGTTGCTCACGAGCCTGCAGGACATGCAGGCCAGCCTGGTCGGCGTGGTCTCCAACGTGCGCTCGGGCTCCGAGTCGGTAGCCACCGCCAGCGCGCAGATATCTCAGGGCAACAACGACCTCTCCGCCCGCACCGAAAGCCAGGCCAGTGCACTGCAGCAGACGGCCGCCTCGATGGAGGAGCTCAGTTCGACCGTGCGCCAGAACGCCGACAACGCGCGCCAGGCGAACCAGCTCGCGATGAGCGCTTCCACCGTGGCGATCCAGGGCGGTGAAGTGGTGGGCCAGGTGGTGGAGACCATGAAGGGCATCAACGACAGTTCGAAGAAGATTTCCGACATCATCAGCGTGATCGACGGCATCGCCTTCCAGACCAACATCCTGGCGCTGAACGCGGCGGTGGAAGCGGCCCGCGCGGGCGAGCAGGGCCGCGGCTTCGCCGTGGTGGCCAGCGAGGTGCGCAGCCTGGCCGGGCGGTCGGCGGACGCCGCCAAGGAAATCAAGAATCTGATCAACGCCAGCGTGGAACGCGTCGGCCAGGGCACGGCGCTGGTGGACCGCGCCGGCACCACCATGACCGAGGTGGTGAACTCCATCCGCCGCGTGACCGACATCATGGGCGAGATCAGCGCGGCCAGCACCGAGCAGAGCCAGGGCGTGGCCCAGGTCGGCGAAGCGGTCACGCAGATGGACCAGGCCACGCAGCAGAACGCTGCGCTGGTCGAAGAGATGGCCGCCGCCGCCAGCAGCCTGCGCACCCAGGCGCAGGACCTGGTGCAGGTGGTGGCGGTGTTCAAGCTGGGGCAGGGCGAGGGCCGCGGCCTTTCTCTTTCTTCTTCTGGTGTGTTGGCAATACGCTAGCCCGCACCCGCCGGCCCGGCAGGGGGGCCGTGTTTCTCAGACTTGCGAAAGAACTGCGGATGACCCCGTGCCGACGCCGTCGGCCCAGTACAGCAGCGTATTGGCTTGACTGCCCCTTTGCCATTTGCTGAACCACTCTTCCCACAATTTCTGGATATCGCCAGTGATCAGGTTATGGCCACGCCCGTAGCATTGCCCCCAGACAAACAGCGGCAGGCCGTTTCTGGTCCACGTGTAGGTTCTGTAGCGGTTGGCCGTTGCGGTAGGTTTGAGAATGAGGTTGATCGAGGTGTTCTGGGGAACCAGACTGGCCGAAATGCCGTCCCTCAACGCATAGGTGGGCAAGGCCAACTCCTGGGTCAATGTCTTGCCGATCAAGCGGTTCAACCAGTAATCCTGGGCGTTTGCCGATAACGCATATTGCCCACCCTGCGAGCCGCGGAAATCTCCGGCGGCCAGCGGGCCGAACTTCATCGGCCAATAGTCGTATTCACCGTAGATGGCATAGAAGGGCAGAAGCTTCGTGGAGGAGCCCGCAGGTGCGGTGCTGAAGGTTCCCGAAGTGATGCCGAAGGCCGCAAACGTGCCCACCAGCGTCTCATCCCGCGCAAAACCGGTGGTCGCGCCGCCGCCGGCCGACTGGCCGTAGACATAGAGGCGGCTGGCGTCCGCCGCCACCCCGAGGCTCAGACAGTCCTGCTTGACCAGCGCCACCAGGTCCGTCAGGTAGGCGGTGGTGGTCGTGTCGTAGGTCACCGCAATAAAGCCGTATTTGTTGGCCAGCTCCTTGACGTCGGTGGCTTCCATGAACACAAAGGCCGTCTGTCCGGCGCCGTGGGTGCAGAACACGACCGGCGCGGGCTTGCTCGCGCTGTAATTCTTTTTGACGCTGTCCGGCACATAGACGATATAGGTCTGCTGGGTGGTGCTGCCGCTCCACATGTGATCCTTGTAGACCATGTTGCCGGCTGCAATGGCCTTTTTGTAGTCCAGCCGTTTGGTGATGAAGTGGCCGTAGACCGAGTTGTTGTCGTAACCGCTGTACTGGGTCAGGAAGCCGTAGATGTTCTTCGTGACCGCCGGGTTGTCGAACCTGCCGATGCTCGCGTCTGTCGCGACCTGCGATTTGACATCACTGCCGGCTGTGGCAATGGCATTCGAAATCTCTTTTTCCTGCCAGAAAATTTGTCCGAAATTGGTATCGGCGATGGACACGACGCTGCAATCATTGACACCCGCCCAATAGGAGAGCAGCGAAGGCGCGGTATTTCCCACAAACCAGGTGGGAATGGGAACGTCCCTGTAATATTGGGCGGCAAACGTGCGCTGCTGGGTCACCGGATTGCCATTGATGTCCACATAACCCACGAAATCCATATGGTTCGGCTGCAAGGTCGCGCCGACTTGCGTATTGCCCGCGGCCGTCAGCAGCGCGTTATAAGTGGCATTCGTGCTCGCCTCCAGATAAACCTGGCTGATCATCGACAACGGCGTATTCGCCGCATAAAGCTGGAGCGGTGCGGCGCCCGCGCCATAACCGACCACATAATGGTAGGTCATCGCCGAATAATGCGTGCCGCTGCTCACCAACGTGGCCATCGCCGCGCTGACATAGGCGAGTTCCGCCGTCACATCGCCCCAGGTGCCACCGCTGCCCGGCTTCATGATCAGCAGGCATGCCAGGTTCTGGTCGGCAATGTCGAACCAGCCGGCATCGCCCAGGAACTTGTTGCTCTGCACGCCGTCCGGCAGGGTGATGCCAATCCAGTATTCGCGCTGCCGCGCGCCCTTGGGGATATAGATTTCCACTTCACGGCTGGCGCCGCTTGCGGTGACCGACCAGGTGAAATAACCTGTCTTGCGCTGATAGCTGCCGATCGTGGCGGGCTGTGCGGCGGTGTTATCAATCGGTGTCGCAACCGGATAAACCTTGGGCGGATCACTGTCCCCGCCTCCGCCGCCACATGCGGCCAGCGGCAGGGTGGATAACAGCAGCATGTGCGAGCCCAGCAATTTTCCGAAATCGCGGCGCGGAAGGCTGCCGCTCAATAACCCGCCTTTCTTTGCGGTTTTCATTTCTTTTCGCGATTCCATATTTCCCTCGAATTTCTCCGTCATGGCTTCCTCTGCTTTTAATTTGTCAAACAAAAGATGTCTCCCCCACCGGGGTTTTTCGTCGTTCCGCCGTTTCAATTAACACAGTTGTTAAATTCATTTTAGGAATGCATGAGGGTCGGTTCTTTAGGACAAACACCTAGAAATTTCATTCATTTGTTTTTGAAATGCGCCTTCGCATTCACTCTTGCGCGTGCGATCATCGCGCGTCGGGCACATTCGAGCCCGTAATCCAGCGGACAGCGCCACGCGCAAGCACGTGCACCGCAACAGCACTGAATGTCGATGTCAGAAAAGAAGGCTTTGGTGGCACCTCAACCCGGCAGTCCAGCGGGCACGGACGCCGAACGTATTCGTGCCGCCTTGTTGGCCATCGCCGCGGCCGAGTTCGCCAGCCATGGCTACGCCGGTGCAAGGCTGGAGTCGATCGCCGCGGAAGCGGGGATCACGCGGGCGATGATTTACTACTATTTCGGCGGTCGCGAGGGTTTGTACGTGGCCGTTCTCGAGGACGCCTACAACGCCATCTGGCAGGCGGAACAGTGTTTGATCGTCGATTCGCTTTCGCCCGAGGAAGCCCTGCGGCGACTGGTCGAGTTCCGGGTGAATTACTACATCCAGAATCCGGTCTTCGTGGCCCTGGTCTCCATCGAGAACCAGCAGCAGGCGCAGCACTTGAAACGCTCCGAGACGGTGACCTCCTCCGCGGCGCCATCGCTGGCGCACACGGCCTCCGTCCTGAAGAAGGGGCAGGCTTCCGGGGTGTTCCGCGAGGACATCAATGTCGTCGATCTCTACCAGGTCATCGTTTCGCTCGGCTTCTTCAACGTCGCGAACCGGCACACCTTCGGCGCCATCTTTCGCCGTGATGCTTCAGATGCTTCACACGTCTGCGAATTCGTCACCGACGTGGTGCTTCGGTATGTCGCCCGGCATCCCAAGCCGTAGGCATGCGGGGCCGGCTTTGCGCCCGGCTGATCAGCGCAACGCGTGCCGCACGGCCTGCACGATGCTGGCCGCGTCCACGCCGAAGAAGCTGCGTAGCGCGGCACGCGTATCGCTGCGGCCGAAGCCGTCGGTGCCGAGTGTGAGGTAGTCGCGGCCACGGGGCAGGTAGGCGCGGATGCTTTCGGGCACGGCGCGCACATAGTCGGTGGCCGCAATGATCGGGCCGGCACTTTCGGCCAGCTGGCGCGCGACGAAGCTCGGCTCGCCAGGCAGCAACGCGCCGACTTCGCCAAGCGCCACGCGTTGGCCGTCACGCGCGAGTTCGCTCCAGCTGGTGACGCTGAACACGTCGACCTCCACGCCTTCATCAACCAGCAGTTCGGCGGCCTGGATGACTTCGGTGAGGATGGCACCCGAGCCCAGCAGCGTCACTTTTTCAAGCTTTTCATGGCTCTGGCGCTCATCCTTTCTGCGCGAGTAGCTCCCAAATTTATAGCAACCTCGAATCACGTCCTCGGCCACGCCATCGGGCAGGCTGGGCTGGGCGTAGTTCTCGTTCATCAGCGTGACGTAGTAGAAAACGTCCTGCTGCTCGACCACCATCTCGCGCATGCCGCGGTCGATGATGACGGCCATCTCGCCGGCGAAGGCCGGGTCGTAGGCCTTGCAGTTGGGGATGGTCGCGGCCACGAGATGGCTGCTGCCGTCCTGGTGCTGCAGGCCTTCGCCGCCGAGTGTGGTGCGGCCCGAGGTGGCGCCGAGCAGGAAACCGCGCGCGCGTTGGTCGGCCGCGGCCCAGATGGCGTCGCCCACGCGCTGGAAGCCGAACATCGAGTAATAGATGTAGAACGGCAGCATGGCCAGGCCGTGCACGCTGTAGCTGGTGGCGGCGGCGGTCCAGCTGGCGATGGCGCCGGCCTCGCTGATGCCTTCCTCCAGGATCTGGCCTTCGAGTGCCTCGCGGTAGCTGAGCACCGAGCCGATGTCTTCCGGTGCGTATTTCTGGCCCACGCTGGAATAGATGCCGACCTGCTTGAACAGGTTGGCCATGCCGAACGTGCGCGCCTCGTCGGCCACGATGGGCACGATGCGCGGGCCGAGTTCGGCGTGTTTCAGCAGGTTGCCGAGCAGGCGCACGAAGGCCATGGTGGTGCTCATCTCCTTGCCTTCGGCGGCCAGCGCGAACTGCGCATACGACGCAATTTCGGGCACGGGCAAGACCTCGCAGGCCGTCTCGCGTTTCGGCAGGTAGCCGCCCAAGGCCTGCCGCCTGGCGTGCAGGTACTGCATCTCGGGGCTGTCTTCAGCCGGCTTGTAGAAAGTGAGCGAAGTCACCTGTTCGTCGGTCAGCGGCAGGTTGAAGCGGTTGCGGAACGCGATGAGGTCGGTCTCGTCGAACTTCTTGTGGCTGTGCGTGGTCATCTTGCCCTGGCCGGCCGCGCCCATGCCGTAACCCTTCTTGGTGTGGGCGAGGATCACCGTCGGCTGGCCGCGGTGTCGCGCCGCGGCGGCATAGGCGGCGTGGATCTTCACCACGTCGTGGCCGCCGCGCTTGAGCCGGTCGATCTGCTCGTCGGTCATGCCCTGGGCCAGGCGCTGCAGTTCCTCGTTCTGGCCGAAGAAGTGTTCGCGGTTGTAGCGGCCGTCCTTGGCGGCGAAGGTCTGCATCTGGCCGTCCACGGTCTGCGCGAAGGCGCGCGTCAGGGCGCCGGTGGTGTCGCGTGCGAACAGGCCGTCCCAGTCCGAGCCCCAGACGAGCTTGATCACGTTCCAGCCCGCGCCGGCGAAGAGTTTTTCGAGCTCGTCGATGATGCGGCCGTTGCCGCGCACCGGGCCGTCCAGGCGCTGCAGGTTGCAGTTGACGACCCACACCAGGTTGTCCAGCCCTTCGCGCGCGGCGAGCGTCAGCGCACTCATGGATTCGGGCTCGTCCATCTCGCCATCGCCGAACACGCCCCAGACCTTGCGGCCCGCGCAGTCGAGGAGTCGGCGGTCGCTGAGGTAGCGCATGAAACGCGCGTGGTAGATCGAGCTGATCGGCCCGATGCCCATCGAGCCCGTGGGGAACTGCCAGAAGTCGGGCATCAGGTAGGGATGCGGATAACTCGACAGGCCACGAGCCCCCTGCGCCGGCGCACTCAGTTCCTGGCGGTAGAAGGTCAGGTCGCGCTCCTCGAGCCGGCCTTCGAGGAAGGCGCGCGCATACACACCGGGCGCGCTGTGCGGCTGGAAGAACACCAGATCGCCCTTGCTCTGTTCACTGCGTGCGTTGAAGAAATGGTTGAAGCCGACTTCGAACAGATCGGCCGCACTCGCATAACTCGCAATGTGCCCGCCGAGTTCACCATAGGCCTCGTTGGCCCGCACCACCATGGCCAGGGCGTTCCAGCGCATCAGCGAGCCGAGCCGTTCCTCGATGGCCAGGTCGCCCGGAAACACCGGCTGCTGCTCGACGCGGATGGTGTTGAAGTACGGCGTGCTCAGTTCCGGTTGCCAGCCGATGCGCTGCGCGCGTGCGACGCGGGCTAGCTCGTCGAGGATCTGGCGCGCGCGCGCCGGGCCCTGGGTGGCCACCAGCGCGGCGAAGGCATCGTGCCATTCCGCGGTTTCCTGGGGATCGATGTCGGTTTCATCGCGGGAAGTCAGCAGCGCGTGGGGCGTGGAAGCGTTCATGGGTCTCGGGCCTTTGGATCGATGAAGCATCGTAGATCGAAGCCCGGCGCAGGTGTTGCCATAGACGGCCGATGCGGCCGTCAACAGCAGCATAATCTGCTGCATTCTCAAAAATTCCCGGCAGAAAAATGAAACTTGACGCGGTCGACCTGCGCATCCTCGCCGAACTTCAACACGACGGCAGCCTTTCCAACGTGGAACTCGCCCGCCGCGTCCACCTGTCGCCCTCGCCCTGCCTGGCGCGTGTGAAGGCGCTCGAGGCCAGTGGGGTGATCGACCGCTACGTGGCGCTGGCCAGCGCCAAGGCGCTCGGGCTGGGGCTGAATGTGTTCATCTCGATCAGCCTCAAGACGCAGAGCAAGGAAGCGCTGGCCCTGTTCGAGCACCGCATCGCGCTGCACGACGAGGTGATGGAGTGCTATTTGATGACCGGCGACTCCGACTACCTGATCCGCGTGGCCGTGGCCGACATGGCGGCGCTGGAGAAATTCATCGTGGAGCAGCTCACGCCGATCCCGGGCATCGAGAAGATCCGGTCGAGTTTTGCGTTGAAGCAGGTGCGGTACAAGACGGCGCTGCCGTTGCCGCAATAGGCGGCTGCATGTCGTGCTTCGACGGGCTCGGCACGCACGGCGGTGGTTACCGTTCGCCCCGAGCTTGTCGAAGGGCCTGCTTCAAATCCCCGGCTCCGCCTCCAGCATCCGGATGCGCGCGTTCTCCACATGCCCGCGCATGCGCCGCCGCGCGGCTTCGGCGTCCTGGCTCTTGATCAGCTCGAAGATCGCCCGGTGCTCGTCCAGCGCATCCTGCGTGCGGCGCCAGGGTTTCATGTGCGCCAGGTGACGCCACAGGTTGACGGCGTGGCTCACGTCGTATTCCAGGGTCTTCAGCACCTGGACCATGCGCGGGTTGCCCGTCGCCTGGGCGATGGTCTCGTGGAAGCCGTAGTCGAAGTGGTGGGCCACGTCGCCGCTGGCTGCGGCGCGCTCGAAACCGTCGAGCATCTCCTTCATGCGCGCCAGGTCCTTCGGCTTGCGGCGCAACGCGGCCAGGTAGGCGCATTCGGGCTCGATCACCAGGCGCAGTTCCAGGCCGTGGAAGATGTGGCTCATGTCGGCCGGTGACCGCGCCTGCGGCACGGCGGGCGCCGGGCTCGGGTCGGCCGAGACATAGGTGCCCGAACCGCGGATCGATTCGACGAGCCGGTCGTTGCGCAGCCGGTCCAGCGCCTGCCGCACCACCGGGCGCGACACGGCAAACATCGCCGCGAGTTCGACTTCGGACGGCAGCCGCGCGCGCGGGGCGAGCTTGCCGGTCATGATCGAATGGAACAGGTGGTCGTACACGCGCTCGGCGAAGCGTTCGTGGCGCACCGGCTCCAATCCCTGGTGCAAGGGCTCGGCGGCGGTTTTCGGTACGGCGTGCAAGTTGCGCATCTCGGAATTATCTGCGCGGTGGCTTCATCGCCGGTCAGGGTTTGGCAGGATAGGTTTACAACTTTCTCACCACCTGATCCCTACAGTTATCTACGGAATGCCATCGGCGCACCGACTACAAGTAAACCTTGTTGACAACTTTTGAACCACGTCCCATGATGCCCCACACACACGCTGCCAGGTTTCGGGGGACAAGCGCCCCGCCTCGCAGCGCCAAAAACGGAGACAACGTGAAGCAACATTTCATCGCCAACCGCTGGGTGGCCGGCGCCTCGGGCGAAGCCATTCCCGTCATCGACCCCTCCACCGGCGAGACCTTCGACGCCCTGGCGCGCGGCAACAACGCGGACATCGACGCCGCCGTGCAGGCCGCCCGCACGGCCTATGAGGGCGACTGGGGCCGGCTCACCGCCGCCGAGCGTGGCCGGTTGCTGTACAAGCTCGGGCAGAAGATGCAGGACAAGGCGGAAGAGCTGGCACAGATCGAAGCCCGCGACTGCGGCAAGCCGCTGAAGCAGGCGCGCGCCGACGCCGCCGCCGTGGTCCGCTACTTCGAGTTCTATGCCGGCGCAGCCGACAAGCTGCACGGCGACACCATCCCCTACCAGAACGGCTACACCGTGCTGTCGGTGCGCGAGCCGCATGGCGTGACCGGCCACATCATTCCCTGGAACTACCCGCTGCAGATCTTCGGCCGCAGCGTGGGCGGCGCACTGGCCGCGGGCAACGCCTGCGTGGTCAAGCCGGCCGAGGACGCCTGCCTGTCGCTGCTGCGCGTGGCCGAACTCGCGGCCGAGGTCGGCTTTCCGCCGGGCGCGCTCAACATCGTCACCGGCTACGGCCATGAAGTGGGCGACGCGCTGGTGAAGCACCGCGGCATCGACCATGTTTCGTTCACCGGCTCGCCGGCCATCGGCAAGGTGGTGGTGCGCGCCGCCGCCGAAAACCACACCCCGGTGACGCTGGAGCTCGGCGGCAAGTCGCCGCAGATCGTGTTCGCCGACGCCGACTTCGACGCCATGCTGCCGGTGGTGGTGAACGCCATCGTGCAGAACGCGGGCCAGACCTGTTCGGCCGGCAGCCGGCTGCTGGTGGAACGCAGCGCCTACGAGAAGGTGATCGACCGGCTCTCCACCGCGTTCAGTCAGCTGCGTGTCGGCCCCTCGCAGATGGATCTGGACTGCGGCCCGTTGATTCGCCACACGCAACTGCAACGTGTCAGCGCGTTCCTCGACGAAGTGCGGCGCGACGGCCTGGGCATCGCCGCGCAGAGCCAGATCGTGCCCGAGGCGCCGAAGGGCGGCTTCTACCAGGCGCCGACGCTGGTGCGCGATGTGCCGGCCCGGCACCGGCTGGCGCAGGAAGAAGTCTTCGGACCCGTGATCGCCGCGATGCCGTTCGATGACGAGGCCGATGCGGTGCGGCTGGCCAACGGCACGGACTACGGCCTGGTGGCGAGCGTCTGGACACGCGACGGCGGCCGGCAGATGCGCATCGCGAAGAAGGTGCGCTCTGGCCAGGTGTTCATCAACAACTACGGGGCCGGTGGCGGCATCGAGTTGCCGTTCGGTGGAGTGAAGGCCAGCGGGTATGGGCGCGAAAAAGGATTCGAAGCGCTGTATGGCTTCACCGTTTTGAAGACCATTTCGATCAAACACGATTAAGGCACGGCTCATCCGCACCAGGCCCTTCGACAGGCTCAGGGCGAACGGTTACCAACATCCGTTCGCGCTGAGCACGTCGAAGCACCTTGTCCGAACCAGCCCCGTCGACAAGCGCAGGGCGAACAGGGAAACGGATACACCCATTCGAATCAGTCCACCCCGTTCGTGCTGAGTCCACCCCGTTCGTGCTGAGCCTGTCGAAGCACTTGGTCAGAACCAGGTCCTGCGAAAGGCTCAGGGCGAACGGTCACCAACATCCGTTCGTGCTGAGCCCGTCGAAGCACCCCGAGCACCTTTTCAATCATCATCAGGAGACATTCCCATGCGCCTCGCAAACAAAGTCATCATCGTCACCGGCGCCGGTGGCGGCATCGGCGAAGGCATCGCCAAGCGGCTCGCGGCCGAGGGCGCCAAGGTCGTGGTCAACGACATCCACACCGCGCACGGCGAGAAGGTCGTCGGCGAGATCGTCGCGGCCGGCGGTACGGCCTCCTTCTTCGCCGCCGACGTCACCAAGACGGACGACGTGAAGGGCTTGGTCGATACGGCCCTTAAACGTTACGGCCGGCTCGACGTGATGGTCAACAACGCCGGCTGGACGCACCGCAACCGGCCTGCGCTCGAAGTGCCCGAGGCCGAATTCGACAAGTGTTTCGACGTCAACGTGAAGAGCATCTACCTGGCCACGATCCACGCCGTGCCGGTGTTCCGCGCGGCCGGCGGCGGCAGCTTCATCAACATCGCCTCCACCGCCGGCCTGCGCCCGCGCCCGGGCCTGACCTGGTACAACGCCTCCAAGGGCGCGGCCATCACGGTCAGCAAGTCGCTGGCCGCCGAACTCGGGCCGGACAACATCCGCGTGAACTGCCTGAACCCGGTGTTCAACCCCGACACCGGCCTGTCGGCCGAGTTCGCCGGCGGCCCGGTGGACGAGGCACGGCGCGCCAAGTTCCTGGCGACGATCCCGCTGGGGCGTTTCTCGACGGCGCTGGACGTGGCGAATGCCGCGCTGTACCTCGCCAGCGACGAAGCCGCGTTCATCAGCGGCGTGTGCATCGAAGTGGACGGCGCCAGGTGTGTCTGAGCGCCGCCTGCAACAGAGGCTGAAGCGCTAAAGCGGCAGATCCGCCTTCTTCAAGGTGCGCAGCACGAAGCTCGACTTGCTGTGCCGGATGCCCTTGATCTTGTACAGCCGCTCGCGCAGCAGCCGCTCGTAGTCCTTGGTGTCCTTCACCGCCACGCGCAGCAGGTAGTCGTAGTCGCCGGAGACGAGGTAGGCCTCGATCACCTCCGGAATGCCGGCCAGCGTCTCGCCGAATTTCTCCAGCGTGTTGTCGGAATGGCTGTCGAGCGTGACCTGCACCAGCACCGTGTCGCCGAGATCGAGCGCCTGCGCATTCAGGCGGATGGTGTAGCCCTCGATCACGCCGGACTCTTCCATCTTCTTGATGCGGCCCCAGCATGGCGTGGCGCTCAGGCCGACCGCCTGGCTGATCTCCTGCAGGCTGGCGCGTGCGTTGGCCTGCAGAACTTGAAGGATTTTTCTGTCGATCTTATCCATGAAGATAAATTATCTACCCAAACCCATAAATAAGAAATTTTGTCTTAATTTTCTTGAATTCATCGAATAACAAGAAAGACTTTCCGGCGCTGCCGCGAGACACTTGTCTCCACTGCCAGCGCACTTACCGGTGTACCTGGCATGACAAGCCACCAGCGGGTTACCGCCCGCTGGGGAGCTTGGCCCCGCTGGCCCCACGAGATCCACCAGCGACCGGGCAAGCCATGCGGCCGGAGCGCGGACAATCGGCGGTTTACCGCCACAGCACGCCGTCGCCATGACCCAAGACCTCTTCCGCCAGGACGCCTACCTCACCGAGACCGCCGCCACCGTCACCGCCGTCACCGAGCAGGGCGTGGTGCTCGACCGCACCGTGTTCTACCCCCTCGGCGGTGGCCAGGCCGGCGACAGCGGCGTGCTGGCGCTGGCCGATGGCTCGGTGCTGGCCATCGCCGACACCCGCAAGGGCAAGGACGCCGAGGGCCAACCGACGGCCGACATCGTGCATGTGCCGGCCAACGACCAGGGGGAAGTGCTGGCGCGAATCCAGCCGGGCGACGCCGTCATCGCCCGCATCGACTGGCAGCGCCGGCATCGGCTCATGCGCTTTCACACCACCACCCACCTGCTGTGCCACCTGGTGCCGCAACTGGTGAACGGCTGCTCGATCACGCCCGACTACGCACGGCTCGACTTCAGCATGACCGACCCGCTGGACAAGGACGCCCTGACTGCCGGCATCGCCCGCCTGGTGGCGGCGGCGCATCCGCTCACCGTGGGCGAGATTTCCGACGAAGAACTCGACGCGAACCCGGCCCTGGTCAAGAGCATGTCGGTGCAGCCACCGCGCGGCAGCGGGCGCATCCGCACCATCCGCATCGGCGGCGACGCATTGATCGACCTGCAGCCCTGCGGCGGCACGCATGTGGCCAACACCTCGGAGATCGGCGCCGTCGTCGTCACCAAGATCGAGAAGAAATCCGCCACGACACGCCGCGTCGTGCTCGGCTTCGCACCGGCCTGAGCCGGGCAGGAACTTCGCCCTCGCGTCCGTGCTCCGACAAGCTTCCATGATCCATCGCTCCTCCTCCCACCTGCGGTTACTGTTTGCTATTTTTTTGATAGCTATCGGCGCGCTTTCCACCAGCGCCGAAGCCCAAAACAGTCTCAAAAACACGGTGACCACGCCGCAGGTGCGGGCCGAGTTGATGGCCCACGCGCCGAATGGCATCGCACCGCGCGAACCGGTCTGGGTCGGGTTGCAGCTCACGCACCAGCCCGAGTGGCACACTTACTGGAAGAATTCGGGCGACTCCGGCCTGCCGACGCAGCTCGAATGGACCTTGCCGCCGGGCGTGATGGCCGGCGACATCGCCTGGCCGATCCCGAAAAAGATCCCGATCGGCAACTTGGCCAACTACGGTTATGAACACACGGTGCTGCTGCCGGTGCCGCTGACCATCACGCCCGACTTCAAGCCTTCGCTGCTGGCCAGCGAACTCGAGGTCCGGCTCAAGGCCGTCTGGCTGGTGTGCCGCAAGGAATGCATTCCCGAGGAAGGCGAGTTCGCATTAAAAATCCCGGTGCGGGGCTCCACCGGCATCAACGGCGCGGCGTTCGAAGCGGCGCAGAAGGCCCAGCCGCAAGACCTGCCGCCGGGCAGCAGCTTGGCTGTGGACGGCCAGACGCTACAGGTCAGCGTGCCGGGTCTGCCGGCGGCGCTGCGCGGCAGAACGCTGGAGTTCTTCCCCGAGACCGGCGAAGTCATCGAGACCGCGGCGCCGTACAGCCAGGCCTGGGTGGGCGATGTGTGGACGGCCCGCGTGCCGCTGTCGGCGCAGCGCAGCCAGGGCCCGGCGTCGATGCCCGTCGTGCTGGTCGGCGGCGAGGAAGGGGCGCGCCAGGGGTATCGCGCCGAAGCCCGGGTGACCACGCCCTGGCCCCCCGCAGCGGCCCGCGCCGAGGTGTCGCCGGCCTTGCAGGCGGCCTTGGCCGGCAATGCGGCCAACACAGCAGACACAGCAACCGGGCCGAACCTGTCGCTGATCGCGGCGCTCCTCGGTGCCCTGCTCGGCGGGCTGATCCTGAACCTGATGCCCTGCGTGTTTCCCATTCTCGCCATCAAGGTCGTGGGCTTCGCGCGGCACGCGCAAGACCGGCAAGCGCGCCGGGTCGGCGGCCTGGCGTATGCCGCCGGCGTTATCGTCTCGTTCCTCGCGCTCGGCGCGCTGATGCTGGCGCTGCGCGCGGCCGGCGCGCAGCTGGGCTGGGGCTTCCAGTTGCAGTCGCCGGCCATGGTCGCGGCGCTGGCCCTGCTGTTCACGGTGATCGGGCTGAACCTGGCGGGGCTGTTCGAATTCGGCCAGTTCCTGCCGGGTCGGCTTGCCGCCATGGAGGCGCGCCACCCGGCGGCGAACGCGTTTCTCTCCGGCATGCTCGCCGTGGCCGTTGCCTCGCCCTGCACCGCGCCGTTCATGGGGGCCTCGCTGGGGCTGGCCGTGGCGCTGCCCACGGCGCAGGCGCTGGCGGTGTTCGCGGCCATCGGCCTGGGCATGGCCCTGCCCTACCTGCTGGCGAGCTGGCTGCCGGCCGTGGCCCGCTGGCTACCCCGGCCCGGCGCCTGGATGGACACGCTGCGCCGTTTCATGGCTTTTCCGATGTTCGCCACCGTGGCCTGGCTGGTCTGGGTGCTGGGCCAGCAAAGCGGCATCGACGGCGCGGGCGCGCTACTGGCGCTGCTGGTGGCGGTGAGCGCGGTGCTGTGGTCGCTCACGCTGGCCGGCCGCACGCGGCTGGTGGTGGCGGCCTTGTCGATCGCGGCGCTGGCACTGCTGGCCGGCACCATCGGCGGTACCGTGGTGGCCGCCGCCCCCGCCGGCACCACGGCGGCGGCGGCGGGCGAACGCTGGCAGGCCTGGGCACCCGAACGCGTGGACCAGGCCCTGGCGGCCGGCCAGCCGGTGATGGTGGACTTCACCGCCGCCTGGTGCGTCACCTGCCAGTACAACAAGAAGACCACGCTCGCCAACGCCTCGGTGCTGGCCGACCTCGCCGCCAAGAACGTGCAGTTGCTGCGGGCGGACTGGACCCGGCGCGACCCGGCCATCACCGCGGCGCTGGCCCGGCTCGGCCGCAGCGGCGTGCCGGTGTATGTGCTCTACAAGAGCGGGCGCGCACCCGTGGTGTTGTCCGAGGTGCTGGGCGTGGACGAGTTGCGCTCGGCGATCGCCCGTCTGTAGGGCGCTGCCGGGCTGCCCGCGGTGGACGGTGGAAAAGCGGCTCTCGAACAGTTTTCACGATTTTGGCGCTTGCGAAATTCGCAAGTGCGCATGAAATGCCTTTCTTTATAAGGATAAGCATGCGTTCATATCAGGAAATAATGGTGTATACCTTTTTCACCGAGTATTTCAAGAAATGGACGTCATCCACCGGCTCCTCTCTGGCGTGGGCGATTCGCCCCTGCGGTTCCAGGCCGGTCACGATTTCTGGCTGGCCGCTGTCGCGCTGGTCGTGGCACTGCTGGCGTCCACCCTCGCCCTGCATCTGGCTGCCCGCGCGCAAGCCGGCGAACTGCGCCTGCCACGGCTGATCACCATCCTGGCGGGCGCACTGGCATTGGCCGGTGCGATCTGGTCCACCTCGTTCATCGGACTGCTGTCGCTCCTGCTGCATCAGCCGCTGCAGTTCTGGCACCCGGCCACGCTGCTGTCGCTGCTGCCCGGTTTCTTCGGTGCCGCCGCCGCACTCTGGATGTTCATGCGGACCGAAGTCACGGCCTTGTGGCAGGCGCTGGCCGGGCTGCTGCTCGGCGCAGGCATCGTAGGCACCCACTACGTCGGGATGATGGCCGTGCCCGCGCCTTACGCGGCGCGGAGCGCGCCCTGGTCGGTGGCCGCCGCACTGTGTGTCAGCGTGGTGCTGGCCACCATGGCCCTGCGCCTGCGCTTTGGCGGCGACCGCAAGCTGCCCGGCGCAGCGACGCGTGCCGTGACGGCATCGGACGCGCCAGCTGGCAATCCCTCGCCGTTGCAGACCATGTGGTTCAGCGGCGCGGTGCTGGGACTGGCCATCGCCATCGCGCACCATCTCGCGCTGGCCGGAACGACTTGGACCGCCGCGCCGCGCCTGGCGCTCGACCTCATGGCACAGCGATCCGAGGGGGGCGCCACGGCCACGGTGCTCGCCGTGAGCCTGGGCACGCTGCTGCTGTTGATCCTGATGGCGAGCGCCAACGGCGTGCTGCACTACCGCCATCTCCTGCAGCAAGGCAAGGCCGCCGAGGCACGTTTGCTCGCCATCGTCGACACCGTGGCCGACGGCCTGTTGATGCTCGACGAGGCCGGCCTGATCCAGCGGGCCAACCCGGCCGCGGAGCGGCTGTTCGGCTGGTCCGCCGCCGAATTGTCGGGCCGCCATGCCAGCCTGCTGTTGCCGGAGATCCATGGGCCCAACCCCGACACTTCCGAACGCGGCGTCGAGAGCGCCCCCGAACAAGATTTCGCAGACCGCTTGCGCGCCGACGCCGCCGAGGGCATCGGCCGCGAGATGCTGGCCCGGCACCGCGACGGCAGCCTGCGCCCGGTACGGCTGGCCCTGGGCACGGCACGCTCGGGCCGGCGGCCGTGGTACGTGGCGCTGGTCACCGACGTGAGCGAACGCCGCGCCATGGAGCAGGCGCTGCACGACAGCGAGGCGCAATACCGCTCGCTGCTGCACAACAGCCCCGGCATGGCCTACCGCCGGCTGCTCGACGACGACCGGCCGGTGTTCGTGAGCGAAGGCGCGAAGGCGCTGACCGGCTGGCCCGCCGCCGAGTTCCTCGAAGGCCGCCAACAGGTCATCCACCTCGTGCATCCCGCCGATCGCGCGCTCTTCGAACGCGACACGCTGCAGGCGCTGCGCGAAGGCGGCCACTACGAGACCGAGTTCCGGCTTCTGCACCGGCATCGGCACACCGTCTGGGTGTTGTCGCGCGGCGGCGTGGTGCGCGACGCCGAGGGCCAGCCGCTGTGGCTCGACGGCCTGCTGATCGACATCAGCGAACGCAAGGCCGCCGAGCAGGCGCTGCGCGACGGCGAGGAGCAGTTCCGCTCGTTGATCGCCAACCTGCCCGGCATCGCCTTTCGCAGCGAGCCCGGCCGTGCGATCCGTTTCGTCTTCCTCAACGACGCCATGCGCACCGTGACCGGCTGGCCGGCGCACCTGTTCACGCAGCGGGCCAAGGAGTACGCCGACCTGATCCATCCGGACGACCTGGAGCGCACGCTCTCCGAGCGCATGCAGGCCATCGCCGCCGGGCACCCCTTCTCGATCGAATACCGCATCCGGCACCGCGACGGCCACTGGCTCTGGGTCTGGGCCCGCGGCGGCGCGGTCTACGGCGAAGACGGCGCACCGCGCTGGATCGACGGCGTGATCATCGACATCAGCGAGCGCAAGGCCATGGAGCAGGCCCTGCGCGACAGCGAACACGCCTACCGCTCGTTGATCGCCAACGTCCCCGGCGTGACCTTCCGGCTGAAGATCGCCGACTGGAGCACGCTTTTCGTGAGCGCCGCCATTGAGTCCATCACCGGCTGGACCGCCGAGGATTTCCTGCGGCACGGCCGCCACCTGCGCGGGCACGTGCATCGCTCCGACGAACTGCGCGTGGTGGCGGAAGTCGAGCTGGCCATCAAGGAACGCCGCAACTTCGTCGTCGAGCTGCGCATGGTGCACCGCGACCGGCGTGTCTTCTGGATGTCGGCCCGCTGCAGCATCACCTATGACGAGGCCGGCCTGCCGGTGTGGGTCGAAGGCGTGATGTTCGACACCACCGACCGCAGGACCGCGGAACAGGCGCTGCGCGCGAGCGAGCAGCTCACCCGCTCGCTGATGAACAACGCGCCCGGCGCCGTGATCCGTTTCCTGCCGAACTGGGCCACGGTCTTCGTCAGCGACGCCATCGAAAACATCCTCGGCTGGACCCCTGCGGACTTCAGCGAAGGACGGGTCGACTTCGAGAAGATCTTCCACCCGGACGATCTGCCGCAGACACTGAAGGTGGCCAACGATGCGGTGGCGACCAGGCAAAACTGCTCCATCGAAGGCCGCGTGGTGCACCGCGACGGCCGTGTCGTGTGGATCTGGTTCCAGGGCTCGCCCCTGCTGGACGACCAGGGCCAGGTGCAATGGGTGGACGGCATGCTGATCGACGTCACCGAGCGCCACGAAATGGAGCGCGCACTGCGGGAGCGCGAGGCGCAGATCAGCTCGCTCGTCGACAACCTGCCCGGCGTCGCGTTCCGCTCGCTGGTGGACGAGCACTGGACCACGGAATTCGTCAGCGCCGCCATCGAGACTTTCACCGGCTGGGAGGCCGACGAATTCATGCACAAGGGCCGCAGGATGAGCCAGCATGTGCATCCGGACGACCGGGCGTCGCTGTACGCGGAGATCCGATCGGCGCTGACCGAGCACAGGGGCTATGTGTGCGAGTTCCGGCTCCTGCACCGCAACGGCGATGTGCACTGGGTCTCGGTGCGCGGGCGCGCCACGCGCAACGCGCAAGGGGTTCCGATGTGGGTCGACGGCGTGCTGCTGGACATCAGCGACCGCAAGGCCGTCGAGGAAGCCCTCCTGGACAGCGAGCGCTTCACGCGGTCGCTGATCAGCAACATGCCTGGCACCACGTTGCGTGTCACCCCCGATTGGGCACCCCTGTTCGTGAGTGACGGGGTCCATCGCATGCTGGGCTGGAGTGCAGACGACTTCATGGCCGGGCGCGTCGACTTCAAGGACCTGCTGCATCCGGACGACGTAGCCAAGGCCGTGGCCGTGGCCAACGCGGCGATCGCCGAGCGGCGCAGCTACACCAACGACCATCGCATGTTCCACCGTGACGGCCGCGTCGTGCACACGATGTTCCACGGCACGCCGATCGTCGGGGACGACGACGTGGTGATCTCAGTCGACGGCATCCTCATCGACATCACCGAACGCAAGGCCATCGAACTGGCGCTGCGCGAGAGCGAGCAACTCACGCGTTCGCTCATCGGCAACACGCCCGGCGCCTCGATCCGCACGCTACTGGACTGGCGCACGGCGTTCATCAGCGATGCGATCCATGCCATCGTCGGCTGGAGCGCCGAAGACTTCATGCAGGGCCGCATCCACCTCCATGCCTTGCTGGCGCCCGATGACCTGGCGGACGTGCAGAAGATGGTGCGCCAGTCGATTGCGCAGCGCAGCGGCTACTCGGTCGAAAAGCCGATGCGGCACCGCGACGGCGGCACCGTCTGGGTGTGGTATCAGGGTGCGCCGGTCCTCGACGAGAACCGGCGCGTGAAGTGGTTCGACGGCATCCTCATGGACATCACCGCCCGCAAGACCATGGAGGAGGCGCTGCGCACCGCCAAGGACCAGGCCGAACAGGCGGCCGCAGCCAAGACCACCTTCCTGGCCAACATGAGCCACGAGATACGCACGCCGATGAACGCCGTCATCGGCTTCAGCGAGCTGCTGCTGGGCACCGCCCTCGACACCCAGCAGCGCCGACACGTCGGCACCGTGCGCAACAGCGCGCGTTCGCTGCTGGGCCTGCTGAACAACATCCTCGACACGGCCAAGCTCGAGCGCGGCGCCTTCGAGTTGGAGCAGCGCGACTTCTCGCTGCGAGAGCTGAGCCAGCAGGTGGTCGATTCGCTCGAACTCGGCGCGGCCAGCAAGGGCCTGTCCCTGTGGCTGGACTACGCCGAGGATGTGCCCGAGTACTTCAACGGTGACGCGCTGCGCATCCAGCAGGTGCTGACGAATCTCGTCGGCAATGCCGTCAAGTTCACGCTGCAGGGCGAGGTGCGGCTCGAGGTGGGCCCAGCCACCGACCCGACGCGCAACATCCGGCTGGTCGTGCGCGACACCGGCATCGGCATCGCCCCGGAACGGCTGGACGGCATCTTCGACCCGTTCGCCCAGGCCGACGCGTCGATGAGCCGCCGCTTCGGCGGCACCGGGCTGGGCACCACCATCGCGCGCCAGCTCGTCGAACTCATGGGCGGACGGCTCTCGGTGCAGAGTGCGCTGGGTGTGGGCAGCGTCTTCTGCGTCGAACTGCCGCTGGCCGAGGGCCGGCCGGTGAGCGCCGACACCGATGTGCTGCTGTATGAGTTCGCGTCGCTGCACATCCTGGCCGCGGACGACGTGCCGCAGAACCTGGAACTGCTCTCGCTGATCCTGGCCGAGGCTGGCCACCACGTCACCACCGCCACCGACGGCGAGACCGCGGTCACCGCCTACCTGTCCGGCGAGTTCGACCTGGTGCTGATGGACGTCCAGATGCCCGGCACCGACGGCCTGGAAGCCGCGCGCCGCATCCGCGCCGCGGAGCAGGCCGGCGGGCGGCGCCACACGCCGATCATCGCGCTCACCGCCAGCGTGCTGATCGCCGACCGGCAGGCCGCCGTCGACGCCGGCATGGACGGTTTCGCCACCAAGCCCATCGACCGCGCGGCGCTGATGAACGAGATGGCGCGGGTGCTCAAGCTGCCCAGCCTCGCACCACCGCCGGAGCCCGCCGCCAGATCCGCACCATCTGCTCCGGCGCTCGCGCCCGGAGCGCTGGCGCCACCCACCATCGATTGGACGGCCGCCCGCTTGCTGTGGGGCGGCAGCCGGGCCCACGCCAACGCAATCACACGCTTTCTGCAGGAACACGCCACGTTCTGCGATGCGCTCGCCAGCCTGCTCGCGCAGGGGAGTGTCGAAGCCGCGCGGCAGGCCGTGCACCGCGTGCGCGGTGCGGCCGCCAACCTGTGCCTGGCCGCCCTGGCCCAGGCGGCCGCGGCCATGGAAAAGGTACTGCAGGTCGAACCGGTGGACCTGTTGCGCGCCGCCGCGATGCTGCCCGCGCTGCGCCAGGCCTGGCGCGCCATCGAACTGCAGCGCGGCCAGATCGACGCACACGCCGCGCACGCTGACAACCCGGACCCGCCGTCCACGGTGCACCAGCGCGCTGGTGCGACCGCAGCCACCGAACCTGGACCGCCTTCAGCGGCCACGCCGGTGCCCACGGAAACGCTGGCGCTGGCGCGCGGTGCCATCACCAGCCTGCAGCGCGGCGAGCTCGATGAAGCCAGCCTGCAGGCCGTCGGCGCGGCCATGCGTGGCGGCGGCGACGCCGCCGTGGCCGACATGTTCGAAGCGGCGCTGGGCGATTTCGAACTCACCCGTGCCGAGCAGCTGCTGCGCGCCTGGCGCGACCAATTCCCACCCCTTGCCGATGAAAGGCCCTCCCATGCTTCCCGCTGATTCGCGCCCCCGCATCCTGATTGCCGACGACGAGCCCACCAACCTCCAGGTGCTGCGGCACATGCTGCAGGACGACTACCGCCTGCTGTTCGCCAAGGACGGCGAACGCGCACTGGAACTGGCCCGCACCGAACAACCCGACCTGGTACTCCTGGACGTCATGATGCCGGGCATGACCGGCTTCGCCACCTGCATCGCGCTCAAGAAGGACGGCCGCACCAGCAGCATTCCCGTGATCTTCGTGACCACCCTCAGCGACACCGAGGACGAGGCGCGAGGCTTCGAGGTCGGCGGCGTGGATTACCTGACCAAGCCGGTGAACCCGAGCATCGCCCGCGCCCGCATCCGCACCCACCTGTCGCTGGTCCAGGTCGATGAACTGCGCCAGACCCGGCTGGAGATCATCCAGCGCCTGGGCATGGCCGCGGAGTACAAGGACAACGAAACCGGCCTGCACGTGATCCGCATGAGCCACTACGCGCGCATCCTGGCGCTGGCCATCGGCTACAGCCCGGCCCAGGCCGACGAGTTGTTCAACGCCGCGCCGATGCACGACGTGGGCAAGATCGGCACGCCCGACGCGATCCTGCAGAAAAAGGGGCCGCTCACACCCGAGGAATGGGTGGTGATGCGCAGCCACGCCCGGATCGGCGCCGAGATCCTGGGCGAACATCCGCCCGGCATGCTGCGCCTGGCCAGCAGCGTGGCGCTGACCCACCACGAGAAATGGGACGGCAGCGGCTACCCGCGCGGACTCAAGGGCACGCAGATTCCGATCGAAGGCCGCATCATCGCCATCGCCGACGTGTTCGACGCCCTCACCAGCGAGCGCCCGTACAAGAAGGCCTGGACGGTGGAGGCCGCGGTGGAACTGCTGCAGCGCGAGAGCGGCAAGCACTTCGATCCGGAGCTGGTCACGGCGTTCCTGGCCCGGATGCCTGCACTGCTGGAAGTCAAGGAGCGCTGGGCCGAAACGGAAGCCTCGCTCGCGGCCATCGCGCCGGCGGCCTGAGCACCGCGTGACCGTGGGCCCGTATCGAGGCCCCGTTCCCTCTCTACAATCCCGGAGCCGAGCTTTCGCGGCATGCCCGCCTCCATCCGTTGTCCACTCCCGCCACCGTCACCTCCATGCGCGCGCCCCATGTCCATGGCTGGTGTCCGGGCGCCCTGCGCCCCATGGCGTCGGGCGACGGACTGGTGGTGCGCGTCCGCCCGCCGGGCGGGCGCCTGACCCGGGACCAGGCGCAGGGCCTGGCGGCCCTGGCCACCCGACACGCCTGGCCCGTCATCGAGCTGACCAGCCGCGCCAACCTGCAATTGCGCGGCGTGGCCGAAGCCGACCACCCTTCACTCCTGTCCGGTCTGCAGTCGCTGGGCCTGCTGGACGCCGATAGCGCCGCGGAATCGCGCCGCAACCTGCTGGTCACACCGTTCTGGCAGCCGGGGGATGGCACCAGCGCGCTGGCCCACCGCCTGAGCGAAGCCCTGGCCTCGCCACGGGCGCCCGACCTGCCCGGCAAGTTCGGCTTCGCGCTGGACTGCGCCGAGCGGCCGGTGCTGCGCCAGGCCTCGGCCGACGTCCGCATCGAGCGCGGCGAGCGCGGCTACCTGGTCTGCGCCGATGGCAGCCCCACGGGCGCGCCGGCCACGCTCGACGAAGTGGTCCCGATGGCACTGGCGCTCGCGCAATGGTTCGCGGACGCAGGCCGATCGGCAGGCGGGGCGGCTTCAGCGTCGAGGCCAACGCGCATGGCGGCGCTGCTGGCCACGACGAAGCTGCCGGCGCCGTTTGAGGCTGCGACCCGAGTCAGCTTCGCGCCTTCACCCGCGCCAGCCCTGCTGGGCCTGGTGCCGCAGGGGTGCATGGTCGGCTTCGAATTCGGCCAGCTGTCCGCCGACAACCTGGCCGCGCTGGGCACACTCGGGCCCTTGCGCGTCACGCCGTGGCGCCGCCTGCTGGTGGAGGGCCTGCACGCGCCGCCGGCCCTCGAAGGCCTGATCGACCGGAGCGACGACATTCGCCTGCGCGTGGCCGCCTGCACCGGCGCGCCGGGCTGTCCGCAGGCCTTCGCGGCCACGCGCGACCTGGCCCGCCAGTTGGCGCCGCTGGTGCCGGCAGACCGTTTGCTGCATGTCTCCGGCTGCGCCAAGGGCTGTGCCCACCCCGCCGCCACGCTGACGCTGGTGGCCACGGCCGCCGGCTTCGACCTGATCCATCACGGCACTGCCGCCTCCGTGCCCGACCGCGTGGCCCTGGACGCGACGGCGGTCGCCTCCCACCTGCAGAAACTGTTGCATGCGCCACACCTATGAAACCGATGGCGCCGCCATCTACCGCCAGTCGTTTGCGACCATCCGCGCCGAGGCCGACCTGGCGCGCTTCGGCGCCGCCGAGGAGATGGCGGTGGTGCGCATGATCCACGCCACCGGCATGGTCGGGCTCGAGGCCCAGGTGTTCTTCACGCCGGGCATGGCCGAGGCGACGCGCGCGGCGCTGGAAGCCGGCGCGCCCATCCTGTGCGACGCGAGCATGGTCAGCGAAGGCATCACCCGTTCGCGCCTGCCGGCGGGCAATGCGGTGGTCTGCACCCTGAAACACGCCAGCGTGCCGCAGCTTGCGCAGGCGCTCGGCACGACCCGCAGCGCCGCCGCGCTCGAACTGTGGCGGCCGCATCTGGCCGGTGCCGTGGTGGCCATCGGCAATGCGCCGACCGCGCTGTTCCATCTGCTGAACATGCTGCAGGAGCCGGACTGCCCCCGCCCGGCGGCCATCATCGGCTGCCCGGTGGGCTTCGTCGGGGCGGCCGAATCCAAGGCCGCGCTGTGGGCCGCGCCGCCGGCGCCCTCCATGGTGGTGCAGGGCCGGCTGGGTGGCTCGGCCATGACGGTGGCCGCCGTCAATGCGCTGGCCAGCCGGAGGGAGATCTGATGGGCCGCATCCTCTGCGCGGGCCTCGGCCCGGGCGACCCTGACCTCATGAGCGTGCGCGCCGACCGCGCGATCCGCAGCGCCCGCCACGTGGCCTACTTCCGCAAGAAGGGCCGGCCCGGCCAGGCGCGGCGCATCGTCGAACACCTGCTCGCGCCCGGCGTGGCCGAATACGCGATGGAGTACCCGGTGACGACCGAACTGGCCTTCGACAGCCCCGCCTACATCCAGCAGCTGGCGGCGTTCTACGACGACTGGGCCGCGCGGCTGGCCGCGCTCGCGCGCGAAGCGGATGTCGTGGTGCTGTGCGAAGGCGATCCGTTTTTCTACGGCTCTTTCATGCATCTGCACACGCGGCTGCAGGGCCGGCCGGGCGTCGAGGTGGAGGTAATCCCGGGCATGCCCGGCATGGTGGGCTGCTGGTCCGCCACGCAAACGCCCTTCACCTGGGGCGACGACGTGCTGGTGGTGCTGATGGGCACGCTGCCCGAGGCTGACCTCGTGCGCCACATGCGCACCGCCGACGCCCTGGTGATCATGAAGACCGGGCGCAACCTGCCGCGCGTGCGCAGCGCGCTCAGCGCCACCGGCCGGCTGGGCCAGGCCTGGCTTGTCGAGCGCGGCACCATGCCCGGCCAACGCGTGGTGCCGCTGGCCGAGGTGGACGGCAGCGACTGCCCCTACTTCGCCATCGTGCTGGTGCATGGCCAGGGCCGCCGGCCGGAGGTGCCGGCGTGACGGAAGCACACGGCTGGCTCTGCGTCGCGGGCCTGGGCCCGGGGGACGCCCGGCTCATCACGCCCGAAGCCGGCGAAGCCCTGGCGCAGGCCACCGACGTGGTCGGCTACCAGCCCTACGTGGCCCGCATCGCTGCGCGCAACGGCCTCACGCTGCATGCGTCGGACAACCGCGTCGAACTCGACCGCGCGCGCACGGCGCTGGCGATGGCCGCCTCGGGGCGCCGCGTGGTCATCGTGTCCTCCGGCGACCCGGGGGTGTTCGCCATGGCCGCGGCGGTGATGGAAGCGCTGGAAGGCGCGCCGCTGTGGCAGCGGCTGGACATCCGCATCCTGCCCGGCATCACCGCCATGCTGGCCGCCGCGGCGAAGGCCGGCGCGCCGCTGGGCCACGACTTCTGCGCCATCAACCTGAGCGACAACCTCAAGCCCGCGAGCCTCATCGAGGCGCGGGTGCGCGCCGCCGCTGGCGCCGACTTCGCCATGGCGTTCTACAACCCCCGCTCGGCCAGCCGGCCCGACACCTTCGGCCGCGTGCTCGCGCTGCTGCGCGAAGTCTGCGGCCCGCAGCGGCTGATCATCTTTGCGCGCGCCGTGTCCACACCCGATGAGCGCATCCACACGCTGACGCTGGCCGAGGCCACGGCCGTGATGGCCGACATGCGCACGTTGGTGATCGTGGGCAGCTCGGCGACACGCCGCGTGGGTCCGTTCGTCTACACACCGAGGTCGGCCCCATGCGCCGAATGATCGCAGCCGAGCCACCGCATCACCTCGGCCACGCTGCCCACCGTGTGCCGCGCGGGCAAGGCGGGCCGGTCGATCAGGATCACCGGCAGGCCCAGCGCGCGCGCGGCCTGCAGCTTGGCTTCGGCCCCCGTTCCGCCGGCGTTCTTAGCGACCACCTGGGTGATGCCATGGGCCTGCATCAGCGCCTGGTCGCCCGCCGCGGTGAACGGCCCGCGCGCCAGCAGGATCTCGCCATGGAGTCCCGCCAGCTCGGGCGCCGGATCCACCAGCCGCAACAGATACCAGTGCTGGCCGCGCGCCAGGAACGGCGCGACCTGCTGGCGCCCGATGGCCAGGAAGACACGGGCAGGCTGCGTCGGCAAGGCCGCCACCGCGGCATCGGTATCGGCCACGTGCCGCCACCGGTCACCGGGCTGTGCCGCCCAGGCGGGCCGTTCGAGCGCGAGCAATGCAACCCCTGCGGCGGCACAGGCGTCCACCGCGTTGCGGCTCATCCCGGCCGCGAAGGGATGCGTGGCGTCCACCACGTGGGTGATGCGTTCGGCCTCGAGCCAGGCCCGCAGGCCCGCCGGGCCGCCGAAACCGCCGACCCGCGTGGGAATCGGTTGCGGCAAAGGCGAGGCGACCCGCCCCGCATAGGAAAACACCGCGGCCACGCCGGCCTCGGCCAGCGCATGCGCGAGCTGGCTGGCCTCGCTGGTGCCGCCCAACACGAGCACACGCGGCATGGTTGAACCCTGGTTGTCGATCATCGGTATCGGAGAAGACGGTCTGGCCGGTCTCTCCGATGGTAGCCGCCACGCGCTGGCCCGCGCGCAACACGTGTTCGGTGCGCCGCGCCATCTGGCGCTGGCCGAGGCGGGGGAACGCGGCCGGTGCTGGCCCGTGCCTTTCGACGTGACGCCGGTGCTGGCCCTGCGCGGCACCCCGGGGCAAGCCGTGGCCGTGCTGGCCTCGGGCGATCCGTTCTGGTTCGGCGCGGGCGGCAGCCTGTGTGCGCAGTTGTCGCCGGGCGAATGGACGGCCTGGCCCGCGCCCTCCACGTTTGCGCTGGCCGCTGCGCGCCTGGGCTGGCGGCTGGAGGCCACGCAGTGCTTCGGCCTGCATGCCACGGCGTTTGCGCACAGCCGCGCGGCGCTGCATCCCGGCCAGCGGCTGATCTGCCTGTTGCGCGACAGTGCGGCCGTGGGCGACTACGCGCGCTGGCTCGCGGCGCTGGGTTTCGGCCCGAGCAGGCTCTGGGTGCTGGAGGCGCTGGGCGGCCCGAAAGAACGCGTCCGCGCGACCACGGCGCAGGGCTGCGCATGGACCGACGTGCAGGCCCCGGTCGCCGTCGCCGTGGAGGTGGACGGCGCGCCGGGCCTGCCGCGCAGCGCGGGCCTGCCCGATGCGGACTTCGCCCATGATGGCCAGATCACCAAATCGCCGGTGCGTGCGCTCGCGCTGTCGGCGCTGGCGCCACGGCCGGGCGAGCGGCTGTGGGACATCGGCGCGGGCTCGGGCTCGGTCTCGGTGGAGTGGTGCCTGGCCGGCGGCCTGTCGACCGCCATCGAGCAGCAGCCGCAACGCGTGGCCAACATCCAGGCCAACGTGCAGGGATTCGGCCTGTCGCATGCGCTGACGGTGGTGCACGGCCACGCGCCCGAGGCCCTGGCAGGCCTGCCGCCGCCGCAGGCCATCTTCGTGGGCGGTGGCTTCGACATGGCGCTGGCCGCCGTGTTGCCCGGCCTCGCACCGCGCGGCTGCCGCCTGGTCGTCAACGCGGTCACGCTGGAGACCGAGGCGGCGCTGCTGCAATGCCACGCCGTGCACGGCGGCGAACTGCTGCGCATCGAACTGGCCCATGCCGCGCCGCTGGGCCGCATGCGCGGCTGGCAGCCGAGCCGGCCGGTGGTGCAGTGGCGCACGGTGCTGTGAAGGCCCCGCCGCGCCGTGTCGCCGGCCTGGGGTTTCGCGGCGCAGCGACGGCGGCGTCGCTGCGTTCGGCCCTGGACAAGGCTTTGCAGGTGGCCTCGTGCCAGTGCGGCGAACCCGTGCCGCTGGCGGCGCTGGCCACGGCCTGCGACAAGGCCGCTGCGCCTGCCTTCACGGAATTGGCAGCCATGTTGAAGCTGCCGGTGCTGGCCGTCGCCTTGGACAGGCTGCAGTTGCAGGACGCCGCCGCCAGCGCCGCCGTGCCTGCGCGCTACGGCCGGCGCAGCCTCGCCGAGGCCGCCGCGCTCGCGGGCGCCGGGCCGGGCGCGCAGTTGCTGGCCGCACGCTGCGTGGGCGACGATGGCTTGGCGACCTGCGCCATCGCCGCCATCGCGGAAAATGCCGGGCCATGACCGTCCACTTCATCGGCGCCGGCCCCGGCGCCCCCGATCTCCTGACCCTGCGCGGCCGCGACCTGATCGCCGCCAGCCCCGTCTGCCTGTATGCGGGCTCCCTCGTGCCAGAAGGTGTGCTCGCGCACTGTCCCGCCGGCGCCCGCAAGGTCAACACGGCTTCTCTGTCGCTGGCGCAGATCATGGCCGAGATGGCGGCCGCCCATGGGCGGGGCCAGGACGTGGCGCGGCTGCATTCGGGTGACCTGTCGGTGTGGTCGGCCATGGGCGAGCAACTGCGCGGCCTGCGCGAGGCCGGCATCCCGTACACCGTGACGCCGGGCGTGCCTTCCTTTGCCGCAGCGGCCGCCACGCTCGGCGCCGAACTCACCCTGCCGGGGCTCGCGCAATCGGTGGTGCTCACGCGCACCTCGGGCCGCGCCTCGGCCATGCCCGCCGCGGAATCACTGGCCAACTTCGCGGCCACGGGTGCGGTGCTGGCCATCCACCTGTCGATCCACGTGCTGCCGCGCGTGGTGGCCGAACTCGGCCCGCACTACGGCATGGACTGCCCGGTCGCCGTGGTCTGGCGCGCAAGCTGGCCCGACGAACGGGTGGTGCGCGCCAAGCTGGCCACCATCGAGGCGGCGGTCGGCGACAGCATGGAGCGCACGGCGCTGATCCTCGTCGGCCACACGCTCGGGGCGGAGGACTTCGCCAAAAGCCGCCTGTATGCGGAGGACTACGACCGGCGCTACCGCCCGGTCGGCACGGCGCCGCGCTTCCCCGAGGAACGGGAAGGCCCCGCGGCGTGATTGCGTTGAGCCTGGTCGGCATCGGCACCGGCAACCCGGACCACCTGACGCGCCAGGGCGAGGCCGCGCTGAATGCGGCCGACCTGATCCTGATCCCGCGCAAGCGCGGCGACAAGGCCGACCTGGCCGAACTGCGCCAGGCCCTGTGCGCGGCCGTGGTCACCAACCCGGGCACGCGCGTGGTGGCGTTCGACATGCCACAGCGCGACAGCGCCGACCCCGACTACCTCGGCGGTGTGCACCGCTGGCACGACGCCATCGCCGCCGTCTGGCATGCCCACATCGCCAAGCACCTGCCGGCCGGCGGGCGGCTCGCCCTGCTGGTCTGGGGCGATCCCTCGCTCTACGACAGCACGCTGCGCATCGCCGATCGCCTGGCGCGGCGGCTGCCGCTGCGTGTGTCCGTCGTGCCCGGCATCACCGCGCTCCAGGCCCTCACCGCCGCCCATGCGATCCCGCTGAACGAACTCAACGCGCCGGTGATCATCACCACCGGCCGACGGCTGCGCGAACACGGCTGGCCGGATGGCGTGGACACGCTGGCCGTGATGCTCGACGGCGACTGCGCGTTCGCCACGCTCGATCCGGCCGGCATCTCGATCTGGTGGGGCGCCTACCTCGGCATGCCCGGGCAGCTGTGCATCGCCGGCCCGCTGGCCGAGGTCGGCGCGCAAATCATCCAGCAACGTGCAGCGGCACGTGCCGCCCACGGCTGGATCATGGACACCTACCTGCTGCGCCGGGGCGGCTGACGCCCACGGCCCGGCCGGGCCGGGTCAGCGCGCCGGCATGCGGACGGTGAAACGCGTGCCGCCGCGCGCCGAAACGTCGGCGGCGATGCTGCCGCCCTGGCGCACCACCAGCGCGGAGACGATCGACAGGCCCAGGCCGGACCCGCTTTTCGGGCTGGGCATGCCATTGGCGGTGCGCGCGCGAGAGAAGCGCTGGAACAAGGTCTTGCGCACATCCTCGGGCAGGCCCGGGCCGGCATCGCTCACGGTCAGCACGACGCTGTCGTCGGCCTCATCGAGCGCCACGCCGATCTCCAGCCAGCCGCCCTCGCTCGCGTGGCGCAGCGCGTTGTCGATCAGGTTCGACACCACCTGGCGCATGCGGTCCGGGTCGGCGTGGATCCGGGCTGCCTCGGTGTGCAGCCGCAACTCGGGATTGATGCCGCATTGCGCCAGCAGGTCGGCATGGCGTGCCAATGCGTCGGCCACCAGTGGCACCAGGTCCAGCTCGACGCTTTGCAGCGAAAGCCGGCCGGCATCGGCCATCGACAGGGTGTGCAGGTCGTCGACCAGCCGGCCCATGTGCTCCACCTGGTCCAGCAGGGTGCGGAACTCGGCCGGATCGGGCGCGATCACGCCGTCGCACACCGCATGCAGCCGCGCGCGCAGCACGGCCAGCGGCGTGCGCAACTCGTGCGAGACGGCCGCCGCTGTCGCCTTGCGTTCGCTCTCCAGCTGCTGCAGCGCATCGGTCATGTGGTTGAAATCGCGCACCATGTCGGCCATCTCGCCGCGCTTGCGGCCGGGCTCGGCGCGCACGGTGAAGTCGCCCAGCGCGATGCGCTTGGCGGCTTCGGCCATCGAGTACAGCGGCTGGGTCACCAGGCGCGACACCCAGAAGCCGGTGGCCAGGCCGAACGGCAGGCACACCAGCAGGCCGATGAGCAAGGCCCAGCGCTCGCTTTCGCCGAACAGCAGGTCGCCGTCCCAGTACTCCGAATAGATTTCGACGGCGCGCGGGCTCTCGTCCTGGTCTTCCATGCGCAACAGGTCGATTTCCCGGCGCACCTTGTCGGGCAGGCTGTTGTAGAAACTCTTGTACTGGTAATGGGCGAAGACCGCCACACTCGCGCCGAGGATGCCGATGGTGACCAGCACCGTGGCCGCGATCCACAGCCCGAAGCGGACCCAGATGCGATTCAGCAGACGATTCATGCGCCAGGCCAGAGCCTGTAGCCGATGCTGCGCACGGTTTCGATGAGTTCGCCGTGGCCGGCGTTCTGCAGCTTGCGGCGGAGCTTGCTCAGGTGCGAATCGATCACGCGGTCG
The DNA here is from genome assembly GCF_001955695.1 of Rhodoferax koreense. Lineage (NCBI taxonomy): Bacteria > Pseudomonadati > Pseudomonadota > Betaproteobacteria > Burkholderiales > Comamonadaceae > Rhodoferax > Rhodoferax koreensis. The sequence goes on along the minus strand of NZ_CP019236.1, from coordinate 966,618 downwards.
AGCGCGTCGCTTTCGGGCAGGCAGGTCTCGATCAGGTGGCTGCGCGAGAAACAGCGGCGCGGCTGCGCCGCCAGGCAGGCCAGCAGGCGGAACTCGGTCAGCGTCAGCGGCAGCGGCTGCAGTTGGCCGTCTTCGTCCACGGTGGAAGCGCCATGGGCCTCCATGTCCACCACCAGGCGGCCGACCCGAATCGGCGCACTGCGCGAGGCTGCGGGCTTGGAGCCAGTGCGGCGCAGCACGGCGCGCACCCGGGCCACCACCTCGGCAGGGCTGAACGGCTTGACGACATAGTCGTCCGCCCCCAGCCGCAGGCTCAGCAGCTTGTCCACATCGTCGGCCAGTGCGGTGACCATGATCACCGGGGTCTCGCTGCCACTGCGGATGTTCTTCAGCACGTCCACGCCGTCCATGCCGGGCAGGTGGATGTCCAGCAGCACCAGGTCCGGACGCAACTGATTGAACAGCCGCAGCGCGGTCTGGCCGTCGCCCGCCAGTTGCGCCCGCATGCCGTCGCGCTGGAGGTAAGCGACCAGGATGTCGGCGATGCCGGGCTCGTCCTCGACCACCAGCACCAGCGGGCCGGGCTCGGCGGATGCACTGCGGTCTGAAACGGCGGACATGTTCACGGGATGGCGGCGATGCGGGGGTGGAACGGGATGGCCATTATCCACAGCGCCGGTGAGCCTCGCGGGCGCAAGGGTTTGCGGCCCGCCAGCCCTCCCCGTCTCCACGCGTTCTCCACACAAGCTGCAAAGCCGCGCAAAGTTGACGCGGTCCAATGCGGGGCCCTCTCCACCAATCGTCCGCCTTGCCCCGCGCCCCCTTCTTCCGTTCTGCCTCCCGAGGTTTCATCGCCACGCTGCTGCCGGCCATCGTCGCCGGCTGCGCTGCGCCGGCCTTGCCGACCTTGCCGGTGGCCGCGCCCGCGCAATGGCGTCAGGCGCCCGGACAGACCGTGGCGGCCCCCGCACCCGATCTGCAGAGCTGGTGGAAGGCACTTGGCGACCCGCAGCTCGATGCGCTGGTGGAGCAGGCCCTGGCGCAGAACCTGACGCTCGCCCAGGCCAGGAGCCGCCTGCGCCAGGCCCGCATCCTCGCCGGACGCGACAACATGGCGTACCGGCCCTCCGTTTCCGCCGGCGCCCGCACCCTGCAGGACGTCTCGGCCACCGACACCTATTTCCAGGCCAGCCTGGACGCCGTGTGGGAACTGGGCCTGTTCGGTGCGCGCGAATCGATCCAGCGCGCAGGCCAGGCCCGGCTCGACACGGCGGCCGCGAGTACCCAGGCCGCGCGTGTCTCGCTGGTCGCCGAGGTGGTGCGCAGCTATGCCGATCTGCGCGCGGCGCAGGTGCAGCAGGACCTGCTGCAACACATGGCCGATCTCGACGCCCAGAGCCTTGCCCTGTTCAGCGTGCAGCGCCAGCAGCGCCTGGGCGCGCCCGAAGAAAGAGCCCAGGCCGAAATCCGCATCGCCCAGACCCGCGCGCAACAAAGCCAGCCGCGGCAGATCGCCGAGCACGCGGCGCAGGGCCTGGCCGTGCTGCTCGGCCAGGCCACGCCGGACGCCGCCTGGCGCACGGCGTCGAGCTGGCCACCGCGGTCGCAGCCCGGCCTGCGCGACTTCCGTCTGCAACAGGTGCCCACCGACCTGCTGCGCTACCGCCCCGAGATCCGCAGCGCCGAAGCCGATGTGCTGAAGTCCGCCGCCGAACTCGGCAGTGCCACCTCCGAGCTATATCCGCGCATCACGCTCGGCGCCTCGCTGCTGTACGCGCACAACATCACCCAGAACCGGCGCACCAACACCGACAACGTGCCCGCGCTCGGCCCGCTGATCGACATTCCGCTGTTCGACTGGGGCCGCCGGCGCGCCGCGGTGGATGCGCAGAAGGAAGCGCTCGACGCTTCGCTGCTGGCCTACCGCCAGGCGGTGCTCGAAGGCGTATCCGAAACCGAGTCGGCGCTCAGCGCGCTGCAACTGAGCGGCGAACGGCGCCAGCAGCTACAGACCGCGCGCGACCTGCTCGCACGCCGCGTGGACGACCAGGCCACGCTGGCACGCCTGGGCCTGGCAAGCCGGCTCGACGGCCTGGGTGCCGAACGCGCGGCGCTGCAGGCGTCCATGGAAGTCGCCGCGGCCGAGGCCGCCCACACCCAGGCCTTCGTGGCGCTGTACAAGGCCCTCGGCGGGGCCCCCATCCCGGCGGACGAGGCCGACGGCCTGGCGTCCCGAACGGCCCAGGCGGCCCCATGATCGCGCTGGCCCGCAAGACCATGGTCCACGAATGGCGGCGCTTCGTGCCCGCCGTGTTCGCCGTGGGTTTCTCGGGCGTGCTGCTGGCGGTGCAGGCCGGCCTGGTGCTGGGCATCTTCGGCAGTGCCGCGGTCTACGTGACGGCATCCTCGGCCGACCTCTGGGCGGGCTACCCCGGCACCCAGAGCGTCAACTTCGGCCGCGACGTCGGCCCCGACGTGGAGATGCGGCTGCGCATGGACCCGGCCGTGGCCGACGTCGAGCCCTACCTCTGGGTCGAAGGCGACTGGCGCAACAACGAACGCACCGGCGGCGGCGTGCCGGTGTTCGTCTCGGGCATCCGCACCGGCACCGATGCCATGATGTTCTCCCGGCTGCTGCCGCCGCGCACGCGCCAGCTGCTGCGCGAACCCGGCGCGGTGATCGTGGACCGCTCCGACCTCGCCCAACTGGGCACGGCCGTGGGCAGCGGCGCCTGGGTCAACGGCCAGCGCGTCAACGTGGTGGCCGCGCTCGGCGGGCTGCGGGCGCTCGGCGGCGTCAACGTGCTGGCCTCGCAGGACACGGCGCGCCGGCTGCAGGCCGGCGAAGCCACCGACGGCGCACCCGGCTCGACCTATTTCGTGGCCCGGCTGCGCGACCCGGCGCAGGCGGCGGCGGCGCAGTCGCGGCTGGCCGCCGAAACGCGCTCGTTCGGCCCGTTCTCGGTCTGGCGTGCCGGCGAATTCGCGCGGCGTTCCCAGCTGTACTGGATGTTCGACACCGGCGCCGGCATCGCGGTGCTGTTCATGGCGGCCATCGTCTGCCTGGTCGGCGCGGTGGTCACCAGCCAGTCGCTGATGGCCGTGGTGGCGGCATCGGCGCGCGAATACGCCATGCTCAACGCCCTGGGCGCCAGCCTGCTGTCGCTGAGCCGCGTGGTGCTGGAACAAGCCTGCTGGATCGGCGGGCTGGGCCTCGTGGTCGGCGGCCTGGCCAGTGCCTTGCTGCTGCGCCTGGCAGCGTGGTACGACGTGCCCGTCGACATGAACCTGCCGGTGGCGCTGGCCTGCGCCGCGCTGGTGGTGGGCCTGGCGCTGGCCTCGGGCCTGATCGCGGTGCGGGGCCTGTCGCGCGCCGAACCCGCCATGCTGCTCCGATGAAGACACCGGACATCCATGCTTCGGACGCCAGCCTGGAGGCGCGCCAGGTCAGCAAGTCCTTCATGTCCGGCGCGGTGCGGGTGCACGTGCTGCAGGGCCTGTCGATCGCCATCTACCGGGGCGAACTCACGCTGATCTCCGGCCCGTCGGGCTGCGGCAAGAGCACGCTGCTGTCGCTGCTCAGCGGACTGCAGTCGCCCGACCAGGGCCAGGCCTGGGCGCTCGGCGAAGACCTGGGCCGCATGAACAAGCGCCAACTCGAACGCTTCCGGCTGCAGCACACCGGCTTCGTGTTCCAGGGCTTCAACCTGTTCCCGGCGCTGACCGCGCGCGAGCAGGTTCAACTGCCGCTGGGCTACCTCGGCCTGTCGAACCGCGACACGGGTGAACGCGCTTTGCGCGCCCTCGACGAGGTCGGCATGGCGCACCGGGCCGACGCCCGACCAGCCCAACTCTCGGGCGGCGAGAAACAACGCGTGGCCATTGCGCGGGCACTGGCCAAGGAACCGCAACTGCTGTTCGCCGACGAGCCGACCAGCGCGCTGGACGCCGACAACGGCCAGAAGATCATCGACATCCTGCATCGCATTGCACGCTCGCACGGCACCACGGTGCTGTGCGTCAGCCACGACCCGCGCCTGGTGCGCCACGCCGACCGCGTATTGACCATGGAAGACGGCCTGATCAAGAACGACTGGCAGCCTCAAGCTCTGGAAATCCCCGCATGACGACGAATCCGACCTGGCCGGCATGGCCTTTCAAGCTGGCAGCCCTCGGCCTGGCAGGGCTGCTCGGCGCCTGCTCCGGCCACGACACCCCCGGCATGGCGAAAGCCAACGCCGCTACGCCGGCCAGCGCCCCGAACGCCCCGGCCGGCCCGCGCGAACTGGCCATGGCGCGCGGCAAGATCGAGGTGCAGGGCGGCCTGCTCGAGGTGATGGCCCCGCTGGACGGCACCGTCGAAAGCCTGGCTGTGAAGGAAGGCGACAGCGTGCGGCGCGGCCAGGTGCTGCTCAAGCTCGCCCCGGAGCAGGCGCGCTTGGACGTGGCGCTGGCCCAGGCCGAGCTCAAGCTGGTGCAGGCCCGCCAGCGGGCCCAGGCTGCGCGGCTGCCGGCGGCGCGCCAGTTCGCGCAACGCACTGGCGAGGCCGCACGGGCCGGGGCGCTCGATCCGCAACGCGCCGAAGAGGCGTTGCAGGCGCAGCGCGACATCGAATCCGCCGCCGCGGTCTTCGAGGCCGAAGCCGCGGTGTCGCGGCAGAAGCTGGCGCAGGCCCAGTTGGCGGTACAACGTCAGACACTCAGCGCCGCCGTCGATGCCAGCGTGCTGCGGCTCAACGTGCAGCCCGGCACCCGCGTCTCGACCCAGGCCGCGAAGCCGGTGATGGTGCTGTTGCCCCGCCGGCCACTGATCGTGCGCGCCGAGCTCAACGAAAGCTACCTGGCGGCCATCAGGCCCGGCACGCGTGCCAGCGTGAGCGTCGACATCGATGGCGCGAACGGCAAGCCGCCCGCGCCGCTGGAAGCCCACGTCGTACGGCTGGCCGAAGCCTACGGCGCGAGCCGGCTCGACGACGACGTGGCCGCGCGCGGCAATCTCCGCGTCGTCGATTGCTTCCTCGAATTCGACGCGGCACCGGCAGGCATACGCCTGAGCCAGAACGTGAGGGTCAGTTTCCATGAATAGCCACAAGGGTGATGCCATGCACGCTTCCAGACCAAAGGTCTTCGCCATCCGCCCCGCCGCCGCGCCGTCGCGCCCACCGGGCTGGATGGTGCAATGCGATTTCGACGGCACCATCAGCATCGACGACGTGACCGACACGCTGTTGCAGCGGTTCGGCCGCCCCGGCTGGCAGGCGCTCGAGAACGCCTGGGAGGCCGGTGAGATCGGCTCGCGCGAATGCATGAAGGGCCAGGTCGCGCTGCTCGACATGAGTGCGGCCGAACTCGACGCCCACCTCGACAGCCTGCCGATCGACCCCCATTTCGCTGCCTTCGCCGCCGCCGCGCAGCGCCAGGGCATGCCGGTGCAGGTGGTCAGCGATGGCATCGACCATGCCATCCGCCGGGTGCTTGGCCGACACGGCCTGGGCCACCTGCCGGTGCTGGCCAACCACTTGGTGCAGACCGGCGAACGCGGCTGGCAACTGCAGTCGCCACATGCCAGCGCCGCCTGCGTGCGTGCCAGCGGCAACTGCAAATGCGAACGCCTGGCCGAGCAGCAGGCCCAGCACGGCAAGGTGCTTTTCGTGGGCGATGGCAGTTCGGACTTCTGCGTCTCGGGCAAGGCCGATTTCGTACTGGCCAAGGCCAGGCTGATCGGCTACTGCGAAGACAGGCAGATCGCGCATGCGCCATTCGTCGATTTTCGCGATGCCTTGGCGCTGATGGCAGAGATCACCGCGCCGATGCCGATGCTGGCGGGTCTGTCGGCATGATCTGCAGGACCATGCCATGAGCCTCGAAGTCTGCGTCACCCGCAATGAGTTCCTGCTGCCCGGCCACGGCCCGCATGCGCGCACCGGCGTGTTGCTGTTGCACGGCCTCACCGGCACGCCCAATGAGATGCGCCTGCTCGGCAAGGGCCTGCAGCGCGCGGGCTTCACCGTCTACGCGGTACAGCTCGCCGGCCACTGCGGCAGCCAAGACGACCTGCTGGACACCCGCTGGCAGGACTGGGCCGAGACGGTGCACGCCGGCGCCCAGCGGCTGCGCGGCGAGGTCGACCGGATGCTGGTGATGGGCCTGTCGATGGGCGCGGTGCTGGCCCTGGAGCTGGCCATCGCGCGGCCCGATCTCGTCGACGGTGTGGGCGCCCTGTCCACCATGTTCCGCTACGACGGCTGGAGCATGCCGTTCTACACCCGGCTGTCTTTTCTGCTGCGGCCGTTCCGCTGGCTCGGCATCGGCCGGCGCAGGCTGTTCCTGGAGCAGCCGCCCTACGGCATCAAGGACGAAGCGTTGCGCAAGCGGGTCGTGGCGCAGATGCTGTCGGGCGACAGCGCGGCCGCCGGCCTGCCGGGCAATCCCTGGTATGCCGTGATCGAGATGCGTGCGCTGGCCGACCATGTGATGCGCCGGCTGGATCGGATCACCGCGCCCTGCCTGGTGGTGCATGCGAGCGAAGACGACGTGTCGAGCCCGGCCAATGCGGAACTGGTGGCGCGCCGGGTGAGCGGGCCGGTGGAGATGGTCTTGCTGCACGACAGCTACCACATGATCACCATCGATCGCGAGCGCCGGGTGGTGACTTCGCGTGCCGTCGAATTCGCCGCGCGGATCGCCGATTCGGCGGACGCCGTCGCACCGCGCGCCAACGCCATCCACACCGCAAGAGCCACGGCACCGAATGCCCGGCCTTCGACCGACTCCCTCATGGCATGACCGGCAGCGAACTCACGCCCCTGGTGGCCACCCTGTGGGTGCTGAATGTGCTCGTCGACAGCGGTGGCCAGCTCGCGTTCAAGGCCGCGGCCGGCGACCCGCGCGCCGGCGACGGCCTGGCGCGCTGGGTGTGGATGGCGCGCCGGCCATGGTTGTGGATCGGCGTGGGTTGCTACGTGGCCGAGTTCCTGCTGTGGTTGGCGTTCCTGTCGCTGGTGCCGCTGTCCGAAGGCGTGCTGCTCGGCTCGATCAACATCGTGGCCATCATGCTCGCTGGTCGCTACCTGTTCGCCGAAAGGCTCTCGCCGCTGCGTGTCGCCGGCATCCTGCTGATCTCGGTCGGCGTGGCCATCGTGGGCTGGCAGGGATGAAGCGTTTCTATGCAATCGGCTTCCTGTTGCTGATGGCCTTCGACACACTGGCCCAGCTGAGCTTCAAGTTCGCGGGCGCGCAGGCGCTGCCGCTCGAATTCAGCCCGGCCTGGCTATTGCGGGTGTTCGGCCAGCCCTGGATCTACGGCGCCTTCGTGGGTTACATGGGCGCGTTCTTCACCTGGATGACGCTGCTCAAGCACGCACCGATCGGCCCGGCGTTCGCGGCCTCGCACCTGGAAATCATCTCGGTGCTGCTGCTGTCGTCCTGGCTGTTCGGCGAACACATCGGCTGGGCGCAGGCGCTGGGCGGCCTGTTCATCCTCGCCGGCATCGTCTGCCTGGCCTTCAGCGAGGAAGAGGCGCCCGGCGCCGCGGAACCCACGCTGCGCACGGCGGCAATGGCCGATGAGCCGGCCCGGTAGGCACCGCTTCGAGGTGCCGCCGACCGCCGGCCTGCCGCTGCGGCTGGCCGACCTGGCTTGGCCACGTGGAGCGGCCGATGCGGACCTCGGCGCGGCGCTGGCGCAATTCATCGGTGTGGAAGCGGTGCAGATCGAGTGTTCGGGCACGGCTGCGTTGACGGTGGCACTGACGGCCCTCCAGCGCCTCGCACCCGAACGTACCGAAGTCGTGGTGCCGGCCTACACCTGCCCGCTGGTGGCCCTGGCCGTGGCGCGCTGCGGACTGCAGTTGCGCCTGTGCGACCTGATGCCGGAGGCTCTGGACCTTGATACGGGTCATCTCGCCCGGCTGTGCCATGCGCGAACGCTGGCCGTCATGCCCACCCATCTCGGTGGCCGGGTCGTGGATGTCACCGGGCCCCAGGCCTGTGCCCGCGCCGTCGGCGCCTGGACCATCGAGGATGCGGCCCAGGCGCTGGGCGCACGCACCGGCGCGGGCGCTGCCGCCGTCAGCGTGGGCACCCGCGCCGACATCGGTTTCTTCAGCCTGGCCGCGGGCAAGGGACTGAGCATCTTCGAAGGCGGCGCGCTGCTGGTGCGCGATGCGGCACTGCGCGAAGCCTGCCGCGCGGCCAGTGCCAAAGTGGCGCCCAGGCACATCGGCTGGGAACTGCGGCGCTCAGCCGAACTGCTGGGTTACGCCCTGTTCTATCGGCGTGGTGGCCTGGGCCTGGTCTACGGACGGCCCCTGCGGCAGGCCTTGCGCCGTGGTGACCTGGTGGCTGCGGCCGGCGACGATTTCGCACGGCCGTATCCCCTGCACCGCCCTGGCCGATGGCGCCAGGCGGTGGGCGTGAAGGCCTTGGCGCGGTTGCCGGATTTTCTGGCCGAGGGCAATACACGTGCAGCACAGCGGCGTGTACGGCTGGCCGGCATCCCAGGTCTTCAGGTGCTGACCGACAGCGTGGCGGTGCCGGGTGCCGACGGTACTTGGCCTGTGTTGATGGTGCTGATGCCGACCGCCGCGCAACGCGATGCCGCCTTGCAGGCCCTATGGGGTGCAGGGCTGGGCGTCAGCCTGCCATTCGTGCAGTCATTGCCCGACTACCCGCAATATGCCGACGTCGTCCCCAGCGCCGCGCCGCAGACCCTGCCGAACGCGCGATCGCTGGCCAGCCGTGTGCTGGCGGTGAGCAACAGCCCGTGGCTGGAAGACGAACGGTTCGAGGAAATTCTCCGTGTGCTCGCCGCCCGTTGAGGCTTCGAGGCTTCAAGCCCCTCGTTGGGGCTGAGCCCGTCGAAGCCCTTGGCTACCTCCGCAGACACTCCAACAAACTCAGTGCGAACGGGAGGCGTTGCCGCAGCCTGCGTAAAACGACCCGTTCAGTGCGGATGAAGATGCAGACCATCAAGAGGACTGCTGCGTGGCCAGGAAGACCAGCGTGGATCGCCCCGTCACCAGGTAGGTGTCCTCGCAGGAGAACACCGGCGCTTGCGCTTCTTCCTGGTCATCCCAGTCGGCCGTGTCGACCAACCGGGTCCAGGCCATCCCTTCGTCGCACTTGGGCAAGGCGAATTCCACGGCGTCGTGGTAGGCATTGAACACGAGCAGCACGGTGGCGTCGGAGCCGCGGCGCACGATGCCCGAAGTCTGCGCACGGCCGTCCAGCAGCACGCCGAAACACAGGGTACGCGGATCGTCCCAGTGTTCGGGCATCATCTCGCCGCCGCCGGGGTTGAGCCAGCTCACGTCCTTCACCCCGAGTTCCTCGTTCCAGGCGCCGATGAGGAAGCGGTGGCGGCGCAGGATCGGCTGCTGCTTGCGCAAGCTGGTGAGCTTCTGCACGAAACGCGTCAGCGACCGGCCGGCCTCGTCGATCTGGTCCCAGTTCACCCAGGAGATCTCGTTGTCCTGGCAATAGGCGTTGTTGTTGCCGTGTTGCGTGCGGCCGAATTCGTCGCCGGCAAGCAGCATCGGCGTGCCCTGCGACAGCAGCAGCGTGGCCAGCAGATTGCGCTGCTGCCGGGCGCGCAGCGCCAGGATCTCCGGGTCGTCGGTCGGGCCCTCGACACCGCAGTTCCACGACCGGTTGTGCGAATGGCCGTCACGGTTGTCCTCTCCGTTGGCGGCATTGCTCTTCTCGTTGTAACTCACCAGGTCGGCCAGGCAGAAGCCGTCGTGCGCGGTGATGAAGTTGACACTGGCCCAGGGCCTGCGGCCGCGGTGGTTGAACTTGTCGCCGCTACCGGTAAGACGTTGTGCCAGTGACGCGGCCGTGCCTTCTTCACCCTTCCAGAAGTCGCGCACGTCGTCGCGGAAGCGGTCGTTCCACTCGGCCCAGCCCGGCGGAAAGCCGCCGACCTGGTAGCCACCTGGGCCGATGTCCCAGGGCTCGGCGATGAGCTTCACGCTGGACAGCAGCGGGTCCTGCCGGCAGCTGTCGAGGAAGCCGCCACCTTCGTCGAAGCCATGCGCCTCGCGTGCAAGGATGGTGGCCAGGTCGAAGCGGAAGCCGTCGACGTGCATCTCCGCCACCCAGTAGCGCAGGCTGTCGGTCACCATCTGCAGCACCCGTGGATGGCTCAGGTTCAGGGTGTTGCCAGTACCGGTGTCGTTGATGTAGTAGCGCTTGTCGTCCGGCATGAGCCGGTAGTAGCTCGCGTTGTCGATGCCCTTGAAGGACAGCGTCGGCCCCATCTCGTTGCCTTCGGGCGTGTGGTTGTAGACCACGTCGAGGATCACCTCCAAGCCCGCATCGTGGAAGCTGTCCACCATGGACTTGAACTCGTCGATGTTCGGCTCCGCGAAATAGCGCGGGTCGGCCGCGAAGAAGCCGATGGTGTCGTAGCCCCAGTAGTTGGTCAGGCCTTTCTCGGTGAGGAAAGGCTGGTTCAGAAAGGTCTGGATCGGCAGCAGTTCGACACTGCTCACGCCCAGGGCCTTGATGTGCTGGATCACCTCCGGATGCGCCAGGCCGGCGAAGGTGCCACGCTGGTTTTCCGGCACCGCGGGGTGCTTCTTGGTGAACCCGCGCACATGGGTTTCATAGAACACCGTCTGGTCCCAGGGCACACGCACACCGAGAGGTTGCTTCCATTCGAAGCGGGAATCCACGACGACGCATTTGGGCACGAAGGCCGCGCTGTCGCGTTCGTCGAAGCTCAGGTCGCCATCCTCATGCCCCACGGTGTAGCCGAAGATCTCGTCGCACCACACGAGTTCGCCGACGTGAGCCTTGGCGTAGGGGTCGAGCAGCAGCTTGTTGGGGTTGAAGCGATGGCCCTGCGCGGGCTCGTACGGTCCGTGCGCACGGTAGCCGTAACGCGTGCCCGGCTTCAGGTCGGGCAGGAAACCGTGCCAGACCTCGTCGGTGTATTCGGGCAAGGCCACGCGGCCGATTTCCGTCTTGCCCTCTTCGTCGAACAGGCAGACTTCGATCTTGGTGGCATGCGCCGAAAAAATGGCGAAGTTGATGCCGCGGCCGGTGTAGGTGGCGCCTCTCGGATAGGGCGTGCCCTCCTCGATGCGGCTTGTGTCGATGGTGGTGCTGGTCATGGCTGCCGTTCTTTAGATGGAAAGGGGGACGTCAATCGGTCTTGACGGGAGCGGCTTCAATGGTCTGCACGGGCTGGGCGGCCGGCGCAGAAGGCGCGGAGGATTGCGACTGCGACTGCGACTGAGATTGCGACGGCGCGGGTGCGGCCTGCGTCGGTGCCTCGGGCACCACGCCGGTGCTGGCCGAGCGGATAACCTCGTGGATGAAATGCAGCTTGCCGATGGCCTCACGCGGCAGCACGAAGGGGTAGTAATCAGGCTGGCCCATGCTGCGCGTCAACTCGTTGAGCACCGAGGTCAGCAACACCCACGAGTTCAGGAACCGCAGGAAGTGCTCGGCGTTCGGATCGTCCGGCTTCCACAGGTCATCGAGCGTGTAGGGGTCGCTCTCGATGTCCACGCTGTTCGCGTCCAGGCCGAAACTCACGGCGGTGTCCACGGTGTCGGCCATATGCAGGTAATGGGCCCAGGTCTCCGCCCAGTCCTCCCAAGGGTGGGTGGTGGCGTAGGACGTCACATAGTGCAGCGGCCAGTCCGCCGGCGGGCCTTCCTTGTAGTGGCGCTGCAGCGACTCGGCATAGTCCACCGTTTCGTCGCCGAACAATTCGCGGCAGGGCGCCAGCCAAGCCGTGTCCTTCACCAGCCGGTCCCAGTAGTAGTGGCCGATCTCGTGGCGGTAGTGACCCAGCAGCGTGCGGTAGGACTCGTGCATGGCGGCGCGGATCTTCTCGCGCTCGGCATCGTCGGCCTCGGCGATGTTGAGCGTGATCAGGCCTTCGTCGTGGCCGGTCAGCACCGCAGGACCGCCCGGCACGTTCTCCAGCAGATCGAAAGCCAGGCCGTTGGGCCGCTCCAGCCGGGTCTCCACCGGCAGGGCCAGCGACAGCAGCTGCGAGAGCAGCCGGCGCTTGGCGATCTCCAGCTTGCGCCACAGTTCCTGGTTGACGGGGCTGCTCATGTCCGGAATGGTGCGAGTCAGCGTGCACGCCAGGCAGAACCCGGGTGTGAGATTCTCGGGCGCGTGCGGGTGTTCGGCCGTGCCCGCGGGGATGAGCCAATTGCAATTGGACGCCGTGGCGAAATTGGCGCAACGCTGGAACAGCGGCGTGGTCGGCTCGGCGGCGACAGCGGCGTCGCGTGCGAGCACCCAACGTTCAGGCTGGGGCGCGGGTTCGATGGCCAGCATCGTCCGGCCCTCGACGTGATAGCCCAGTTGGCGGGCGCAATTCAGGCACTGCGTGTTGCGCAGGAAGATGGCTTTGTTGCAGGCGCAACGGTAAGAGCGGCTCGTGGTGGGGCCGAGGGCGGTGGCCAGTTCGTCGTTCATGTTGGGGTCAGCGCAAAATGAACGAAGTATGTTGGTGGACCGTGGATGGCGCCGTCAGCCGCCGAGCGCAGCACGCGTAAGACATGGCCGATAGGTGCCGCCCATCCGCAGCTTGGGCACTTTTCAGCCAACGGCGTGGAGGAACTCCATCTCGAAATACGCGCCCCTGTCTTCGTCCAGCGCCACCCGGGCCGCACCGACATGGGCGAGGCGCTCCATGGTCAGCAGCCGCGCCATGCTGGCAGCCTCGCGCCAGCGCCTGCCGGCCTCGGACCGGGGCGCGTCGACCCATGCGCAATGGTGGCGAAACAGCGCGTCGGCACCGCCGAGCCGTTGCCGCATGGCTTCGCCGAAGATGTCCTCGGCCAGGCTGCGTTCGCGGGCACTCAATTGCGGCGCATCGCGCAGCACGGCCCGGCAGACCACGCCGGCGCGTGCGGTGTCGACGGCGGCCGCGGCACCGAACATGCGGGCAATGTCGGCGTAACGTTCGTCGGCCGAGACAGGGCGGTGCAGCACGTCCAGGCATCGGCTGGCCACCAGCTGCATGAAGCCGACCATCTGCGGCGTGGCGTGGCCGAAGCTGCTGATCAGCCCTGCTCGCCTGGCCAGATCATCGGCGAGCGCCTGGATGGAGGGCTTTGGCATGGAATGCATGGAAACTCCCTCATCGTGTTGTGTTGGAGGTCTGCGCGCTCGGCGCGCTCTGCCCGTTTTTCGCCAATATGCCTCAAAGCCGAAGATCGGAAAAGTAGGCGAGGGCCGCGCCTGGGCGTGGGCCTGGCCCGTGCACCTGGCGCTGGGCGTTCAGGAGTGCGCCGAGTCCAGCCGGCGAAGCAGCCGCAGGTTCAAAGCGTGCTGGCCATCCTGCCAGAGCGCGAGTTGCGCCGGGTCAATCGCCGTGTCCTGCCCGTCCTGTGCGCTGAGCCAGCGTTTCCAGGCCGTGTGGTAGCGGTAGGCAGACACCTCGCCCGTCACATCGCTGCCGACCAGTTGGCCGCGCAGCGCGTCGATCACCGCCATGGCCTGGGCCTCCAACAGGCCGCCCTGGTCCCAATTGGTGCGCACCACCTCGGGCGCGAACACATCCTTGTCGATCGACAGGTAGGTGGCCTGCCTCTCGCGCTGAAGCAGCGCCACCAGGGCATCGGTGAGCGACTGTGCGTCGGCGAAGTTGCGGAATGCGCGCGCGAGCCCGAGCCAGCGCGCCCAGCCTGTGTCGACGCCCACGCTCCAGTAGCTGAGCTTGCCCGCAAGGAGCGGTGCGAGCTGGTTCTCCCAGGCGTGCCGCCAGCCGATGTCGCCCGAACAGATGCCGGCGACGATCACCTCGCGAACCTCGGGCATCAGCGCCACGCGGCGCACCCAGGAGCCGCAATGCACACCGAACGGGAAGCGCATGTTGTCGGGATGGTTGTCGAGCACCACCACCCGCAAGGGCAGGTCCGACGCGCGAGCGCGCACATGGTGGGCGATCAGCGGCCAGCTCAGGTGGTGAAAGTCGCCACTGCCCATGAACACCGTGCCGTGTTGCGCAGGGAGATGCAGGTCGAGCCAGTCCTTCAGCGACTGGATCGCACCCAGGCCGCAGCCGAAGCGCAGCGCCTCCTGCCGGTCCTGCAGGGCCAGGCGTTGGGCACCGGGCAGTGCCCCCACGGCGCCATCGAGGTCGAGCACGACAGGTGTGTTCACACCGAGGCTTCCTGCCAGGCCCGGTCGCCCTCGAAATGGCCGGCAAAGCGCCTGGCCAGTCGGCGCAAAACGGGGTTGCGCACATACACGGCATGCCGCGTGAAGGTGAAACTCGCGCCGAGCTGGGCCTTGACCTCGGGATCGGTCCAGCCGGCCACGTAGTGCGTTAGCCGGCGTTCGATCGCGTATTCGAGGTTGACCATCCAGCTCACGAAATACAGGTTGCAGGCGCGCGCCTCGGGGTAGCGAAAGCCGATGTATTTGTCGACGAGCTTGCCGCCGGCTTCGAAACAAAGGTTCCATCCCACGAGCACGCCGGCCTGCCGGTATTCGAAGACCACGCCGCCGCTGGCGCCATCGCGCAGCACGGCGGCGAAGAAATCGCGCGTGAGCTGGTCGAAATGGATGTCGCTCTGTGCGAAGACCGCGCCGTACAACGCGTAATAGGCATCGACCACGGCATCGTCGGCGAAGCAGGCACTGCCCGTGGGCAGCCGGGTGATCTGCAGAGCGGCACGGCTGCGTAGCTTGCGCCGCAGGTTCTGCCGGCGGCTCGCGGACAGGCGGCGCAGGTAGGTGTCGACGTCTTCGAAGTCGATGGCCACATAGGCCAGCGCCTGGCCTTCGACCAGCACGAAGCCCGCGTCCATGCAGGCCCGCAGCAGGGCCTCGGCGCGCGCGTTGTCGGCCGCGCCCAGCAGCGGCGACACGCCAGGCAGATCCTTCACGATCAGCAGGCGGAAGTCACCGCCCCAGCGGCGCAGCAGGCTCTGCACCTGGGCCGTGGCCGAACCGGTGTGCGGCAACAGCGCGTATTCCGACACCGTGGTGCCGACGAAGGCGGTCCGGATGCGCAGCCAGCGCGACCAGTAGCGAAACAGCGGCAGCGCCGCCGCACGCCGCTTCAACGCCGGCTCGGCCGTGGTCAGCAGGTCGAAGGCGGCGCTGAATGCCGGCGCCGCGGCACCGGCCGGTCCTCCGCCTTCGAGCAGGGCGAAGCCCTCGGGCGGATGCACGGCGAAGGCCTTGATCAGCCCGTCCGGCTCAAGCTGGCATGCGAACAGCACCGCCGTCTGACGGCTTAGCTGCGCTTGGCTCGCGTGATGAGCTGGTCCAGCAGGACCATGGCTTCATCGATCTCGGGGCGCGAGATTTCGAGCGACGGCGCGAAGGTGATGACGTTCTTGTAGTAGCCACCCACGTCGAGCACCAGGCCGGCCTTGTGGCCCTTGTATTCGAGGTCGCCGGACAGGCCGATGTCGACCATCTTGTCCAGCAGCGCGCGGTTCGGTGTGAAGCCGTCTTCCGTGCAGATCTCCGCGCGCAGCGCGAGGCCCATGCCGTCGACGTCGCCGATTTCCTTGTGGCGCTTCTGCAGCTCCTTGAGGCCTTCAAGGAAGTAGGCGCCGCTGTTGCGCACCTTGGCGCCGTAGTCGATCTCGGCCGTCATCTTCAGCACCTCGAGGCCCAGCGCCGTGCCCAGCGGGTTGGCCGCAAAGGTCGAATGCGTGGAACCCGGCGGGAAGATCTGCGGGTTGATCAACTCTTCGCGCGCCCACAGGCCGCTCAGCGCGTTCAGGCCGTTGGTCAGCGCCTTGGCGAACACCAGCACGTCCGGCTGCACGCCGAAGTTCTCGATGGCCCAAAGCTTGCCGGTGCGCCAGAAACCCATCTGGATCTCGTCGACCACGAGCAGGATGCCGTGTTCGTCCAGCACCTTCTTCAAGCCCTTGTAGAAGTTGGCCGGCGGTACGACATAGCCGCCCGTGCCCTGGATCGGCTCCACGTAGAAGGCCGCGTATTCGCACTGGCCGGTCTTCGGGTCCCAGACGGCGTGGTATTCGTTTTCGAACTTGCGCGCGAATTCCCGCACGATGGAATCGGAATATTCCTCGGCCGTCATGCCCTTCGGGCGGCGGAAGGGATAAGGAAAGGGGATGAACTGCGCGCGGTCGCCGAAGTGGCCGAAGCGGCGGCGGTACCGGTAGCTCGAGGTGATGCTCGAAGCACCCAGCGTGCGGCCGTGGTAGCCGCCTTCGAAGGCGAACATCAGGCTCTTGCCGTTGCTGGCGTTGCGCACCACCTTCAGCGAATCCTCGATGGCCTGCGCGCCGCCCACGTTGAAGTGCACCCGCCCCGGCCGGCCCCACTTGGCCTCGGCGTCCTGCGCGATCCACTTGGCGAGTTCGATCTTGGTCGGGTGCAGGTACTGGCTGGCGATCTGGGGCAGGGTCTCGAGCTGGCGTTTCATCACGTCTTCGAGACGCTTGTTCTTGTAGCCGAAGTTGACCGCCGAATACCACATCTGCAGATCGAGATAAGGCGTGCCTTCGGCATCGAACATGTAGCTGCCATCGCAGCCGGCAAAGATCTTGGGCGGGTTCACATAGTGCACCGTATCGCCAAAGGAACAATATTTCGCCTCGTCGGCCAGCAGCTCAGCAGTCATGGAAGGACAACTCCAAATTTCAAGACTTCGGAGTGTGCGCCGGCAACCTTGATCGCGTGTCGAGCGTTTGTGTGGGCTTCGTGGAGAGACGCCGACCCGGCCGATCGGCCGGCACCGAAAGGCGCCTGCTGCACCGCTTAGAAAAGCGGCTGCCCGTTGTCCAGTTGCACCCAGGCGGTGAGCGACTTGGTCGACAGGCCGGCATAGTTGGAGATGAAAGCGACATCGGCCGCGTCCCGGCCATAGGCCACGACGATGCGCCCGCCCCTGGGCTGGTCCTGCGTCGCGTCAAAGGTGTACCAGCGGCCATCGATGTACGCCTCGAACCAGGCGTGCAGGTCCATGGGGTCGAGTTGGTACAGGTAGCCCACCACCATGCGCGCGGGTATGTGCAGCGCCCTGCAGAAGGAAATGCCGATATGGGAAAAATCGCGGCACACGCCCGCGCCTGCCTCCAGCGTGTCCATGGCATCGGTCGTGGCCTCGCTCACGCCGTAGCGGTACGCGATGTGCTGGTGCACCCAGGCCCGGATCGCCTCGACCTGGGCGTAGCCCGCAGGCAGGTGACCGGCGATCTGCTGAGCCTGCTCGCTCATCTTGTCGCTGGGGCAGTAGCGGCTTTGCAGCAGGAACTGCAGTACGTCCGACGGCATGTCGCTGACAGGCGTGGCCGGCGCATTCGGCTCGACGGCGATGAATTCGTCGGTCTCGACGATGGCACTCCAGCGAATGCGCATCGGCCCCGGCGCGATCTCGAACCGCTGGCACAGGTTGCCGTAGGTGTCCACATACTCGGTGGGCCGCACGGGCGGGTCAAATTGGTAGCTCTCACTGGCCAACCACTGCGCCAGGCCGCTGCGGGGGCGCAGCATGGCCACGGTGGGGCAAGGCTCGGAGGCTTCCAGGGTGAGGTCGCAGCCGGCAAATAAACGCATGGATTTTTCCTGGAAAGAAGAAGGATGGCAGGTCGGGACCGGGCCCTTGGCCTGCATTGTGTTGGCCGCCCCCGGACAGCCATGTAGGCGAAGGCCCCGTCCGGGGCTCTTTAGAATTCGCAGGATTTGCACCGACCACTGCCCACCATGTTCAATGTTGCTCTCCAGTCCCCGCGCCAACCCTTTCAGGCGGCCATCGTCGATCTGGACGGCACCATGGTCGACACGCTCGGCGACTTCTCGGCGGCGCTGAACCTCATGCTGCAGGATCTGTCGCTGCCGCCGGTGGCCGCGTCCAAGGTCGAGACCATGGTCGGCAAAGGGTCCGAACACCTGATCCGCGCCGTGCTGCACCACGTGCAGGCCATCGCGCCACAGAGGCAGGCACCGGCAGGCTCGGAAAGCCTGTACGACGCAGCGTGGGCCAGTTACCAGCGGCACTACCTGGCCATCAACGGCCAGTTCTCCAGTGTCTACCCGGGCGTGACCGAGGGTCTGGAAGCCCTGCAGGCGCGCGGCTGGCGCCTCGCCTGCCTGACCAACAAGCCGAGCGATTTCGCCCGTCCCCTGCTGGCCGCCAAGGGCCTGGCCGGCTACTTCAGCCAGGTCTTCGGTGGCGATGCCTTCGAGCGCAAGAAGCCCGATCCGCTGCCGCTGCTCAAGACCTGCGCGGCGCTGGGCGTGGCGCCGCCGCAGACGCTGATGGTCGGTGATTCGGCCAACGACGCGCAGGCCGCGCGCGCGGCGGGCTGCCCGGTGGTGCTGGTGACCTATGGCTACAACCATGGCGAGCCGGTGCGCGGGGTGGATGCCGACGCCTATCTGGACAGCCTGGCCATGCTCGCCGACCTGCCCTGAGCACCCACGGCGCTCGACGGCGCGCACGGCGTCAGCATCATCCTACCGGCATCCCCTGGCCTGTCCCACAGACTGCGGCATCGTCGGGCTACGTGGCCTCTGCCCGCCCCCTCCTACGCTTGGCGAAAGCCGTGAATCGACCGCGGCGCATTCAATTTCGCAACTGAGGGGAAAACCATGGACTGGATCGTGTGGATGGTGGCGGGTGGCGTGGGTGTGACGGCCCTGGTGATGGTGGTCAACGCCATCGAATGCTGCGTCGACGTGTCCTGACCGCATCGCGAAGGAACTTCATGCCCCTCCCGAAAAATGGCCGCGGCGGCAATGGCGCGCGCGGCAAGGCCACCGACGGTGCACTCGACAAGGAGAAGCAGATGGCCGCTTCGTCGGCCGACGCCGCCACCGTGCTGACGACCAACCAGGGCCTGCAGATCCCTGACAACCACAATTCACTGAAGGCAGGTCCGCGCGGGCCGACGCTGCTCGAAGACTTCATCCTGCGCGAGAAGATCACGCATTTCGACCACGAGCGCATTCCCGAGCGTGTGGTGCATGCGCGCGGCTCGGCGGCGCACGGCGTGTTCCAGGTCTACAAGTCGCTCTCGCGCTACACGCGCGCCGATTTCCTGCAGAACCCGGATGCGCGCACCCCCGTCTTCGTGCGCTTCTCCACCGTGGCCGGTGCACGCGGCTCGGCCGACACCGTGCGCGACGTGCGCGGCTTCGCCGTCAAGTTCTACACGCAGGAAGGCAATTACGACCTGGTGGGCAACAACATGCCGGTGTTCTTCGTGCAGGACGCGATGAAGTTCCCCGACCTGATCCACGCCGTCAAGCCCGAGCCGCACCACGAGATGCCTCAGGCCGCCAGCGCACACGACAGCTTCTGGGACTTCGCCTCGCTGATGCCCGAGACCACCCACATGCTGATGTGGGCCATGAGCGACCGCGCCATCCCGCGCAGCCTGCGCATGATGGAAGGCTTCGGTGTGCACACCTTCCGCCTGATCAACGCGCGCGGCGAAGCGCACTTCGTCAAGTTCCACTGGAAACCCAAGCTCGGCCTGCACAGCCTGGTGTGGGACGAGGCGCAGAAGATCGCCGGCAAGGACGCAGACTTCCACCGCCGCGACCTGTGGGAAGCGATCGAGGCGGGCAACTTCCCCGAATGGGAACTCGGCATGCAGGTCATCGAGGAAGGCAAGGAACAGAGCCTGGGCTTCGACATCCTCGACGCAACCAAACTCATCCCCGAGGAGATGGTGCCGGTGGAGATCGTCGGCAAGCTCACGCTCAACCGCAACCCCGACAACTTCTTTGCCGAAACTGAGCAGGTGGCCTTCCACCCGGGCCACCTGGTGCCCGGCATCGATTTCAGCAACGACCCGCTGCTGCAGGGCCGGCTGTTCTCGTACACCGACACGCAGATCTCGCGCCTGGGTGGTGCGAACTTCCACGAGATTCCCATCAACAAGGCGGTCTGCCCGTTCCACAACTTCCAGCGCGACGGCATGCACCGCCAGACCGTGGACCGTGGACGCGCGAACTACGAGCCGAATACGCTGGGCGCGGGCGGCGCGGAGTTCCGCGTGGACGGCGGCAGCAACGGCTTCCAGGTGCATCCGGAACCGATGGAATCCCCGAAGTTCCGCGGACGCAGCCCTTCGTTCGACGACCACTTTTCGCAGGCCGCCCTGTTCTGGCACAGCCAGAGCGCGGCCGAGAAGGAACACATCGTGGCGGCGTTCCGCTTCGAGTTGTCCAAGGTGGACACCCCGGCCATCCGCCAGCGCGTGGTGGACAACCTCGCGCACGTGGACGCCATGCTGGCCAAGAAAGTGGCCGCGCCACTGGGTATCGATGCGCCCGACGCACGCGCCGCGGCGGGCCGCGCCGGCTTTCGCGATGTCCGCATCCAGCTGCCCATCGAGGAATCGTCCGCACTGGCGATGGCGCGGCCTCCGGGAAAGGGCATCCCGACGCGCAAGGTGGCGGTGCTGGTGGCCGACGGCGTGGAGATGCTGGGCCTGCGGCCCCTTCTTCAATCGCTCAAGGACGCGGGTGCCATCGTCAAGACCGTGGCGCCGCAACTGGGTCAGGTGGCCACGGCCACGGGACGGCAATTGCCCGTGGACTTCACGCTGGCCAATGCGCCTTCGATCATGTTCGACGCGGTGCTGGTTGCGGGCGGGCCCGACAGCGTGGCCACCCTGGCTGGCATGGGTGACGCCGTGCACTACGTGCTGGAGGCCTACAAGCACTTCAAGCCCGTGTGTGCCCTCGGCGACGGCGTGCGGCTACTGCAGGGCCTGGGCATTGCCGCGGGCGCCGACGCCAAGGCGCTGGCCGTGCATCCGGGCGTGGTGCTGGGCGCCGGCTCGGCCGACAGTGCGCCAGAGACCGCCCAGGCGTTCATTCAGGCCATCGCCGCCCACCGGCATTGGGATCGGCCCGGTGCGGCCGCAGTCCCTGCCTGAGCCGATTCAGTTCAGGAAACTCAATCTGCGAACGCCAGCGCCGCCACCGGTGCCAGGTCGTTGGACACGCAATGCCAGTGCTCGCCCGCGTCGCCGCTGAGCCAGAGCCCACCGGTGGTCGATGCCATCGCCAGGGTCCGGCCGTCTGCGGCGACCTCAAGGGCATGGCGGTAGACCAGCTGGAACGCGTGTTGTTGCGGCAGGCCAGCGCCGAACGCCCTGAAAGTTTTGCCGCCATCGTCCGTGCGTGTGACCACCATGCGGCCATCGACCGGAATACGGCAGGCGTCGACCTTGGCCGGCACGAACCAGGCCCGGTCCGGATCGCGGGGGTCGCAGGCCACCGCGAAGCCGAAGCCCGAGGGTACGGGTGCGGCAATGGCCTGCCAGCTGCGTGCGCCGTCGGTGGATCGGTAGATGCCGCAATGGTGCTGCACCCAGAGGTGGTCGGGTGCGGCGGCGCACTGCACCATGCGGTGCGGGTCCTGCGCGTTCTGGTCGTCCGCGCTGTCGGCAGGCATGTAGTCGGCGCGCATGCCGGCGGCGCTGAGCACCCAGCTCGCGCCACCGTCGCGGGTCTGCCACACGCCGCCGCAGGAGATCGCCACCGTGATGTGCCGCGCATCGCGTGGATCCACCACCACGCTGTGCATGCCCGCCTGGTCGTAGCCGCCGCCCATCCACTGGCGCCGGCCGGGCTGCTGCCACAAGGCTTCGTTCAGCACCCAGCTCGTGCCACCATCCTCCGACTTGAACAGCCCGGCGGGCAGGCAGCCGGCCCACAGTGTGCCGGGCTCGTCCGCGCCACCGGCGGCCAGCGACCAGACCATGTCCACGCTCCAGGGCGTGGGATCGTCGGCCAGCGGGCCGCTATCGGGTTTTGGCGGGAAAGCGGGCGCGGCGATCTCCGTCCAACTCGCACCCCGGTCCAGGCTCTTGTGCAGCTTTACGCCGAAATGACCGAGCCGCAACGCGGCATACCAGGCGCCGTCGCGCGGATCGGCGAGTACCTGGCTGACCGGCTCACCCGGGAAGAACAGCGCATCGATGGACCAGGCATTCCCGTCCTGCCGGACGGTCAACAAACCCTTGCGGGTGGCGACGAGTAAGGTGGTCATGGCAAGCTCCTTGAGAGTCGGCAAAGCATCGCCCCCGCGGGGGCAGCGATACGCGAAGCGTTGGGCATGGGGGCCGCATCCTAGCCGCCGGTGAGCGCCTGGATCACCAGCACCCGGTCGCCGGGCACCAGCGGCTGATCGAGCCGGACACGGTCGCGCAACATCTCGCGGTTGACGAAAACCGCCACGTGCTGGCGGATGTGACGCTGGTCGTCGAAGACATAGGCGCCCAGCTGGGGTGCGGCCTGCAGCGCGGTCTCGAGCACGGCGCGCAGCGGGCCGGCCGCCACCTGCTGCGGCGCGCAGTCCACGTGCCGGCGCAGGCTGGCGGCGAATTCCACGGTGACGGTGGCCTCGCCCATCATGGTTCTTCCCCATCGCCCAGCGCTTGCGCGCGCGCCAGCATCAGCTCGCGCTCACGTGTGTTATGGGCCAGTGCGGCAGCCCGCTCGAACGCGGCACGCGCCTCCCCCACGCGGCCGAGGCGGGCCAGCAGATCGCCGTGTACCGCGGCAAGCCACTGGTAGGACTGCAGCGACTTGTCGCCACGCAGCGCGTCGACGATGTCCAGCGCCGCTGCCGGTCCCTGCGCCATGCCGACGGCCACGGCCCGATTGAGTTCGACCACCGGGGATGGCGCCAGCCGCGCCAGCCGTTCGTACAGGCCGACGATGCGCGGCCAGTCGGTGTCGGCGGCCACGCGTGCGCGCGCGTGGCAGGCGGCAATGGCGGCCTGCAGCGCATAGCTGCCGTCGCCATGGCCCAGCGCCTCGGCACGCGCGAGTGCGGCCAGGCCGCGGCGGATCAGCAAAGGGTCCCAACGGTTACGGTCCTGCTCGAGCAGAAGCACCGGCCGTCCCGCGGTGTCGGTGCGGGCCGCGGCGCGCGAGGCCTGCAGCTCCATCAGTGCCACCAGGCCGTGCACCTCGCTGGCCTCGGGCGCCAGTTCGGCCAGCATGCGCCCCAGGCGCAGCGCCTCCTGAGTCAGCTCGGGCCGCATCCAGTCGTCACCCGCGGTGGCGGTGTAGCCCTCGTTGAAGATCAGGTAGACGACTTCCAGCACCGAGCCCAGCCTTTCGCCCAGCGCATCGCCGCGCGGGAGTTCGAACGGCACGCCGGCCTCGCCGAGCGTGCGTTTGGCGCGCACGATGCGCTGCGCCACGGTCGGCTCCGCCACCAGGAAGGCGCGTGCGATCTCGTGGGTGCTCAGTCCGCCGAGCAGCTTGAGCGTGAGCGCCACGCGCGCCTCGGTGGACAGCACCGGATGGCAGGCGGTGAAGATCAGCCGCAGCAGGTCGTCGCCGATCTCGTCGGCACGCGCGGCATCGAGGGCATCGACGAAATCGGGCACGGTGAGCGCCTCCTGGGCTTCGAGGTCCTGGCCGATCTGCGCGAGCTTGCCCTGCAGCACCTTCTGGCGACGCAGGTGGTCGAGTGCGCGGTTCTTCGCCGTGGCCATCAGCCAGGCGCCGGCGTTGTCGGGTACACCCCGCGTGGGCCAGTATTCGAGTGCCGCCACCAGCGCATCCTGCGCCAGCTCTTCGGCCAGGCCGATGTCTCGCACGAGGTGGGCCACGCCGGCCACGATGCGCGCGGACTCGATGCGCCAGACCGCGTTGATCGCCTGGTGGGTGGCCGAAGTCATGACGCGTCGTCTGGCGCTTCGACAGGCTCGGCGCGAACGGGTTCGCGGGCAATCAGAACGCGGACGCCCATCATCAGGGCGTCGGCGGAACCGCCGCCATATCCATGTAGGCCAGTTCCCAGACGTGGCCGTCGAGATCCTCGAAACCATGGCCGTACATGAAGCCGTGGTCCTGCGGATCGTTCGGCACCGTGCCGCCCGCGGCCCGCGCCTTGGCCACGAGTTCGTCGACCTCGGCGCGGCTTTCGCACGACAGGCAGACCAGCACCTCGGTGGCCTTGGTCGCGTCGGAGATCGGCTTCTTGATGAAGGTCTGGAAGAAAGGTTCGACCAGCAGCATCACGAAGATGTCGTCGCTGACGACCATGCAGGCGCCCTGGTCGTTGGTGAACTGCGGGTTGAAGCCGAAGCCCAGGCTGGTGAAGAAGGCCTTGGACTTGGCCATGTCCTTGATGGGCAGGTTGACGAAGATCTTGCGTGGCATGGGGGCTCCTCAGGAACGGGCGGGTTGGTCGGGGGAATCGGTTGTCACGGTGGTCCGGGCTGGCGGAAAGTCTTCCATCTCGTAGAGCTGGCGCACCTCGATTTCGGCCGGGCGGCCTTCGCCCACGGGGTTGGGGTAACGGCGGCTCCATTCCAGCGCCTCCTCGCGCGAGCGCACCTGGATCAAGGTGTAGCCGGCGATGAGTTCCTTGCTCTCGGCATAAGGGCCGTCGGTCACGCTGCGGCCGCGCGCGTCATAGCGGATGCGCCAGCCCTTGCGGCTGGGCTGCAGGCCCGCGGCGTCGAGCAATACGCCCGCCTTGGCCAGGGCCTCGTGGTAGGCGGCCATCTCGGCCAGCAGCTTTTCGTCGGGCACGGGCGTCGGCTCGGCCTCGAATTCGGGCACGGACCGCACGATGATCATGAAACGCATGGGTGCTTCTCCTGGGTCTTCGGGTTGCCAAGCCGAAGTTGCTTCAGCTTGTACTTCCACGACGAAGAAGATCCGGCGAAATCGACAGCCGGTCCGAAAAAAATTGGCGCTAGGCGAAACAGGGGCCGAGGGAGCGCACCTCGACCGTGGCCCACTGCGCCGCCGGGCATTCGCGCGCGATGGCAATGGCCTCTTCGCGGGTCACGCCGTCGAGCAGGAAGAAGCCGCCGATCATTTCCTTGGCTTCGGTGAAGGGGCCGTCGAGCATCTGGCTGCGGCCGGCGCCGGTGCGTACACGCACGGCATCGGTATCGGCACGCAGCGATTCGGCCGCCTTCAACAGGCCTCGCGCCTTGAGGCCGGCGGCGAATGCCAGCATGCTGTCATAGGCGGCACGGCCCTCGGCCTCGGTGCGGGCCGCACGCTGGCCATGGGGTTCGAGGATCAACAGCATGTGCGACATGGGGTCTCCTGAAAAGCGTCGGCCGCATCATACGCAGCCCGAGGCGGCTGCCTGTAACTCAAAGCTTCGAGAAATCCGGCCGACGTTTTTCCATGAACGCGCCGAAGGCTTCCTTGGCCGCTGGCGCCTGCAGCATGCGGCCGAAGCTCGCGGCCTCCTCGGCGATCTGCTGCGCGACCTGCGCGGCCTGGCCCTTCTTCATGAGGCGCTTGGTCTCGATGAGGGAAGTGAGCGGCTTGGCCGCGAGCTTGCGCGCCTGCGCCAGCGCCAGGCCGTTGGCCTCGGTCGGCGGCACGATGCGGTTGACCAGGCCGACTTCGAGCGCGGCCTCGGCCATGAAGGGTTCGCCCATCAGCAGCGCCTCGGCCGCGCGGTGGTAGCCCATCATCTGCGGCACGAGCAGGCTGGACGCGGCCTCGGGGCACAGGCCGAGGTTCACGAAAGGCATGGAGAACGCCGCGTTGTCGCCCGCATAGACCAGGTCGCAATGCAGCAGCATGGTGGTGCCGATGCCCACGGCCGGCCCGCAGACGGCCGCGATCATCGGCTTCGGGAAGGTGCTGATGGCGGCCAGGAAACGCATCACCGGCGTGTCCAGCGCGGCCGAGCTGTTGCTCAGGAAATCACCGATGTCGTTGCCGGCGCTGAAGATGGTTTCATGGCCCTGGAACACCACCACGCGCACGCCGGCATCGGCCGAGGCGTGGTCGAGCGCGTCGGACAGCTCGGTGTACATGGCGCCGGTGATGGAGTTCTTCTTGTCCAGGCGGTTGAAGGTGATGGTCATCACACCGGCTTCGGTGTGGGTGAGGATGTCGCTCATGGTGAGTCTCCGCTGCGCTGAGGATGAAGTTCGGAATCGTCGATTGTGGAGGAATGCCGGTCATTCCTTGTAGTAGACGATCTGGTGCGATGTCGCCAGCAGCGCACCCGCCTGGTTCCACAGCTGCGCCGACTGGTCGAAGAAGCCGTTGCGGAATGCCTGGGCCCGCGCCTGCGCCAGCAAGTGACCGTCGCCCGTGGCGTCGAGCAAGGCGCTGTCGGCATGGAAATACACGGTGAACGACACCGTGCCCGCCGGCACGAGCTTGGGGCGGCGCAGCCAGGCGCGCGGGTAGAACACATCGGCCATGGCGGCAAGCGCGGGGAAATCGATGGGCCGCGGGGGCTCGTCGCGCACCCACAGACGGGTGAGGCTGGCCTCGGCTGGATCGGCCTGGCTTTCGGTCTCGTTCCATTGCGTGGGCACGTCGCCCAGAATGGCGCGCATGTCGTAGCGCCGCGGCCACTCGACGCGAAAGTCGAGCTTGCTCGATTCGACCTCGTGCGGCAGCGGCGCGGACGGCATCGGCATGTCGCTCACGCCCCAGGTGTCGCGTCGCGCGGCGGTGACGGCCGTGGCGGTAGTGACGAGTTGCGGCGCACCCTCGGCATCGGCCTGGCTGAGGTCGATGCGCCAGTGTTGCGTCGAGCGGTTGGTGCGCACGGCGCGCGCCGTCACCGTGAACGCGCCCGGACCCAGCGCCGCGCCGTAGTTCACCGTGAGCGCGATCGGCTCGCCCAGGCGCTTGGGGTGCTGCATCACCGCCTGCAGCACGGTGGCGGCCGTGGTGCCGCCGAAAGGGCCGACCATGTTCCAGTAGGCCGGGCTGGCCGTGCCGGTGTAGTGGTCTGCGTCGGCTGGCGCCGCCTCGAGCTTGAGCGCCTGGTCCAGGAAATGCGTGGTGCCCATGGCCGCCCGCCTAGACGCGTTCGAAGATGCCTGCGGCGCCCTGCCCCATGCCGACGCACATGGTGACCATGCCGTACTTCAGGTTCTTGCGCTGCAGTGCGTGCACCACCGTCGCGGCGCGGATCGCGCCGGTGGCGCCCAGCGGATGGCCCAGCGCGATGGCGCCGCCCATGGGGTTGACCTTGGCCGGATCCAGGCCCAACGTGCGCATCACGGCCAACGATTGCGCGGCGAAGGCTTCGTTGAGTTCGATCCAGTCGATGTCGTCCTGCTTCAGTCCGGCGTAGCGCAGCGCGGCCGGGATGGCCTCCACCGGGCCGATGCCCATGATCTGCGGCGGCACGCCACGCGCCGCATAACTCACGAAACGCGCCAAAGGCTTCAGGCCGAAACGCTTCACCGCGGCTTCGCTGGCCAGGATCAGCGCACCCGCGCCGTCTGAAGTCTGCGAGCTGTTGCCCGCCGTGACCGAGCCGCGTGCGGAGAACACCGTGCGGAGCTTGCCCAGGCCTTCGACACTGGTGTCGGGCCGCGCGCCTTCGTCCAGGCGCACGGTGCGCGTCTGGATGCCGACCTCGGCCGAGTCCAGATCGAGCGAGCGCTCCTCCACGTCGACCGGTGTGATCTCATCGCCGAACTCGCCGGCCTTCATCGCCGCCAGGGCCTTCATGTGCGACTGGTAGGCGAACGCGTCCTGGTCGTCGCGGCTGACCTTCCACTGCTGCGCCACCTTCTCGGCCGTCAGGCCCATGCCGTAGGCGATGCCGTAGCTTTCGATGTCGTCGGGATTGGCGAAGATGGCCGGCGACAGCGACGGCGAATTGCCCATCATCGGCACCATGCTCATGCTCTCGGTGCCGGCGGCGATCATCACCTCGGCCTCACCGACGCCGATGCGGTCGGCCGCCATCTGAACCGCCGACAGGCCCGAGGCGCAGAAACGGTTCACCGTGATGCCGCCCACGCTCTTGGGCAGCCCGGCCAGCACCGCGCCGATGCGCGCCACGTTCAGGCCCTGCGCACCCTCGGGAATGGCGCAGCCGCAGATGATGTCCTCGATGGCCGCCGGATCGAGCCCCGGCACCTGGGCGACGGCGGCGCGCAGCACCGTGGCGAGCAGGTCGTCCGGCCGGGTGTTGCGGAAGAAACCGCGGTGCGAACGACCGATGGGCGTGCGTGTGGCGGCGACGATGTAGGCGTCTTGAATTTGCTTGCTCATGATTAGTTCCTCAGCGGCTTGCCGGTGGACAACATGCCCATGATGCGTTCCTGGGTCTTCGGGTGCGTGAGCAGCGCGCAGAACGCACGCCGCTCCAGCGTCATCAGGTATTCCTCGGTCACCAGGGTGTTCGCGTCCACGTCGCCGCCCGTCACCACGCCGGCGATCAGGCTGGCAATGTGGAAATCGTGCTGGCTGATGAAGCCACCGTCGCGCATGTTGACCAGTTGCCCCTGGATCGTGGCCTTGGCCGAGCGTCCCGCCACCGGGAAGGGGCGGCGCAGCGGCGCGCGGTAGCCGGCGGTGAACATGGCGCGGGCCTCGTTCAGCGCAACGAACAGCAACTCGTCCTTGTTCGGGACAACGATGTCACTGTCCAGCAGGTAGCCGAGCTGGCGCGACTCGAGCGCACTCGTGCCGACCTTGGCCATGGCCGCGGCGGTGAAGCCTTCGGTGAGGAATTTCAGGATGTCCTTGTCGGTCGAGCTGGCCGCATTCTCGGCGGCACGGCGCGCGATGTAGGCCAGGCCACCGGCACCGGGCACGAGGCCCACGCCGACTTCCACCAGGCCGATGTAGCTCTCCATCGCCACCACGCGGCGCGCCGAATGCACGGCCATCTCGCAGCCCCCGCCCAGGGCCAGGCCACGGATGGCGGAGATCACCGGCACGCTGGCATAGCGCAGCTTGAGCATGGTCTGCTGCAAGTGGTGTTCGGCCTCGTCGATGGCGGAGACGCCCACGGCCATGAATGCTGGCAGCATGGCCTGCAGGTCGGCGCCGGCGCTGAAGGGTTCGTCGCCCGACCAGATCACCAGCCCCTGGTAGCTTTGCTCGGCGAGGTCCACGGCTTGCTGGAGGCCTTCGGCGACTTCAGGGCTGATGGCGTGCATCTTGGTCTTGAGGCTGGCGATGAGCACGTCGCCATCCAGGCTCCACAGGCGGATGCCCTTGTCCTCGTACACCGTCTTGCCCGCGGTCTCGAAACCCTGCGCCTGGCTGCCGAGCACGGCCTCGGGGAACAGTTGCCGCGCATGCACGGGCAGGACGCGGCGCGGCTCGAAGGCCTGGGTCGTCGGGTTGAACGAACCCTCGGCCGTGTGCACGCCGCCCGCGCCCACGACCTTGCCGCTGAACACCCAGTCGGGCAGCGGCGCGTCGGAAATCGTCTTGCCGGCGGCGATGTCGGCCTTGATCCATTCGGCCACCTGCAGCCAACCGGCTTCCTGCCACAACTCGAACGGGCCCTGCTTCATGCCGAAGCCCCAGCGCATCGCGAAATCCACGTCGCGCGCGGTGTCGGCGATGTCGGCCAGGTGCACGGCCGCATAGTGGAAGCTGTTGCGCAGAATGGCCCACAGGAATTGGCCTTGCGGGCCTTCGCTCTCGCGCAACAGCTGGAGGCGCTCCGCCGCGGGCTTCCTGAGCATGCGCGCGTAGACCTCGTCGGACTTCTGGCCGCCTGCCACGTAGTCCTTGCTGGCCAGATCGAACCGCAGCACGTCGCGCCCGACCTTCTTGTAGAAGCCGGCCTTGCTCTTCTGGCCCAGGTTCTTCATCTCCAGCAGGGTCTTCAATACCTCGGGCGTGCCGTAGCTGGCGTAGAACGGGTCGGTGTCTGCACTCAGGTTGTCCTGCAGCGTCTTCACCACGTGGGCCATGGTGTCCAGCCCCACCACGTCGGCGGTGCGGAAGGTGCCCGAACTCGCCCGGCCGAGCTTCTTGCCGGTGAGGTCGTCGACCACGTCGTAGGTCAGGCCGAAGTTTTCCGCCTCCTGCATCGTGGCCAGCATGCCGGCGATGCCGACGCGGTTGGCGATGAAGTTCGGCGTGTCCTTGGCGCGCACCACGCCCTTGCCCAGGCCGCTGGTGACGAAGGTTTCCAGGTCGTCGAGGATCTTCGGCTGTGTCGTGGGCGTGGCGATCAACTCCACCAAATACATATAGCGCGGCGGGTTGAAGAAATGGATGCCGCAGAAACGCGGTTGGATGTCTTCGGGCAGGGCCTCGCTGAGCTTGGTGATGCTCAGGCCGGACGTGTTCGAGGCCACGATCGCATGGGCTGCAACGAAAGGTGCGATCTTCTTGTACAGATCGAGCTTCCAGTCCATGCGTTCGGCGATGGCTTCGATCACCAGGTCGCAGTCCTTCAGCAGGTCGAGGTGTTCCTCGTAGTTGGCGGCCTGGATCAGCGCCGCATCATCGGCCACGGCCAACGGCGCGGGTTTGAGTTTCTTCAATCCATCGATGGCTCTGGTCACGATGCCGTTCTTCGGGCCTTCCTTCGCCGGGAGGTCGAACAGGATCACCGGCACCTTGACGTTCACGAGGTGCGCCGCGATCTGCGCGCCCATCACGCCTGCGCCGAGCACGGCGACTTTCTTGACTTGGAATCGAGACATGTCTGTTCCTGAAAATTAAGGGACGCGGGTCCAGGTCTGGTTACGGAAGAACGGACCGATATAGCCGCGCACTTCGAGCTTCTTGCCGCCTTCGATCGGCGTGAGACGCAGCGTGTAGGTCTTGCCGTTTTCGGGATCGAGGATCTTGCCGTCTTCCCACACGTCCTTCCCCTCGGCCTTCTTCGCGCCGCGGATGATCTCGAGCCCGAGCATCGGCTTGTCCTTGCGGTCGTCGCTGCATTCCACACAGACCGCGTCCTGCTTCGCCTCCTTGCGCAACAGCTTGTCGATGCGGCCGGTCAATACGCCGCCGGCCTCGGCAATGTGGATCTGCGACTTGAGCTCGCCGGTTTTCTCGTCGGTGGTCTGCCAGTCGCCCACGGGCGACATCTGGGCCTGGCTCGCCGCCGAAGTCGCTCCCAAAATAATAGCTATCAGCGCTTTATGCATCTGCGTCTCCATGTGTTTTTATCTCAAGGCTCAGGCCAGCGCAGCATCGGTGTTCATCAGCGCGGCGCTGCCGGCACGCGCGGTGCGCATCAGCGTGGCGGTCTCGGGGAACAGCTTGGCGAAGTAGAACCGCGCGGTCTGCACCTTGGCCTGGTAGAACGGGTCGGTGTTGCCATTGGCGATTTCGCGCAGCGCCACCTGGGCCATGCGCGCCCAGAAGTAGCCGAACACCAGGTGGCCGGCCACGCGCAGGTAGTCCACGGCCGCGGCGCCGACTTCGTCGGGATTCTGGAAGCCCTTGAAGCCGAGCTCCGTGGTGAACTTCGTCATCTGGTCGCCCAGGTAGGCCAGCGGGTTGATGAACTCGGCCATCTTCTCGTTCACGCCTTCTTCTTCCACCAGCGCGCCGACGAGTTTGCCGAACTTCTTCAGCGTGGCGCCGTTGTTGCCCAGCACCTTGCGGCCCAGCAGGTCGAGCGACTGGATGGTGTTGGTGCCCTCGTAGATCATGTTGATGCGGTTGTCGCGCACGAACTGCTCCATGCCCCATTCCTTGATGAAGCCGTGGCCGCCGAAGACCTGCATGCAGGCGTTGGTGGCGATGTGGCCGTTGTCGGTGATGAAGGCCTTCACGATCGGCGTGAGCAGCGCGACCATTTCCTCGGCGTCCTTGCGCACCTTGGCGTCGGGGTGGTGCAGTTCGCGGTCGATCAGCATCGCGCAGTACAGGCTCAGCGCGCGGCCGCCTTCGGCATACGCCTTGGCGGTGAGCAGCATCTTGCGCACGTCGGGGTGGTGGATGATGCTGTCAGCCGGCTTGGTCTTGTCCTTCGGCCCGGTGAGCGAACGCCCCTGGATGCGGTCCTTGGCATAGGCCAGCGCGTTCTGGTAGGCGACTTCGGTCAGGCCGAGCGACTGCATGCCCACGCCGATGCGCGCGGCGTTCATCATCACGAACATCGCCTGCAGGCCCTTGTTGGGCTGGCCGACCATGGTGCCGATGGCGCCGTCGAGCACGATCTGCGCCGTGGCATTGCCGTGGATGCCCATCTTGTGCTCCAGCCCGCCGCAGTACACGCCGTTGCGCTCGCCCAGCGAGCCATCGGCCTTGACGCTGAACTTGGGCACGATGAACAGGCTGATGCCCTTGCTACCCTGGGGCGCATCCGGCAGGCGGGCCAGCACCAGGTGCACGATGTTGCTCACCAGGTCGTGTTCGCCCGCGCTGATGAAGATCTTGTTGCCGGTGATCTTGTAGCTGCCGTCGGCCTGGGGTTCGGCCTTGGTGCGCAGCAGGCCCAGGTCGGTGCCGCAGTGCGGCTCGGTCAGGCACATGGTGCCGGTCCATTCGCCACTGGTGAGCTTGGGCAAATAGGTCTTCTTCTGCGCTTCGGTGCCGTGCGCATGCAGGGCCTCGTAGGCGCCGTGAGTCAGGCCGGGGTACATGGTCCAGGCCTGGTTGGCCGAGTTCAGCATCTCGTAGAAGCACTGGTTCACCACGATCGGCAGGCCCTGGCCGCCGTATTCCGGATCGCACGCCAGCGCCGGCCAGCCGCCTTCGGCGTATTGCTTGAACGCCTGCTTGAAGCCATTGGGCGTGGTGACTTCGTGCGTGGTCTTGTCGAGCACGCAGCCTTCTTCATCGCCGCTGATGTTGAGCGGGAAGATCACGTCCACCGCGAACTTGCTGCCCTCCTCGAGCACGGCATTGATGGTGTCCACGTCGACTTCCGCATGGCGCGGCATGGCCTTGAATTCGTCGGTGACGTGCAGCACCTCGTGCATCACGAATTGCATGTCGCGCAGGGGCGGCGTGTAGGTCGGCATGGTCTTACTCCTTGGGGCTCGATGGGGTTGGAATGGATTTGCTAACACGGCGCGGGGCCGTCTTCTTCGGAATGGATGGCACGGGGGACAACGCCTCTTCGGACGCGCCATGGCGCGCCAGGATGCTGGCGAAGCCCACGTTCGCGCGTTCGACCGCACCGGGGTGCTTCAGGAAGCGGGCTTCGTAGTGCAGCGCCAGGATCAGGCCGTGGATCTCGAAGGCAATCTGCCGCTCGTCGGCATCGGCGCGCAGTTCGCCGAGTTCCTGGGCCTGCACGACGGCGCGGTTCATCGCCGCCAGCCAGGTGCTGACCGAGCCCACCAGCGCATCGCGCACGATGCCGGGCCGGTCGTCGAACTCCACCGCGCCGCTGATGAAGATGCAGCCCGACTGCAGCTCGATGGCCACCTGCTTCATCCAGTTGGCGAACAGCGCGCGCACGCGCGGCAGGCCACGCCGGGCACGCATGGCCGGGTAGAACACCTCGGCCTCGAAACGGCGGAAATACTCGCGGATGACGGAGATCTGCAGCTCCTCGCGCGAACCGAAATGCGCGAAGACGCCGGATTTGCTCATCTGCGTGACCTCGGCCAGCGCGCCGATGCTCAGGCCCTCGAGCCCGATGTGGCTGGCCAGGGCGAGCGCCGCGTCGATGATCGCCGCCTTGGTCTGCCGGCCCTTGAGCAGGGCGCGGTTGTCCACGCCGCCGGCCTCGGCACGGGGCGGCTTGGCGGGGGATGCGGACAAGGCGGAGGCAGACATGGGAGGGTTAGCAAAATAAAACGAACGGTCGTGCTATTTTGCAGCAAATCCGCTTGCGTGGGTGAATGTGGCGCACGCCAGAAGCGAGAAAGCCTTCGGAATCAGTGAAAACCCTGATGCCGACGCGCGCCAGAGGCCCTGCCTCAGGCCGCGTTGGCGGCGTCCTGGATCCAGCTCGCCGAGCGGCCGATGCTGCCGATCAGGTGCTGCGTGAACGCCCGCGTTCTCGAGTTCGCGCGCGGCGCGGCGCGCAGGAGGTAGATGCCCGACTCGGGCTGGGGCGGTGCGCCCGCGAGGTCGAGCGCCACCAGCCGGCCGGCCGCCAGGTCTTCGCCGATCGCCCAGTTCGGCATCAGCGCGATGCCCAGCCCCTGCGCGGCCGACAGCCGGCGCGCATCGCAGTCGTCGCATTCGAGCGCGAACTGGGACGGCTGCCAGGCGCCGTCGCCTTCGATCTCGCGCCAGCCACGCATGCTGGTGCTGTGCTGCCGATCGATGAGCCGGTGGCGCGACAGTTCATGGAAATGGGTCGGCCGGCCGTACCGCTCGAGGTAGGCCGGCGAAGCGCCGATGATGTAGCGCTGGCTGCCGATGCGCCGGCTCACCAGGCTGCTGTCGGGCTGCTCGCCAACACGGATGACGACGTCGAAGCGCTCCACCACGGCATCGACCGCACGCTCGGTCAACTCGAGCTCGACGCTCAGGCCGGGATGTTTGGCGAACAGGCTGCCCAGGTGCGGCACCACGTGGCGCCGCCCAAAAGCCGGCACGCAGGCGACGCGCAGCAGGCCCTGCACGCTGCGGTCGAGCGACGCCACTTCGCTGCGCACATCGCTCATGGCGTGCAGGATCTTCACGGCGCGGGCCAACAGCAGCTCGCCGGCGTCGGTCGTCACCAGCGCGCGCGTCGAGCGGGTGAACAGCACCACCTTGAGATCGGACTCCAGCGCGTCGATCTGGCGCGCCACCGAAGACGCCACCAGGCCCTTGCGCCGCGCCACGGCGGAGAAGCTGCCGGCCTGCGCCACGTCGACGAACATGGCAAGGTTTTCGGCAAATTTGATCGATTCCATTTGTGCATCCCATGCAAAAGCATTTGGCAGGCGCCAGCGTCTCCAGGCCGGCGCGCAGCGCATAGTATCGGCCTCTCAGCGAACCACATGGATCCGACGATGCATCCACAGGACACAATACCAAGCCCACGCGCACCCTTCCATCGGGCCCTGGCACCGCTGCTGCGTCGGCTGGCGCTGGGTGCGGTGTCGGGCGCGGGGCTGCTGGCGGCCGCGCTGGCGCAGACCCATCCGTCCAAAGCCGTCACGCTGGTGGTGCCGTGCGCCGCCGGCCGCACGGTCGACAAGGTGGCCCGGCAGATCCAGGAGCCGCTGATCATCGACAACCGGGGCGGTGCGGGCGGCACCATCGGCATGGCGTCGGTGGTCCGCAGCTCGCCCGACGGCTACACGCTGGCGATGGTGTTCGATTCGTATGCCACCGAGCAGCACATCTACCCCAAGCTGCCCGCCGTGACGCTGCGCGAGGCGGGTTGACCACCATGCACGCCTTCACCTTCGAAAGCCAGCCGCAGCGTGTGCTGTTCGGCGCCGGCACGCTGCACAAGACCGCCGCCGAGCTCGATGCGATGGGCGTTCGCAACGCCATCGTGCTGTGCACGCCGCACCAGCGCCCCCAGGCGGAACAGGTGGCCGGCCTGCTGGGCCACCGGGCGGCGGGCATCTTCGACGCCGCAGTGATGCACGTGCCCATCGAGACCGCCCGGGCCGCGCGCCGCTTCGCCGCCCAGTACGGCGCCGACTGCGCGGTGGCCATCGGCGGCGGCTCCACCATCGGCCTGGGCAAGGCCATCGCCTTCGATTCGGGTCTGCCGATCCTGGCCATACCCACCACCTACGCCGGCTCGGAGATGACGCCGATCTACGGCTTCACCGAAGACGGCATCAAGCGCACCGGGCGCGACCCGCGCGTGTTGCCACGCACCGTGGTCTACGACCCCCTGCTCTCGCTGGGCCTGCCGGTGGGGCTGTCGGTGGTCAGCGGCATCAATGCGATCGCCCATGCGGCCGAAGGCCTGTACGCGCCGAACGGCAACCCGGTGGCCAGCCTGCTGGCCGAGGAAGGCATCGCGGCGCTGGGCCGCGCGCTGCCGGCCATCCGGCGGGCACCCGGCGACCTGCAGGCGCGTGCCGACGCGCTCTACGGCACTTGGCTGTGCGGCAAGGTGCTGGGCAGCGTCGGCATGGGGCTGCACCACAAGCTGTGCCACACGCTGGGCGGCAGCTTCAACCTGCCGCACGCCGAGACCCACACCATCGTGCTGCCGCATGTGCTGGCCTACAACGCCGCAGCGGCAGACGGGGCCATGCAGCGCATCGCGCGTGCCCTGGGCGGCACGGACGCCGCGCAGGCCGTTTTTGCGCTGGCCCGCGACAACGGCGCGCCGCTGGCCTTGAAGGACATTGGCCTGCGCGCCGAGGACCTCGACCGGGCCTGCGCCATCGCGGTCGAGAACGAGTACCCGAATCCGCGCCCCGTGGAGGCCCGGGCACTGCGGCAGCTGCTGCAGAACGCTTACGACGGCGTGGCGCCAACCACCTGAGCCCGTCATCCATGCGACACAAGCACCAATGAAAACCGCCCCGCACTCTCGCGAGTGCGGGGCGGTCTGGCTTGTGCGCGAGGACCGGCTTACAGCTTGAACGGCACGACGGTCTGCGACTGGTCGCCCAGGCCCTGGATGCCGAGCGTCATCACGTCGCCCTTCTTCAGGTACAGCGGCGGCTTCATGCCCAGGCCCACGCCGGGTGGCGTGCCGGTGGTGATCACGTCACCGGGCATCAGCGTCATGAACTGGCTGACATAGCTCACGATCTTGGCCACGCTGAAGATCATGGTCCTGGTGTTGCCGGTCTGCACGCGCTTGCCGTTCAGGTCGAGCCACATGTCGAGCTTCTGCGGATTCGGCACTTCGTCGCGCGTGACCAGCCACGGGCCGATCGGGCCGAAGGTGTCGCAACCCTTGCCCTTGTCCCAGGTGCCGCCGCGTTCGATCTGGTATTCGCGCTCGCTCACGTCGTTGATGGTGCAGTAGCCGGCGACGAAGTTCAGCGCCTCCTTCTGCGACACATAACGCGCCTTGGTGCCGATGACCACGCCGAGCTCGACTTCCCAGTCGCTCTTGACCGAGCCCTTGGGCAGCATGACCGGGTCGTTCGGGCCCTGGATGCAGGTGGTGGCCTTCATGAACACGATGGGCTCGGGCGGGATCGGCAGGCCGGACTCGGCCGCATGGTCGGCGTAGTTCAGGCCGATGGCGATGAACTTGCCCACACCCGTCAGCGGGCAACCCATGCGGGGCTTGCCGCGCACCAGCGGCAGCTTGTCGGTCTTGACCTTGGCGATCTTGGCCAACGCCGCGTCGCTCAGCTGCTCGGGGCCGATGTCCTTGACGATGGCGCTCAAGTCGCGCAGCTTGCCTTCGGCATCGATCAGGCCGGGCTTTTCCTTGCCGGGGTTGCCATAACGCACGAGTTTCATCAGTTTCCTTTCGGTTGGGGGATCAGAATTCCGTTATCAATTAGAACATTGGCGCTCAATACGTCGAGCGGCCGCCGGAGAGGTCGAAAACCGCGCCGGTGGAGAACGAGCAGTCCTCGGTGCTGAGCCAGCCCACCATCGCCGCCACTTCCTCGGTCGCGCCGAAGCGGCCCATCGGGATCTTGGACAACATGAAGGCAATGTGCTCGGGCGACATCTGGTCGAAGATCGGCGTCTTCACCGCGGCCGGCGTCACGCAGTTCACGCGGATGCCGGTGTCGGCCAATTCCTTGCCGAGCGACTTGGTCAGGCCGATCACGCCGGCCTTGCTGGCGCTGTAGGCGCTGGCGTTCGGGTTGCCGTCCTTGCCGGCCACCGAGGCGATGTTGACGATGCGGCCGTAGTTGCGCGAGCGCATCAGCGGCACGATCTCGCGGCAGCAGAAGAACAGGCCGTTCAGGTTGACCTGCTGCACTTGCATCCAGGCTTCGGGCGGGTAGTCCCAGAGCTTGACGTTGGGGCCGGTGATGCCGGCGGAGTTGACGAGGATGTCAACCGCCGGGTTGGCCGCCACGGTCTGTCGCACGGCCTCGACCACGCTGGCGTGCTGGCTCACATCGACCACCACGGTGTTCACTTTGTCACCGAGCGCCGACTTGGCCTTTTCCAGTGCCTGCGGATTCATGTCCCACAACGTGACGCTGCCGCCCGAGGCCAGCATGCGCTGGGCGATGGCGTAGCCCAGGCCGACCGCGCCACCGGTGATGACCGCGTGGCGGCCCTGCAGGTCGAGCTGGTTCATATGGTCATGCCGCCGTCGACGGAATAGACCTGGCCCGTGGCGAACGCGGATTCGTCGCCGGCCAGATAGACCACGATGGGCACGATCTCGTGCGCCTGCGCCAGGCGCCCCATGGGCTGGCGTGCGACGAAGGCGGCACGCGCGGCGACCGGGTCGGCGTTGGCGTTGATGCGGTCGTGCAGCGAAGGCGTGTCCACGGTGCCGGGTGCGATGGCGTTGCAGCGGATGCCGCGGGCCACGTAGTCGGCGGCCACGCTCTTGGTGAGGCCGACCACGGCCGCCTTGGTCGTGCCGTAGACGCAGCGGTTCGGCAGGCCCTTGAGGCTGCCACAGACGCTGGCCATGTTGATGATGCTGCCCCAGCCCTGGCTGCCGGTCGGGCTGGTGTTGGTCAGCATGCGCGGCAGCGCGGCCTGGATGGCCCAGAACTGCGCGCGCACGTTGAGGTTGAAGGCGAAATCGAGGTCGTCGTCGGTGGCGGCCTCGATGCTGCCGTTGTGCACCACGCCCGCGCAGTTGAACAACACGTCGATCTGCGGCATGCCGGCGATCAACGCCTGGATGGCGGCCTTGTCGAGCACGTTCAGCGGCAAGGCCTTGACGTTGGCCACACCCTCATAGGCCGCCAGCAGTTTTTCGTTCACGTCGGTGGCCCAGACCTGGGCCCCCTCGGCCGCCAGCGCCATCACGGCGGCTTGGCCGATCCCCTGTCCAGCCGCCGTGACCAGCGCGGTTTTACCTTTAAGCCTCATAACACTCCAAAGTGGTTGTGGCCCATCCGGAATGGGGCCCGTGATTCAGGGTTTTGCCGGATGTTGCCGTGATGGGAATGTGGGATTATGAATTGGCCTTACCACTTGGCCAATTAAGGCTTACCCTTAATGGCCGCACACGTCACAAGGCGCCACGCCACCCATGCCCCTGCAGACCCTCGAACCCCAACGCCTGTACCGCCAGATCGCCGAGCAATTGCGCGCGCTGATCGAGGCCGGCGAGTTCGCCGTGGGCGCCCGCCTGCCCGCCGAGCGCGAACTGGCGCAGCAACTCGGCGTGAGCCGCCCCTCGGTGCGCGAGGCGCTGATCGCCATGGAAGTCGAAGGCTGGGTCGAGGTGCGCACCGGCTCGGGCGTGTATGTGCTCGACCGCAGCACCCGGGCCGGCGATGCCGGCGCGAGCCGCGACGTGCAGGTGCCGCCGACCGAATGGGGGCCGCTCGAATTGATCCGCGCCCGCCGCGTGGTCGAAGGCGAGATCGCCGCACTCGCCGCCGTGCAGGCGCGCCCGCGCGACCTCAAGGCCATGGACCAGGCCATGGCCTCGATGCGCCGCGACACGGCGCTCGGCGTGCTGCCGCTGGAGGGCGACCGCGCCTTCCACCTGGCCGTCGTGCAAGCCTGCGGCAACACGGTGCTGACCGAGACCGTGCAGACCTTCTGGGATTCACGCCGCGGCCCGCTGTTCACGCGGCTCGGCGGCTACTTCGAGACCGTGGAATCCTGGCGCGCGGCGATCGACGAACACGAGGCCATCGTCGCCGCCGTGCGCGCGCACGACGGCCCCGCAGCACGCACCGCGATGCAGGCCCACATGGACAAATCGCACATCCGCTTCAGCGTGAGCTGGCGGCGTGTCAAACCCAGCTGAAATTCCCCTCACACCACCAGACACCAACCACGATGACCACCACCACCGCCACCCCTCCTTTCATCCGGCTCCACCCCCAGGACGACGTGCTGATCTCGCGCCAGCAACTGCTCGGCGGTGCGGTGGTCGAAGGCATCGCCGTGCGCGGCATCATTCCGCCGGGCCACAAGATCGCCACCCACGCCATCGCCACCGGCGAGCCGGTGCGGCGCTACAACCAGATCATCGGCTTCGCCTCGCGCCCGATCGGCCCGGGTGAACACGTGCACACGCACAACCTGAACATGGGACCGGACAAGGGTGACTTTGCACGCGACTACGCCTTCGGCGCCGACGTGAAGCCAGACGCGCCCCGCCTGGAGGCCACGTTCATGGGCATCAAGCGGCCCGACGGCCGCGTGGCCACGCGCAACTACATCGGCATCCTCTCCAGCGTGAACTGCTCGGCCACCGCGGCCAAGGCCATCGCGGCGCACTTCTCGCGCCAGACCAATCCGTCGGCACTGGCCGACTTCCCCAACATCGACGGCGTGGTGGCACTGACCCACGGCACGGGCTGCGGCATGGACACCGAAGGCCTGGGCATGCAGCTGCTGGAGCGCACCCTCACCGGTTACGCCACGCATGCCAACTTTGGCGGCGTGATCGCGATCGGCCTGGGTTGCGAGGCCGCGCAGATCACCGCCTGGCTGGCCCATGCCTCGCTGAAGGAGGGCGAGAACTTCCGCACCTTCAACATCCAGGACACCGGCGGCACGCAGAAGACCGTGAAGAAAGGCATCGAGCTGATCACCGAGATGCTGCCGCGCGTGAACGACGTAAAGCGCGAGCCCTGCAGCGCGTCCCACATCACCATCGGCCTGCAATGCGGCGGCTCGGACGGGTATTCGGGCATCAGCGCGAACCCGGCGCTCGGCGCGGCGGTGGACCTGCTGGTGGCGCATGGCGGCACGGCCATCCTCAGCGAAACGCCCGAGGTGTATGGCGCCGAGCATCTGCTCACGCGCCGCGCCGTCAAGCCCGAGATCGCCGAGAAGCTGGTGAACCGCATCAAGTGGTGGGAGCACTACACCGAGATCAACGGCGGCGAGATGAACAACAACCCATCGCCGGGCAACAAGGCCGGCGGGCTAACCACCATCCTCGAGAAATCGCTCGGCGCCGTGGCCAAGGGCGGCACGACCAACCTGGAGGGCGTGTACGAATACGCCGAGCCGGTAACGGCGCATGGCTTCGTCTTCATGGACACCCCCGGCTACGACCCGGTGAGCGCCACGGGCCAGGTGGCCGGCGGCGCCAACGTGATCTGCTTCACCACCGGCCGCGGCAGCGCCTACGGCTGCGCGCCATCGCCTTCGCTCAAGCTGGCCACCAACTCCGCACTGTGGCAGCGGCAGGAGGAGGACATGGACATCAACTGCGGCGAGATCATCGACGGCGGCAGCTCGGTGCAGGAGATGGGCCGGCGCATCTTCGAGCTGGTGCTGGCGACCGCCTCGGGCGAGCGCAGCAAGAGCGAGAAGCATGGCTATGGGCAGAACGAGTTCGTGCCATGGCAGGTCGGCGCCGTCATGTGATCCTCACCCCCCGATCATCCTGAGCCTGTCGAAGGACTTCACCCTCCCCCGTTCGGGCTGAGCCCGTCGAAGCCTCTGCAACAGGCCCTTCGACAAGCTCAGCGCGA
Source organism: Rhodoferax koreense (assembly GCF_001955695.1). Classification (NCBI taxonomy): domain Bacteria; kingdom Pseudomonadati; phylum Pseudomonadota; class Betaproteobacteria; order Burkholderiales; family Comamonadaceae; genus Rhodoferax; species Rhodoferax koreensis. The sequence continues at coordinate 925,543 of NZ_CP019236.1, read as the reverse complement.
ACGGTAACCCTGACCCTGAATCCCAACAAAGCCTCTTTTCACATGTCAAAAACCATTCCAGCGCACGACCTACAAGCGCAAGTAGCTACGATTCTGATAGCAGCCGGCAGCAGCCGCGAAGAGGCCGACCAAGTCGCGGCCAACCTGGTGCTGGCCAACCTCAGCGGCCACGATTCACACGGCGTGGGCATGGTGCCGCGCTACGTCGACGCCGTGCTCGAGAAAGGCCTGAGCCCCAACGCGGCGGTCAAGGTCAACCTCGACATCGGCACCATGCTGTCGCTCGACGGACAACGCGGCTACGGCCAGATCGTGGGCGTGCAGGCGATGGAGCTCGGCATGGCGCGCGCCAAGCAGCACGGCAGCTGCATCATGACCCTGGGCAACGCGCACCACCTGGGCCGCATCGGCCACTTCGCCGAGATGGCGGTGGCGCAGGGCCTGGTGTCCATCCACTTCGTCAATGTGATGTCGCGGCCGGTGGTGGCGCCCTGGGGCGGCGCGGACGGCCGCTTTGGCACCAACCCTTGCTGCATCGGCGTGCCGCTGGAAGGCCGCGAGCCCTTCGTGCTCGACTTCGCCACCAGCCGCGTGGCCCAGGGCAAGATGCGGGTGGCGCACAACAAGGGCATCCAGGTCGAGGCGGGCACCCTGATCGACGAGAAAGGCAACCCGACCACCGATCCCGGCGTGGTGGTGGTGCCGCAGAGCAACGGTCTGTTCGGCGCGCTCATGACCTTCGGCGAACACAAGGGCTACGGCATGGCGGTGGCGTGTGAACTGCTCGGCGGCGCGCTCAGCGGCGGCGGCACCTGGCACCACCCCACCACGGCGGCGCGCGCCGTGGTCAACGGCATGCTGACCATCCTCATCGACCCGGCCAAGCTCGGCACCCAGGCCAGCTTCGCGCGGGAGGCCGATGCCTTCGTGGACTGGCTCAAGAAGGGTCCGGTGGCGCCAGGCTTCGACGCGGTGAAGATTGCCGGCGACCCCGAACGCGCCACCCGCGTGGCCCGGCGCGAGGAAGGCATCACCGTGGACGACCAGACCTGGCAGGAGATTCTGGATGCGGGGGCGAAGGTGGGCGTGGCGGTTTGAGCGGCAAACCCCCTCTCCGTTCAACTGATCTCGGCCGCTAGGCCAGCAAGCGCGCCAGGCTGGCTTCCAGGTATTCCGACGGCAGCCGCTTGAACCCCGAGCGGGCGAAACGCTGCAGCCGCCCGACCACGAAGGCGGTCAGCAGCGAGGCCTGCACCTGGGCGTCCACCGTTGGCGTGGCGCCATCGGAAGGGCGCAGGCACTGCCGCAAGGTGGCCTCGATCTTGTCGAAGAACAGGTTCATGCGTTGCTGCAGCCGTTCGTTCTCGAACACCAGCGCGTCGCCGACCATGACACGCGTCATGCCAGGGTTTTTTTCCGCAAACTGGAGCAGCATCACCACCAACCGACCCGCCTGGCGCGGACCGGCGGTGGCATCGGGCACGGCTGCAGCTTCCACGGCCAGGGCGTGGCGCGCGACGATCTGGTTGATCAGCGAGAACACCGATTGCTCGATGAACTCGATCAGCCCCTCGAACATCTGTGCCTTGCTGGCGAAGTGCCGGTACAGCGCGGCCTCGCTCACCTCGAGCCTGGCGGCCAGCGCCGCCGTGGTGATGCGCTCGGCACCGGGTTGCTCCAGCATCGCGGCCAGGGCCTGCAGGATCTGCACGCGGCGCTCGCCGGGCTTGGGGCGCTTGCGGACGACCGGCGGGGCCGCCACCGGCGCCAGCGCTGGGGCGGATTCGAGGGCGTCGGCGTCAGGCATGGCGGAAGGCGCCCTGTCCGACTAGTGCGACCGGATCATCGTGCCATACGCCTGATCGGTCAGGATCTCCAGCAGCATGGCGTGCGGCACGCGGCCGTCGATGATGTGCACGGCGTTCACGCCGCTCTTGGCCGCATCCAGCGCGCCAGCGATCTTGGGCAGCATGCCGCCGGAGATCGTGCCGTCGGCGAACAGCTCGTCGATCTCGCGCGCGGTCAGGTCGGTCAAGAGCTTGCCAGCCTTGTCGAGCACGCCGGGCGTGTTGGTCAGCAGCACGAGCTTCTCAGCCTTGAGCACCGTGGCCAGCTTGCCGGCGACCACGTCGGCATTGATGTTGTAGCTTTCGTTCTGCTCGCCGAAGCCGATCGGGCTGATGACGGGAATGAACGCGTCGTCCTGCAGCGCCTTGACCACGCTCGGGTCGATCGCAACGATGTCGCCGACCGAGCCCACGTCGTGTTCCTTGGTGGGATCGGTGTTGTCGACCATCTTGAGCTTCTGCGCGCGGATCAGCCCGCCGTCACGGCCCGTCAGGCCCACGGCCTTGCCACCGGCCTGGTTGATCAGGCCCACGATGTCCTGCTGCACCTCGCCGGCCAGCACCCATTCGACCACTTCCATGGTCTCTTCGTCGGTGACGCGCATGCCCTGGATGAAATGCCCGGTCTTGCCCAGCCGCTTGAGCGCTGTCTCGATCTGCGGCCCGCCGCCATGCACCACCACCGGGTTCATGCCCACCAGCTTCAGCAGCACCACGTCTTCGGCGAAGTCGGCCTGCAGCGCAGGATCGGTCATGGCGTTGCCGCCGTACTTGATGACCAGCGTCTTGCCGTGGAACTTGCGGATGTACGGCAAGGCCTGCGCCAGGATTTCGGCTTTCTCGCGCGGGGCGATTTTGGACAGGTCAGGATCGGCAGGGTTGGACATGGTGCGGTTCCAGAAGAAAGAAAACTGCCGGATTGTAGGAGAGGACTGTGAAAGGGCGCATGCGCCCTTCGGCCTCTACCGCCGCAGCCAGCGCGGCACCTTGAAGCGGATGATCATCATGTAGGCCGCTACGTAGGTGACGACGAACAGCGCGGTAAAACCCATCAGCACGGCGGTATTGCGCCAGAAGAGCACGGCCGGCACCACGGTCAGCAAGGTGAAGGCCCACAGGTACGGCGAGGTGCGGTTGTTGCGCATCAGCACCCGGCGGGACTCGTCGTCATGGAAGACGCCGTGCACGATGCGGCGGTAGATGAGCTGGTGAAAGTGCAAGGCATCGGCCACGCCCGGCGACACGCCCCGCGTGAGCTTGCGGTAGATGGAGAAGAAAGTCTCCCATACCGGGTAGATCAACAGCAGCATCGGAAACCAGGGCGAGACCATGTTGTGCCGCTGCACCAGCACGACGCTGCCCAGCGCGATCACCACGCCCCAGAGGTAGGCCCCGCCATCCCCGGCGAACAGCATGCCGCGGGGATAGTTCCAGATCAGGAAGCCAGCTGTGGCGCCGGTGAGGCAGATGAGCATGCCGGCGAGTTGGCGGTCGCCCACTTGCAAAGACACGTAGATGAGCGCCAAGGAGACGATCAACGCGACCATGCCCGAGAGGCCGTTGTAGCCGTCAATGATGTTGAAGGCGTGGGGGAGGCCCATGATGGCGATGAGGGCGAGGACCATGCCGAGCCAGGGGGCGCTGAATAGGAGCATGTCCACCAAAGGAATACCAAGCCGAGGTACCGAGGCCCCAACGAGCCATATAGCGAATAAGCCGGATAAACCAGTCAGCGTCAAGCGATAACGCACACTCAGCCGCTGCGTGAGATCCTCCGCGATGCCTCCGACCAAGGCCGGCAGCACGGCCAAAGTCCAGCCACAGACCAACGACGCCGGGACGCCCAGATTCCCGTAGTTTTCGACGAAAAACAGCGCAATCGCAGCACCCCAGGCGACCAATAGCCCGACAAAGACCGCCAAGCCACCTAAGCGAGGCACATCCCCCACGTGAAACCGCTGGGGCATGGCGTCACCGTAACGCTTCGCATGGCCGCGCGCTCGGCGCACAACCAACATCCCGGTAAACATACTCACCCAGAAGCTCAGAAATAACAGAAATAACATTCAAACTAACGAATCAGGGGACTAGGAATGGACACGTGCTCCATGGGCGGAGCCGAGAACTCTTCATGGCATTGTGCCCGAGGGGACGACAGATGCGGGGGTCAGCCGTCATCCATCGTGCATACGCACATCTAGAATGGTCTACCTCTCGATATCATGCAAAGATCAGCCACATCCCGCCTATCCGTCACGGTTTCGATTGTCAGCCACGGACATTTGGAACTCGCACTTCCGCTGCTGCAGCAGCTTGATACATACAGCCACACCGTGATCGACAGGGTGCTGCTGACAATCAACATTCCAGAGAAAAGTGATTTAGCGGATTTAGCCTTGCGATTTCCCGTCGACGTCATCAATAACAGACAGCCCAAAGGCTTCGGGGCGAACCATAACCATGCCTTCTTGGCATGCAAAGCGCCATGGTTTCTTATTCTCAATCCCGATATACGCCTGACGGCCGATGTGCTCGGGCCGCTCGTCACTCGAGCAGACGCAAAGAGCGGGCTGTTGGCTCCGCGCATCATCGAGCCGGGAAAAATGGCGCCGGAAAATCATCGCGCACTTATCACGCCAAAGGAAATATTGAGTCGGCACTCCAGACATTACCAAAGCCCCGCCGTACCGGTTTGGATTCCAGGCATGTTCATGCTGTTCCGAAGCAAGACCTTCGCAGAAATCAATGGCTTTGACGAGCGGTTCTTCATGTATGGGGAAGATTTCGACATCTGTGCGCGAGCACGATTGGCTGGCTGGCAATTACAAGTTGATGAGAACTTGCGAGCCATCCACGATGCTCGGCGTGCCAGTCACAAAAGCCACCGCCATCTCTATTGGCATGTCGCAAGCCTGCTGAAAGTATGGATGTCTGCGGCTTTCTGGCGGTATCGGAAGCTCTGTCGATATTCAGCAAGCATCTAAATTTGCCTGTCGAACATAGGCTTGCTCCATTCTTAGTACGCTTCCGGCCTCAGGAACGCGGCGCCGCGATCGCTGGCTGGGGAGCCGCTGATCGGCGCAACACAATCAGCCCCGCACCGAGAATCTCCCGCTCCACGGCGAAACCTTGCCGAATTGCTCGCTCCAGCAAGCAAGCGTTCACCTGCGCGACCTGCTCCGCATTGCCTGGATAAGGCAAGCCGGTCACGAACGCTGCCTTACCGTCAACCAGCGCGCCAGAGATAACCAACACGTCCGCGTGGTCGAGGCCTGAGGGGTACAGTGCCAACGCGTGCGAATGGTACAGCACCGGCATTGCGCCTTCGACCGCACTAACTCTTGCACCGGCAGAGACGGCATCCGGAAGCTGCTGGATCCAAAACAACATAGCTCGCTCCGGCGATTGATCGCGGTGTACATAGAAGCGATAAACCGCCCGCAGGATCCCGCCCTGCGTCCGATCGGCCGCAGGTGCGGTGAAGGTAGCTTCGAAGGGCTGATAGGTGGCAGCCAGAACTAATGAAGCACTGGCGCTGGCTATCGCCACCAGTACGCGCGCGCCGCCCTGTGGCAGCCAGTCCATAAATCGGGCGAAACCGATCGAGGCGGCGAACACCAGGAAGGGAATGTACATGGCGTGGTAGTGCGTGACCCAGCCGTTCAGCTCGGCGCCGCCGGTGGTCACGATCAGGTTCGGCAGCAGCGCCCCCAGGGCGAGCAGCAGATAACGCCAGCCCGCCAGACAGGCCATCCAGCCCAGGAACAGCAGATTGGTTAGCGCAAACACCACCATGCGCGGATCATGGAATCGCTCGACCAGCGCGCGCGCGGTCAAGTAGGCGTTGGCGCGCAGGCTGCCGCCCCCCTCAAAGCCGTGAAACATAACGCTGAAGTACCAGGCGAGGTAGGCCACCAGCAGCAGAGGGAGGCCCAGCCAGAACCCTGCCTGCGCGCGCACGCGGCGCCATGGCAGCGCCAACACGACGAAGAATAGCAGCGCGGCCAGCACCATGATGGTGGCGCGCTCGGTCGTCATGGCCGCGAGCAACGCGACGCACGCGATGCCCGCCAGTCTGCCGCGTGTGAGCGCCCCTTCCTGCAAGGCCCCCCGATGCAGCAGGTACAGCAACCCGAGCATGAGCGGCATGTAGAGCCGGTCGAGGTAGTAGTCGCCCATGGCCGAGAGCGACCAAGCCGGCCAAGCCGCAACGGCAATGGCGAACGCGGCGACCGCCAGCACGGGCAGGCCGGAGCGACGCAGGAACACCCAGGGCATCAGCACCAGGGCCAGGTGCGCTGCGGCATTGAGCCAGGCGAAAGCATCGTGCGTCCCTATAAGCCGCGCCAGCACCGCGATCGGGTACAACAGGAAGTACGCGTGGTTGTCCAGCACGTTGTAGCCATCGCCCTCCAGGAACGGCAAGGCAGCGGCACAGATACGCGCGACCGGCCAGTCCAGCATAGGCGCGACCACGGGCCACGACAGGACCGTGTGCGACAGCGGCAGGCCGTGCGCCAGGATGGAATCCACCGACTCGAACAGAAACACGCTGTCCAGGTGCCGCAGCGGCGTAATGCGACGGAAATAGTTGGCTAGGAGCGCCAGCAGCACCAGTCCGACCAGCGAGAACAGCACAATACGAAGGCTCCGCAGGATGCTGCCTCCCCTGATGGCTGCAACGTTCATGGCCGCGTCGCTCACTGCGAGGTATTCGCGGCTGGTGCATTCTGATCGGCGGAAAGCGAACCGGCGACACGCACATCGGCGAGGGGCGCGTGAGCGAGCGACGTGTCGGAGATCACAGCCTTCTCGACAATGTACAGCGGGCGCTGCTTCACGTCGTCGTAGATGCGCCAGAGGTACTCGCCGACGACGCCTAGCATCATCATAATCAGTCCGCCGACGATCAATTGGGTAATCATGATGGGCGCGTAGCCTGGAAACGGTGTCTCGTTATGAAACCAAGCGAACACGATCACCAGGGCGTACACCAGACCGGCGATGGCCGTAACAAAACCCAGGCAGGACATCAGCCGGATCGGAAAGTACGAGGAGTCAAGCAGCAAGTCGGTGAAGTACTTGAACTTCTTCGCGAACGACCACCCAGAGCGGCCCACCGGCCGCTTCTGGCGCACATAGGGCAGGAAGGTCGTGGGAAAGCCGAGCCACAGCACGTCGCCCTGAAAGAAGCGATGCCGCCCCTTGAACGACAACAGCAGCCGCGCGGCACGGTGGCTCAGAAGCAAGTAGTCGAAACCGCCTCGCGGAATACGCGGGTTTGCGCGCCGGGCGATCCCGTAGGCCAGGCGCGAAAACAGTGTGGCGGCGACGTCGTCGTCGCGCGCCTCACGATGGGCGATCACCACTTCTGAACCCTCGCGCCAACATGCCACCATCTGGGCGATGAGCCCGGGCGGGTCCTGCAGATCGGCCGAGAGGGTGACGACGGCGTCACCGCGTGCAGCCTCGCAACCGGCCAGGATGGCACTCACCTGGCCGAAATTGCGCGATAGCTTAAGCAGGCGAACATGCGCGGGATAAGCCGCGTACAGGCCCTGCATCGCCTGCCAGGAGTCGTCGTCCGAGCCGTCGTCGACCAGCACCATCTCGAAGTCGAGGTCGGGAAAGTTCTGATCTCGCACGGCGAGCACTCCCTCGAAGGTGGGCAGCAGCGTCGGTGCGTTGCGAAAAACAGGCACGACCACGGAAATAAGAGGAGGAGAAGACATGGGTCGAGGAGGCGAAAGGATCTTAGGTCACGTCCGAGTCGAACACTATGTACCGTGACGAGACGAAGTTGAACGTGGCGACCACCGGGATGACGAGGAACTGGGCCGTGACGGCATTGAACAGCCCCGACTCCACCAGGGCTGCAAGCAGTCCAGTGCTGAGCAGGAAGCTCACGATGTAAACACCGGTAAAGGTTAAGAACTGTTTCCTACTGCGATGAACCGGCACCGCCCGGTCGCGAAATACGTAGAGTTTGCCCAGCAGGTAGCCGCAAATCAAGCCGAGCATCCACGCGAAGCCATTGGCGAGCGGATAAGCAACACCGGAGCGGACCAGCCCCGCATAGACCAGGAAAGTGACGGCCGTGTTGGCGCCGCCGGCCAGCCCGAAGCGCAGCACGCGCCCCAGGCCGGCGAGGCGTTCAGGGCTGGGCGTCTGCATGGGCGCGCTGGGCAAGGAACTGCCTCTCGAGGTCCAACAGAGTTTTCTTGCGCGTGCCGACGCGACGGGCCGGCGAGCCGGCGTAGATACCGAATGCCTCGCAGTCCGACTTGACCAGTGATAGCGCACCGACTGCTGCCCCCTCCCCCAGATGCACGCCCGGGAGTAAGACAGAACCGGCGCCGATAATGGCATGCCGACCAACATGTACTGGCGCGCTATCGACGCGCGTCCACTCGGTGGGCACCGTGGGGTTGGTCATGGCTTCACCGGAATAGTCGTCGCTGCTCGAATAGATGCTCACGCGCGATGAGATGTTGGAGAAATCGTCGAGCTGGACCCGCCCCGCGCCGATGATCGAGGAGAACACAGCAACGTGGATATGGTTGCCGATGGCGATGCCGCCCGCGCCGGCCGACAAGACGCAGAAGTCATCAATGCGCACGTGGTCGCCCAGAGCGATGCGGCTGGCGCCGTGGACCGAGGCCTTACGCGACAAACGCACCGCGTTGCCGACGGACAGAAACCCCATCTGCGCCAGTTCGGCCGGGCTGTAGAAAAGCGCCATCACGCGCCGCGCACCAGTTCGATGATGCGCGACTGGTCGCTCTCCGACAAGTCCGAAAAAATCGGCAGGCACAGCACCTGCTGCGCCACGCGCTGGGCGACGGGCAGGTTTTCCCGCGTGGCCGAAGGCAGGCCGCGGTACATCGGCATGTCGCTGATGAGCGGATAGAAATACCGGCGCGCCAGAATCCCATGGGTTTTGAGCTTATCGTAGAGCGCATCACGGCTAAGCGGGTAGCCGGGCCCGACCAGCACCGGGAAGTACGAGCCGTTGTGCGAGACGTCTTCCAGTGGCTGCGGAATCTCGATGCCCGACACGCCGCTTAGGCCTTCGCGGTAGCGGGCGTCGATGCGTAGACGGTGGGCGATAGCCTCGTCGACGTAACGCAGTTGCAGCAGGCCGAAGGCCGACTGAACCTCGTTCATCTTGCCGTTGATGCCGGGCGCGACCACGGTCACCTCGTCGGCAAAGCCGAAATTCTTGAGATAGTCGACCCGCTGCTTGGTCTTGGCGTCAGGGCAGATGATGGCGCCGCCCTCGAAGGTGTTGAAGACCTTGGTGGCATGGAAGCTCAGCACAGACAGGTCACCATACTCCAAGATGGAGACGCCTTTGCGGCGCACGGCGAAGGCGTGCGCCGCGTCATAGATCACGCGCAATCCGTAGATGTCGGCGATGCGCTGGATGGCGTCCACATCGCAGGGTGTGCCATAGCAGTGCACAGGCATGATGGCCGTAGTGGCTGGCGTGATGGCGGGCTCGATGCGCGCGGGGTCGAGGTTGAAGGTGCGCGGATCGATGTCGACGAACACTGGCCGCAGGTTGTTCCACAGAACGGAGTGCGCGGTGGCCACAAACGAATACGGTGTGGTAACGACTTCGCCCGTGATACGCAGGCACTGCAGCGCCGTCACCAGCGCGACGGTGCCGTTATTGAACAGGCACAGGTGCTTGACGCCCAGGTACTCGGCCAGTGCGGCCTCGAGCTCCTGGTGGAAACGGCCGCCGTTGGTCAGCCAACGCGAATCCCAGATCTGCTGCAGATAGGGGATGAATTCCTCGAGCGGTGGGAGAAATGGCTGAGTAACCGGAAGCGGCTTGTTCACGGGCAGATGCTATCAGATGAAGGTTGAAGGGCAGAAGAGAAACGGGCGGCCCAGCTGTTGCGACTGCGAAAGATCTCGATGGAAACGGCCGCATCGCGCTGCTCCGCGGCGTGGTCGAGTGCGAGCGCCCAGTCTGCCAAGGTGGCAAGCCGCACTCCAGGGTCTGCGGCGGCATGCAGGGGCATTTCACCGAAAGCGCTGCTGACCACGGGCACGCCCAAGGCACGGTACTCGTAGTATTTCACCGGGTCGACACATGCGGTGAGCGCATTGAGCCGGAATGGGATCAGCCCGACGGAAAAACGCGACATCTCGCGGATGGCTTGGTCGTGGCTGCAAGCAGGGCGCAACTCGATGTTCGCGGGCAGCGACGACGGCACTGCGCCGTGCACAGGGCCGATGAGCCGGAACGCACGGTCAGGGCACGCGGTAGCGAGGCCGACGACCATATCCCAGTCGAACCAGGACGCGATGGTACCCACGTAGCCCACCAACCCCGGCTCGCGCAGGCTGGCGAGTACGTCGACTGGCGGCAGCGTCGCCGGATCGCAGGCATTGCGGGCTAGCACCACATGCCGCGACAGGGAGGCAAACTTGTCGGCCAGCCGGCTCGAGGACACCAGGGTAACTTCGACGGTGCGGGCCATAGCGCGCTCGGTTTCGCGCACCGACGCCTTGGACAACCCGCGATGAAAGAATGGGAAGTCGTCCATGGCATCGTAGACGGTACGCGTGAAACTATGCGCCGGGAAGCCGGACTTCAACAGCTCGCAAGCCAGTTGTGAGGGCTTGCCGATCACCAGCTCGCAGTGTGGCTGGGCGCGGGCGAAGCGCTTGACTTCGTCGATCACGCCACGCCAGAGCAATCGGTTCAGGAACACACCACCCGGCAGTGGCTCGACCGGCGCAGCGGGCACGCGCAGCACGCGAAGCCAGTCCGGCTGCGGATGGGCCGGCTCGCGCGCGGTGTTGCGCAGGCGCGCGAAGTCCTGTGCCTGCGGCAGGCGGGTGGGATAGGGATCAAGCCAGAGCACCTGCCCGCCATGCATAGCATGGAACCACTCAGCGAACTTGTGCGGACGCTGGGCGAAACTAGCCCATGGCACAGCTGAAAGATAAACGAGCGCCCTCAAGCGAAATGTTTCAGCAACGTCTGTACGATACGGCCAGCCGCCATGCCGTCGCCATACGGCGAAATGCCGCGCGCCATGGCACGGTAGGCTTCGGGGTCGTCGAGCAGGTGCTGGGCCTCGGAAACAATGGCGTCCTCGTGCGGGCCGACCAGCTTGACCACGCCCTGCTCCACCGCCTCGGGCCGCTCGGTCTCGTCGCGCAGGACCAGCACCGGTTTGCCGAGCGCGGGCGCCTCCTCCTGAACACCGCCGGAGTCGCTGATGATGATGTACGCACGCTTCATCGCCGCGACGAAAGGCGCATACTCCAACGGCTCGCACAACGTGAAATTGGACAGGCCGGCCAAGTGGGCGTGGGCGACGTCCTTGACATTGGGGTTGGGGTGCACCGGGTAGACAAACTGCACGTCTGGGTTGCGCAGGGCCAGCGTGCGCAGGGCGCGGCAGACTTCCAGGAAGGGCGCGCCGAAGTTCTCGCGGCGGTGCGCAGTGACCAGCACCATGCGCGAATCGGCCGGGAAGTCGAAGCCGAAGTCGAGCTCGCGGCTCGCCGTCATCAGTAACGCGTCAATCACCGTGTTGCCGGTGACCACGATGTCGGCGTCGTCCACGCCTTCCTTGAGCAGGTTGCGACGCGAGCCCTCGGTGGGCGCGAAGTGCCACCGAGTCAGCCGGCCGGCGATGACGCGGTTGGCCTCCTCGGGAAACGGATTCTGCAGGTCCCAGGTGCGCAGGCCAGCCTCGACGTGACCGAATGGGATGCGGCGATAGAAGCAGGCCAGTGCCACCGTCATCACGGTAGTGGTGTCACCCTGCGCGAGCACCGCGTCGGGCTGCTCGCGCTCCAGCACCTGGTCGATCTCGACCAACAGGCGCGCAGTGAGCTGCGCCAGGGCCTGGTTGGGCCGCATGATATCCAGGTCGATGTCGGGCGTTGTACCGAAGAAGGTCAGCACTTGGTCCAGTATGTGGCGATGTTGCGCGGTGGCCAGCACGCGGCAATCGATCTCCGGAGTCCCGCGAAGGGCCAAGATGACGGGGGCCATCTTAACGGCCTCAGGGCGGGTGCCCACAGCGCAGATAATTTTCGGCTTCGTTTTCATCATATAAGTGTAGGGGCGATCAGCCGACCGATCCGGTCAGCATTGGCCATCAGGGTAAGGGTGTGTGATTTCTCTGGCAGCGCGGGCAAGCATGCGCCGTCGACCACGTGCACATGGCGCAGCCCACGCACTTCGCCTTGCACCGAGGTCTGCCCGGCGCCAGGATCGGCCGCCATCGGCAGCGTGCCAGCATAGTGGATGTCGCTGCCCGGCCGCCCGGGCGTGAAGCTGCCGGGCAACATCCAGGCGTTCATCTTGCGGTAGGCGCCGGCTAACTTACGCCGGGCTTCGCGCAGCAGGTCCTCGACATCGGCTTGCCGCCAGCCTCCCTCAATGCGCAGCGTATCGCGGTCGTCCAGACGCGCCCGTGCGTCGGACAGCTCGCCGGGGAGGAACAGGTTGCCCACCACGCAAGATCCGAGCAGGTCGCGGAGCACCTGCAAGGCGGTGCTGCGGCCGAGCGGCAAGTGGCGGGCCAGCTCCCACATTGGGATGCCGGTGGTGGCAAAGGTGGAGCCGAACGCCGTGCGACCGCCAGTCAGTTGCAAGGCGTAGGACAGCTGACCCAGCCCGAAGCCACGTTCGCGGGGCTGGCCCAGAAGGCCGGGTAGCCAGAGAAGGAAGGCTGCTGTGGGACAGGACAGCAGCGGTACCGGCTCGCGCCGCTGCAGGGCCTGCAGCACCAGGCGGGTGCTCGCCAGCGTGCCAGCGGCCACGAACAGCCTGCGCGCGGCGAGCCTGGCGCACGTGCCGCTAGGTTCGCGCAGTTGCACTACGGTTCGTTCGCCGTCCACCACGATGGAGTCGACCAGATGCCCGGGCAGCCAGTGGAAATTCGGGAAGGCACGCAGTCGCTCCACGTCGGCAGAGGCCGAATACATCGCCTGGCGGCTGCAGCCGAACAGGCAATTGCCGGCTAGGTCGCAGGCCTGCCGGTCCTCGCGCGGGCGCGAGAGCACAGCGACGCGCGAGCGCCCCAGCCGAAAACCGCCCTTGCACAGCGACGTGCGGGCCTTCGTGTACCGCCGCCACATCGCTTCATGCGCGCGGTCCATAGGCACCGGAGGATCGCAGTCCTCGTCCAGGCCGAAGTAGTCGCTTAGGTCATCGCCCCCCCCGCCGCTCAGGCCCATGCGCCGGGCGACCTCGCGGTACGAGGGACCCAGATCGGCGACGGGAAACGGCATCCGCGCTTCGGCGTCGCTAAAGCGCGCCACGCCGCAGCCCCAGGCATTGGACAGCCCGCCGGTAGCCAGCGAGCCCACAGCGACGAAGGGCGTGGCGGCGATACGATTCGCCAACTGGAAGCCTTCGAAAGCAAAGGCTTGAGTCGGCACGCGCAGCTTGGGCGAAACGGCGTCCATGGCCCTAAGCGCGTGGAAATCGCGGCCGATCATCCAAGCCCATTGATGCGGGTCGGTCGCGCGCGCTGTCAGGAAATCGGCCCGGGGCGGCGCGACCGCCTGCGTCCGGCCGCCATCGAGCATCGCCACGCGCAACCCCGCCTGCACCAGCGGAAACGCGGCCGAGACGCCGGCCGGACCACTTCCGATGACGATGACGTCGAAGTCGGCGCTCATAGGCGACCCCTCGGCGTGCGTGCGTTCCGAGTCTGCCGCGCGCTACGGGGCAGCACCGTCCGGACGCAGAGCCAGAACACTTCGGTCAAGACCGCACTCGACAGGCCAAGCACGGCGCGAGCAGGGCCGGTCGGCTGGCCCACGCGCAGGAAAAGCGCGGCGCCTTGCGGCGTCGCCTCGGCCAGGGCTGTGGCGCTGTCCAGCCGCCATGCGAGTTCGAGGTCAGACGGGCTTTCCAACAGTCGCAGCCAAGCTGGCCGGCGCAGCGCCCAGTCAGGCAGGCCCAAGGGTTCGGCCTCGCGCACCGCCTCGACAGCACGTGCATGGCGCATCACCAGGTCGCGGCGTGGCGAAGTGCCTAACACATAGCGCAGAACCGCCCGAGATTCAGCCAGCAGGGTTCGCCGTGGACGATGCGTGCGCTGCATTCCCTCAGCCAGTGGGCGCAGGCACAGACCCAGCATATCGAGCGAAGCACGCGTGTCCATGGGCTGTAACGCAAGCAGCGAGCCAAGCCGCTCCAGCGCGTCCACGCGGTGAAAGCTGGCACGGCGCGCAAGTTCAATTAGCACGACCGGCACGGGAACGAAAAGGCGCCAGCGACGGAGGCGATGCTGCGCAATCGCGCGCAAAAATTCGGTAAAGGAAACCGGCTCGGGCTCACCCACCTGGAAGACCGTCGCGCCCGCCATCGCCGCACCAGCAGCCACAATGGCCTGCGCCAAGTCGTCCACGTGCACAGGCTGCACGCTGGGTGCCGGCAGCAGCGCAGGCAGCAGTGGCAGGCGACGCACCAGCCCCACCAGCGTGCCGAACAGGCCGGTAGCAGCACCGCCATACACCTGGCCCGGCCGCACCACGACGCCCGCCCCTTCCAACACGATGCGCTCGATGCGCCACTTGGTGCGGCCATAATCGGTCGGCGCGTCCTCGCGCGCCGTCTGGCTGGAGACAAACACCAGGCGGGCGTCGGCCGCCTTCGATTGGTCGGCCAGGGCCTGCGCGCTGGCAATCTCGCTGGCGGGCGACAGCATGCCGCGCCCGGAGGTGTCGGCCGCCAAGTGGATGACGAGCTGGGTGCCGGCAGGCAGGGTGATGTCCGATGGGCGGCCGAGGTCGAACGGATACCACGACCACCCAGCGACCGGCCGGCGCGCTGCGGCGATCACATCGTCGCCGCGCGCCTCGAGCGCTGCGACGACGCGCCGGCCGATGTAGCCGCCTGCTCCGGTCACCATCACCTTCATTTCAGCGGTCCGTCCTGTGGCTTACGAGGCTGCTCGAAAACCAGCTTCTTGCTGACCCAGTAGGTGAACACCAGGATCAGGACGTCGGCCATGAACTTCGCCACTGCGGGATGCGAAAACCACCGCAGCAGTAACGCCAGCAAACCGGTGGTCAGCGGAATGTTTAGCCCCAGCAGCGCGAAGTAGCGAACGCCCTGCCCCAGCGAACTGCCAGCGTCACCCACGCGGAAGGTGAAGCGCCGGTGCGCCGCGAAGGCGAACACGCCGGCAGCAAACTTGCACACTAGGTTGGCCGTCAACGGCGCCAGGCCAGCGACCGACATCAGCAGCAGAAAGCCGCCGAAATCGATACCGTAGGCAAACAACTGGACCAGGCCATACCGCAGGAAAGTCACGCCGCTACCCGCTTGCGAATCACCACCACATGGTGCAGGCTCAGCCACCGGTTCATGGGCGAGAGACAGCGTTGCGCGAATTCCACCAGGCCAGTGGCGCCGTCGGGCAACAGCTGGCGGAAATTCAGGCCACCGGACAACAGGTACTTGAGGTAATTGGGCAGCACCTCATGGTGCACGATCTCCAGGCCCGGATGGCGTCGCAGGAAGGCCTCGCGGTCACGCACAAACACCAAGTAACTCAAGGCCTGGTTGGCGCCGTTCATTGGGCCGCTGGCATCGGTCTGCCAACCGGGCGCGGATTTGTCGAAACCCTCGGTGCGGAACAGGCGCTTGAACAGCATCCCCGCGAATGGGCCGTAATAGGGCTCGAGGATCACCGCGCCGCCCCCGGGCGTGAGCACGCGCTGCAGTTCGTCGAAGAAGCGGTCAGGGTCGGGGAAGTGGTGGAAACAGTTCTGCCCGAAGAAGACTCGCACCGAGTGGTCTGGCAGGTCCATGGCCAGGGCGTCGAGCACCCGGTCCAGGTGCGGACCGGCAACCACGTCGGTTGAAATGACATCAGGATAGCTTTCGCGCATTGGCGCCACGCCGGCCCCCAGTTCGATGCGCAGGCCTGTACCGCTTAGAAAGCGCCGGTCCAACCGCTCGAACAGGTGGTGGAATTCGGTGAATACCTCGCGCAGCATGCGCTTGCGTTGCAGCATCGCACCGTGCATAGACAGACGGTCGGTGCTGTCCACGTTCATTCCCCGCAAACTCGGGTCGGCGAGCCTGTCTAGCAGCCACCTCATGGCAGCCTCCTGGCGCGCAAGCGGGGTCCGGTCGAGTGGCGGACACGGCGCGGCACGGAGCCGATGTCCTGGCCGAAGAACGCGAGGACCAGTTGCAGGCCGGTGAGCACGGGCAAACCGGCCAGCATCACGGTGCCGGCCGTGGTCACGATGCCGAGACGCGCCGATTCGATCCAATGCCAAGTACCGTACACCGCCCCGAAGAAAAACAGGAACAACCCCAGAGGAAGCTCAAGCGATGCAAGGGACATGTCGCGCAGGTAGTAGTTGTAAAAGATGCGCTTGCCGAAATTGCGGGCATGCTTGAAAAGGAAGTCACCGACGATGCGCGAGATTTTCAGGTTGCTCACCTCATCGGCATAGCGCGCAGCCATGGGCACGTCCACAGCCACCGCACGTGCAACGTTGAGACGGAACAGGATGTCGGTCTCAAAGAAGTAACGCCGGCTGATCTTGTCCAACGGCAGGTGCGAAAGCACGTCCACGTGGATCGCAGTGTAGCCGTTGGTTGGGTCGAACAGGTCCCAGTAGCCGGTGGAAAACTTGGCCAGCAGCGAAAGCGCGGCGTTGCCGAACACGCGCATGCGCGGCATGGATTGCAACTGATCAAGATCGAAGAACCGATTGCCCTTGGTGTAGTCGGCCTCACCGGCAAGAATCGGGAAGACGAAGTCGTCGATCAGCCCCGGGTCCATCTGGCCATCGCCATCGATCTTCACAATCACCCGCGCCCCATCGGCCGCGGCTCGCAGATAGCCTGCAATCACCGCGCCGCCCACGCCTTGGTTCTCGAGATTGAACAGCACATGCACACGTGGGTCACGGCTGTCGCGCTCGACCAGGCGTCCCGATCCCTCAGGACATGCGTCGTCGACCACATAGATGCGCCACACGCGCGCGGGAATGGATTCAATCACACCCAGTACATGGCGTGTCACCCGAAAGCTGGGGATGACGACAGCGATCCGATCATCGGCGGACACAGGGAGGGACGGCACTTTGCTCATTGACGAAAGGAGTTCCTTTTGAAAGTCACCGGCCGAGCCGTGTGCGCGCTCGCATAGACCAGCGCCTGCGCCGCCGACTGCGGCGCAGTCACTTCCATGGATTCGGTCGAGGGGAGATTGGTGCATTCGATTACTTGAATGTCGGCCTTTATGAAAGCGCCTTGAGCATCGACCCAGTTAATCTGGATGCGAGCTGGCGCAGGCTCATCGCAAGCGATCTCGATGGTATTGAGGTAGCGTCGGCCAGGATGGACCGGCACGGCTTGTACCGACGGCGCTGTCACAGTGACTGTCATGGCGCCCGCAGTCCCGCGGCTGCCCTCCGGTAAGGACCACGCACCTGCCGATTCGAAGCCGGGGTCCTTCAATAACTCTTCATTAAAGCGGTAGCGCAGTGCTAGCCGCCGTATGGCGAGCCCGCCGTGCCGGGACACAGGTTCGGTGATGGAGTTGAGCGCATCACGCCCTGCTCGTGGCCATCCTCCATCGAGGATGACGTACTCCACTTGCGAAGCATGCAGCACACCCGCCAGGGCCTGTGGATGGTTAGCCGCGTCTAGGATCGCCTTCGTGAACTTCAGATTGAACCAATAGTTAACCGTCAGAGCGTCGGCATCTAGCGGGCCACCCACGCCGCTCACCGCTCCGGGCGGCGCGAGCAGCGCGACCGGAAGGCGCCTGATATTAAGCGTGTTCACCGTATCGACTGCCTCGCGGATCGGCGCGCGTTCGCGCAGCCACTGCTGCCGCGCCGTCCGATCAAATACGGTATGCAGCGCAAGGTCGCGGTAGGGAGATCCGGAACCGAAGAACAGCAGATTCAATACAACCGCTGCGAACGCACCGATCATCAGGGCCTGGGGTACGAGTCGCGGCAGCCCTTCTTGCGGTGACAGCGCAACGCCGGCAACGGCCGCAAACAGGACAAAGGTTGGGAACACATAGCGCAAGTAACTCACCGACTGAAACGCCAGCACCAGCGCAGCGAAACCGAAGGCGGCCAGCGCTAAGGCCCGACCGCGGCGGGCGAACGTGAGGGCCAGCACCGCCGGCACGATCAACAGCAGCCACTGGAAGCCGCCGGCCCCAACAGTCGCTTCAAGAAATCGCTCAACATGGAACACCACGCGGTACGGCAGGTCCCAGCTCACGCCCTTACCAAAAAGCGACGCACTCTCGAAGTTACGGGGCGGGAAAAGGGGTGAACGGAACACCCCGTTAAAGAACGGGAAAACAGGATTGTCTGTGACACGCCAGGCCTTAAGGTAGGGAATACCACCCACCACAATGACCACCAGCACGCCCAAGCCCAGCAAGCGCAAAGCGCGCCGCTTAAGCCAACTCCGACCGCCGAGTAGCAAGCCCAAACCGAGCAAGGGCAGCAGCGTCAGCGTGATGGCCTTGGCTGCCAGGGCAAAACCAACAAACAAAGCGCATGGCAGAAGCTCGCGGGCACCCTCCTCCGATTCGGTGTATGCACGTGCTAGGCTAGCCACGGCGGCGACCGTGAAGGCGGCCCATACTGATTCGATGAACAGGCTGCTGCCTTCGGTGAACGTGAGAGGCGTGCTCAGAAAGACCAGCACGGCCCATCGCGTGCCGCGCTCATTACCACCGGCCCATAACACCAGCACGCGGATCATGGCCGCGATGCCGAACAGGAAACCCACGTTCGCCAGACGTGCGGCCGTCTCTCCGCCCAACATGTAGGGCATGGCGAAGACCCAGTCGCCCAGCATGGGCATCACGGCCCAGATGTAGGTCTGCGCATCAAAGCTCCAGGCATGGCGGGTCTCGAGCTGATGGATCGCGAACAAGTGCATTGCCAACGCGTCGTAGCCAATCTCGGGTAGATAGGCTACGGCAACATAAATCGTAGCGACAGCAGCGATCGCCGCGTCCAGCCAGCCTGCGCGCTGCGCGAGCGGCCTGCGCGCGGCATCGAATGCTTCGCGTAACTCGGCCAGTACAGCGCTTGTCTCGCGCCGGGCCACCACCACGGGCAGAAGCAGTACGATCAGCCAGGTCCAGGGTTGGTGCCACGGGCGCGCCGCCAGCACTTCGACCAGCGTGGCGAAGAAGCCGGCGCCCGCGAGGAGGGCCTGCCAGCCCTCGGGCGGGCGGCGAAGACCCAGCAGCCGCAACACCAACCGGCCGGTGACCGCCCAGGACAGCGACACCACCATTAATGCTGGAATAGCCGCGCCATGGCCGCTGGCGAGGGCGCAGGCCACGGCGAACAGCGTGACCACCACCCATGCAGGAATGCGCAAGACGGTCGTCACCAGGCGTGCGATCACCACCGCCGCCAAGAAGACTTTGATCTGCAGCGGCAGGTTCAGGCCGCCATTCGGCAGGTCGGCCGGCCATTGCAACGCCTTCAGGCCGGTGAGCATCCACGCCGCACCAGCGGCCAGGAGCGCGAGCACGGCCAGCGTGCTTAGGCAAGCCCATCGATGCGAAGGGAGGTTCACGCTCCGACCCTCCGGAACTGGAGCAGGTCGATGCCTTGCACGGCCGCTTGGGGCAAATCGTCCGCGGCATGCAAGAGGTCGATGTCGGCGATCTCTTCACCCGTTCGCGCGAGCGAAGCCGCGACCTCGCGCGGCGCGGCGACCAGCAGTGTGCCGCCGGCACGCAAGGATCGCACCGTGGAGGCAAGGGTCTGGGGCGGTGGCGTAATGCCGATCGCTAGGTCTAGTACGCCCGGCGGCGTATCGGTGGACGTGCGCTCGACCCATGAGATGCGCGAGAGCGCATCGATCAAGGACGGCGCGTGCACCGCTGTGCCGTCGACGAGGCCAATCTTGACGCGCTGACCGAGGGCTGCCGCTGGCAACCGCGTCAAGGCCTGCGCATGCACCCCGATGGATTCGCCCAGCCATTGAAGGAGTGCAGAGGCAAGCCGGCGCTCCAGCGCGCTAGCGCGGCAGTACTCGCAGACCCATGCGCCATCGGGTCCGCCCTCGCCCGCCACCTGAAAAAAGCGGCTGTTGCGGTCGCACACGCTGCATTGCCCGTTGGTCCAAGCACAGCCAATGAACTCGGCCGGCACCTCGGCATGCACGCGCCGCGCCGCGTTCTGAGGCATGGGCGCGCGATCACGCCGGTAAGCATGCGGCTTCCACGATCCCCACTTGGCCTCGTAGACGACGCGGTTCTGGTCGAACAGCGCCTGCCGGTCGGTCTGCTTGAGCTTGTTGAATGAGGCCGACAGATGATGGTGAATAAAAACGTCCTCGGCACAGACGATACGCAAGCCCTGCTGCTCGACGCGACGGCAGTAGTCGTCATCCTCGAAAAAGCCACGGCCGAAGGCCTCGTCCAGCGGACCGACCTTCTCGTAGACACCGCGCGGCATAGCCACGCAGAAGAAAGCCACCGTGTGCACCCCGAAGTTCACACCCAGGTGGCGGCGCGTGAACGCGGCCGAGCGCTCCAGCATCTGCGTCATGTCATCGTAGGCGATCTCGAGCTTCGCCTCGTTGCCAATGTTGTTGGTGACCGGCCCGATTAGGCCGATGGTCGCGTCGCGCCGCATGTGCGCGATCAACGTGCGCATCCAGCCCGGCGTGACGTGCGTGTCGTTGTTCAACAGGATCAGGTACTCACCGCGCGCGATCTCCAGCCCCACGTTGTTGCCAGCGGCAAAACCCAGGTTATCTGCGTTAAGCACTAGCTTGCGATTGGGTGCGCCCTCGGCCCACTCGCACAGGAACTCCGGGGAGCCGTCGACCGACGCGTTGTCGACGACGATGATCTCCATCGCCGGATAGTCCGTGTAGGTGTCCAGGCTGGCAAGGCAGGCTTTGGTGAGGGCGAGATTGTTGTAGGTGACGACGATCACGCTAACCAGCGGCTCGTCGGCCGGCGCCTCGACCAGCGAGACGATGTCGTGCGCGCGATGGCGCCAGGTCTGTTCACGAGCAAACGCCTGGCGCGCCTCGCGGCCCATAGCCGGGTCGGCCGCAAGCGCGCGCGCGACCGCATCGAGATACGCGTCGTGGGTGGCGGCCGTCTCGATCAGATCGCCGAACTGCTGCGTCTCGGGCAAGGTCGTGGCGACCACGGGCTTGCCGGTGCCGAGGTACTCGTACACCTTGACCGGGTTGGTCGCCAGCGTCAGCGGGATAATGCGGAAAGGTAGCAGGCAGACGTCGAAGCCGTGCACGTAGAAAGGCAGCTCCTTGTAGGAAAGCTCGCCGGTAAACTGCACATTCGGAACGTTGCTCAGGTGCGCCGCGGCGCCGGCGGAATCGTTGCCCACCAGCAGCACCAGGCAGTCGGCGAAACGCCGGGCTATCTTTTCGACCAGCTCGAGGTCGAACCACTCAGCGATGGCGCCGATGTAGCCGATCACCTTACGGCCGCCCGGGTCGCGGAACATCGTGTCGGGAATACGCGCGAAGTGCTGGTAGTCGCCAGCGTTGCGCACGATGTGGCAATGCGCGGTACGCGGCGTCAGCACCTCGGCCAGCCAGGCCGAGGTCGCGATGGTCACGTCGGCGTCGCGCAGCAATTGCTGCTCGAGCGCGAGGATGCCCGCGTCGTTATTACCGAAGCCCTCGTGGTGGTCCATGCAGTCGTAAACCAGCCGACTGTTCGGCAGCACGCTGGCCACGCCGTGCCAGAAGGAGTGCTGCACGAGCGAGATGACGCGCCCGCAGTCGGCCCATTCCAGAAGCTCTCCGACGCTGGCGCGCAGCTGCGCCATTACTGCGGCGTCGGGCGCCCGGTGGTAGATAGGCGGCGCACCGCGTACGTACAGGCGGATCTGGAACAGTCGCCCCGCCTCGTCCAGCGGCTCAGCGGTGAAGCCCGGCCCGGCGTTGTCCGCCAGGTGCGCCGATACATAAAACACCCGTCGGCCAGTGGCGGCGATGGCCTGCGCCAGGTGCTGCGGTCGCTGATGGCGGAAATGCCAGTCGATCACACCCCAGAAGATGTAGTCAGCGTGCCCGGCAACGCGCGGGGCCGGCCTCGCCGATTCGAGGACGACGAGGCCCGGCGCGGCCGGTTGCGTAACGCGCACGCTGCGCCGTATACCGTGGTAGGCACTGCGCAGTTGGTTGCGCACCGGCGCCGGCAGAGGAAGGCGCGCAACCCTTGTCTTGAGCGCATTCTCCAGCTTGCGCAGATCAGCGGAATCGACACCATAGCGCGCCCATCGCATCGCGACCCGCATGGGCCGCGTCAGGCGCCACGACTTGGACGCCAGCACGCCTTGCAAGGCAGCCTGGTTGGCATCGAGCGTTGATTGCACCTGATTTCGCGCGGCGAGCGCGGTATCCCGGTCGGCGAGCGCGGTATCCCGATCGGCGAGCGCAATATCCCGGTCGGCGAGCGAAGTGTCTCGTTGGGCAAGCGCGGCATCCCGATGGGCAAGCGCGGCATCCCGGTCGGCAAGCGCCGCGTCGTGCGCGGCTTGGACCCGCTCGACCTTCGCCTGCTTCTCTTCCAGCAGGTGCAACGACTTCGTCAACAGGCTTCGATGCGCCTCATCCATCAATTCATGAAAGCGAGCTTCGCCGTCGCCGTCTTCGGCGCAGGCAAAGTGCTGCGCCAGCGGAGGCAGCGGTTGGCGGGTGGCGACGATGAACTGGCGATAGAACGGCGCCTTGAAATCGTGCCGATACAGGTCGCGATTGAAGATGCGGCTGACATGCAAGGCCAGCTCGCGCAACGATGGGGTCTCCCAGGTGTTGATGACAAAGGTCAACAGCGTCTGCAGCCAGGGCGCGTGGCCGTGTCCGACGACTTGGCAATGCCATCCCGCCGTCTCCAGCCGCGTCACCGTACGGGCCAGCGAAGGCAGTCCGTAGGTTTGGTGTTCCTCCAGCCAAGAGTAGTCGCGCCCGTAGGTCTCGCGGTAAGCCTTCTCGATGTGGTCATCGACCTGGACCGCGTCCGTGGCGTCGTTGCACGGGAAGCCGATCACCAGCCCCCGCCCGCACAGACTGGAGAGGCGATCGATAAAAGGGTCGCGTTGAGCCGGGGCGATGTGCTCGAACACATCGACGGCCGTGACGTAGTCGAACTGACGGCCGTCCAACATCGGTGAAAAGACGTCGTTCGCGAGGCAGGCGGGCTCGGTACCGGTCGGAATCAGCGGATCGACAAAATACATCTGCGAACCGGGGATAAAGCGCTTGAACAGACACTCCGGACCGCTGCCGATGTCCAGCACGGTGTTCTCGTCGCCGACTCCGCCCAGCTTCAGCAGATCGGCGCACGCCTGGTACCGGCTGTACTGGTCGAACAGCATGGTGTTCGCGGGATTAGAGATGGCCAGCAGGCCTTTGGCGAGCAACGCGCTGCGATGGTCCTGCACATATCGCGGCAGCTGCGTGTCGGGCACGATCTGGAAGGTCAGGCTACGCCCGAGTAGGTCGCGGCCGCTGTCTATCGCGTCCTCGATCGCGTCGAGGTCCTTGAACTGTGGCGCGTTGAACTCGTCGTGCGCGAAGGCTTCAATCTTGGCCACGGCGTCCTGCGCGCTGCCGAGGTAGCTGAAGTGCCAGCCACCGTCTTCAATGATCCGGAACGGACCAGTGGCCGCCGCAGCTGCCACACCTTGCGCAAGCATCACCGAGTGAGAGGCGACGATGCGCCTTCGAAGCGTCGCAGGTGATTCGAGGTCGCGACGTTGCACCACAGCCGAACATGGCAAGTGGCTCATCTCCACGCAACCCATGTTTAGGCGGTAGTAGAAAAGCCGCTGATTCAGCAATGCGACCATGCCAGCTTCCAGTTCACTCGGAATGGCTTCTGGCCGCGGAATCTCGTCCGCGTCAGAAATGATGACGAGATCTTCTGCGGCGCAGTCGCCCAGGCCGCGCATGATGGCATCGCGCTGGAAGTGCTCGCGATCCCAGGCCGACGCGCCTTCGGGAAAGTCGTCGACCACCACGTGCTCGATCTTGCCCAGAAAGGCCGCGAACCTCTGCCGGTTATCGGCGAAGTGCAGAGGCTTGGGTTGCCCCTGGAACGAACGCGTGGCTTCCACTAACACGAATCGATCGACATGCGGCGCGAGCAGGTTGAGCCGAATCTCCAGGAGATCCAACTCGTTGAAGAAAATGAAGGAATCGAAAATGCGAGTCATCAGGATACGTCCGCCGAAGAATGCGAGGTGCTTTCCTCGAGTGAAAAACGGGCATCGATGCCCAGAAGCGTGTAGACCTTTACACGTTCATCGACATCGAAGACGATGCAATCGGGCATCAGCACCTCCGTGGTCGCCTTGTCGGCGTCCGACTTGGAATCGATCGAGAACGTCAGCGAATAGCGGCCACCTGCCAGCAAGGGCAGTTGAAACTCCATGCACACGGCCACCGACCCGCCGGTCGGGGGAACAGGCACCGTGAGCGGCGCGATGTCCGTGTTGGAACCGGCAATCTCGATCGCACGGTTGTTCCGCAGCGAGAACCCGACGCGGAACGTCTGGCCGGCCGGCACCGCGCGGTTGCGAATCTCTATGCGAACAGCCACGTGATCGCCGTGGGTGAAGCTGGAAACTTCCTGGCCGCTGAGGTTCATCAGCACCGGTTGCGGCACCTCGATGCGAAGCGCGCGGTGGCTCGACATCTCAGGCCTGCTCGCGATGACCTCCGCCCCGATGTCGTCCGACCAGTTCCGGTAGGCGTCGACGACGGCGGGCGCATTGCCCATCTCGCGCACCTTGCCGCTGTCCAGCCAGATGGCGCGATCGCACAGCATCTTAATGGCGGTGGTGTCGTGCGACACGAGGAGAATGCTCGCGCCAGATTCCTTCAGCGCGTTGAGCCGACGGAAGCACTTCTGCACGAAGCGGTGGTCGCCGACCGCCATCGCCTCGTCCACGAGGAAGATCTCCGGATCGGTGTGCACGTGCAACGAGAACGCCAGCCGCACGAACATGCCGCTCGAGTATGTTTTCACCGGCTGATCGATAAATTCGCCGATGTCGGCGAAGGCCGCGATGTCGTCGAAGCGCTCGGCGATCTGCGCTTCGGTCATCCCGTAGACCGACGCGCCCAGCATCACGTTTTCACGGCCGGTGAACTCGGGATTGAAGCCGGCGCCGAGTTCAAGCAACGCAGCTAAGCGGCCACTGAGCCGCACGTCGCCGTGCGTAGGACGCAGGGTTCCCGAGAGAATCTGCAGCAGGGTCGACTTGCCCGAGCCATTGCGGCCGATGATGCCCAGGGTTTCGCCGCGCTTCACCTGGAACGATACGTTATCGAGCGCACGGAACTCCCGCACGTTACGCGTGCGGCCCAGCAGCAGGTGCGCAAGCTGATCCCGCGGATTGCGATACAGGGAATAAGTTTTGCCGAGGTTGCTGGCCTGAATCACCAGATCATCAGAGGACATCGGCAAACCCCTTGCGCGTCTTCTGAAACAGTGCAAAACCGCAGGCCGCGAACGCCAGCGAGGCGGCTGCATAAATCGCCAGCCCCGTCCAGTCGGGCAGATGGCCCATGATGGCCACGCGCCGCGCCTGCTCAATCACGAACGTCAGGGGATTGAGCATCAGCACGCGCTGAAACCCAGGAGGCACCGCGCTGACCGGATAGAACACCGGAGACAGGAACATGAGAACCGCAGCAACCATGCCCATGAGCGGCGCCAAACCACGCAGATATACGCCCAAGGCCGCCAGGCTCCATGCGACTCCTAGACTGAGCACGAACAGTGGCAGCAGCACTACCGGGAACAGCACTGCCGTCCAGGGTACGGAACCTGTAAGGAGCAACTGAACGAACAGCAGCACACAGCCACTCGCGACAGCGTTGACCGCGGACACGACCACCGAGACCACGGGAAGAATCTCCAGCGGGAAGACGACCTTCTTGACGAAGTTCGCGTTTTGGATGATGGCGTGGGGCGCACGCGCGAGCACCTCGTTGAAGAACTGCAGGACGATGGTTCCGGCGAACAGGATGATGGCGAACTGCCCTTTGGATTCGGTAGCCGAACCCGCATCCCAGCGCGCCTTAAACACCTCCGAAAACACGAAGGTGTACACAACGAGCATGAACATCGGAACCACGAAGGTCCAGGCAAATCCCAGCACAGAACCCTTGTAGCGGGCCGTCAACTCGCGCAGTGAGAGCTGTCCGAGTAGCCGGCGGCTAGCCCACAGGCTGCGCGCCGCGAGCCACAGCGACACCGATTGGGAGGCATGCGGATTCCTCCAGGCGCCCCCCGAGTATTCTTGGTTTTTCGCGATCAATCGGCACTCCCTAGCGAAGCCCTTTCAAAAGCTTCTGTCTCGACGAGCAACTTGCCCGCACCGTCCTTGCTGGAGAGTAGTGGCGCGGAGACACCCACCCGCTCTAGCGGCCATTCGATGCCCACCGTCGCATCATTCCATATGATCGACCGCTCATGGCTCGCCGCGTAATAGTTGGTCGTCTTGTACAAGAAATCCGCCGTCTCGCTCAGCACCAGGAACCCATGCGCGAAGCCCGGCGGAATCCACAGCTGCTTGTGGTTCTCTTCACTCAGCTCCTCACCCACCCACTGCCCGAATGTCGGCGACGACTTCCGGATGTCCACCGCCACGTCGAACACCGCACCACGCGTGCAGCGCACGAGTTTGCCCTGCGCATGCGGCGGCAGTTGGTAATGCAGGCCTCTGAGGACGCCTTTGCTGCTGCGACTGTGGTTGTCCTGGACGAACTCCACGTGGTGGCCCACGGCTTCGTCGAAGGCCTTGCCGTTGAAACTCTCGTAGAAGAAACCGCGCGCATCACCGAACACCTTGGGCTCGATCAGGATCACGTCGGGGATGGCCAGTCGGGTCGCCTGCATCAGTACACCTTCTCTTTCAGAATCCGTTGCAGGTATTGGCCGTAGCCGTTCTTGGCGAGCGGCTTGGCCAGCTTTTCCAGCTGGGCGGCGTCGATCCAGCCCTGGCGGTAAGCGATCTCCTCGGGGCAAGCCACCTTCAGGCCCTGGCGGTGCTCCAGCGTGGCGATGAACTGGCCGGCTTCGAGCAGGCTCTCGTGCGTGCCGGTGTCCAGCCAGGCGTAGCCGCGGCCCATGATCTCGACGTTGAGCTGGCCTTGCTCGAGGTAGAGGCGGTTCAGGTCGGTGATCTCGAGTTCGCCGCGCGGCGAGGGCTTCAGGCTCTTGGCCAGTTCGACGACCTGGCCGTCGTAGAAGTACAGGCCGGTGACGGCGTAGTTGGACTTCGGCGCCGTGGGTTTTTCTTCGAGGGAGAGCACCTTGCCCTCGGTGTTGAACTCGGCCACGCCGTAGCGTTCAGGGTCGTGCACGTGGTAGGCGAAGACGCTGGCGCCGGCCGTGCGGGCATGGGCGCTGGCCAGCAGGTCCTGGAAGTCGTGGCCGTGATAGATGTTGTCGCCCAGCACCAGGGCGCTGGGGGCACCGGCCAGGAACTGCTCGCCGATGACGAAGGCCTGGGCCAGGCCGTCCGGGCTGGGCTGCACGGCGTACTCCAGGCGGATGCCCCACTGGCGGCCGTCGCCCAGCAGTTGCTCGAAGCGCGGCGTGTCCTGCGGCGTGCTGATGATCAGGATCTCGCGGATGCCGGCCAACAGCAGGGTGGCGAGCGGGTAGTAGATCATCGGCTTGTCGTAGACCGGCAGCAGTTGTTTGCTGATGGCCAGCGTGGCCGGGTGCAGCCGGGTGCCCGAGCCGCCGGCGAGGATGATGCCTTTGCGTGGTGTCATGGTCTGGTCTTCTTCTGGGTTCAAAGGATTTCGCGCAGCATGCGGGCCACGCCGGTCTGCCAGGGCGGCAGCACCAGGCCGAAGCTGGCCTGCAGCTTGTCGGTGTTCAGCCGCGAGTTCTGCGGGCGTTGGGCCGGCGTGGGGAAGGCGCTGGTGGGCACGGGGGCGATGGCGTCGGGGGCGACCTTGATGTCCACGCCGGCCGCACGCGCCTGCTCGATGACGAACTGGGCGTAGCCGTGCCAGCTGGTTTCACCGCCGGCGACGGCGTGGTACAGGCCGAACTTGGCCGAGTCGGCCTGGGCGGCGCGGATGGCGTGCGCGGTGACGTCGGCCAGCAGTTCGGCGCCGGTGGGTGCACCGAATTGGTCGTCGATGACGGTCAGGCGGTCGCGTTCCTTGGCCAGGCGCAGCATGGTCTTGGCGAAGTTGCCGCCGCGCGCGGCATAGACCCAGCTGGTGCGGAAGATCAGGTGACGGCTGCAGTGGGCCGCGACCAGTTGCTCGCCTTCGAGCTTGGTGCGGCCGTACACGCTCAAGGGGCCGGTGGCGGCGTCTTCGCGCCAGGGGGTGCTGCCGCTGCCGTCGAAGACGTAGTCGGTGGAGTAATGCACCATCAAGGCACCGATTTCTTCGGCGGCCTGGGCCACGACGCCGGGCGAGGTGGCGTTGAGCTTGCGCGCGAACTCGGGCTCGCTTTCGGCCTTGTCGACGGCGGTGTGGGCCGCGGCATTGACGATGACGTCGGGGCGGATGGCGAGGACCGTCTCGGCCAGCGCTTCAGGCCGACTGAAGTCGGCGGCGTAGTCCGTGCTGTCGAAGTCGAGGGCGACGAGTTCACCCAGCGGTGCCAGGCTGCGCTGCAGTTCCCAGCCGACCTGGCCGCCTTGGCCGAAGAGCAGGATTTTCATGCGAGGACCTTCATGCGGAGGCCTGGACGGCTTCGGGCTTGGCGTATTGCTGCTCGACCCATGCGCGGTAGGCGCCGCTTTGCACGTTCTGCACCCAGTCGCCGTTGGCCAGGTACCACGCCACCGTCTTGCGGATGCCGGTGTCGAAGGTTTCGGCGGGCTTCCAGCCGAGTTCGGCCTCGAGCTTCCGGGCGTCGATGGCGTAGCGCCGGTCGTGGCCGGGGCGGTCGGTCACATAAGTGATCTGCGTGCTGTAGCTCGTGCCGTCGGCCTTGGGGCGCAGTTCGTCGAGCAGCGCGCAGACGGTCTTGACGATCTCGATGTTGGGTTTTTCGTTCCAGCCGCCGACGTTGTAGGTCTCGCCCAGGCGGCCGGCTTCGAGCACGCGGCGGATGGCGCTGCAGTGGTCCTTGACGTACAGCCAGTCGCGAACCTGCATGCCGTCGCCGTACACGGGCAGGTTTTTGCCGGCCAGGGCGTTGACGATCATCAGCGGGATGAGTTTCTCGGGGAAGTGGTACGGGCCGTAGTTGTTGGAGCAGTTGGTGGTCAAGACCGGCAGCCCGTAGGTATGGTGCCAGGCGCGCACCAGGTGGTCGCTGGCGGCCTTGCTGGCCGAGTACGGGCTGTTGGGCTCGTATTTGTTGTCTTCGGTGAAGGCCGGGTCGGTGGCCGACAGGCTGCCGTAGACCTCGTCGGTGGAGACGTGCAGGAAGCGGAAGGCGGCCTTCTCGTCGGCGGGCAGGCCGCTCCAGTAGCCGCGCACGGCCTCCAGCAGTCGGAAGCTGCCCAGCACGTTGGTCTGCACGAAGTCTTCCGGGCCGTGGATCGAACGGTCCACATGGGATTCGGCGGCGAAGTTGACGACCGCGCGCGGGCGGTGTTCGGCCAGCAGCCGGGCCACCAGGGCGCTGTCGGCGATGTCGCCCTGCACGAAGTGGTGCCGGGCGTCACCCTGCAGGCTGGCCAGCGTCTGCAGGTTGCCTGCGTAGGTGAGCTTGTCCAGGTTGACCACCGGCTCGGCACCACATGCCAGCCAGTCGAGGACGAAGTTTGCGCCGATGAAGCCTGCGCCGCCGGTTACTAGGATCATGGGTGTTTAGTGTTTTTACGGAAAAACTTCCATTATCACACCGGGTTTTCCCGCTCTCGTAACCGGGAACCCAGGCACTTTTACATCTGCACTCTGGCGAAAGCCTGCCATCACCCCCTGTTCCCGGGGATTTCTTCAGGCGCCATCTGGGCAGCCGACGCCTTGCAAACGGATCGATTAGGACGCCACATCTAAACGACAAACGGTACAACCCTTAAAGTAGTCAAATGCAGGCGGCCATTAATGCCGAAATGTGAATCTGACCCAACTGGAGAATGCCATGGCCAAGCCATCGAACCCCACCGACGAGACGTCGGAACCACCCGCCGGCAAGGCCGGCACGGTCAAGGATTCCGCCCAGCAGATCTGGCTGGCCGGGCTGGGCGCATTTGCCAAGGCGCAGGAAGAAGGCAGCAAGGTCTTCGAGGCACTGGTGAAGGAAGGCATCGGCATGCAGCGCAAGACCCAGGCCGCGGCGACGGAAGCCACGAGCAAGATGGCGAGCATGGCCAATCTCGCCAGCGGCCTTGCGGCGCGGCCAGCCGGCCCGTGGGACAAGCTGGAAAACATCTTCGAGGACCGCGTGGCCAAGGCCATGTCCAAGCTGGGCGCGCCGTCCGCGCAGGATTTCGAAGCCTTGACGGCGCGCATCGACGAACTGAGCCGCCAGGTCCAGACGCTGCAGGCCCAGCCGCGTCCCGCCGCGAGCAAGGCCGCACCGCGTGGGCGTGCCTCGACCGAAGGCGCCGCCCCGGCGCCGGCCAAGCGCACACGCAAAGCGGCATCGGGAACCTAGCGCCTTCCCTAGGTTCCCACCGCCCGGGTGTGGGTTAGAGTGGTCCCTACTCTACGAAGGCCCTCCATGGCGAAGAAGCCGCCACGCCGTACCGCGGAACGCATCCTGGAAGTCACGCTCGAGCTGTTCAACCGGTTCGGCGAACCCAATGTCTCGACCACGCTGATCTCGGCCGAGCTCAACATCAGCCCGGGCAACCTGTATTACCACTATCCGGCGAAGGAAGAGCTGATCAATGCGCTGTTCGGCCGCTTCGAGACCCACCTGACCGAGCTGCTCGGCGCCAGCGAAGGCGTGCAGGATGTGGAAGACGCATGGTTCTTCATGCACAGCCTGTTCGAGCTCATCTGGCAATACCGCTTCCTGTACCGCGACCTCAACGACCTGCTGAGCAACAACCGCCGGCTGGAGACGCATTTCCAGTTCGTGCTGAAAAACAAGACCCAGGCAGTACGCACCCTGCTCGACGGCATGAATCGCTCCGGCGCGCTGCACATCGACGCGCGCGAGGCCGAAGCCACCGCGACCAGCATGGTGGTGGTGCTCACCTACTGGCTCAGCTTCGAATACGTGCGCGATCCGCGGCGTGCGCTCGAGCCCGAAAGCGCCCAGCTTGCGCTGCTGCGCGGCGCCCACCACGTGCTGCACCTGCTCGTCCCCTACCTGGAGCCACACCAGCGCGAACATCTGCTGGGTCTGGTTTCTGCCTATACGACGCAGCCCGTATTGCAGTCCAATCCGATGGAACCCACCTCGGCGAAAGAAACAGCCTGAACACACACCGCCACGGAACACCCGCCTCCCAGGAGACAGCCATGCCCCAATGGAGCCCCTTCCCCCATGCCGGGGACTATGCGTTCAGCCCCGCCAGTGTCCGCAAGAGCTGGGCACGGCTGCACCTCGGTGACACCGAGCCGCTGCCCAAGGACGCCCGCGTGCTCGAAGCCTGGACGCTGTTCCACAACGGCGATTTCGAGCGGGCGGCCGTCGCCGGGGTGAAAGCCGGCGGCGCCGGCATCACCGCGGCCAACAAGGCCACCGCCATCTACGCCACCTACCTCGAGCCCAAGGAGAAAACCAAACTCGACCTGTTCATGGAAGTCGCGGCACGCGCCGAAGCCCAGGCCAAGGCCGAGCCGGACAATGCCAACGCCTGGTACTGGCATGCCTATGCGCTGGGCCGTTACAGCCAGGGCATCAGCGTGGCCAAGGCGCTGGCGCAAGGCCTGGGCAGCCGGGTCAAGGATTCGCTGGAGCGCACCATCAAGCTCGCGCCCAAACACATCGACGCCCACATCGCGCTGGGCGCCTTCCATGCCGAAGTCATCGACAAGGTCGGGGCGCTGATCGGCAGCATGACCTATGGCGCGAAGAAGGACGTGGGCCTGAAGCTGTTTCAGGAAGCGCTGCGGCTGAACCCCGGCTCGGTGATCGGCATGATCGAATACGCCAATGCGCTGGTCATGCTCGAAGGCGACAAGAAGATGGCCGAAGCCACCAAGCTCTACGAGCAGGCCGCCGCCAGCCAGGCGCTCGACGCCACCGAGCGGCTGGACGTGGAGATGGCGCGCAGCGAACTCGCGAGCTGATCCACAGCGGCCAGGCCCTAAGATGGGCGGTCATTCCACCCTGATCCGAAAGCCCCCATGCCCGATCTCCAAACCGCGTTCGAAGCGGCGGTCGCCGACTCGCAGAACCTCAGCGAGCGGCCCGACAACGCCACACTGCTCAAACTCTATGCCTTGTACAAGCAGGGCAGCCTGGGCGACGTCGCTGGCACCAAGCCCGGTTTCGGCGACATGGTGGGCCGCGCCAAGTGGGACGCGTGGCACACGCTCAAGGGCACGCCGCGCGAGACGGCGATGCAGCAATACATCGACCTGATCGAATCCCTGGGCTGACCGCCCGTCCTCAGGCCGGCTTTTCGGCCAGCAGGGCGTCGAGGTTCTTCGCGATCTCGGCTTCGATGCGGTCCTTGAAGCTGCCCAGCAGGAAGCCGAGCTTGGCATCGAGCACGAAGCTCTCGCCGGTCACGCTGAGCGTGCCGCTCACGCCAGCGCGTTTGAAGCTCAATTCGTCCGCCCCACCCGCCTCGCCCTCTTCGCAAGGTTCGTAGCGGCACTCCATGTCGAACTTCCGTTCGGCCTGGGCGGCCCATTCGGTGGCCAGGGCGCGGGCGGCCGGCAGGCCGAGGCCATGGTCGCGTTGGATATGGATGTCAGGCACCGGGGGGCTCCAGAGGTGAGAGTTGTTGCAGGGCGCGGGTGCGTTCCGCCTTGGGCAGGGCGGCCAGGCGCTTCACCGCATCATAGAACTTCGGCCAGTCGCCGCCCTCGCGCGCGAACAGGGCCTCGAACGCCGGCACCAGGCCATCGTAGGCGGCCTGTACGCCGAACATCGCATTGTTGGCGCGCTGCACGAAACCGTCGTAGCCGGCAAAGCCGTGCCACGATGCCTTCAACGCCGCATAGTCGGCCCTGAACTGCACCATTGCTTCATTTTTGAGAGCGGCCTGCGCAGGAACAGTCTGCGTCTTGGCATCATTTTCCTTGTAGATCGCGGCCAACCGCTGCCTTGTTGCCAGCATCAGCGCGCGGAACTGGCGGCGCCGGCCGTCGAACTCGGCGTATTCGCGCCGCGCCGCCTCCGAACCGCGCTCGGCCAGCCAGCGCGCGCCGCCGAGCCGCTCCACCGCCGTGGCAAAGGATTCGTTGAACGGCGTGTCGTCCTGCACGTAGACCACCTGGTGCGCGAGTTCATGGAACAGCATGCGCGAGAGTTCGCCTTCGGGGTAGCGGATGAAGGTGTTGAGCAGCGGATCACCGCCGGCCCAGTTCATCCAGCCCAGGGTGGAATAGGCCGGCACACCGTAGACGCCGGTTTCCAGGCCTTCGGCGTCGAGCTGCGTGGCCAGCGTTTTCGCGTCCGCCTCGTCGAAGTAGCCACGGTAGCCGATGCAGCCGGTCACCGGGAAACACCAGGTCTTGAGCTTGAGCGAATACGGCGGCGCGGCCACCACGTTCCAGACCACGGCACGGCGGTGCAGGTCGGCATAACGGTGGTAGCTGGCGTTGTCGGGCAAACGCAGTTCGCTGACGGCGAAGCTGCGCATCTGCCGCGCGAGCACCAGCCGCTGCTTCAGGTCGGCCGGTGTTTCGGCGTCGGCCAGCCAGGCGTCGATCGGTCGGGCGGCGCGCAGCATCTGCAGATGACCTCGCGCCGACTGCAGCAGGTAGGCCGTGTCGGCGCAACCGGCGAGCAGCGCGACACAAAGACCGGCGATGGCGACCCGGAGGAATGGAGACACGGGGTGGGGCTGGCGATGGCCGTCAAGAACGAAGCCCAACAGTTTACTCAGCGAGCTAAAAACCAGCCTTGGCGGTCGGTAAAGGCGGCTTTGTCCTACAGGGTTAAACCGGGGGTCAATTGACGACGATTCCTGGATTTGGCAAAACCGTGGGTATGCAGAATCTGATACAAAAAATCGAGAACCAGCTGCAGCGCCTGCCGGTGCCGGTGGCACTGCAATTGCCGGCCGGGCAGCGCGTCGGGCCCAGTGCCGCCTCGGTGACACTGGCCTTCAAGGACTGGTCGAGCCTGGCGACCATGGCCGCGGGCCAGATCGGCCGGCTCGCCGAGGACTTCGTGGAAGCCCGCGTACAGATGCAGGGCCAGATGCGCGACGTCATGGCCGTGGCCGCGGGTCTGCTGCCCGGCAGCCCCACGGGTGGCGCCAGCACTGGCTGGTGGACCAACATCCTGCGCCGCGCGCGTTCGCTGGCGGCCCACTCGCCCCACAAGGACGCCGAGCAGATCCAGTTCCACTACGACGTCTCCGACGCGTTCTACGCGCTGTGGCTCGACCCGCGCCGCGTCTATTCCTGCGCCTACTACCGCGACGCCGACATGACGCTGGCGCAGGCGCAGGAGGCCAAGCTCGACCACATCTGCAAGAAGCTGATGCTGCAGCGCGGCGAACGTTTCCTCGACATCGGCGCGGGCTGGGGCGGCCTGCTGCTGTGGGCCGCCGAACGTTACGGCGTGCGCGGCACCGGCATCACGCTGTCGAAGAACCAGCATGCCCATGTGCTGGCCGAAATCGCCCGGCGCGGGCTGCAGGGCCAGGTGGAAATGCACCTGCTCGATTACCGCGACCTGCCCGAGGACCAGCCCTTCGACAAGATCGCCTCGGTGGGCATGTTCGAACACGTGGGCAGCGCCAACATGCCGGCCTATTTCGGCAAGATCCACCGCCTGCTGCGCCCCGGCGGCCTGGTGCTGAACCACGGCATCACGGCCGGCGCGCCGGGCCACGACCAGCTCGGCGCGGGCATGGGCGATTTCATCGAGAAATACATCTTCCCTGGCGGCGAGTTGCTGCACGTGAGCCAGATCCTGCGCGAGACGGCCTTGGCCGGGCTGGAGATGGTGGACACCGAAAGCCTGCGGCCGCATTACGCCAAGACGCTGTGGGCCTGGTCGGACGCGCTCGAATCCCGGCTCGACGAGGCCCTGGTGACACTGCAGGGCGCAGGCAGTGAGGCCGAGAAGATCCTGCGCGCCTACCGGCTCTACCTGGCCGGCAGCGCCATGAGTTTCGAGCAGGGCTGGATCTCGCTGCACCAGATGTTGTCGACCCGACCCGACGGCGACCTGCACAGCGGCAGCATGGTCGGCGCGCAGTCGGTGTATCCGTTCAACCGCGTGGGCATGTACAGCAACTGACTCCGTTCGCGCTGGGCCTGTCGACGGCGCTGGCGCCGGTCCGCAGGCACTTCGACAAGCTCAGTGCGAACGGCCGCGGGGGCGAGATAGCGGCTCCGTCCTGCAAACATGGCACGGGGCCGCATGCACAATGAACGCCTCTGAAACCATGCCCATGCGGGGAGACGCCATGTTGTACAAATTCAAATCGAAGAACGCCGCCGACGTGATCATGCTCGAGCCCAATGGCCGGCAGGTGCTGCAGTTGATCGGCAAGCAGACCGGGCCGCAAGGCATCATCCAACCCGCCGAGATGACGGCCGCCATCAGCGCGCTCGAAGCCGCCATCCAGCAGGATGAAGCCGCGCAGCGCGCCGCCGCGGCCGAGGCGAAGGCCGGCCAGGACGGCGACGAAAAGCCTGGCGAGGCCATCTCCCTGCGCCAGCGCGCCGCGCCCTTCATCGATCTGCTGCGGCGCAACGCCCGCGACGGCACCGAGATCACCTGGGGCGCCTGAGCCCGCCGGCGGCGGAAAGATCAGTCGACCTTGGCGCCCGAAACCTTCACCACGGGCGCCCACTTCTTCAATTCGGCATCGATCAACTTCGCGAACTCCTGCGGCGTGTTGCCGCTGGGGATCGCTCCTTGGGCCAGCAGGCTTTCCTTCACGGCTGGCGCGCTCAAGGCCTTGGCCACCTCGCGCTGGATGCTGTTGACGATTTCGGGCGGCGTGCCCGCGGGCGCGAGCAAGCCGAACCAGGAACTCGCCTCGAAGCCCTTGAGCGCCGGCCCGCCGGCCTGCTCCACCGTCGGCACGCCGGGCAGCGCGGCCGACGGCGTGGCGCTGGTGACCGCGAGCGCCACGAGCTTGCCGGCCTTGATCTGCTGCATGGCCGAGGGCAGGTTATCGAACATCACGTCCATGCTGCCGCCGACCATGTCCATCAGCGCCGGGCCCGAGCCGCGGTACGGAAAATGCACCATGTAGGCGCCGGTCATCACCTTGAACAGTTCACCCGCCATGTGGATCGAGGTGCCGTTGCCGCTGGAGGCCATGTTGAGCTTGCCCGGATGCGCCTTGGCATAGGTGATGAAATCGGCCACGTTGCGGATACCCATGGCCTTGGCCTTCTCGGTGTTCATCACCATCACGTTGGGCACGCCGGCCACCAGCGTGATCGGCGCGAAGTCCTTCACCGGATCGAACGGCAATTTGTCGTACAGCGCCTTGTTGATGCCGTGCGTGCCGACCGTGCCCATGAGCAGCGTATAGCCGTCGGGAGCGGCCTTGGCCACGATGTCGGAGCCGATGTTGCCGCCCGCACCGGCGCGGTTGTCGACGATGAAGGGTTGGCCGAACGACTTGGTGAGTTCGTTGGCCACCACGCGGGCCAGGATGTCGGTGGTGCCGCCGGGCGCAAACGGCACCACGATCCGCACCGGTTTCGTGGGATAGGCGCCCTGCGCTTTCGCCGGGGCGGAGAAGCCGCCGAGCCAGGCGATGGCGATGGCGCCGCAGACCAGCGTGCGGCGGAGGCGGGAGATGAGGACGGCGTCGTTCAAGGTTTGGCTTTCTGATGTGGTGTGGTGCCGGCGAAAAGATGACACGTGCTCGGTCGCCTCACGGTTTTACCGGCGTTCCATCCGCTGCCACAGCAGGGAAACCCGAAGCAGCGAGGGAATACCGCGACCCCAAGGCAAAAAGCCCCGGACCTTTCGGTACCGGGGCTTGTTCTGGATGGCAACCAACAGGGGTTGTCGGATCAGTCGGCGTAGACGCCGGCGGCCTTGATGATCGGGCTCCACTTGGCGATTTCATCGGCCACGAATTTCTTGTGGCCGGCGGGCTCGATGCGGTCGTCGGTGGCGACCACGGCGCCCAGGGCTTCTTCCTTCTTGATGAATTCCGGGTCCTTGAGTGCCACCTTCAGCGCGTCGTTCAACTGCTTGAGGATGGCCGGCGGCGTGCCCTTGGGCGCGTACAGGCCATGCCAGATCGCCACGGTGAAGCCCTTCAGGCCGGATTCGTCGAGCGTGGGCAGGTCTTTCAGCAACGGCGTGCTGAGACGCTTCTGCGTGGTCACGGCATAGGCCTTCACCTTCTTGGCTTCGATCTGCGGCGAAGTGTTGGTGGTCTGGTCGCACAACAGGTCGATCTGGCCGCCGATCAGGTCGGTGATGGCGGGTGCCGTGCCCTTGTAGGGCACGGGCGTCATTTCGGTCTTCATCGCGCTCTGGTACAGCAGGCCGCACAGGTGCGATGCCGAGCCGACGCCGGCGTTGCCCAGGTTGATCTTGCCCTTGTTGGCGCCGATCCAGGTGACGAGTTCCTTGTAGTTGTTGGCCGGCATGCTGGGCTTGGCGATCAGCGTCATCGGCACATCGTTGACGATGCCCAGGTATTCGAAGTCGGTCTCGACCTTGAACGGCACGTTGCGCACCAGCGTGGGAATCGTCGACATGCCGATGTGGTTGAGCAGCAGCGTGTAGCCGTCGGGCGTGGCACGGGCCACCTTGGCGGCGCCGATCGAGCTGCCGGCGCCCGGGACGTTGTCGATCACCACGCTCACGTTGCCCAGGGCCTTGCGCATCGCCTCGGCCAGATCGCGGGCCACGCGGTCGGTGGGGCCGCCGGCCGAGAACGGCACGACGATGGTGACGGGCTTGTTCGGGTAGTCCGCCGCATGAACACCCGTGGCGCTGACAGCCGCTGCGGCCAGCAAGGTCAAAGTCAAAACTCGCTTCATTGTCTTTATCTCCTGAACAAATCGGGCGATGGTACCGGTGTATCGGGCGTCACCCATCGATGAAATTACCTACGGAGAATCCACATTTTTTGTGCGGCCATCTCAAGCAAAAAAGGCCTGCAACGAAATCTCCACTTGCGACGACAGCTACAAAATTAGTAGCAATGCCGCTATTTTATTTGTAGCTTCGCGCGTCCTCGATCACGCGGCCGTCGTTGGGCAGGCTGCCACGGGGCACCAGCACGATTTCTCCGCGCAGCTTGGTCAGCTCGCGCACCGCATCGCCGATGCGCTCGGCCAGTCCTTCCGAGGCTTCGTCGACTTCGACGTGTAGCTGCATCTGGTCGTTGGCCATTTCGCCACTCACCACCAGCCGCGCCCTGGCCGCCTGCGGGAATCGCCGCAGCACTTCGGCGATCTGGCCGGGGTGCACGAACATGCCGCGCACCTTGGTGGTCTGGTCCGCGCGGCCCAGCCAGCCGCGGATGCGGGTGTTGGTGCGCCCCGTGGGGCACTGGCCCGGCATGATGGCCGAGAGATCGCCGGTGCCGAAGCGGATCAGTGGATAGTCCGGGTTCAGGGTGGTCACCACCAATTCGCCGACCTCGCCGTCGGGCACCGGGTCGCCCGTGCCGGGCCGCACGATCTCCACGATCACGCCTTCGTCGAGCACCAGGCCCTCGCGCGCCGAAGTCTCGTAGGCGATCAGCCCCAGGTCCGCCGACGCGTAGCACTGGTAGGCGGTGACCCCGCGCGCGGCGAACCAGTCGCGCAGCGATGGTGGGCAGGCTTCGCCCGAGACCAACGCCTTGGTGACCGTGGGCAGCGGCACCTGCATCTCGCCGGCCTTGTCGAGGATGATGCGCAGGAAACTCGGCGTGCCGATGTAGCCCGCCGGCCGCAGCTCGGCCATGGCCTGCACCTGCTGCTCGGTCTGGCCCGTGCCCCCGGCGAACACCGTGCAGCCCAGCGCATGGGCACCGGTCTCCATGATCGAGCCGGCCGGCACGAAGTGGTAGCTGAAGCAGTTGTGGATCAGCTCGCCCGGCCGGAAGCCCGCGGCGTACAGGGCGCGCGCGAGCCGCCAGTAGTCCCTGGCCGTGCCTTCGGGCTCGTAGATCGTGCCGGGGCTGGCGAAGATGCGCGGCATGCGCGCGCCATAGTGGATCGCGCTGAAGCCGCCGAACGGGTCTTTGGCGCCGCCGGCGCCTTCTGCACGTTGGGCCTGCTGCCGCGCCAGCAGTTCGCTCTTGCGTGTCACCGGCAGGCGCGCCAGGGCCTCGCGCGAGGTGACAGCCGATGCGTCCACGCCCTGCAAGACCTCGGCGAACGCCGGCGCATGCCGCTGCGCATGCGCTATCTGTTGCACCAACGCGCCGAACAGCGCGGCCTCGCGTTCCGCAGGCGAACGCCCTTCCAGGGTGTCGTACAGCGCACTCATGCGAGCCACCGCTTTCTGCGCTTGTAGCTTTTCACATCTTTAAAACTTTTGCGTTCGCCGCCACCCACGCCGAGGTAGAACTCCTTCACGTCCTCGTTGGTGGCGAGATCGCTGGCGGCGCCGTCCATCACGATGCGGCCGCTCTCCATGATGTAGCCGTAGTCGGCGTACTTCAGCGCCATGAAGGTGTTCTGCTCGGCCAGCAGGAAGGTCACCTTCTCCTTGTGGTTCAGGTCCTGCACGATGTTGAACACTTCTTCCACGATCTGCGGCGCCAGGCCCATCGACGGCTCGTCGAGCAGCACCATGCTGGGGTTGGCCATCAGCGCGCGGCCGATGGCGCACATCTGCTGCTCGCCGCCCGAGGTGTAGGCCGCCTGCGAGGTGCGCCGCGTCTTGAGCCGCGGGAAATACGCGTAGACCTTCTCCAGGTTGGCCGCGATCTCGCCCTTGCTGCTGCGCGTGTAGGCGCCGGTCATCAGGTTCTCCTCGATGGTGAGGTGGGCGAAGCAGTGCCGGCCCTCCATCACCTGCACCACGCCGCGCTGCACCAGGTCGGCCGGGGTGAGGTTCTCGATGCGTTCGCCACGCAGCCGAATGCCGCCCTTGGTGACCACGCCGCGTTCGCCCGCCAGCAGGTTGGAGATGGCGCGCAGCGTGGTCGTCTTGCCCGCGCCGTTGCCACCGAGCAGCGCCACGATCTTGCCCTCGGGCACGTTCAGCGACACGCCGCGCAGCACCAGGATGACGTGGTTGTAGATGACCTCGATGCCGTTGACGTCGAGCAGGGGCGGAGGGGAATTGGATAGCGGTTCGGTCATGAGGATGATTACCGGGTAGGCCGTTCGCCCTGCGCCTGTCGAAGGGCCGGTTGCAGGTACTTCGACAAGCTCAGCACGAACGGAGGTGGGCTCAGCACGAACGGAGGTGGGCTCGAACGGACCTCCAATACCCGTTCGCCCTGAGCCTGTCGAAGGGCTCGGTGGCTGTGCTTCGACCGGCTCAGCACGAACGGAGTGGGCTCAGCACGAACGGGATGGCACTTAGCCGCAAGTCCGTGGCTTGACGTTCTTGTCCTTGGCATACTTCGCCGAGAACTCCTTCACCAGTGGATCGATGTGCGTCTTGTCGGCCTGGTACCAGTCGGACTTGATCTCCCACTTGCCGCCGTCCCACTGCACGATGCGCGCCCAGTCGGTGCCCATGTGGTTGCTGCACGAAGTCTTCACCGGCCGCATCACTTCGCCGAAGCCGAGCGCCTTGAGCTTGTCGGCCGTGAGGTCGAGGTTTTCATAACCCCAGCGCACCTGCTCCGAGGTCAGCGCCTTGCCCTTGCCGTATTTCTCCTGCGCGGCGCGGATGGCTTCGACCTGCAGCATCGAGATCATCATGCCGCGCGTGTGCGCCAGCGTGCCGACGCTGGTCGCCGGGCCGCTGCCCTGGCCCTTGTCGTAGACGAACTTCTTCAGGTCGTCGTGCACCTTGTCCTGTGCGGCGCTGTTGTGGATGGTGATGGCGTTGTAGCCCTTGGCGCCGGCGCCGATGTCCTTCACGTCGTGGTCGGAGCCGGCCCACCAGATGGCGTACATCTTCTCGCGCGGGTAGCCGCTGGCCTGGGCTTCGCGGATGCCGGCGGGCGTCATCACGCCGGCCGACCAGAACAGCACGTAGTCGGGCTTTTGCTGGCGGATCTGCAGCCAGGTGGACTTCTGCTCCACGCCGGGCGGCGTGACCGGGAACAGGCTGACCTCGAAGCCTTCGGCCGCGGCGCGCTTTTGCAGCAGCGGAATCGGCTCCTTGCCGTAGGGGCTGTCGTGGTAGACGAGCGCGATCTTCTTGCCCTTCAGGCTGCCGCCTTCCTTCTTGGCGATGTCCTGCAGCATCACGTCGGCCGCCGTCCAGTAGGTGCCGAGCAGCGGGAAGTTCCATTCGAACACCGTGCCGTCGACCGACTGCGACAGGCCGTAGCCCGGGGTCTCGATGGCGACCTTGTCGTTGTAGGCCTTGTCGGTCACGGCGAAGGTGATGCCGGTGGACTGCGGGTCGAAGCCGGAGGCGCCGGTGCCCTTGGTCTTCAGGCGCTCATAACACTCCACGCCCTTGGCCGCATCGTAGGCGGTCTCGCATTCCTCGAACGTGAGCTTCACGCCGTTGACACCGCCGTCGCGCGCGTTCACCAGCTTCAGATAGTCCTGCTTGCCGTCGGCCCATGGGATGCCGAGCGGCGCGAACTGGCCCGTGCGGTAGACCAGCAAAGGCACGAACTGCTCGGCCGCCTGCGCC
Source organism: Rhodoferax koreense (assembly GCF_001955695.1). Lineage (NCBI taxonomy): Bacteria > Pseudomonadati > Pseudomonadota > Betaproteobacteria > Burkholderiales > Comamonadaceae > Rhodoferax > Rhodoferax koreensis. Next base: position 883,932 of record NZ_CP019236.1, on the reverse strand, counting down.
TGGGCCAGCGTGGCCGTGGCGAGCGCCGAAAGCCCGGTGGCCGCCGCCACGGCGTACAGCGCGAATTTTCTGAATTGCATGCTTGTCTCCTTTGATAAAGCACTCATCGGTGCGGGTTTGAAACTCGGTGGGGGTCAATGAGGGAAGGGCCAGAGCCGCAGCTTCTGCCGCGCGGTGGACCACAGCCGCGCCAGGCCATGGGGCTCGACGATCAGGAAGAAAACGATCAGCGCACCGAAGATCATGTGCTCCAGGTGCGACGCGGTGGCGGTGGAGATCGACAGGCCGAGCCAGTGCGGCACGTAGTTCAGGAACAGCGGCAGCAGCACGATGAAGGCCGCGCCGAAGAAGCTGCCGGCGATCGAACCCAGGCCGCCGATGATGACCATGAACAGCAGCTGGAAGGACTTGTCGATCCCGAAGGCGGCCGGCTCCCAGGCGCCGAGGTGCACGAAGCCCCACAGGGCGCCGGCCAGGCCGACGATGAAGCTGCTGACCGCGAACGCCGTGAGCTTGGCATACACCGGCCGGATGCCGATCACCGCCGCCGCCACGTCCATGTCGCGCATGGCCATCCATTCGCGGCCGATGGCGCCACGCACCAGGTTCTTGGCCAGCAGCGCGAACAGGGCCACGATGCTCAGGCACAGCAAATACTTCTGCACCGGCGTCTCGAAGGCATAACCGCCGATCTGCAGGTTGGCCACGCTCACCGAACCCGAGGACGAATCGTTGGTCACCCACTTCATGCGGTTGGTGAACCAGTCGACGAAGAACTGTGCGGCGAGTGTGGCCACCGCCAGGTACAAGCCGCGGATGCGCAGGCTCGGGATGCCGAACAACACGCCCGCCGCCGTGGCGCACAGCCCGCCGCCGAGCAGCGACAGCAGCAGCGGCATGCCCTCGATGCGCACCTGTAGGTTGTAGGCTGCGTAGGCACCCACCGCCATGAAGGCGCCCGTGCCGAGCGAGATCTGCCCGCAATAGCCGACGAGGATGTTCAGGCCGATGGCCGCGAGCGACAGGATCAGGAAGGGCGTGATCACCGCGCGGAACACGTAATCGCTGGCCACGAAGGGCACGACCACGAAACATACCGCCAGCAGCCCCCACATGGCCCAGCGGTCCTGCGCGACCGGGAACAGGGCCAGGTCGGCGCTGTAGCTGCTCTTGAACTGGCCGTTTTCTCTATAGAACATGCTCAGACCCGATCGATGATTTTGTCGCCGAACAAACCTTGCGGACGAACTAGCAAGAAACCCAAGGCGAGTACATAAGCAAACCAGTTTTCGATGCCGCCACCAACGAATGGGCCGAGATAAATCTCGGAAAGTTTCTCACCCACACCGATGATCAGCCCGCCCAGAATCGCCCCCGGCACCGAAGTCAACCCGCCCAGGATCACCACCGGAAACGCCTTCAGCGCCACCAGCGAGATCGAGAACTGCACCCCGAGCTTGCTGCCCCAGATGATGCCGGCTACCAGGGCCACGATGCCGCCCACCGACCAGACGATGACCCAGATGCGCGCCAGAGGAATGCCGATGGACTGCGCGGCCTGGTGGTCGTCGGCCACGGCACGCAGCGCGCGGCCGGTGCGCGTCTTCTGGAAGAACAGCGTGAGCAGCGCCACCAGCATGGCGGCGATCATTGCGGCGTACAGGTCTTCCTTGCTCAGCAGCAGGCCGCCCTGGAAGGTGTTTTCCAGCACCATCATCGGGTCCTTGGGCATGCCCACGTCGATCTTGTAGGTGGCGCTGCCGAACAGGAGTTGCCCCGCGCCGTCGAGGAAATAGCTGATGCCCAGCGTGGCCATCAGCAGCGTGATGCCCTCCTGGTTCACCAGCCGGCGCAGCGCCAGCCGCTCGATGAGCCAGGCCACGACGACCATCGTCGCCACCGCCGCGGCGAAGGCCAGCAGGTTCGCCAGCAGCAGGCTCTGGAAGCCGAACCACTGCGGGAACCATTCCGCATAACGCGCCATGGCCAGCGCCGCGAACAGCACCATCGCGCCCTGCGCGAAGTTGAACACGCCGGAGGCCTTGAAGATCAGCACGAAGCCGAGCGCCACCAGCGCGTACAGCATGCCGGCCATCAGGCCGCCGAAAACCGTCTCGAGGAAGAACCCCATGTCAATGTCCTTGCGGTGGGTTGGACGAGGCTTCCGCACCGAGGTAGGCGCGGATCACGTCGGGGTTGTTGCGCACTTCCTGCGGCGTGCCGTCGCCGATCTTCTTGCCGTAGTCGAGCACCACCACGCGGTCGCTGATGTCCATCACCACGCCCATGTCGTGTTCGATCAGCACGACGGTGGTGCCGAACTCCTGGTTCACGTCGAGCACGAAGCGGCACATGTCCTGTTTCTCTTCCACGTTCATGCCGGCCATGGGCTCGTCGAGCAGCAGCATCTGCGGCTCCATGGCCAGCGCACGCCCCAGGTCCACGCGTTTCTGCAGGCCGTAGGGCAGCTGGCCGACGGGTGTCTTGCGGTAGGCCTGGATCTCGAGGAAGTCGATGATGCGTTCCACCGCTTCGCGGTGCTGGATCTCCTCGCGCACCGCGGGGCCGATGCGCAGCGCCTGCCACAGCAGGTTGCTTTTGATCTTGAGGTTGCGCCCGGACATGATGTTGTCCAGCACGCTCATGCCCTTGAACAGCGCGAGGTTCTGGAAGGTGCGCGCCACGCCCATCTCGGCCACCTGGCGCGAGTTCATGTGCTTGAAGGTCTGGCCGCGAAAGGTGATGGCGCCCTGCTGCGGCGCGTAGACGCCGTTGATGCAGTTCAGCATCGAACTCTTGCCCGCGCCGTTCGGGCCGATGATGGCGCGGATCTCGTGCTCGCGCACGTTGAACGAGATGTCGGTCAGCGCGTTCACGCCGCCGAAGCGCAGCGAGATGTTGGCGACGTCCAGGAGGACCTCGCCCGTCCGCTGGCCTGCCTGGCCCTCCCCCGCGAGCGGTTCGGGGCCATGCGTCTGCAAATTCCGAGCTTCAGCCATATCCATCATGCCGCCGCCTTCACAGGGTTGAATGTCTTCGCATCGCCGATCGCGAGCGTGGCGCTCACGCTGCCGCTGCGGCCGTCTTCGAACTTCACCGTGGTCTCGATGAACTGCTCCTTTTTGCCGCCGTACAGGGCGTCGATCAGCGGCTGGTACTTCTCGGCGATGAAGCCGCGGCGGACCTTGTTGGTGCGCGTGAGCTCGCCGTCGTCGGCGTCCAGTTCCTTGTGCAGCACGAGGAAGCGGCTGATCTGCGAGCCGGCCAGCAGGCTGTCGGCGGCCAGGTCGGCGTTGACCTTTTCCACGCACGCCTGCATGAGCTGGTAGACCTCGGGCTTCTGCGCGAGATCGGTGTAGCCCGCATAGGGCAGGTTGCGCCGTTCGGCCCAGTTGCCCACGGCGTCGAAGTCGATGTTGAGCATCACGCAGACGCGTTCGCGGCCGTCGCCGTAGGCCACGGCTTCCTTGATGTGCGGGAAGAACTTGAGCTTGTTCTCCACGTACTTGGGCGCGAACATGGCGCCGTCGTTCGGCCCGCCCTGGATGCGGCCCACGTCCTTCACGCGGTCGATGATCTTCAGGTGGCCGCTGGCGTCGAGGAAGCCGGCGTCGCTGGTGTGGTACCAGCCATCGGCCGTGAGCACCTCGGCCGTGGCCGTGGGATTCTTGTAATAGCCCTTGAGCAGGCCGGCGGACTTGACGAGGATCTCGCCGTTCTCGGCCACCTTGATCTCCACGCCGCTGATCGGGACGCCCACGGTGTCGGCGCGTGCCTGGTGGTCTGGCTGCAGGCAGACGAACACCGCGGTCTCGGTGGAGCCGTAGAGCTGCTTCAGGTTGATGCCGATCGAGCGGTAGAAGGTGAACAGGTCCGGCCCGATGGCCTCGCCCGCCGTGTAGGCCACGCGCACGCGGTTGAAGCCCAGGCTGTTGCGCAAGGGGCCGTAGACGAACAGGTTGCCCAGGGCATACAGCAGCCGGTCGCCGAGCCCGACCGGCTTGCCGTCCATCAGCGCCGGGCCGACCTTGCGCGCCACGACCATGAAATGGTGGAACATGCCGCGCTTCACCGCGCCCGCGTCCTCCATGCGGATCATCACGCTGGTCAGCAGGCCTTCGAAGATGCGCGGCGGCGCGAAGTAGTAGGTCGGGCCGATCTCCTTCAGGTCGATGGTCACGGTGCCCGCGCTCTCGGGGCAGTTCACCACGTAGCCGCAGCACAGCCACTGCGCGTAGCTGAAGATGTTCTGGCCGATCCAGGCCAGCGGCATGTAGGCCAGCACTTCTTCGCGGTTCGTGAGCTTGTCGAAATCGGCGCCGGCCTGTGCGCGGTCGAGCAGGGTGCGGTGCGTGTGCACCACGCCCTTGGGATGGCCGGTCGTGCCCGAGGTGAAGAACATCGCGGCCACGTCGTCGGGTTCAGCCGCCTCGACCGCCGCCTTGAAGAAGCCGGGGTGCGCGGCCGCATGCGCACGGCCGCTTTCGATGAGGCTGTCCATTGCCATCAGGCCGGGTTCGTCGTACTGGCGCAAGCCCCGCGGGTCGTCGAAGACGATGGTCTGCAGCTGAGGACATTGGTCGCGTATCTCCAGCAGCTTGTCGACCTGTTCCTGGTCTTCGACCATGGCGAAACGCACCTCGGCGTTGTTGATCGGGAAAACACATTCGGCGGCGACCGCGTCCTGGTACAGCGGGATCGGGATCGCACCCAGCGCCTGCGCGGCCAGCATCGTGGCGTAGAGCCGCGGCCGGTTGGCGCCGACCACCACCATGTGCTCTCCCGCGCGCAGCCCGGCCGCGGCCAGGCCACCGGCCACCTGCTCCACCAGCGCGGCCATCTGCGCCCAGCTGTGGGTCTGCCAGATGCCGTATTCCTTCTCGCGCATGGCGGGCGCCTGCGGGCGCTCGGCGGCATGCTTCAACAGGAGTCGGGGAAACGTCGTCTGCATAAACGGGGTCCTTATGCTGGTTTGCCGCGATACTAGGGTTCACTTTGACGCCAGGTTGTCGTTTGGACGACAATCCAAGGGACTCCCCTCCCCCGGACTTACCCTCACATGTCTGCATTTTTATCGCGCCGCTCGACAGGCATTCACCATGACGCCTGATCTGCCGCTGCACCAGCGGCGGCGCGCGCCCACCGCCGCCGAGCTGGAAGGCATTCCCTGGCTGCGGCATCTGAGCCAGGGCGAACGCGAAAGCGTCCTGCCGCAGCTGCTCGTCGGCGACGCGCAGCCGGGTGATTATGTGTGCCGCATGGGCCGCCCGGTGACGTATTGGTTCGGCGTGGTGGAAGGCCTGCTGAAGATGAGCACGGAAAGCGCGCAGGGCCAGACCGTGACCTACGCCGGTCTGCCACCGGGCGGCTGGTTCGGCGAAGGCACGGTGCTCAAGCGCGAGCCCTACCGCTACAACGTGCAGGCCCTGCGGAAGGGCGTGGTGGCCGGGTTGCCGGTGGAAACCTTCCATTGGCTGATCGACCACTCGCTCGGCTTCAACCGCTTCGTGATGAACCAGCTCAATGAACGGCTGGGCCAGTTCATCGCCGCGCGTGCCATCGACCGCATGAACAACCCCGACGTGCGCGTGGCGCGCAGCTTGGCGGCGCTGTTCAACCCAATTCTCTACCCGGGCGTGGGCGAGACGCTGCGCATCACGCAGCAGGAACTGGCCTATCTGGTGGGCCTGTCGCGCCAGCGCGTGAACGAGGCGCTGAATGCGCTCGAGGCCCAGGGAAGTATTCGCGTGGAATACGGCGGCTTGCGTGTGCTGGACCTGGAGGCACTGAATTCGGCGGATTGAGTCGGGCCAAAACCCGTTCGCGCTGATATTCCCGTCCGTGCTCAAATTCCCGTTCGTGCTGAGCCTGTCGAAGCACTCGCACCACACCCTTCGACAAACTCAGGGCAAACGGTCATGGACCCAGCCCCGTTCGCGCTGAAACTCCCGTTCGTGCTGCGCCTGAAATTCCCGTTCGTGCTGAGCCTGACGAAGCACCCGCACCAGGCCCTTCGACAAGCTCCGGGCGAACGGGGCGCAGTCAGGATCGGGCGAACGGCATGCCTAGCCCTTGACGCCGGACAGTTCCGCCCGCATCCCCGCGATCACCGCCGCATAGTTCGGCTTGCCGAAGATCGCGCTGCCGGCCACGAAGGTGTCCGCACCGGCCGAGGCCACGCGCGCGATGTTGTCGGTCTTGATGCCGCCGTCCACTTCGAGGCGGATGTCGCGGCCCGTGGCGTCGATGCGTTTGCGCACGGCCTCGATCTTGCGCAGCGCCGAGTCGATGAAGCTCTGGCCGCCAAAGCCGGGGTTGACGCTCATGATCAGCACCAGGTCGATCTCGTCGATCATCCAGTCGAGCACGTCCAGGCTGGCCGATGGGTTGAACACCAGGCCGGCCTTGCAGCCCTTGGCCTTGATGGCCTGCACGCTGCGGTGCACGTGCGGCGTGGCGTCGGCATGGAAGCTGATGAAGTCGGCGCCTGCGTCGGCGAAGGCCGCGGCCAGCGCGTCCACGGGCTGCACCATCAGGTGCACGTCGATCGGGATCGGCGTGCCGTCGGCGCGCTGCGCGTGCGGCTTCAAGGCGCTGCAGATCATCGGGCCGAAAGTCAGGTTGGGCACGTAGTGGTTGTCCATCACGTCGAAATGGATCCAGTCGGCACCGGCCTGGATGACGTTTTTCACCTCGTCGCCGAGGCGCGCGAAGTCGGCGGAGAGGATGGACGGGGCGATGCGGTAGGTGTTTGACATGGGCGCGTGGGGCATTCGGGAAAATGCCGAAAAAAATTCGAAACAAGGGAATTTACCGCTTGCATTTTCGCAGGAGCCATTCCAGTTAGGATGCCGCCATGCCCAAATACCAGTTCACGGTGGAAGCGCATCCGCAATACCTGGCCGAACAATCGGCGCCGGAGCAGTCCATCTACAGTTTCGCCTACACCATCACCGTCCACAACACCGGCGAGGTGCCGGCGCAGCTCATCAGCCGCTACTGGACCATCAGCGACAGCCGTGGCCACACCGAGGAGGTGAAGGGCCTGGGCGTCGTCGGCCAGCAGCCGCTGCTCAAGCCCGGCGAGTCGTTCCAGTACACCAGCGGCTGCCGCCTGCGCACGGCCAGCGGCGCGATGCGCGGGTTCTATTTCTGCGTGGCCGAGGACGGAGAGCGCTTCGAAGCGGAGATTCCGGCCTTCATCCTCGACGCCGACCACGGCCATGGCAGCGCCGCCAAGACGGCGCGCGTGCTGCATTGATTTCCTGCCTATGACCGATCTGAACAGTCTTCTGGCCACGCTCGATCCGGAGGCCGTGCTGGCGCAGCGCCACCTCTGGTTGATCCGGGCGGTTTCATGGGTGAGGGGCGACGGCAAGACGCCCCAGGCCGCCGTCAGCCGCCTGCAGTTGTTCATGGACGCGGTGGAAGCCCGGCCGGAACTGCAGGCGCGGCTGCAGCTGTGGTGGCTCAAGCTGGTGCGTTCGGTGGATGTGACCACGCTGCTGGCCGACTTCGGCTTTGCGCCGCGCACCGCGTTCCTCAGCGAACTGGGCGAAAGGCTGCGGCGCAAGCTGCTGCCGGGCACACCCGAGACGGTCGACGCGTCGGCCCTGTTCTCCATGGTGTTCCCGAGCGCGGGCGACGCGCGTTGGCTCATGGCGCTCGACGATGCGCAGTCGGCACGGCTGGCCTGGCTGCTCACCGGCGGCAAGCGACTGGACGGCACCAGCACCGCCGAGGAAGGCAGAGATCCACTGCATGCCGATTGGCAGGGCATCGTGCTCGACGCCATCGTCTACTGCACGACCCAGATGCAGGCCGCCGGCTTCTCGCCCGAACTGCGGCTGCGCATGAGCCCCAAGGTGCTGGAAGGCCGGCCGTTCCATTCGCTGGACACCGACGTGCAGGCCCTGCGCGAGGAACTGGCGCAGCGGCCCCACCGCACCGTGCCGCTGGAGGCGGCGCTGCAGCGGTTCCGCGACCGGCTGGACGCCTGCCGCCAGGCTGCGGCCAGCGTGTACACGCACCTCGAGGAAAACGGCATCTCGGTCGGCATGGTGTTCCGGCTGCGCCAGATGCGCGAACGCGTGCTGCGCATTCGCGAACTGCTCGACCTGCTGCTGCCGGCCAACCCCGGCGCGGCCGCGGTGCGCTTCACGGCGCGCATGGCCCTGCTCAGCCGGGAACGCAACAGCGTGCGCGCCCTCATTGCGGCGAACTCGACGCTGCTGGCGGCCAAGGTCACCGAGCGCAGCGCCGAAACCGGCGAACACTACATCACGCGCGAACCGGGCGAATACGCCAGCATGCTGCGCAAGGCCGCCGGCGGCGGCGCGCTCACCGGCATGACCACGATGCTGAAGTTCATGGTGGTGTCGCTCGGCCTGTCGGCGTTCTGGGGCGGTTTCTGGTCGAGCGTGGTGTACGCCGGCAGCTTCGTGCTGATCCAGTTGCTGCACTGCACGCTGGCCACCAAGCAGCCCGCGATGACGGCGCCGGCCATGGCCGCCAAGCTCAAGAACCTGGACACGCCGGACGCGGTGACGGCCTTCGTCGACGAGGTCACGCACCTGGTGCGTTCGCAGGTGGCGGCGGTGCTGGGCAACGTGGTCGTGGTGTTCCCGGTGGTGCTCGGCATCAGCGCGCTGTCGCAGCTCACGCTGGGCCATCCGATGATCGACGCCAAGAGCGCGCAGCACGTGTTCGACACGCTGCACCTGCTGAGCCCGGCGCTGCTGTTCGCGGCCTTCACCGGCCTGCTGCTGTTTGCCGCCAGCATCATTGCCGGCTGGGCGGAGAACTGGTTCGTGCTGCACCAGCTGGATTCGGCCATGCGCTACAACCCGCGCATCACACGCGTGCTCGGCGCCGACCGGGCGCTGCGCTGGTCGGTCTTCATGCGCGACCACATCTCGGGCTTTGCGTCCAACATCTCGCTGGGTTTCATGCTCGGACTGATCCCCGCGTTCGCTGGCTTCTTCGGCATCGGCATCGACGTGCGCCATGTCACGCTGTCCACCGGGCAGCTCGCCGCGGCCTGCGCCTCGCTCGGCTGGGGCGTGGTGCACAACCCGGTGCTGTGGTGGTGCGTGGCGTCGATTCCGCTGATCGGCGCGCTGAACCTGGGCGTGAGCTTCTACTTCGCGTTCCGCGTGGCCCTGCAGGCGCACAACGTGAGCGGCGTGGACCGCGCGCGCATCCGCTCGGCGATCTGGGCGCGCTGGCGCAGCCAGCCGTTGAGCTTCTTCGTCCCCGCCCGGCGCTGAGCCGGTGCCGATCCTGTACCAGGCGCGGGCAGGCGCGAACTGTCGGCCTTGTCCTGCAAGTCGGGCGCGGGAACGCGTTTAAAATGATAAACGAGCGCAAAACAGTTTTACATAATTAAAATAATTTCGATGCCAGTTTCGATGCCGCTTTCAGACCTGACGCCTCTCGCCTGCCCCGTCGCCCCCGGCAGCGAAGGGCCATCCACCGAAGACCGCCGCCCGGCCGATGAGGCCCGTGCCCTGCGTGCCCTGCGCAGCCTGTTCTGGGCGGCGCAGGAAGACTACCGGCAGCTCGAGGAGATCACCGGGCTGTCGCCGGCCGAGGTGCGCGCGCTGACGCTGGTGGCGCAGCAGCCCGGTCAAACCGTGTCGGCCCTGGCCGCGCGCATGCGGCTGAGCCTGCCGTCGGTGAGCAACATGCTGCGCCGCCTCGTGGCCGACGGCCTGATCACGCGCACCCGGCTCGAACAGGACCAGCGCACCGTGCTGCTGCACATCACGGCGCAGGCGCAGGCGCAACTTTCACAGAGCCGCGGCGGCGGCAGCGGGCTGCTGCAGACGTTGATCGGGGAACTCGATGCCCAGGGACTGGACCAGCTCAACCAGGGCTTGCAGTCGATGCTGCAGCGCCTGGGTGGCCACCGCATCGAAGCCGACCCATTGCCGGTGACGGCGCTGCGTGAAGGCGACGCCGTGCTCCAGGGGCAAACAAAAGAACCACCAGACGGAGACAAGAACCATGCATGAACTGATGGCCTTCTGGGCCGAATGGGCGCGGCCCACGGCCGGCTCTCCCACCGTCGCCTGGTCGCTGCTGCTGGCTGTGGCCGCGGCCGTGGGCTACCTGGTGCAGCGCTACACCGGCCTGCCCAAGGTGGCCGGTTATTCCATCGTCGGCGCCTTCGCCGGCTTCGCGGGTTTCACCGGCGTGGTCTGGCCGCTGCAGGGCACCGGGCTGTTCCTGCTCGAGCTCGGCATCGCCGTGGTGCTGTTCGAGGCTGGGGCGCGCATTCCGCTGCGCTGGTTCCGCCACAACCCCATGGTGCTGGTGCAGAGCCTGTTCGAATCGGCCGTGACCTTCGCCGCCGTGTACGCGGTGCTGCGCTGGTTCGAGATCGACCGCAGCATCGCCGAACCGCTGGCCATCGTGGCCGTGGTGGCCTCCCCGGCCGTGCTCACGCGGGTGGTGATGGACGCCCACGCCTCGGGCCCGGTGACCGAACGCGCCATCGTGCTGTCCACGCTCAACACGCTGTACGCACTCACGCTGGGCACCGCCATGGCCGGCGTGATGGATGCGCCGCGCACCGCGCTGTTCGAGGCCGTCTATCCCGTGGCAACGCTGCTCGGCCTGTCCTTCGTCGTGGCGGCCCTGCTGGCGCTGGCCATGCGCACGGCGCTGCGCGTGATGAGCCCGACCAGCGAAAACACCTCCATGCTGCTGCTGGCGCTGATTGCCGCGGGCACGGCGGTGGCCGGTCTGTTCGGCGCCTCGGCGGCGCTGGCCGCCTTGATGGCCGGCATGCTGCTCAAGCAACTCAACCCGCGCCCCTGGGTGTGGCCGCGCCAGCTCGGCACGGCGGCGGCGATGCTGACCATGCTGATGTTCGTGCTGGTCTCCACCGTGGCCGCGCAGGCACCCTGGAGCCATGCCGTGGCGGGCGTGGTACTGGCCCTGGTCGCCACGCGCGCGCTGGCCAAGATCGCCGGACTCACCGTCGCGAGCTTCGGCAGCGGCCTGCGCCTGCGGCAGGCGCTGTGGGTCGGCTGCGCGATGTCGCCGATGTCTTCGGTGGCGCTGCTGCTGGCCTCGCAGTTCGCCACCGCTTCGCCCACGCTCGGGCCCGAGATCACCAGCGTGGCCCTGCCCGCGATCCTGCTGATGGAAGTGCTGGGCGGCCTGATCGCCACCATGGCGCTGCACCGTGCGGGCGAGACTTCGAAGCCCTGGATGCCGGACTCCACCAACGGCAACGGCACGCCCCTGCCGCGCGGGGAAGCGGCATGACGCTGGAAGCCTTCCAACGATCGGCCGCCCTGTCCCTGGGCGTCGAACTCGAACTTCAGCTCGTCAACACGCACGACTACGACCTCGCGCCCTATGCCGAGGACATGCTGCGCCTGATGGCCAAGTACGAGCTGCCTGGCAGCGTGGTGCCCGAGATGACCTCGAGCATGATCGAGATCTCCACCGGCGTGTGCCAGTCGTCGGTGCAGGTGCTCGACGAGCTCACGCAGTTGCGCAATGCGCTGGTGCAAAGCGCCGACAAGCTCAACATCGCCGTGGTCGGCGGCGGCACCCATCCCTTCCAGCAGTGGCACGAACGCCGCATCTACGACAAGCCGCGGTTTCGCGAGTTGTCGGACCTGTACGGCTACCTCTCCAAGCAGTTCACCATCTTCGGCCAGCACGTGCACGTGGGCTGTCCGGATGCCGACACCGCGCTGCTGAGCCTGCACCGCATGTCGCGCTACATCCCGCACTTCATCGCACTGTCGGCCTCCAGCCCCTACGTGCAGGGGCAGGACACGGCCTTCGACTCGGCGCGGCTGAACTCGGTGTTCGCGTTCCCGCTGTCGGGTCGCGCGCCGTTCGCCCTCACCTGGGACGAGTTCTCGGCCTACTACGACAAGATGACGCGCACCGGCGTGGTCAAGAGCATGAAGGATTTCTACTGGGACATCCGGCCCAAGCCCGAATACGGCACCATCGAGATCCGCGTGTTCGACACCCCGCTGACGGTGGAGCGCGCGGCCGCGCTGTCGGCCTACGTGCAGTCGCTGGCCGCCTGGTTCATGCAAGACGATCCCTTCATGCCCGCCGAGGACGACTACCTGGTCTACACCTACAACCGCTTCCAGGCCTGCCGCTTCGGCCTCGATGCCGTGTACGTGGACCCGGCCACCGGCGAACACATGGCACTGCGCGAACACATCCTGATGACGCTGCAGCAGGTCGGCAAACATGCGCACGCCCTCGGCGGCGGCGCGGGCCTGCAGATGCTGCGCGACGACGTGAACCGCGACCAGAACGACGCGCGCTGGCTGCGCGAGCGCCAGGGCCAGGAACGGTTGCTGGCCGAGGTCATCCGCCAGGCCGGGCTCAAGTTCCGCGGCGAGAGGGCTTGACGAGGGTGCTCAATGCCGTTCGTGCTGAGCCTGTCGTCCTTCGACGGGCTCAGAATGACCGGGCATGAAGGCACTTCGACAAGCTCAGTGCGAACGGTAGCTTGATGCCGGCGACTTTCGCCGGAACGCCTCCGGCGTCACACCCATGCGCCGCTGGAACATGGCGATGAAGGCCGAGGCGCTGCTGTAGCCCAGGTCGAGCGCGATCGCGTGTACGCTGCGGCGGCCCTGCAACAGGCTCAGCGCACGCAGCAGCCGCAGCCGTTGCGTCCATTCGCTGAACGACATGCCCAGATCGCGCTGGCAGCGGCGCGACAAGGTGCGCTCCGTGCTGTGCACCACCTCCGCCCACTGCTGCAGCGAGCGTTCGATGGCCGGGTCCTGCTGCAGCGCCCGCAGCACCGGGCCGAGCTGCGCGTCCTCGGACATCGGCAGGTAACTCTCCTGCGGCTGGCTCTGCCGCAACTCGTCGACCAGCACCTGGAACAGCCGCAACTCGGCCGCGTCGCGCGGGTAGTCGGCGTGGCGCTGGTGCAGCGTCTCCAGCAGCTGACGTGGCAGCGGCGCGATGGCCAGCGTGCAGGGCTCGGCCGGCATGGCTTCGCTGTAGCCGGCGTCCAGGCATAAGGCACTGAAAGAGACCTCGTCGCGCGATGCACCCACATGGTCCACGCCCGGCGGAATCCACACGCCGTGGTGCGGCGGCGCGAGGAAATGCCGCGCGCCCACGGTGATCTCGATCACCCCGCTAAAGGAATAGACGAGTTCACCGTACTGGTGGCGCAGCAGCGGGTAGAAGCTGTGCGCATCAATGGTGGCGCCGCGCAGGTGCAGTGGCTGGGGTGCCAGGCCGTCGAACAGCGCGGGCAGCTCGCGCCGCACGGCGGCCTGCCTGGCGGACTTCGGTTGTCGGGCTGACGGCATGTGTTGTCTGCAATTCGGTATGTGTCTACGGGTCGCCAATCTTAGACTCGCGTCTCCGTTCACGAAAGCCCTCGAAAGCCCCCTGCCATGCTGCGCAAATCGCTCGACGCCTCCGCCATCGGCCTCATGGTGCTGCTGTGCGCCTGCTGGGGCCTGCAGCAGGTCGCCATCAAATCGGCGGCATCCGCATTGCACCCCGTGACGCAGATCGGCATCCGCTCCCTCGTCGCCGCGCTGATGCTGGGTGCGCTCATGGCCTGGCGGCGCGAGGGCTTTTCCCTGCGCGACGGCCGCCTGAAGCCCGGCCTGCTCGCCGGCCTGCTGTTCGCCGGCGAATTCCTGCTGGCCGCCATCGGCCTGCTCTACACCAGCGCCTCGCACATGGTGGTGTTCCTCTACACCGCGCCGATCTTCACCGCGCTCGCGCTGCATTGGCGCGTGGCCGGCGAACGGCTGGTGCCGCGCCAATGGTTGGGCGTGCTGATGGCGTTCGCCGGCGTCGCGGTGGTGTTCTCCACGGGCCTGTTCGGCGGCGAGGCCACCACGCGCATGCTGATCGGCGATGCGCTCGGCATTGGCGCCGGCATGCTCTGGGCCGCGACCACGCTGGTGATCCGCGCCAGCAGCCTGTCGGAGGCGCCGGCTTCGCAGACGCTGATGTACCAGCTCGGCGTGGCCGCCGTGTCGATGCTCGTGGCCGGCCCGCTGCTGCAGGGCGCGCGGCCAATGGCCCACATGGCGCCGATGGACGGCCTGGTCTGGGCCAACCTGGCCTTCCAGTCGCTGGTGGTGGCCTTCGCGAGTTTCCTGGCCTGGTTCTGGCTGCTGCGGCGTTATCTCGCCTCGCGGCTGTCCGCGTTTTCCTTCCTCACGCCACTGTTCGGCGTGAGCTTCGGCGTGTTGTTCCTCGGCGAACGGCTGGAGCCGCAGTTCGTCGCCGGTGCGGTGCTGGTGCTCGCCGGCATCGTGCTCGTCAACCTGCGGCGCTGAACGACCGCGGCGGTCACTACACTTCGCCCCTTCAACGGAAGGAAAACCAGGATGGGCGAGTTCGATCTGATCGCGCGGTATTTCACACGCAAACCGCAGCGCGCCGCACTCGGCGTGGGCGACGACTGCGCGTTGCTGCAGCCGCGGCCCGGCACGCAGCTTGCCATCTCGAGCGACATGCTGGTCGAGGGCCGGCATTTCCTGTCCACCGTGAACCCGGCCTTCCTCGGCCACAAGGCGCTGGCCGTGAACCTCAGCGACCTGGCCGCCTGCGGTGCCGAGCCGCTGGCCTTCACGCTGGCGCTGTCCTTGCCGCAGGCCGACCCCGCCTGGCTCGAACCGTTCTCGCGCGGCCTGCTGGCGCTGGCCGATGCCCACGGCTGCGAACTCGTGGGCGGCGATACCACGCGCGGGCCGCTCAACATCTGCATCACCGTGTTCGGCGAAGTCCCGGTCGTGGCCGGCCGCAGCCAGGCGCTGCTGCGTTCCGGCGCGCGCGCGGGCGACGACCTCTACGCGAGCGGCACGCTGGGCGACGCGCGGCTCGCGCTCGAGGTGTTCCGCGGCAACCTGTCGGTGCCCGAAGCCGTATTCGCCCAGGCCCGGCAGCGCATGGAACAACCCACGCCGCGCGTCGCGCTGGGCCAGGCGCTGCGCGGCATCGCCACGGCGGCGGTGGATGTGAGCGACGGCCTGCTCGGTGACCTCGGCCATGTGCTCGCGGCGTCCGGCGTGGGTGCGTGCATCGACACCTCGATTGCTATTGATCTCATAGCATCCTGCGCAGATTCCTTGGGCGCGCCAGGCACTTTTTCCTTGAATCAACGCCTGGCCTTCGTGCTGGCCGGCGGCGACGACTACGAACTGGCCTTCACCGCCCCGCCTTCTGCCCGCGAAGCGGTGATGGCCGCCGCCAGGCTCACGCAGACCGCGGTGACGCGCATCGGCCGGATCGAGCCCGAGCCGGGCTTGCGGCTCGTCGATGCGCGAGGCCGATTGCTCGATGAAACTTACGCCTCGTTCGATCATTTCGCCTGAGACAACGCCCGCAAAGGTGAATAAGCCCATCCCGGCGCGAGCGGGCGTTACAAGACTTTTCCCGGGCTTTTTCGCGCCGATCTGAACCTAAACTCCGGCCCATGAACGAAGCCGACGCCATCCGCCAGATCCTGACCCATGCGCGCAACATCGCCGTGGTCGGCCTGTCGCCCGACCCGAACCGCGACAGCCATGCCGTGGCGCGCGCCCTGCAGTCCTACGGTTACCGCATCCTGCCGGTGAACCCTGAGGCGGGCGTGCCGGAAATCCTCGGCGAAACGGTGTTCCCTTCGCTGACCGAGGCGGCGCGCGAACACCGGGTCGAGGTGGTCGACTGCTTCCGTCAGAGCGCCAACATGCCGGCCCTCGTCGACGAGGCCATCGCCATCGGCGCCAAGGCCGTGTGGATGCAGCTGGGGGTGAGCCATGCCGCGGCGGCGCGCAAGGCCAGCGCGGCCGGCCTGCGCGTGGTGCAGAACAAGTGCATGAAGATCGAACACGGCGTGCTGACCGCCCGCGGTCTGCTGGCGCCGCGTTGAATCCCGTGAACGGCCCGATGCGGCGGACCGCGGCCCGGGCCGCCATGCTCGGCGTGGCCGGCCTGCTGGCCGCCTGCTCCGCCTTCGAACCCACACCCGCGCCGCACGGGGAGGCGAAATCGGCGCCGGTGACTTCCGGCGAACTGGCGCAGTCCGACGTGAACCGCATGGCCACCATCGGCATGAAGGAAAACCTCGACGCGCTGCTGCGCCTGGCCGACAAGCTGTACCGGCGCAATCCCGCCGAATGGCGCAAGACCGGCAACACCAGCCGCGAGGACGCGGTGGGCCAGGTGCGCACGGCCATCGAATCGCGCACGCCCTGGCCGGGCCTGCAGGGCCAGCGCGACATCAAGGCCCTGTCGCTCGCGCTCAGCCCCGACTTCAAGGGCGACCGCGTGGCCGCCTTCGTGATCGCCAATGCCGACATGCTGATCGCCGCGCATGGCGACAAGACGGTGTTCTACCTGATCGACGGCCTGGACGCGCAGCACCTCTACAACGCGGCGCGCAACGTCGAGGCCGCCGTGTGGCTGCTCGGCACGCGCCGCGCGGCGAACGGCCAGCCGCTGCTGCTGGCCGACGAGATCAACCCCAGCGAGCGCAACCTGAGCTACGAGCGCGAATTCGGCAAGATCATCGGCCGGCTCGACCTGCTGTCGGCGGTGGTCACCGAGAAGTACCGCCGTGCCGCCATCAGTTACGTGCAGAATCTGGTCGGCGGCACCTTCTTCCAGTTCCTTCCGGTGCGCTGACCCACCTCTTTTCCCATCCCCCATGCCAGACAACTACCTGCCCCAGGTGCGCGAACAGTACGAAGCCCTGCCCTATCCGCCGCGCGACCCGCAGGACGACCGCAAACGCCTGGTGCAGACCTGGCTCGAAGACCTGCCGATGATCAACCACTACGGCTATGCCGGACGGCAGTCCTTCCGGCATGGCTTCAAGGCCCTGGTGGCCGGTGGCGGCACGGGTGACGCCACGATCTTCCTGGCCGAGCAATTGCGCGCGATCGGGGCCGACGACGCACGCGTGGTGCACCTGGACATGAGCGCGGCCAGCATCGCCATCGCGAAGGAGCGCGCCGCCATCCGCGGCCTGGCCAACATCGAATGGGTGCACGATTCGCTGCTGAACCTGCCCGCCCTCGCGCCCGCGCTGGGCCGTTTCGACTACATCAACTGCAGCGGTGTGCTGCACCATCTGGCCGATCCGGACGAAGGTTTCAAAGCCCTGCTGAGCGTGCTGAAGGACGATGGCGTGATCGGCCTGATGGTCTATGCCAGCATCGGCCGCACCGGCGTCTACCAGATGCAGCAGCTGATGCGCCTGGTGAACGGCGACACGGCCGCAACGCCGCGCAAGATCGCCAACACCAAGGACATTCTCGCCAGCCTGCCGCCGGGCAACTGGTTCGCACGCGGCGGCGAACTGCACCACGACCACAAGATGGGCGACGCCGGCATCTACGACCTGCTGCTGCATTCCCAGGACCGCGCCTACAGCGTCGGCGAACTGTTCGATTGGCTCGGCGAAGGCCCGGGCGGCCACGGCTTCCACCTGGCTTTCTCCGATGTGCAGCGCGGCCGCTCGCCCTACCTGCCGCACATGGTGCTCGGCGCCAGGCCGCCGGCCGTGCTGGCCGAGCTGCGCCAGCGTCCGCTGCGCCAGCAGTACGAGATGGCCGAACTCCTGGGCGGCAACATCATCACCCATTCGCTGTACCTCACACGCAGCGCCGCCTGCACCGCGGTGTACGGCGATGCCGAGATGGTGCCGTTCTACTTCCACGAGCCGCTGACCGGCCCCGTGGTCGAAAAGGTGTTCGGCGCCAGCCGCGGCCAGCCGTTCCGCCTGAACCACCAGCATTCGGGCGTGTCGATGATGGTGAATCCGGGCCGGTACGGCGCCAAGCTGCTGGGACTGATCGACGGGCAACGCTCGTTCGGCGAAATCTTCGACCTGTTTCGCGCCGGCTGGCACGGCCAGGCGGCGGCGCCGGACAACGCGGCGCTGTTCGCGGACCTGGCGGAATCGTACGAGACGCTGAATGCGCTGGACCGGATGTTGTTGCGGCATCCGGCGGCGACATCGGCTTCGTAAGTCCGATTTGACGGGGAACCTCGTCGGGCGGCACCCGCCTGCGACAATCCCCCCATGTTCGCCCCACTCCAAAACGACACGTTCATCCGCGCCTGCCTGCGCCAATCCACCGACCACACGCCCGTCTGGCTGATGCGCCAGGCCGGGCGCTACCTGCCCGAATACGTGGCCACGCGCGCCAAGGCGGGCAGTTTCATGGGTCTGGCGACCAACACCGACTACGCCACGGAAGTCACGCTCCAGCCCCTGGCCCGTTACAAGCTCGACGCGGCGATCCTGTTCTCCGACATCCTCACCGTGCCCGACGCCATGGGCCTGGGCCTGAGCTTCGCGCAAGGCGAAGGGCCGCGCTTCGCCTCGCCGGTGCGCGACGAAGCCGCCGTGGCGGCGTTGCGCGTGCCCGACCTGGACAAGTTGCGCTACGTGTTCGACGCCGTCACGTCCATCCGCCGTGCGCTGAACGGCCGCGTGCCGCTGATCGGCTTCTCGGGCAGCCCGTGGACGCTGGCCTGCTACATGGTCGAAGGCAAGGGCTCGGACGACTACCGCCTGGTGAAAAGCATGCTCTACAGCCGGCCGGACCTGATGCACCGGATGCTGCAGGTCAACGCCGACGCGGTGGCGGCCTACCTGAATGCGCAGATCGAGGCCGGCGCGCAGGCCGTGATGATCTTCGACAGCTGGGGCGGCGTGCTGGCCGATGGCGCTTTCCAGGCCTTCAGCATGGCCTATACGCAGCAGGTGCTGCGCCAGCTCAAGACCGAACACAACGGCCAGCGCATTCCGCGCCTGGTGTTCACCAAAGGCGGCGGCCTGTGGCTCGAAGAAATGGCCGGGCTCGACTGCGAGGTGCTGGGCCTGGACTGGACGGTGAACCTGGCGCGCGCGCGCGCACAGGTCGGCGGCGCGGTCGATCCTTTGGGTATGGCGCCGGGCAAGGCGCTGCAGGGCAACATCGATCCGAACGTGCTGTTCGCGCCGCCCGCGCAGATCGTGGCCGAGGTGGACAAGGTGGTGCAGAGCTTCGGCAAGCCGCACCAGGGCGCAGGCGTGGGGCCGACGCACATCTTCAACCTGGGCCACGGCATCAGCCAGTACACCCCGCCGGAGCACGTGTCGGCGCTGGTCGAGGCGGTGCATGCGGCCTCCAGGCGCATCAGGGCCTGAATCAACGGGGCAGGCGGTGCCCGAGAGGTCATACAACCTCGCTTACAGCGGCCGTATACCACCTTTCGGGCCAAAAACCGCGTCGCACCGTCTTACTTATGCACAAAATCCAGGGGGCCACGGCGTCTTGGGGAGTTGGCGCCATGAGTGTTGCTACAAAACCAATAGCGATCGCAAGTCGTTGATTCATAAGGGATTGCAAATTTGCTTTTTTTGCAGGCATTCCAAGCAAACCCTTGATTTACAAGGCTTCGGCGATGCTCCGGCCCTGATATCAACAAAGTTATCCACAGAAACTCTGGATGCCAACTATTTCACATTCAAATCAATGACTTAAGGGCGGTTTCGCAAGTTCACATCAACAAAACCGGCCAACTGACGGTCAGATTCGGAACAGGCGTCTGACCTCTGCGCACCCACGCCGCCACATCCCGTCCCTCCTGAACCCTCCATGTCCCACACGGTTTCCATCATGGTCCAGACCCCGGCGCACAGCGCGGTGGCCGGGCCGCTCACCTACCTGAGCGACACGCCGCTGGCGCCCGGCAGCCTGGTGCGGGTGCCGCTGGGCAAGCGGGAGACGCTGGGGGTGGTCTGGGACCCGGCGAACGCCAGGCCGGAGATCGCGGCCCATACCGGCGAGTTACGCGCCGTGGCCGGCGTGCTCGACGGCATCGCACCTCTGAGCGCGGCCTGGCGCCGGCTGGTGCAGTTCGCGGCGGCGTACTACCAGCGCGCGGTCGGCGAGGTGGCGCTGGCCGCACTGCCGCCGCAATTGCGCGACCTGAGCGCCATGCAGCTGGGCCGCCGGCTCAAGCGTGCCGTGCCCCCGTCGCAGGCCGACGCCAACTCCGCGATCAACGCCGCGACACTGAGCGCCGAACAGGCGGGCGTGCTCGCCGCACTCCATGCCCAGGCCGGCCCGTTCCTGCTGTTCGGTGCCACCGGCAGCGGCAAGACCGAGGTCTACCTGCAGGCGGCGCAGCGCCTGCTGGAAGCCGACCCTGCCGCGCAGGCCCTGGTCATGGTGCCGGAGATCAACCTCACGCCGCAGCTCGAAGCACGCTTTCGCGCGCGTTTCGAACCCCGTTTCGGCGCCGCAGCGGTGGTGGCGATGCACAGCGGCATGACGCCGCCGCAACGGCTCAGGAGCTGGCTCTCGGCCCACCACGGACCGCTGCAGGGCGGCGCACGCATCGTGCTCGGCACGCGCATGGCGGTTTTCGCCTCGCTGCCGCGCCTCAGGCTGATCGTGGTCGACGAGGAACACGACCCGAGCTACAAGCAGCAAGAAGGCGCACGCTACTCGGCGCGCGACCTCGCGGTGTACCGCAGCCAGCTCGAAAACAGCCTGGCCGGGCCCGGCGCAGCGGTGGACCAGGTGCATTGCCGCGTGCTGCTGGGTTCGGCCACGCCGTCCCTGGAGAGCTGGCACCACAGCCGCCCGGCGGCCGAGGGTGGGCGTTACGTGCGGCTGGCCATGCCCTCGCGTATCGGCGCCGGTGCGCTGCCTCGGGTGCGGCTGGTCGACATGAACCTGCAGCAGCGCAAGACGGTGTTTTCACCGCAGCTCGTCGACGCCATCCGGCAACGCATCGCACGCGGCGAGCAAAGCATGGTGTTCCTGAACCGGCGTGGCTACGCGCCGGTGCTGTCGTGCAGCAGTTGCGACTGGAAGAGCGAATGCCCGAACTGCAGCGCGTTCCGGGTGTTCCACAAGATCGACCGCAGCCTGCGCTGCCACCACTGCGGCTTTGCCGAACGCGTGCCGCGCGCCTGCCCGAATTGCGGCGACCCCGACATCGCACCGATCGGCCGTGGCACCGAACGGCTGGAGGAGCACCTGGCCGAACTGCTGGCCGGCGTGGAGCGGCCCGGCGGCGGCGCGGTGCGCATCGCGCGCATCGACGCGGACAGCACCAAGCTCAAGGGCGCACTCGAATCGCAGCTGGCGCAGGTGCACAGCGGCGAGGTGGACGTGCTGGTCGGTACCCAGATGATCGCCAAGGGGCACGACTTCCGCCGCATCACGCTGGTGGCCGCGATCAACCCCGACGGCGCGCTGTTCTCCAGCGACTTCCGCGCGCCGGAGCGGCTGTTCAGCCTGTTGATGCAGGCCGGAGGCCGGGCCGGGCGCGACGCGGCCCACAGCGCGGCCAGCGAGATGTGGGTGCAGACCTCGCACCCGCAGCATCCGCTGTTCGCCGCGCTGCAGCGCCACGATTACCCGAGGTTCGCCGAGGGCCAGATCGCCGAGCGCCTCACCGCCGGCATGCCGCCGTTCAGCTTCCAGGCGCTGGTGCGCGCCGAGGCCCGCACGCAGGAAGCCGCCCAGGCCTTCCTCACGCTGGCCAGCGCCGCCGCCGAACCCCTGCCCGGCGCCGAACACGTCACCCTTTACCCGGCCGTGCCGATGACCATCCAGCGCGTGGCCAACATCGAGCGTGCGCAGATGCTGCTGGAGAGCCCCTCGCGCGGCGCGCTGCAGAAGTTCCTGGCGGCGTGGCAGGACGTGCTGCGCGCGACACGGTCGGCACCGGAGGCCAAGGGCATGGTGCGCTGGGCGGTGGACGTGGACCCGCAGACCATCTGAGCCGCCGACCGCCACCGCCTCCTCGGCGCGCGCTCCCGTAAAATCCCACCCCTTGCTTGATAAACACAAGCCCCGAGGCCCCATGATCCGCATCTCCGAACTCAAGCTCCCCCTCGAGCACGCCGACGCCGCGCTGCCCGAACTTGCCGCCCAGACGCTCGGCGTGACGGCCGCGCAGTTCCAGTCCTTCCAGATCTTCAAGCGCAGCTTCGACGCGCGCAAGGCCGATCTGCTGCAGGTCTACATCGTCGACGTGGCGCTCGATGCGGCGCTGGAGGCCGAACTGCTCGCCAGGCACGCCGGCCACCCGCACATCCGCCCCGCGCCGGACATGACGTACAACGCCCCGGCGCAAGCCCCGGCGCTGCTGCCCCTGCGGCCGGTGGTCGTCGGCTTCGGCCCGTGCGGCATCTTCGCAGCGCTGATGCTGGCCAAGATGGGCTTCCGGCCGATCGTGCTCGAGCGCGGCAAGACGGTGCGCGAGCGCACCAAGGACACCTGGGGCCTGTGGCGAAAGAGCGAGCTGCATCCCGAATCGAACGTGCAGTTCGGCGAAGGCGGCGCGGGCACGTTTTCCGACGGCAAGCTCTACAGCCAGATCAAGGATCCGCGCCACCTGGGCCGCACGGTGATGACCGAATTCGTGAAGGCCGGCGCGCCCGAGGAGATCCTCGTGGCCGCCCATCCGCACATCGGCACCTTCAAGCTGGTCAAGGTGGTGGAGCACATGCGCGAGCAGATCATTGCGCTCGGTGGCGAGATCCGCTTCCAGCAGCGCGTGACCGACCTGGCGATCGAAGACGGCCAGTTGCGGGGCGCGACCGTCCTCGACCAGGCCACGGGGCAGAGCTACACGATCCCGGTGACGCACCTGGTGCTGGCGCTGGGCCACAGTTCGCGCGACACCTTCGCCATGCTGCACGCGCGCGGCGTGTACCTCGAAGCCAAGCCGTTCTCCATCGGCTTTCGCATCGAACACCCGCAGGGCCTGATCGACCGCGCGCGCTGGGGCCGGCATGCGGGCCATCCGCTGCTGGGCGCCGCCGACTACAAGCTGGTGCACCATGCGCAACATGGTGAGGGACGCGGCCGTTCGGTCTACAGCTTCTGCATGTGCCCCGGCGGCACGGTGGTCGCTGCCACCAGCGAGCCGGGCCGCGTGGTGACCAACGGCATGAGCCAGTATTCACGCAACGAGCGCAACGCCAATGCGGGCATCGTGGTCGGCATCACGCCCGAAGACTTTCCCAAGGACGCCGCTGCGCTGCGCGCCGCCATCGGTGACGACGTCGGCACCGCGCTGCCGCCGGGCCAGGGCTACCATCCGCTGGCCGGCATCGCACTGCAGCGCCAGCTCGAATCCAACGCCTATGTGCTCGGCGGCAGCACCTACGAGGCGCCGGGCCAGCTCGTGGGCGACTTCATCGCGAACCGCGCCTCCACCACGCTCGGCGCGGTGGAGCCGTCCTACAAACCCGGCGTGCGCCTGGGCGACCTGTCGACCGCGTTGCCGGCCTATGCCATCGCCGCGATCCGCGAAGCCCTGCCGGTGTTCGGCCGCAAGATCAAAGGCTTCGACCTGGCCGATGCGGTGCTGACCGGCGTGGAAACCCGCACTTCTTCGCCGCTGAAAATCAGCCGCGGCGACGACTTCCAGAGCCTCAACACGCGCGGCCTGTATCCCGCGGGTGAAGGCGCGAGCTACGCCGGTGGCATCCTGTCGGCCGGCGTGGACGGCATCAAGGTCGCCGAGGCCGTGGCCTTGAGCCTGGCGGCGGCCGTTTGAGCGTTCCGCCGCGGCCGGCGGAAATGAAACACCCCCCACGCCCATCGCTTCGCTCCATGCTTGGAATGGTGCTGCCCCCCCGAGGGTGCGCGTCGGTGCCTACGGGCGGCCGGGCGCCACTGACATGGCCCGAAGTTTGCAATCCATGTCACAACCGGCGCGCCAGCAGCCTGTATAGACAAATCGTCGCGAATGCGCTGCATGATTTGCACCATTTTGCGCAACCATTAGCCCCAGCTTGGTGATTTGGCACCATTTCAACCGCTAAGGCCAGGGTTATCCTGTATATACATGTACATATTCGCCGGCCAAAAATGGCCGCTTGCACAGATTTTTTGCTGGGCATGGCGTCCGAATTTCCCTCATTTTTTCCGAACACTTGGAGTTGGCAATGGGTAATACCGTCAAAAGATTGGCTGCGCTGATGGCGCTGGGTGCGTGCGTGGCAAGCCTGTCCACGGGCGCGCACGCGCAGGACACGAAGGTCGTGCTGGGCATCTCGGGCTGGACCGGCTTCGCGCCGCTGTCCCTCGCCGACAAGGCCGGCATCTTCAAGAAGAACGGGCTCGACGTCGAGATCAAGTTCATCCCGCAGAAAGACCGCCACCTGGCGCTGGCCGCGGGCGCCATCCAGTGCGCGGCCACCACGGTGGAGACCCACGTGGCCTGGAACGCCAACGGCGTGCCCATCGTGCAGATCTTCCAGATGGACAAGTCGTACGGCGCCGACGGCATCGTGGTGCGCGGCGACATCAAGGGCTTCGCCGACCTCAAGGGCAAGACCATCGGCGTGGACGCGCCCGGCACGTCGCCCTACTTCGCGCTGGCCTGGATGCTCAACAAGAACGGCATGACGCTCAAGGACGTGAAGCTCACCACGCTGGCCCCGCAGGCCGCGGCACAAGCCTTCGTCGCCGGCCAGAACGAAGCGGCGATGACCTACGAGCCCTACCTCTCCACGGTACGCGACAACCCGGCCGCCGGCAAGATCCTGGCCACGACCATCGACTATCCGATGGTGATGGACACCGTGGGCTGCGCACCCACCTGGCTCAAGGCCAATGCCAAGGCCGCCAAGGCGCTGGCCGATTCCTACTTCCAGGCACTGGACATGATCAAGGCCGACCCCGCCAAGTCCAACGAGCTGATGGGCTCGGCCGTGAAGCAGACCGGCGAGCAGTTCGCGAAGTCCGCCGCCTACCTGCGCTGGCAGGACAAGGCCGCGAACCAGAAGTTCTTCGCCGGCGAGCTCACCGCGTTCATGAAGGAATCCGAGAAGATCCTGCTCGAGTCGGGCGTGATCCGCAAGGCGCCGGAGAACCTGGCCGTCACCTTCGACGACAGCTTCATCAAGTAAGCCCCACCCTCGGCACCACCCTCTGGATCACCTGGTCATGGACACCGTACAAGTACCGCCCCACCTCGCCGAAGCCCCCCAGCGCCGGCGCAGCCGCCACCTGGCGCCGCTGCAGCCCGTGGCCGCCAACACCCGCTGGCTGCTGGGCCTCGGCTTCTTCGTTCTGTTCGTGCTGGTCTGGGCGATCTTCACGCTCGGCGGCTTCGTCTCCCCCACCTTCCTGGCCAGCCCGCTGACCATGGCGCGCGAGGGTTGGCTGCTGTTCACCGAGTACAACTTCATCCACGACATCGGCATGACGGTGTGGCGTGTGCTCGGCGGCTTCGTGCTGGCCAGCGTGATCGCGGTGCCGCTGGGCATCGCGATGGGCGCGTACAAGGGGGTCGAGGCCTTCTTCGAGCCCTTCGTTTCCTTCTGCCGCTACCTGCCGGCCTCGGCCTTCATTCCGCTGTTGATCCTGTGGGCCGGCATCGGCGAGATGCAGAAGATCCTGGTGATCTTCATCGGCTCGTTCTTCCAGGTGACGCTGATGGTCGCGGTGACGGTGGGCAGCGCGCGGCGCGACCTGGTGGAGGCCGCCTACACCCTGGGCGCGAGCGACCAGGGCATCATCCGCCGCGTGCTGATTCCCGGCGCGGCCCCCGGCATCGCCGAGACGCTGCGCCTCGTGCTCGGCTGGGCCTGGACCTACGTGATCGTGGCCGAGCTGATCGGATCAAGCAGCGGCATCGGCCACATGATCACCGACAGCCAGGCGCTGCTCAACACCGGGCAGATCATCTTCGGCATCATCGTCATCGGCCTGATCGGCCTGGTCTCGGACCTCGCGTTCAAGGCCCTCAACCGCAAACTCTTCGCCTGGAGTTCCATCTGATGAGCCAACTGTCCATTCAGGGCGTGTCCCGCGTTTTCGAAACCGCCAAGGGCCAGCGCACCCAGGCGCTGCTGCCGGTGGATTTCAACGTCAACGACAACGATTTCGTCACCATCCTCGGCCCCTCGGGCTGCGGCAAGTCCACGCTGCTGCGCATCGTCGCCGGGCTGGAGCACACCAGCACCGGGCGCGTGCTCCTGGACGGCCGCCCCGTCGACGGCCCGGGCGCCGACCGCGGCATGGTGTTCCAGAGCTACACGCTGTTTCCCTGGCTCACCATCGCGCAGAACATCCGCTTCGGCCTGCGCGAGCGCGGCATGGGCGAGGCGCAGCAGAAGGAACGCAGCGACTACTTCATGGCCAAGGTCGGGCTGCGCGGCTTCGAGAACCACTTTCCGAAACAGCTCTCCGGCGGCATGCAGCAGCGCACGGCCATCGCCCGCGCGCTGGCCAACGACCCGAAGATCCTGTTGCTTGACGAGCCCTTCGGCGCGCTGGACAACCAGACCCGCGTGCTGATGCAGGAGCTGCTGCTCGGCATCTGGGAATTGGCGCGCAAGACCGTGCTGTTCGTCACGCACGACATCGACGAAGCCATCTTCATGGCCAACCGCGTGGCCGTGTTCAGCGCGCGGCCGGGGCGCATCAAGTCCGACATCGCGGTGAACCTGCCGCACCCGCGGCACTATACGATCAAGACTTCGCCGGAATTCATGGACCTCAAGGCACGGCTGACGGAAGAAATCCGCGCCGAGTCCATGGCCGCGGCGGAACACTGACCCGCTTCACCGACCGCCCTCCCTTCCACCGGAAACCCGCCCCCATGCCTTCACGCCTGCAAATCGTACGCACCGCCGCCCGTGCCGGGACGGCCGCCGTGGAGACGGCGCCGCCGTCCAACGTCGCGCTGTACCAGCAGATCAAGGACTTCATCGCGGGCAAGATCCAGGACGGCACCTGGAAGGCCGGCGACCGCCTGCCGTCGGAAAACGACCTGGTGGTGCAGTTCGGCATGTCGCGCATGACGGTGAACCGCGCGCTGCGCGAACTTGTGGAGCAGGGCCGCATCAGGCGCATCGCCGGCGTGGGCAGCTTCGTGGCCGACGAGAAACCGCAGGCCAACCTGCTGCAGATCGTGAGCTTGGCCGAGGACATCCGCCGCCGTGGCCACGACTACCAGTGCAAGGTGATCACGGTGGAGCGCATCTCGGCCTCGCTCGACGTGGCCACCGCGTTGGGCCTGGACACCGGGGAGTCGGTCTTCCACTCGGTGTGCGTGCACCTCGAGGACGGCGTGCCGATGCAACTCGAGGACCGCTACGTCAGCCCGCGCATGGTGCCGACTTTCGCGCAACAGGACTTCTTGAAGGAACAGCCCACGGACTTCCTGATCCGCACCGTGCTGCTCGACCAGATGGAGCATGTGGTCGACGCCGTGCTGCCCACGCGCGAGCAGGCCGAACTGCTGCAGATGGACCCGACCCAGCCCTGCCTGCTGCTCACGCGCCGCACCTGGGCGCGCGAAACCCCGATCACCATCGTCCGCTGCCTGCACCCCGGCATGCGCTACCGGTTGGGCAGTCGGTTCCGCACCGACGGCAACACCGTCGCGGGTTGACGACCCGACACTGTTGACCCGGCCGAAAAGCTCTTCTATCATCTCGACAAGACAACTTGTATATACAGGACTAGACATGATCACAACCACCCAGACCCTGCACCCCGGCCACGTCAACCTGGCCCTCCTGCGCCGCGTCCATGCCGGCGGCATCACGCTGGCCCTGGACCCCGCCACCGCGCCCGCCATGGACGCCGCCCGCGCCACGGTGCAGCACATCGTCGACAACGACGAGGTGGTCTACGGCATCAACACCGGCTTCGGCAAGCTGGCCAGCACGCGCATCGGCAACGACCACCTGGCCGACCTGCAGCGCAACCTGGTGCTGTCGCACAGCGTGGGCACCGGGGAGCCGCTGGACGCGGCCGTGGTGCGCCTGGTGCTGGCGACCAAGGCCGTGAGCCTGGCGCGCGGCCATTCGGGTGTGCGGCCGGCGCTGGTCGATGCACTGCTGGCGCTGTTCAATGCCGGCGTCACGCCGCGCATCCCGTGCAAGGGCTCGGTCGGTGCCTCGGGCGACCTGGCGCCGCTGGCCCACATGGCCTGCGTGCTGATCGGCGAGGGCCAGGCCACCCTGGCCGACGGCCGGACGGTGAGCGGCGCCGAGGCCATGCGCGCCGTGGGCCTGGAACCCTTCGTACTTGGTCCCAAGGAAGGCCTGGCCCTGCTGAACGGCACGCAGGTGTCGACCGCACTTGCGCTGGCCGGCCTGTTCGGTGCCGAGAACGTGTTCGCGTCGGCGCTGATGTCGGGCGCGCTGTCGCTCGAAGCGATCCAGGGCTCCATCAAGCCCTTCGATGCGCGCATCCATGCCGCGCGCGGCCAGCCGGGCCAGATCGCCGTGGCCGCCGCCGTGCGCGCCCTGCTGGACGGCAGCCAGATCGTGCCCTCGCATGCCGACTGCGGCCGGGTCCAGGACCCGTACTCGGTGCGCTGCATTCCCCAGGTCATGGGCGCCTGCCTGGACAACCTGGTGCACGCCGCGCGCGTGCTGGTGACCGAGGCCAACGCCGCGTCGGACAACCCGCTGGTCTTCACCGACACGGGCGAGGTGATCTCTGGCGGCAACTTCCATGCCGAGCCGGTGGCGTTCGCGGCCGACATCATCGCGCTGGCGGTCTCGGAGATCGGCGCCATCGCCGAGCGTCGCATCGCGCTGCTGCTGGACACCGGGCTGTCGGGCCTGCCGCCGTTCCTGGTGCACGATGGTGGCCTCAATTCCGGCTTCATGATCGCGCAGGTCACGGCCGCGGCGCTGGCGTCGGAGAACAAGTCGCTCGCGCACCCGGCCAGCGTGGACAGCCTGCCGACCTCGGCCAACCAGGAAGACCACGTGTCCATGGCGACCTACGCCGCGCGCCGGCTCGGCGCCATGGTCGACAACACGGCCGTGGTGATCGGCATCGAGGCCATGTGCGCGGCCCAGGGCATCGAGCTCAAGCGCGGCGCAGGGGGCCAGACCCTGCTGTCCTCGCCGTTGGTCGAGGCCGAGTTCGCACGCATCCGCAGCCAGGTCGCCTACCTGGAACGCGACCGCTACCTTGCGCCCGACATCGAAGCCATGCGCCAGTGGGCACTGGGCGCGGCCTTGCCGGCCGCACTGCAGACGCTGCTGCCCAGCCACGCCGGCTGAGCGCTGCCGCTCAGAAGCTGCCCGTGAACTGGTAACGGGAAGCCGGATGCCACAACGCCGACACCGATGCCACCTGGCCCTGCGACAGCGTGCGCCGGCGCAGCACCAGCGCGGGCTCCATGGGCGCCATGTGCAGCAGCTCGGCGGTTTCGGGCGGCGCCATGCAGGCCTCGATCGAGAAGTGCACACCCTGCAGCGGCGCCACACGCATCAGGTAGGCGTTCGGCGTCTGGCTCGCGAAGTCCTGCGCCAGATAGTCGGGCGCCACGGCCGGATTCACGTAGCGGTCTTCGAGCTGGATCGGCAGGCCGTTCTCGAAATGCACAACCACCGAGTGGAACAGCGGCTGCTGGGCCGGCAGCGCGAACTGACTGGCCAGCACCGCGTCGGCCCGGCAGCGCTCCAGCCGCTGCAGCTCGCCGCGGTGTACGTGGCCGCGCGCCGCGATCTCGTCGGCGATGTTGCGCAGCTGCACCAGCGTAGCCTGGTACTTCCGCTGGGCCACGAAGGTGCCCGAGCCCTGCACACGCACCAGCGTCTGCTCGGCCGTCAGCTCGCGCAACGCCCGGTTCACCGTCATGCGCGACACGTCGAACTGCAGCGCCAGCGCCGCTTCACTCGGAATGGCCTCGCCCTCCTGCCATTTTCCCGACTGGATCTGTTGCAGCACATGGTCCTTGATGCGCTGGAACGCCGGCACGGCAGCCATGGGGGAAGCGGGATGGACCATAGGGTTTGTACGAAGGGATCGCGTTGTTTGAGCGGTTGACGTTATCTCAAGTGTTACCCATAATTGGTATATACAACTTATAAAAAATGCCAGGATGTTGTATGGTCAACCTCGACATGTCCCCCATGAAAAACCGCACCCCCAGGGTCGGAAGGGAAACCGGTCTGGGCGACTTGGCGTGAAACGACATGGAGTGAGACAACACCTATGAACACCGATCCAAACACGTCCCAGGGGGTTCTGGAAACCCGGACCATCGACATGGTTCCCGAGCGCGAGCGCCACGGCACGCCGGGCAGCCAGTTCACGCTCTGGTTCGGCGCGAACATGCAGATCACGGCCGTGGTCGATGGCGCTCTCGCCATCGTGTTCGGGGCCGAAGCCCTGACGGCCATCATCGGCCTCCTGATCGGCAACCTGCTCGGCGGCATCGTGATGGCGCTGCATTCGGCGCAAGGCCCGCGCCTGGGCCTGCCGCAGATGATTTCCAGCCGTGTGCAGTTCGGCGTCAAGGGGGCATCGGTGCCGCTGTTGATGGTGGTGCTGATGTACCTGGGTTTCGCCGCCACCGGCACGGTGCTGTCGGGCCAGGCCATCAACCGCATGCTGGGTGCCAGCGCGCCCGAAGTCGGCATGGTGATCTTCGGTGCGATGACCGCCATCGTGGCCGTCGTTGGCTACCGGTTGATCCACGTCATGGGCCGCGTCTCGACGGTGATCGGCATGCTGGGCTTCCTGTATCTCGCGGTGCAGCTGTTCTCGCAATACGACGTGGCCGGCGCGTTCGGCCAGAAGCCGTTCTCGGTGTCCTCGCTGCTGCTGACCATCGCGCTGTCGGCAGGCTGGCAGATGACCTATGCCCCCTATGTGGCCGACTACTCGCGCTACCTTCCATCGCGGACCTCCACCGCCGCCACTTTCTGGTCGACCTTCCTGGGTACCGTCTCCGGCGCCCAGATCGCCATGACCCTGGGGGTGCTGGTGGCGGCCGTCGGCGGCAACTTCATCAAGAACCAGGTCGGCTTCATGGGCGACCTGGCCGGCCCGAACCTGGCCGTGGTGATCTACCTCGTGATCGTGACCGGCAAGCTCACGGTGAACTGCCTCAACGCCTACGGCGGCTTCATGACCATTCTGACCACGGTCAGCGCGTTCAATCAGAAGACGAAGATTTCCCCCATGGCACGCGTGCTGTACATCGTGGGATTCGTCGCACTCTCCGTGCTGTTCGCCTGGCTGGCCAGTGCCGACTTCCTGAACAACTTCAAGAACTTCGTGCTGCTGCTGCTCGCGGTCTTCGTGCCGTGGAGCGCGGTGAACCTGGTGGACTACTACCTCATCTCGAAGGAGAAGGTCGACATCCCCGCCCTGTACGACTGTAATGGCCGTTATGGTGCCTACAACTGGGTGGCGCTGGGCTGCTATTGCCTGGGGGTGGTGGTGCAGATTCCGTTCTTGAACCAGGCCATCTACCAGGGCCCGATCGCCATCATGCTGGGCGGTGCCGATGTGTCATGGATCGTGAGCCTGGCGGTGACCTGCCTTGCCTACTACCCTCTGGCCAAGAAAACCATGAAAGTGCCTGCCACCATGATTTTTCCCGCGGACCACCCCTCGCACGAAGCGCCCCACGCCGCCCGCATCGCGCCCACGGCCTCCGCGCGCCGGCAACCGGGCTGAGCCCCTCTTTCCCAACCCTCTTCACTGAAGGACGCCACCATGAACGCACCCGAGAAGTTTCTGAACGCCCCCTCCGCCGATCCGCGCATCGACACCACCCGAGTGATCCGCGCGCCGCGCGGCACGGACCTGCACTGCAAGAGCTGGCTCACTGAAGCCGCCTACCGCATGATCCAGAACAATCTCGACCCCGAGGTGGCAGAGAACCCGCAGGCGCTGGTGGTCTACGGCGGCATCGGGCGCGCGGCGCGCGACTGGGCCTGCTTCGACCAGATCCTGGCCAGCCTGCGCGAGCTCGAAGACGACGAATCCCTGCTGGTGCAATCGGGCAAGCCGGTCGGCGTGTTCAAGACCCACGCCAACGCGCCGCGCGTGCTGATCGCCAATTCCAACCTCGTGCCGAAATGGGCCAACTGGGAGCACTTCAACGAACTCGACCGCAAGGGCCTGTTCATGTACGGCCAGATGACGGCCGGCAGCTGGATCTACATCGGCAGCCAGGGCATCGTGCAGGGCACGTTCGAGACCTTCGTCGAGGCCGGCCGCCAGCATTACAACAACAGCCTCGCGGGCAAGTGGATCCTGACCGCCGGCCTCGGCGGCATGGGTGGCGCGCAGCCGCTGGCCGCCACGCTGGCCGGCGCGGTGTCGCTGAACATCGAATGCCAGCAGAGCAGCATCGACTTCCGCCTGCGCACGCGCTACGTCGACAAGCAGGCGCGCGACATCGACCACGCACTGGAGCTGATCGCGCAGCACTGCGCCGCGAAGGAAGCCGTCTCCATCGCCCTGCTCGGCAACGCGGCCGAGATCGTGCCCGAGCTGGTGCGCCGCGTGAAATCGGGTGGGGCTGGCGCCATCAAGCCCGACCTGGTGACCGACCAGACCTCGGCCCACGACCTGATCAACGGCTACCTGCCCGCCGGCTGGAGCGTGGCGCAATGGAAGGCCGCGCAGCAGGACCCGGCGCAACACGCCGCCCTGACCAAGGCCGCGGCCCAAAGCTGCGCCGTGCACGTGCAGGCCATGCTCGACTTCCAGGCCATGGGCATCCCCACGGTGGACTACGGCAACAACATCCGCCAGGTGGCGTTCGACGAAGGCGTGGCGAACGCGTTCGACTTCCCCGGCTTCGTGCCGGCCTACATCCGCCCGCTGTTCTGCGAAGGCAAGGGCCCGTTCCGCTGGGTAGCCTTGTCGGGCGACCCGGAAGACATCTACAAGACCGACGCCAAGATCAAGGAACTGTTCCCCGAGAACAAGCACACCCACCGCTGGCTGGACATGGCGCGTGACCGCATCGCCTTCCAGGGCCTGCCGGCGCGCATCTGCTGGCTCGGTCTAGGCGAGCGCCACATCGCCGGCCTGGCCTTCAACGAGATGGTGAAGAACGGCGAACTCAAGGCGCCGATCGTCATTGGCCGCGACCACCTGGACACCGGCTCGGTGGCCAGCCCCAACCGCGAGACCGAATCCATGAAGGACGGCACTGACGCCGTCTCCGACTGGCCGCTGCTCAACGCGCTGATCAACACCGCCGGCGGCGCCACCTGGGTCAGCCTGCACCACGGTGGCGGCGTCGGCATGGGCTACTCGCAGCACGCGGGCATGGTCATCGTGGCCGACGGCACCGACGCCGCCGCCGAGCGCCTGGCGCGGGTGTTGGTGAACGACAGCGGCTCGGGCGTGATGCGCCATGCGGACGCGGGCTACGACATCGCCATCGCCACGGCGAAGAAGCAAGGGCTGAAGCTGCCGATGGTGAAGTGAAGTAGGCCGAACGACCATGCTGCACCGCTTCGCCATCGCCGACCTGCCCGCCACGCCGTGGAAGAACGGCGGTGGCACCACGCGCGAGATCGTCTGCCAGCCGCCCGGCGCGGGCATGGACGGCTTCGACTGGCGGGTGAGCATCGCCACCATCGCGGCGGCCGGGCCGTTCTCGGCCTTTCCCGGCGTGGACCGGGTGATCATGCTGCTCGACGGCGACGGCGTACGGCTGCACACCCCGCAAGGGCTCGACCACCGGCTGGACACGCCCCTGGTGCCGTTTCCCTTCGCGGGCGACATGGCACTGGACTGCGACCTGCTCGGCGGCCCCTCGACCGACTTCAACGTGATGACGCGGCGCGGCCGGCTGCGGGCCGACGTCCAGGTGCTGCGCGGCGCGGCCGATGTGGTGCCCGCCGAACACGGGCTGGTGCTGGCCTGGGGCGGTGCATGGCAGCTGCAGGCCGACGGCGCCGCGCTGTCCTGCGCGGCCGGCACCGGTGCCTGGTGGGCCTGGTGGCACGGCATGCCGCAGCGGTGGCGCGCCACACCGCAGCAGGCAGGGGCCCTGCTGGTGGTGGTGAAAATTCATGAATAAAAAGTGCCTCTGACGCAATGGATACCTGCGCAAGCAGCTACACATTCAATAGCAAACGACGATTGTTCGCGGCAACCAACCCACGGGTGAACCGATGACCACAGCCTCCACCGCCTCCATGGTTTCCACCGCCGGCCCCAGCGCCGACGGCCTCTGGGAGCACCTTCGCTTCATACCCGGCGCCCTGGCCTCCGGCGTGGACCTGCCCGCCGGCGCCCACGCCGCCATCGCCGTCACGCAAGGCCGGATCCGCTGGATCGGGGAACGCGGCGCCCTGCCCGCCGACCTGCAGGCGCTCCCGCGCTTCGACGGCGGCGGTGCCCTGGTCACGCCGGGCCTGGTCGATTGCCACACCCACCTGGTCTACGGCGGCCAGCGTGCCAACGAGTTCGCCATGCGGCTGGCCGGCGCCAGCTACGAAGAGGTGGCCCAGGCCGGTGGCGGCATCGTGGCCAGCGTGCGCGCCACCCGCGAGGCCAGCGAGGACGAACTCTTCGCCAGCGCCAGCCGGCGGCTCGAGAATCTGCTGGCCGAAGGCGTGTGCGCCATCGAGATCAAGTCCGGCTACGGCCTGGCCCTGGCGCACGAACGCAAGCAGCTGCGCGTGGCGCGGCGCCTGGGCGAGGCCCATGGCGTGACGGTGCGCACCACCTTCCTCGGCGCGCACGCGCTGCCGCCCGAATACACCGGCCGCAGCCAGGCCTACATCGACCTCGTCTGCCAGGAGATGCTGCCCGCGCTCGCCGCCGAAGGCCTGGTCGATGCGGTGGACGTTTTCTGCGAACGCATCGCTTTTTCGCTCGCCGAGACCGAGCAGGTCTTCCGGGCCGCGCAGGCGCTGGGCCTGCCGGTGAAGCTGCACGCCGAACAGCTCAGCGACATGGGCGGCGCGGCGCTGGCGGCGCGTTACGGCGCGCTGTCGTGCGACCACATCGAACACCTGTCGCCCGCCGGCATCGAGGCCATGCGCGCCGCCGGCACCGTGGCGGTGCTGCTACCCGGCGCCTACTACACGCTGCGCGACACGCACCTGCCGCCTATTCAAGAGCTGCGGGCCGCCGGCGTGCCGATGGCCGTCTCCACCGACCACAACCCCGGCACCTCGCCGGCCCTGTCCTTGCTCCTGATGGTCAACATGGCCTGTACGCTGTTCAGGCTGACGGTGCCCGAGGCGCTGGCGGGCGTGACGCGGCATGCGGCGCGGGCGCTGGGGCTGCAGGACACGCATGGCGCGCTCGGCGTGGACCGCCCGGCGAACTTCGTGCTGTGGGACTTGCAGGAGGCCGCGGAACTCGCCTACTGGTTCGGCCAGCGGCCGGTGCGCGCCATCGTGCGCCAGGGCCGGATCGCCTCTGCCAGTGCGCCCAGCGCCTGCGGCGCATCCGTTTGAACAGGCCGCGCCACATGCCCGCGACCCAAACCCTTCCCGCCTTCCGTGGCTGGACCATGGTGGCCGCCACCCATGTGCTGTTCGCGCTGATCTTCGGCGCCACGTACGCATACGGCGCGTTCTTCGAAGCATTGCAGCAGACCTTCCAGGCCGACCGGTTTTCCGTCTCCGCGGTGTTCTCGGGCACGGCCTTCGTCTACTACCTCATGGGCCTGGTCTCGGGCGCGCTGGCCGACCGCTTCTCCGCGCGCCGGATCGTCGGCGCCGGCATCGCCCTGCTGTCACTCGGCCTGGCGCTGGCCAGCCTGGCGACCAGCCTGCCAGCGTTGATGGCCCTGTTCTGCGCCTTCGTCGGCCTGGGCGTGGGGCTGGTCTACATCCCGGCCATCACCGTGGTGCAGCGCTGGTTCGTGCGCCAGCGCAGCCGCGCCTCCGGCCTGGCGCTGGCGGGCACGGGCCTCGGCACGCTCGTCGGCCCCGTGCTGGCCGGCGCGCTGCTGCAGCACTACGACTGGCGCGCCACCCTGCAGTGGTTCGCCCTGGGCGTGGCGGTGCTCGGCCTCGGCGCCGCGTCGCAGTTGCTCGGGCAGCCTGCCGATGCGGGCCAGCGGCCCGACGGCGACGCACTGGACGCCCCTGCGGCCGCGCAGGTGGCGGCTGTCGGCCTGACGCGTCCGCAGGCTTTGCGCAGCGCCCGCTTCTGGTGGTATTTCGCGTCGATCTTCCTGGCGTCCATCGGCCTGTTCGTGGCCATGGTGCACATCAGCCCGCAGGCCCGCGCCCTGGGCGTGGCGCCGGCACAGAGCCCGGTGCTGATCGGGCTCATCGGCGTGGGCAACGTGCTCGGCCGGCTCTTGCTGGGCGGGCTGGGCGACCGGCTCGGGCCACGGCGCCTGCTGTTCTGGCTCACCGTGGCCCTGGCCCTTTCGAGCCTGCTGTGGTTCTGCGCCGCCGGCTTCTGGGGTCTGGCCTTGTTCGCGCTGCTGTTCGGCGCGGCCAACGGCGGCTGCATCGCGCTGTATCCCGCGGTGGCGGCCGGATGGTTCGGCACGCGCCACCTCGGGGCGGTGCTGGGTGCACTCTACGTGGGCGTCGGCATCGCGGCCTTGCTCGGCGCGAGCGCCGCGGGCTGGCTGCTCGACTTCACGCAGAGCTACACCGCACCGATCCTGGGCAGCGGCGGCGCGGCCCTGCTGGCAGCGGCCTGCCTGGCGGTGGCGGCCCGGCAAGGCACGCAGGCCAAGGCCCTGAATCCGAGGCCGGCATGAGCCCGCACGCAGCCCCATCCACCAGCATCCCACTTTGCATCGTACGACCATGACCACCACCCTGTTTGCCAAGGACGCCCTTCTTCCCACAGGCTGGGCGCGCGACGTCCTGCTCGCCTGGGACGACTCGGGCCAGCTCACCCGAATTCAGGCCGACGCGCCTTGCCCCCAAGGCATTGCCACCGCACAGGGCCCGGTCGTCCCCGGCCTGCCCAACCTCCATTCCCACGCCTTCCAGCGCGCCTTCGCCGGCCTCACCGAATACCGCGGCGAGGCGCAGGACAGCTTCTGGAGCTGGCGCAGCCTGATGTACCGCTTCGCTGCCAGGCTCGGCCCCGAGCAGGTCGAAGCCATCGCCACCTGGCTCTACGTCGAGATGCTCGAAGCCGGCTACACCAGCGTCTGCGAATTCCACTACGTGCACCACGATACCGACGGCCGGCCCTATGCGGACGACGCCGAACTCGCGCTCGGCCTGCTGCGCGCCGCCAGGGCCGCGGGCATCGGCCTCACGCTGCTGCCCGTGCTCTACCAGGCCAGCGGCTTCGGTGGCCTGCCGCCCAGCGTTGGCCAGCGCCGCTTCATCCGCAGCACCGATTCGATGCTGAAGCTGCTGCAGCGCCTCAAGCCCATGTGCGACGCCCAGGGCTTTCGCCTCGGCTTGGCACCGCATTCGCTGCGCGCCGTGCCGCCCGAGGGCCTGCGTGAAGCCCTGGCCGGGCTCGACGCCATCGACCCCACCGCACCCATCCACATCCACATCGCCGAGCAGACCGGCGAGGTCGATGCCTGCCTGGCCTGGAGCGGCCAGCGTCCCGTGGAATGGTTAATGGACCACGCGGCCGTCGACCGCCGCTGGTGCCTGGTGCATGCCACCCACATGAACGAGGCCGAGTACCGGCGCGCGGCCGCCAGCGGCGCGGTGGCCGGCATCTGCCCGAGCACCGAGGCCAACCTAGGCGACGGCCTGTTCGACATGCCGCGCTGGCTCGCGGCTGGCGGCGCCTGGGGCGTGGGTTCGGACAGCCACGCCACCGTGAACGCCGCCGAGGAATTGATGCTGCTCGAATACGGCCAACGGCTGCAGCGCCGCGAGCGCAACGTGCTGGCCAGCGCCGCCGAGTCCCAGGTGGCCACGGCCATGACGCTGCAGGCCGTGGCCGGCGGCGCACAGGCCGCCGGACGCGCGGTCGGCGGCCTTGCGGTCGGGCAGCAGGCCGACTTCTGCGTGCTGAACGCACGGCACGTCGCGCTGGCCGGCCTGCCCGCGCCCGAGATGCTGTCGTCCCACGTGTTCGCCAGCCACCGCACCTCGGCCATCGCCTCGGTGTGGGCCGGCGGCATCGAACGCGTGGCCGCCGGCCGCCATGCGCTGCACGACAGCGCCGCGGCGGCCTTCGTCGCTGCGCGCAGCCAATTGCTCTCTCATTCCTGAAAGCGCCCGCCATGACACATGCCATCACCGACCAGCCCGCGTTCCGCTTCCACCAGGGCAGCGCGCCGCTGCTGATTTCCATGCCGCACGTCGGCACCCATGTGCCGCCGGCCATCGCGGCGCGCTTCACCGACGAAGCGCGGCAGGTGCCCGACACCGACTGGCACCTCGAACGCCTCTACGATTTCGCGCGCGATCTCGGCGCCTCGCTCCTGATTGCCACGCATTCGCGCTACGTGATCGACCTGAACCGCGCCCCCGATGGCGCCAGCCTGTATCCCGGCCAGAGCGTCACCGGCCTGTGCCCCGTCGACACCTTCGACGACACACCGATCTACGCCGCCGGCGACGTGCCGACGGACGCCGAGATCGCCGCGCGCCGCGCCGCCATCTGGCAGCCCTACCACGCCAAGCTGGCCGAGGAACTGGCACGCCTCAAGGCCACCCACGGCGTGGCCGCGTTGTGGGATGCGCATTCGATCCGTTCGGTGCTGCCGCGCTTCTTCGAAGGCAAACTGCCCGACCTGAACCTCGGCACCGCCCAGGGCGCCAGCTGCGACCCGGCGCTCGCCGAGACGCTGCTCGGTATCGCCAAGCGCGCCAAGGGCTACACCGGCGTGCTCAACGGCCGCTTCACCGGCGGCTACATCACGCGCCACCACGGCCAGCCCGCCCACGACGTGCACGCCGTGCAGCTGGAGATGACGCAGAGCAGCTACATGCAGGAGGCCCTGCCGTTCGACTACCTGCCCGAGGTGGCGGCCGGCGTGCAGCCGCATGTGCGCCGCATGATCGAGGCCGTGCTGCAGTTCGTCGAGACCCGGCGCACGCGGGTGAGCGCATGAGCACCAGCGCCAAGCCATTCCTGCAGGCGCTGGTCGATGCCGTCGGTGCCGACGCCGTGGTGCCCGGGGCCGAAGTCGCGCCACGCCATCTCAGCGACTGGAGCGGCGCGCCGCCGGTCGTGCCGTTGGCCCTGGTGCGCCCGCGCAGCACGGCCGAAGTGGCGGCGGTGCTGCGCCTGTGCCATGCGCACCGCGTGCCGGTGGTGCCGCAGGGCGGGCTCACCGGCCTGGCGGGCGCGGCGGTGCCGGCGGCCGACGGCATCGCGCTGTCGCTGGACCGCATGAACGCCATCGAGTCGCTCGACACCGCCGCTGCCACCCTCACCGTGCAGGCCGGCGCCACGCTGCAGGCGGTGCAGGAAGCCGCCGCCGCGCAAGGCCTGTTGTTCGGCGTGGACCTGGGCGCGCGCGGCTCGTGCCAGATCGGCGGCAACCTGGCCACCAATGCCGGCGGCAACGGCGTGTTGCAGTTCGGCATGATGCGCGAGCAGACGCTCGGCCTCGAGGTGGTGCTGGCCGATGGCAGCGTGCTGCCGATGCTGCGGCCGATGGTGAAGAACAACACCGGCTACGACCTCAAGCAGTTTTTCATCGGCGCCGAAGGCACGCTGGGCGTGATCACCCGCGCCATCCTCCGGCTGCAGCCGGCGCCGCGTGCGCGGGCCACGGTGCTGGTGGCCCTGGCCGGGCCGGACGACTTCCAGGCCGCGCTGGCACTGCTGCGCCGACTGCAGGCGCGCTTTCCAGGTGCGGTGGCGGCGTTCGAGCTGATGTGGCGCGACTTCGTCGAAGCCTCGCTGCGCTGGCAGGCCTTGCGCGAACCCTTCGAAGCCCCGCATCCGCTGACGGCGCTGGTCGACGTGACCGGTGCCACCGAGGACGCGTTGCACACCGCGCTGGAATCCGTGCTCGGCGAGGCCATGGAGGCCGGCGAGGTGGCCGACGCCGTGGTGGCGCAGTCGCAGGCGCAGGCGCAGGCACTGTGGAAGATCCGCGAGGCCACGGCCGAACTGCCCACCCACATGCGCCCGCCGATCAACTTCGACGTGAGCCTGCCGATGGCCGACATCGGCCGCTTCGCCGAGGCCTGCCGCGACGCGCTGACGGCCCGCTGGCCGGCCCACCTCACGATCTTCTTCGGCCACGTGGGCGACGGCAACCTCCACCTCTCGACCGACGCGCGCACGGTCGGCGGCGACGAGGCCGGCGTCGAGCAGATGGTGTACGGCCTGGTGGCGGAATTCGGCGGCAGCGTGTCGGCCGAACACGGCATCGGCCTGCACAAGAAGCCTTATCTCGGCGCCAGCCGCAGCCCGGCCGAACTGGCCGCCATGCGCGCCATCAAGCAGGCCCTGGATCCGCTGGGCCTGCTCAACCCCGGCAAGATTTTCGACCCACATCCCGCACCCGCACACCAGGACACACCATGACTTCCACACTCGCCCCCGCCCAGCCCTCCACCGCATCGTCCATCTCGGCCCTGGCCCGCCCCGAAGTGCGCGGCCTGCCGGCCTACAACGCCGGCCTGTCCTCTGCGGCGGTGCGCGCGCGCTACGGCGTGGCCCACATCGCGCGCCTGGGCAGCAACGAGAACCCCTATGGCGCCAGCCCGGCCGTGGCGCAGGCGTTGGCCGGCCTGGCCGCGCAGGCCGGCACCTACCCCGACGCCAACGCTGGCGCGCTGCGCGAGGGCATCGCCCGGTGGACCGGCGCGCCCGCCGAGCGCATCGTAGTGGGCAACGGCTCCGAGAACCTGCTCGAGGTGCTGTGCCAGGTGTTCCTCACGCCCGGGGACCGGGTGGTGACCCTGCTGCCCTCGTTCGGCCTGCACGAGATCTATCCGCGCATGATGGGCGCGCAGGTGACCATGGTGCCGGTCACCTCGGCGCTCGAATTCGACGTGGACGCCTGGTGCGCCGCACTCGCCGGCGGCGCCAAGCTGGTGTTCCTGGCCAATCCGTCGAACCCGGTCGGCTGCATGCTCGATACCGCCGCGTTCCGCCGCATCGTCGCCGCCGCCCCCGAGGACGCGGTGCTGGTCGTCGACGAAGCCTATGTGGAATACGCATTGCACAGCCCCGGCTTTCCCGACGCCGTGGCCGAACTCTCGGCCCAGCCCCGCCCTTGGATCGTGTTGCGCACCTTCTCCAAGGCCTGGGGCCTGGCCGGCCTGCGCGTGGGCTACGGCATCGCCAGCAGCGCCGAATTCGCCGGCCTGCTGCACCGCGTGCGCACGCCCTTCAACGTGAACATGGCCGCGCAGATGGCGGCGCTGGCGGCGCTGTCGGACCCGGCCCACATGCAGGCCAGCGTCGCCCGCACGGTGGCCGCACGCGAGGTGCTGGTGAGGCAACTGCGCGGGCTCGATGTGGCCGGCCTGCGCATCGCCCCGTCGGCCACCAACTTCCTGTTCATCGACCTCGGCCGGCCCAACGCCCCGGTGCACGAAGCGTTGCTGGCACGCGGCGTGATCACCAAGGCCTGGAAGGAGCGCGGG
This sequence comes from Rhodoferax koreense, assembly GCF_001955695.1. Classification (NCBI taxonomy): domain Bacteria; kingdom Pseudomonadati; phylum Pseudomonadota; class Betaproteobacteria; order Burkholderiales; family Comamonadaceae; genus Rhodoferax; species Rhodoferax koreensis. Next base: position 842,699 of record NZ_CP019236.1, on the reverse strand, counting down.
TTCGAGAACTACCTGCGCGTGTCGGTGGGCACGGCGGAGGACAACCAGCGCTTCGTGGATGCGCTGGCGGAGATCCTGGGCTGATCAGGGCCGCAGCATCTCGATGTGCTCGATGCCGTCTTCGAGATAGACCCCGGACACCGGCACGAAGCCGAAGCTCTGGTAGAACCTCAGCAGGTAGTGCTGCGCACTGATCCGGTTGGAACGGCCGAGCCAGACTTCGTCGCAGCGCTTCAGCGCTTCGGCGATCAGCCGCCGCCCCACGCCCTGCCCGCGGAAGGCGGAGGAGCTCGCCACGCGGCCGAGCGAGGGCTCGGGGTATTTGGTGCCCGGGTCCGTCACCCGCAGGCAAGCCGCGAGCGTCTCGCCCGACCAGGCCAGCAGGTGCCAGCAGCGCAGGTCGTAAGGGTCGGCATCCTGGTAGGCGCAGTTCTGCTCGACCACGAAAACCGATTCGCGCAGGGCGATGGCGGCATGGAAGGCGCGGGCGCTCAGATCGTCGATCCGCGCCCATTCGAAACGAAGGCTAGGCATTTTTGATGTCTTGTCTGGAAAAGAGGCTTCGACAGGCTCAGCCCGAACGGACCGGGGCACCTGTCCGTGTCGAACCCAACCGGACTTCAAGACGCCGTCGTGTCGAGCCCGAACACCCGTTCGCCCTAAGCCCCGTCGAAGTGCCCGCAAGTATCAACCCTGGGCGTTCTGCAGGGCGGCGATGCGCTCCTCGATCGGCGGATGCGTGGAGAACAGCTTGCCGATGCCGCCGGCGATGCCCAGCGAAGCCACGCTCTTGGGCAGTTCGGCCGTGTGCATGCCGCCCAGGCGGGCCAGGGCGTTGATCATCGGCTGGCGGCGGCCCATGAGCTGGGCGGCACCGGCGTCTGCGCGGAACTCGCGGTGGCGCGAGAACCAGGCCACGACGATGGCGGCGGCGAAGCCGAGCACGATGTCGAGCACGATGGTGGTCACGTAGTAGCCGATGCCGGGGCCGGCATTGCGGTCGTCGCCCTTGCGCAGGAAGCTGTCCACGGCGTAGCCGATCACGCGGCTCAGGAACACCACGAAGGTGTTCATCACGCCCTGGATCAGGGTCATGGTCACCATGTCGCCGTTGGCCACGTGCGCCACCTCGTGGCCGAGCACGGCCTCGATCTCTTCGCGCGTCATGCCCTGCAAGAGGCCGGTGGACACGGCCACCAACGCGGAGTTCTTGAAGGCACCGGTGGCGAAGGCGTTCGGGTCGCCTTCGAACACGCCGACTTCGGGCATGCCGATCTGGGCCTTGTCGGCCAGGCGCCGCACGGTGTCGACGAGCCAGGCTTCGTCGGCATTCTGCGGCTGTTCGATGACGCGCACGCCCGACGACCACTTGGCCATGGGCTTGCTGATCAGCAGCGAGATGATGGCGCCGCCGAAGCCCATCACCAGCGCGAAGCCGAGCAGCGCGCCCAGGTTCAGGCCGTTGGCCGTGAGGTAGCGGTTCACACCGAGCAGGCTGGCGACGATGCCCAGCACCGCCACGATGGCGACGTTGGTCAACACGAATAAGACGATGCGTTTCATGGATTCTCCGTAGGGTCGAGTTGGTTTGGCCCTGACGCCCAAGATGAGGGCAGGCGAGCCCACATCAAGCGGTTGTCATGCCGCGTCGTTGGTTGTGTTGGTTATGGAGACGCGGGCGGGCCGAAAGACAAACGGGTCATCATAGAAGGAAAAATCCTCGTTTCCGGTCCACCAGCCGGGTACGCCCAGAACTGGCAAGGGCAAGAAGGGCTTGCGGGCCAGCGTCGGCGCGGCAAGGCTCGCGGCGACGGTGCGGTCCAGGTCGTCGCCGTCCGCCGCCGCTGGCGTCACGCCGGTATAGACGTGCGCGGTGATCGCCTTGCGCGGCGCGGCCAGCTTCTCGAGCAGCGCATGGCCGAACAGCACCAGCTGCGCGTGGGCCCACAGCGGACGCAAGCCAACAAACAACCGGTGCCAGTCGCGTGCGGCCAGCGCCTGCCACAGCGGCGGCGGCGCGATCAGGAAGGCGGCGTTCTCGTCGAACAGCGTGAGCGCATCGCGCACCGGGCCGCGTTGCGGCCGGATGCCCTGCGCCCTGATCTCCGCCGCCTGCAACTGGTTGATCCGCGTCTTGGTGGCGGGGAAGCGCTGCCAGCACAGGCCGTTGAAGAAATCGTGCAGGTTGTCGCGCGTGGGCACGGTGCGGGTGCGGAAGATGTATTCCTCGTAGGCGACACCCGCAGGCAGCGCGGCCTGCGGCACGAAACGCACCGGCGCCGCGGCCATGCGGCCCAGGGCTTCGGCCACCGGCAGGCCGCGCGCGACTTCCGTCAGTGCCGACTCGCCGTGTGTGCGCCAGGCGCCCAGCCAGGGGCGCGCCCAGTCCACCGCCATCGAAGACATCGGCCCACCAGTTGTTTCTTGCATACCGAACCTTACGCGCAATAAAAACCTACAATGCTCCCAGCCCGCTTCAGTGGCCGAAGAAGGAAACCCATGGCCCAAAAATTCGAGATCGAGATGCCGAAGTCGCTGACGGACATCGTCGCGCAACGCGTGCGGCAGGCGATTATTGATGGCGAGTTCGCGCTCGGGCAGATGATCTCCGAGGAAACGCTGGCCGCCTCCTTCGGCGTGAGCCGCACGCCGGTGCGCGACGCGCTCACGCTGCTGCAGACCACCGGCCTGGTCGAGATCCGATCCAAGCGCGGCAGCTACGTGTTCCAGCCCGACGAGGACGACGTGCGTGCGATCTGCGACTTCCGCGCCATGCTCGAACTGCACGGCGCGGCCTTGTCACGCCAGGTGGCGCGCGAGGCCACGCTGGCCGATCTGCGCGCCATCTTCCGCGACATGGAAGCCGCCGACGCGGCCGACGACGAAGTGGCCTATGGGCACTGCGACTCGGCCTTCCACGAGGCGCTGTTCACCCACAGCGGCAATGCCTACGTGGTCAACGCCTATGCGCTGGTCTCGGGCAAGATCGCCGCGCTGCGCACCAACATGGCCAAGCAGTTCGCCAACGCGCGCGACGTCTCGCTGGAGGAACACCGCCAGATGATCCGCTGCGTCGACGAGGGCGCGTTCGACGAACTCGCCACCATCGTCAACGGGCACGTCGGTCGCACGGTCGATGCCTTCCGCCTGGCCAGCGACGCGGCGCGCGAGGCCGCCAAGGCCGTGACGCCACCCCTCCGCCTGCGCACGCCGGCGGCCTGAACCCGCAACAAGGAACCGAAATGAAACCCCCACGCTCATCGCTTCGCGTATCGCTGTCCCCCGAGGGGGCGCGTCAGTGCCTACGGGCGGAAGGGCGGCACTGATATGCACCCTGCCCTCCAGCTCAAGCAACTGCTCCAGTCCGGCCGCATCGTGATGGCGCCCGGCGCGCCCGACGCCATCACCGCACGCCTGGTGCAGAAGGCCGGCTTCCCGGCCATCTACATGACCGGCTTCGGCGCCACGGCCAGCCGGCTCGGCACGCCCGACATCGGCCTCCTGAGCCAGACCGAGATGACCACCCATGCGCGCGACATGGCCCGCGTGGTGGACATCCCCATCATCGCCGACGCCGACACCGGCTACGGCGGCCCCTCGAACATCCACCGCACGGTGCGCGAGTACATCCAGGCCGGCGTGGCCGCGATCCACCTGGAAGACCAGGTGGCGCCCAAGCGTTGCGGCCAGATGGCCGGCATCCGCCTCATGGACGCCGAAGAAAACGTGCGGCGCCTGCAGTGCGCCATCGCGGCGCGGGGCGCGGATGACTTGCTCATCATCGGCCGCACCGATGCGCTGCCCGCCATGGGCATCGAGGAAGCGATCCGTCGCGCGCACCTGTACCAGGATGCGGGCGTGGACCTGGTGTTCGTCGACGGCATCAAGAAGATCGCCGAGGTGGAGGCCGTGGCCAAAGCCGTGAAGGGGCCGAAGATCGTCTCCATCGTCGACGGCAACGAAACCACCGCGCTTACCGCCAACAACCTGCAGGAAATGGGTTTCTCCGTGGTGTTCTACGCGGTCACGGCGCTGTTCACCGCCGCCAAGGCGGTATCGGACGCGCTGGCCGAACTGCAGCGCGCGGGCACGCCCAAGGGCAGCGCCGGCGGCATGGTGAGCTACGCCGAATTCAGTGCGCTGGTCGACCTGGATTTCCACAAGGACCTGGACGACCGTTATGGCAGTTGAGGCCGTGGCGGCTTGCCGCTATTGCACGGCCACGAACGAGGAACTCGCGCCGGTGATGGCCCACATCGCCGACCTGGACTGGACGCGTGTATTTCTCTATGGCGACCAGACGCACCGAGGCCGGTGCGTGGTGCTGTTCAAGCGCCATGCGCGCGAGTTGTTCGAACTGAGCGAGGAAGAACGCGCCGGCTTCATCCGCGAGGTGGCGCTGGTGGCCGCCGCCATCGCAAAGGCCGTGCCCTGCGACAAGCTGAACTATGCGGGCTATGGCGATCGGGCCGACCACCTGCATTTCCACGTGGTGCCGAAAACCCAGGACGGGCCGGCCTGGGGCCAGCCGTTCATTCTGAATGCGGAGACGCCAGTGTTGCTCGATGCCCCCGATCAGCAGGAAATGCTATTGAAATTGAAACAGTTCCTGCAGAGCACATAAGCGCTGGCAGCCTTTTTACCTCCCCATTCGCCCTGAGCCAATCGAAGGGCCTGGTCAAAGTGCTTCGACAAGCTCAGCACGAACGGAGGTGGAGGTTCGGCACGAACGGCCGCGGGGGCAACGGGACGAACAATCCATCCCCCGTTCGCCCTGAGCCCGTCGAAGGGCCCTGTCGAGGTGCTTCGACAGGCTCAGCACGAACGGAGGTGGAGGTCGGCACGAACGGCCGCGGGGGCAACAGGACGAACAACCCATCCCCGTTCGCCCTGAGCCCGTCGAAGGGCCCTGTCGAGGTGCTTCGACAGGCTCAGCACGAACGGAGGTGGAGGTTCGGCACGACCGGCCTCGGGGGCGACAGGATGAACAAGCCATCCCCCGTTCGCCCTGAGCCTGCCGAAGGGCCCTGTCGAGGTGCTTCGACAGGCTCAGCACGAACGGACGTGGAGGTTCGGCACGAACGACGGCGGGGGCAAGGGGACGAACAACCCATCCCCCGTTCGCCCTGAGCCTGTCGAAGGGTCCAATCAAGGTGCTTCGACAGGCTCAGCACGAACGGAGGTGGAGGTTCGGCACGAACGGCCGCGGGGGCAACAGGATGAACAACCCATCCCCCGTTCGCCCTGAGCCTGTCGAAGGGCCCTGTCGAGGTGCTTCGACAGGCTCAGCACGAACGGAGGTGGAGGTTCGGCACGAACGACGGCGGGGGCAAGGGGACGAACAACCCATCCCCCGTTCGCCCTGAGCCTGTCGAAGGGCCTGTCGAGGTGCTTCGACAGGCTCAGCACGAACGGGGGTGGAGGTTCGGCACGAACGACGGCGGGGGCCGCGCGAACGGCTTAAAGCTTGCCCAGCGGCGGCAGGATTTCCTTCACCACCGGCTTGCCGCCCTTGATCTCGATCAGGAAGCTGTCGCGGTCGATGTCGCCCTTGTCGTCGAAGGTCACGTCCATCAGGATGCCGGGCTGCTCGGACGCCTTGATGGTCATGCCGTGCAGGGCCTTGGCCACGGCCACGCGGTCGAACTTGCCGACCTTCTCGATGCCGGCCTTGAGCATGTAGACGCCCTGGTAGCCCTTGATGCCGTTGTGGTCGGGCACGAAGTTGTATTCCTTGACGAACTTGTCGCGCACGGCCTTGATGGCGGGAATCGGCGCGTCGGCCGACATCTCCGAATGGCCGACCACGCCGTTGGCCGCATCGCCGGCCAGGTCGATGACCTTCTGGCCGAGCAGGGTCACGTCGCCGACGATGGGCTTGTCCCAGCCCTGCTTGCGCAGCTCGCGCACCGCACGTGCCGATTCCTCTTCGTTCAGGTAGACGAACACGCCTTCGGCGCCGGCCTGCTTCACCTTGACGATGGGCGCGGAGAAGTCGACCTGGCCGGCCTCGGTGGACACGTCGGCCACCACTTCCACGCCGAAGGTCTTGAACGCCGTGACCACGGCGTCGCGCCCGCCCTTGCCGAAGTCGTTGTTCACGTAGAGCAGCGCGATCTTCTTGATCTTCAGGTTCTGTGCGATGTAGCGCGCGGCCTTGGGCATGGTGTTGCCCTGGGTCAGGCCGGTGCGGAAGATGTAGGGGCTGCCCTGCTGCGTGACGAGTGCGCCGGCGGCGGCGGTGAAGTTGGGGATCTCGGCGCGGCGGGTTTCGGTCTGGCTGATCAGGATGGAGCCGGTGAACACCGGCCCGTAGATGGCGAACACGCCCTCGTCGATGGCCTTGACCACCAGCGCCTTGGCCACGCCGGGGTTGGTCTGCGTGTCCATGTTCATCACCTCGATCTTGCGGCCAAGGATGCCGCCGGCGGCGTTGATGTCCTTCACGGCCAGCTCGATGCCCGACTTGAACATGGTGCCGGCCGTGGCGCCCGCGCCCGACAGCTCGACCACGTTGGCGATCTTGAGGGTCTGCGCCTGGGCCCATGCGGGCAGGTTGACACAGGTGGCGGCCAGCACGGCGGCGGCGATCAGGCTACGGCGGGGAAAGTTCATGGAGGTCTCCGTTGGAATGGTTTCGGTCGTCTCGCGCGGCTGATGTAACAAACCCAACCGCGTCGGTGCAATTAGTGTACAGTACTCCGTACCTTACATACATCAAATTTTTGATGCCACGTCCGAACTCGCCATGACCACTTCCACATCCGATTCCGCCCTCCCGGCAATACAGGCACTGCAGGCCGAACTCGGCCCCGGCGCCGTCTTCATCGCCGCCGACGTGCCCGCACGCAACCGCAACGACTACAGCGGCATCGGTCCCACCGCGCCGCTGGCCATGGTGCGCCCGGCGGATACCGCCGGCGTGGCCGTGGCGCTGCGCATCTGCCACACGCATGGCGTGGCCGTGGTGCCGCAGGGCGGGCTCACCGGGCTGTGCGGCGGTGGCCGCGCGGGTGCGCACGAGGTGGCGCTGTCGCTGGAGCGCCTGGTCGGCATCCAGGAGATCGACACCGCCTCAGCCACCATGACCGTGCTGGCCGGCACGCCGCTCGAGGTTGTGCAGAAAGCGGCGGCCGAGGCCGGCTTCTTCTGCCCGCTGGATCTGGGCGCGCGCGGCTCCTGCGCCATCGGCGGCAACTTGTCGACGAATGCCGGCGGCAACCGCGTGATCCGCTACGGCATGGCGCGCGACATGGTGCTGGGCCTGGAGGCCGTGCTGGCCGACGGCACGGTGATGACCAGCCTGAACAAGATGATCAAGAACAACGCCGGCTTCGACCTGAAGCACCTGTTCATCGGCAGCGAAGGCACGCTGGGCATCATCACGCGTATCGTGCTGCGGCTGTTTCCCAAGCCGGCCTCGACCATGGTGGCGATGTTCGCCGCCGACGACTACGCCACAGTGCTGAAGCTGCTGAGCGCCGCGCGCAACGGCCTCGGCCCCACGCTGTCGGCCTTCGAGGTCATGTGGCCCGACTACTGGGCCATGGCGACGCGGCGCGTGCGCGGCGTGCGCAACCCGTTCGCGGGTGATCCGCGCAGCGAGAAGGACGACGCCGATGCCTACGGCGCCTATGTGCTGGTCGAGGCGCTCGGCACCGACGCAGCGCAGGACGCACCGCGTTTCCAGGCCTGGCTCGAAGGCCTGCTCGAGGACGGCACGGTGCCCAACGCCGTCGTCTCGCAGTCGCTGGCCGATGAAAAGGCGTTCTGGGGCGTGCGCGACGCCTGTGCCGAATTCCACCAGTTGTGGCCCGGCCACCTGGCCTTCGACATCGGCCTGCCGGTCACGGCGATGGACGACTATGCGCGCCGCTGCAAGGCCGCCATCACGGCGCAGCTGCCGGGCTGCGAGGCCGTGTTCTACGGCCACATCGGCGACGGCAACGTGCACATCGTCACCTACCAATCGGGCGTGCCGGCCCAGCCGAAGGACGCGGTGGAGGAGATCGTCTACGGCCTGGTGCGCGAATACGGCGGCACGGTGTCGGCCGAACACGGCATCGGCACCTTGAAGCGCCGCTGGCTCGCGCATGCGCGTTCGCCCGAGCAGATCGCGCTGATGCGCACGCTCAAGGCGGCGATGGACCCGAAGAACATCCTGAATCCGGGCAAGGTGATCTGAGCCCGGTTGCTACACAAAAAGTAGCACCTCGCGCAGATACTGTCTGCGCTGGAGATCGATTTTCCTTGAAACTCAGGATGTGAAGCGCAGGCGCGTCGGCTGCACGTCCGGGGTCAGCTCGAAATGCGCGGCATGTTTCTTGAAAAACTTGACGGAAGACGCGTTCTTGCCCAGCAGCTTGGCATCGTGCAGCAAACGCACGGCTTCGTTGAGCGCCACCGATTGGCCGTCCTGCAAACCGGGCACGGCCAGCAGGATGGCCTGGATGTCTTCCGCATGCCCTTGCGCATGTCCTTCCGCCTTGGCCGACGCAGCCGGTGGCTCCGCGGCGATGGTCGGCACGGCTTCAGCGCGCGTGGGGAACATGCGGGATGGCGGTGCGGGCTCGGCGGACGGCTCTGCCTGGACCACGGACTCCGCCTTGGTGACGGACTTCGCGCCCGCCTTGGGTGTCACGGCCTTGGCGCGGCTTGCGGCCTTCTTGGCGGGTGCGGCCCGCCGTGCCGGTGCAGGCGCCGCCGCTGGCGCAGGCTGCGGTGCCGGCGCGCCGATGCGCGGCTGCGGCGCGACGGCCTGCAAAGGCGTTGCGAAACTGTCGCCGGCACTCTTGGCACGCACGATCAGCACCTGCTCGTAGTAGGACCGGATGTCGGGCGAAAGCTTGGTCTTCTGCGAGAAGCAGATCAGGCGCACGCCGCGTTCGCGCAGGCGCAGCACCAGCGGCGCGAAGTCGGCGTCGCCGGTGCCAATGGCCATCACCGACGGCGCGCACTGGTACCAGAGGTCGAGGGCATCGACGGCCAGCAGGATGTCGGTGGTGTTCTTGCTCAGCGGGTCGTTGATGATGGGGCGGATCGCCAGCTCGCGCATCACACCGGCCAGGCCCTTGAGGTTGTCGGCGCTGCCGTAGGCGCGGCGGATGGCCACCGGGCCGCAGAGTTCGGTGAGCTTCCTCAGCGCCTCCTCCACCGCCTCGGGCGAAGACAGGTTGTCGGCGTCGATGAGCAGCGCGACACCGCCACGGCCCTGCATGGAGAGGGAATCGGTCATTCTTGGGTTCTCGGTTGTTGGGGTCAGTCGACCAGTTTCCAGGGGAGCGACTCACCGGAACGAAGGGGTTTGAGCTCGGCTTCACCGAAGGCGAAGCTTGCGGGCGGTGTCCAGCTCTCGCGGCGCAGCACGATCTTGTCGGCATTGCGCGGCAAGTTGTAGAAGTCGGGCCCGTTGAAGCTGGTGAAGGCTTCGAGCTGGTCGAGCGCGCCCGCGTTGTCGAAGGCTTCGGCGTACATCTCGATGGCCGCATGGGCCGTGTAGCAGCCGGCGCAGCCCGTGGCGTGTTCCTTCAGGTGCGCGGCATGCGGCGCGCTGTCGGTGCCGAGGAAGAAGCGGCCCGGGCCGCTGGTGGCGGCCTGCACCAGCGCCAGGCGGTGGGTTTCGCGCTTGAGCACCGGCAGGCAGTAGTAGTGCGGGCGGATGCCGCCGGTGAAGATGGCGTTGCGGTTGAACAGCAGGTGGTGCGCGGTGATGGTGGCACCGACGAAGCGGTCGGCCTCGGCCACGTACTGCGCGCCTTCCTTGGTGGTGATGTGCTCCATCACGATCTTGAGTTCGGGGAAGTCGCGGCGCAGCGGGATGAGTTGCTGGTCGATGAAGGCCGCCTCGCGGTCGAACAGGTCGATCGCCGGATCGGTGACTTCGCCGTGCACCAGCAGCAGCACGCCTTCGCGCTGCATGGCTTCGAGCGTCCTGTAGGTCTTGCGGATGTCGGTCACGCCGGCGTCGCTGTTGGTGGTGGCGCCAGCCGGGTACAGCTTCAGCGCGACCACGCCGGCCGCCTTGGCGCGCGCGATTTCCTCGGGCGGCAGGTTGTCGGTGAGATACAGCGTCATCAACGGTTGAAAAGACGCTCCCGCGGCGGACTCGGGAAGGGCGGCCAGGATGCGTTCGCGGTAGGCCACGGCGAGTTCGGTGGTGGTGACCGGCGGGCGCAGGTTGGGCATGATCAGCGCGCGGCCGAACTGCGCCGCGGCATGCGGCACCGTGGTGCGCAGGGCCTCGCCATCGCGCAGGTGCAGGTGCCAGTCGTCGGGGCGGGTGATGCTGAGGCTGGTGACGGCGGGGAGTTGGATTTCGGATGCGGTGCTCATGCGCGAATTGTCGCATTGCCGCCCGGTCGCGGCGCACGCGAACGCCGCGCCTAGGACAATCCCCATGCGGTGCATGCGGGTTCAAAGATATGATGTTTGGCTGCCCCGCGGCGCTTGGCCGCGGGTGTCCACCTCTCACCCCGCTGCCGAAATGTCCTCCTCTCCCCTTTCCGGCGAATTGCCGGAAACCCAGCCGCCCGGCGCCGCCGAGGCCGATCCCGCCACCCGCATCCCGCTCAAGATCGAAGACTGGCTCACCGTGCTGATCATGGGAGCGCTGGCGCTGATCACCTTCGCCAACGTGCTGGTGCGCTATTTCACCAACAGCTCGTTCGCCTGGACCGAAGAATTTTCGGTGTTCCTGATGATCCTCTTGAGCATGGTCGCCGGCTCGGCCGCCGTGGCGCGCGACCGGCACATCCGCATCGAATATTTTTCCGAAAGCGGCTCGATGGCGCGACGCAAACGCCTGTCGCAGTTCGGCGCGGTGATGGTGGCGGCGCTGTTCTTCCTGATCGCGGGCCTGAGCCTGCGCATGGTGTTCGACGACTACCGCTTCGAGGAAACCTCGCCCGGCATCGGTGTGCCGCAGTGGTGGTATTCGGTGTGGCTGCCGATCGTGTCGACGGCGATTGCTTTGCGCGCGGTGGGTCTGTTTGTCCGCCGCGGCAAACAGGTCGACGAAGAAGAGACGCCGTCATGATCGCGACACTGTTGTTCGTGGCCTTCGTGCTGATGATGCTGGTCGGCGTGCCGATCGGCGCGGCGCTCGGCCTGGCCGGCGCGGCCTGTATCGCGCTGGCGAATTCGGACGCGCAATGGTTCGGCCTCTTGGCCGTGCCGCAGAATTTCTACGCCGGCCTGGGCAAGTACCCGCTATTGGCGATCCCGATGTTCGTGCTGGTCGGCTCGATCTTCGACCGTTCCGGCGTGGCGCTGCGCCTGGTGAACTTCGCCGTGGCCATGGTCGGCCGCGGGCCGGGCATGTTGCCGATGGTGGCGATCCTGGTGGCGATGTTCCTCGGCGGCATCTCGGGCTCGGGCCCGGCCAATGCCGCGGCGGTGGGCGCGGTGATGATCGCCGCCATGTCGCGCGCCGGCTACCCGGCCGCGTATTCGGCGAGCGTGGTGGGTGCGGCGGCGGCCACCGACATCCTGATTCCGCCCTCGGTGGCCTTCATCGTGTATTCGGTGCTGGTGCCGGGCGCGTCGGTGCCGGCGCTGTTCGCCGCAGGCATGATCCCCGGCATCCTGGCCGGCCTGGCGCTGATCGTGCCGGCCGTATGGATGGCCCGCAAACACAAGATGGGCGCACTCGAAGCGAGCATGCCCAGGCCCGAATTCTGGAAGAGCTTCCGCGAGGCCACCTGGGGCCTGGCCGCGCCGATCCTGATCCTCGGCGGCATGCGCGCGGGTTGGTTCACGCCGACCGAGGCGGCCGTGGTGGCGGTGTTCTACGGCCTCTTCGTCGGCATGGTGATCTACCGCACGATCCAGGTGCGCGACCTCTACGTCATCCTGCGCGAATCGGGCGAGCTCTCGGCGGTGATCCTGCTGGTGGTGTCGCTGGCCGGCATCTTCGCGTATTCGCTGTCCACGCTCGGCGTGATCGACCCGGTCGCCAAGGCCATCGTGAACTCGGGACTGGGTGAATACGGCGTGCTGGCGCTCCTGATCGTGATGCTGATCACGGTGGGTATGTTCCTCGACGGCGTGTCGATCTTCCTGATCTTCGTGCCGCTGCTCTGGCCCATCGTGCAGTTCTACAAATGGGACCCGGTGTGGTTCGGCGTGATCCTTACCTTGAAGGTGGCGCTGGGCCAGTTCACGCCGCCGCTGGCCGTGAACCTGATGGTGTCGTGCCGCATCGCCAACGTGCGCATGGAGGACACGGTGCGCTGGGTCGGCTGGATGCTGTTCGCCATGTTCCTGGTGATGGTGGCGGTGATCGCCTGGCCGCAGCTGGCGCTGTGGCTGCCGAACAAGCTGGGTTACTGACTTTTCAACAACTTCGAAGGAGACACACCATGAGATTTCGCCGCACCCTGCTCGGCCTTGCCGCCGCGGCCACCGCCCTTGGCTTTTTCTCGTCGAACGCGGTCGCGCAGACGGCCTACAAGCCCGAGTACAAGCTCTCCATCGTGCTCGCACCGCCGACGCCCTGGGGCCAGGCCGCGCAGATCTGGGCCAACCTGGTGAAGGAACGCACCCAGGGCCGCATCAACATCAAGCTCTACCCGGGCGTGTCGCTGATCCAGGGCGACCAGACGCGTGAATTCAGCGCGCTGCGCCAGGGCGTGATCGACCTGGCCGTGGGCTCGACCATCAACTGGTCGCCGCAGGTCAAGCAGCTGAACATTTTCTCGATGCCTTTCCTGATGCCCGACTACGCCGCCATCGACGCGCTGACGCAGGGCGAGGTCGGCGCCGAGTTGTTCAAGACCATCGACAAGGCCGGCGTGCTGCCGTTGGCCTGGGGCGAGAACGGCTACCGCGAGATCACCAATTCCAAGCGTGCCATCAAGTCGCCCGAAGATTTGAAAGGCATGAAGATCCGCGTGGTCGGCTCGCCGCTGTTTGCCGACCTGTTCACCGCGCTGGGTGCCAACCCGACGCAGATGAGCTGGGCCGATGCGCAGCCCGCGCTGGCCAGCGGCGCGGTGGACGGGCAGGAGAACCCGCTGTTCCTGTTCACCGTGCTGAAGATGCAGAATGTCGGCCAGAAGTTCATGACGGCCTGGGGCTACGTGGCCGACCCGCTGATCTTCGTGGTCAACAAGGAAATCTGGGCCTCGTGGACGCCGGCCGACCAGGCCATCGTGAAGCAGGCCGCGACCGACGCCGGCAAGCAGGAAATCGCCATCGCCCGCAAGGGCCTGGTCGAGGCCGACAAACCTGTGTTCAAGGAGATCGCCGCCATGGGTGTGACGGTGACCCAACTCACGCCGGCCGAACGCGAAGTGTTCGTCAAGGCCACGCGGCCGGTCTACGAGAAATGGAAACCGGTGGTGGGCAACGACCTGGTGAACAAGGCCGAAAAGGCCATCGCCGCGCGCGCCAAGTAAGCGGCGGACCGGCCCGCCGCCTTGCCTGGCGAGACGCCTGCTAGGCCGGCAGACGCGCGAGCCGATCCAGCTTGAAGGTGCTCACCGCCGCGGTCAGCTGCATGGCATGGCCGTTCAGGCTTTCGGCGGCGGCCGCGCTTTCTTCGACCAGCGCCGAGTTCTGCTGCGTCATCTGGTCGAGCGCGGCAATGGCGCTGTTGATCTGGCCGATGCCCTGGTTCTGCGCCGACGCAGCGGCGGTGATTTCGCTGATGGTGTCGGTGACGCGCTGTACCGAGGTGACGATCTCGCCCATCGTCGCACCGGCGTCGGCCACGAGCTGGCTGCCACGCTCGACACGGTTCACGCTCGCGCCGATCAGGTCCTTGATCTCGCGCGCCGCCGTGGCCGAACGCCCCGCCAGGCTGCGCACTTCGGACGCCACCACCGCGAAGCCTCGGCCCTGTTCGCCTGCGCGTGCGGCTTCCACGGCCGCATTCAGCGCCAGGATGTTGGTCTGAAAAGCGATGCCGTCGATCACAGAGATAATGTCGGCGATCTTTTTCGAACTGGCGTTGATCTCGCCCATGGTGGACACCACCTCGGCCACGACGGCGCCGCCGCGCGCCGCCACCTGCGCGGCCGAGCCGGCCAGCTGATTCGCCTGCACCGCGGCGCTGCTGCTCTGCAGGACGGTACTGGTCAGCTCATCCATCGACTGCGCCGTCTGCTGCAGGTTGCTCGCCGCCTGCTCGGTGCGGTGGCTCAGGTCCTGGTTGCCGGCGGCGACTTCGCTGCTCGACACCTGGATCGCGTCGGCCGCCAGCCGGATGCCGCCAACCAGCGACTTGAGTTTTTCCTGCATGGCGTCGATGGCCTGCAGCAACCGGCCGGTCTCGTCGAAGATGCGCACCTCGACCTGGGACGACAGGTCGCCGGTGGCGATGCGCTCGGCCAGCACGACGGCCCGGCCGATCGGCGCCGTGACCGACACCGTGATGCGCCAGGCCATAAGGCCGCCGGTCACCAGGGCGATCACCACCAGCAGGCTTTCGATGGCGAACGCCCGCTTTTCCAGCGTCGCAGCCTGCTGGTAGGCGGCCTCGGTCTGGGCGCGCTGCAGCGCGATGAGTTCATTGACCTTGCCGCGCAGCACGGCCTCCGTGGGCCGCACGCGGTTCATCAGGGCCAGCACCGCGCCGACGTTGTCGCCGTCCATGGCACTCGTCATTGATTCGTCGATGGCGGGGAACACCTTCTTGCCGTTCTCGGAGATCGCCGAGAGCAGTTGTCGCTCGACAGAGTCCGCATCCTGCGTCGCCAGCAAGGCGGTGAGTTCTTTCTCGGTGGCCAGGTACTGCTGCTCCGCGGTCTTGGCCGCCTTGAACTCGATGTCGAGCTGCTTCGGGTCGAGTTCGGTGAACAGCGCCACGGAACGCGCCTGGATCGCCAGGCTGCTGATCGAGCCCATGAGGTTGTTGGCGAGTTCGGTCTTGCGGTTGTCGGTGTGAACGATGCGATCGACCTGCTTTCCAAGCAGATGGATCGAATACAGGCCGGTGACGGCTACCGCCAGCAGCAATGCGAGCACGCTGACGAAGCCCAGCGACAGACGACGGGCCAGGGAACGGTAACGAGGGGAAGGCAAAGGCATCGGATTTTCCGGTCGCAAAGGAATACAAAAAAACAAACGCAAGGTGCAAAAGACAACGGGCCCCGCAGGGCCCGCTTCATCGCGCGATGGGTCGACGGAGAGGTGTCAGTGCTGCAGGATCTTGTTCAGGAAGTCCTTGGTGCGTGGCTGGCGGTTCTCGGGATGGCTGAAGAACTCGTCCTTGGAGCAGTCTTCCAGGATCCGGCCGCCGACGTCGATGAAGATCACGCGGCTGGCCACCTTGCGCGCGAAACCCATTTCGTGGGTCACGCACATCATGGTCATGCCTTCCTTGGCCAGGGTGACCATCACGTCCAGCACTTCGCCGACCATTTCGGGGTCGAGCGCCGAGGTGGGCTCGTCGAACAGCATGACCATCGGGTCCATGCTCAGCGCGCGGGCGATGGCCACGCGTTGCTGCTGGCCGCCGGAGAGCTGGCCGGGGAACTTGTCCTTGTGCGCCATCAGGCCCACACGGTCCAGCATCTTGAGGCCACGGGTCTTGGCGTCATCGGCGCTGCGGCCGAGCACCTTGATCTGGGCGATGGTCAGGTTCTCGGTGACGGACAGGTGCGGGAACAGCTCGAAGTGCTGGAACACCATGCCCACGCGGCTGCGCAGCTTGGGCAGGTCGGTCTTCGGGTCATGCAGCGGGATGCCGTCGACGAAGATTTCGCCCTTCTGGAAGGGCTCGAGCGCGTTCACGGTCTTGATCAGCGTGGACTTGCCCGAACCCGACGGGCCGCAGACCACGACCACGTCGCCCTTCTTGATGCTGACGTTGCAGTTGTTGAGCACCTGTACAGGGCCATACCATTTGGAAACGTTCTTGATTTCGATCATTTTGAGGTCCTCTTTGTTGGTGCATCAGCGGATGATGGCAATCTTGAGCTGCAGCTTCTTCACGACGTAGGAAAGGCTGAAGCACAGGGCGAAATAGACGATGGCGGCCAGCAGGTAGGCTTCCTCGGGCCGGCCGTAGATCTTGCCGGCGGTGGAAAAGCCCTTGAGCAGGTCATAGGCGCCGATGGCATAGACCAGGGAGGTATCCTGGAACAGGATGATGGTCTGCGTGAGCAGCACCGGCAGCATGTTGCGGAAAGCCTGCGGCAGGATCACCAGCTTCATGTTCTGCGCATAGGTCATGCCCATCGCCTGGCCTGCGTAGACCTGGCCGCGCGGAATCGACTGGATGCCCGCGCGCATGATCTCGCTGAAGTAGGCGGCCTCGAAGGCGATGAAGGTGATCACCGCCGACAGTTCGGCGCCGATGGGCCGGCCGATGATGGTCGGCATCAGCAGGAAGAACCACAGGATCACCATCACCAGCGGGATGGAGCGCATGCCGTTCACGTAGAACGTGGCCGGGTACATGAGGATCTTCTTGCCGGACAGCCGCATGAGCGCCAGCAGCGTGCCGAAGATGATGCCGCCGATGGTGGCCACCGCGGTGAGCTGGATGCTGAAGAAAAAGCCCTTGAGGACGAACTTGCTCAGCACGTCCCAGTTGAAAAAGCTCAGGTCGAGTCCGCCCATGTCAGTGTCCTCCGCCCGTGCCAGTGGCCACGATGAAACCTGGAATCTGCATCTTCTTCTCCACGAAAGCCATCACGCGGTTGACCGCGAAAGCCGACACCGCATAGAGCGCGGTCACGGCCAGGTAGACCTCGACGCCGCGCGAGGTTTCCTCCTGCGCCTGCATCGCGAACATGGTGAGCTCCGAAATCGACACGGCGAAGGCCACCGAGGAATTCTTCAGCAGGTTCATGGATTCGCTGGTCAGCGGCGGGAAGATGATGCGAAACGCCATCGGCAGGATCACGTAGCGGTAGGTCTGCATCGTGGTGAAGCCCACGGCCATGCCCGCATAACGCTGGCCCTTGGGAAGCGCCTGGATGCCGGCGCGCACCTGCTCGGCGATCCGCGACGAGGTGAAGAAGCCGAGCGCGAAGACCACCAGCGTGAAGCCGGGCACGGCCTGCATGGCCGGGAAGATCTTGGGCAGCACGAAGTACCAGAGGAAGATTTGGACCAGCAGCGGGATGTTGCGGAACAACTCCACCCAGGCGTTGGCCAGCCTCACCAGCCAGGGGCTGTTGGGCAGGGTGCGCAGCACGCCCATGAGCGAACCGACGACCATCGCGACGACCCAGGAGCAGCCGGCCACGGCCAGCGTCCACCCCCATGCATCGAACATCCATTGAAGATAGGTCCGGCCGCTGCCGTCATCGTTGAGAAATACCTGCCAATCCATAACTTCTCCATCCTCTGTTGTTTTGACCCTGCGGATCGGGGCGATCGCTGCAGTGGTTGCCACCTTAAGCAAAAACCCCGCCCACGCAATCGCTGGACGGGGTTTTCGTGCACCGGGTCGCGGGCTTACTTCTTCAGGTAGTCTTCGGCGGGCTTGTCGTTCAGGTTCGCCCAGGCCGCCTTGGTGGCTTCGCTGGCCGGCAGGCCGACCTTGGTGTTCTTCGGCGGGATCGGCTGCATGAACCACTTGTCGTACAGCTTGGCCATCTCGCCGGACTTGACCATCGCGGCAATGGTGTCGTTGGCCAGCTTCTTGAAGGCGGGATCATCCTTGCGGAACATGATGGCGATCGGCTCCACGCTCAGCGGCTCACCGACGATCTTGAAATCGGCCGGGTTCTTGGCGGTGGCGATGTTGCCGGCCAGGATCTGGCCGTCCATCACGAAGGCGTCGGCACGGCCGGATTCGAGCAGCAGGAAGCTCTCGGCGTGGTCCTTGCCGAAGACCTCCTTGAAATCGATGCCCTTGGCGCGTTCGTTTTTGCGCAGCAGTTGAACGGAGGTGGTACCCGTGGTGGTGGCCACGTTCTTGCCATTCAGGTCGGCCACGCTGTTGATGCCTGAAGCGGCCTTCGTGGCGATGCGCACTTCCTCCACGTACACGGTGTTGGCGAAGGCCACGTCCTTCTGGCGCGTCGCGTTGTTGGTGGTCGAGCCACATTCGATGTCGACCGTGCCGTTCTGCACCAGCGGCACGCGGTTTTGCGAAGTCACCAGTTGGTACTTGATGTCGAGTTTCTTGCCGACGACCTTTTCCAGGTCGGCGATGATGTGCTGGCACACGTCGTAGTGGAAGCCCGTGTACTTGCCGTCACCCAGGGTGTAGGCCAGGGCGCCGGACGAATCGCGCACACCCATCGTGATGACGCCGGAGGCCTTGACTTTGGCAATCGTGTCGTTGGCTTGAGCGTAGGCGCCACCCGCGGCGATCAGGGAAATGGCCAGGGCCAGGAGCTGCTTCTTCATCAAAAATCCTTAAAGTGAATCGTATAAATACAACGTTGATTTTAGAGAATGGGACTTTGGGGATTACCCGGATGCCCATTCATGGTGCATGCGAACGATTGTGTGTCACACAACCCCCGCTGAAAGCACCCTTTGTGCCTGCCCTAGCCCAAGGCGAGCAACTATTTCACGGTGACGCGTGTTTTCGCCAGCTTATGTTCCTCCGTTCGCATCACTCCGGCTTCTGAAGCAAGGATTGGAAAATCGTGGTCAATTGCGGACTCATGGGCAGGTTGATGCTGATACCCGAAGGCAGTCTGCGCAGGAACCAGCGTTCGTAGGCGCGCTCCAGATCGCGGTCCTCGGCCATGCGGCGGAAGCTGGCGTCGACCAGGCTCGCCAATGGCGCGTCGCCCTTGCGGAACATGATGCCGTAAGGGTCGTAGGACAGGAATTCGCCGACCACGGCGTAGCTGCCCTGCGCCTTGTTTTCGGCAAGCAGGCCGTAGAGCAAGACGTCATCGGTTGCGAAGGCCACGGCCTGGTCGGCCGCGAGTTGGGCAAACGCGTCGGCATGGTCGCGCGCAACCACCAGGGTGAGGTTCAACCTGAACTTCTCCGACAGCTCGCGCATGGTTTTTTCGTTCGTCGTGCCAGCGGTCACCAGCACGCGTTTGCCCAGCAGATCGCGAAACGAGGCGATGGAGGAGTCCTTCTTCACCATCAGCTTGGTGCCCGAGACGAAGGTCGTGGGCGAGAACGCCACGCGCTTCTGCCGTTCGAGGTTGCTGGTGGTGGAGCCGCATTCCAGATCGACCTTGCCCGACTCCACCGCGTCGAGGCGTGACTCCGCCGTGACCGGGACCCAGTCGATGCGCAGGGTGCGGCCGACTTCTTCGCCCATGGCGTCCACCAGCGCGCGGCAGATCTCGATGGCGTAGCCAATCGGTTCGCCACGTGTTGACAAATAGGAGAAAGGGATCGATGAGGCGCGGTAGCCGATGGCCACGGCGCCGCTGTCGCGGGCCTTCTTCAGGGTGCCGGTCAACAGCACCTGGGCGCCGGCCTGCACCGCGAAACCCAGGGACAGGACAACGGCCGCGAGGTACCGAACAGAGAGGATGCGCATTGGGCGGCTCCGTCCCTGCGCTCAGGCGTGCGCCGGCGTCAGGTTCGACGTGTCCAGCGTGCGGGCATTGGCCTCGGCCTCGGCTTCGGGCAGCAGCTCGCCTTCCCATTTGGCGACGACGGCGGTGGCGATGGAGTTGCCCACGGCATTGGTCGCCGAGCGGCCCATGTCGAGGAAGGTGTCCACGCCCAGGATCAGCAACAGGCCGGCTTCGGGGATGTTGAACTGGTTCAGCGTGGCGGCGATCACCACCAGCGAGGCACGCGGCACGCCGGCCATGCCCTTGGAGGTCATCATCAGGATCAGCAGCATGGTGATCTGCGTGCCGATCGGCAGGTGGATGCCGTAGGCCTGGGCGATGAACAACACGGCGAAGGTGCAATACATCATCGAGCCGTCGAGATTGAACGAGTAGCCCATGGGCATGACGAAGGCCGAAATCTTGCGCTTCACACCGAAGCGGTCGAGTGCGTCGAGGATCTTCGGATAGGCGGCCTCGGAACTGGCCGTGGCGAAGGACAGCAGGAAAGCTTCCTTGATCAACACCAGCAGCTTGAACACCCGCGGGCCGAGGAAGGTGAAGCCGGCCAGGATCAACACGGCCCACAGCAGGAACAGGCCGAGGTAAAAGTCGCCCATGAACACCGCGAACTTGAGCAGGATCGCCAGGCCGTTGGTGGCCACCGTGGCGGCCATGGCGGCGAGCACGGCCAGCGGCGCCAGCTTCATCACGTAGCCGGTGATCTTGAGCATCACGTGCGAGAGCTCGTCGATCGCGGCCACCAGCGTCTTGCCCTTTTCGCCGAGTGCGGCCAGCGCCACGCCGAAGAACATCGAGAACACCACGATCTGCAGGATTTCGTTGTTGGCCATGGCCTCGGCGAACGACTTCGGCACCAGATGGCTCACGAAGTCCTTGAGGGTGAACTTGGAGGTGGCCAGGTTGGCCGAGGCGCCGATGTCGGGCAGCGGCAGGCCGAGGTTCACACCGGGCTGCAAAAGATTGGCCATCACCAGGCCGAGAACCAGGGAGATCAGTGACGCCGTGACGAACCAGCCCAGCGCCTTGCCGAAGACGCGGCCGACCGAAGCCGCGTCACCCATGTGCGCAATACCGACCACCAGCGTGGAGAACACCAGCGGCCCGATCAGCATCTTGATCAGCCGCAGGAACACGTCGGACATGATCGAGATGTAACCCGCGATCTGCGCCGCCGCCGCCTTATCCGGGAAGTTGATGAAGATCATGTAGCCGATGACGATGCCCAGCACCATCGAGATCAGTATCCACACCGCGGCCGGCAGTTTCTTTTTCATGGTTCGTCCTGTTGGTAGGTTGAGTTGGAGGTCGAAATCAATTCATGAAGGCGATGCAACACGCTCGGTTTTGCATTCAATGTCTCTTTGTTTTCAGATGGTGTGCATTTTGCATGCCACCTCAGGCAGAGGGTGCGCGCACCAGGGCCATCGGCTGGGTCAGCTTCTCGGGTACCAGCAACGCCTCGAGTTCGACACGGGTCATGATGCCGAGCGACTCCGCCACCTCGCCGATGGAGGCGCCCGTCGCCATCGCCGTCTTGGCGATCAGGGCCGATTTTTCGTAGCCAACCAACGGGTTGAGCGCGGTCACCAGCGTGACCGACTCGCGCACCCGCTTGGCCAGCAGTTCATGGTTGGCCTCGATGCCGGCCACGCAATTGGTCTGCAGCGTCATGCAGGCCGTCCCCAGGTGGGTGATGCTCTTGAACAGGCTCCAGCCCATGACCGGCTCGAACGCGTTGAGCTGCAGCTGGCCGGCCTCGGAGGCCATGGTCACGGTCATGTCGTTGCCGATGACCTCGAAGGCCACCTGGTTCATGACCTCGGGGATCACCGGATTCACCTTGCCCGGCATGATGCTCGAGCCGGCCTGGCGCGCAGGCAGCTTGATGTCGCCGAAACCGGCCTGCGGGCCGCTGGACAGCAGGCGCAGGTCGTTGCAGATCTTGCTGAGCTTGGTGGCCACGCGCTTGAGCACGCCCGACAGTTGCACGAAGGCGCCGGTGTCCTGCGTGGCTTCGATCAGGTTGGCCGCCTTCTCCACCGGAATGCCGCTGATCTCGGCCAGCCGCACGCAGACCTTGTCCGAATAACCCGCGGGTGCGTTGATGCCGGTGCCGATGGCGGTCGCGCCGAGGTTGATCTCCTGGATCAGCGCCCGGGCCTCGCGCAGGCGCGCCTCGTCTTCGCCCATCATCACCGCATAGGTCAGGAATTCCTGGCCGAGCGTCATCGGCACGGCGTCCTGCAACTGGGTGCGCCCGATCTTCAGCACGTCCTTGAATTCCAGCGCCTTGGCTTCGAAGCCCTTGCGCAGGAAGGCCATGGCTTCGAGCAGCCGTTCGATGCCCGACCACAGCGCCAGCCGCACCGCCGTCGGGTAGACGTCATTGGTGCTCTGCGAAGCGTTCACATGGTCGTTCGGATGCAGCACGTCGTAGCGCCCCTTCTCGAAACCGAGCTTCTCCAGCGCGCGGTTGGCGATGACCTCGTTGGCGTTCATGTTGGTCGAGGTGCCGGCGCCGCCCTGGATCACGTCGACGACGAACTGGGCATGCAACTGGTCGGCCAGCAGGTCGTCGCAGGCCAGGATGATCGCGCCCGCGAGCTTCGGGTCCAGCACCCCCAGTTCGGCATTGACCTGGGCCGCGGCCTTCTTCACGTGGGCCAGCGCGCGGATCAGGTCGGGCATGGCCGAGATCTGCGTGCCCGAGATCGGAAAGTTCTCTACCGCACGCGCGGTGTGAACACCCCAGTAGGCCTCCAGAGGAATCTGCTTTTCACCAAGAAAGTCGTGTTCGACGCGAAAATTGGAGGTCATGCCAGTCTCTGAAGTGGAGGTGGCGCGAACTGTAAATGTCGCTTCGATGAAACACCAATGCCGTTTACAGACGGCGTTATGCGCGGAACTTATAGATATAGGACGCGCCCGAATAAGGCCCCAAAGGGGGCTCCTTCCCGCCCCGAAGTGGGCATGGCACGGTCCCTATTTGCCCGCTTTTGGTGCCGTGAGATAGGCCCACAGGGCCTGGGCCGTGCTCTTGGGCACGGCGTGCCCCGACGGCTTTTCGCGGTAGGCGCGCACATCGAGCACCATCTCGAGCCCGGCCAGTCCGGGCGGCGCCGCACTCACCAGCCGCTTGGTGCGCAACTCCCGCTTGACCGCGCTGTAGGGAAGAAACGCGATGCCATGGCCTTCGAGCGCCATCGCCTTCAGGCCTTCCGACATGTCGGTTTCGTACACCCGGTCGAGATGGATCGGCGTGGAAGACTGTTTGAGGATCATGTCCACCGTCTGACCGAGGTAGGCGCCCGGCGCATAGCCCAGGTAAGGCAGCAGCTGGCCGGGGCGACCAGGCAGGGTAAACAGCGGCTCGCCATCGGAATCGGCCCGCACATACGGCGCGATCACTTCTTGGCCCAGGCTCACCATCTCGTACCGGTCGGCGGCGAGCTGGAACGGCAGCGAACTGTGGTGGTAGGCGATCAACACGTCGCAGCTGCCCTCGACCAGGCGCATGACGGCGTCGTGCACGTTGAGCGCGATCAGCCGGCTACGCAGCGGGCCGAACTTCTCGCGCAGGCTCGACACCCAGGCCGGGAAAAACGTGAAGGCCAGCGTATGCGGCACCGCGAACTCGATCACGTCCTGCCCTGCGGCATGGTGGCCGCGCAACATGGCGCGTGTGCTCTGCAGGGCCTGCAGCATCTCCAGCGACTGGGCATACAGCGTTTCGCCGGCCGGTGTGAGCCGCGTCGGGTAGGAACTGCGGTCCACCAGATCGGTGCCGGCCCAGCCTTCGAGCGCCTGGATGCGCCGCGAGAAAGCCGGCTGGGTCACATGCCGCAACTGGGCCGAACGGCTGAAACTGCGGGTTTCAGCCAGACTGACAAAATCTTCGAGCCACTTGGTTTCCATGCGGCCGATTATGCGGGTGCCAGGCTCTTCTTCAGAGGGGGGAAATCATGGGTTCGCCCGCGAAATGGCGCGTCGCGTTGTCGACGAACCGCTGCACCGAGGCCTGCATGGCTTCCGGCGACCACCCGCCCAGGTGCGGCGTGAGCACCACGTTGTCGAAGTCCATCAGCGCGGCCGGCGGCTTGGGTTCGCTCTCGTACACGTCCAGCCCCGCGCCGGCCACGCGGCCTTCGCGCAGCGCATCGGCCAGCGCCGCGGTGTCGACCACGCTGCCGCGCGCGATGTTGACCAGAAAGCCGCGCGGCCCGAGCGCCGTCAGCACCTCGGCATTCACCAGGTGGCGCGTCGCCGCGCCGCCGGGCGTGGCCACCACCAAAAAGTCGGCCCAGGTGGCCAGCGACTTCACATCCGCAAAGTAGGTGTAGGGCACGTCCTTCTTGCTGCGGCCGTGGTAACCGACCTCCATCTCGAAGCCCAGGCCGCGCCTGGCGACCTTGCGGCCGATGTCACCCAGGCCGATGATGCCGAGGCGGCGGTGCGACACGTTGGGCGGCATCGGCACGGCATCGCGCCAGACGCCGGCGCGGCATTGCTGGTCGAGCCAACGCACGTTGCGCACCGCGGCCAGCAGCAGCGCCATCGCATGGTCGGCCACACAGTCGTCGTTGGTACCGGCGCCATTGGCCACGGCGATGCCGCGGCGCTTGCAATGCGCCACGTCGATGTTCTCGAAACCCACGCCGAGTGCACAGGCCACTTCGAGTGCCGGCATGGCGTCGATCTCGGCCGCGGTCAGGCCCGTCGTCCCGTTCGTCAGCACCGCTCGCACGGCAGCGCCATCGGCGGCGATGTGTTTCGCGCGCAGTTCCGCGTTGGGCGCGTAGATGAAGTCGAAATGGCTGCCGACCAGCGCCTGGTGCGGATCGGAGAGGTAGATGAGGACGAGGAGCTTGGGTTTCATCCGGCTATTGTGGCGTAGCCCAACTACTCTTGCTGCAGGTTCCACATGGCAGCGTAACGCTCGCCCAAGGTCAACAACTCGGCGTGTGTTCCGCGCTCGACGATGCGGCCGGCGTCCATTACCAGGATCTCGTGCGCATCGACCACGGTGGACAGCCGGTGCGCGATCACCAGCGTGGTCTTGTTGTGCGCAGCGGTCTGCAACTCGGCCTGGATGGCGCGTTCGTTGGCCGAATCGAGCGCAGAAGTGGCCTCGTCGAAGATCAGGATCGGCGGGTCCTTCAGCAGCGTGCGGGCGATGGCCACGCGCTGCTTCTCGCCGCCCGACAGCTTGAGCCCCCGCTCGCCGACCATGGTGCCGTAGCCCAGCGGCGTGACGCTGATGAAGCCGTGGATGCGGGCCGCCTTGGCCGCCTGCTCCACCTCGGCGCGGCTGGCGCCGGGGCGGCCATAGGCGATGTTGTATTCCACCGTGTCGTTGAACAGCACCGTGTCCTGCGGCACGATGCCGATGGCCTGGCGCACGCTGGCCTGGGTGACCGTGCGGATGTCCTGCCCGGCGATGCGGATCTGCCCGCCCTGCACATCGTAGAAGCGGTACAGCAGCCGCGCCAGCGTCGACTTGCCCGAGCCAGACGGGCCGACCACGGCCACCGTCTTGCCGGCCGGGATGTGGAAGCTGATGTCGCGCAGGATCGGCCGCGCCGGATCGTAGGCGAAGTCCACGTGGTCGAACGTCACGTCGGCATGGCTGGCCGCATGCACCAGACCGGGCAGCAGGGCGTCCTGCCGGCTGTCTCCTGGGCGCTGCGGCAATACCAGCGGCTGCGCGCCCGGGGTATCGGCGATCTCGCGCTCCTTTTCGAGCAGCGCGAACATTTTTTCCAGGTCGGTCAGGCTCTGCTTGATCTCACGGTAGATCACACCCAGGAAGCCCAGCGGAATGTAGAGCTGGATCATGAAGGCGTTGACCATCACCAGGTCGCCCAGGGTCATGGTGCCGGCGGCCACGCCGTGCGCAGCGCGCCACAACATGGCGACCAGGCCGGTGGCGATGATCAGCTGCTGCCCGGTGTTGAGCAGGCTCAGCGTGGTCTGGCTCTTCACCGAGGCGCGGCGGTAGCGCTCCAGGTTCTCGTCGTAGCGCCGGGCCTCGAAGGCCTCATTGTTGAAGTACTTGACGGTTTCGAAGTTCAGCAGCGAGTCGATGGCCCGGCTCTGCGCCGAGGAATCGAGGTCGTTCATGGTCTTCCTGAACTGCGTGCGCCATTCCGTCACCGTGACGGTGAAGGCGATGTAGACCACCAGCGCGATCAGCGTGATCCAGGCGAACCACGCGTCGAACTTGACCGCCAGGAAACCCAGCACCAGGCCAACCTCGATCAGCGTCGGGATGATGCTGTAGAGCGAATACGAGATCAACGAGTTGACGGCGCGCGTGCCGCGCTCGATGTCGCGCGACATGCCTCCGGTCTGGCGTTCGAGGTGAAAGCGCAGGCTCAGCCCGTGCAGGTGCTGGAACACCTCGAGCGAGATGCGCCGCGAGGCGCCGGCCGTGGCCTTGGCGAACACCAGTTCGCGCAGTTCGGTGAACAGCGAGGTCGACAGCCGCAGCAGCCCGTAGGCCACCAGCAACGCGACCGGCACCACGACGAGTGCGGGCACCCCGCCGGCGGCCGCGCCGTGCGGCGTCATGGCATCGACCAGGTTCTTCAGCAGCACCGGCACGCCGACGTTGGCCACCTTGGCGCCGACCATGAAGCTCAGCGCCGCGACCACGCGCCACTTGTATTGCCAGAGATAAGGAAACAGGCGGCGCAGGGTCTGCCAGTCGGAAGATGGCGGCGCGGACGGCTGCCCGGTCGGGGCCGTCGATGGGACGTGGGGAATGCGGGCAAGTTCGCCGGAGCGGCGCATGGGGGAGAATCCGGTGGAGTTGGTTATTGTGTTTCTTCAGGAAGATTGTCCCCCATGTCCACGAATTCAAGCGCCCACGTCGAATTGCCCACCGACATGGAACTGGTGCTCAAGGTGATCCCGATGCCGGCCGACTGCAATGCCAGCGGCGATATCTTCGGCGGCTGGGTCATGGCCCAGGTGGACCTGGCCGGCGCGGTGATCCCGATGCAGCACGCCATGGGGCGCGTGGCCACGGTGGCTGTCAACGAATTCGTGTTCAAGCAGCCGGTCCGGCTGGGCGACATCCTGTCGTTCTACGCCTCGTTGACCCGGGTCGGCCGCACCTCCATCACCGTCAAGGTCGAGGTGTATGCCGAACGTTTCGGCACCAAGGGCAAGTACACGAAGGTGACGGAAGCCTCGCTGACCTACGTGGCCATCGACGAGCAGGGCAAGCCGCGCCCCGTGCCCGGGCTGGCGGCCTGACGCGCGAAGGGGTTTACGCGCAGGCGCTAAGCTCGGCGGTTTAGACCGTTCCACCATCCGACCATGTTGATGTCCGCCACCGAATCCACAGCACTTGGCCTTGAATGGACCACGCTGCAACACAACCACGAAGCCTGCGAACGCAACGCGCTGCTGATCAAGCTCTGCGCCGTGGTCCTGTTCGTGGCCTGCCTGGCGCTGTCGTTCAGCACCGCGGTGGCGATGCTCGTCACGGCGGTGCTGTGGGTGCAGGAGGCCATGACGCGCACCACGCAGTCGCGCATCGGCACGCGGCTGCTGCATGTGGAGCACATGATCAAGCTGGATCCGAGCGATGACGACGGTGCCTTCCAGCTGCACAGCGACTGGAAAGCCAGCCGCGCCGGCTTCAGCGGCCTGCTCGGCGAATACGCCAGCAATGCCGTCCGGCCTACCGTGGCCTTCCCCTATGTCGCCCTGCTGCTGCTGCAATGGTGGCTCGACACCGCGCCCGCCTGAGCCCCCGCTTCAGTTCCAGCTCAGCGGATCGACACGGTAGAACGCCGTGAACTGCGCGTACAGCGCCGGATAAGCCTCGGCCAGTTGCGCCGGCTGCTCGAAGAAGACCTCGGACGCGACCGCAAAGAATTCGGCCGGATTGGTGGCGCCGTAATGGCTCAGCAGCGAAGGCTCGCCGGCCCGCTGCAGCGCCTGCAGATGCGCGAACGCCTCGGCCAGCACCGCCGCCCAGCGTGCGCCGGCCATGCCGGGCGCCAGGCTCGGCGCGCCGTTGGCAGGGCCGTTGTCCTGGTCGAGCTGGTGCGCGAATTCGTGGATCACCACATTGCGGCCATCGCCTGGCACGGCCGCGCCCTCGAGCGCATCCTCCCACGACAACACCACCTGGCCCTGCGACCAGGATTCGCCGGCCAGCACATGGCGCTCGTCGCGCAGCACGCCACCGCTGCCGGTGGCCACTCGGTTCACGATGAAGGCATTCGGGTAGAGCAGGACCTGCCGCAGGTTCGGGTAGCCACCCGCGGGCCGGTTCAGCAACAGCAGGCAGGCCTGGGCGGCGATGGTCACGCGCATCTCGTCGGTCACCACCAAGCCGGCACAGCCGATGAAGGGTTTTTCGGCGATGAAGATCTGGATGCGCCGGCGCAGTTGCATCTGCAGGTCGGCCGGCAAGCGCCGCAGATACGGCACGCGCCGGCGCAGGATGCGGCGCCAGGCGGCGGGAAAAGGCGCTTCGGCGACACGGCGGCGGCGGAAATCGGCCAGCCACGGACCACCCAGCCACCAGGCGAGCAGCAACGCAACCACCACGAAAGCGAGAACGATCGGCACACCCCTCAACTGGGGCTGGAACGGCCCGATCTCAAGGCGGGTTCAGCTTTTCTTCGCCTTGTGTTCGTCCAGCACGCGCCGGATGGTCGCGGCCAGCTCGGCCGCCACGAACTTGCCGACGTAGGCATCCGCACCCACGCCGCTCACATGCACCTCGTTGGCGGCACCCGAGAGCGAGGAATGGATGATCACCGGCAGCGACTTGAAACGCGGGTCCTGCTTGATCTTGCGCGTCAGGGTGAAGCCGTCCATCTCCGGCATCTCCAGGTCGGTGAGCACCAGGGCCACCTTGTCCTGGATGGTCTTGCCCTCGGCCAAGGCGGCATCGGACAGACTCTCCAGCCGGTTCCAGGCTTCCTTGCCGGTCTTGGTCATGATGAAGGGCGCGTTCATCGCCACCAGCCCCTGTTCGATCAGCGTGCGTGCCAGCGCCGAATCGTCGGCCGCCAGCACCACGGTACCGGCCGGCAGCATGACGCTGGGGCCGATGCTGGCGGCATCCACGTCCGGCCCCTTGGGCGGCACCACGTTGCGCAGGATCTGCTCCACGTCGAGCACCTGGGCCAGCCGGGTGTTGTCCACATCGCCGTCGAGCCGGGCAATGCTGGTGATCATGCCGCCGGCCGTGCTGGATTCGGCCGACAGCACCTGGCTCCAGTCGAGGCGCACGATCCGGTCGACCTCTTCCACGGCGAAGCCCTGCGTGGAGCGCGCGTATTCGGTCACCATCAGGATGTTCAGGCCCTTCTTCGGCAGGCAACCCACGGCGCTGGCCAGATCGATCACCGGGATCACCTGGCCTCGGATGTTGGTCATGCCCAGCAGATGCGGCGGAGAACCGGCCACGGCCGTGACAGTGGGCATGACCATGATCTCGCGCACCTTGAACACATTGATGCCGAACAGCTCGCGCTGGGCGGAATTCGGTGCCTCGCCCAGGCGGAACAGCAACAATTCGAACTTGTTGCTGCTGGTGAGGTTGGTGCGTTCGTCGACTTCCTGTTGTACGGTGCTCATTGGGTTTCCTCGGGATGGGGGCCAACACGATTACAACCGTGTTTTATTTTTTTACAAGCCTTGCAGCCAACAATAAATGGGGCGATGGGTTCAAACGGCGCAGATCGCCGTCAGAAACTGGTCCAGTCGTCGTCGCCACCGGCAGGCACTGCCGGCCTGGACGCATGGCTGAGTGCGGGTGGTTTGCTGCGCGCCGCGGCGGAGGCGCGCTCGACCGAGCTGCCAACCCGGGGCGCGGGCGGGACGGCCTTCACTCCAGCGGCTGCCGCGGGCCGCGGTGCCGGCTTCGGAGACGGCTTCACAGGCGGCGTGACGGCTGGCGCCACCCGGTGGGGCGCCGGCGCAGGCCTGGCCGCGCCGAACGCCATGGACGCGGCACCGGCGGAGAGCTTGAACACCGACACCGCCTGCACCAGTTGCTCGGCCTGGGTCTGCAGGCTGCCGGCGGCCGCGGCGGACTCCTCCACCAGCGCGGCGTTCTGCTGCGTGGCCTGGTCCATCTGCGTGACCGCCTCGCCGACCTGGGCCACGCCCTGGCTCTGCTCGGTGCTGGCCGCGCTGATCTCGCCCATGATGTCGGTCACGCGGCGGATCGACTGCACCACTTCGCTCATGGTGCTGCCGGCCTGGTCCACCAGTTGCGTGCCGTGCTCGACACGGCCCACGCTGTCGGAGATCAGCAACTTGATTTCCTTGGCCGCATCGGCGCTGCGCTGCGCCAGGCTGCGCACTTCGCTGGCCACCACGGCAAAACCGCGGCCCTGCTCGCCCGCACGGGCCGCTTCGACCGCCGCGTTCAGCGCCAGGATGTTGGTCTGGAACGCGATGCCATCGATCACGCTGATGATGTCGGAAATCTTCTTCGAGCTGTCGTTGATGCCCTTCATGGTCTCGACCACGCGGCCGACCACCTCGCCGCCCTGCACGGCCACGTTGGAAGCGCTCTGCGCGAGCTGGTTCGCCTGGCGCGCGTTGTCGGCGTTCTGGCGCACGGTGGAACTCAGCTGCTCCATCGACGCGGCGGTCTGCTGCAGGGCCGACGCCTGCTGTTCGGTGCGTGCGGAGAGGTCGTTGTTGCCCTGGGCGATCTGGGCGCTCGCCGTGGCCACGCCCTCCGCGCCGCTGCGCACGCCGGCCACCACGCGAGAAAGGTTGGCCTGCATGTCCTTCAGAGCGTTGAGCAGTTCGGCGGCTTCGTCCTTGCCGTCGATGGCGACGTTCTCGGTCAGGTCGCCATCGGCGATCAGGCGGGCGCTGGTCGAGGCCTGATCGATCGGGCGGACGATGGAACGCGTGAGCAGGTAGGCGAAGAACATGCCCAGCAACACGGCCATCACGCCACCCCCGATCAGGATCGACCGGCCCTGCGCGGCGTTGGCTTCGGCGGCGGACAAGGCGTCGTCGTACATTTTCTGTTGACGCTGCTCCAGCACGCCAATGCTGCCGCTGTAGGCGACGGCCAGCGGCTGCAGCACGCGATCGAGATCTTCGCGCACCACGTCGCCGTCCACCTTGCGCTTGAACAGGGCCGCGCGCGGCGTGCGGTAGGCCTCGCGCGCGGCGTCGATGTCGGCGATCAGCTTCTTGCCGGCGTCGGCCACCACCAGTTCCAGCAGGCGCTTGCGCGACGCGACGGTGATCTCGGACGTCTTGTCCATGTCGGCCTGCCACATCGGAATGCGGCTGGTGTCGGCGTCCAGCAGCGCGGCGCGGGTGCGCACCCAGTTCAGGTCGATCGTCTGGCGCCACTGCACGGCCAGCTTGAGCTTTTCATTCTCGGTGGTGGCCAGGTTTCGGGTGGTGGCGGCCAGTTCCTGCAGTCGCCAGACGCCGGCGGCCGCGCAGGCGGCCAGGATCAGCAGGATCACGCCGAAGGCCAATGCCAGCCGCTTGCCGATGCGGATGTTTCTCAACGAATTCATGGTCAGGAATACCTTTTGGGATGGTGGAGCAGCCCGCCGGCCGTCATGGGTGAGCGCCGGCCGTCGACGCTGGAATCGAAAGGCATGGTAACCGAATGTTTCTCTCTTCGATTTATCGACCGATTCGATCCACCGCTTGAGCCCTGGGCGCAAATTCGTTTGCTACACTCTTCCACCATGTTCATTCAATGCACGATCAACGCAGGCACAGGCCGGGGAGCCTGGCTGTGGCGCAAGCCAACATCTGCGCGCACCTGATCCGCACGGCCGAGCCCGTGCCCCCGTGCCTCCCACCGTGAACTGGCGAGGCTTTGGTTTGAATGACAACAACGCCCCCGTGTTGTTGGCCCGGCACCCCAACTGATTTCGCCGGGCTCTCCTGAAAAGGTTCCCCGTGATCACCGAACTCGAATTCAAAAGCCTGGCCCAGGATGGGTACAACCGCATTCCGCTGATGGCCGAGGCCTTTGCGGACCTCGAAACGCCGCTGTCGCTCTACCTCAAGCTGGCCCATACCAAGGGCGGCGGCAAATACAGCTTCCTGCTCGAATCCGTGGTCGGCGGCGAGCGCTTCGGCCGCTACAGCTTCATCGGCCTGCCGGCCCGCACCGTGGTGCGCGCCAGCGGCTTCGGTGCCGAGGCGAAGACGGAAGTCGTGCGCGACGGCAGCGTCGTCGAGACGGCCGCCGGCAATCCGCTGGACTTCATCGCCGAATACCAGAAACGCTTCAAGGTGGCGCTGCGGCCCGGCCTGCCCCGCTTCTGCGGCGGCCTGGCCGGCTACTTCGGCTATGACGCGGTGCGCTACATCGAGAAGAAGCTCGAAGCCACCTGCCCGCCCGACACGCTGGGCTGCCCCGACATCATGATGCTGCAGTGCGAAGAGCTGGCCGTGATCGACAACCTCTCGGGCAAGCTCTATCTCATCGTCTACGCCGACCCGGCCCAGCCCGAGGCCTACGCCAACGCCAAGAAGCGGCTGCGCGAACTGAAGGAGCAGCTCAAGTACTCGGTGAGCGCGCCCATCGTCAAGCCGACGCAGAGCCACCCCACCGAACGCGAATTCGCCAAGGCCGACTACATCGCCGCCGTGGAGCGCGCCAAGGAACTGATCGCCGCGGGCGACTTCATGCAGGTGCAGGTCGGCCAGCGCATCAAGAAGCGCTACACCGAGTCGCCGCTCTCCCTGTACCGCGCGCTCAGGGCGCTGAACCCATCGCCCTACATGTTCTATTACCACATGGGCGACTTCCACATCGTCGCGGCCTCGCCCGAGATCCTGGTGCGCCAGGAATCGACGGCCGAAGGCCCGAAGGTCACCATCCGCCCGCTGGCCGGCACACGGCCCCGCGCGGCCGACCCGAAGCGCGACCTGGAAGTCGAGCAGGAACTGGTCAACGACCCGAAGGAACGCGCCGAACACGTGATGCTGATCGACCTGGCGCGCAACGACATCGGCCGCATCGCGAAGACCGGCAGCGTCAAGGTGACCGAGGCCTTCGCCGTGGAGCGCTACAGCCACGTGATGCACATCGTGAGCAACGTCGAAGGCCTGCTCAACGACGGCATGACCAGCATCGACGTGCTGAAAGCCACCTTCCCCGCCGGCACGCTGACCGGTGCGCCCAAGGTGCACGCGATGGAACTCATCGACCAATTGGAGCCGACCAAGCGCGGCCTGTACGGCGGCGCCTGCGGCTACCTGAGTTATGCCGGCGACATGGACGTGGCCATCACCATCCGCGCCGGCGTCATCAAGGACCAGACGCTCTACGTGCAGGCGGCGGCCGGCGTGGTCGCCGACTCGGTGCCCGAGCTTGAATGGAAGGAAACCGAGGCCAAGGCGCGGGCGCTGCTGCGCGCGTCCGAACTCGTCGAGGAGGGGCTGGAATGACATCGCCGGCACACCCCGCCGTCCAGCATTGCGAGACCATGGCCGATGTGCGCGCGCACATCGACGCGCTCGACGCGCGCATCGTGCCGCTGCTGGCCGAACGCAGCGGCTACGTGGCCCAGGCCGCGCGCATCAAGCAAAGCGCCGACCAGGTGCACGACCAGGCGCGCATCGACTTCATCGTCGACCGCGTCACGGCCATGGCCCGAGCCCAAGGCGCGCCGGAAGCCGTGGTCGAAGCCACCTACCGCGCCATGATCGACGCTTTCATCACCTTCGAACACGCCCAGTTCCAGCAACTGCGGCAGGGAGCCTGAGCCATGAAACTCTTGATGGTCGACAACTACGACAGCTTCACCTTCAACATCGTCCAGTACTTCGGTGAACTCGGCGCCGAGGTGGAGGTGTTCCGCAACGACGAGATCACGCTTGAGGGCATCGCCGCGCGTGCACCCGACCGGCTGGTGATTTCGCCCGGCCCGTGTTCGCCGGCCGAGGCCGGCATCTCGGTGGCAGCGATCCAGCATTTCGCGGGCAAGCTACCCATCCTCGGCGTGTGCCTCGGCCACCAGGCCATCGGCGCGGCCTTCGGCGGGCGCATCGTGCGTGCGCAGCAGTTGATGCACGGCAAGACCAGCGTCATCACCACCACGCAGCAAGGCGTGTTCGCCGGCCTGCCCGAACAGTTCACCGTGAACCGCTACCACTCGCTGGCCATCGAGAAAGAGACCTGCCCCGAGGTGCTGGCCGTGACCGCCCGCACCGACGACGGCGAGATCATGGGCGTGCGCCACAAGACGCTGGACATCGAGGGCGTGCAGTTCCACCCCGAGTCCATCCTGACCGAACACGGCCATGCGATGCTGAAGAACTTCCTGGTGCGCTGATCGCTTCTTTTTTCGTAGCAGCTTGCGCAGATAAAACCAACGCTGGAGGCCAATTTGGCATCAAACCCTGAAACTTCCCTGGTCGATCTGCGCAGCGACACCGTGACCCAGCCCACGCTGGCCATGCGCGACGCCATGAGCGCCGCGCCGCTCGGCGACGACGTGTTCGGCGACGACCCCACGGTCAATGCCCTGCAGACCACGCTGGCCGGACAGCTCGGCTTCGAGGCCGCGCTGTTCGTGCCCACGGGCACGCAGAGCAACCTCTGCGCGATCATGGCGCACTGCCAACGAGGCGACGAATACATCGTGGGCCAGATGCAGCACGCCTACCGCTGGGAAGGCGGCGGCGCGGCGGTGCTGGGCAGCGTGCAGCCGCAGCCGCTCGAACACCAGGCCGACGGCATGCTCGCACTCGCCGACATCGAGGCCGCGATCAAGCCCGACGACCCGCACTTCGCGCGCACCCGGCTGCTGGCGCTGGAGAACACGCTCGGCGGCAAACTGCTGCCGTTCGACCAGGTGCTGGCCGCCACCCAACTCGCGCAGCGGCGCGGCCTGGCGCGGCACCTGGACGGCGCGCGGCTGTTCAACGCGGCCACGGCACAGGCTGCGGCCAGCGGCGACGAAGTGTTGCACGAGGCACGCCGCATTGCCGGCTGCTTCGACAGCGTCTCCGTGTGCTTCAGCAAGGGCCTGGGCGCGCCCGTCGGCTCGGTGCTGTGCGGCCCGCGCGACTTCATCCAGCGCGCGCACCGCATCCGCAAGATGGTCGGCGGCGGCATGCGCCAGGCCGGCGTGCTGGCGGCGGCGGCCTTGTTCGCGCTCGAAAACCACGTGGACCGGCTCGCCGAGGACCACGCGCATGCACGACGGCTGGCCGACGGCCTGGCCGGCATCGAAGGCCTGAATGTGCAGACGCCGCAGACCAACATCCTGTTCGTCGAACTCACCGGCGCCGCGCGCGAACGCTCCGCCGAACTGCTGGCGCACCTGAAGGCGCATGGCGTGCTGGCGCTCGGCCTGTACCAGTTGCGTTTCGTGACCCACCTCGACGTGGACGCCGCCGGCATCGACCGCGCGATCGCCGCCGTGCGTTCGTTCTTCAAGCCCTGAGCGGAACCACCGCCATGCCGGACCTGCACCACCTGCTGCTGTTCGTCGCCGCCGGCCTGCTGCTGAACCTCACGCCCGGCCCCGACGTGCTCTACATCGTGACGCATGCCTTGCGCTCCGGCGTGCGGGCGGGCATCGTCGCCGGCTTCGGCATCACCGCGGGCTGCTTCGTGCACATCTTCGCCGCCGCCGTGGGTGTGAGCGCGCTGATGGCGGCGTCGAGCACGGCCTTCACGGTTTTGAAATGGGCCGGCGCGGCCTACCTCTTGTGGATCGGCCTGCGCATGTTGTTCGCGCGCCCTTCGCCCGGCGCCTCAAAAACTCCTGATTTGATAGCATCCTCCGCCGATGGATCAAGCGCCAGCGGCCTGAAAGGCGTATTTTTCGGTGGCTTCTGGACCAATGTGCTGAACCCGAAGGTGGCGCTGTTCTTCCTGGCCTTCTTGCCGCAATTCATCGCGCCAGGCACGGCCAACACGCCATTGGCCTTCCTGCTGCTGGGCAGCCTGTTCAACTTCAACGCCATCTTCGTCAACGTCGGCTGGGCCGTGCTCGCCGCCTGGATGGCCCGACGCATGGGCACCGTGCAGCGCGCCATGCGCTGGCTCGACCGCTTTGCCGGCGCCATGTTCATTGCCTTCGGCGTCAAGCTCGCGCTGACCGACGCCCCCACACGCTAAACCCGAGGAGACCGCCATGCCCGACAGCCACAAGATCACGCCGCAGGAAGCCCTGCAGCGCACCATCGAACACCGTGAGATCTTCCACGACGAGATGCTGCACATCATGCGGCTGATCATGAGCGGCGAGATGTCGCCGGTGATGATGGCCGCGCTGATCACCGGCCTGCGCGTGAAGAAGGAAACCATCGGCGAGATCACGGCCGCGGCGCAGGTGATGCGCGAATATTCGACCAAGGTGCATGTGGCCGACGCGACCCACCTGGTCGACATCGTGGGCACCGGCGGCGACGGCTCGCACACCTTCAACATCAGCACCTGCAGCATGTTCGTGGCCGCCGCCGCGGGCGCCAAGGTCAGCAAACACGGCGGGCGCAGCGTGAGCAGCAGCAGCGGCAGCGCCGACGTGCTGGAGAGCCTGGGCGTGAACATCAACCTCACGCCCGCGCGCATCGCCGACTGCATCGCCGAGGTCGGCATCGGCTTCATGTTCGCGCCCAACCACCACCCGGCCATGAAAAACGTGGCGCCGGTGCGCAAGGAGCTCGGCGTGCGCACCATCTTCAACATCCTCGGCCCGCTGACCAACCCGGCCGGTGCGCCGAACATCCTGATGGGCGTGTTCCATTCCGACCTGGTCGGCATCCAGGTGCGCGCGCTGCAGCGCCTGGGCGCCGAACACGCCATCGTGGTCTACGGCAAGGACGGCATGGACGAGGTCAGCCTCGGCGCAGCCACCGTGGTCGGCGAACTCAGGAACGGCGAGATCACCGAATACGAGATCCACCCCGAAGACTTCGGCATGACCATGGCCAGCCACCGCTCCCTGCGTGTGGACACCCCCGCCGAATCGCGCGCGATGCTGCTCGGCGTGCTCGACGACAAACGCGGCCCGGCGCGCGACATCGTGATCCTGAACGCGGGTGCGGCGCTGTATGCGGCGAACGTGGCGGCATCAATGCCGGAAGGGTTTGCACTGGCGCGCCAGGCGATCGAATCGGGGGCGGCGCGGGCGAAGTTGCAGGCGCTGGTGGAGGCTAGCCAGCGCTGAGCCGCCAGGTGCGCACGGCCTTGCCGGCGCCCTCCAAAAAGCTGGTTTCGGATCGCTTGGCTATCATGCCTCGCATGTCCGAGAAAATCATCTACCTGCTGCAGCGGATCCTGCGGAAGACTTGGTGGCGCTGCGCACTGTTCTCGCTGTTCGCCGTGCTGGCCGTTGTGCTGTCCACCGTGCTCGGGCCGTACATCGCACAGGACGTGGCACTGAAGCTCGGTTCGGACTCGATCGACAGCCTGCTGAACATCCTGGCCTCCAGCATGTTGACGGTGGCCATCTTTTCGGCGAGCACCATGGTGTCCGCATTCGGCGCGGTGGCCAACAGCGCCACGCCGCGGGCCTCGCAACTCCTGATCGAAGACACCACGATCCAGAACACGCTGGCAGCCTTCATCGGTGCGTTCCTGTACAGCGTCATCGCACTCGTCGGCCTGCACGCGCACATCTACGGCGATGGCGGGCGGCTGGTGCTGTTCGGTTTCACGGTGGCGATGCTGTTGCTGGTGGTGATCGTGCTGCTGCGCTGGATCGACTACCTCTCGGTCCTGGGCCGGCTCGGGGAAACCATTCGCCGCGTCGAAGCCGCCACCATCAAGGCCATGAACCAGCGCCTCGAGAAGCCGTTCCTCGGCGGCCAGCGCCAGCCCCCCGGCGCACGCGGCGCCAACGAGGTGATGGCCACCACCACCGGCTTCGTGCAGCATGTGTCGATGGACCTGCTGCAGACCCGAGCAAAGCAGCTGGGTGCGCCGCTGCACCTGCATGTGTTGCCCGGTGCCTTCGTCGAGCCCACGATGGCCCTGGCCAGCAGCGACGGGCCCCTGGACGATGACGCGCGCAAGGCCGTCCAGGACGCCGTGCTGATGGGGCCCGGCCGCACCTTCGACCACGACCCGCGCTTCGGCCTGGTGGTGATGGGCGAAATCGCCGCAAGGGCGCTGTCGGCGGCCGTCAACGACCCGGGCACCTCGTTCGACGTGCTCGCCACGGGCGTCAAGGTCCTCGGTCACTGGTCGGCGGAGAGACAACGCCATGACGCCGCCGGCCAGCCCGTGGTGGCGTTCGAAGACGTGACCGTGCCGGGCCTGCGCGAGGCCGGCATGCTCGAGGATGTGTTCACGCCGATCGCGCGCTACGGCGCGGAGGCGGTCGAGGTCGGCATCACGCTGCAGCGCGCCCTGCGCTCGGTGAGCCGTTTGGGCGGCGATCTCCCCGAAGCGGCACGCGTGCTGTCACGCTACGCGCTGGAGCGTGCAGCCCACGGCGGCCTCGGTGAAGGCGACCTGGCCCTGCTGCGAGCCGCCGCCGAAGGTCATTAGCGACGGTGTTGGCAGCCTTGGCAGCCAGACACCTAGCGACTGGTTACCCGCGCATCCGCTGGCGCAAAATGCACCCCCACCTGCTGCCCCGGCCCGGCCACCGGCTGCAGCGCGTCGCTGAACACCAGCAACTCGCCCAGCGGCGTGGCCACCAGGCTTTCCATGCGGCTGCCGAGATAGGCCTGCCGCAGCACCTGCCCCGGCAGCACACTGCCCTCCACCTCGCCCAGCCGGATGCGGTGCGGACGGATGGCGAGTGCCACCGGCCCTTCCGCCATGCCCTTCGGCGGCAGCACCGGCACGTCGACCCCTGCGGCGCGGAAGAAGTGCTGGCCTCCCACCTGCACCAGGTCGCCGTTGATCAGGTTCGCGTCGCCGATGAAATCGGCGATGAACCGCGTGGCCGGTGCTTCGTAGAGTTCGTGGGGCGCGCCCATGGCGGCGATGCGACCCTTCTCCATGACCACGATGCGGTCGCTCACGGCCAGGGCTTCTTCCTGGTCGTGCGTGACGTAGACCACGGTGAGGTTCAGGCTTTGCTGCAGGTCGCGGATGTCCTGGCGCACCTTGCGGCGCAGCTTGGCGTCGAGGTTGGACAGGGGCTCGTCGAACATCAGCACCGCCGGCTCCAGCACCAGTGAGCGTGCCACGGCCACGCGCTGCTGCTGGCCGCCGGAGAGCTGCGACGAGAGCCGGTCGCCAAGGTCGGCGATGCCCAGCAGTTCCATCTTGGCACGCGCCATCTCGACGGCCTGCGGCTTCTTCACGCCGGACGCGGTCAGGCCGTAGCAGACGTTGTCGAGCACCGTCATGTGCGGGAACAGCGCATACGACTGGAACACCAGGCTCACGTCGCGCTGGTTGGCCGACATGCCGGTCACATCGCGGCCGTCGATGCGGATCGTGCCCTCCGAGGGCAGCTCCAGCCCCGCGATCAGGCGCAGCAGCGTGGTCTTGCCGCAGCCCGAAGGGCCGAGCAGCGTGACCAGTTCCCCCTTGCCGATGCGCAGGTCCAGCGGATGCAGCACCACGACCGGGCCGAAACGTTTGACCACCTGCTTGAACTCCACTGCCACCGTGGTCTGCGCCATATTGCTTTCTCCCGTGTTCCGATTCGAATCCATCATGTGCCCACCGCGGCGCGCCGCCCCAGATCGGCCGTGCCGACCAGCCGCTGGATCATCAGCACGCAGAACAGCATGATCACGATCAGCACCGACGAATAGGCGATGGCCAGCGCGTATTCACCCGCATCTACGCGGCCGGCGATGTAGACCGTGGCCAGGTTGTGCCGCGCGGTGGCCAGGAAGATCACCGCGCTCACCGCGGTGATGGCATGCGTGAAGCCGAACACCGTGCTGGCGATGATGGCCGGGCGCAGCAGCGGCAGCACCACCTTGATGAAGGTGCGCGAGGTGCTGGCGCGCAACGTGGCCGAAGCCTCGTCCAGTGACTTGTCGAGCTGCGACAGCGAGGCGATGGTGGAGCGCACGCCCACCGGCATGTTGCGGAAGGTCAGGCACAGGACGATGATGGCGAAGCTGCCGGTGAACTCGAGCGGCGGCACGTTGAAGGCCACGATGTAGGCCACGCCGAGTACCGTGCCCGGCACGGCGAAGTTGACCATGGTCAGGAACTCGAAGCTGCGCCGCCCGACGAACACGTGGCGGCTCACCACATAGCCGGCCAGCACGCCGAAGGCCGTGGTCAGCGGCGCCGCCACCGCGGCCACGCCGAGGGTGGTGAACAGGCTGTCCCAGGCCGAGCCGGTGAGGTGCAGGCCACCGTCGAAATTGAAGCCGAAGCCCGTGCCGAAATGGGCCAGCGTGGGCGTGAGGTCGAAGCGGCCGATGTCCTTGACGAAGCCACCCACCAGGATCACGCCGTAGGCGATCACGGTCAGCAGCACCCACGGCGTGACAAGCGCGATCGCGCCCCACTTCACACCCTGTGGCAAGGGCGCGGGCACGCCGTTGTCGCCCTTGCCGCCCACCGAGGTGTACGACGCATTGCCCAGCCATTTCTGCTGCAGCGCGAAGACGCCCACGGTCAGCAGCAGCAGCGTCAAGGCCAGGATGGCGGCGCGGGACGCATCCTGCTGGGCACCGGCGATGGCGAAGAAGATCTTGGTCGAGAGCACCTCGAAGTTGCCCGACAGCACCAGCGGGTTGGCGAAGTCGGCCAGGCTTTCCACGAAGCCGAGCAGGAAGGCGTTGGCGATGGCCGGGCGCACCAGCGGCCAGGTCACGGTGCGGAACACATGCCAGGGCGTGCCGCGCAGCACCTGGCCGGCTTCCTCGAGCGTGGGGCTGACCAACCGCAGCGCCCCGCCGATCAGCAGGAAGGCCAGCGGCGTGAAGCTGATGGTCTGCGCCAGCAACACCCCGGGCAGCCCGTAGATCCAGCGCGAGCGCGGGATGCCGAACCATTCGCTGGCCAGTTGCGTGGCGATGCCGGTGCGGCCGAACAGGATGACGATGGCCAGGCCGATGACAAACGGCGGCGTGACCACCGGCAGGATCGACAGGATGCGCAGCCAGACCTTGTTGCGCCGCGCACCGCGCTCGGCCAGCAGCGCCAGCGCGAAGCCAAACAGGGTGCTCAGCCCGCCCGCGAGCACGGCCAGCGTCATGGAGTTGATGGCCACACCGCAGCGCACGTTGCCGGTGATGCAACCCGTGCCCCAGACGTCGGCGTTGAAGAAGCGGTCGGCCGCATTGCCCAGGCCCCAGGCACCGTTCTGGTCGATGAAGGCCGCAAGCAGCATGCGGCCGATCGGGTAGGCCACGAAGACCAGCAGCAGCAGCGACACCACGCAAACCACGCCGGAGATGGTCGCATCGTTCTTGAAGGCGCCGGCCCGCGCCGCGAACCAGCTGCCGATGCCGACCACGGCGCAGGCCACGCCGATGTTCAGCGAAGCCGAGGTCCATGGCATCAGCAGCACGCCGACGACCACCGCCGCGATGGTGAGCAGCCAGCCGTAGGGGTCGGCATGCGTGGCGGGACTGATCCGCGTGGTCATGGTGTTATTCACGCTGTTCGCTCAGGGTTGTGCACTGCCCCGGTCGGGGCAGGCCATTGAAGGAAAAAGGAAGCGAGAGTTCGGGCGACTTACTTGGGCAGTGCGCCGACTTCCTTGTCCCACTTGGCGAGCAGGCGCGAACGCTCGGCGGTCGATCCGTATTTCACAAAGTCGTAGTCGATGAGCTTGATTTCCGCGAACTTCGGCGCCTGGGCGGGCGTGGGCGCGGCCTTGTTGCTCGGCACCTGGTAGGCCTTGGCACCCACGGCAATACCCTGGGCCTCAGGCGTGAGCGCCCATTCATACCACTTCTTCGCATTGGCCATGTTCTTCGCACCCTTGACGATGCTCATGCTGCCGATCTCGTAACCCGTGCCTTCGCATGGCGCCACCACCTTGACCGGCGCGCCTTCGACGACCTGTGTCACCGCGTCATGCATGAAGGTGATGCCGACCATGCTTTCGCCGGTGGCCACCGCACGCGCCGGCGCGGCACCGGCCTTGGTGTACTGGTTGACGTTCTTGTGCAGCGCCTTGAGGTAGTCGAAGGCCTTGTCCTCGCCCATCACCTGCACCAGCGTGGCCAACATGTTGTAGGAGGTGCCCGAAGCGTTGGGATTGGCCACCTGCACCTCGCCCTTGAAGTCGGCCTTGGTCAGGTCGGCCCAGCACTTGGGCGCGGCCAGCTTGCGCTTGGCCAGCTCCTCGGTGTTGTAGCTGAAGCCCAGCGCACCCGCATAGACACCGACGGTACGGTATTTCGCGGCCTCGGCCTGCTTCACGGCCCAGGGCTGCAGTTCGGCCAGCTTGGGCGACTTGTAGGGTTCGGTCAGGCCTTCCTCGGCGGCCTGCAGGTGCGGATCGCCGGTGCCGCCCCACCAGATGTCGGCCTTGGGGTTGGCGGCTTCGGCCTTGATCTGCGCATAGGTCTCGCCCACGCTCTTGCGGGTCATCAGCACCTTGATGCCGGTGGCCTTCTCGAAGGCGGTGACCATCGGCCGGCACCATTCCTCCTGCACGTTGCAATACACCACCAGCTCTTCCGCGGCGCGCGCGGGAAAGCTCGCGAATGCGCCGGCGGCCATCACCGCCAGCGTCACCGATTTGAGGTTTGTCATCTTCATGTTTGTCTCCTGTCTTGTTGCCAACCTGCCCGCAACCCATTCTTGTTATGGCGGACCTTCAGACTAACCAGCTCTACTTCAAAGCGATACCCGTTAAAACGCCTATCTGCTCGGCCAGCGCCGCGTTCGTGGCCAGCACGGCATTCCCGCGGCGAAGTCCGCCGTCGGCCCAGAAGTCGTTGACGCGGCCGCCGGCTTCCTCCACCAGCAGCAGGCCCGCCGCCACGTCCCAGGCGTTGATGTGGGCCTCGGCATAAGCCTCGCTGCGGCCGGCGGCCACATAGGCCAGGCCGAGCGCGCCCGAACCCGCACGCCGCACGGAGCAGCCGGCCTCCATGCTGCGCTGGATGAGGCCGAGGTAGGTGGCGGTCGGCTCACGCGTTGACCAGCCGATCTCCACCGAAGCGGCCGGCAATTCCGTCTGGCTGCTAACCCTCATGCGCGCTCCGTTGCACCAGGCGCCCTGCCCGCGTTCGGCGATGAACAGTTCGTTGTGCATCGGCTCGAAGATGGCGCCGGCCTCCAGGCGGCCGTTCACCATCAGCCCCAGCGAGATGCAGAAATGCGGGATCTGCCGCGCGAAGTTGGCCGTGCCGT
Source organism: Rhodoferax koreense (assembly GCF_001955695.1). NCBI lineage: Bacteria > Pseudomonadati > Pseudomonadota > Betaproteobacteria > Burkholderiales > Comamonadaceae > Rhodoferax > Rhodoferax koreensis. Next base: position 800,012 of record NZ_CP019236.1, on the reverse strand, counting down.
CGATGGGGTCGACGATCCACAGCCGCGCGCCGTCCACCGCGCCGCCGTCTTCCTCGCCGAGCACGCCGTCGCCAGGGAAGCGGCGCTCCACTTCGCCGCGCACGAAACGCTCGACGGCACCGTCGGTCACGGTCAGGTAGTCCTGCCGACCCTTGAGCGAATACGCGGGTTTGCGCGGGTCGTTGAAGGCTTCGCGCATCATCGTACCGGCGGCGCGCACGATCTCTTCGATGGCTTTGGTCACATCGCTCATGGTCAGGACGCCTTAGAAGGCGCGTAAGGGGTGGGTGGATTGGCCAGCATCCATTCGTGCGCCGGATCGTTCCTGAAGACCCAGAAGCGGTTCGGGCCGGCCATCACGTTGAGGTAGTACAGGTCGTAGCCGTGCGGCGCCACCACCGGGTGGTAGCCACGCGGCACCATGACCACGTCGTGGTCCTCCACGGCGCAGGCCTCGTCGAGGCTGCGGTCGTCGGTGTAGACGCGCTGGAAGGCGAAGCCCTGGGGCGGGTTCAGCCGGTGGTAGTAGGTTTCCTCGAGCTGCGTCTCGGTCGGCGGCGTCTCTCGGTCGTGCTTGTGCGGCGGGTAGCTGGACGAATGGCCGGCCGGCGTGATGACTTCCACCACCAGCAGGTGGTCGGCCGTGGGGTCGTCGTGCGGCAGGATATCGCACACGTAGCGCGTGTTGCTGCCCGCGCCGCGCACGCTGCGGCGCATGCTGGCCGGATCGATCACGCGCACCGCGCGCGGCGCTTCTCTCGCGTCCTTCCCCGCCGGCGCGGTGCACAGGGCGACTTCGGCATCACGGCTGGCGGTGATGCCCACGGCCTGGCCGCTTGGCACGAACACCGCCGCCGGCGCCACGGGTTCGAACACGCTGTTGCGCGTGCCCAGATGCGCAAACGTTTCGCCGTCCACCGTCACATCCACCGTGCCGGTGAGGACCACCAGGCATAACTCGTTGGTGCCGGTGTTCAGGCTTTCCTTTTCACCCGTTTTCAAGCGGATCGCGCGAAACCCAACGTAGCGCCATCCCGCGCGCGCGGGCGTGACGTTGACGATCTCGCGGCCCTCCGGCGCGGCCTTGGCAAGCAGTGGACTGACCATCTCAGGCCCCCTTCGCACCGAGGCGATCCACGAGGCTGCGCAGCGTCTCGTAGCCCTTCTTGGCATAGGCGTAACTCGGCGCCACGGCCGGGTCCTGCTCGGCCTCCACCACCAGCCAGCCCTGGTAGCCGGCGTCGCGCAGCGTGGTCAGCACGGCCTCGTAGTCGATCACGCCGTCGCCGGGTACGGTGAAGGTGCCGAAGAGCACGCCGTTGAGAAAGCTCCAGCCGTCGTTGCGCGCCTGGGCGATGACCTTGGGCCGCACGTCCTTGCAATGCACGTGCACCACGCGGGAGACGTGTTTCCTCAGCAGCGCGGCCGGATCGGCGGCGCCGCCGAAATAGGCATGGCCGGTATCGAACAGCAGGCCGACCTTGGCCGGATCGGTGAGGGCCATGAGCTGGTCCACGTCCTCGGGCGACTCGACATAGGCCCCCATGTGGTGGTGATACGCCAGGCGGATGCCATAGGTGGCGATCAGGTGGGCGCCGAAGGCATTCAGCCGCTCGGCATAGGCCTGCCAGGCCGCTTCGTTCGCAAAGCGCGGGCGCTTGGCCAGCGGCGTGTCGATCTGGCCCTGGATGGTGCCCGCACATTCGCCGTAGACGACGACCTTGACGTCGTTGTATTGCAGCTTGGCCATGTGGGCCTGGCAGCGTTCGATCTCGGCCTGTAATGCGTTGCCATCGCTGTCCTCGCCGAGAAAGCCCGAGTACCAGCCCGACACGCAGGCCAGGCCGAAGGCGTCGAGCTTGGCCTTGAGGCCGGGACCGTCCTTCGGGAACTTGTTGCCGAGCTCGAATCCCTCGTAGCCGATCTCCTTGCCTTCGGACAAGGCCGTCTCCAGCGCGGTCTCACCGCCGAGCGATGGCAGGTCGTCGTTCATCCAGCTCAGCGGATTCACGCCGATACGTACGTTCCAGTTCATGGATGCTGTCCTTGTTTTTCTTGCAGATATTGCGCGTGGGCGGCCTGCACCTCCAGGCGTTCCGATACCTCGGGAATCGCCACCTCCCACCAGCAGCCGCCGTCGTCGGTGGTGCGCGTGTGCGTGGTGTCGATGACGATGACCTGGGTGCGGCTGGCCGCGCGCGCGCGGGCCATCGCGGCCTTGAGCTCACCGATGCCGGCCACGTGCACCGCCTCGGCACCGAGGCTTCTCGCATGCATCGCGAAGTCGATCTCGGGCAGGCTGCCGGCCTCGTCGGCGCAGTCTTCGAGCATGTTGTTGAAGCGCGGGCTGCCGGAGGCGATCTGCAGCCGCTGAATACAGCCGTAGCCGCGGTTGTCGAGCACCACGATGATGAGCTTTCTGCCGAGCATCACCGAGGTGGCGATCTCGGAGTTCAGCATCAGGTACGAGCCGTCGCCGACCATCACGACGACTTCCTGCTCGGGCCGCGCCATCTTCACCCCCAGGCCGCCGGCGATCTCATAGCCCATGCACGAATAGCCGTATTCCATGTGGTAGTTGCCGGGGCGCGCCGCACGCCAGAGTTTGTGCAGTTCGGCTGGCAGGGTGCCGGCGGCACAGACCACCACGTCGCGGCTGTCGCTGTCCGCGGCCGAATCGCGCACGGCGCCGATCACCTCGGCGTCGTAGGGCACGGCCCCGGCGCTCTGCGGGTCGAAGGTGGTGACGGCGTCGACGCGTTCGGTCCAGCCCTGGGCGAAGTGTTCGGCGCGGGTGGTCCAGGCGGCGTCGGCGCGCCAGTCGCCCAACTGGTCCAGCATCAGCTGCGCCAGCGCGGTACGCGCATCGGCCACCAGTGTGGTGCTGTGCCATTTGCCGGCATCGGCCACCTGCACGTTCAGGCCGAGGATCGGCGTGCCCGCAAACAGGCTGTGCGATCCGGTGGTGAAATCCTGCAGGCGCGTGCCGATGGCGCACACCAGATCGGCCTCGCGCGCCAGGGTGTTGGCCGCAGGCGAACCGGTCACGCCGATGGCGCCGACGTTGAGCGTGTCGTTCCAGGCCAGGCTGCTCTTGCCGGCCTGCGTCTCCGCCACCGGAATGCCGCAACTGTGGGCGAACACCCGCAGCATCTCGCCCGCCTGGCTGTACAACACGCCGCCGCCGGCCACGATCAGCGGGCGGCGCGCGTTGCGCAGCAGGCTGGCGGCGCGGGCCAGCTCGCCCGCGTCGGCCGGTGCGCGGCGCACGCGCAGCACGGCCGGCCGCAGGAAGTCTTCCGGGCAGTCGAAGGCCTGGGCCTGCACGTCCTGCGGCAGGGCCAGGCAGACCGGGCCGCACTGGGCCGGATCGGTCATGACCTGGATCGCCCGCGGCAGCGCGGTGAGGATCTGTTCCGGCCGGCTGATACGGTCGAAGAAGCGCGTGAGCGGGCGAAACGCGTCGTTCACGCTCACGTCGCCATGGCCGAAGTCCTCGAGCTGCTGCAGCACCGGGTCGGGCGCGCGCGAGGCGAAGGTGTCGCCGGGCAACAGCAGCACCGGCAGGCGGTTCACATGGGCCAGCGCCGCGGCCGTCAGCAGGTTGGTGGCACCCGGGCCGATGGAGGTGGTGACGGCCATCATGCGCTGGCGGAAATACGCTTTGCCATAGGCGATGGCGGCGTGGGCCATGCCCTGTTCGTTGTGCGCGCGGTAGGTCCTGAGGCTGGCCCGCTCGGCCCACAGGGCCTCGCCAAGGCCAGCCACATTGCCGTGGCCGAAGATGGAAAACACGCCGCCGCAATACGGCAGCACGCTGCCATCGTCCATCTCGATGCGCAACGCGGCCAGGTGCTTGACCAGCGCCTGCGTCATGGTGAGACGCTGGGTCTTGACGACGGTCTTCATGCCGGTCTTCCTTCCGTGGTTGCCTTGCGGCCACGCCAGGCGTCGACCAGCCGCGCGAAGTTGAGCGCCACTTCGTCGACCAGCCCCTGATCGCCCAGGCTGCCGCCAAGCCAGCGCTGCGCGGCCGAGGCCCACAGCGAACGCCCGACCATGAAGCCCTTGACGAGGGGATTGGTGGCCATGCGGAAGCTGTCGGCCAGCTCGGCCAGCGGCTGGTTCAGGCCGAGGATGACCGCGCCGCGGCATTGCGGATCGCGCGCGGCCACCAGTTCAGCGAGGGCCGACCACCCGGCCACCCCCATCGGCGCGAGCTTCCACCATTCGGGCCGGATGCCGAGGTTGTAGATGCGCTGCACCGCGCGCAGCACGGCGGCATCCACCGTGCCCGCCGGCGTCAATGCCGGCGGGCAGATGATCTCGAGCAGCAGCTCATGGCCGCTTTCGCGCGTGGCCTCCCACAGCTCCATGAGCTTGAGCTCCTGGGCCAGCCGCAGTTCGCATGCATCGTCCGGGTGGTAGTGCACCAGGCACTTCACGACTTGCTCGGCCGGCCAGGTGCGCAGCGCGCTGCCGATCGACAAGGTGCCGTCGAAGCGCAGCGGGCGCGAACCCGGCAACTCGACCGGACGGCCCACCCACCAGCCGCGGCCGGTGGCGTCGGCCAGCGCGTCGAAGCCGTAGTCGCCGCCATCGATCAGCACCCCGCCGCGACCCTGCAGGCCATGACTCTGCTCGACCTGGGCGAAGGCCTGCTGCAGCAGCTTCTTCAGTGCGGGAATGCGTTTTTCGCTGGCGCCTGCAGCCCGTGCCATCTCGAAGAACTGGCTGCGGTGGTCGAAGGCCATCACGTTGAGCTCGGGCCAGTCCCGGCGCGCAGCGGTGGTGCGGTGCAGGTGGGCCAATTGCCGGTCGGCATCGACCTTGGGGTTGCGGCTGCCGCCAAACCAGTGTGCGAGCTCGGCCGGCGTGGGCATGGCCGGCGCACAGGCGTGGCGCGAGACGACGATGGCACCGCAGGCGTTGGCCAGGCGCGCGGCGGACTCGAACCCCTCGCCGCGCAGGAAACCCGTCATCAGGCCGGCCGCGAATGCGTCGCCCGCACCGAGCACGTTCATGACCTCGATGCGTTCGCCCTGGACCGTCACCGCATCCTGGATCCGCGCCGGCACTTCGGCGGGAATGAAGCAACACCCCTGGGCACCCAGCTTGACGACCAGCGCAGCCTTGGACACGGCCCGCACCGCCCGCAGCGAGGCCAGCAGATCGCCGGGCACGCCACCGGCGATGAGGAACTCTTCCTCGGTGCCGATCAGCAGGTCGAATTCGGGCAACACGGCCTGCAGCTGCGCGGTGACGCTGGCATCGGCCACGAAGCGGTTCGCACCTTCGCCGCGCTTGGTCAGGCCCCAGAGCACGGGGCGGTAGTCGATGTCCAACACCCGCAGCAGCCCGTGCTTCCTGGCGTGGCCGAGTGCGGCGATGGATGCGGCGCGCACCGTGGGCGCACTCAGGTGCGTGCCGGTGATCAGCAGCGCGCGGCATTGCGCCAGGAAATCCTCGCGGATGGCCGTGGCGTCGATGGCCATGTCGGCGCAATTCTCGCGGTAGAACAGCAGCGGAAAGGTGTCGCGGTCCTTCAGGCCGAGCAACACCAGGCCGGTGAGGCGCTGCGGATCCAGCTGAACCTGGGAGGTATCGCAGCCTTCGCGCTGCAGGGTCTCGGTGAGGAAACGCCCCATCTGCTCGTCGCCCACCCGCGACACCATGGCCGCGCGCAGGCCGAGCCGGGCCACGCCGAAAGCGATGTTGGCGGAACTGCCGCCGAGGTATTTGGCGAAGGAGGAAACGTCCTCCAGCCGCGCACCGACCTGCTGCGCGTAAAGATCGACCGCCAGGCGGCCCAGGCAGGCCAGGTCGAACCGACGGCCGGAGGGGATGGACAGGGGTGCGGTCATGGGCGGCGAAGGAAATGAGGGGTGGGCACGGCTTGGCGACAGCTTACCAAATTCGGCTGAATTTTTTCATCGTGTTTTCCATTAGAAAATATATTCCATTTTTGGAAGACACCGATCGTTCGCTATTTCCAGCCGGCGGACAATGCTCAGTCGCGGGCGGTCGCCGACTTCAGCGGCGCGTCGAACACACACGCCCAGTCAGCGATCGGCGTGTGCTTGGAAGACAGGCAGACCGACAGGTGGTCGAACACCAGACGCCGGCCCCTGAAGCGCGCGCGCAGTGCCTCGACCAGCGCGCCTTGCCCCGGCTGCACCTGGCCGTAGGCCAGGCTCAGGTGCGGATAGGGCGACAAGCCTTCGGCCGTTCCGGTCGAGGCCTGCGCCTGGCGCTGCAGGCCGTCGAAAGCGGCATGGACGGCAAAGCGCAGGTACAGGCAACGAAAGAAGAAATCGCTGCGCTCCACCTCGCCGACCGGCCAGGTCTGGACCGGCCATGCGGCCGCCAGACCGCGCACGTGCCCGACCAGGACATCGAGCGGCAAGTCCAGGTCGCCCTGGATGGTGACGTGCGGCACGAAGGCGGGCTGGCCGAACTGCGGCGCGAGTTCGTCGACGAGCGCCTGCAGCTCGGCCGCGTCTGGCGCGGCGGGCATGAGCCAGATCGAATACTGGGGTTTCATTTGCCGACACCCGACAGCACATCGGCCTTGAGGAAGCGTTCCACGAACAGCATGAACAGCACCGAGGGCACGAGCAGCAGCAGCGCCGTGATGGAGGCAATCTGGTAGTTGCCCTCGAGGGCGGCGTTGAGCATGGTCAGCGGCAGCGTGCGCACGTTGGGCACACCGACGAAGAACGTGCCGGAGAACTCGTCGAGCGAGATCAGGAACACGAAGATGGCGCTGGCCATCAGCCCCGGCGCGGCCAGCGGCAGCGAGATCGTCAAGAACGCGCGCAGCGGCGAGGCCCCGAGGTTGCGCGCGGCCTCGACCTGTTCGCTGCCGATGGCGGCGAAGGTGGCCGAGGCGATCCACACGGCGAACACCAGCCCCTGGATGGCGTGCACCAGCATCACGCCGGCGATGGTGCCGGTCAGGCCCAGGCCGTAGAAGATGCGCGCGATGTTCAGGTGCACTGCGATCGTCGGGAACGCCTGCGGCAGCAGGAAGAACAGCAGGAACAGGCTGCGCAGCGGCAGGTCGCGCTTGGACAGGGCGTAACCGGCCGGAATGGCGATGGCCAGGCTGAGCAACACCGTGAGCACGGCGATCACCAGGCTGGTCCACAGCGCCTGCATGGCGCCAGCCTCGGGGCGGAACACCTTGGTCCAGAAGGCGAAGCCCCAGCGCACGGGCAGCTTGGCCGGGAAGTACCAGGCTTCGGTGACGGTCCAGATCAGCATGTTCAGCAGCGGGCCGAAGATGGCCACGGCCAACAGACCGATGAGCAGGCCGCGCACGATACCGCCGACGGCCGCCGGCATGCGGAACGCGCGTGGATGCAAGGGCGGAAGCGACGAAAGGGAAACGGGCTGGTTCATCGCGGCTTGCCTCCTTCGCGCAGGCCTTGCCTCAGGTAGAACCAGGCTGCCACGCCGCTCATGGCGAACGACACGAAACCGAGCGCATTGGCCACGCCGTAGTCGCCGTAGGAGTTGACGCGCCAGGCCATGTCCACCGTCAGCAAGGTGGGCGAGCCGGCCACGATCATCATCGGCACCGACAGGGCGGACAGCATGGTCACGAAGGACAGGATCAGCGCCACGAACACCGTGGACATCACCTGCGGCACGACGATCTCCAGCAGGATGCGAAAGCGCCCGGCCCCCAGGCCGCGGGCCGATTCGATCATGGAACGGTCCATCGAGGCCATGGCGCCGCTGATCAGCAGGGCCGCGAACGGCAACTGTTTCCACACGAAGGTGATGACCACGCCGCGCCAGTCGAGCAGGCTGATGGCATGCAGGGGATCGACCACGCCGAGCGACATCAGCGCATTGTTGAGCATGCCGTTCTTGGCCAGGAAAGTGCGCATCAGCTGCGCCGCCACCACGAACGGGATGAACAGCGGCCAGCGGTAGAGCCAGCGCAGGACGAACACGGCCCGCGGGTTCTCGCCGAGTGTGAGGTAGCCGGCGATGGCGATGGCCAACACGCCGACCAGCGCCGTCGCCAGCACCGTGACACCGGCCGTGAGCGCGATGTCGTTGCCGTAGAGCGAGAAAGCCTTCTGGAAATTGGCCAAGTCCCAGGCGCCGGTCGATTCATTACGGAATGCAAAGGCCAAGGACACCAGCAAGGGATAGACGAACAGCAGGCCGACCATGACCACGGCCGGCGCCATCAGCAACAAGGCTGGACCGAGCCGGCCGAGGCCGGAAGTACTGCTAAGCCGTGCCACGCTCAGTTCTGCACCTGAGCTTCGTATTGCTCGCGCAGGTCCTTGAAATAAGGCGCGAGCGGGAACGGCTTGCCGTTCTTGGCCAGGTCGGCGGGCGTGATGTCGACGAACAGCGAGTTCCACACCTTCGGATCGAGCGCGGGCTTGACGACGTTGGCGTCAATACCGGGATACCAGTTGAAACGCTTGACGATGCCCTCGGCCTGCACCTCGGGGCTGGTGGCCAGCGCGATGAACTTCTTGGCGAGATCGACGTTCTTGGCCTTGGCCGGAATCGCGTAGTAATACGGCTGGCCAGGCATGCCGGGCGACAGGATCTTCAGGCGCAGATTGGGTGCGAGCCGGCCTTCGGCCTTCCAGCTCTGGAACATGTCGACCCAGACCGGGCCCATGGCGATCTCGCCGCGGTTGAGCATGTCGAGCGTGCCGGCGTTGCCCGGCGTGAACACGACCTGCTGGTTGAAGGCCTTGAGGTCGGCGAAGGCCTTCTTCCAGCCGGCCGAGTTCTTCGCGTCGTACGGGCCCTGCTGCACGGCCTCGGGGTTGCCACCGTAGGCATACATCCAGCCGACCACGAAGGCCACGCCGGACATACCGTTCTTCAGGCCGTTGTAGCCGAAGGCCTTGGGGTTCTTGGCGACGAAAGCGCGCATCTCGTCGTACGAGCCGGGCGGGTTCTTCACCAGGTCGGGGTTGTAGGCGATGGCGGTCTGGCTTTCGAACATCGGCATCACGTAGCCGTCCACGTTCACACCCAGCGCCTGCTTGGCCGACTGGCTGACCGCGTATTTGCCGGTGGGAATGCTGTCGCGGTATTTCATGAGCAGGCCGTCCTGCACCATCTCGCCGGTCTTTTGCTGGTTGGGGATGACCACATCGGTGTCCCAGGCGGCGACACCGGCGCTTTTCTGCGCCTGCAGCTTCTCCAGCATCTTCTGCGAGCCGGCGTCGTCCGGGCCGGTGCCGACGACGCTGACCTTGACGCCGGGGTTCTGCTTCTCGAACAGCGGGCCGAGGTAATCGGTGATGTAGTCGACCATGTTCTGCGAGCCGCCGCTGATCACGTTCAGCGTGGTCTGGGCCTGGGCCAGCCCGCCATGGGCCCCCAGGGCGATGGCGATCGAGATCGCGAGGGAACGGTGCATGTTCTTCATGACGAAAACTCCTTCGATGATTAGAGAAACGAACTTATGCGTGCACGGCTGGCGCACGCTGCGGATCACGCGGGTAGACGTGCAGGTCGCCCGCAGGCACACAGACGGTGACATCGGCCCCATGGGGCACGGCGCTCGGGTGGTCGATGAAGAAGCTGCCGCTGGGCGTGGCCACCTCGCAGCGGTAGCCGCCGCCGAGGTAGCTCACCTGGCTGATGCGGCCGGGCAGTTGCAGCGCACCGTCGGGCGACGGACTCTCCAGCAGGAGCGACGCGCGTTCGCTGCGGAAATGCACTTGCACGGCGCCGTTTGCGCTATCGGTCATTTGGGCGCCACGCACGGCGGCGGCGGGTGCGCTCGGCACGCGCAGCGACACGCCGTCGCCCTGTCGGGTGGCCTCGCAATCGATGATGTTTTCCGCCCCCATGAAGGACGCCACATAGGGCGAGGCCGGCCGCTGGAACACGTCCTCCGGCGAGCCGATCTGCGCGATCCGGCCCTGGTCGAGCACCACCACCCGGTCGGCCATGACCATGGCCTCCTCGCGGTCGTGCGTGACGAGGATGGCCGTGAGGCCAAGCCGGCGCTGGATGGAACGGATCTCGTGGCGCATCTGCAGGCGGATGCGCGCATCGAGGTTGGACAGGGGCTCGTCGAGCAGCAGGATCTCGGGCTCGACCGCCAGCGCCCGGCCGAGCGCCACGCGCTGGCGCTGGCCGCCGGAGAGTGCGGTCACCGGCCGGTCTTCATAACCGGCCAGGCCCAGCATCTCGAGCAGCGCCGCCACACGGCGGCGGATCTCTGCCGGGGCCACCTTGCGCAGCTTGAGCCCATAACCCATGTTCTGCGCCACGTCCATGTGCGACCACAGGGCGTACGACTGGAACACCATGGCCATGCCGCGGCGCTCCGGCGGCTCGGCGAGGATGTCGCGCCCGTTCACCAGGATGCTGCCCCCGCTGGCCGGGTTGAAGCCCGACAGGGTGCGCAGCAACGTGGTCTTGCCGCAACCCGAGGCACCGAGCAACGCCATGAAGCTGCCGGGCTCGATGTCGAGGTCGATGCCCTTGAGCACCTCGTTGGCACCGTAGGCCACGCGCAGGCCGCGCACGGAAATTTTGGCTGGGGTCGGCATGGGCTGGACGTGTTCTTCCGGAGCTCGGTGTGTGTGAAACAGGATTGCAACGAAGCTGACACGGGCGGGTGCTGAAATTTCGCAATGTGGCAGCTTGGCGTGCGTCGGCATCGTCGCGGAAAATAATGTCCAAATCGTGACAGAACCGAAAATAGTTGCATTAGAAAAAACACTTAGAATATTTTTTCTGTTTTCTATTCAGCAGGAGCCGGACCTTTGAGCAAGAACAAGCCCCCAGGCGCCCGGCCTGCCAAGCCCTCTAGAGCCGCGGCCCCCACCCCGTCCTTCAGCCCGTCCTCCAGCCCGCGCCCCCGGCAGCCCGCCGTGACGCCACGGCCGATGCCCGCGCATTCCGCGGCCGAGCAACTGCTCAAGGCCATCCGCGACGAGTTCGAAGCCTTGAGTCGCCAGCTCAAGCTGATCGCGCGCTACGTCGAGCAGAACCGCGACCACATCGGCCTGGACCGCATCCAGGATGTAGCCGAACGCTGCGGCGTGCAGCCTTCCGCCGTGATCCGTTTCGCCAAGCATTTCGGCTTCTCGGGCTACAGCGGCATGCAGAAGATCTTCCGCGACGGGATCGCCAAGCAGATCGCGCCCAACCGCGACTACCAGGCGCGCATCCGCAGCCTGATCGAAGCGGCGCAGGGCCAACTGTCGAGCGCCGACATCGCGCACGAATTCATCGGCGGCAGCATCGCCGGCATGCAGGAGTTGCAGCGCGACCTGCACAGCACGGTGTTCGATGAAGCCGTGGCCTTGCTGGCCGAGGCCCCGACGATCTGGGTCGCCGGCTCGCGCCGCTCGTTCCCGGTGGCCGCCTATCTCGTCTACGCACTGCAGCACACCGACAAGCGCATCGAGCTGCTCTCGGGCCTGGGCGGCATGAGCGATGGGCAGATGCGCAGCATGGCACGTGGCGACGTGATGGTGGTCGTGAGTTTCCTGCCCTATGCCGAGGAATCGATGCATTGCGCACGCGCGGCGGTGGCCGCCGGCGCCAAACTCATCGCCATCACCGACAGCCGGATGAGCCCGCTGGCCGACCTGTCCTCGGCCACGCTGGTGGTGCCCGAAAGCGCCACCTTCGGCTTTCGTGCGCTGACCAACACCATGTGCCTGGCGCAGAGCCTGTTCATCGCGCTGGCCTACCAGACCGAGCTGGCGTACTCGCCGATCTCACCGACTTCCACCGCTGCGGGTGGTTCCATCCGCGAACTTTAAAAACCTTCAGAAATTAACCACAACACCGGAGACAACATGAAAACCGTCGCTTTATTCGGCGCAGGCCGCATCGGCCGCATCCACGCGGGCAACCTCGCCGCCCTGCCGGGCGTGCAACTCAAATACGTGTGCGACCCGATGGGCACGGCGGCGGCCGACCTGGCGCGACAGCATGGCGCCCAGGCTTCGGACATCGAGGCCGCCTTTGCCGACCCGACCGTGGACGTGGTGGCCATCGCCTCGTCCACCGATACGCACAGCGACCTGATCACACGCGCGGCCAGGGCCGGCAAACACATCTTCTGCGAAAAGCCGGTGGACCTGTCCGTGCCGCGCGCCCAGGCCTGTGCCGACGCGGTCAAGGCCGCGGGCGTGGCCTGCATGATCGGCTTCCAGCGCCGCTTCGACCCGACCTTCAACGAGGCCCGCAGCCGCATGGACCGCGGTGAGATCGGCAACCCGGAAATGCTGGTCGTGACCAGCCGCGACCCGGGCGCACCCCCGGCCGAATACTTGAAAGCCTCGGGCGGCATCTTCCGCGACATGCTGATCCACGACTTCGACATCTTCCGCTGGATCCTGTGCGCCGACGGCGACGAGGCCGACACGCTGCACGCCACGGGCTCCTGCTTGATCGACCCGGCCATCGCGCTCATCGGCGACATCGACTGCGCCGCCGTCACGATCCGCACGAAGAAGGGCCGCCTGGCGCAGATCAACACCTCGCGCCGCGCGGCCTACGGCTACGACCAACGCTTCGAAGTGCTGGGCTCCACCGGCATGCTGCAGTGCGGCAACCTGCGGCCGAGCGAGGTCGTGCAGTCGGACGCGAAGGGTGTCCGCGCCGACACGCCGGAGAACTTCTTCCTGCAGCGTTACCGTGAGGCCTATCGCCTCGAGATCACGCATTTCTTCGAGAACCTGCAGTCGGGTGCGGCGTTCCGTACCAGCATTTCGGACGGCGTGGCCGCGCAGAAGCTGGCCGACGCGGCGGCTCAGTCGCTGCAGAGTGGCCAGGTGGTGAAGCTGGGTTAGCCGCCGGTGTTTTAATCGGGGCATGTCCGACATCCTGAACCAAATCGTCGAGGTCAAGCGCGCCGAGCTCGCCGCCGCCCTCAAGCGCAAACCCCTGGCCGCCGTGCGCGAAGATGCCGAATCACGCGTGCTCACGCGGGACTTCGTCGGCGCCCTGCGCGGCAAGATCGCCGCCGGCCAGGCCGCGGTGATCGCCGAGATCAAGAAGGCCAGCCCGTCCAAGGGCGTGCTGCGCGGCGGCGAATTCATTCCCGCCGACATCGCCCAGAGTTACGCCGAAGGCGGCGCGGCCTGCCTGTCGGTGCTGACGGACAAGCAGTTCTTCCAGGGCGAAGTCGATTACCTGAAACAGGCACGCGCCTCCTGCCAGCTGCCGGTGCTGCGCAAGGATTTCATGATCGACCCGTACCAGATCTACGAATCGCGGGCCATGGGCGCCGACTGCGTACTGCTGATCGCCGCGATCCTCGACGACGCGCAGATGGCCGAAATGGAGGCCATCGCGCGCACGCTCGACATGGCCGTGCTGGTCGAGGTGCACGACGGCGCCGAACTCGACCGGGCGCTCCAGCTCAAGACGCCGCTCATCGGCATCAACAACCGCAACCTGAGGACCTTCGAGGTCACGCTGGACACCACACTGGCGCTGCAGAAAAACGTGCCGGCGGACCGCATCCTGGTCACCGAAAGCGGCATCCTGGCCGCGGCCGACGTGAAACGCATGCGTGACGCGAACGTGAATGCTTTCCTGGTCGGCGAGGCTTTCATGCGCGCAGACGAACCCGGCGAAGCGCTGGCGAAGCTGTTCGGCCAGCCCTGAGCCGGTCATGCCGCGCATGCAACAGGCCGATCTGGCTTTCGATTCCGCGCCCACTGAAGAAGGGCCCGCCCGCCTCACCGCCTGGCAGCCCGCCGCCTGGACGGTGGCGCCCGGCTGGCGGGACGTGGTGCAGACCTTCCTCGACAGCCCAGCGGGGCAACGGATCGCGCAGTTCGTGACGCAGCGGCTCGCGGCCGGCGCCGTGGTCTATCCGCCCGAGCCTTTGCGCGCGCTGGCCTTCACGCCACTCGACAGGATCCGCGTGGTCATCCTCGGCCAAGACCCCTACCATGGTGCGGGCCAGGCCGAAGGACTGGCTTTTTCCGTGGCACCGGGCGTGAAGATACCGCCGTCGCTGCGCAACATCTTCAAGGAACTGGTGCGCGACGGCTGCCTGCAGCAAGCGCCGGTCAGCGGATCGCTGAGCGCCTGGGCCGAACGCGGCGTACTGCTGCTCAACAGCAGCCTCACCGTAGAGGAAGGCCTGCCTGCCAGCCATGCGAAACAGGGCTGGGAAGGGCTGACCGACGCCGTGCTCGTCGCCGTGGCAGCCCATGCGCCCGCTTGTGTGTACTTGCTGTGGGGCGCCCATGCACAAGCCAAGGCGCCCCTGATCGAGAACACAGCTGCGGCCCACGGGCGCCAGGCCCTGGTGTTGACAGCCAATCACCCTTCCCCGCTGTCGGCTTTGCGCCCGCCCGTCCCGTTCCTCGGCTGCGGCCATTTTTCCGCCGCGCAGCATTGGTTGACCGAGCGGGACTGCCCCATCGACTGGACGCTGGCTGCGGGAAAGCACTGAATTCCTCGTCGCCCGGCCAGAACCAGGCCTTAAATCGCCTAGAATGACGCCACCGAATTAGCACCGCTTGGTATTCGTCATCAAACCGTGCTATATTTCGAGGTTCGCTGGAGAGGTGGCCGAGTGGTTAATGGCAGCAGACTGTAAATCTGCCCTCTTACGAGTACGCTGGTTCGAATCCAGCCCTCTCCACCATCGGCTTGGTCGATGGGTTCACGAGAAGTGAATGACGAAGTCAGTCGAGTTTTTTGAGATATCTGTATCGGCGGCGTGTTGGGATGCGACGCTTGGAAGTGACTCACTTGAGCAACTTCTTCGCGGGAGTAGTTCAATGGTAGAACCCTAGCCTTCCAAGCTAATGACGCGGGTTCGATTCCCGTCTCCCGCTCCAGAGCGCAGGCAGGTACGAGATGTCGAAGTTTTCGGAATGTTGTCCGCCCGGACGGTGTTCCAGATGCCCATTTGGCTCAGTGGCAGAGCACTCCCTTGGTAAGGGAGAGGTCCCGGGTCCGATTCCCGGAATGGGCACCAGTGTTACAGCGCCGTAACCCAGCGGTCGCGTGAGAACGCGAACCATCGACTGGACGGCGCAGGCCTTTTGATCGGTTTGTTTTTTCGGAGCTCCTTGGAGAGTTGAAAAATGGGAAAAGAAAAGTTCACGCGCACCAAGCCCCACGTCAACGTGGGCACGATCGGCCACGTCGACCATGGCAAGACCACGCTGACGGCCGCCATCACGACCGTGCTGGCCGCCAAGTTCGGTGGTTCGGCCAAGGCCTATGACCAGATCGACGCAGCGCCCGAAGAAAAGGCCCGCGGCATCACCATCAACACCGCCCACGTGGAATACGAAACGGCCAACCGCCACTACGCCCACGTCGACTGCCCTGGCCACGCCGACTATGTGAAGAACATGATCACCGGCGCCGCCCAGATGGACGGCGCGATCCTGGTGTGTTCCGCAGCCGACGGCCCGATGCCCCAGACCCGCGAGCACATCCTGCTGGCCCGTCAGGTCGGCGTGCCCTACATCATCGTGTTCCTGAACAAGTGCGACATGGTCGACGACGCCGAACTGCTCGAACTCGTTGAAATGGAAGTGCGCGAGCTGCTCGACAAATACGATTTCCCCGGCGACGACACCCCGATCATCCACGGCAGCGCCAAGCTGGCCATGGAAGGCGACAAGGGCGAACTCGGCGAAGGCGCGATCATGAAGCTGGCCGATGCCCTGGACACCTACATCCCCCTGCCGGAACGTGCCGTGGACGGCGCCTTCCTGATGCCCGTGGAAGACGTGTTCTCCATCTCCGGCCGCGGTACCGTGGTGACCGGTCGCGTCGAGCGCGGCATCATCAAGGTCGGTGAAGAAATCGAGATCGTCGGTATCGCCGACACGCAAAAGACCACCTGCACCGGCGTGGAAATGTTCCGCAAGCTGCTCGACCAAGGCCAGGCCGGCGACAACGTCGGTATCCTGCTGCGCGGCACCAAGCGCGAAGACGTGCAGCGCGGCCAAGTGCTGTGCAAGCCCGGCTCGATCAAGCCGCACACGCACTTCACGTCGGAAATCTACGTGCTGAGCAAGGACGAAGGCGGCCGTCACACGCCGTTCTTCAACAACTACCGCCCGCAGTTCTACTTCCGCACGACGGACGTGACCGGCGCCATTGAACTGCCAGAAGGCAAGGAAATGGTCATGCCTGGCGACAACGTGACCATCACCGTGAAGCTGATCAACCCGATCGCCATGGAAGAAGGCCTGCGCTTCGCCATCCGTGAAGGCGGCAAGACCGTCGGCGCCGGCGTGGTTGCCAAGATCATTGCTTAACCAGCGAAGTCTCTAGGGGTATAGCTCAATTGGCAGAGCGTCGGTCTCCAAAACCGAAGGTTGTAGGTTCGATTCCTACTGCCCCTGCCACCTAAACCGATGTCGATTTGACAGATTAGGTGGCAAAACAAGCCCGTCATGACCTGACGGGCTTCTGTGTCTCAAGGGACACCATGCATAAGATTCAGGAAATAGCCAAAAATGGCCACTTCGCAAGTTGAAACTGTCAGTACTGGCGCCGACAAGGCCAAGCTCGCTGTCGCGGCTGCCTTGGTGCTGGCGGCGCTGGCAGCGTTTTATCTGCTTGGCAAACAAGGCCAGGTGGCGCAGTGGGGCGCGCTGATCGTGGGCCTGGCTGCTGCGGTCGGCGTGTTCGTCGTTTCCGAGCCCGGCAAGCAGCTGATCGCCTTCGGCCGCGATTCCTGGCGCGAAGTCAAGAAGGTCGTCTGGCCCACCCGCAAGGAAGCGGTGCAGATGACGCTGTATGTGTTCGGCTTCGTGGTGATCATGGCCTTGTTTCTCTGGCTGACCGACAAAACACTCGAGTGGGTGTTTTATGACCTGATTCTGGGCTGGAGAAAATAATGACCGATATCGTGGAAACCTCCGCGGCTGAAACGCCCGAAACCCCTGAAACGCAAGCTGCGCCAGCCGCCCCGGTGAACCCGGACATGCGCTGGTACATCGTCCATGCCTATTCGGGCATGGAAAAGGCGGTGGAACGCAACATCACCGAACGCATTGCGCAGTCGGGCATGCAGAGCAAGTTCGCGCGCATCCTGGTGCCGACGGAAGAAGTGGTCGAGATCAAGAACGGCCAGCGCAAGACCACCGAGCGTCGCCTGTTCCCAGGCTACGTTTTCGTGGAAATGATCATGGACGACGAATCCTGGCATTTGGTGAAACACACCAACAAGGTCACCGGTTTCGTCGGTGGCGCCAAGAATCGCCCGGCACCGATCTCGGAAGCCGAAGTCCAGAAGATCGTCAGCCAGATGCAGGAAGGCAGCGACAAGCCTCGCCACAAGATCGAATTCCTGCCGGGTGAACTGGTCCGCGTCAAGGAAGGTCCGTTTACCGACTTCAATGGTTCGGTGGAAGAAGTCAACTACGAAAAGAGCAAGGTCCGCGTGTCGGTCACCATCTTCGGCCGGGCCACTCCGGTGGAGTTGGAGTTCAGTCAGATCGAGAAGACCTGACCCGCATTTTCCGGACAAGGCCCCTCTTGGGGCCGTCATCGATTGGATTCCATGCTTTTCGACTCGGCATGGATGTTTGAAGCGAGTCGCAACCCCCGGGGAGCCAGAACGGTCGATGTTGACGGTTCCAGGCGTTAAAACCCGCAAGGAGTAAAGAAATGGCGAAAAAAATCGTCGGTTTCATCAAGCTGCAAGTGCCAGCTGGTAAGGCCAACCCATCCCCACCGATCGGCCCCGCATTGGGTCAGCGCGGTCTGAACATCATGGAATTCTGCAAGGCATTCAATGCGCAGACCCAGGGTGTCGAGCCGGGTCTGCCACTGCCGGTGGTGATCACCGCTTTTGCCGACAAGAGCTTCACCTTCATCATCAAGACGCCGCCTGCGACCGTCCTGATCAAGAAGTCCATCAAGCTGGACAAGGGTTCCGCCCGTCCGCACAGCGACAAGGTCGGCAAGATCACGCGTGCCCAGCTCGAAGAAATTGCAAAAACCAAGATGAAGGACATGACGGCTGCCGATCTGAACGCCGCTGTTCGCACCATCGCCGGTACCGCCCGTTCCATGGGCGTGAATGTGGAGGGCGTCTAAATGTCCAAGCTGACCAAGAAACAAAAGGCCTTCGTTGGCAAAGTGGACAGCGGCAAGCTGTACCCCCTGGGCGATGCCCTGGTGCTGATCAAGGAATGCGCCAACGCGAAGTTCGACGAGTCGATCGACGTGGCTGTGCAACTCGGCGTCGATGCCAAGAAGTCGGACCAAGTGGTGCGCGGCGCCGTCGTGTTGCCCAACGGCACCGGCAAGACCAAGCGTGTCGCTGTGTTCGCCCAAGGCGCCAAGGCTGAAGAAGCCAAGGCCGCCGGCGCCGACATCGTCGGCATGGATGACCTGGCTGCCCGCATCAAGGCAGGCGACATGCCTTTCGACGTGGTCATCGCCGCGCCGGACGCCATGCGCATCGTCGGTACGCTGGGCCAGATCCTGGGCCCACGCGGCCTGATGCCCAACCCCAAGGTCGGCACGGTCACACCGGACGTGGCGCAAGCCGTCCGCAACGCCAAGGCAGGTCAGGTGCAGTTCCGCGTCGACAAGGCCGGTATCGTGCACGGCACCATCGGCCGTCGTTCGTTTGACTCCGACAAGCTGCGGGGCAACCTGGCCGCATTGATCGATGCGCTGAACAAGGCCAAGCCGGCCACCAGCAAGGGTGTGTATCTGAAGAAAGTCGCGATTTCGTCGACGATGGGTGTGGGCGTCCGCGTGGACACCCAAACCATCGCAGCGTAATCGCAAGAATTCGGTGTCTTCGCAAGAAGGTGCCGAGGTGGTGGGTCGTGCGGCAGAGAAGGAATTTTTCGCCGTGCGGGTCATCCAAGACCGTTGGTGTGCAGTTCAGCTGCGCTTAATCAGTGAGAGCCAACGCAGATGGCGATCCCGCTGCAGATGGATTTGATTCCTGAACAGTTGGTCGCTGCAGAGTGGTGTGTTGAATGGCTTTTTGCCAGACGACACTTTTAAGGAGTAGACCTTGAGTCTGAATCGCAGTGAGAAAGAAGCGGTCATCAGTGATGTGACCAGCCTCGCCGCTAAAGCTCAAACGCTCGTGATGGCGGAATACCGTGGCATCACGGTCGCTGACATGACCAAATTGCGCTCGACCGCGCGCAGCAACGGCGTAACGCTCAGCGTGTTGAAAAACACGCTGGCCCGCCGTGCTGTCGCAGGCAGCTCGTTTGAAGTCGTGTCCGACCAGATGACCGGCCCGTTGATCTATGGCTTTTCCGAAGATGCCGTGGCTGCCGCGAAAGTGGTGGCCGAATTCTCGAAGACCAACGACAAGTTGGTGATTCGGGGTGGCGCCTACGGTGGAAAAGTCCTGGACGTCGCAGGCGTGAAGCAGTTGGCCAGCATTCCTTCGAAGGAAGTGCTGTTGGCGCAATTGTTGGGCTTGATGCAATCGCCAATTTCGCGTACGGCCCGTGTGCTGTCCGCTTTGGCCGAGAAAAAAGGCGCGGGCGCGCCAGCAGCCGAAACGGCTGCCGATGCAGCACCCGAGGCAGCCGCAGCCTGATGGCCCGGCGCAGTTTTAACCAATATTTAGGAAATCAAAATGGCATTCGATAAAGAC
Source organism: Rhodoferax koreense (assembly GCF_001955695.1). Taxonomy (NCBI): domain Bacteria; kingdom Pseudomonadati; phylum Pseudomonadota; class Betaproteobacteria; order Burkholderiales; family Comamonadaceae; genus Rhodoferax; species Rhodoferax koreensis. The sequence goes on along the minus strand of NZ_CP019236.1, from coordinate 780,424 downwards.
GCATTTTTGACCGCGCTGGACAGCATGTCGGTCATGGAACTCAACGACCTGGTGAAAGCCATCGAAGAGAAGTTTGGCGTGAGCGCAGCAGCCATGGCTGCTCCTGCTGCTGGCGGCGGCGCTGCTGCTCCTGCTGCGGAAGAAAAGACCGAGTTCAACGTTGTGCTGCTCGAAGCCGGCGCGAACAAGGTGTCGGTCATCAAGGCCGTGCGCGAAATCACCGGCCTGGGCCTCAAGGAAGCCAAGGATCTGGTCGACGGCGCACCGAAGGCTGTCAAGGAAGGCATTGCCAAGGCTGACGCCGATGCTGCCAAGAAGAAGCTGGAAGATGCCGGCGCCAAGGTCGAACTGAAGTAATCGACTTTGCCGACAGGGCTGGGGACTCCGAAAGGGGCCCCAGCCTTTCGTGCTTGTAGAGAACATACTGAAAAGCCCGCCAGTGGCGTGTTTTTCAGTGTCTTCTGGCCCCGACTGCAGAAGATGCCTTGGTTCGGATTGCGTGCAACGCGCAATCGTCCGCCATGGTTGGTAGTGGCCAACCGCCAAGAATGTTGGGTGTGATGCCCGACGCGACAGTTCGACAGGACCCCTAGGATTCCCAAGTCCTTGCCCCGGAGATCTCATGGCTTATACGTACACCGAACGCAAACGCATTCGTAAAAATTTCGGCAGCCGCGACAGCGTGCTCGAAGTCCCCTACCTCCTGCAAATGCAAAAAGACGCGTACACCGCGTTTTTGCAGGCTGACGCCGCGCCGCAGAAGCGCACCGCCGAAGGTTTGCAAGCCGCTTTTGAAGCCGCATTCCCGATCGTCTCGCACAACGGTTTCGTCGAGATGAAGTATGTGGAATACAACCTCGCCAAACCGGCGTTCGACGTGCGCGAATGCCAGACGCGCGGCCTGACCTTCGCCTCGGCCGTGCGCGCCAAGGTGCAGCTCATCATTTACGACCGCGAGTCCTCCACCTCCCAGTCGAAGGTCGTGAAGGAAGTGAAGGAACAAGAGGTCTACATGGGCGAAGTGCCGCTCATGACCGAAAAGGGTTCGTTCATCATCAACGGCACGGAACGCGTGATCGTGTCCCAGCTGCACCGTTCGCCCGGCGTGTTCTTCGAACACGACAAGGGCAAGACGCACAGCTCGGGCAAGCTGCTGTTCTCCGCACGCATCATCCCCTACCGCGGTTCCTGGCTCGACTTCGAATTCGATCCGAAGGACGTGCTGTACTTCCGCGTCGACCGCCGCCGCAAGATGCCGGTCACGATCCTGCTCAAGGCCATCGGCCTGACGCCGGAATCGATCCTGGCCAACTTCTTCGTCAACGACAACTTCCGTCTCATGGACAGCGGTGCGCAGATGGAGTTCGTCTCCGAGCGCCTGCGCGGTGAAGTCGCGCGTTTCGACATCACCGACAAGTCCGGCAAGGTCATCGTGGCCAAGGACAAGCGCGTCACGGCCCGCCACACGCGCGACCTGGAGCAGTCCGGCACCACGCACATCAGCGTGCCCGAAGACTTCCTGGTCGGCCGCGTGGTGGCCCGCAACATCGTCGACGGCGACACCGGCGAGATCATCGCCAAGGCCAACGACGAGCTGACCGAAGCGCTGCTGAAGAAGCTGCGCAGCGCCGGCGTGCAAGACCTGCAATGCATCTACACCAACGAACTCGACCAGGGCGCCTACATCTCGCAGACCCTGCGCGGTGACGAAACCGTGGACGAGTTCGCCGCCCGCGTGGCCATCTACCGCATGATGCGTCCCGGCGAACCACCGACGGAAGACGCGGTGCAGGCCCTGTTCCAGCGCTTGTTCTACAACCCGGACACCTACGACCTGTCGCGCGTCGGCCGCATGAAGTTCAACGCCAAGATGGGCCGCGACGAGCCCACCGGCCCGATGGTGCTGACCAACGAAGACATCCTGGCCGTGGTCAAGATCCTCGTGGACCTGCGCAATGGCCGCGGCGAAGTCGATGACATCGATCACCTGGGCAACCGCCGCGTGCGCTGCGTCGGCGAACTGGCCGAGAACCAGTACCGCGCCGGCCTGGCCCGGATCGAAAAGGCCGTGAAGGAACGTCTCGGCCAGGCCGAGCAAGAGCCCTTGATGCCGCACGACCTGATCAACAGCAAGCCGATCTCGGCCGCGTTGAAGGAATTCTTCGGCGCCTCGCAGCTGTCGCAGTTCATGGACCAGACCAACCCGCTGGCCGAAATCACCCACAAGCGCCGTGTTTCGGCACTTGGCCCGGGCGGTTTGACCCGCGAACGCGCCGGCTTCGAAGTGCGCGACGTGCACGTGACCCATTACGGCCGCGTCTGCCCGATCGAAACGCCGGAAGGTCCGAACATCGGCCTGATCAACTCGCTGGCGCTGTACGCGCGCCTGAACGAATACGGCTTCATCGAGACGCCGTACCGCCGCGTGGCCAACAGCCAGGTCACCAACGAGATCGACTACCTGTCGGCCATCGAAGAAGGCAAGTACGTAATCGCCCAGGCCAATGCGGCGCTGGACAAGGACAACAAGCTCACCGGCGACCTGGTCTCCGCACGTGAAAAGGGTGAATCCATCCTGGTCAGCGCCGAACGCGTGCAGTACATGGACGTGTCGCCCGCGCAGATCGTCTCCGTGGCGGCCTCGCTGGTGCCGTTCCTCGAGCACGATGACGCGAACCGCGCGCTGATGGGTGCCAACATGTCGCGCCAGGCCGTGCCCGTGTTGCGCCCGGAAAAGCCGATGGTCGGCACCGGGATCGAACGCGTCGCCGCGGTCGACTCCGGCACCGTGGTCACCGCCACGCGCGGCGGCATCGTCGACTACGTGGACGCGACCCGCATCGTGATCCGCGTGAACGACGCCGAAGCGGCCGCTGGCGAAGTGGGCGTGGACATCTACAACCTGATCAAGTACCAGCGTTCCAACCAGAACACCAACATCCACCAGCGTCCCATCGTGAAGAAGGGCGACAAGCTGGCCAAGGGTGACGTGATCGCCGACGGCGCTTCCACCGACCTCGGCGAAATCGCCATCGGCCAGAACATGCTGATCGCGTTCATGCCATGGAACGGCTACAACTTCGAAGATTCGATCCTGATCAGCGAACGCGTCGTGGCCGATGACCGTTACACCTCGATCCACATCGAGGAACTGGTGGTGATGGCACGCGACACCAAGCTCGGTGCCGAAGAAATCACGCGCGACATCCCTAACCTGTCCGAGCAGCAACTCAACCGCCTGGACGAGTCCGGCATCATCTACGTGGGCGCCGAAGTCATGCCCGGCGACACGCTGGTCGGCAAGGTCACGCCGAAGGGCGAGACCACGCTGACGCCGGAAGAAAAGCTGCTGCGTGCGATCTTCGGCGAGAAGGCTTCCGACGTGAAGGACACCTCGCTGCGCGTGGACCAGGGCTCGCAAGGCACGGTCATCGACGTGCAGGTGTTCACCCGCGAAGGCATCCAGCGCGACAAGCGCGCCCAGCAGATCATCGACGATGAACTCAAGCGCTTCCGCCTCGACCTGAACGACCAGCTGCGCATCGTCGAGGCCGACGCCTTCGACCGGATCGAGAAGCTGCTGATCGGGAAGGTCGCCAACGGCGGCCCGCAGAAGCTGGCCAAGGGCACCAAACTCGACAAGGCCTACCTGTCGTCGGTGGAGAAATTCCACTGGTTCGACATCCGTCCGGCCGACGAGGAAGTGGCGTCCCAGCTCGAGTCGATCAAGAACTCGCTCGAGCAGACGCGCCACAGCTTCGACCTGGGCTTCGAAGAAAAGCGCAAGAAGCTCACGCAGGGCGACGAACTGCCTGCCGGCGTGCTGAAGATGGTCAAGGTCTACCTGGCCGTCAAGCGCCGCCTGCAGCCCGGCGACAAGATGGCCGGCCGCCACGGTAACAAGGGTGTCGTGTCCAAGATCGTTCCGGTTGAAGACATGCCCTACATGGCCGACGGCACGCCGTGCGACATCTGCCTGAACCCGCTGGGCGTGCCCTCGCGGATGAACGTCGGCCAGGTGCTCGAGGTTCACCTCGGCTGGGCCGCCAAGGGCATCGGCCAACGCATCGGCGACATGCTGCAGGCCGAGGCCAAGGTCTCGGAACTGCGCACGTTCATGGACGAGCTGTACAACAAGTCGGGCCGCAAGGAAGACCTGTCCCAGCTCAGCGATACCGATGTGCTGGAGATGGCGGCCAACCTGTCGCACGGCGTGCCGTTCGCGACGCCGGTGTTCGACGGTGCTTCCGAGGAAGACATCCGCACCATGCTCAAGCTGGCCTATCCGGACGACATCGCCAAGCTCAAGGGCTTGACCGAAGCGCGTACCCAGGCGCAGCTCTACGACGGCCGCACCGGCGATCCATTCGAGCGCACGACCACCGTCGGCTACATGCACTTCTTGAAGCTGCACCATCTGGTGGACGACAAGATGCACGCCCGCTCGACCGGCCCGTACTCGCTCGTCACGCAGCAACCGCTGGGCGGCAAGGCACAGTTCGGCGGCCAGCGTTTCGGGGAAATGGAAGTGTGGGCACTGGAAGCCTACGGCGCTTCCTACACCCTGCAGGAAATGCTGACGGTGAAGTCCGACGACGTGGTCGGCCGCACCAAGGTGTACGAATCCATCGTCAAGGGCGAACACGCGATCGAAGCCGGCATGCCGGAATCGTTCAACGTGCTGGTCAAGGAAATCCGCTCGTTGGGTATCGACATCGAACTCGAACGCAGCTAATTCACAGGAAAGAAAAGGATTTAACTCATGAAATCATTACTCGACCTGTTCAAGCAATTCACGCCCGATCAGCATTTCGATGCGATTCGCATCGGCATGGCTTCGCCTGAAAAAATCCGCTCGTGGTCTTTCGGCGAAGTGAAGAAGCCGGAAACCATCAACTACCGCACGTTCAAGCCAGAACGCGACGGCCTGTTCTGCGCCAAGATCTTCGGGCCCATCAAGGACTACGAATGCCTGTGCGGCAAATACAAGCGCCTGAAGCACCGCGGCGTGATCTGCGAGAAGTGCGGCGTGGAAGTGACGCAGACCAAGGTGCGCCGCGAGCGCATGGGCCACATCGATCTGGCCGCACCCTGCGCGCACATCTGGTTCCTGAAGTCGCTGCCGTCGCGTCTGGGCCTGGTGCTCGACATGACGCTGCGCGACATCGAACGCGTGCTGTATTTCGAAGCGTACGTGGTCACCGACCCCGGCATGACCCCGCTGAAGAAGTATTCGATCATGTCGGAAGACGACTATGACGCGAAGACCAAGGAATACGGCGACGAGTTCGTGGCCAAGATGGGCGCCGAAGGCATCAAGGACCTGCTCGAAGGCATCGAGATCGACGCGTCGATCGAGAAGCTGCGCAACGACCTGACCGGCTCCGAAGTCAAGATCAAGAAGAACGCCAAGCGCCTGAAGCTGCTCGAAGCCTTCAAGAAGTCGGGCATCAAGCCCGAGTGGATGGTGCTGGAAGTACTGCCCGTGCTGCCGCCGGACCTGCGTCCGCTGGTGCCGCTGGACGGCGGCCGCTTCGCGACCTCCGACCTGAACGACCTGTACCGCCGCGTCATCAACCGCAACAGCCGGCTGCGCCGCCTGCTCGAGTTGAAGGCACCGGAAATCATTGCGCGCAACGAAAAGCGCATGCTGCAGGAAGCCGTGGACTCGTTGCTCGACAACGGCCGCCGCGGCAAGGCCATGACCGGCGCCAACAAGCGTGCGCTCAAGTCGCTGGCCGACATGATCAAGGGCAAGAGCGGTCGTTTCCGCCAGAACTTGCTGGGCAAGCGCGTCGACTACTCGGGCCGTTCGGTCATCGTGGTCGGCCCGACGCTCAAGCTGCACCAGTGCGGCCTGCCCAAGCTGATGGCGCTCGAACTGTTTAAGCCCTTCATCTTCTCGCGCCTGGAAGCCATGGGCATCGCGACCACCATCAAGGCCGCGAAGAAGGAAGTCGAATCCGGCACGCCGGTGGTCTGGGACATTCTTGAAGAAGTCATCAAGGAACACCCGGTCATGCTGAACCGTGCGCCGACGCTGCACCGTTTGGGCATCCAGGCTTTCGAGCCGATCCTGATCGAAGGCAAGGCCATCCAGCTGCATCCGCTCGTCTGCTCGGCCTTCAACGCCGACTTCGACGGTGACCAGATGGCCGTCCACGTCCCGCTGTCCGTCGAAGCGCAGATGGAAGCCCGCACGCTGATGCTGGCCTCCAACAACATCCTGTTCCCGGCCAATGGCGAACCCTCCATCGTGCCGTCGCAAGACGTGGTGCTGGGCCTGTACTACACGACGCGTGACCGCGTCAACGGCAAGGGCGAAGGCCTGGTGTTCTCCGACACCGGCGAAGTGCGCCGCGCGTTCGACGCGGGTGAACTCGACCTGAACGCACGCATCAACGTGCGCCTGACCGAGTACACCAAGGACAAGGCCACCGGCGAATTCGTGCCGTCGACCAAGCTGTGGGAAACCACCGGCGGCCGTGCGTTGCTGTCCGAGATCCTGCCCAAGGGCCTGCCCTTCTCCAACATCAACAAGGCGTTGAAGAAGAAGGAAATCTCGAAGCTGATCAACGTCTCCTTCCGCAAGTGCGGCTTGAAGGAAACCGTGGTGTTCGCCGACAAGCTGCTGCAGTCGGGCTTCCGCCTGGCGACCAAGGCCGGCATCTCGATTTGCATCGACGACATGCTCGTGCCCAAGGAAAAGCACGGCATCATCGAGCGCGCCCAGAAGGAAGTCAAAGAGATCGAGCAGCAGTATGTCTCGGGTCTGGTGACCTCCGGCGAGCGTTACAACAAGGTGGTGGACATCTGGGGCAAGTCGGGCGACGAAGTGTCCAAGGTGATGATGGCCCAGCTGTCCAAGCAGAAGGTCCTGGACCGCAACGGCAAGGAAGTGGACCAGGAATCCTTCAACTCCATCTACATGATGGCCGACTCCGGTGCGCGTGGTTCCGCCGCGCAGATCCGCCAGGTGGCCGGCATGCGGGGCCTGATGGCCAAGCCGGACGGCTCGATCATCGAGACGCCGATCACCGCGAACTTCCGCGAAGGTCTGAACGTGCTGGAGTACTTCATCTCCACCCACGGTGCGCGTAAGGGTCTGGCCGATACGGCGTTGAAGACGGCCAACTCCGGCTACCTGACGCGCCGCCTGGTCGACGTGACGCAGGATCTGGTCGTCACCGAAGACGACTGCGGCACGCACGAAGGTTCGCTGATGCGCGCCATCGTCGAAGGTGGTGAAGTCATCGAATCGCTGCGCGACCGCGTGCTCGGCCGCACCGCAGCCGACGACGTGCTGCACCCGGAAAACCGCTCGGTGGTGCTGAAGGCCGGCGAGATGTTCGACGAAGACAACATCGAAGAACTCGAAGCCCAGGGCGTGGACGAAGTGAAGGTGCGTACCGCCCTGACCTGCGCCACCCGCTTCGGTATCTGCGCCAAGTGCTATGGCCGCGATCTGGGCCGTGGCGGCCTGATCAACATCGGCGAAGCCGTCGGCGTGATCGCCGCGCAGTCCATCGGTGAACCCGGCACGCAGCTGACCATGCGCACGTTCCACATCGGTGGCGCCGCATCGCGCGCCGCCGTGGCCTCGAGCGTCGAAGCCAAGTCCAACGGCAGCATCGGCTTCAACGCCACGATGCGCTACGTGACCAACAGCAAGAACGAACTGGTCGTGATTGCTCGTTCGGGCGAGATCATCATCTCCGAACACGGCCGCGAGCGCGAACGCCACAAGGTGCCTTACGGCGCGGTGCTGGCCGTCAAGGCCGACCAGGTCATCAAGGCCGGCACGCCGCTGGCTTCGTGGGATCCGCTGACGCGTCCGATCATCACCGAGTTCGCCGGTACGACCAAGTTCGAGAACGTCGAAGAAGGTCTGACCGTCGCGAAGCAGGTCGATGAAGTGACCGGTCTGTCGACCATGGTGGTCATCGATCCGAAGCGCCGCGGCGCGGCCAAGGTCGTGCGCCCGCAGGTCAAGCTGATCGACGGCACGGGCAACGAAGTGAAGATCCCGGGCACCGACCACTCGGTGACCATCGGCTTCCCGATCGGCGCCCTGGTGCAGGTGCGCGACGGCCAGGAAGTGGGCCCCGGCGAAGTGCTGGCGCGGATTCCGGTCGAAGGCCAGAAGACGCGGGACATTACCGGCGGTCTGCCACGTGTGGCCGAGCTGTTCGAAGCCCGTACGCCGAAGGACAAGGGCATGCTGGCCGAAATGACCGGTACCGTGTCGTTCGGCAAGGAAACCAAGGGCAAGGTCCGCCTGCAGATCACCGATCCCGAAGGCAAGATCTGGGACGAACTCATTCCCAAGGAAAAGAACATCCTGGTGCACGAAGGCCAGGTGGTCAACAAGGGCGAGTCGATCGTGGACGGCCCGGCCGATCCGCAGGACATCCTGCGCCTCTTGGGCATGGAAGAACTGGCGCGCTACATCGTCGACGAAGTGCAGGACGTCTACCGCCTGCAGGGCGTGAAGATCAACGACAAGCACATCGAAGTGATCGTGCGCCAGATGCTGCGCCGTGTGGTCGTCGAGAACGTCGGCGACTCCGGCTACATCGCCGGCGAACAGGTCGAGCGCAGCGAAATGCTGGACACCAACGACGCGTTGCGCGGCGAGGACAAGATCCCCGCCACGTACACCAACCTGTTGCTCGGTATCACCAAGGCATCGCTGTCGACCGACTCGTTCATCTCCGCCGCTTCCTTCCAGGAAACCACGCGGGTGCTGACCGAAGCCGCCATCATGGGCAAACGCGACGAGTTGCGCGGCCTGAAGGAAAACGTGATCGTGGGCCGGCTGATCCCCGCCGGCACCGGCATGGCTTACCACCAGGCACGCAAGGCCAAGGACCTGATGGACGACGCCGAGCGCCGCGCCATTGCCGAGTCCGAAGCCGCCGAACTGGCCAGCGCCCAGGAAGAAACCGCCGTCTCCGAGGCGGGTGAAGGCAGCGCGGCCGACTAAGGGCGCATAAAGCCCCGTCGCCTCCCCGACCGCCTTTTGGCGTGACGACACCTCGAATTCATGCCCATGGATTCGAGGTGTTTTTTTATGAGCCTGCCGCCATGTTGAAACCACTGCCCGTGATCCGGCGCCCAGCCAGGGGCGATGCATGATTTCCGGCCATCTGCTCGGCTGGAGCATTGCCGCCGTGTTGCTGTTCTGGGGCGTGGGCGCCTACAACCGGTTGGTGCGGCTGCGCTCGGAAGCGCTGCGCGCCTTCACCTTGCTCGAACCGAAGCTGCAGCGCTTCACCGAACATGTGGTGGCCGCGGCGCCGCTGCCGGCCGATGTGCAGGGTGCGGCCACGCAGTTCGCCGCCTCGCTGGCCGTGGCACGCATCAAGCCGCTGGACGCCGAGGCGATGGCGGCGCTCGGTGCCGCCTGCGCGGTGCTGCAGATGGCTTGGCGACGCGCGGCCGAGGCCGCCGATACCGCCGATACCGTCTCCGGGCCGCAGCCTTGGGCGGACATCTACCGCGAAGCCGGGATGGCCGCGCGGGAATTCACGGCCTCGGTCCTGGCCTACAACGCCGCCGTCACCCAATTCCCGGCCGCCCTGCTGGCCTGGCTGTTCGGCTTTCGCAAGGCCCAGCCGCTGGCCCTGCCGCCCGCCTGAGCGCCAAACGACGAAGGCCATCGCTTGACACACACCTGCTACATTTCGCCGACCCTGGGCCGCAGGCACTCACCCGCCGCCCATTCACAACGCCTTTTTGCTTTCCACAGGGCCCGCGCCGCGCGGGTCGCCACCACCGTTTGAACAAATCCATTCCACCCGCCGCTCACACCCCTGCTGTTGCCCCTGCTGTTGCCCCTTCTCACGCGGCTTTGACCCCGCTGTGGCGCCAGTTGCAGGCTGCGGCCAGCGTGCTGCAGGCCATCCGCGAAGGCACCTCGGCCACGCCGGCCCTGGCCGCCGTCGATGCCCCCCTCCGCCCCGGTGTGCAGGCCCTGGTGTTCCACGCGCTGCGCCATCTCGGCCGGGCCGAGGTGCTGCGCAGCCTGCTGGCCAACCGCACGCCGCCGCCCAAGGCCGACGCCTTGTTGTGCCTGGCGCTGGCCCTGGCGTGGCGCGCGGAAGACGCGCCCTACGAGCCGTTCACCCTGGTCAACCAGGCCGTGGAAGCCGCCAACCGCGGCCCGGCCAAGGCGCAGGCCTCTTTTCTGAACGCCTGCCTGCGCCGTTTCCTGCGCGAACGCGAGGAGTTGGTGGCGATCAGCGAACGTGACCCGGTGGCGGTCTGGAACCATCCGCGTTGGTGGATCCAGCGGCTGAAGAAGGAACAGCCCGAACGCTGGCAGGCCGTCTTGGCCGCGAACAACCGCCACGCGCCGATGACCTTGCGGATCAACCAAAGAAAATCCACCGTAGCGCATTTCATTGCTGCGTTGACCGCTACTAATATCGGAGCGGAAGCCGTCGGTGCTTCCGGCGTGCAACTCAACGCGCCGCATCCGGTCCAGGCCATTCCCGGCTTCGAAAGTGGCACGTTTTCCGTGCAGGACGCGGCCGCGCAACTGGCCGCACCATTGCTGCTGCGCGAGCTCGACACCCGCCAGCCGCTGCGCCTGCTCGACGCCTGCGCCGCGCCCGGCGGCAAGACCGCGCACCTGCTGGAGCTGGCCGATGCCCACGTGACCGCGCTGGACATCGACGCCCAGCGCTGCGAGCGCATCCACCAGAACCTGCAGCGCCTGGGCCTGCGGGCCGAGGTGGTGGCCGCCGACGCCGCCAACCCCGACGCCTGGTGGAACGGCCTGCCGTTCGACGGCATCCTGCTCGACGCCCCGTGCACCGCCTCGGGCATCGTGCGCCGCCATCCGGACGTGCGTTGGCTGCGCCGCGAGAGCGACATCGCGCAGCTGGCGGGCATCCAGGCCCAGCTGCTGCACCGGCTCTGGCCCCTGCTGCGGCCCGGCGGGCGCATGCTGTACTGCACCTGCTCGGTGTTCCAGGCCGAAGGCCGGGAACAGATCGAAACGTTTCTAACACGCCACACCGATGCCGTATTCAGGCCTTCTCCCGGCCATTTGATGCCCCAAAACGGGGTGGATGGGCAGACCTTCTCGGACAATGGATTGGGTGACAACGACGGTTTCTTCTACGCCCTGCTGGAAAAACGTGTGGTCTAAAAAGGCCGCGTGGCTGGCCTGCGCCTGGCTCATGGCCACGGCGATGCTGCTGGCGGCGGTCCCGGCGCGCGCGCAGGGCACGCAGATCGATGTGCAGCAGATGCAGCTCGACTGGACCGAAGGCGGCGTTTTCCTCTCGGCCAACCTCAAGTTCGACCTCAGTGCACCCGTGGAGGATGCCCTGCGCAAGGGCATTCCGATGTATTTCGTGGCCGAGGCGGAACTCTTCCGCGACCGCTGGTACTGGGCCGACCAGAAACTCAGCACCGAAGCCCGCCACATGCGGCTGTCGTTCCAGCCGTTGACGCGCCGCTGGCGGCTCAACGTGGCGCCGACACCGATCGGCAATTCCGGCCTGGGCGTCACGCTCAACCAGAGTTTCGATTCGCTTTCCGACGCGATGGCCGCGGTGCAGCGTTTCGCGCGCTGGAAGATCGCCGACGTGGCCGAGGTCGAGCCCGATTCCCGGCTGCATGTCGAATTCAGCTTCCGGCTGGACGTGTCTCAGCTGCCGCGTCCTTTCCAGATCGGCGCCGTCGGCCAATCCGACTGGAACCTGTCGGTCAACCGCAGCTTCCGCCTGGTCTTCGAAGGCGGCACCAAGTGAGCCCCGCATCCGGCTCACCGGCCGGCACGCCGCCACACGAACCGGGTTCGCGCCGCAGCCTGCAGAATTCGCGCGCGCTGCGCTGGGCCATGGGCATCGGCGCGGCGGCGGTGATTGGGGTCGGCCTGGTGCTGCTGTTCCTGCTCACGCTGTCCACCAACAACCGCGAACTCTACGAGCGCAATTACGCCCGGCTGTTCGTCATCAACATGGTCGTGGCCGGCGTGTTGCTGGCGGTGATCGCGTGGATCGCGGCGCGCCTGCTGGTCCGCCTGCGCCGTGGCAAGTTCGGCAGCCGGCTGCTGGTCAAGCTGGCGATGATCTTTGCGCTGGTGGGCCTGGCGCCCGGGCTGCTGATCTACGTGGTGTCCTACCAGTTCGTGGCGCGCTCGATCGAAAGCTGGTTCGACGTGAAGGTCGAAGGCGCACTCGATGCCGGCGTGAACCTCGGCCGCACCACGCTCGACGTGTTGTCCAACGACCTGGCCAGCAAGGCCCGCGGCGCCAGCGCCCTGCTCACCGAAACCCCCGACGCCGCGGCCGGCCTCACGCTGGAGCGCATCCGCGACCAGCTCGGCGTGAACGACGTCGTGCTGTGGAGCAACGCCGGCCAGATGATCGCCAGCGTGGGCCAGTCCAAGTTCCTGCTCAACCCCGAGCGGCCGAGCGCCCAGCAACTGCGGCAGGTGCGCGCGCAACGCGCCACTTCCGTCGTCGAGGGCTTCGACGAGACGGGCGGCACCGACGGATCATCCGCACCCAAGGCGCACATCAAGGCCATCGTGCTGGTGCCGACGTCGAACGTCGGATTGCTGGCCGAGCCGCGTTTCCTGCAGGTGGTGCAGAGCCTGCCGCCACAACTGGTGAACGACGCCCTGGCCGTGCAGGCGGCCAACCGCGAATACCAGGAACGCGCGCTGGCGCGCAACGGCTTGAAGCGCATGTACATCGGCACCCTCACGCTGAGCCTGTTCCTGGCCGTCTTCGGCGCGGTGCTGCTGGCCGTGCTGCTGGGCAACCAACTCGCACGGCCCCTGCTGCTGCTGGCCGACGGCGTGCGCCAGGTGGCCGCCGGCGACCTCACGCCCAAGGCCGTGCTGCAGGGCAAGGACGAACTCGGCGGCCTCACGCGGTCGTTCGCCGACATGACCCAGCAACTCGCCGACGCGCGCAACGCCGTCGACCTCAGCATGGCCCAGGTGGTGGCCGCGCGGGCCAACCTGCAGACCATCCTGGACAACCTCACGGCCGGCGTGATCGTGCTCGACGCCCAGGGTCGGATCGAATCGGCCAACCCCGGCGCCACCCGCATCCTGCGTGTGCCGCTGGCCGCGCACGAAGGCCGGCCGCTGGCCGGCGTGCCCGGCCTCGAAGCCTTTGCCGAACGGGTGCAGGCGCAGTTCGAGATGTTCCTCAGCGAACGCGGGCAGCATGGGTTGGACCACTGGCAGCAATCTTTCGAGCTGCATGCCACGCAGTCGCCATTTTCCCAGGATGCTATTACTTTGGTAGCTAGAGGCGCAGAACTGCCGGACGCGACAAGGCTTTTGGTGTTCGACGATATTTCCGAGATCGTGTCCGCGCAACGCTCCCAGGCCTGGGGCGAGGTGGCACGCCGGCTGGCCCATGAAATCAAGAACCCGCTCACGCCGATCCAGCTCTCGGCCGAACGGCTGGAGATGAAACTCGCCAGCAAGGTCGAAGGCACGGACCAGGCTTTGCTGAAGAAATCCGTGAAGACCATCGTCGACCAGGTCGACGCGATGAAACGGCTGGTCAACGAATTCCGCGACTATGCGCGCCTGCCCGCGGCCGAACTGAAGCCCGTGGATTTGAATGCGCTCGTATTGGACATCCTGCAGCTCTATGACGCCGACAACGCCACCGTGGCCGTGCAGACCGACCTCGCCCCGGACTGCCCGCTGATCCTGGGTGACGCCCAGCAACTGCGCCAGGTGATCCACAACCTGCTGCAGAACGCGCAGGATGCCACCGAGTCCGCACAGAAGGCCCACCCCGAAGCCGACACGCCCGCCGTGCTGCTGCGCACGCAATGGATTCCATCGGTGCAGCGCGTGCGCCTGGTGGTGCTGGACCACGGCACCGGCTTCCCCGAGCACATCCTCAAGCGCGCCTTCGAGCCGTACGTCACCACCAAGGCGCGCGGCACCGGGCTGGGCCTGGCGGTGGTGAAGAAGATCGCCGACGAACACGGCGCGCGCATCGACCTGACCAACAGAGTTACCGACGGGATCATTGAAGGCGCCCAAGTGTCGTTATCATTCGCCACCAGCCCCAATGTGGCGATCTAGCAACAAAATGCTACAGGCTACCGGCTTTCACGCTTCATTTTTCTATCGGGATCCGATTTCACATGGCAAACATATTGGTGGTCGACGACGAACTGGGGATCCGGGACCTGCTCTCGGAAATCCTGAACGACGAAGGCCATACCATCGAACTGGCTGAAAACGCTGCCCAGGCCCGCGCCGCGCGCCTGCGTGGCCGCCCCGACCTGGTCCTGCTCGACATCTGGATGCCGGACACCGACGGCGTCTCCCTGCTCAAGGAATGGTCGTCCTCCGGCGCGCTGACCATGCCCGTGATCATGATGAGCGGCCACGCCACCATCGACACCGCCGTCGAAGCCACCAAGATCGGCGCCCACTCGTTCCTCGAAAAGCCGATCACGCTGCAAAAGCTGCTCAAGGCCGTGGAACAGGCCCTGGCCCGCACGCCGGCCCGTCTGCCCGCCGCCGCGCTGGGCCGCGGCCCGGGCGCCATCGACGACCGCCAGGAAGTCGCCGACATGGCCATCGGCCAGAACAACCCGGCCATGCTCGCCATGGCCGACCTCGGCCCGCAGGCCCGCCAGGCCTTCGACCTCAACAAACCCCTGCGCGAAGCCCGCGACGGCTTCGAAAAAGCCTACTTCGAGTTCCACCTCGCCCAGGAAGGCGGCTCGATGACCCGCGTGGCCGAACAGACCGGCCTGGAACGCACCCATCTCTACCGCAAATTAAAACAGCTCGGTGTGGACCTCGGACGTGGAAAACGCGGTCTGGTTTGATATATAATTGAAGGCTCAGGCCCGGTAGCTCAGTCGGTAGAGCAGAGGATTGAAAATCCTTGTGTCGGTGGTTCGATTCCGCCCCAGGCCACCATCTTTCTTTCTCAGTAGATCCCAAGTCAGCTCACAAGTCCTTGTAAATCAAGGGCTTAGCCTGAAAAGGCGGCTCAAGCGGTGTCACTGAATCCCAGAACGTCCCGTTCTTGCGTGTACCCCTAGGTGTACCCCAGACTGATTTTTAACTTCAGTCTCTCCGGGGGTACACCATGGGACAGCTCACCGAACTCCAGATCAAAGCGGCCAATCCGCGCGGCAACGAATACCTGCTTTCTGACGGCGAAGGGCTCTACCTTCGCGTCAGGCCGAACGGCAAGGTGTGGATCTACCGGTACAAGCAGGCAGGCAAACAGGCAAAGCTCAGCTTGGGCGCCTATCCGGTAGTAGGCCTAGCCCTGGCGCGAAAGAAGGCCCGGGAAGAGGGCGAGAAACGAGCAGGCGGGATTGACCCGCGGGAGTCCCGCCGGGATCAAGCTGAGCGCGATAGGGCGGCGAAGCTCAATACATTTGAGTTGATGGCGCGAGCTTGGCACGCGCAAGCCCAGAAAGACCGTGAATGGTCCCTGAACTACGCCGAAAAGGTCATGCGGCATCTGGAGCTGCACATCTTTCCGTGGCTTGGCTCTTTGACTATGGAGGCTATCAAGCCAACCGAACTCGTGCGCTGCCTGCACCGTATCAAGGAGCGGGGCAATCTTGAGACCGCGCAACGCGTGCGAGAGGTCGTCCAGCACGCCTTCCAGTACGCAGTGGACGTCGGGGCATTGGAGCCAGCAAAGAATTTTGTGAATAGCCGGACCGGCGGCCTGCCGCCACCACGCGCGCGTCACTATCCCGCCATCACAGATCCAGGGAAACTGGGTCAACTGCTACGCGACATCCGCGGCTACAACGGCCACGTCATAACGCGCGCCGCGCTTCAGCTGTCCCCAATGCTGTTTCAGCGCCCAGGGCAATTGCGCCTCGCAGACTGGGAGGACATCGATTTCGAGAAGGCCCTGTGGCGATGCCCTCCCGAAAAGATGAAGCTACGCGAATGGATGAAGCGGGACATTCGGACGCCTGCCCACGTGGTCCCGTTGCCTACGCAAGCGATCGACATTCTCCGCGACATCTTTCCGCTTACAGGACCGGCCGGTCCCATCTTCAAAAGCATGGCGAAGCGCTCGGAGGCAAGCCGATATATGAGCGACAACACCCTAAACAGTGCTTTACGAACACTCGGCTACGACACGAGGGAGCAAATTACGGGGCACGGCTTCCGCGCCACGGCGCGAACCCTTATCCGAGAGCTGCTGGGATGGGACCGTGACGTGATTGAACGCCACCTTGCCCATGTATCAGACGAGGAACTAGGCGGCAGCTACGACCGCGCCACCTTCCTGGCCCAACGTCGTGAAATGGTTCAGCTATGGGCCAATTTGCTCGACGACCTGGCAGAAGAAAAATCAGTAACCCCGTGGATTGAGCTGCGCGGCCTCACTCCAAAACCGAGGCATGAGCCCCTAGGGGGACCGGCTGAAGCGCCCAGGCTTGCCGCGTAAGCACGCCATAGTTCTCTGGGTCATCGATCCACTGTTGCAAAGTGGCGCTAGACCACGCCGAGGCGCGACCGCCAAGATGGACGGGCGCTGGAAATCGGCCCTCGGCAACGCGGCGATAGATGGTGGACCTGCTCAGAGCCGTGATCCGCATGACATCGCGTAACCGGTAGAACGCGGGGGGAGCCTTGGAAATGCTGGGTTTGGGCAGCGACTGATGAAAGTGCATGTCGATCTCGATATGGTCCAAATGCCCAAGAATGCGTCCCATAGCGTTCCAGGCAAACTCACGGCAGCAACCCGCAGCGCAGCAGGTACAAGCTAGCGGTTCCCTTGGGTTCAGGCGTGTTCAAGTCCGCTCGAGAAACGATAGCTGCCTGCCTCAGAATCTGTTTACACTGTTACAAAATGAACAGATAGGCATGCCCGGCGTGGGAAATGCCGATTCCACGGAGGCATTTTGGTCATCACACCTCGTCATGAGAGCATTGCAGGACTGTTCGGTCCCACGAGAATCTTCAGGGTGCCGAAGTACCAGCGCCACTATGCGTGGACCGCCGAAGAGATCGATGACCTCAAGGCAGATCTTGCCGGCAGCCTGAAGGCGCGAAAGGCATCGCAGGAGCGCCCACATTTTTTCGGCGGCCTGGTGACAGTAGCCAGACCGCATGCCGGAAGCGCGACCAAGCTTGAAGTTATAGATGGACAGCAGCGCCTCGCGACGTTTGTGATCTTGGTCGCGCAAGTCATAAACGTAATGTTGGAGCTTTCTACAAAGCTTGTCGCGGATGCAGATGGCTCTTTGCGCAAATTTCTCGAAGACCGTGCAGGCACGCTGCGCGCCCAGTTCTTGCGACTGGACGACACGGTTTCCCTCAAGGTTGAGGACGTCGCCCGTCTGGAGCTCTCAAAGCCAGACTACCTATTCTTTGTGCAATTGATTCAAGGGAACAATCCCGACGACGCCGAGCGAACGTCCCACAAGCTCCTCAAGGCGGCCTACGTATCGCTTGGCAAGTACATCGCCGACCTTGTTGCCCAGGAATCAATTGATCATCAAAAAGTCACTCAGCTTGCCAATATTGCGAAAGTCTTGGAGGTCGACTGGACGGTGATCCACATGGAAACAACCACTGTCCAACATGCATACAACCTTTTCCAAGTCCTCAACGATCGCGGTGTTGGACTCACGGAAGGCGAGCTATTGCGTGCGAAGACGATGGAGGTCTTGGATGCCGTCGCAACTCAAGAGCAGCTGGATCGAATCGAAAAATGTTGGGACGACATCCTAAGTGAGGCTCCAGGCCGGGTCGAAGAAGTCTTGCGATGGATATTCGCGTCACACACTGGGAAACGGCCGGGCAAGACGACGCTCTATGATGAATTTCTTCAGCATCTCATCCCTAGCCACCCCGCTGTTCTTACGGCAAGTCAAGCTGCTAGCCTGGTAACCGCTGTCGAAAACCTCGGAAAGGACTTCAAGAAGATCGCCTTGATGTTGGACGGACAATGGCCACTGCCAGGTCATTCAACTGTCACTGCTTGGGACCGAGACCGGTTGGGGCTGCTGCTCCGCGAGTTGAAACACACGAACTGCATCCCGCTGCTGATCGCCGCCACTGCGCTGAAGCAGAAAACGTTCTCCGATATCGTTCAGATGTTGGAGCGGTTCGTCTTTCGCTATAAAAGTGTTTCGAATGCTCATATCGGACCTGCGACCAACGTTTATAACAAGCATGCGGTGGCAATTAGGGCTGCCCCATCGACATATAAAGTGACGACGCTAAGGGCAGATTTGCAACCGCTCTTGCTTACCCACGCCAGCGACAGTCGGTTCACGACCGCCCTTGGCGAATTGGAGTACTCAACCCTTGCAAGTAACAAAACGATCAAGTACTTCCTGATGACCATCGAGCACTATGCCCGCTGGTATCAGGACGGTGCGAACGGGGCTCCGGTGTGCAAAGACAAGTCTCGGGTTCTCGACTTTGCCAATACAACTCTCGAGCACATTTACCCACAAAACAGCTCGCCGAGCGATCCCCACTTAACACCGGTCGTACAGTCACTAGGCAATCTCACCATTCTCGGGCCAACAGACAATGATGCAGTAGGCAACAAGCCATTTCTACAGAAGAAGGCGGTATTTGCCAAGTCAACCATCTCACTCAATGTCCAGATTTCATCCCTAGCGGTTTGGAACGTGGCGGCCGTCAATGCCTGGAAAGAAGGACTCAAGACGATGGCTCTGAAGATATTTGTGGTCTGAACCGTCATGAAGTACGGCCATGACCAACGGATCCACGGTATCGGGCTCACCAGCGTAGAAGCTGCAGGGCTTGGCTAGTCATGAGCCTCCAGAGCATCAAGCCAAAGATCTCCTATCGATCAGACGCGGGGAACGTCGTCGATGACTTCTATGTGCCGTGCATGACCAATGCGGTGCTGTACCGTCGTGCGGTTGGATACTTCACCAGCGGGTCGTTGAGCCTCGCCGCGCGCGGCGCCGCACGGTTGATCAAGTCGGGAGGGAAAATTCAGCTGATTACCTCGCCGCAGCTGTCTGCCGAGGACACCGAAGCCATCGAGAAGGGCTACGAAAGTCGAGGTCAGCGAATTCGCAAGCTTTTCGAAACTGAGCTTGAGCAACTCCAGGATGAACTCGAACGAGAGCGATTGAATGCACTGGCCTGGCTGATTTCGATCAACGCGCTTGAGATCAAGCTGGCCCTGCGCGTCGACCCCCGCACCGGGAAGCTAGGCCGGGGCATCTATCACGAGAAAATTGGTGTCTTCGAAGACTCGTCTGGCGCGATGATCGCATTCACGGGTTCACAGAACGAAACCACTGGCGGGTTGGTCTCAAACTTTGAATCGATCGACGTGTATTGGTCATGGGATGACCCACATGGCCGTACGAGGGCGAAGGCTGCTGACTTCGATGACTTGTGGGCCGGCGCACCTGGTAATCCGGCCCTCTTGGTGGAGGACTTCACCGAGATCGCGAAAGAGGTATTGGCGAAATTTCGCCGGGACCAGCCTCCAGAATTCGATCCTGACGAAGAGCAGGTACGTCGTACCAAGCGCGGACCGCGCAGCCCGCAAATTCCCGAGACTATCCGATTGCAGGATCATCAGTTGCTCGGAATTCGCAACTGGGTAGCAGCAGGGGGAAAGGGTGTCCTGCAAATGGCCACCGGCGCGGGCAAAACAATCACCGCCCTCGCCGCGGCTGTGCGGCTTTATGAACAAATGGGGCTGCAAGCCCTTATCGTTGTCTGCCCATACAGACATCTTGTTCAGCAGTGGTGCAGGGAGGCAGAGAGCTTTGGCTTTGACCCTCTGCTGGCATTCGAGTCCATCAATCGATGGGCCGAGCGATTGACCGCACAGCTGAACGACGTGCATAGTGGAACGCGCAAATTCATGTGCGTGCTGACAACCAACAGCACCTTCTCTTCTGATTCCTTTCAAAGCCGGCTGCGGTACTTCCCTGCCACGACCTTCATTGTTGGTGATGAAGTGCATAACCTGGGTTCAGAGAACCTCGCTTCGGCTCTTCCCGAAAAAATTACTTTGAGACTGGGGCTTTCGGCCACGCCCGAACGGTGGTTCGATCTTGAGGGAACTGCTCGAATATTCAACTATTTTGGTCCGGTCATAGAGCCGAAGTTCACGCTCAAGATGGCGCTGAATAAAGGCGTACTGGTGCCTTACAGGTACGTTCCAATTCTCATTGAGCTGGACGACGACGAGCGCAAGCGGTATCTGGAGATCAGCGCCAAGATCGCGAAACTGTGGAATGCCGACGCGGAGTCAACTTCGTTGAAGTTCCAACTGCTTGAGCGAGGAAGACTGGTTGCATCTGCCCGCAACAAACTGGTGGCACTCACGCAGTTGTTCTCGTCGACCCTCCAAGGGCAAAGTCATTTTCTCGTTTACTGCGGCGACGGAACGGTGGAAACGGAAACTGACTTAGGAGTTGCGCGGCAAGTTGACGAAGCGATGCGCTTGCTGGGAAGCGATTTGGGGATGCGCGTGTCGAAGTACACGGCCGATGAGAATCTCGACCAACGCGAAGTTCTGCGCAAGGGAATCGATGATGGGACCCTGCAGGGCCTTGTCGCAATCCGTTGCCTCGATGAAGGCGTCGATATTCCCTCTATTCAGACTGCAATTATCTTGGCCAGTAGCAGCAATCCCCGGCAGTTCATCCAACGGCGGGGGCGCGTTCTTCGACGCGCCCCAGGCAAAGACGCTGCAGTCGTTTATGACATGGTCGTTGTCCCGCCCGAAGAGGGCGTCGTCGGCGAATCGGAGCGTAGCCTGCTTCGCAAAGAGCTAGTCCGATTCGTGGAGTTTGCAGATCTCGCGATCAATTCCGGTGAGGCACGCGCGAAAATCTTGCCTCTCCAAAAGAAGTTCAACCTGATGGATCTCTAAAGAGGAAAGTATGGAAGAAGAAAAAGCAATCGATCCGATGGAGCCACTGCGGCGTGACCCTGCGGAGGTGCGAGGAATAATTACCAGAGTTTTGAAGCTTGAGGCCGAGCGCCTCTATCTGGAACGTCCGCATATCAATGACGACATTCTCAGAATTATCAAGGAGGTGGTGAATGATTCTCCTAGAACTTCAGCTTAACAACTTTCGCCAGTTCTACGGACAAACGCCACCAGTCAAGTTTGCGACTGGCCAGGGTAATGTCACAGTCCTGTATGGGTCGAACGGAGCCGGTAAAACCGCTGTGCTCAACTCGTTCACATGGGCAATGTACGACTCAGTCAGCAAGGGCTTTCTCTTCGAAGACCAGATCATCAATAAGAGAGCAATTCGCGAGTCTGCGCCTGGTGCGACGATAGACGCGTGGGTGCAGATCAAGTTCGAACACTTGGGACGCCAGTACTTGTTGAAAAAGTTGGTGCAAGCGGTAAAGGGGGATGACGGGGACTTGGTATCCAAAGGCCCACCCCTTACCACCCTTATGTGGGCTGCAGAGGATGGTAAGTGGAAAGTGGAAACCAACACTGCGGATGTGATCGGAAGAGTACTTCCAAGAGACTTACACACATACTTCTTTTTTGACGGCGAACGTATCGAGCGGATCGTGCAACCCTCGGGAGAAGAACAGAACGACATCGCCAATGCGACGAAGAAGTTGCTCGGATTGGAGGTGATTGAGCGTGCGGTGCGGCATCTCGGTGCTGCGAGGAAGACGCTTGAAAAGGAGCTTGAGCAAGTGGGTGACGCCGCGACAAAGGAGATTCTCCAGCGCAAGGCCGGCATCGAAGAACAGTTGGCGAGGGTAGAGGCGCGCTCAGATCAGGCCACCAAGAACCTCGTTGGGCAACGTGAGCGACAGAAGGAACTCAAACAGCGCTTATCAAAGCTTGATGAGGTCAAGGTCGACCAACAGCGGCGCGAGCAGCTCGAGACAGACTTGGAGCGCGCAACGGACACCATGACCGCCGCAAAAAGCCAGCTGAGCGCTCTTCTGAATGCAGATGCCTACAAGGCGTTTCTGTCCGGGCCAAGTCAGAATTTCTTAGATCTGATTGAGAGTCTGCGCGCGAAGGGCGAACTACCCGCCGGGATCAAAAGGCAGTTCGTTGATGATCTGCTTGGCAAGTACACATGCATTTGTGAGCGTTCGCTAGACATGAATGAGTCGCGCAGTGCACGTGAAGCTGTGGAACGCTGGAAAGACAAAGCGGGTCTGGCGCAAGTTGAGGAAAAGGCGATCCGTATGGGGGGAGAGGTTAGACAGCTGCGAACGCAACAAGAAAACTTCTGGGATCAAAGTGATGCGCAGCAGCGAAGGATTGCGGCTGATCGCGAAGAGATCAGTCGCATTCAGACAGAGCTGGAAGACATTGGACAAAGGCTGCGGCTAAGCCCGCAGGAGGGCGTCAAGGATCTCGAAGCTCAGTTTGAGGCCACCGTAGAAGCTATTGAGCAGGCGAATCAGGAAATCGGCAGCGCGAAGAACGACCGCCGTCGCCACGAAGAAGACCTCCGTCTTATCTTGCTTGAACTGCGTAAGAGTGAGCAAAGCGAGGGTAAGCAGCAGTTGGCGCAAAGGCGCCTGCAGGCGACCTTGGACGCGATCTCGCGCCTTCAGGAATCGAGAGGCCTCTTCGAGAGCACGTTCAGGCGCACCTTGACAGAGAAGGTACGAAGCCTGTTCGCAAAGATTTCGTATACACCCTATGTCCCCGAGGTCACCGAGACCTACGCCCTTCGACTACTGGAATCCGCCGGCGGAACCGCGCTACCGGTCGCTGCCTCTCAAGGCGAGAATCAAATCCTGAGCCTCGCGTTCATCGGAGCCGTCATTGACGTCGCGAGAGATTTCACCCGTAACAAAGAGAAGTTGCCCGGACCTGAGGCGAGTACCTATCCAATTGTGATGGACTCTCCGTTTGGGAGCTTGGGATCCGCTTATCGCACCCAAGTTGCAGACAAGATCACAGCACTTGCAGATCAGGTAATCCTGATGGTCACGCCAACCCAGTGGAACGGAGAAGTTGCCAACGCTTTGGCGAGTCGAGCTGGCAAGGCATACGTAATTGAATACTGTACGACGAAGAGCGATATCCCATCAGAACTGATCGATATACGCGGTCATTCTTACCCGTTGGTCGTGAAGAGCGCCAACGAATTTGAGTATTCGATCATCCGGGAGATCAGCAATGGTTGAACGACGCATCCGCTTTGCAAGAGACAAGCAGGAGCTCATCCGAAAATTTCTTTCCGTGGACGACGGGACTGGGCCGTTCAAATTGCAGGCCGACGTAATTGCCTTCTCGGCAGCTCTGGGAGCTGCGAGAGGACGGCGGGAGCCGCTTCCGGATTCGCTTGCGGAGCCGATCCGACAGGATGTCTTTGATCGCCAGGGCTATGACACATTGATCAACCTGCTAGCTGTTCAAGCGGAGCAGTCAGCGACGATTCTGGAAGACTCCGATGAGATGATTGCCAAGCGCTCACTGGTGTTTGAAGAGTTTGCCAATGGCGGACTTTCAATCCTTGCGGAAGAAACCAAGGGGCAGGTCGACTTCAGTCAGGCCATCCTGCTCATGGTGAGCGACACAAGAAAACGAGATAGCGTTGACACGCCAACATTCGACCTCTCGAAGCTAAAAATCTGACCACTGCACGCGCGTCAGTTCGCGATGGCTTCCAGCGATTTCGCGAGCTCGACAAGCAAGTCGTCCTCCCGCCTACTAACGAGGTATGAAAGCCCCCGGTGCACATGCTGGATGAACGTCTGCCGAACAACCTCTTCGCTCACCTTTTTGCCCTCGGACAAGATTCGAACGGCCAAGAGGTTCAGGTAAAGCGCGTCTTGGCCGCCGGTTAGGGTGCGCCAATCTATTTCGATGCCTCCGCCAAAGGAGAAGGACTCGAGCGGCGGCACAGACGGGTTGGCCAGCGAGATGCATAACGCGTGTCGGCATAACGCGTTGTTGTGTTCGATTCCCGTCCGTCGCTTCAAAGTCGCCAACTGATTCTTTGCGGACGCATTTAGTCTGATTCGATCCATTACGCGAAGTTCTCGGCCGTGGTCTTGTTGATGGTGGTGGACCCGACACCATCGTCGTAATCCAGCGAATACTCAGAATTGGTGTATGGCTTCAAGGTGTCGTAAGCAATGCCGTCGACCTCCTGGTCAGTCGACAGCACGACGACTTGATGCGACACGGTCGCAAAAAAACGCTTGATCAAGGATGAACGATGCTCTTGGTCGAGCCTCGCAAGCGGGGTATCGACCACGACGGGAAATCTTCCGCCCTTTCTTTCCTTGATGAGCGCGCTGAGGACCGAGATAGCAAGGAGTTGTCGTTCTCCAGCCGAAAGCCTGTCCATCGAAAGCTCCTGGCCTTTCCCATCCTCTATGGATACCTGATAGGACACTGGATCGACCAAGACCTTTGAAACAAGATTGCGCTTCCGAAGAAGATTGCGAAACTCGTTCGTGATCATCTCCGACAGCCACTGGGCCTTGGAGGCTAGCAACTTATCCTTAAAAAGAAGCAGCGCCTTTCGGGCGCGTATGGAGGCTTCGAGTCCCTTCGCTTCCAAGGAACGATCGCGAAACTCGGTCGTGAGGCGCTCCTGTGCTCCACCCAGTCGCGCTCGCACATGGATGAGATTTGTCTGTAGTTCCTCAATGCGCGTGGTGATCGCGGCAAGCTGGGCTTCTGCAGCAGTAGCTTCCTTGGTTCGCTCCTGCAAGGATTTGAGGATAGTCGCAATCTGTTCCTCAGCCGGAATCTGCCCGATCTGCTGCTCCGCCCGATCGAGGTCTTCCCGCGTTGCAGCCAATCGATCAAGTGCTTGCCGGAGTCGCTTCTTTCCATCTTCCATCTGGCGTTCTGCCTCTTTGGGTGGAGCGTCCTGGAGTGTCGGTTGGTTGCTTGGCCGTTTTGAAGAGAATTGCTGTAGGTCCTCCGCTAGTGCTTGGCGGAAGGCATCCGTCGCATTTTTCGGGAGCTTCTGGGCCATTGCGGCAACGAGGCGCTGATCCCGTTTCTTAAATTCTTGGGCCAATAACTTGGAGTGGCGCGAATGTTGATCGGCTTCCCAGCTCTCGATATAGCGTTGCCAAAGGCTCGGCAACCACACCATGGGAAGGACAGGGTCCGAAAGTACTTCGGCCAGGGCGCTTCGAGCGGCTTCTGATTCCTTCTGGCTCACAACTACTGTGTGTCGAATGCTGGCAGCTTGCTCATAGGCGGCAAGCCCTCGCCGCTGCGCTTCGGCTGTGTACTTGCTCAGGGCACGCTGAGCCTGTTCGACTACGTTCTTCGCGGACGCCTGCGCCTGGATTGAGTTTCCAAGCTCGTTCGCGAGCGATTGCTCTTGATCTTCCCAAGAGGCAACGTTTGCTCTGGCAGATTCGAACTCGGCAGACGAGTCCTTGTTCTTCAGCATGGAGCGACGCTCCAGTGCTTTCAGATCACCCCCGAGGGCTTCAATGCCGCCGATACCCAGGAACACCTCAGTCGCCCGTCTTAGCAGATCAGGGAGTCGTTCTGGATTGGCGAGAGCCTCAATTTTTTCCCCGTCGAAGAGAAAAAGCTGGACCAGCTCGGCCGGAAGAATTGATCCGATAAATTCATCCCAGGTGTCGGAGAAAATCAGATCCTTGCTGCCGTCCTCAAAGATGCTCAAGCTCTCGATGAGGTCAGATCCCTTTCGACGCCACTCCCGGCGAACGGTCAAGGTGCGCGGCGCGCCGCCGATCTCCACCAAAACCAAAACCTCTACGGAACTGTTCCCAACGGCGTCCTTGCGTTGCATCCCAAGCATCAGCTGCTCGTACTCGGTGCGCTTCATCCCGCTGATTGCTTTATGGCCATACAGCCCGACCTGAAGCGCTGTAAGCAAGGTTGTCTTGCCACTACCGTTGAGTGCCTTCACCAGAATGACTGGACGACGGCCGGTGACACGGAGCTCGAGGGTCTGCCGCTCCTTGAAAGGACCGAGATTCTCGACCGAAATGCTTAAGATTGTTAGCTTTGCCATCGTCTACGCAACCAGTCCGTTTGTGTCTGCATCGTTGGCACCGCCAGCTTCACCCTTCTGACTTGCCAACGCGAATTGGAGTGCTTCGCCCTCATTGCGAAAGGCATAGTGATGCAGCACCTCTTCAAGGCGATCAAGATGCTTTGACCGTTTGTGGGATTCGATCGTCTGGAACTGTGTGGCAAGAAGAGATCGCGTCAGTTTGTAGAGCTCTGACGATGCATCCGGATCCACTTCCGATGCGACATCTTCCAGAAGCTTCAGGTCGTGCGCGTCTAGTGGCGATTGCTCAAGGTCCTTGCCGGGATAGGGGATGCCGAAGACACCTGCGTAGATGCTGGGGACGAAGTCTTCAATCTCCCCTTTTTCCTCTACCCACAGTCGTCTGATTTCCTCAAGCTCCTCAATTGAGATCAGCTCGATGAGATTTGACCCCTGTGCTTCGTCCGCTTTCTGGACAAGTTTCTGCGTTTCCAGCAGTTGCGTCAGAAGCAACTTGCGATGGTCTTGTGTATAAGGTCCGTGTACAAGCTCGCCGTGAAAAACAGTGAGCCTGCCATTCATCCTGCGGAAGTCGCGCAACGATCGATCCTCAATGGCGAGATGCTTGTTCCGGAAATCCAGGATGGGCTGCATCCATTGCTTTTGCTCGTCGTTCTGAATCATGGCCTGCATTGACTTGTCTTGCGTGACCATCGTGCAAACATAGCATCCGAAACGGCTGTCACCGCAGCTTGGAGTCGACGTGTCAACGACGATTGGGCACTCCGCATCTGGTGTGGCACCGCGATAAATGGCGAAGAGTTCCTGATTGTCGATACCCCAAGGATTCGGCTGCGTGATCAGATATTCCCAAACGTCATCGCTGGTCCAACTTTCGATAGGAGGATAGACCCACACCCGGGAGAGCCTCGGGTCCTTGTTTTTGCTTAGGCGAGCACGCGTGCTGCTTTTGTACTGGTCCATCACTTTGTCGCGCGCTTGGCTCTCGCCCCGCCGCTGCCCCAGAACCAAGATGGCCTCGCCATTGTTTTCGGACAACTCCTGGATGAATGTCGTCGATGCGCTGATCTTGAGTCGGTCCGTGCACCAGCGAAACTTGGGTCGCGGCGCTGGATAGCCCTTGCCGATCAGGTTGACCCAAAAGCGGTTTTCGAGGGATGGAGTGAGCTTGTGGGCAGTGATGTTCAGGCCTTGCTGCTGCGCGGAGATGTTGATCCGCTGCAACGACAAGTGCACCCAGGCTGCAATCACTGGATTCTCGACCAAAGTGTCAGTGCTGATCACGTGGATCGGCTTAACGCGCTTCTCCTGCGGCAGCGAGGCGACAGCAGACCACACCAACTGCAATGACGCAGTCGAATCCTTACCGCCGCTGTAGCCAATGATCCAGGGGATCGAGTCCGATAAATACAGTTCGCGTATCTCCGCGACGATCTCTTCAAAAGAAGTACTCATTTACTTACGTCCAGTGTTTCGACGCGGACGTCGCGAGGAGGCCCATGCCTCCTCCGCCGCGCTCTCTTCAGGTGTCAACTTGAGGCCAAGCACTCGCTTGATCTCATTGCATGTCAATGTGATGTTCTGGCCGGACTTGGCCATCGCCCCGCCGACCATCGCCCGGCCTTCCCAAGTGGTTGCATTTTTCCGGGACCAGTCGACTTCGCGCAATCGTTTGAGGCGCTTCGCCCGTTCAGTCGCCGACAACTGGTAGAGAGCGCGTCCGGCACGTCCCAATGCCTGCAGCACGATGGCGTGCGAGTGAATGAAATCGCGGCGAAGGTCGCCCGAGGTCATCTTCGATTGACGCACATACGTCCACTCCGGAATCTGTTCTCCGACCGCTTCCCAGAACTCAAGACACTTCTTGCTGGCAGACTCGAAGTCGTCGAGTTCCTTATCCGAAAGCAGTTCAGATGTTGCGAAGTTCAAAGCGCTTAGCGTGAAGAGCTTGCGAGCGCGAGGCGCAAGAGACGAGCTTTCCATCTCGATGAGATTCTTAAAGACGGGCGAAGCCAGGCTAAGGTGCCGCACCAGACTCGCAGCTGTACTCCGGTGGTCATAGAGCACGCCTAGCGAGGCCGATGGCTTGACGGCATAACGGTTGAGGTCCGCGAACATCTGCTGGCAGCGTTTCAGTCCGCGGTCCAGAAAAAACACGACAGCAATCGTTTCTTCGCCAAGCTCCGGAGCCGTTTCCAGCGCGTGAACAATCGCAGCGCGACGATGCTGACCATCGTTCACGATAAATTTTGCGTCCATCGACACGGTCAACGCACCCATGCGAAACGACGCGGGGCCTTTGTTGGCTACAGGATCGAATTGGATGGATCCGTCAATGGAAACGGTAATGGCCGAAAACGTATAGCTATCCTTGTTTTCTACGATGTAACGCGCGATGTCTGGCACGCGGGCCTTGTTGAGCGTCCGCTGCGCGCGCAACTCCGGAACAAGTTCTTCCTCGCCGAAAGAAAAGAGGCGCGGGAGCAACCGCAGAGGGCACATCGACACGTAGTACTCGCGTCCGGCCTGCACCCCCCGTATCGCGGGGAAAACATATGAGAAATTTTCTGCCATGTTTGTCGATTTTAGCAGGTTTGTTTGTGTATTTATGAACAAACGTACCGCGCCGCCGATTGTCATGCAGCTCGTTGTCGCGACGTTTGGGTCAGTCAATTACGTCGTGCGCTGAGTCACCAAGAAAGCGATCGTTTTTCATAGCCCGCCAAGCTTGAGCTCCGTCGAGCCGGCGATGCTTGATGTCATGTGCAAAGGACTGGAGCATTGAGCGCGATCGGTCATCTTCGCTTGACTGTATTGAACGTCCCTCCAGGGGACTGGCGACGCCAATCCCCGCCGCGCAAGCTTGGCGCCCCTCGATGCCGCCGAACAGGCGGCGCCTGATCGGCCAGCGCACATTGCCGAAGCGCGCTACG
Organism: Rhodoferax koreense; assembly: GCF_001955695.1. Taxonomy (NCBI): domain Bacteria; kingdom Pseudomonadati; phylum Pseudomonadota; class Betaproteobacteria; order Burkholderiales; family Comamonadaceae; genus Rhodoferax; species Rhodoferax koreensis. The sequence goes on along the minus strand of NZ_CP019236.1, from coordinate 751,526 downwards.
CGCTTGTTCACCTCCAGCTAGGCGTGCCCACGACACGCGGTGGCGCTCGCCGCGCGGCCGTGGGTCCGTCGCTTCCCTGGCCGTTGGCCGGGCATCCGTCTTTCCCTTCCCTCATCGCTGATCCCGCGACCGTAGCCGCCGAGGCCTGGCCGTCAAGGCGCGCAGGGCCGTGTCCTCGCCTTCGGCTGCGGGCCGCCCCAACCCTGCGCTTGTTTCCTTGACGGCCAGTCCCCGCCGGCCCGGTTTTTCGCGGGCGATGAACTCAGGAAAGACGGCGGCAACGGCGACCAGCCCAGGTCACTGCGCCGAACCCACCGAAGCCAACACCGGGCTCCGAATCTTGGAATCCGGCTGGGGTGGGAAACCACAGGAGAGCCGCGCATGCAGACACCGACATCTTGAACCCCCTTCCGCTTTTTTTTCTTCATTTTCAAGGTCCCGACACGGGACAGGAGTTTTCAAATATGAACACCGCTACCCTTCACGAAACCACTGCCATCGCCGCTGCTGTCGCAGCCGTCACGGCTGCGCAGGAACTGCTGCTAATTCCGCTGTCCAAGCTGCGGCCTTCCAGCCGCAACGTGCGCAAGATCGGCGGCACGTCGATTCCCGAACTGGCCGCGAGCATCACCCGTGTGGGCTTGCTGCAAAACCTCAATGTGGTGCTGGCCGCTGATGGCGAGCACTACGAGGTTGTGGCCGGTCGCCGTCGCCTCGCCGCTCTTAAGCTGCTGGTCAAGCGGCGCAAGCTCGCCAAGGACTTCGAGGTGGCCTGCCTGCTGGGGTCTGATGCAGCGGCACGCACGGTGAGCCTGACCGAGAACGTGCAGCGCGAGGCCATGCACCCGGCCGACCAGTTCGAGGCTTTCGCCGATCTGGTGGCCGAGGGACGGCCCATCGAGGACATTGCCGCCGACTTCGGCGTGACCCCGTTGGTTGTGCAGCGGCGGTTGAAGCTCGCCAACGTCTCGCCGCGCCTGCTGGCCGACTACCGGATTGATGCAGTGACGCTGGAGCAGCTGATGGCGCTTGCCATCACCGACGACCATGCGGCACAGGAAGCGGCGTTCTATGCGTCCCCGCAGTGGCAGCGCAGTCCGGAGGCGCTGCGCGATCACCTCACGCACGAGGAAATCGATGCGAACCGCGATGCGCTGGCGAAGTTCGTAGGGGTTCCGGTCTACGAGCAGGCTGGCGGCGCTGTACGGCGTGACTTGTTCGCGGATGAACAGAACGGCATCTTTCTCACGGACGCGGCCCTGCTTGAGTCGTTGGCGAAAGACCGGCTCGCGCCGATGGCCGAGCAGGTACAGGCAGAGGGCTGGGGTTGGGTGGACGTGGCCCCGCGTGCCACCTACGCCGACCTGCACCAGTTCCAGCGCATGCGCAGCAAGCGGCGCGAGCCGAGCAAGGCCGAGACCAAGCGCATCGCCAAGCTCGAAGCGCTGCAACGTAAGCTGCAAGACCGCCTCGACGACGAGAACGAGGACATGACGGACGAGCAGGCGCAGGCTGCGCAGGACGAGATGGACGGTCTGGGCAACGAACTCGAAGCCATCGAACGCACACTGGTGGTCTATCCGCCACGCACGATGGCGGCGGCGGGGGCTGTGGTGTCGCTCGACCACATGGGCGGTGTGATCGTGCATCGTGGGCTGCTGCGCGAGGAACAGGCCAAGGCGTTGCGGGAGCAGGAACGCGATGGGCACGGTACGGGTGATGCAGCCGAAAGGGGCGGCGAACAGCAGGAAGCCAAACTCACCATTTCTGAGAGGCTGGTCAAGCGTCTGAGTGCCCATCGCACCGCCGCCCTTCAGGCGGAAGTTGCTCGGCACCCGCAGGTGGCCTTGGTCGCCGTGGTGCATCGGCTTGCATTGCGCGTCATCCATGACGCGCACTACGGTTCGCCCATCAACATCACCGCCAATCCGCAGGACAGGCTGGAACGGTACGCCCCGGACCTGGCCGAGGCACCGGCTGCGGTGGGCATGCGGCAGGTGCGGGAGGCTTGGACTGAACGCCTGCCCAGCGACCCGGATGCGCTGTTCGCCGAGTTGCTGGCAATGCCACAGCAGGAACTGCTGTCGCTGCTGTCTGTGTGCGTGGGCTTCACGGTAACGGCCATCGCTTCGCGTGAGGACGAAGCCCCGGCTGCTGCGCTGGCGCAGGCAGTGGGGCTGGACATGCATGCGTGGTGGGCACCGACCGCCGCAGGCTACTTCGATCACGTTTCCAAGGCCAAGGCACTGGAAGGAGTGCAGGCCTTCGCGTCCAGCGAGGTGAACCGGCTCGGCAAGCTCAAGAAGGCGCAGATCGCCAGCGAGGCCGAGCGGCTGGCGGCGGGTACAGGCTGGCTGCCCGCGATGTTCCGCGCCCAGGAGGCAGTGGCAGTTGACGTTGCAGGCGCTGAACCGCTTGCTGAGGGGCAGGCTGATGCGGAAGCCCAAGAGGACGCGCACGCAACGGTGTGATCCTCATGAATCCCCGGCCGCGAGGCCGGGGATCGAGTAATCGGCGCGACGCGCGCGGCAGACCTGCCGCGCGCGTTTTGACTTCCGGAACGCACAAGCCCAACGCTCCCTGCGTGCCGCCCTACGCCAGCGCTCGCTGCGGTGGGTTGGGGATGCCTGCTGGTCACGGGAGCATCGAACAGCACCGATCGCCTGCAATCCAGCGCGCTGATCGAGCCTTCGACAACCCCACCCGGATACCCCATGAACCACCAAGGCGTCAGCGAGATATTCTTTGAAGAGTCATACACCGTGCCGGCCGACCAGACTGCGAAGTCGCTTTTCTCGCGGCTTCCGCACGGAAGCGGGTATGCAGAGCGACTGATCGAATGTCTTGCCACCGGGTACCTGGTTGCGGTGGTCGAATCCATTTGCATTCGTGAGATGCAGCAGCACGTCGATGCCGCAATTGAAGTGGTGGTCGGCCGTTCGATCCGTATCGAGCATCGAGGACCAATTCCGCCAGGATCGCCGCTGCGACTGCGCGGATGGCTTGAACGGCTGGGGGACCGGAGCGCGACATTCCGCGTTCAGGCCCACGATGCGCACGAGGTCGTCTGCGAAGCCACTGTCACGCTGGTGGCTGTCCAGCGGGCACAGATGGAGTCGCGCATCGCGACAAAGGTTTTGGCACTCCAATGCCCTGGAACCTAGAAATGCGCGCCCCGCCAGTGGTGGAGCGCGGACACGACGCAACTTGCTGCGCTCGAATGTCGTGCGAGCCGTCCTGAAGGAAGCGGACTAACAGTCCGCCAGACGACGGTGGCTCACAGAGAGCGTTCCGATGCGCAGCTCCTTCCGCGCCACAAATGCCGGATCCACTGGCAGCGCGGATGCGGTGGGATCGTTCCTCCTTTTCGTTGCGCGGCTGACATGGACTGGGATCGCTTCGGGGGCCGTGCCGGAAACACTGTTGCGGCGGAGACGGTGCTGGGGCCATGCGTCCTTTCGCGACAGGATCACACCCACAGCGGCCTTGTATTTGTCGTGAATCCTGGCGAGGGCACGGAGGCGCTGCACTTTGTTTCGCGCCGCCTCGGGCTTGTTCGCCGCAACCGTCCGGCCCGACAAATTTCCCCGACCTGCGGTCTTCCTCGCGAGGCAAATTTCTCGGGCCTCCCGGTCCTTCACTGCGTTGCGGCCCCTCCGCTTCGCTATGGGATGCGGCGCGCCCGGACCCTCACCCATCGGATCACGCCAAGGCCGCGATGGGCGCGACCTGGTCAACTTCAAGAGGACTTCATCATGGCCAACATCGGCACCTTCACCGCACAGAACGACAGCTACACCGGCACGGTTCGCACCCTGACGCTCAACGTCAAGGTCAAGATCGTTCCCAACGACAAGGAGAGCGAGAACGCTCCTGACTACCGAATCGTCGCCGGCAACTTCGAGATCGGCGCGGCGTGGAAGAAGCTCAGCCGGGCGGAGCGCCCCTACCTGTCGGTGACCCTGGATGATCCGTCGTTCCCGGCGACCATCTACGCCCGCCTGGTCGAAGGCGAGGACGGCGCGCACAACCTGATCTGGTCGCGCAGCAAGGGCGACTGAGCGTCGCTCTCGGCGCCCCGCCACCGGCGGGGCGCTTTTCCCCTGCGAGGCCGCTACTTCAACAGGTCGGGCAGGCAATCGGCGAAGGCGGGTTGGATCTTGCTCATGGGCTTGGCGACGGATTCGTCCCAGGTCAGGACCGCCAGTGCCATGGCGGTCATAGTGAGCAGGCCATTGGAATTGCGCAGGATCTGCAGGGCCAGGTGGACCGGGAAGCCCTCGGACTGTCGGCGCAGCGGGTGGATGCCGCCGTGCACGAACGAGTTCAGGGAATGCCAGGAGACGTCCTTGAAATGCGTCAGCATCTGATGCGCGGCCGCGGGCACGTTGGGTCCGACGCGCTTGCCGATCTGCTCGATCATCTCGCTGGCCGAGGGGAGATTCTTCGCGGCCTGTTCGCTCTGCAGGGTCAGCGGTGCGCTGAGCTTCTCGATGGCCAGATCGCTGGCTGCATATTGCAGCCACATGGCGCGGGTCAGGGCCTCGAACTGAAGTCGCACCAGGCCGACTGCCGACGTGGCCAATCCCATCGCCATCAAGGCGCGCAGGCTGAGCCCATGCTCGAGCGCCACGGAGCACATGCCGAAGGCAGCCTCGCCACGAGGTGAGGGATCGAAATCGGCGCCGTCGAGCAGGTGCAGCAGGGCTTCGTGCAGCTGGTCGGAACGACGGAGCATGATTTCCAGGGGATCGTCCGAGGTTCCTTGTTGAGCAGCTTCCATGCTGACATCGTATTCGCTCGGTGCTGCTGTTGAGCGACAGCAGATCTGCGCAGGCAGGCAACTGCCTAGCGGCTTTGCGGATGTTCCCAAATGAGTAAACCCGTATCTGCGTCTACTCGCCGATCCGCTTTCCTGGCTTTGCGGTTCCACGGTTCAACGGCGATTCGTGAAGGCGGCTTTGCGCTTCAGAGGGTTTGTTGAATGCCGGATCGCTGGCTCTACGACTCTCCACATATCCGTCATCCAGCCCAAGCGTTCTTGTGCGTCTCCGGCGATGCCGGCCGCGCTGTCGTGCTGCGCATCGAGCCGCCGGTGGCGTCTCGCCCCTTCGGGCTTTCATCGCTGACGCCTTCGCGCCTGTCGGCGCTGCGCACTGCGTTTGCAGGAGCAGGGGCGAGGGGAGGGCTGGCTTGCTGTTCCCTGTACCGTATCACGCCGTTCTCACCGTCAAGGTCTGCGCGTGCTGTGCACGCTGGCGGCCTTGCGGCCGTCTGTCGAACCCTGACGGCTGCGCTGCGCCGTGCTGCTTCCGGTCTCGGGCAATCCCGCCCTGAATCCTTCCAAGGAGAAGACCATGACTAAGCTCATTACCGATGAACAACGCGCGCTGCTGCTGGCCAACGGCCGGCAGTCCCTCGAACAGGAAAACTTCGATCCCGCCCCGGTGGTCAAGCTGTTTACCCCGGACGCCGGGGCGACCTGGCTGCTGACCGAGATCGACCCGGACGACCACGACCATGCGTTCGGGCTTTGCGACCTCGGACTGGGGTTTCCCGAACTGGGGTGGGTGAGTCTTGCAGAGGTCACCACCGTGCGCGGCCGGTTGGGCCTGCCCGTTGAACGGGACCTGCATTTCGAGGCACAGAAACGCTTGAGCGCGTATGCGCGAGAGGCGCGTGTCGCCGGGCGCATCGTGGTCTAGCCGCGGTTCATTGGCCGCCGGCGACGGTCGGCGGCCAATCTCGTCCTAACCCTCTTTCTTGGGCAGACGTGCTTCGGTCTCCAGCATCAATTCGCCAGCGCTGCGTTCGAGCGCTCGCGCGATCTTCAGGATCATCGCCAAGGTCGGCATGTGCTCGCCGCGCTCGATCTTGCCCATGTGCGAACGCTCGATGCCGGCCCGGTGCGCCAGGGTTTCCTGGGCAACGCCATCCTCGGTACGCATGGCGCGCACGGCATCACCAAAGGCCCGTGCCGGGCCTGCCTCGAATGTCGTCGCGCCGGTCGGCCGCCCGCGCTGTATTCCCTGCTTCTGCATACACAGAAGCGTTACGTTTTAAAGCAATTAAAACCACGTTATCTTTAACTCATAAAATAGCTTGCCAGCAGCGTTTTCGGTTTGGCGTGCTGAAAAAGACGAATTCCTACCGGCCGGTAGGAAGCGTCTGGGCGTCGCTTCTGGGACTTGCTTTATGCCACCTGCGAATTAGTATTTAACGGCCTCACGCGAGAACCATGACTTTCCTGACCGAAGAACAGCGAATCCGGCTGCTGGCCAATGGCGCAGCGCGGGCGCATGGCGAAACCGTCGACCCGCTGCCCGTGGTCAAGCTCTACACCCTGGACGCCGGTGCGGCGTGGCTGCTCACTGAGCTTGACGCCGAGGGGGACAAGGCGTTCGGCCTGTGCGACGCCGGCACGGGCAGCCCAGAGCTGGGGCAAGTCAGCCTCTCGGCCCTCGAAGGCGTCCGCGGCCCGCGCGGCATGCGCATCGTGGCCGATCCGCACTTCAAGCCGCGTCAGCCGCTCTCGGGCTACCTGGCAGACGCCCAGCGAGACGGATCAATCAACGACTGACGCGATCGCCGGCCGGGTCGCCGTTTGCGCGATCCAGCGTCGCCTCGAAAGCGACCTTGCGCCTCATTCCCTGTGGCAGCGTTCCTCTTCCAAAGGAGGACTCTGTGACCAACCCTAATCTCGAAGATCTGCCCGGCGCGCCATGGGGCATCTCTGCCGCCTACCTCTACGTGCTCGACCTCGACAACCCAGCACTCGCCTGGGAATACTTGCGCCGCAATCCAGGCTACCGCACGGATTGGACATGCCGCGAGCGCGTAGTGTCTTTCGCACGCTGGGGGTTGCGACAGCGCCGAAGATCCGGACATGGATGGTCGCAACGCACAGCCACTCTGGCTGTCGTCCTCTGACGGCTTGCTGCATGTGCGTGCTGCGCACGCCAACAATGCAGTAGCTCGCCGATTCGACCTGTGGCGCATCCCCGGCCGCAAGCGCCTAGCGCTTGATGGCCCCGACTTGGCGCTGACTGCCGACCTCAGCGCCCAGCGCATGCGCTTGTCGCTGTCAGGGGCCCTCGCAGACGGCGCGGTGTACACGGGTGCCGCGCCGCTGACGCCGCGCCTGCGCGGCCAGCTCGACGCCTTCTATGCGCAGGCGCAGGCCCTGGAAGGCCATGCGCCTCGGGTCGATCCTGCACGGGCGGCCACCCGCACCGCGCTGCTGCACCTGCGCGCCCTGCAGGCGCTCGATGCCTCGCAAGCGGGCGCGTCGCATCGCGACATCGCCCAGGCCCTATTCGGCCTCGAAGCCGTCGTCCTGCGCTGGCACGAGGATGGCGAACTGCGCGCGCAGGTGCGCCATCTTCTGCGGCGTGCACAGGCGTACATGACTGGCGGCTATCTGGCCCTGGCCGGTGCATCGAACACCGCCGCGAAGCACCCCGGAGACGAACCGGTGCGCTGAATCTCTCCCTGCCCTGATCGGGCCTGGTTCCCGAGACTGCCTCCATCGGGCCGCGAACGGTTTGCGGCCCATCGACAGCGATGGAGTCCGTCATGGCAGTTGGCAGTTCTTTCCCTTCCCGCACCGCTGCAGCGGCTGCGCCGCAGCCTGCTGCGGCTCCGGCTGCGCCGGCCAATCCCGAGTTTCTGACCACAGACGAAGCGGGTGCGTTCCTTCGGCTGTCGCCGCGCACCCTGGAGAAGCAGCGTGTGCTCGGCGGCGGTCCGCGCTTTCGCAAATTCGGGGCGCGCGTGGTCTACGCCGCCGCCGATCTGCGCGCTTGGGCGGACAGCCACACCTACGGCATGACCTCGGATCCGGGCTACGTGCAGCGCGACTCCGTCCGTTGACATACCTGGGCAACGCCGCATGTCCAAGCGCATGAGCGAACGCGAACAGCTCTCGCTGTTCCGCGCGCTGCCGCACGACGGCATGGCGCTGCGTGATGCGCAGGACCTGATGGCCTACCCCTTCTTTTCGCTCGCCAAGTCGCCGCGCATCGTGCCGATTCGCTTCGAGTCCGGTGGCATTTCGCTCACCGTAGAGGGCGTGCCCGAGCACGGCATCGCCACCATCTGGGACGCCGACGTGCTGATCTGGGCAGCCAGCCAGGTCATCCAGGCCAAGAAAGAAGGCATCCCGCCTTCGCGGCTGATGGTGGCCACGCCCTACGAGATCCTGCGCTTTGCGCAGCGGGGCACCGGTCGCAGCGACTACCTCGCGCTGCGCGCCGCGCTGGACCGCCTGCAGTCCACCACCGTCGCCACCACGCTGCGCCAGCGCGAGCGCCCAAACGGCGGCAAACGGGTGCACCGCTTCTCCTGGATCAACGAGTGGAAGGAGTACATCCGGCCGGATGGACGCTCCGACGGCATCGAGCTGATCCTGGCCGACTGGTTCTTCACCGGCGTGATGGAAGAAGCGCTCGTGCTCACGCTTGATCCCACATATTTCCGGCTTTCAGGCGGCATTGAACGCTGGCTGTACCGGCTCGTGCGGAAGCACGGCGGGCGGCAGCCCAATGGCTGGCGCTTCGAGATGCGGCACCTGTACTTGAAGTCCGGCGCGCTCCAGCGCTCCCGCGACTTCGCCGCCCACGTGCGCGGTCTCGCACTGCGCCAGGCGCTGCCCGGTTACCGCCTGTCCATCGAACGCAGCGGCGGAATCGAATGGCTGGCCTTTCACCCTTGCGTCGACAACTCCCAGAAAAACGACTTATCCACTCCTCGCGTCGACCGGGACTTATCCACAGCTTCTGTTGAAGAACCTGTGGATTTCATGGGGACGGGCTCGGTGGATCACCGGCGCGGGACTCGGGTGATCACCGGCGCAACCATCGGTGGATCAGCGGCGCAAAACAGCCTGAAGGCCGCGCCCAGCAACGGTTTCGGGCCTCCCTAAACATCTAAAGGGATACATAAATGGAATTCACGCGCGCGCGAACCGAAGCTGCCCAAACACCGGGCAACGCCTCGCAGGAGGCAGTCCGAACACCAGAAAACCGCTTGCCAGGAAGACAGGGGCGGCCTGGCAAGGTGATCGCATTGCTCAACCAGAAAGGCGGTGCGGGCAAGACGACGCTCGCCACGCACCTGGCCGGCGAACTGGCGATGGCAGGGAGCCGCGTGACGCTGCTGGATGCCGATCCGCAGGGGTCCGCCCTTGACTGGGCGCAACGGCGTCTTCAGAACGGCCAGGGAAGGCTATACGGCGTGTTCGGGCTGGCCCGGGACTCGCTCCACCAGGAGGCGCCTCAGATTGCCCTGGAGGCTGATTATGTGGTGATTGACGGGCCGCCCCGCGTGGCGGCCCTTGCGCGCTCCGCACTGCTGGCGGCCGACCTGGTGCTGATCCCCGTCCAGCCCAGCGCCTATGACGTGTGGGCCAGCCACGAGATGGTGACACTCATCGCCGAAGCCCGGGTGTTCAGGCCGCAGCTTCGCGCGGCCTTCGTGATCAACCGGCGCGTGGTCGGCACGGTAATCGGCCGCGAAGCGCGCGCCGCCCTGGCCGATCAGCCCTTTGCCGCGCTGCAGACCGAAGTCTCGCAGCGCATCGTGTTCGCCGACAGCGTGGCCGCCGGCCGGCTCGCATGCGAAGCCGCGCCGAAGTGCGCCGCCGCGCGCGAGATCGCGGCGCTGGCGCAGGCAGTGCAGGAGGCGCTGCGATGACGGCTTCAGTGTCATCCTCAACGCCGAAGCGGGCATCCATTGGCCGCAAACCTGCCGCCGACCCGGCATCGACCTGGGTACGCCAGGCCGATGCACCGGAGTACGTCGCGAAGGCGTCCATTTACACCGCGCGCCTCACCATCGACGTGACGCCGGCGCTGCGGGGCCGCATCAAGGTGATCGCCTTCGAACGTGGCGTCACTGCGGCCGAGATGCTGCGCGAGTTGCTGGAGCGCGAATACGGTGGAGGCCAGTCATGACGCAGCCGTCGCCCAATACCGTTCAGACCTGGCCTCACGCAGCATTGCCGCCACGGCCCGACCCTATGCGCGTCTCGCTCGCCTTCGTCGAACATCGCGTGAACGTCTGGCTGCGCTTCGGCCAGCCGGTGCGCGAGACGGTGCTCGACCGCTGGCGGCGCGTGGCGACCTTCGAGCCCAACGCGGTGTGCTGTCGCGTCAAATGGATCGGCAACGACTACGGCACGGCGCTCTGGCAGCTCATGGTCCTGCAAGCACCGATGCCATTCGATGGTGCGCAGCGCATCGCCGGCGTGGTGCCGCGCGCGCGCATCCTGCTGCGCGCCGATGGCGAGCAGCAGGTCAAGGCGGTGCTCGAAAAGATCGACGCCATCGATGCGCTGGGCATCGAACCGGCCGCGGCTGCTGCCACATACTGGCAGACCGTCGGCAACCGGCTGGCTGCGTGCCAGCCGCTGCCGGACTACACCAGCGAGCGTCATGCGGTGCATCTTGCGCGCGGGGCGTTGCGATGAGCCGGCGGGTACTTCTTGCCGCCATGGGCATCGGCCTGGCTGTGCTGTGCGCGCCGACTTTCATGCCGATGTCGGTGCGTGAACGTGTGTTCGTGGTCTACAACCCCACGGACAGCGTGCCACGCGGCTGGTACCGAGTCGGCAGCATCGACAGCGCGGCTGCGCTGCACGTCGGCAGCATCGTGCTCGCCCGGCTTCCTGTCGACGTGGCAGCCTTCGCAGGACAACGCCACTACCTGCCGAACGGTGTGCCGATCCTCAAGCGTATCGGCGCCATTGCACCGCAGTCCGTGTGCGTTCGAGAACAGGTCGTGCTGATTGATGGCGCAGTGGCGACGACCGCACTCACCCATGACGGCGCGCGCCGGCCACTGCACTCTTGGCAGCATTGCCGCCCCCTCGCCAGCGGCGAACTGTTCCTGCTCAGCGACACTAACCCGGCGTCGTTCGACAGCCGCTACTTTGGCCCCATCTCCGTCTTCGCCGTGCTCGGCATCGCGCGGCCGCTGTGGACCTGGAGCGCGCCATGAAGTCTGCCTTATCGCATCACGCAACATGCCACTGGAATGCAGCCGAGCATGCGCCCGCGCTTCATTCCATCGTGCAGGGAGCCCGCCGCCAGCGTGCAGCTCGCGCTGCATCGCTGCTGCCCCTCGAGCAGCGCTGCGCACCCGGTGCGCGGCTGGCGGCAGGTCGGAGCCGGGAGCGGATGCGGAAGGCGGAGACGGAGGGCCAGATAAAAGGGGTGGCACGTCGCGCCCCTCCAGGCCAGTCTGCACGTGGGTTTGCGGCGGCACCGCAAGGGGTCTTGCGCGTGCCGCGCAGAGACTGGAATCCGCATGGCAGCGGCGTCTGCCGCGTGCCGTTTCCGATGCGCTGCGCCACTGTGCGCTGGAGTCTTCATGGCTGGCAATGACGAGGATCGCTTTCGGGTCAAGCCCGCGGCACCGAAGTCGCGGGGCGGGCCGCGCTCGCAGCGCTTCGTTTCACAGGTTCTCAAGCAGATGTCGAAGACCGGTGCAAAGCCCTCCGGCAAGGGCCTTGGCCGATCCGCCAACACGTTCGGCCGAGGCCGCGTCGCGGCCTCCCTGGCCGGCCAGCGTCTGGGGCCGAATGCGCGGCGTGTGGTCATTAAGTCCCGCTTCGTCGTGCTGCGGCGTGCCAGCCCGAACTCTGTGGCCGTACACCTGCGCTACATCGAGCGCGACGGCGTTACACGCAATGGACAGAAGGGCCAGGCCTACGGCGCCGACACTGATGCGGCCGACCTCAAGGCCTTTCAGGAACGCGGGCAGAGCGACCGCCACCAGTTCCGCTTCATCGTCTCGGCCGAGGACGGCCTGGAGCTGGAAGACCTGAAGGGCTTCACTCGTCAGCTCATGCGCCGCATGGAGATCGACCTCGAGACCCGACTTGACTGGGTGGCCGTGGACCATTGGGACACAGACAACCCGCACACGCACATCGTGCTGAACGGCCACACGGGCGGGCCTGCCAGCGGCCGGGAAGATCTTGTGATCGCCCCTGACTACATGGCGCACGGCATGCGCTTGCGCGCCAGCGAGATCGCGACCGAACGGCTGGGGCCGCGCACCGAGGCGGAAATCCGTCAGAGCCTGCTGCGGGAGGTCGACCAGCAGCGACTCACCAGCTTGGATCGGGCGCTGATCCGGCAAGCTGGCGCCGATGGCATCGACCTGACGGCTACCCCGCAAGACCAGCAGCGCCAGAGCGTACTCCGGGCACGGCTGCAGCGTCTCGAAGGCATGGGCCTGGTCGAGAGGATTGACGCGAACCACTGGAAGCTCCAGCCCGGGATGGCGGCCACACTTAACGCCATGGGCCAGCGCGAGGATGCGCTGGAGACGGTACGCCGTGCGCTCAAGGGCCAGCGGCGGGAATGTGTGATCGATGATCGTCCAACCTCCTCTGTCATCGGTCGGATCGCGGGCAAGGGGCTGGCCGACGAACTGCACGACCGCAGCTACTTGGTGGTCGATGGCATTGACGGACGGGCGCACTACCTGAAGCTGCCACCCGGTGCCGACCTGGCAGAACTGCCTATGAATGGCATCGTGGAGGCTAGAGTCCCCGATCAGGAGAAGCCGGTGGACCGCCACATCGCAACCATCGCCAGAGACGGCCTCTACAAGGCAGCCGACCACGTGGTGAAACTGAAGCAAGCTCGCGATTCCGACCCGCAGGCCACTGTCGATGCACACGTGCGCCGGCTCGAAGCGCTGCGCCGCGCCGGCATTGTTGAGCGCATCGCTGATGGCGTCTGGAAAGTGCCGCCGGACCTTCTGGAGAAAGCTCGAACGCATGACATACAGAAAAATAATGGGCTGGTGATCGAGCTGCGGTCGCATCTCTCCATTGAACAGCAAGTGCGCACCATGGGCGCCACCTGGCTGGATAGGCAGTTGTTGGGCGGCGACTCCGCCGTGGGCGGACAAGGCTTTGGGGTTGAAGCACGCGATGCAATGCGCGACCGTGTCGATTTCCTTGCGGAGCGGGGCTTGGCCGAACGGCATGACCAGCGAGTAGTTTTCGCGCGAAACCTGCTGGCCACCTTGAAACATCGTGAGCTGGCTGCAGTTGGCAAGGCGCTCCACCAGCAAACCGGACTAGCTTACCGGCCGCTACGTGATGGCCATTCTGTGAGCGGCGTTTACAGTCGTTCGATTCAGTTGGCTAGCGGCCGCTTTGCCATATTGAATGAGGGGCTGGGCTTTAGCTTGGTGCCGTGGCGACCGGTGGTCGAACAGCGGCTAGGTCAGACCGCGTCCGCTGTGGTTCGAGGATCATCCGTCACCTGGCAGTTCAGTACACAGAGAGGCATCTCTATCTAATCCGCCGCCCGAACTTTCCAGCGCAACCTGCCTTTGACAGAAACTGGCAGTCTACCTACCGCATGAGCTGCCGAGCAAATTCGACAGATGCGATTTGGCATACATTCGTGGGAAGAAGCACATCATCGCCCGCCGTCAAAATCCAAGATTGACCACGGTGATTGCCGCCTGGCCACTGGGTCCTCGCAGGCAATGACGGCCACCTTCAAGCGTGCACAGACGTTGCTCGAGGGTATCTGTCGTGGGTGTACCGTAAAGGCCATAGCTGTAGCCGTCGCGGTGGCCAAATGCACGGAGACGCTGGCGGACGTCCGCCACGCTTGGGGATAGCACGGTCGACCCCTTGGAAACCCCCGGGGGAACGGCCTCGTATCCACTGGGGACCTGGAAATCGTGGTGAATTAATTTGGTGCTGATGTCTTTGGACATAGCGTCCCATGTTGGTCCGCCGGGTATGGCCGCTTTGATTTGGGCACTTCGACTTCTACCGTACGGAAGGTGTCCGCGAAAAGGGGGCAACTTCACGGATGAGCGCTAGGCGTTCAATGGAGTGAAGTCAGGCGGAGCCAGTACCTGCACGCTTCCGTGCGGAGATCACATTCAAAGCCGTTTCCCCAAGATCCCACCAGAGGCCCGCCATCAGCGCCAGCGATTCGCGGGCAACGGAGCCCAGGAAATGCTCATTGGGCGCGTGCTGCGAACACGCCGGGTAGGAATGTGGAACCCAAACCGTGGGAAGGCCGAGCGTGTTCGCGAAGATTTCGTTGGGCACGGTGCCGCCGAGGTTCGGCAGCAGTGCAGGCTTCTTGCCCGTGGTCTTACGAATCGAATCGAGCGTCCACTTGACCCAAGGGTCGTCAAGGTCCAGGCGGGTCGCCGTGACCGCAGGCTTGACAATGACATTCACATGCTTGATGCCGTTCCTGGCGAGGTGCTCATCGAGATAGTTCTGGGCGTTCTCCCAGTCGGTTCCCACTACAAAGCGCAACTGACAATGCGCACGCGCTGTCGGAGGAATCGCGTTGACGGGCGCGTCAGGATTGCCCGATTTGAATGCCAGCACTTCCAGCGCGTTCCAGCCCAGCACTCTTTCAGCAGGTGTCAGGCCGGGCTCACCCCAGTCGATGTCCACTTCGGGAGCGCTACTGTCCCGGCCGAGTTCGATGTCCGACAACGCCTCACGGACAGCTGCAGAAATTGGAGGCGGCATGAGCCCCTTGACGAGGATGCGGCCGTTGACGTCCACCATGCTGGCAATCGCGTGCGATAGGACAACTGCGGGGTTGCGCAGCGCGCCGCCCCAGTTCCCGGAGTGGTGCCCACCACTTCGCAGATCAAGCTCCAGATCGAAATTCAGCTCGCCGCGCGACCCAAGAAAAACTGTGGGTCGCTCAGCCGACACTCGAGGTCCGTCCGAGGCCAGGAAGACGTCGCCACTTAGAAAGTCGCGTTCTGCTCCGCAGATTTGGTTCAGTCCGGGGGAGTCCACTTCTTCGCCGGTCTCCATGATGATCTTGAGGTTGAATCCGAGCTTGCCACCTCGCGCGTTCATGACAGCCTCGAGCGCGGCCAAATTCACGGAGTGCTGCCCCTTGTTGTCAGCAATGCCGCGGCCGTACCAGCGATCGCCATCGACCACGATCTTCCACGGCTCCAGGCCTTTGTGCCACTGGTCGTCGTAACCGCGGACCACGTCGCCGTGCCCGTAGGTGACGACCGTCGGGAGGTTTATGTCCTCAATGCGACTGGCAAGGAGAACCGGCGCGTCGATGTCGCTCGGGTTGGGCACAAGCTTCGTCTCGAATCCCAGCCGATGGAGCAGTGGCGAAATTTCCTTTTCGAGATAGGCGTGAAGGTGTTTCGCCTGGGACGGTTCCTGGCTCTCGGTCCGATAGGCGACACGGCGGTCAAGGTCCGTCAGGAATCGGCCTGAGTCGTAGGTTTCGACGGCGCTGGCGATTGCGGCTTCACGTGTGGCGGTGCTGGTGTTCATGTTTACTTTTATGTTGAAACCGGTTACGCGTAATGGCTCGCTCTGCGATCGAGAAACTCTTTTTGCCGCGCCAGCACGCCCAAGCCGGATTCGCCCACCAGTTGCTCATAAACCGCCGGTGCGGTTGCACCTTCTGTGCTAATCAGCAGCACCGTGGACGAGTGGTCCAGTCCAGCTTGCCGTGCGAGCTTGGGATCGCGCATCAGCTGGATCAGGCCGGCCAGACCAGCGGCGCCAGATTCCCCGGAAACGATGGGGAGGTCACTTTCATTGCCCTTGGCCAGCACCTGCATGGCCTGAACCGCATCCTCATCCTTCACGGTCATGAAGTAGTCAACACTTGATACCAGGAAGCGCCAGGCCAGTGGCGAGGTTTCACCGCAAGCCAGGCCCGCCATCACGGAGTCCACGGAACCGGTGGCCTTTGCTGCAACACCGCTGAGGGCGCTCTGGAAAAGACAGTCCGCCTGCTCGGGTTCAACGATGATTGCCGTCGGACGGCGGGTGCCGTAGGTTTCCCAGAAATAGCTGACGATGCCGGCGGCGAGTCCGCCCACACCACCTTGCAGAAAGACATGGGTCACGGGCGATTTCGACCGTGCCGACCCTTCAACGATTTCGGCTGCGATGGTGCCGTATCCCTGCATCACATCACGCGGGATCTCTTCATAGCCGTCATATGACGTATCCGAGACGACATGCCAGGCATTCTCACGAGCCAGGCGCGCGGCCTCCTCCACCGACTCGTCGTAATTGCCCTGGATGCGAACGATATTTGCGCCATAGGCCGCGATAGCCGCTTCCCGCTCGGCGCTGACGTTGGCATGCAGCACGATCACGCAGCGGCAACCTGCACTCTGCGCTGCCGCAGCCAAGCCTTTGCCGTGATTCCCATCCGTCGCACTGATCACCGTGAAGTCGCTGAATTTTGTCTTGTAGGCGCCGGAAAGTAGCGCCTGCGGATCCAGGCCGTCGTTTGGCCACAGGCGGAGAATTAACCTAACCAATGCGATCGGCGCACCGAGTGCCTTGAAGCTGCCAAGTTCGGAACGAACCGATTCATCCTTCACGAGAATCTGTCCCACGCCCAGTGCAGTAGCGAGTCCGTCCAGCGCGTAGAGCGGTGTTGACCCTGGATAGATGCCGCCCCATGTCGAGAGCCACTTCCTGCTTTGCTCAGCCTTGGCGACAGACATGATTGAACGCAGATCATTGGGATACGTTTCGCGCGTAGCACGCGTGTTGGTAATGAGCATTTGGTTGTTCCGTGTGTGATGCTGCAATCCTAAGATTTGAAGCTGTGTTGCTTGGCGCAATTTGAGGTTGGAAAACACAACATCTGTGCGATGTGCAGGACCACTGTGGCTGCACGTTGTGTTCGCACGATCGCAACGCTCAGGTCTCACGTGGAGCACGCTTTTTTCCTTGAGGTAGCTAGGCGCCGGGTCGATCGACCAGTGCAAGCCTGACCCCAAAGACGATGAACATCGAGCCAGCAAGCTTGTCGAGCCAGTGCATTCCGCGTTGAACGACAGGTCTTCTGGCCATCCACGCAGCCGCGATCGCCCAGCCCGCGTTGACCGGGATGCTGTTCACATTGAAAAGTACACCAAGAGCAAGAAACACACTGGTCTTTCCTGTCGTTTCCGGGCTGATGAACTGGGGCAGGAAAGCCAGGAAGAACAGCACGACCTTCGGATTGAGGACGTTGGTCCAGAAGCCGCCGAGAAAAATCTCTTTTGAACTGGGAAGAGGCCGCGATAGAGCAGCCGCTTGAAGGTCTGTTGTCGCCGGTGCTGCACGCGCAAGCAAGATCTTCCCGCCGATCCACAACAGGTACGCAGCGCCGATCCATTTCAAGACAGTGAAGGCAGTCTCAGAGTCCGCCAGAAGTGCGCCCATTCCCAACGCAGCAGCAAAGATGTGCACAAAGCAGCCAGCTGTGATGCCAAGACCAGCGACAACGCCAGACTTCCAGCCGCCTCGTAGCGAGTTCGTGACGATGTACAGGACGTCAGGCCCTGGGGTGACGTTCAGCAGCCAGCCGGCCAGCACGAATAGGAGGAGGTGATAAGCGTCTGGCATCGCAGCGTGATCGATTATTGATTGCGCAGGACTTGACCGAGGAAAGTCCGCAGGCGGTCCGACTTCGGGGTGCTGAACATTTCGTCAGGACTTCCGGACTCGACGATCTCGCCGCGGTCCATGAAGACTACGCGGTCTGCTACTTCGCGAGCGAAGCCCATTTCGTGCGTTACGCAGATCATCGTCATGCCGTCCTTCGCGAGGGAAACCATCGTGTCGAGTACTTCCTTAACCATCTCGGGATCGAGCGCGGAGGTCGGCTCGTCGAAAAGCATGATCTTCGGTTTCATGCACAAGGCTCGTGCGATCGCAACACGCTGCTGTTGGCCACCGGAGAGTTGCCCCGGATACTTGCTGGCCTGGTCTGGAATCCGCACGCGCTCCAGGTATGACCTTGCCAGCGATTCAGCTTCCCGGCGGGGCACATGCCGGACCAGCATGGGCGCTAAAGTACAGTTCTCCAGCACCGTCAAGTGCGGGAAGAGGTTGAAGCTCTGGAAGACCATCCCTACTTCGCAGCGAACGGCATCAAGGTTCTTTGCGTCGCTGTCGAGGCTGATGCCGTCCACGACGATCTGGCCTTCGTGATGCTCTTCAAGCTGGTTGATGCACCGGATAAGGGTCGATTTCCCCGAACCGGACGGACCGCAAACCACGACGCGTTCGCCAGTCGCCACTTCAAGGTTGACGTCGCGCAGCACGTGCATCGCGCCGTACCATTTGTTGATCTTCTGCATCGAGACTGCGACGCCTTGTTGGCGAGCGGCCGGTGCTACTGTCGTTGCGATAGTCATAGGTTTAGCGCTTTCTATGCTGATTGAGGTGGACTTCAAGCTTCTGGCTGTACTTGGACATGGCAAAGCAGAACGCGAAGTAGATGAAGCCTACGAATATGTACGTTTCGACCGCAAAGCCCTGCCAAGCGGGCTCTCCGATCGCAGCGCGCGAGGCCGCGAGCAGGTCATAGAGACCGATGACGAGCACCAGCGACGTGTCCTTGAAGAAGCCAATGAAGTTGTTGACGAGCGGCGGAATGACGAGCTGCAACGCTTGTGGGAGGATGATCTTGCGGTTCGTCGACCAGTAGGAGAGACCCAACGCATGCGCCGCTTCGTACTGTCCCTTCGGCAGCGCCTGCAAGCCGCCGCGGATGACCTCGGCGAGATAGGCGCCAAAAAAGAGAATGATGGCAACCTGAGCGCGCAAGAGCTTGTCCAGGTTGACGCCTTCTGGCATCAGGAGCGGGAACATCACACTCGCCATGAACAGCAGCGTGATCAGTGGAACGCCGCGAATCATCTCGACATATGCGACGCAGATCCATCGGATAAACGGCAGCTTCGAACGGCGTCCCAGAGCCACCAGAATCGCCAGCGGGAAAGCCACTGCAACGCCAACCGTCGCCAGAATCAGAGTCAATGCCAAGCCGCCCCATTGCGTCTGCGGCACGAACTGCAGGCCGAAAACTCCGCCCCACATGAGTAAGCCAATGGCCACAAGCGCCAGTGTCCACACACCGGCCAAGGCGGGTCGCCAAAAGCGCTTCATTCCGGACACGACGTAGAGACCAATGAACAGCAAGACGACGATCAAGGCTCTCCACTGTTCCTCGAAGGGGTACATGCCGAAGAGCATGAAGCGATACTTGTCCGTGATGACGGCCCAGCATGCGCCGCTGCCTTGAACGGCCTTGCAGGCGTCGCTGTTAGGCCCCTGGGGACCTGTTGGGACACTCCAGATCGCGTTGACGACTCCCCACTGGAAAACGAATGCAGAGAACTTCGCCAGCACAACCAGAAGGACGATCGTCGTCAGCGTCGATATCCACGAATAGAAGAGGTTTTGGCGCAGCCACGCAATCGGGCCGCTGCGTTCCTGCACCGGGGGTGTACGCATGACGGTGGTGCTGGAATGGACAGAGTGTTTCACGGATAGGATGGTCACGTTAGCGCTCCACTAGTGCAATACGGGCGTTGTAGTGGTTCATCAGCGCGCTGATCGAGAGACTGATCGTGAGGTAGACGCCCATGATGATTGCCACAAGTTCCACCGCTTGACCGTTCTGGTTCATCGCCGTGGTGGCAATGGAGACGATGTCCTGATAGCCAATGGCAACGGCCAGGGAGGATTGCTTGGCCAGGTTGAGGTACTGGCTCGTTAGCGGCGGAACGATCACTCGGAGTGCCTGCGGGAACACGATCCATTTCAACGTGTTTGATGATTTCAAGCCAAGGGCGCGGGATGCTTCTATCTGTCCATGACTAACCGACTGGATGCCGGAACGAACAATTTCGGCAATGAATGCCGCGTTGTAGATCACCAGACCAAACAACAGCGCAAAGAATTCTGGCGAGACGGTGACGCCGCCACGGATGTTGAAACTCTGTGGGCTAGGCATGTCCAAGGCGAACGGAGCGCCCAGCGTAATCACGACCGTGGCGGGCATGACCGCCATGAGCAGGACCGCGGTCGGCCAAGTGGCGCGCTGGCGCCCATCGTCCAGTGACTTGCGAGTGGCTCGCTTTGCGGAGATCACAGTGGCAATCAAACCAAGGATGAAAGCGAGGAGCGTCCAGCTGTGGGCCGTTTGCCAGTCGAGAACCGGGAAGCTCAAGCCGCGGTTGGACAGGTAGACGCCCGCGATGGGGTGGATCGCTTGGCGAACCGGCGGCAGACCCTGAAGAAGGGCGTACCAGAGGAACAGTTGCAACAGCAGGGGCAGATCGCGGAAGAACTCGACGTAAGCCGACATCAGCTTTGCGAGCAGCCAGTTCTTCGATAGGCGGGCAACTCCGATTACGGTGCCCAGGATTGTGGCGAGCACGATGCCCCAAAACGCAACCCAGAGCGTGTTGAGCATGCCCACGACCAGCGCACGCAAATAGCTATCTGCTGGGGTGTAAGGGATCAGGTGCTCCGCAATGGGAAGCCCTGCTTCGCGTTGCAGAAAGCCGAATCCCGAGGCAACATTACGTGCGCCGAGATTCGCCTGTGCATTACCGATCAGCCAGCTGAAAACGCCGATCACGATCAGCGCAGCGAGCACTTGCCATACGACCCGACGCATGGGGACCTTGGAGCGGGACAATCTGTTTGAGGACATTGGAGTTTCGCCATCCCGACCAGATGGCGGGCTTAAACATTGACTAGGGAAAAGGGATTCGCCGGCTCGATTTGAGCCGGCGACATCAGCGTGACTAGCGCATCGGAGCGGCGTACTGGATGCCGCCGTCCTTCAGTAGACGATTCAGGCCGCGCGGCAGGCCCAGGGGCGCGATGCTGCGCTCGTAGATCTCAGCATAGTTGCCAACGCCTTTCACGACGTTCACTGCCCATTGCGCGTCGAGGCCGAGCGCGGCGCCGAGGTCGCCTGTCTCACCCATGAAGCGCTGGATAGCCGGATTCGAGTTGTTCCTGAACTTGTCAATGTTGGCGGCTGTCATGCCGAATTCTTCGGCGTTCAGCATGGCCGCGTGGGTCCAGCGAACGATGTCAAAGAAGCGCTGGTCACCCTTGCGGATGAAAGCTCCCAGCGGCTCCTTGGAGATGATTTCGGGCAGGACCTGGTAGTCGTTACCAGCGCTACCGATGGATGCCTTGAAAGAAGCAAGTTGCGCGGTGTCGTTTGTATAGGCGTCGCAACGGCCGCTCACGATGGCGTCGCGCATTTGCTCCATCTTCTCGATGACGACCGGCTTCATCTCGAGCTTGTTTGCGCGGAAAAAGTCGGCGGCATTCACTTCGCCGGTGGAGCCGGGCTGGAAACACACTGAGGCGCCGCCGAGATCATGCGCGCTCTTGATGCCGTCCTTTTTCTTTACAAGAAAGCCCTGACCGTCATAGAAGTGGATTGCCGGCACTTCCAAGCCAAGCTGCGCTTCGCGGGTCAGCGTCCAGGTGGTGAAGCGAGCCACGATGTCGACTTCGCCGGACTGAAGCGACGGGAAGCGCGTCAGGCTGGTCAAAGAGACGAAGCGAACCTTGTCCGGATTGCCGAAGATCGCCGCCGCGATGGATCGACACACGTCTGCATCGAAGCCGCGCATCACGCCGCGTGCGTCGGGGAAGCCGAAGCCGGGGCGATCACCGCCGACGCCGCAAATGAGCTGGCCACGTGCCTTGATGGCGTTGAGCGTAGGCGAAGCCACCGATGGCGCCGCTACGGCCACAGGCGCCGAGGCCGGCCGCGGTTGTGCGATGGCAACACTGGCCACAAGCGTTGCCGCGCAGGCAACTGCGTTGAAGATGTTGCGGGGGCGATGACCGTTCGTGGACATGGAGTTTGTTCCTTCAGGTAGGTGGAGTGGTATAGGAAATCGTAAAAGTGACCCCTCGCACGAATGGTTGAATCTGGATAGCGAAAGCGCGCCGTTATTGCGTTCGTGAAACATTCAGCCGAGGGTTTCCCCTGATAGGGCGCGTGGCACGCACAAAATTGGGCGCTTTTCCTCGTTTTGAGCCCCTGGTGCAACAATGTTTCGGTTGCCAGCGCACATACGCGTCAAAAA
The DNA here is from genome assembly GCF_001955695.1 of Rhodoferax koreense. Taxonomy (NCBI): domain Bacteria; kingdom Pseudomonadati; phylum Pseudomonadota; class Betaproteobacteria; order Burkholderiales; family Comamonadaceae; genus Rhodoferax; species Rhodoferax koreensis. The sequence goes on along the minus strand of NZ_CP019236.1, from coordinate 729,620 downwards.
ACCGCTCCTTGCGGCCCAGAATTTAGCTAGCGCTGACGCATAACAACCATGCTTTTAGACAACTACGACATCAAGCTCCTCAGCCTCCTGCAGGCGGACAGCAAGATTTCCCAACGCCAGCTCTCGGAAGAGGTGAACCTGTCGCCGTCGGCAGTGAACCGGCGAATTGCTGCGCTTGAAGCGGCCGGCGTCATCATGACGACGGTAGCCGTCGTCGATCCAACGGCGGTGGGTCGCCCCATCACCATCCTGGTCGAGGTGAAGCTGGAGAGCGAGCGGCTGGATCTGCTCGATCAAGTCAAGAAGAGTTTCGCGAACTGTGTGCAGGTGCAGCAGGTCTACTACGTGACTGGTGATTTCGACTTCATGCTCGTGATCAACGTCAAGGACATGTCCGAATACGAAAAGCTCACGCGCGAGCTGTTTTTCTCGGCAGGAAACATCAAGACGTTCAAGACTTACGTTGCCATGCAGCGGATCAAGGTATCCCTCAACGTGCCGTTAACGATTTAGGAATTTCGATGCGAGATTTTGAAGCCCCAAGCCGGTCTGTCGCGGTCGGCAGCAGGGGAATGGTGGCGACCTCCAACCCGCAGGCAGCATTGGCTGGACTGGACGTCCTGCGGTCCGGTGGGAATGCCATCGATGCAGCAGTCGCTGCTGCGGCAATGCTGGCAGTCGTCGAACCGACCCAGACCGGAATCGGCGGCGACTGCTTCGTCATGCTTAGAAAACGTGGCCAGGCGCCGGTCGCGCTCAACGGATCGGGTTGGGCTGCCAAGGCGGCGAGCGCGGAAGAATTGCGCGGGCGCGGAATGGCCTCCATCCCGGTCGATAGCGTCCATGCCCTGACCGTTCCAGGTGCGGTACGCGCGTGGAATCGATTGGTCGAAGACTACGGGACGCGTTCGCTGCAAGAACTGCTCGAGCCCGCGATCGGTGCCGCCGAATTGGGTTATCTGGTCACGGAACGCCTTGCGCACGATTGGGCGCGACAGGCGGCAAAAATGATGGCGACGGCAGAAGCGAAAGCCCTGTTCTTTCCCGCAGGCAGAGCGCCTGCCTTAGGCGAACGCAGAAGCAATCCTCAGTTGGGCAAGACGCTGCGCGCCATCGCCAAGTCCGGCGCCGACTCGTTCTACGAAGGCTGGGTTGCCGAGAACATCGTGACCTCGTTGCGAAAGAAGGGAAGCCTGCTGAGCCTCGACGATTTCGCTGAATTCAAGCCGGAGTATGTGACGCCGATTTCGGCGAGCTACCGTGGCTATCGATTGTGGGAGTGCCCGCCCAACGGGCAAGGGGTCGTGGCGCTGCAGATTGCGGCGATGCTCGAGGCGTTTGATCTCAGTGCAATGGGGCCTCTCAGTGCAGAAAGGTTTCATCTTCAGGCAGAGCTATCGCGCATCGCCTATGCACAACGTAACGCTTTCCTATGCGACCCGCGGTTCAACGCAGTAGATGTGAATGAACTGCTTTCCGACGACACGATTGAACGCTTGACCCGAGGGATCGATCTAGACACGAAGTCCGATGGATGGACGCCTGTTGCGTTGCCCGAACACAAGGACACCGTCTACGTGTCAGTCGCCGACTCGGACGGCACGCTCGTCTCATTCATCAATTCGATATACGACGATTTTGGCAGTGGGATCGTGGCACCTGGCACAGGAGTCCTGATGCACAACCGAGGATCAGGCTTCGTACTTGAGGAAGGTCATCCCAACGAGTTGCAGGGACGCAAGCGGCCCATGCACACCATCATTCCCGCGTTGGTCACCAAGGATGCAGACACCGTCATGAGCTTTGGAGTTACTGGTGGCCACTTCCAGCCGGCGGGCCAGCTCCAAGTACTCTCGAATATCGTCGACTACGGCATGTCTGTGCAGCAAGCTATCGATCATGCGCGGATGTTCGCCAGAGGCGATGTGTTGGAGCTCGAGCGGACGGTTCCTGACGCGGTGTGGTCAGGCCTTCGCAAGCGAGGCCACGAGCCGGTGGCAGCGCCGAGCCCGCTCGGTACCTGCCATGCAATCTGGGTCGATCAGGGATCGGGTGTCTATATGGGTGGCTCTGACGGTCGACGGGACGGGCTCGCGATCGGCTTCTGATGAAGCCGTTGCGGGCATGGCGGTCAGCGCTGAATTCCGCTACGGTTGGAAGAGAAGTAGTCCATCGCTGCCTGCACGCTGTTGCCAGCGAGCTTGACGCCCGCAATGCGCAGACCCATCTCGGCACCGGCGGAAGGTAGCTGGGCCCTGCCGCCTTAATCCCGTGCTTGACCTGCTGGGTGAGTTCATCGGCCTGCACCTCATCGACGCCCGATTTGATTCCGTCGAGCACGCGCCTGAAGATTTCCTCGGGACTGGACTTCGGGACATCGAACCCGCGCGTGAAGTCGGTGTCGACGTACGCCATGTGCAGCCCCAGCACTTGCGCCTTCTGCGCCGCCAGTTCATTGCGCAGGGCATTGGTGAGCGACCAGGCTGCGAACTTGCTTGCCGAATAGGCCGCCAGCTCGCCGTCGTTCACCCACGAGGCGACCGACAGGACGTTGAGCAGCGCGCCGCCACCGTTGGTCTTGAGAATTGGCGCGAAGGCATTGCTCATGCGCACGGCGAAGTAATTGGTCTCGAAGATGCTCCGTGCGAAGTCTTCGCTATCGGCTGCGAGAAAGCTTCCCGGCTGGGCAATGCCGGCGTTGTTGATCACCAGCGTCACATCGGACGCACGCCAGCGCTGCGGCGGCCGCCACGTCTTCCGGCTTGTTGACGTCCAGGTGCAGGGCCTCCACACCGGATTGGGTGATGGTCGCAGGGTCGCGTGCGCCGGCGTAGACCTTTGGGGCACCGCGGGCGAGCATCTCGCGCGCGAAGGCCAGGCCGACACCGCGGTTGACCCGTGACGAGGGCAATAGCGTTTGCAATCTTGATGGGAGTTCCAAAAAGCTGGGGTGGAGAACTAGGCTCATTTGATCTTGATAACGACCTTGCCCTTTGCGCGACCTGCTTCGACATAGGCCAGGGCCTCGTTGGTCGACTCGAACGGGAAGACCCGATCCATCACGGGGCGGATGACGCCAGCATCGAAGAGACGGGTGATCTCGCGCAGCTGGCTCCCGTTCGGCTTCATGAAGAGGAACGAGAAGCCAACGCCACGGCTCTTTGCCCTCCGCCTGATTCCCGAGCTCAGTAGCCGCATGACCAGCTTCACGAAGCCGGGTGCCCCGATGTCCTTGCCGAATTCGGGATCGGGCGGTCCGGAGATGGAGATGAGCTTTCCGCCGCGCTTGAGCACGCGAAGGGATTTTTCGAGCGTCTTGTTGTCCTGGCTGTTCAGGACCACGTCGTAGTCCCGCAAGAGATCCTCGAAGTCCTGCGTCTTGTAGTCGATGACGACGTCTGCGCCCAGACTCTTCACGAGCGCGACATTGGTCGTGCTCGTCGTCGTGGCCACGGTGGCGCCCAGATGCTTGGCCAGCTGAATGGCAAAGGTGCCCACGCCGCCGGAGCCAGCCTGGATGAAGACCTTCTGCCCCTTCTTCAGGCGCGCCTTCTCGATCAGTGCCTGCCAAGCCGTCAAAGCCACCAGAGGAATGGAGGCGGCTTCTTCCATCGTGAGGCCCTTGGGCTTGAGCGCCAGCGAGGCTTCCTTGACGGGGACGAATTCGGCGAACGTACCGATGCGGAAGTCGTCCGCCCGCGCATAGACCTCATCACCCAGCTTAAACTGGCGCACGCGTGGGCCGACTTTGACCACCACCCCCGCCACATCGTGACCGAGGATCAGAGGCAGACGGTAGGGCAGTATGAGCTTGAACTCTCCGTCCCTGATTTTGGAGTCCAGCAGGTTTACGCCAGCGGCGTGGACCTGCACCAGGACTTCGTCGTCGCGCAGTTCCGGTGTCGGCACGTCTGCCAAGGGCCATGCGAGCTTTTTCCCATATCGACCGAGAACAAAAGCTTGCATGTCTTTCCTTGGTATTTTTGCGCCGAGGTTTGCGGAGGGTCCAAGACGGTCACGCGGATAGCCGCCTAAGCTTCGAGTCGAAGGTCTTTTCGAACCCCTGCATCTAACACCCTGGCGGGCGCAAATCTACGCAGCAGCCGCATGCGGCTAGCAAGGCCCGGGGTGTAGTGGATCTTTGGATGCGCCACCGTTGCCGCCTTCAACACGATTTCGGCGACCACATCGGGCCCGTCCGCGCCCACTAGCGCCTCCTTGACGCGTTTCGCCACTCCCTCGCGAATCTCTCGATACACGTCGAGGGGCGCATCGGGTTGAATTAGGTTCGCGTCGAAAGGCGTATTGATGTAGGCAGGCTCGACCACCGAGACGCGAATGCCCTGCTTGCGCAGTTCATGGTCGAGCGATTCCGAATAGCCCGCGACCGCATGCTTGGTGGCGGAGTACAGCGCCATGTAAGGCATGGGCAGGAAACCCAGCACGGAGCCGATATTGATGATGCGCCCACCCTTTTGGCTGCGCATATGCGGCACAACGGCCCGGGTCATCCGCACCAGCCCGAAAAAGTTGGTATCAAAGATCGACTGAGCCTGCTCGATCGAACTTTCTTCAGCGCCGGCTGCTGCGACCCCGAAGCCTGCGTTGTTGACGAGAAGGTCGATGCGGCCTTCCAACTGCATCACCTTCTGGACCGCAGCTTCGACCGACTCGTTCTTGGTCACATCAAGGGGCAGCATCTCGAACGATCGTCGACCCGCCTGATCTCCACGTCTGCTGGTGCCGTAAACCTTGTAGCCAGCCTTCGCAAGCCGCTGCGCAGTCGCTTCACCGATGCCTGAAGAGGCCCCTGTAATGAGCGCAACCTTGTTTGCCATGTTCATCATGTTTCTCCTTGAACCGCGTATTGTGCTATTGAAATGATGTTCATCATATGTTCTGGCGAGCAGCTAGGCTGCATGTTTCAGTTGGCTCAGGTGGGGGGTAGATGCTTCAATGCGGCCGCGCACAGACTGTCCGACAGTGCAGGCTCGTCGACCGCACGGGCCAGCAGCAATGTGCCCACCATAGTGGCGACGGTCACGAGTGCCCGTTCGTGGGCACCGGGCTGCCCCCAGTCAGGCGACTGACGGGCGACAAGATCGATCATTTCCTTGACGTGCCGGGTGGTCACCCGGCGTACTTCGGGTGCCTGGCGAGGCGTCTCCGAGCCCAGTGCGGCCAGGGGACACCCCATTTCAACTTGTTCCAGGTGCTCGCGCGAGAGATAGACGCGAAGCATGGATGGCAAAGCCTGCTCGGAAGGCACGCTGGCGACAACCTCCGCCGCTACGGCAGCTGACTCAGCGCACGCCCGACTCGCTGCTTCGGTGAGCATAGCTTCGCGCGACGTGAAATGAGCATAGAAGGCGCCATGGGTCAGGCCGGCCTCCTTCATGATGTCGGCGACTCCGGTGCCGTCGTAGCCGCTACGACGGATCGCCCGCGCAGCTGCGGAAACGATGCGCTCGTGCGAGGCTTCCTTAGCCGCAGTTCTGACGTTGTGGTTCGTCTTTCGCATGACGATGATCATACATGATTCGCGAAACATGCGCTGTGACGTTCTTGGCGATGCCGTTAGGCGGCAACGCATCGCAATGAGACGAGCGAATACGGAAGCCGAATTAACGTCAGGACATGATCGAATACCAAAGGCTCACCCGAGAGTTGTGCTTCATTTCCGGAAACATCAATGCGATGTCGACTGGCGATGTCGATGTCGATCATGGTGGCGACGGGACGTGGCGCGACGCAGGGCGCGTCGTTCCGCGACGCCGCCGCCATCGACAACCTGCGCCGCGTCGACATGCTCATCGTGAGCAAGACGGGCACGCTGACGAGCGCCGGCTGGCTGTCTGATCCGGTCAAGGCCGGCACGCCCGCAGCGTTGGCTGTGCTGCATGCGGCGGGCCTGCGAATCGTGACGGCGACAGGCGACCACGCCCTGGACCGTCGCCGCGCGGCTGGGCATTCGGTGGAAGTCTCGTTGTGCAGGACACAGACAGCTTTGCTTTTCTGAACTCCATCGCTCCATCTGCCCGCAAGCGTTCTTCGAGCATGCCCGCTTCCACGCACCGCTGCGAATCGGGGTGGCCAACGGAAACGCGCAACCCAAACTTTCGGGGTGCTTGGTACGCTATCTGAGAAAGTCTGTACCGAGCAGATAGTCTACTGTTCGATTGAGGTGGGTGCCTAGTAGCTCGCACGCGAGCTGCGGCCTCCGTTCAACAACCGCTTTCGCTAACTCTTCATGCTCACTGTTGAGATCACGCTCACGGTTCGCATGCAGCAACGATAGCCATCGATATCTCTCACTGTGTGTGAAAAGAAGGTCGCGGGCCCGAAGTAGCCAGTCGCTGCCGCAAGCATCGATAAGCGCGCGATGAAATTCAGAATGCGCGTCAGTGACCGCCAGTACATCTTCTGCCTCGGCTGGCCCGAGAATCGACAAACGCTTAAGGCGGTGAAGCGCAGACATGATTCTGCTCTCCCACTCTACATTGCCCAATTCGATCGCCTTTCGCAGACAAATCCCTTCCAGTTCGACTCGCGCACCTGCGAGATCAATGAACTCGCTAGCAGATACGGGCGCGACGCGGAAGCCCCGCTGCGGCTCCGCGACAACTAGCCCCTCCGCGGATAGCCGCGACAAGGCCTCTCGGATGACCCCAGAGCTCACGGAGAGCGCATCACCAAGATCGGCGATCTTCAACTTAACGTCGGGTGCGTACCGACCTTTAAGCAAATCGGCGCGCAAGACCTGATAAATCGAATGAGTGATGCTGCTGTTGCTTGGTGAGATACCCATATCTTTGTCTGCGCTGAATTAGAAATTGTGCTGCCGTACCGATGCTGACCCACAGGAGAAAGCTCACGTCATTCTGGACGACTGGTCGTCTCGCGAGGCGCCCTCGCGAGAGGGCCTCAGATGGTGCTCAGGAAGGGGCTGTGGCCGTCATCGATGTCGTTCCTTATGGCATCCGCACTCCAAGCCAGCTTCAGGATGATCATGTGCGGCCAGCCGACATAGGCGCCCGGCTGCCAAAGTCAGATCCCGGGAGCGGGTGAGCGCGCAAAAGGCTCACCACCAAGACCCTGCATCTCCTCACTCTTTTCAAGGAATATAGGATATTCTATGCGTTTGTCGACATTATATCACAATGTCGTACAAATGGCAGAGAAGTGCGACAAGGTGGAACTTTTCGAGCTTCGGAGTGGCGCGCAGTATGGACCAGGCGCCTCAATGGGAGCCGAAGATTCGCGTTTCTCACAGGAGGACAGTTCAGGCTTTCCGAGCCGCCTCGGACCCAGTCGCTTCCACGGCTTGGGTAGCTCGGCACGCGAACTGTTTGCCTCGGGTCATGTGCGCTTCGAGTTCAAACGGCTGTCGCCGTCACCTTTCAGAAGGTGTGGCGAATTTGCATCGGGCTGAACTATCGTTTCTACCCGGGCGAGAGCGGGGGGCGAGAGCGGGTTTAGGGTTTTCGAGTGCCCATCGGCTTACTCACGCCTTGGTTTCCAAAGCGCCGGAGACGGCGTGGCCATCATTTGGTGCCGCTAATCCCGAGCAATTCGACGGAAAGGGCGACTTGGTTGCCATTTTGGGCGAAAGCCTGCGCCACTTCTCGGGTGACCCGCCTAGCGTTGGGCAATCAGCGAGAGCAGCTGCGGGTTGGCCGCGGTGGTTGCCGCCAGGCCCCGCGCAGTCCACTGCTCCCACAGTTGCCCCCTGTGCTTGAAGCTCAGGCTTCGCGACTCCTGCCCGTGTCAAGATAGTTGTCGCCTGAGTCATGCAGCCAAGCGCTGTTTACGTAAGCGGTCCACGTCGGCCGCGACCACGCTGTCACGCTCCGGATTCAGTGTCACCGCGCCCGCTGGTGTTCAGTTGCGCGTGCTGCGCGCCCAGTGCGCCGGATGGCGCTCGCGCGCCTGGGTGTAGAGCGCGTGCGATCACCGCATCAAGGCCAGCATGGCGCTGTGCAGGCGTGACGTAGCGAATGCCGCTTTGAGATGCAGGCCTCACGTTAGCAGCCAGGTCACGCATCACTTGGCCAGGAAGGCCAGTGCCTTGGGCACGAAGTCCTCGTGGTACTGGAAGATGCCTCCGTGACCTGCATCGGGGTAGACGATCAGCTCGCTGTTGGGCAGGCGTTTGGCTAGGTCGTAGGTATTGCTGGTCGGCACCATCCGGTCGTCGTCGCCATTGGCCACGAGGGCCGGCTGCTTGATCACCGAAAGGTCAGCAGGCCGCTTCTGCCCCCATGCGCTGAGCGCCTGCAACTGCGCCAGATACGCCCCCGCGGCGATGTCCTTGTCGCGGTTCACGGTGCGCTCCTGCAGGCGCTTCAGGAAAGTCTTGCCGGCCTCGATCCCATTCGGCGTGCGGGTGAAGAAGAGGTACTGCTTCGGGTCTTGGCCGGTGAAGGTCGCGCGCAGCAGGTCGTAGTTCGCCACGCCCGCCACGGTGCTGATGCCTGGACCGCCCGCGGGGCCGGTGCCCGTCAGGATCAGCTTGCGCACGAGCTGCGGCTCTTTCAGCACGATCTCCTGGGCGATCATTCCGCCCATCGAGAAGCCGAAGAGGTCCACCTGCTTGAAGCCTTTGGCCTTGATGAAGGTGATGGCGTCGTCCGCCATTTGTTCGATGGTGTTAGCCGGCGAGCCGGTGGAGGCGCCGATGCCGCGGTTGTCGAACGCGACCACGTAGTGCTTAGCGGCGATGCCATCCACCACACGGGGGTCCCAGTTGTCCAGAACGGCGGCCAGATGGGTGAGCAAGATCACCGGCGTGCCGGCGTTCTTCTGGCCCAGCTCGCGGTACGCGAAGTCAACGCCGCCCGCAGAGAGGGCCTGCGTTGGCACGCTGTTCCATGTGAGGCCCTGCGTCGTGGCGACCTTGGCAGATGTGGCTGCGGCCACAGGCGGCTTGTCGGCCGTGGCGCAGGCCGACAGCAGCGTGGCAGAGAGAGCGAGCAGGCACAGGCCGACTCGGGACAGGTAAAGCATGGTGTCTCCGGTGGAAAGAGTGATGGGGTGATGAAGAACTGAGGGGGCAATCAGGCTTGCTGTCGATAGCGGTCGGCAGCGTGCGCCTGCCGGATGTCCGCCAAAAGTCCCTGACGCGCGCCGTCCAACGCAGTCCAGCGCTCGGCCACGTGCAGCGGCGGGATCGTGATCAGTTCGCGGCGGTCGAAACCGACCAGTGCCGCATCGACCAGTTCGTCGACGTCCATTACCTCGGTCAGCGTGTTGACGTCGATCCCGGCGCGCTCCCAGATTTCGGTGCGGGTGGCCGCTGGCAACACGGCTTGCACGTAGACCCCCTTGGGAACCAGTTCCAAGCTCAGCCCCTGCGACAGGAACAGCACGAACGCCTTGGTGGCACCGTAGATCGACATGCCGAATTCGGGCGCGAAGCCGACCACGGAGCCGAGGTTGACGATCGAGCCAGCGCCTGCCTGCGCAAAGCGCGGCGCGGCTGCTGCCGCGAGCCGCGTGAGCGACGTGATGTTGAGCGCGATCAGACGGTCGATGCTCTCTGCCGTCTGCTGCTCGAAGCCGCCCGACTGGGCCATGCCGGCGTTGTTGATCAGGATGTCGATACGGGCGTCGTCACGCAGGCGGGCTTCGACGGTAGCCAGGTCGGCCTGATTCGTCAGGTCGGCCTGCAGCACGTCCACTGCAACCTGGCGTTCGTCGCGCAGGCGCTGCGCAAGCGCGTCCAGGCGTGCCTTGTCGCGCGCGACCAGCACGAGGTCGTGCCCTCGCTGCGCGAAGCGCTCGGCGTAGGTGGCGCCGATGCCGGTCGAAGCGCCGGTAATGAGGGCGGTGGATTGGGTGGTCATATGGACGTTCTCCGCAGATCAGAGGGCACCGGGCCGCAGCGTTGGGCCCGGCGCCTGTTTGCTTACCTGGCCCCGGCCAGCGTGGGGTAGTCGGTGTAGCCCGCGGCGCCTCCGCCGTAGAGCGTGGACGGGTTGAGCTGTGCCAGCGGCGCGCCGCTCTTCAATCGTTCGACAAGATCGGGGTTGCTGATGAACGGCCGACCGAAGGCAAACAGGTCCGCCTTGCCCGATTCGAGCTGAGCGGCAGCGAATTCCAGGTCGTAGCCGTTGTTGGCGAGGTAGGTCTGCTTGAAGCTGCTGCGCAGCGCGGCGAAGTTAAATGGGGCCACGTCGCGCGGGCCGCCCGTCGCACCTTCGACCACGTGCAGGTAGACGATGTCCAGCGTGCCGAGCTGTTCGACGATGTAGCCGTACTGCGGCTGCGGGTCGCTGCTGGAGATGCCGTTGGCCGGCGATACGGGGGAGATGCGCACGCCGGTGCGATCGGCACCGATCTCCTTCGCCACCGCGGCGACGACCTCCAGCAGCAGGCGGGCGCGGTTCTCGACCGAGCCGCCGTAGGCGTCGGTGCGATGGTTGGCCCCGTCCTTGATGAACTGCTCCAGCAGGTAGCCATTGGCGCCGTGGACCTCCACGCCGTCGAAGCCGGCGGCGATGGCGTTGGCAGCGGCCTGGCGGAAGTCGTTCACGATGCCCGACAGCTCGCTCAATTCGAGGGCGCGGGGTTCGGATACGTCAGCAAAGCCGTTGTTGACGAAGGTCTTGGTCGCCGCGCGGATGGCCGAGGGCGCGACCGGCGCGGCACCGCCCGGCTGCACATCGACGTGCGACACGCGGCCCACATGCCAGAGCTGCACGAAGATGCGCCCGCCCTGGGCGTGCACCGCGTCCGTGACCTGGCGCCAGCCGGCGATCTGCTCGGGCGTGTACAGGCCAGGGGTGTCCTGATAGCCCTGGGCCTGGGCCGACACCTGGGTGGCCTCGGTGATGATCAGGCCGGCCGAAGCGCGCTGTGCGTAGTAGATCGCGGCCAGTTCGCTGGGCACCAGGCCGGCGCCGGCGCGGTTGCGGGTCAGCGGCGCCATGACGATGCGATTGGCGAGGGTCAGAGGTCCCAGCTTGTACGGCTCGAAGAGCGCTATCTTGCTCATGTTGGTAATCGTTCTCTTGAATGGATGGACACGCGGCCGATGCGCGGCATGCGGCCGCCGAGTGAAGTCAATGGCTGGTGGCGCAGTTACTCGTGCGCACCGTCACTCCGCCAGGAACTGGATGGCGTGCTTGAGGAAGCGTTCGGGGTACTGGAACTGCGCGCCGTGGCCGGCGTCCGGGTAGACCAGCAGCTGGGCGTTGGGGATGTTCTGCGCCAGGTGCCAGGAGTTGATCGTGGGGATCATCACGTCCTTGACCCCGTTGAGCACCAGCGTGGGCTGCTGGATGCCATTCAGGTAGGCGTAGGGGTTCTCGCCAGCCAGCGGCGGCAGGTAGGCGCCATGTGCTTCGGCCTGCGCCTGGGCCACCGCTGCGGAGCTGGGCGGGTCCTGGTCGACACGCTGGTGGCGGCGATCCCAGAAGGCCTGCCCAGCCTGCTTGGCGGCTTCGGAGCGTCCGAAGAACAGGTAGAGGAAGTCCTCCACCGTGGGCACCGGTCGGGGCGCGACTTCGAGCACCTTGGGCTCCATGTTCGGATCGCCGCCGCGCAGCCCGGTGCCCAGCAGCAGCAACTTGCGCACGAGCTGCGGATGGCGCAGCGTCACCTCCTGCACCTGGAAGCCACCGAGCGAGAAGCCCAGCAGGTCCACCTGCGACAGACCCAGCGCCTGGATTACCAGCGCAATATCGTCGGCCATGTCCTCGATGCGGTTGCGCGGAGTGCCGCTCGACGAGGCAATGCCACGGCCGTTGAAGAGGATGACCTCGCGGCCAGTGGCGAGACCATCGGTCAGCAGCGGGTCCCAGTGATCCATGCCACCGCGGAAGTGCTGCACGAAGAACAGCGGCGACTGCGAACTCGAGGCGTTGCCCCAGCGGCGGTAGGCGAACTTGTCGCCATCGACCTCGACGAACTGGGTGGGTGCGGTCAGGTGCGTGTTGCTCATGATCAGGGTCCTTTCAAGTGAGAGACACCAATGATGATGATCATAATCTAACTTGTCAAGAGGTTTGATGATGAACGACATCAATGTATAGTGAGGCCTCCTCGCACAGCGAAAAATCAACTCAACTCCGATATGAAGGTCACCAAGGCACAAGCGCAGGCGAACCGGGCGCACATCGTCGAAACAGCGTCGGCGCTCTTCCGCGAGCGTGGCTACGACGGCGTGGGCGTTGCCGACCTGATGGCCGCTGCGGGCTTCACCCACGGCGGCTTCTACAAGCACTTCGGCTCCAAGGCCGATCTGATGGCGGAATCCGCAGCGTGCGGCATCGCGCAGACAGCGGCGCTGACCGCGGGAGTGGACACCCCGGATTTCGTGCGCGCCTACGTCTCGCGCGAGCATCGCGACGCCCGCGCCAGCGGTTGCACGATGGCTGCGCTGGGCGGGGACGCCGCCCGTCAGCCCGAAGCGGTCCGGTCGACGTTCGTGGCTGGCATCGAGAGCCTGCTGGCTGAGCTGAGCCGCGCGGGCACTGCATTGGATGGTGCAGATCCGGAACAGGCGCGAGCCCGGTCGCTCGGCATCCTGACCCACGTGGTGGGCGCTATCGTCCTGTCGCGCGCCTGCCCGGACGATTCGCCGCTGGCCGACGAGATCCTGACGGTGTGCCGCGATTCGATCCTCGCGTCGGTGGACCTGCCTGGGAGCCCGTCTGCGAAAACCCGCGCATCAGCGCGAGAGCGCAGCGCGAGTTGATTTCCGGGCCTTGAGCGGAGGGGCGGTCGCCGGCATGCGAGCGCCCATCCGCAGTGTTCAGTGATTGTTTCTCGGGACGAATGCGCCTCGTGGACCAACGAGGAAGTCCAGGTCGCAGCCTTCATCTGCTTGCGAGACGTGGTCGACATGCAGGCGCCAGTAGCCGCTCTCCAGCGGCGCTGTGGGCGCCTTACACTTGGCGAGACGTGCGGCCAGCTCTTCGGCGCTGACATGCAGGCGCAGCAGGCGCTGCGGCACGTTCAGCTCGATGAGGTCCCCATCACGAACGGCCGCGAGAGGGCCGCCGGCAGCAGCCTCGGGGCGCGAATGCAGTACCACGGTGCCGTAGGCCGTTCCGCTCATGCGTTCGCACACGGCGGCGAAGACCTCCAGAGGGGTGTTGCCCGCGCCCAGGCCGGCAACCGATCCGTCGATGCGCGTCGCGCCCGCGCGCACGGCGGCGACGGAGTTCGCGATGCCCATCCCCAGGTTGTGCTGCCCATGGAAGCCGATCTCAGTCGCGGGATCGAGCACGTCGCGCAGCGCCGACACGGCCGCGCCGACGTCCTCGGGAAGCAGATAGCCTGCGGAGTCCGTGATGTAGACCGTCTGCGCTCCATAGCTCTCCATGAGCTTTCCTTGCGCGGCCAGATTCTCCGGACTGTTGAGGTGCGCCATCATGAGGAACCCCGTCGTGTCCATTCCCAGCTTGCGAGCATACGCAATGTGCTGCGACGAGGTATCCGCCTCCGTGCAATGGGTGGCGACTTGCACGCTGCGCGCGCCGCAGTCGTAAGCCGACCGAAGCTCGGCCATGGTTCCCTCCCGGGGCAAAGCAGCACCGAAACCTTGGCCTGCTTCACCTGCGCGCACACGGCACTGATGTACTCGTCGTTGCTATGGGGGCAAAGCCATGCTGCAGGGAGTTGCCACCCAGTCCGGCACCATGGGTGAACTGGATGTACGGCACGCCCGCATCATCGAGCGCCGTTGCCACCTTGACCATCTGCTCCAGGCTGATCTGCTCGCGCTTGGCGTGCATGCCATCGCGCAGGCACATGTCATGCAGGACGATTTTCTTGCCGCTCACGTCGGAGGCATTCATGCTGCAATCTCCTTTAGCGTGCGCTGCATGGTTCCCGCGAGCATCTCGCCCGCGAAGACTTCGGCCGTTCAGCTCGCCGCCGCAGTCATGATGTCCAGATTGCCGGCGTACTTGGGCAGGTAGTCACCCAAGCCTTCCACTTGCATGTACACCGCGACGCGGTGGCCCCTGGGTGTGTCGTCAAAGACCGGGCCATTCACGAGGCGATAGCCCAGCACATACTTCTCGACCTTGTCGATCATGGCGTGCACCGTCTCACGACATCGTCGTACTGCGGAGCGCGCAGTTGCTCCATATCCCCCCGCGATTTATTCGAGCGCCTCATGAACGATGCGCGCTTTGCCCGTGCAATGGCAGTGCTGCAATCGGCGCGCACCCGCACGCTGTACAGTTTCGTCGAAGACGCGGCGCTACATACAACCCGCGTGCGCATCGCCCGGCGCCTGCTCAAGCTCACGCACGGCGACGCACCGATGGCGCCTCGCACGCGGCGAGTGGTTCCCGTGACCCAGGAGATGCATCTCCATGATGCTGGGCCTGACGCGCCAGACCCTCGCTCTCGAACTGAAGGCTCTCGCCGCCACAGGGGCGATATCTCTGCCCTATGGCCGTGTCGTCATCGAGTCGGAGCCGGCGTTGCTGGCCATGAGCCGCAGCTCCACAAAATCGTGACGTTGACATTCGCGAGGATGCCTCCGCGATGTCTGCTACCGCGAGCTGGGGTGGTCGCTTCCCTTACTGGGTTGTGATCGAACTCAGCGCTCGTAGATCGGTCAGATCAATGCGGCCATAGCTGATTTCGATGACGTGTTTCTCGCGCAGCTGCTGGAGAACCCGATTCACCGATTGTCGCGAAGCGCCAACCATCGCCGCCAGGTCTGACTGCGACATCTGTATTTGCGACTCATCCGAATCGTCTTGCTCTGCGGTGCGCAGTTGCATGGTTCTGGAAAGCAAGAGCTGCCTCGCCACCCGTACCGGAAGGCTGTCCAAACTGGCGCCTTCGTAGTTTTGCGCCATCGCCCGCAACTGTGCAGCCATCAGGCGCGAAATAGCCCGGTCGAATACCCGATAGCGGTCGCAGAGCCATCGGAAATCCATCTTCGACAGCACGTCCACCTCGACAGCATTACTGGCTTCTGTCGACTGCGGTCGAGGTTCACCATCCACCAGGCTCGTCTGCCCAAAGCAATCGCCGGATTCAAAGAGGCGATAAGTAATGTGCCGGCCATCTCCCCTCAGAACCGATATTTTCACGGTCCCTGAAATGAGACGGAACATCTCGTTGCCGGGGGCATCCTGCACATACACCGGTTGGCCAGCGGCATAGTGGCGACGGTACATGCGGGCAAGAAACTCCTCTTGCACGTCAGGCGTCAACCACTGCAGCAAATCGAATTTCGCAAGACGCATAGCTACCCAGCCTCCGAAGGACTCCCGGGGCCAGAACTCAGCTCGGCACCTCTGGGGGCATCGGAGAAACTGAGAACGATATGCATACTATCCACCATCGTGAATTCTCGCGGCGGCACGTTCGAATTGGTCAGCCAAATCGATTAGGCTCTCCGCCTGCCAATCCCATGCTTGCTGGGAAGACGCATCGGGAGCGGGCGCGCCGCCGTACTCCAGCGGACGATCTACATACGCCGTCTGCAAACCACAAGCCCTTGCCGCCGCCAGGTCGCTATGGTGGCAGGCCACCAGGCACAGCTCCTGGGGCGGGAGTCTGAGTGCAGCGGCGGTGGCGAGGTATGCCGTCGGCTCGGGCTTATAAGCCTTGGCGAGTTCTGCGCCGAGGATGGCATCCCACTGCAACCCATTAAAGCGGTTCATCGCCACCATGAGTGACACATTGGCATTCGACAGCGTGACCACGGGAAGGTGAGTTCGCAGTTGACTCAAGCCAAGTGGAACGTCGGGCCACGGATCAAGCCGACGCCATGCGCTGGAAAGACCATGGAGCGTTGACGGCTCAAATCGGCTCGCGGGCAAGTTGTATTGCTCAAGCAGCTCCAGCAACATTTCATGGTGAAGCTCATCCAGCGGCACGAACGGCCTATCTCCACTGCGGCAGCGCTGCATCGCGGGTTGGTAGAGCATCCGCCACTCCAATGCAAACCGTTCAGCGCTGACGCCTGGTAAGTGGTTCGCAACGAACGAGCGGGCTTCGCGAGCAATGCTCTGATGCCAATCGACCACTGTGCCGAAGACATCGAACGCCAATGCTTTTGGCAGCTTCATGTAGTTTCTCCTTGATCCGTGTTATTGATAGGCCAGCGCCACACCATGCCGGAGATAGAAATGGGTTTGGCCCACCGTCGGTTGTCGATGCCAGGTCTTGCGACGTAGCTCGACTGATCATGCAGCCTGACCAGCCATTTGTCTTCGATGGGTGGCTCGCGTTCCGACCAGAAGAGCCATGGCGCCGGTGAGAACAACCGCGGCCAAGAAATAGATGCCGTAGGTCATGCTCCCTGTTTCAGCCCGCAGTTTGCCGATGATGAATGGGCTGACGAATCCTGCCAGATTGCCCAGGCTAGCGATCATCGCGATGCCCGCCGCTGCTTCTGCGCGCGACAGTGAGATGGTCGCAAATGTCCAAAACGGGGATAGCGAGGAGTACAGGCCAGCCGTGGCGACGGCCAGCAGTGCCAATGACATGCCGAGGCTATGGGATGCCTGAGGAAGCGCCATCAGTGCGAGGCCGCCCAACGCTGCAGGAGTTGCCACATGCCAACGACGTTCCGAGAAGAAGTCCGAACTTCTTGACAAAGCGATCATGGCGACACCTGCAGCGACATAGGGAATGGCTGAATATAGGCCAATCTGCACGAAGTTGCTCACGCCCAGTTCACGTATCGTCGTAGGCAGCCAGAATGCGATGATGTAGCCACCTGCCAGGATGGAGAAGTACACGAAGGAGAACAGGTACACCATCGGTTGTGTGAACGCGCTGCGCAGGCTGGGACGCGTGCCTTGCTCGCTTCGCACGTCCGGGCGTTCGGCTTCCAGTGCTTTGAGCACTACACGCTTTTCTGCGGGAGTCAGCCACTTGGCGTCTTCCGGCTTGTCGTCGAGATGGAGGTAGACCATCAGCCCCAAGATGCAGCTCGGCAGCCCTTCGATGACGAACATCCATTGCCAGCCGCGCAGTCCCCAGAACCCGTCCAGGTTCTGAAGGATCAGTCCGCAGACCGGCCCGGCGATCATGCCCGTGACCACGAGCGCGGACATGAAGAGCGCTATGACTCTCGCGCGGTAGGCGGCCGGAGCCCAGAACGTGAGGTACAGAATGATGCCCGGAAAGAATCCGGCCTCGAACAGTCCCAGAAGGAAGCGCACCACGTAGAAATGGGTGGGCGTCTTCACGAACATCGTCGCGGCGGAAGCCAGTCCCCACAGCATCATGATGCGCAAGATCGTCTTTCTTGCACCGATCTTCTCCAACAGCATGTTGCTGGGCACTTCAAAGAAGAAGTAGCCAATGAAGAACAGTCCTGCGCCCAGCCCGTAGATCGCGTCCGAGAATGCGAGATCCTGCTTCATCTGCAGCTGCGCAAACCCGACATTGATCCGGTCGAGGAAGTTCAGTATGTAGCAGGCAAAGAGTACGGGGACGATGCGCCACATGATCTTGCGCATCGGGGCGGCAAGTTTGTCAGCGGCAATGCTTCCGGGGCTGGGCGTGGATGTCGTCATGGAAAGTCTCCGTGTGTTTTGGCTTTTTCACTTTGATTTGCTGTCTCTGGATCAAGAGATGGAAGATGGCCCATAGGCCTATGCACTGCGCCGCGCGACCCTTGCCGCGGCCGAGCAGGCTCGCTGACTCGTTCTTTGACTCACGCCTCGACGTCTCAAGGCCGGGAGAGCACTTCAACCGGAACGTGTGGATCGCACGTTTCGATGCTCACGCGGCTCCTCCCGAATGGGTCACTGCGCCTCGATGCGCAGACCCCACCAGGCGCACATACTTCTCGTCGATACCGCTCAGGCGAGAACCTCGCTGCGCGGGGCGCCATGAGGCGCGGCGGTGTTCGACCTCTTTCGGGTCGACCAGCCATTCAAGCGTCCCCGCCGTGGCATCGACACGGATGCGGTCCCCATTGCGAACCAGGCCGATAGGCCCGCCCTGAGACGCCTCGGGCGATACGTGACCGACGCACAGGCCGCGCGTTCCTCCCGAGAATCGGCCATCGGTTACCAGAGCCACGGTCTGTCCATGCCCTTGTCCCACGATGGCGGAAGTCACCGCGAGCATTTCACGCATGCCAGGCCCGCCGTGCGGACCTTCGTTGCGAATGACGATGACGTCGCCTTGTTGGTAGGCTTGTGCGCGGATGGCTACCACCGCGCTGGCCTCGCTCTCGAACACGCGAGCCGGCCCCTCCAGCACCAACGTATTCAAGCCTGCGATCTTGATCACCGCGCCATCGGGTGCCAGGCTGCCGCGCAGCACCACCAGTCCACCGGTGGCGCGGAACGGTTCGTTGTGGGGGCGCACGATGTTCCCATCTGGCGCGGCGGCCTCACTGAGTGCCTCGCTCAGTTGGCGGCCATCGAAGGTGGGCACATCGCCGTGAAGGTAGCCGCCACCCAAGAGCGCCTTCATCACCACCGGCACCCCACCAATGCGATGCAGTTCATAGGGCACGTAGGGGCCTCCCGGCATCAGGCTGGCCAGCGTGGGTGTGCGCCGCAGAATCTCCTGCATGTCCGCCAGCGTGAAGTCGATTCCCGCCTCGTTGGCCAGGGCCGGCAGGTGCAAAGTGGCGTTGGTGGAGCCACCGGTCGCCGCGACGATCGCCACGGCGTTCTCCAGACCCTTGCGGGTCAGCAGATCTCGCGGCAGCGGGCCGTTGCCTTCCAGCACGTTGCGCATCAGCTGCTGCCCGGCCTGGCGCGCCACTGCTTGGCGCTGCGAAAACGCGGCCGGGATGCCACTCGAACCCAGTGGACTGAACCCTAGGACTTCGGCAATGCTGCCCGCGGTGCCCGAAGAAAACTGCCCAGGGCACGCGCCCGCCGTGGTGACCAGATCCTTCCCCATCTGCTCCAGTTGCTGTTCGCTCATTGCGCCGGAGTGCACTTTTCCGACGCCCTCGAACAAGTGCAGAGGATTGACCTGTTCACCCTTGTGCCAGCCCACCAGCATCTGACCGCCATGCAGAAACAGGCTGGGGACGTTCAGCCGGACCATCGCCATGAGAAGGCCTGGAATGGTCTTGTCACAGGCTCCTATGCCTACGAGCGCGTCGTAGCACTGCGCCCGCATCACAAGCTCCACAGAGTCGGCAATCACCTCGCGCGACATGAGGCTGTACCGCATGCCGTCATGCTGCTGCGACAGCACGTCGGAAACGGAAATGGTCGAGAACTCGCGTGCGGTACCACCACCGACCTCCACCCCGAGCTTGGCCGCTTGAATCTGTGGCAGCAGCGACTGGGAGCAAGGACTGACCTCGCCGTAGGTGTGCGCCACGCCGATGAATGGCTGCTCGATGCTGACGTCATCAAGACCGGTCGCGCGCAACTGCCAACGATGCGCGACCCGATCCACGCCTTGCGTGATTTCCTTGGAACGCCAAGCCTTGTTGTCGCGGGTCTGCCTGGACGCCGCAGACGCCCGTGTTTCATCGTGAGCCATGTCGATCCTGTTCTCAGTTGCTGCAGAGGCGTTGCCACGAGGGCTGTGGTCCCAATCTCCCTGCACGGCAGGGGGTCAACTCTGCTGGACTTGACTCTAGGATCGAGGTGGCGCTAAAGAATGTCAGGACTGAGACAATGTTCGGGGCCAAACCCTTCTCGTTTTCCCGAGCCTTGAAGCCAGCTTTTGCTTGGCCGTCTGACCTTACGTTGCCGAGGCAAGCTGTCGCTGCGCTCCAGGCATCAAGCGCTGCGCGGCGTGCTGACGCACCAGGTCCATCAGGATGCGCATTGCCGTGGTCGGCGTGCGATCGGCCATCCAGACCATCCCGAGGTCCACCTGCACAGGGTTCCGGTGCGGTGCATCCCAATGCTCGACCGTCAGTTGCGTCAGCAGTCCTGCCCGGATCTCGTGCTCGAACAAGGAGGCCGGCGCAATGATCGCGGCATCGGAGCGCATGACGAACTCCTTGAGCACGGCAACGCTCTCACATTCGAAGACCACAGGGAGCAGCTCAACGTGGGAGAAACCGAGCGCCTCGGACAGCCGGCGCCGGATGGGATGCGGGATGTGAACACTGGCGAGTTCCAGCCGAAGCAACTGTTCAACGCTGATGATCGGATGACGCGCCATCGGGTGATCTGCACGGCATATCACCATGCTGCCGTAGCTGCCGAGTGGCTCGATTTCCCAAGGTCCGCTCGCAGGCAGTTCCTGAACGTCGGAGAGGAACAGATGGATGTCACCCGCCTCCAGTCGCTGCAGGAGCGCCGCGCTGTGATCGACCTCCAATCGAAACCGGACCTTGTGGAATTCTTGTCGGGCCTGTGTGATGACGGGAACCGTGAACAAGACAGCGGTGTATGGCCCGGACCCCAGCGCGAGCGTTCCTACTTCCCCACCCCGAAGCAGCTCGGCCTCTCGGCTCAAATCTGCGGCCGACGCCAGCAGCCGGCGTGCCAACTGCAGGATGCGCTCCCCGTCTGCGGTGATGTAGACGTGGCGCGAATCTCTGTCGAACAGCCGCAGCCCCAACTGCGCCTCCAGCGCACCGACGCTGCGACTGAACGCGGACTGCGACAGGAACGCGCGTTGTGCTGCACGCGCGAAGTGACGCTCTTCCGCAAGAAATACCAAGTGCTGTAGCTCACGGACGTTGGGGAGCATCTGAAGACGCCATTCAGGTTCAACGAGGGATTCATTGTGTTTTTCACAATGAAGTCTATCGATTATCTCATTGGACACATTGAAACCCTCTTCGCAGAATCGGGGGCACAGCAAAGTGCCAGGAGACAAAGATGGAAACGCTTCAACCGCGTCCGCAGACCACGCTGCAAGACAAGTACGCTGCCCAAGACCAATGGGTCTACATGACGGGCATGCAGGCGTTGGTGCGCCTACCGTTGCAGCAGCGCGCCCGCGACCAGGCTCAAGGGTGGAATACCGCCGGCTACATTTCCGGGTACCGTGGTTCGCCCATGGGGCGCTACGACATGGACCTGTGGGCCGCCCAGCGAGAGCTTGACGAGGCCAACGTGGTGTTCCGTCCCGGCCTCAATGAAGACTTGGCGGCCACCGCCATCTGGGGTAGCCAGCAGGTTGGGAACTTCGCTGGTGCAAGGGTCGACGGTGTGTTCGGCATCTGGTACGGCAAAGGCCCCGGAGTCGATCGATCCGGCGATGCGCTGCGCCACGCCAATCTGGCGGGCACTTCACCTCGGGGCGGCGTCATCTGTCTGGCCGGTGATGACCATGGCGCGAAGAGTTCGACGGTCGCCAACTTTTCCGATCCGATCTTCATGGCGGTCGGAATCCCCGTGCTGTACCCATCGAACACGCAAGAGTTGCTGGACTACGGGCTGCATGGCATCGCCATGAGCCGGTACAGCGGATGCTGGGTCGCGATCAAGGTGGTCACCGACGTGGTGGAAGGTGGGGGATCGGTGCGGGTTGGAGTGCACACCCCCGAAATCCGACTCCCGGAGGCGCCAGCGATGCCTGCCGATGCTCAAGGAAAAGGCGTGCACATTCGCGCTATTGACATGGCGCTTCCCCAAGAGGCTCGCCTCTACAACGTCAAGATCCGCGCCGCGGTCGACTATGCGCGCCTCAACGGCCTGAACCGCGTCAGTGTCGCTCCAGCCGTTGCTCATGCACTCATCGTGTCCTCGGGCAAGGCGTGGCAAGACCTTCAGCAGGCGCTGGGCCACCTCGGCTGGAGCGAGTCACGCCTGGAGCTTGCTGGCATTCGACTGATGAAGATTGGCATGATCTGGCCTCTCGATCCGGATGTCGTGCGCACTGCTGCATCGGGCGTCGGGACCGTCATCGTGGTGGAGGAAAAGCGCCCGATTCTGGAGGACCAGATTCGCAGCATCCTGTACGGTCAAGCCAATGCACCGCAGGTGGTCGGGAAGCACATGCATGGCAGCGTGTTCGACCCCGAACGGGGACCGGTGGCCTTTCCCGACCATGGGGAGATTTCACCGCCGATGGTCGCCCAAGTGCTCCAGAACGTGCTGGGGCATCGCATCAACGATGCTGCGGTCTCGCCTTCTACGGGTGTACCAAAACCCCACGCCACAACGCAAAGCACCCTGGAGACCAGCCCATGAGCAAGCCCAACCGCACCCCCAGCTTTTGCTCCGGCTGCCCGCACAATCGCTCAACGCGCGTGCCAACGGGCAGCCGCGCGCTTGCCGGCATCGGCTGTCACACCATGGCGATGTTGGCCGACCCGCTGACCACCACAACGGTATCCCATATGGGCGCGGAAGGCGTGATGTGGCTGGGGCAGCAGCCATTCACCGACGAGAAGCATGTCTTCGCGAACCTTGGTGATGGCACGTTTTCGCATTCGGGCTTTCTGGCTGTACGCCAAGCCATCGCGGCCGGCGTGCCGATGACGTACAAGATCCTCTACAACGGATTTGTCTCGATGACCGGCGGCCAGGCCGTGGAGACCGGCCTGAGCCCCCAGCAAATCGTCGGCGCGCTGGCGGCAGAAGGCGTGCGCAAGATGGCCATCGTGACGGACGAGCCTCAGAAATATGAAGGCATCGCATTGCCGGAGGGCGTGGCGGTGCATCATCGGAGCGAACTCGACGCCGTTCAGAAGGAGTTTCGGGAGTACGGGAACGTCTCTGTCATTCTCTATGATCAGCCCTGCGCTACCGAGCGGCGACGGTTGCGCAAGCGCGGCAAGTGGCACGACCCCGACAAACGCAGCTTCATCAATCCTGCCGTATGTGAAGGCTGCGGTGACTGCGGCAAGGCGTCCAACTGCATGTCCATCGAGCCGCTGGAAACGGCGCTGGGTCGCAAGCGCCGCATCAATCAAAACAGCTGCAACAAGGATTTCTCCTGCGTCGAGGGGTTCTGTCCCAGCTTCGTCACCGTCTCGGGCGGCCAGATCAAGAAGAATCTCCAGCCTGCATCGCAGCCACGTCGGCAATGGCAAGGAGAGTTGCCAATGCCGGCGATCGCGCCGATCGAGCGGCTCCACAGCGTACTCATCGCCGGCATCGGAGGCACCGGTGTCGTCACCATCGGTCAGACCTTGGCCATGGCCGCTCACATCGAGGGGTACTTCAGCTCCAACCTTGATGTCACCGGCCTCGCGCAGAAATACGGAGCAGTTCATTCGCATGTGCGGTGGGCGCCGCAGCCAGAGTTCCTGCACGCCACCCGCATCGCTCAGGGTGAGGCGCAGGCATTGATTGGGTGCGACCTCATCGTGGCTGCATCCGACGATTCGATGGCAAAGCTGCATGCCGTGGAGGGTGCGGCCGTCGTCTGCACCGACATCATTCCGACCGCTGAGTTCGCGCGAAATCCAGACTGGAGCGTGGATACCGACGCCATGATCGGCGAGTTCCATGAGCGACTGGGCGAGCGCGTGCTGTTGCTCGAAGGACAGCGGCTCGCAACGACGCTGATGGGGGACCCCATCGCTGCCAATATGTTCATGTTGGGCGCCGCCTGGCAGCTAGGTCACATCCCTTTGTCCCTGGAGTCGATTGACCGGGCGATCGAACTCAACGACGTTGCAGTCCCCATGAACAAGGAATCCTTCACATGGGGCCGGCGTGCTGCAGTCGATCTGCCGCAAGTTGAAGCCATTGCCCAAGCTCGCACGCCATCGAATGTGGTGCGGTTCGTCCCCCGCAACAAGCCGGTTGTCGATGAGGTCCTGGCGCATCGCAGCCAACATCTGAAGGAATACGGCGTCAAAGCACTCTTGCCGCGATACACAGCGCTCATCGCCCGCGTGCGTGAAGCCGAGACTCGTCTCGGCAGCACCAGCGGGCTGACTGCGGCAGTTGCGCACAGCTACCACCGCCTCCTGGCGGTCAAGGACGAATGGGAGGTGGCCCGCCTGTATACCAACCCGGACTTTCAAGCGGCTCTGGCGGAGCAATTCGAGGGGGACTACACCATCCGCTTCCATCTTGGTTCAGGGCCTTTCGCTCGCCGCAACAAGGCCACCGGCGCTCTTGAAAAAACAGAGGTCGGCCCATGGATGTTGCGCGTGTTTGGTGTGATGGCGAAGTTGCGCGGCTTGCGCGGTACTTGGTTCGATCCATTCCGCTGGAGTTCGGAACGAACTCTGGAACGCGAGCTGGTCCAGCAATACGAGCAGGACATAGAACGCCTGCTCGCCGGGCTCCGGCCGGACGCGCTTTCTCTTGCACAGCAGATCGCACAGTGGCCTGACAGTGTGCGGGGCTATGGCCACGTCAAGGCAGGCAACGCTGAACAGGCCCAGCGCAAGCGCCGTGACCTATGGCAGCAATGGGATGACGCTCATAGCTTGAGGCCGATAGCTCGGAGCGCCTGAGACCGGTTTGTGGGAATGTTCGTCAACCGACTGCTCACCGAAGGCGTGCACCTGGACAGAGGGACTGGGGGATGGCTACGGCTATCTGGCGCGAGGCTGCCCCCCGAACGCCAACAGCGACAACGCCAAGCTCGTCACCAGGACGATGCAAAAAGCCAGGTAGGCAGGAATCCGCAGCGCTGAGGCAATTCCGATGGCGAGGGCCGCACAGCCCATCTGCAGGAAGCCGAGCAAGGCCGACCCAGCCCCGGCCTGATGTCCGAAGGGCTGCAGCGTGATGGCAGTTCCCAGCGGGTTGATCATGCCCATGCCCAGCAGGAACACTGTCAGTGCCGTCGAAAAGTAGTAGACGTCATGCGGGCCGGCCAGCAAGGCGACGCTGCCCGCAAACGCGACGATGATCCCGGTCCGCGCCGCTTGCGTCGGTCCCCATCGGTGCGCCAGCCGCGGGGCCAGCATGCCGGCGCCGAAAACCACGAAGACAGTGGAAGCGAAGAACAGTGCCAGTCCAAGCGGCGAGAAGCCGAAACCCTCCATCAGGATGGCCGGCGCCATCGCGAAGAACATGTACAGGGAACCGATGACCAGACTCACTGACAGCGCGGGGGCGATGAAGCGGCGGTCGAACAGAAGTTGTCCATACGTCTTCGCCACGGCAGAAAGCGAAAGAGCCACGCGTCTATCGGCACGGTGCGTTTCTCCAAGGCGGAAGAGGTAATGAGTGCCCAGCAGAACGGCCAACACACCCACCATAACGAATGTCGCCCGCCAGCCCAACAAACTGTTCAATGCGCCTCCCAGCAGCGGAGAGAAACCTGGCGCGGCCGCCATGGCCACCATGATCAATGAGAGTGCGCGCGCGAGCACTTCGCCCTCGAACAGGTCACGCGCAATGGCGCGGGAAAGCACGGACGTTGCGCACACGCCAAGCGCCTGCACGATGCGACCGGCTATAAGCTGAGGAAGGTTGACCGCCAGTGCGCAAACGGCGCTGCCGACAACAAACGCTGCCAGTCCACACAGCACCAACTGCTTGCGGCCGAATCTGTCTGAGAGAGGCCCAACGAAGAGCTGGCCCACGGCGAAGGCCACGAAGAACGTGCCGAGCGTTGCACTCAGATCCTTCACTGAGGTTCCAAGCTCGGCGCCCATGCTCGGGAATGCGGGCAGGATGATGTTGGTGGCCAACGAGCCTAGGGCCCCCAGGCCGGCGAGCATCAGTAGCAATTCACCGGTCAGCGGCACCTGCGGTCTCAGGCTGCCGTCGCCTGTCGCTACGTGGGTTTGCTTGTGCATCACTCGGTCGTCTGTTGAACGGTCGGAGGCGGCGTGGATCGCGTCGTCCACTGGCGGGACGGTCACGACGACGCCTCATCCAGGTCGAGAATTTCACAGTCAGGGACTGATCGGGCGATGTTCGAACGAATATCGGCCGCATCGAGTCCCCAGCGTTCCTGCTCATCGAGCAGGCTGACTTGATGGTTGACCAGCACAACGCGGAACAGCGTCAGCCGCGCGAGGTTCCTCGTCGGCACTGCGCACAGTGTGGTGTGTGCCTCCGGGGCTGGTAGCACCAGGCAACTATCCCCGGCATTGATCACTCTCACGCGTGCGCCTTGCGGGAAGAGTCGGCCCTCCACTTGGGTGTCCTTGAGGAACTGCATCATCGACTCCAAGGCTATCTCCGGGATTGCCTGCTGCGATCACCGCTGTCAACTGATTCAGCGTTGTCTTCGGCGGAACTTTGGGGATCGTCATCGAGGCATTCGATGCAGGCGTCCAGCAGCTCGTGCAGCGCGGCGACGCGCGCGATTCCCAGACGCTCGTTGAGCGCCAGTTGCGCCGCCTTCCAGGCCCGCTGCCCTTCGGCCTGCTTGGCTCGACCCGCTTCTGTGGCCTCCACCAAGCGGCTGCGCGCATCGCTACCCGCACCGATCTGCAGCCACCCATGCGCCACCAGCGGCCGCATGTTGCGCGTCAACGTCGAAGCATCCATGTGCATGCGTTTGGCCAGTTCGCCCGGACGAATAGGCCCAAGTCTGACGACGTGTAACAGCAGCGCGTACTGCGTATTCTTCAGTCCCGTCTCGCTGACGTGGTAGTCGTAGTGACGCGTCACCATGCGAGTGAGCTGGCGGAGCTTCAGGTTCGTACACCCTTGCGGCTTGGCGGCGTTCTTCATGTGCTACATTGTATATGCAACTTTTGTATATGCAATCGCGTCGAGCGAAAGGAGTGACGGATGGAAGTCGACGACGTAGTAGCCCGCTGGGAAGCGGACGAAGCGCGCGTGCGCGCGCGCCAGAGTGCTCCGGGCGCAGAGCCCAAGGGAAAGGTCTTTGGCCGCTCGGGCATGGAGATGTTCGAGGCAATCTTCTCGGGCGAGCTGCCCCCTCCGCCGATCAACGACACGGTCAACATCCTGGCGATCCACATCGAACCCGGAGTCGCCGTCTTCCAGGGGCGACCGCAAAGGCGCCTCTACAACCCGCTCGGTACCGTGCATGGCGGCTGGTTCGCCACGCTGCTGGACTCTGCCGTGGGGTGTGCCGTGCATTCGACGCTACCCGCCGGCAAAGGCTTCACCACCCTGGAACTCAAGGTGAACATGCTTCGCGCGCTCAACGATCAAGTGCCGCTGGTGCGTGCGGAAGGCAAGTTGATCCACGCCGGACGGCAAGTAGCCGTGGCCGAAGGTCGGATCGTCGGCCCCGACGGAAAGATCTATGCGCATGCAACCACGACCTGCCTCATCTTCGACCAACCCGCTCTCACGACAAGGAGTTCCGATGAGCAAGCCTGAAATCGTTCTTTGTGCGCCGGTGCGCACGCCGATCGGCACCTTTGGTGGTGGTGCGTTGAAAGACAGGCGACGAGTTGCACGTGGAAGGCGAGGTGCTGGAAGTTCGCCAGTCCAAGTCCAGGCCCGAGCAAGGGCTGGTCAAGGTGGGGACGAACAGCCTGAATCAGGACGGGGGCTTCGTGCAGATTTCCGTCGGCAATGTGGTGGTTCCGCGCCGGTCGGCATCGTCGGGTGAGCCGCAGCACGATATTTCTCAAAGGAGCGAAGCATGAAATACACCGTCTTTGGAAAAACCGGCCTGCGTGTGTCGCAAGTCGCATTGGGCACTGGCAACTTCGGCACGGGCTGGGGTTATGGTGCCGACCCCGATGCCGCAGAGGCCGTCTTCAACGCCTATGCCGAGGCCGGCGGCAACTTCATCGACACGGCAGACGTTTACCAGTTCGGTCAATCGGAAGAACTGCTCGGCACTCTGCTGCAGGGGCGGCGCGAGGACTTTGTGCTGGCCACCAAGTTCACCAACGGCGCCGTGCCGAACGCGAACCGGTTGGTCACCGGCAACAGCCGCAAAGCACTGGTGGCTTCCGTGGAGGCGAGCCTCAAGCGCCTCAAGACCGACAGGATCGACATCTACTGGGCGCACCATCCCGATGGCGTCACGCCCATCGAGGAGATCGTCCGCGGCTTCGAGGATCTGGCGCGTGCGGGCAAGATCCTCTATGCAGGCTTGTCGAACTTCCCCGCCTGGCGCCTGGCCCGTGCGGTCACCCTGGCTGAACTGACCCACGCGGTACCCATTGCGGCGGCCCAGTTCGAGCACAGCCTGGTGCGCCGTGAGCCCGAGGCCGACCTGTTCCCGGCCGCGCGCGCCCTGGACCTGGGCGTGGTGACCTGGTCACCGTTGGGAGGGGGCATGTTGACCGGCAAGTACCGGCAAGGAGAAAAGGGCCGGGCTGAAGGCTTTGGCGGCCGGGTCTTCCAGTCGGAGAACTCGGCGCAGCGCACGCAGGTTCTGGACACCGTGCTGGCTGTTGCAAGCGAGTTGGGCGTCAGCGCAGGCCAGGTTGCCATTGCCTGGGCCGGCACGCATGGGGCCGTGCCGATCATCGGACCGCGCTCGGTTGCCCAACTGATCGACAACCTCGGTGCGCTGACGGTCGACCTCTCGGCCGAACAACTCCATCGCCTTGATACCGCAAGCAGCCTCGTGCCATCGGCGCCGTCACGGTCGCCGGTTCCCTGGGCCGGAGAACTTACCGAAGTCGTCGCCTGAGCTGAGCCTGCCGCTGTAGATAGCAGCAATAGTCGGCGATCCATCCTGGAGGTCGCTGCCAACGAACGGCCACGTGCAATCGCGTGGCCGTTGGCTTTTGCAGAACTTGGTGCTCGCCTGGTATCGCCCAACCATCCGTCCGTCGAGCCGCTAGAGCCTCCTCGTTCGTGGCTTTGCTGCTGGGCGTGCTCGACGCAGACCTCTTGCACCGCTCCGACCAGCGTCGTCCAGAGCCTCTTGGCCCGTTGGTCCGTCATGAGTCTGGACCCGCCCAATCGACCATAGCAGTTGCGGCGGATGCGTGTGCTGGATCCCGACCCCGATCGGCGCCTAGCCCGACAATCAGATTGATGCACATGGGCAACTGCGCAGGGCTTCAACGGCGTGAAGCCGCTCTCTCGAAGCAGTTCACTGCGTCCCAGGAGGCGCACCGACCTTTGCTCGGGAAAACCCGCTCTTTGCGCGTCCAGTCAAGCACGACTTCCCTTTGAACGCAGTCCATCCCGGTCGCGCTGCGTATCGTTCTTCGGTTCATAAGTTCACGGCCCTGAGCCGAAAGGAGACAACGATGCCCCTGCATATTCAATCATCACCGCGGCGCGCATTCCATCAAGGCGCGCTGGTGCTTGCCGCAGCCCCGCTGGCTATCCTGTCCGGCGAGGCTGCCGCAGCCTATGCCTCTACCGAAACTGTGCTGAAACATCACCTTGGTGCGTTTGCCAAAGGCTTGGACGAAATCATGCAAGACTATTCCGACTCTTCGATCCTCCTCACGCATGACAAAAAGTATCACGGCAAGGAGGAGATCCGAGGCTTCTTCGACGGTTTCCTGAAGTCGGTCAAGCCAGGCTTCTGGGAAGCCTTCAAGATCAATGCGCAGGCGATCGACGGCGACGTGGCCTATCTTGTTTGGGACGCGAAGCCCTTCGTGAATATCGCGACTGACACCCTGGTGGTGCGCAAGGGCAAGATCGCGGCTCAGACGTTCACTGACGGCTAGGTCTTGCTCGAACTTTTGAAGGACTGAATCGATAGCGGTCTTTCCAGTGAAACAGCGTTGCATGCGCGCCGGGCGAGATCTCCATCTGCTGCTGCGGCGCCCATGTTGGACCTACTTGCGCCGGACGCGCGCACTCTGATAAGAGCGGGTCGTCGCTCAGCCTAGTAGAGAGCGAGGAGCTAGGTAGCCGCTAGTAGCGGTGGAACCGCGAGTTGCGTGCCAGCCGTGTCTTGAAAGGGGCCCGCACGAGCTATTGCGGAGCCGTCTCGCGAAACTCCCGAGGCCCGACGCCATACTGCAGCTTGAAGATCCTCGTGAAATGCGAAGGGTCCGCGAATCCCCAGGTATAAGCAATCTCCGCGACGCTGCAGTCCCGATAGGTCCGGCTGCGAAGGTCGTCCCTGCATCGCTCTAGTCGTTGCGTTCTGATCCACACTGAAGCGCTCACGCCGATCTGAGCAAAGAGCATGTGTACGTATCGCGGCGACATGTTGTTGGCTGCCGCGATACTGGTCGGCGACAGGTGGTCGTCCTGCAGGTGGGCGAGAATGTAGTCCTGCAGTTGCTTCAGGTAGCGCGATGACAGTCCGCGCTGTGGCGCCTCGACGCGATGGCACATCGCCGCGGTCAGCAACTCCAGCGTGGCACGCCGTACGCCGGCATTGTCGCCTTCGGTGAAGAGTTCCAGTTGATGTGCGAGGCTGTCGATGTGCGAATAGAGAACCGCACCGATTCCGACGCGGCTGTCGATCACCGTACCGGTGAATCCCGTGCCACGGGGAAGTCGCTCCTTGACCTCCGCCCAAGGCAGTACTAGCGACACCTTGTGCAGACGTTCCATCACCGTGAATTCGGCTGGCTGCGCGCTCGTCCAGATCACCAGGTCTCCCGCACCCAGGCTGATGTCCTCTCCCGCGAAATGGAATCTCTCGCGCCCAGCCTTGGTAATCTGCACGCCGATGTAGGGGACGGGCTCACGGCCGACAAATTGCGGCAGCCGGCTTCCCGAGCAGGGGTCGCACACGCACTCGACCGCGCGCAGGCCGTTGATGTCGCGGCTCCGAATGCTCGCCGAGAAACCGTCGGCGACCGATTCGGTGACCTGCCAATGGCCGTAGTTCTGCGTGAGGGCGGCTTGCCACGCGTCAGTGGCCTCGGACCTGCGGATGCCGGCGGTCGACCAGTGCTGTACCGTCAAGGGGCTCTTCATGCTGGCGTTTGCTTGCATGTTGTCTCCGTTGTGCACGTGACCCCGATGGGTCGCGATGCAGAATATCCGGGAGCGGCGCGGGTGCCGAGGGGGTTTGCACTCAGTGGTAGTGACCGTGGCGCTCTAGCACTTCGATTTTGTACCCGTCCGGGTCTTGGATGAAGAAGAAGCGCGCAAGCAGTTCTTCCCCGCGCCTGAATTCCTTCACATCTCCGGGCTGATAACCCATGCCCAATAGGCGCGCCCTCTCGGCGTTCGCATCGTCGACCACGGCGGCGATGTGCCCGTAGCCGCTGCCGTGGGTGTAGGGCTCCTCCCTGCCCTTGTTCAGCGTCAACTCCAGTTCGAATTCGCACTCGCCGCTGCGCAAGTAAACCAGCGCGAAATCCGGAAAGTCCAGCCGATGGGACTCGGATAGATCCAACAGGTCGGCGTAGAAGCGTATTGAACGATCCAGGTCGGCTACCCGGATCATGGTGTGGATGATCTTGGACATGAGGGAAATCGGAGCCCGAGTTCAAGGCACTCGATCGTCTACCTATGCGCGTCGACGTGCGCCTGCCAAGCGCCCTGCGCCTCTTCCCAGCCGATGTTGGCAATCACGCTTGCATCGGGGTTGATGAACGCGAGCGGCCCGGAAAACGTCATGTAGAACGCGCTCGGGACAGGGAAGTAGGTCTTGTCGTGGCGCGCGCCGGAAGACTCGAAGCCGTAGCCCGGCGCCAGCGCCGTATCGCCTCCTTCGGCCTTGCCCCCGCGCACGTCCATGCGGCCCTTGTAGAGGAAATATTCGCCCGGCCCGGTGTGGAAGTGCGCATTGAAGGACGAGCCCTCCGGACACTCGAACACGGCCGTCCAACTGCTAGCCTCCGGCGAGACGTAAAGCAGCCTCCAGGTGATGCCCCCCTTTGAAAAGGCGTCGGGAAAAGGCGCCCACGGCATGTCGTCTATCTGGACGTACTCTTCCTTGGCTTTCATTTTGGCCATTTGTTCTGTCTCCTTGCTCGCAAGAGCTTCAAGTGATTGCACGGACATCGGCACCCCGCAACGACGAGCCGACGGAACGCGCGCCCTGGGACTGCGCGAAGGCATGTCTTGGAACACGCTCACACAAACGATAGGCGGTGCGGGCGCGAACGACTGGGGCTTGCAGGAAGTACTGCTTGACTGCGCGCGAACTCCACGGATTGAAGGTCTCCGGGTTAACGCGAATACCGGGGGGTACCCGGCAGTGAGTATTTGCGGCCGTCGTGGAAGACGTCGGCGCATGCGGCATTTGTGAGGCCAGGGCGACCGCGGTGTTCGGGAAGTGCTCTGTGCCGGAATTCGGGCCTAGCCGGGCGCGCGCAATCCGGGGCTTCGAGGGCTATGCGATGGTGCTCGTGTCTGCGGCCACGAGGTAAGCGCGCGGTGATCCCGTCTTGAGTTGCGGGCTTGTGTCCATGACGATGGTGTCCACCAAGAAATAAGTGGAGTAGTGAACACGATGCTCCTAGCCCTGGTAGCGGGGATCAAGATGGGTTGGCCGGACGTAGATGAACGCCCCCTATGCCAGTCTCTCAATTCATGGCGACGCGAAGGTGAAGATTGCTCCCGTACATTCGGACTGTGAGTGCAGCTTTTGGCCGCGGTCCCTGATGGGATCTGCTGGTTGACGCCTCGATCGCTTACACGCACTCTAGGTGCCTCGTCCGGCGCGGGCTTGGTCAACCACGGTCTTACCGTCTTGCCATCACTTCATGATCACCTGAGCAATCGGTGGTATTTCTCCCTGAAGTTGTTTTGCGACTTTCGCGACTGGCCTTCGATCACGCGACCTCGGCCGCCTTGCTATAACCCGTCTCGTAGAGCCGGTCATGAGCCAGCAGCGCCCAGACGATTCGAGCTTTCTTATTGGCCAACGCGACCGCCGCGACATTCTTGTTGCGTCGCTGCACCACTGCGTTAACCCAACTGCACGGATCCGCCTTCTGCCCCGCGCGATTGATGACCGACCGCGCACCATGTATCAGCAAGGTGCGAAGGTAGCCGTCGCCGCGGTTGCTCATGCCCAGTAGGTTGGACTTTCCTCCAGAGGAATGTTGCCTGGGCACCAGGCCCAACCACGCCGTCAGTTGCCGGCCGCCGTCGAAGTTCTTCGCATCCCCGATGGAGGCTACCAACGCGCTCGCTGTGATCGGACCGATGCCGGGCACCTGGGCGAGCTTGGTGCTGAGATCGCTACTTCGATGCCATGCTTTGGTCTGCGCCTCCAGCTCTTCGACCTGCCGCCCAAGTTCCTTGAGGTGGTCGAGCAGCCGCTGGATGAAGACGCGAAAGGAGCCAGGCAATTCGTTGTTGGCATCTTCGATCAGCTCCGGGACTCGAGAGGCGATGTAGCCGATGCCTTGGGGGACGATGAGACCGAACTCGCCGAGGAGGCCACGGATCTGATTGGCCTGCGTCGTGCGCGCCTTTGCGAATCCCTGGCGCCCGGTGCAACGCCAACACTATCTGAGAAAGTCTGTACCGAGCAGATAGTCTACTGTTCGATTGAGGTGAGTGCCTAGTAGCTCGCACGCGAGCTGCGGCCTCCGTTCAACAACCGCTTTCGCTAACTCTTCATGCTCACTGTTGAGATCACGCTGCACGGTTCGCGTGCAGCAACGATAGCCATCGATATCTCTCACTGTGACCCGCCTAGCGTTGGGCAATCAGCGTGAGCAGCTGCGGGTCGGCCGCGGTGGTTGCCGCCAGGCCCCGCGCAGTCCACTGCTCCCACAGTTGCCCCCTGTGCTTGAAGCTCAGGCTTCGCGACTCCTGCCCGTGTCAAGATAGTTGTCGCCTGAGTCATGCAGCCAAGCGCTGTTTACGTAAGCGGTCCACGTCGGCCGCGGCCACGCTGTCACGCTCCGGATTCAGTGTCACCGCGCCCGCTGGTGTTCAGTTGCGCGTGCTGCGCGCCCAGTGCGCCGGATGGCGCTCGCGCGCCTGGGTGTAGAGCGCGTGCGATCACCGCATCAAGGCCAGCATGGCGCTGTGCAGGCGTGACGTAGCGAATGCCGCTATGGCGATGTTCGACGCTGTACCAACGCACGAATGCACTGGCCCAGGCGGCGAGCAGCGTGCAGGTCGCCAAAGCCCTTGGCAGGGAACTCAGGGCGGTACTTGGCGGTGCGAAACCGCGACTCGGCATAGGCGTTGTCATCGCTCACGCGCGGCCTGGAGTACGACGGCTTCACAACCAGCAGATCGGGCAGCGGGTGTTTGTCGTGCACGTTGGCTGCGCACACCCTCACACGTTTGACATGGCGAGCCGGCGACCTCGCAAAACAGAAGTTCACGGCCGCACCCACAAACCTGTTGAAAAAATAGATTTTTCTGTGTAATATCAACAAACGGCTTACGCAACCGAGCATTGTCCGACGCTGGATGAGTGGGAGGTAACCGTTAGTCGAGGCCCGGCAGCTTGACCCGTTGGGTCAAGCCTCGCAATCCAATACGCCCAGGAGACAAAAGTGTTAATCCATCATCCCCTCACCTCGGTCAAGAAAATTTCTGCATGTTGGAAGGCGGTCATATTCAGTCTGATCGCAATGGCTTTCTCTCTGCCGCAATACAGCGCTAGTAGCGAGCAATATCCGTCAAAGCCAATAGTAATCAAGGTGGCGTTTCCGGCCGGAGGTGGAGTAGACGGAGTTGTCAGGCAAATTCTCGCATCGCTTCAAAGTTCGCTTGGTCAACCCGTCGTAGTTGAAAACCTTCCGGGCGTAGGTGGTGCCATTGGCGTCATGAACGTCGCGAGAGCGTCGTCGGACGGATATACGCTGCTCGCCCACGCGAACGATCTGATTCTCGCGCCACTTGTGTTGTCGTCCGCCCAATACAAGGCGACCGACTTTAGGCTGATCACCCCATTATCTCGCAGTGACTTCATTCTTGTAGCTCGGCCAGGGCTTGCAGGAAAAAAGCTCAAAGATTTAGTTGAGATGAGTAAAACAACGCAGGGAGGGCTATCCATCGCGCACCAGGGTCTTGGATCGCTATCGCATTTGGCCAGTGAAGACTTTGCCTCGTTCGCCGGAATGCAAATCACAGGAGTGCCCTATAAGGGAGGGGCGCCAATCATTCAGGATCTTCTCGGGAACCATGTCGACTTGGCCTTTTTGCCTATTGCAGCCAACAGCATTTCTATGATCAAAGAGGGCCGGATCATTCCAGTCGGCCTAGCTGCATCGCAGCGCAACGCTGAGATCCCCGACGTAGCAACTCTCGCGGAGGGGCGTGATCGCACGTTTGAATACGCCTCCTGGAGTGTGATTATGGTGAAGCGGGATGTGCCTGAGAGCGTTGCCGAAAGGCTAAACATCGCTATTCGCAAGGCGATTGAAACGCCGGAATTCCAGAGATTTGCCAAAGATAGTGCCGCCAAGCCATTCGGTATGTCGCTGAAAGAAGCTGATGTCTTTTACGCATCGGCTATCAAGCAGTACGCAGATATGGCGGTCAAGTTCAAATTGCAGCCGCAGTGACCTCTTGAAGCGCGGTCTTTGCCGAAAGAAATTTTTGCAACTCGGAGTGCACCACGGCGGGCTCTAAATGTTATGTGGCCCAAAGTATCTAACGTATGACAGAAAGAGGCGGAATTGTGAATGATTTGATTAAGCATAGTGTTGACGGCCCAGTTTCCATTTTGTCGATGGAAGCACGCCCGCACAATTTTATGAGTATTGCATTTTTGGACGCGGTACTGGATGGTCTGTCCGCAGCTGAGTCCGCAGGGTCACGAGCGGTAATTCTGCGCAGCGGTCTCAAGAATTTCTCTGCAGGCGCGGACGTCGACTATTTGAATGAAGTGCGAAACGCCGCTATCGCGGGTCGTGCACATCCGTATGACCTTCCCGGATTTCTCAGTCGATTCGAATCATGTCGATTGCCAGTAATCGCTAGCGTGCACGGCATCTGCGTGGGGGGGGGATTGGAATTGGCAATCGCTTGCGACTACATCATTGCATCCGAGTCGGCGAAGCTGGGATGTGTTGAAGTGGTTGTCGGCTTGCATCCTTTGATGGGTGCAGTCCAGCGGATTACCCAACGCGCCGGTGCATTGCGCGCAAGTGAGATGGCGATTCTTGGACGCAGATACGACGCCTCTACTCTGGAGCGATGGAACTTGCTTAACTTGGTGGTCCCAGACGACCGATTGCAGTCGGCCACGTTGAGCATTGCTAACGAAATCGCTGCCGGCCCCACTGTCGCTCACACCGCATCAAAGCAACTAATTCGCATTTCTGTGAGTCAGGGAGTGGCCGCCGCAGACGCGGCGATGACGCAGCTTCAGGCCTCAATCTGGGCTTCCAAGGACCTCGTGCTCGGGCTTGCTGCGTACAAAGCAGGCGATTTGGGCTCGACCAAATACGAGGGGGTTTAGCCATGAGCGGCCCACTAAGTGGAATCAGAGTCGTTGACTTTTCACGTGTGCTCGCCGGCCCATTGTGTGCCCGAACCTTGATGGATCTGGGTGCCGATGTGATCAAGGTCGAACCGCCACGGCAAGACCTTTCCCGGTTCGCCTACCCAAGGTCTTCGGGCATGTCGGGATACTACGCGCAGCAGAACGCTGGAAAGCGCAACGTCTGCATTGATCTCAACGTGCCGGGAGCACTCGACGTCATCCTCAAGCTATGTGACGAAGCAGATGTTGTCGTTGAGAACTTCCGCGCCGGAACGATGAAGTTTCTGGGATTGGATTATGAGACCTTGGCAGCGCGCAATTCGCGCTTGATCTATGTATCCATCTCCGGGTATGGCCAACTCGGACCTTGGGCCAGCAGGATGGCATACGCACCTGTAATTCAGGCAGAGTCTGGATTTACGCGTAATAGTCTGGACCATTACGGCGCAGCGTTAGAGCGGTCAATGACCGACAGTCTCTCGCATGCTGATGTGTATACCGGCTTGCAAGGCGCAATCGCCGCATTGGCGGCGTTGAACCGGCGGTCCTTGACCGGTGTTGGTCAGCACGTCGATGTTCCGATGGCTGCCACGATGCTCGCAACGAGTGAGCGTGCACATTTCGATCTGAATCCGGAGGAACTTAACGACGAACCACCCATTCTCGGAGCGGCGGATTGTCCTTTCTTTGAAGGACCGAACGGTGAGCAGATCGTGTTGAGTGCGAGCTTGGTTGGCTCTCTTACGTTTCCATTCTTTCTTAAAGCGATGCGTCGACCTGACCTAGCGTCTGACGTGCGCTTTGCAACGGCGACCGCTCGAAAACAGAATGTGGCCGACTTGCATCGGATAGTGCAGACATGGTTCTACACATTTCAAAGCCTTGCAGCTCTCGATTGCCAATTGGACGAAGCGAAAATCGCGATGGGTGTGATCCGTACGGCGCATGCCTTGACTACCTCAGTGTGGGCTGAACATTGGCGCGCAGTAGAGCGTGTGCCGAACCGCCGCGGCGGAGAGTACATATTGCCCGGTCGTCCGTGGCGGTTTTCCAAGGATGAACTAACGCCTCCTGGATCGCCTGCATTCCGAGGCGAGCACAACCGAGAGGTACTTTCGAGTATCGGAGTGTCAGAGGAGCATGTTAATTCGCTCTTTGATGCTGGCGCGCTACTCATCGACTCAGAAAACCTCTCACAAATAAATTGAGAATTTTTGAATTTCGCGGCCCAGCCGAGAGTACTGACTACAAGCATCGACATCGTACATACCGCGTCACATAACCAGATAGCACTGTTAGATTTTTTACAGGATCCAGCATCATGACTGAAAAGCACGAAGTACTTGAATCTTTCTGGAGATCCGCTTGGGAACGAACGCCTACGCCTATGCAATGGGCTGGCCAACTTTCTGTTGATGAAGGCAGTCTTATTCAGATTCAAGTGGGAGATCGCTATGAAGCCCACGGGATTCGCCGATTTGGTTGGAAGGTTGCGGCAACCAACAAGGCTGTTCAGCAACAACTCGGAGTTTCCGAGCCTGGATTCGGATCGATTTATGAAAATAAAGTGCTTTGGTCTGGGGCTGCCTTAGCTTCGAGCCAGCTTATTCAACCGCACATTGAATGCGAACTGGCATTTCAGCTCAACAAAAATATCAAATCCGCCCGTACGCTTGACGACATGGCTGAGTCTGTTGATTTTGTATACCCAGCATTCGAGTACATCGAGAAGCGTGTAACAGTTCTCGATATGGGCGTGGCTTTTGCTGACAACGCGGAACACACTGGAATCGTTCTAGGCCAGCCCGTCAGGCATCAAATCGATAGAGATTACAGGCAAGTCGTTTGTGCGTTGTTCAAAAACACATCGCTGATTGACTCCGCTCCCGGTGAGGTTGTGTTGGGAAATCCGCTGAATTCGATCTTGTGGCTAAAGCAGCGGCTGGAGAAATACCAGCGTCAGCTTACTGAAGGCATGGTCGTCATGACTGGTTCATTTCTGCGTCAGCTTCCTGTTTCATCGGGAGATCACATTCGAGCCGAGTTCTCCGGGCTCGGTGTTGTGGACGTTAATGTGGTTAATTAGATTGAATTTTTCCACGGGTGAATTGTTTTAAATACTTACGACACTGGAATTAATATGAAGATTGCACGCTTCTCAGAGCACGGCCGCGATGGCTTGGCTGTAGCCCTTGATGGAATGGACTTTAAAGGACTTTTCTTAGATAAATTGGGCATCGCTGGCGATTTGCAGACCGCGCTGGAAGGTGGCCCGAACGCCATCCGAAAACTGACGCGCGCTCTTTCGCTTGGCGAAGATGTGGATTTGGCGCAGGTTTCGCTTAGACCGCCGCTGCTCTCGCCAGAAAAAATCATTTGTATTGGTCTGAATTATGTAGATCATTCGGCTGAAAGTGGATTTGTGCCGCCAGCTTATCCGACCGTGTTCTCTCGTTTCAATTCAAGTTTGATCGGCCATGGAGATGCGATTGAAAGGCCTCAGACGTCTGAGCAGCTTGACTACGAGGGTGAAATTGCATTTGTGATTGGAATTGGCGGGCGAAACATTTCAAAATCGGCAGCGCTCAAACATGTTTTTGGTTATTCATTGTTCAACGATGCGTCATTGCGCGACTATCAAACCCGGACGCCACAATGGACTATCGGTAAGAATTTCGACAAGACAGGTGCTTTTGGCCCATATCTCGTGACAGCCGACGAGCTGCCCGAAGGTGCAAAGGGACTGTCGCTGCAAACTCGCCTAAATGGCAATCTGGTGCAAGACGGAAACACGGACGATCTGATTTTCGATATTCCTACGCTGATCGCCGAATTGAGTGCGGTTATGACTTTGCGCCCAGGTGATGTTGTCGTCACAGGAACGCCAGCTGGCGTGGGCGCAGCACGCAAGCCGCCGCTGTGGATGGTCCCTGGCGATGTTTGCGAGATCAGTGCAGGCGGGCTAGGAACTCTTCGAAATCCGATTGTCGCTGCGGGTTGATCGAATGACGCTGACCGATAGGAGGCCGCTCCATCTAACGAGGGAAATACTCCTGCGAAGAGATCTACGCATCGCCCGGTAATCTCTACTTCCTTTTTGAAAATCAGACTTGAGGTTAACGCAATGATCAACAGATCTTTGAAAATCCGAAGCATCTCCGCCAGGCCAATCGTCATCAAGCTCAAACGACCCATTGTT
Source organism: Rhodoferax koreense (assembly GCF_001955695.1). Lineage (NCBI taxonomy): Bacteria > Pseudomonadati > Pseudomonadota > Betaproteobacteria > Burkholderiales > Comamonadaceae > Rhodoferax > Rhodoferax koreensis. The sequence continues at coordinate 690,412 of NZ_CP019236.1, read as the reverse complement.
ACCCGAATGGGTTCGTTTGCTGATTGGCCCATTGTCTTGGTCGATTTGATGACGGAAGATGGCGTGATTGGTCGCAGCTATCTGCAGCCTTACATCATTAAATCTATGCGTTATTTGGTAGCTGCTCTTGAAGATGTTGGGGCGATGCTTAAAGGTCAAACTGTGTCGCCAGTTGACTTGTTCAATGCAGTCCGGAAATCGCTTCATTTAATTGGGTATGAAGGTTTCTCAATGATTGCTGCTTCAGGTGTCGACATGGCGGCATGGGATGCTCTTTCAAAGAGCGCGCAACTCCCGTTGTGTGCAATGCTTGGTGGCTCTGTCGGCCCAGTCAGATGCTACAACACAAACGGTCTTTGGCTTCAGGAACCGAGGGCCGCGGCCGAAGAAGCTAAGGAACTTATGAATGAAGGTGGATTCACCAGCTTGAAGATGAGATTGGGTCGAGAAAAGATAGCTGATGACCTTGCCACTCTCGATGCAGTTCGAGAGGCGGTTGGTGATGAAGTCGATTTAATGGTTGATTTTAATCAGGGTCTTAACCTCGCCGAGGCTCTACAGCGATGTCATTTGATTGACGATCATGGACTGATCTGGATCGAAGAACCACTGCTTTATGACAACTTTGATGGATATGCGCGCCTAGCGGCAGATCTTAAAACTCCTCTGCAAATGGGCGAGAACATTTACGGATCGCGGGAGCTGTACAAATCAATCCAAAAGAAGGCATCTGATTTAGTCATGCTGGATCTAATGCGCATCGGCGGCGTAACTGGATGGACGCGAGCGGCTGCTATTGCGGGTGCCGCAGGGTTGCCCTTGTCGTCCCACGTTTATCCCGAGGTTTCAGCACATATGATGCGAGTGTCGGAAACCGCCCATTGGCTAGAGTGGAATGATTGGCACAACGTAGTATTGCAGACTCCGTATGAGGTCAAGGGCGGAAATCTGATAATTCCCGATGTCCCCGGCGTAGGATTGGAATGGGATGAAAAAGCTGTTCAGCATTATCTAATCTAGCAGCCCACGCGGAGCATTGCATGCCCATCATTTCACATCTTCCCCACTCGGGTTGCGGCTGCAACTTAAAGCGCTAATTGGACCTAATCCCGTGACGATTAGAGCCTGCAGCATATTTTCCACGTTTCGTATTTAATTAATCATGACAAATAGCATAGATACTCCTTCGCGTTACAGAATGCCGACGGTGTTTGGACCCAGTCCCGGACCGCGCCAAGGACCGAATGGAGAAAGATTTGACCTTAGTGATACGCCGCGCACTATCGCTTCTATCAGCTTTTTAACGGATGAAGCTGAGCTTCGTAAATTGCTGCCGCCGAATTGCGAACTCGACGGTGAGCCCATCGTCACTGTGGAACATGTGACGTTGACAGAACTTGAGTGGCTCGCCGGGCGCGGTTATTCACTGCTTTCGGTTTCATATCCAGTTCGCTACCGCGGCGCTAGCGAATCAGTTCGCGGGTCATTCATGCCTGTCCTGTGGGAAAACCGATGTGAACCAATCCTTACTGGTCGTGAGGAACTAGGATTTTCGAAGCTGTACTGTGAGCTGCCAGAGCCCCGAATCCTACAAGGGACTCGACTCCACACGGCCGTTTGGGAAGGGCACGAATTTATCCGGATGGCATTCAGCGACTTGGTGGTCGGGGCGCCGCCGAATTCACCGGAAAGTGATGGAATTCTGCATCATCGGTACATCCCTAGCCTGCGCCAAGTAGGCGAATCCGCTGTTGACGAAATGGTGTTGTCTCCACAAGTCAGTTCAGCCAAGCCTCGATATACCTCTTTTGTTTCAGGTATTGGAGAAGTCAAATTTATCCGCTCTACTTGGGAGGAGCTTCCAACTATGTTTCACATAGTGAATGCACTTGAAAGTCTGCCGGTGCTTTCACCGCGTTTTAGCTATATCGCCGAAGTGCGAGGCGCTACCGATCTTTCTGAGCAGCGAGTACTGGGATGATCGACTTGGCATGTGCATTCTGAGTCCCATGCGATGTATCCAACGCGGCTTGAACTATTGGACAGGTTTGTTAGTCGGCCCGCTTCAAAGATCACAATGCAGGTGCACACGCGGTTGCGTTGCCCAACCTTTGGATTGCGCAGTGCAGTTTTATGGGAATGCAGGCAGATTGAACTCGCCAGGCGAACTGATACCAGGCGCCTGAGCATACGAATCGATGCGAATCAGGACATCGATACACCTTGAAGCAGCTTACGCAGACCATCTTTAATCGAACTCTCAATAGAACGGCATATCAGGGGATCCTGCTTGTTCTGGCATTCATAAAGTCAAAAATAGAGTTCACCTTCTAGAACGTCCACATCGGAAACGCTATGACACTCGCGCATGCTTATGCGGCCCAGTCCGCCACCACCCCACTCGCACCGTTCACTTTCCAGCGTAGATTTCTGACGGCGCGGGATGTTGCCATTGACATTTTGTACTGCGGCGTCTGCCACTCCGACCTGCACACCGCAAGGAGCGAATGGGGCCCGTCGGTATATCCCTGTGTGCCTGGCCATGAGATCGTCGGACGTGTGAGTGAAGTGGGAACGGACGTTTCAAAATTCAAAGTGGGTGACTTCGTCGGCGTGGGCTGCATGGTGGATAGTTGCCAGCACTGTCAACCTTGTGCTCAAGGTCTCGAACAGTACTGCGACAACGGCATGACCGGGACCTACAACAGCCAGGAACAAGTGTCGCGCGCCAATACGTTGGGCGGATACTCGGACCACATCGTGGTATCTGAAAAATTTGTGCTAAGAATCTCACACCACGAAAAGGCCCTAGCTGCTGTAGCGCCATTGTTGTGTGCGGGCATCACAACTTATTCGCCTCTGCGCTACTGGAAGGTTGGTCCGGGCCAGAAGGTGGGTATTGTTGGGCTGGGCGGGCTTGGGCACATGGGGATAAAGATCGCGACAGCGCTGGGTGCGCACGTCGTCCTATTTACCACTTCGCCTAGCAAGACCGAGGACGCGCTGCGGTTGGGAGCCAAGGAAGTCGTTGTTTCGGAGAATGCCGACGCATTGGCGATCCATCGCAACAGCTTTGACTTCATTCTCGATACGGTCGCGGTCGCTCACAACTTGGATCCGCTAGTGACACTGCTTAAGATGAACGGCACTTTGGTCTTGGTTGGGATACCGAGTTCGCCGAATCCTTCGCCCGGCGCATTTGGCCTCATCAGCAAACGACGCAGTATCTCCGGGTCGATGATCGGCGGCATTGCTGAGACTCAGGAGATGTTGGACTTTTGCGCGAAACACAACATCGTCTCTGACGTCGAGATCATCAAGATGCCGCAAATCAACGAGGCCTATGAGCGGATGCTCAAAAGTGATGTCAAGTACCGCTTCGTCATCGACATGGCAACGGTGCGTTAACTCGCGCTAGTCAATCTGGCTGTGTTAATTGAAGTGGAATCGGCGGGTGGACCAACCGTGTCAGAGCTTGCGAGCATATTGGCCGGTTCGATCGAACTTACCTGCGCCATGGGCTGCTGCCGATTCCGTGGACACCGACCCAAGCTTCTTGAACTCTATCGGACTGACCAGCCGAGCTTCAATTGACGACGAGTAGGGTTGTAGAACCGCTCGATGTAGTTGAATACGTCCGCGCGTGCCTGCTCTCGTGACCGGTACACCTTCTTGGCCGTGCGCTCGGCGCTCGGTCTTCAATGAACTGAAGAAGCTCTCCATCGCCGAGTTGTCCTTGTCTCCGCGGCTCATGCTGCCGGTGATACGTAAGCGCTCAACAATGCCGGCGCCGACCGCCCCATCAGTGCTGCTGGTAGCCGATACCGAAGTGGTGCCGCGTGCCCGGCGCCGGCGTTTCTCCAACGCCGACAAGCGCCGCATCCTGGCGGCGGCCGACCGTTGCACCCAGCCTGGCGAGATCGGCGCGCTGATGCGCCCAGAGGGTGTGTATTCATCCTCCTCGAGCAACTGGAGGCGCCAGCGCGAGCAGGCCGAACTGACTGCACTGGCACCGCAAAAGCGTGGCCCCAAGGTCAACCCCGCGCGGCTCGATGCCGTGCAGATCGCCCAGCTCACGCGCGAGCGCGACAAGCTGCAGATCCCGCTGGACAAGGCCAGCCTGGTCATCGCAGTCCAAAAAAAGTTGCCGCCTTGCTGCCCCTGCTCGAACACGACGGCAAGCCCGAGAGCAACTGATGGCTGGCGTGCTGGAACTCACCCCCGCTCTGGGCACCAGAGCGGCGTGCCGCGCGCTGGGCCTGTGGCGGGGCGCACCGCAGCGCCAGCAGGCCAGTGTGCGCCGCAAGGCGTTCGTAGGCCCGCGGGTCCACCATCGCGCACGAGCGTGCGCGCCGTTGGCCCTGCTCGACTGGGTTCAAGCATCACGGCCGACACCGCGTCGCGCAATCCCGGCTGATAGGCAAGTGCGAAGTGGACGCCATTGTTGCCTATGATCGATTTGCACGACCATAGTGCTATTGGTGGCCTCCGTCCATCGTCCTCAGCGCAGGCATGCATCCTTCCACAGTGATCCGCCCCGCATCCGGATTTGAAGACCTAACAGCCCACAGCCTGCCCATCCCGCCGATGGTCGGAACCCGCGACATAGGCGATGTCATCGCCCGGCAGACGCTGCACCAACTGCGCGCTGCCGAATTCGAGCGTGTCGGCAGGCATCACTTTCACGTCATGGCCCATCGCGCGCATCCCCTGCACGCATTCGGTTGGCATCAAGGCCTCAACAATCAGTTGCCCCTGGTCATCGATCCGCCAACGGGGCGCGTCTGAGCTTGCCTGTGGATTGAGTCCTTCCACGACAGAATGGATCACCATCTGCACGTGGCCTTGTGACTGCATGTTGGCACCCATGACTCCGAACGCCATGACAGGTTCCTCGTTCTTGAACAGAAAGCCCGGCAGGATGGTGTGCGATGGAAGCTTGCTGCCGGCGACTTCGTTCGCGTGTCCTGGCTGCAAACTGAAGCCGGCCCCGCGGTTCTGCAAAGCAATGCCTGTGCCTGGCACGACCAAGCCGGATCCGAATCCGCGATAGTTGGATTGGATGTAAGAAACCATCCGCCCGTCTTTGTCGGCGGTGCACAGATAGACAGTCCCCGAACTGCGAGGTGCGACTCTGGATTTGACCGAGGCTTGCGTCGCATTGATGGCGTTCGCAAGAGAGCGGAGGCGCTTCGTGTCGAGTAGGTCAGCCACCGGCACGCGCATCGTTGCGGGATCCGAATTGTGCGTGTAGAGGTCGGCGAACGCTAGGCGCATGGCTTCGATCTCCAAATGCATGCGCTGCGCCGAACCTGCGGCGTGTGCTTCGTAGTCGAGATGATCCAGGATACCGAGTGCCAGCAGGGCGGCAATGCCTTGGTTGTTGGGCGGCATTTCGCAGATGTGGTGCTCGCGGAATTCGTGGCGGACGGGATCCACCCATTGCGGCGCATGAGCATCCAGGTCGGAAGTACTCAACGCGCCACCGTGCTCCTGAACGAAGCCGGCGATTTGGGTGGCCAGTTCGCCGCGATAGAATGCCTCTCCCCTGGATTTTGCGATGAGTTCCAGGCTCGCCGCCTGCGCCGGATTTCGCCAGATTTCGCCAGGCTTCGGGGGCCGTCCCTGCACGAGGAACTCGGTGAATCCGGGAAACACCTTCAGGTTCGGAGTCTGATCCGTCCACTGGCGTGCGATGATCGGGCTGACAGGATAGCCATCGCAGGCGTGGCGAATCGCATCGTCGAACAGGTCTTCAAAGGGCAAAGCACCGAACCGCTCTGACAGTGCAACCCAACCTGAGACGAGACCTGGAACGGTCACGCTATCAGGACCTCTTAACGGCATGGCGCTCTTACCTGCGAAACGGTCCTTCGTCCACACTTTCGGGGACCGACCGGAGGCATTCAACCCGTGCAGTTGCCCACCATCCCAGATCTGGGCGAAGGCGTCGCCGCCGATGCCGTTTTGGGTGGGTTCGACAACCGTCAAGGTAATGGCGGCAGCCAAGGCTGCATCGATCGCGTTGCCTCCCCGCCTGAACACCGCCAAACCCGCTTGGGCGGCCAAGGGTTGAGAGGTAGAGACGATGTTGCGCGCCATGATCGGTTGGCGGGCGGAGCGAAAGGGCAATGCGGTGTTGATCATCTGTTGATAGCTCGCGGGCCGGAGACGCGTCCGGCCCTGGGGGTGGTGTAGTGGGCCGTTCAGTCGATCTTGACCCGAATCAATTTGACGAGTTGGGCGTTCTGCTGCGCTTCCTTGCGCATGAAACTGTGGAAATCGGCTGCGTTCAGGTTGCTTGCTTCCAGTCCCGCGTTGGCGACGAAGGTCTTCACATTGGCCGTGCTCATCGCATTGGCTGCGGCCTCCCGGAGTTTGCCCAGGACAGGGTCAGGCGTGCCCTTGGGCGCGACCAGACCGGTCCATACGTAGGCGTTCTGTTCGGGATAGCCTAATTCCGCGAGCGTGGGAACGTCGGGCAGCGCGGACGAACGGGATCCGCTGGTGACGGCCAGCACCCTGAGCTTTCCGCTCTTGATGAGGGGAATCATGGCGGCCTGCCCGGGCATCATCATTGACACTTGGCCGCCCATCAGGTCGGCGACTGCAGGAGCAGCCCCTTTGTAAGGCACATGCACCATGTCGAGACGAGTGGACTGCAGCAGGTGTGCGGCGAAGAGATGCTGATTCGACCCGTTGCCGGAAGATCCGAAGTTCAGCGTGCCGGGCCGGGCCTTGACGTATTCGACGAACTCCTTGAAGGTCTTGACTGGCAATTCGGGATTGACGACCACCACGCAAGGCTCTCGCGTGATGAGGGCCACGGGAACGAAAGCTTCCACCGGGTCGAAACTGAGCTTGTAGAGTGACCCACTGATGGTTTGAGGGTTTGACACCGCGAGCAAGGTGTAGCCATCTGGTGCGGCCTTGGCAGCGGCTTCCGCACCGATCATCGCGCCCATGCCGGGTCGGTTGTCGATGACCATGCCTTGACCAAGCGCTTTGCCGATCTCGGCTGCGACGGCACGCACAGGCACATCGGTGGAGCCACCTGCCGAGTAAGGAACGATTACTCGAATGGGACGTGTTGGATAGTTATCTGCCACGACGGCGGCGGATGCCACGGCTGCGAAGAGTGCACAGACCGCGGCCCGGAGCAAGGAGAGGGTTGGCATGGCTCAGTCCTCCATGTAGCCGGAGGCGACGACGATAGGACGTAGCACATCGCGTTCGGCGGCTGTGGCGCGGCCGAAGTCCTGGCCGACCAGAAGGCTGGGAACAACGCCCAGTTCCAGCAAGCGCCGACCGATGTCCGGATCGCCGATCATCTTGCTCGCCGCCACCTCTAGTGGCTTGATCGCATTCGCAGGGGTGCCAGCCGGCGCCCAGATGCCGTACCAGAAGGACCTGAACGATTGCAGGCCCAACTCTTCGAACGTCGGTACATCTGGGGTTAACGGGAAACGTTGGGTCGTCGACACCGCCAGCATGCGAACTTTGCCGGCCTTGTGCATGGCTACCAGGCTCGCGTCGGAGGCGGCCGGGATGTGGCCGCCCAGCAAGTCCGACGTCATGGGCGCGCCGCCTTGGTAGGGGACGGCCTCGAAGCGAACGCCCAACTCCTTACTCAGACCGGCCAAAGCGATATGGGAGGCGCCACCGAGCGCCGCGACTCCCACCATGGGGCTGATCTTGGCCGCCTTGATAGCGGCCACGTACTCGCCGAGTGACTTGTAAGGTGAGTCGCTACGTACAGCAATCGCGTTGGGTACCACGGCAAGGCGTGCCACCGGCGCGAAATCCTTCTCGGGGTCGTAGGGCAGCTTGCGTTTGGTCAGGGCGAGCAGCGTCAGCGAGGTCGAGGGCGCGAACAGCAGGGTGGTGCCGTCCTGGCTCGCCCGCTTGACGTAAGCGGCGGCTAGGCTTGTCGAAGCGCCAGGCTTGTTCTCGACGATGAAGCTCGTGCCGAGGCTAGGCCCGAATCGTTCGGCGGTGAGGCGAGCGACCGCATCGGCAACGCCGCCGGGTGGAAAGCCTACGACGAGCCGAGAGACATTGCCTTGGGCCATAGCCCGCAGCGAGGCCATGCCGAGTCCCGTGCTTGCGGCGGCGGACAGAAAGAATCGACGCTTCATGAACACTCCTGTACTGGTACTACTTCATAGGCACACCGTGCCCAAGCCCCTCCTTAATGTCGATTGTCAACAATAGTATCGGGGAAAATAAAGCAAGCAGTTGAACCCCTGTGTAGAGCCAAACCTACTTGCCTCGATGAAGTAGCACAACGTGTGCCAGAAAACCTAAGGTGTACGGCGCCGAAAATGCCCTCTATTGATTCAATACCCTAGCTTGGGATCGATGATGCCTGTGATTGGTGCACCTGTGGCGTGCGCTTTGATCTTGGACGCAATCTGCTGGGTTGCAATCGAGTCGATGGGTGTGGCCGACACGTGCGGCGTGATGCGCACTCTCGGGTGAGTCCAGAATGGGTGATCGGCACTGGCGGGCTCGGTGTTCAGTACGTCCACTGTTGCCCCGGCCAGTTGGCCGCAGTCGAGCGCAGGAATGAGTGCCTCTTCGTCAAGGTGACCACCGCGTGCGATATTGATCACGTAGGAGTTCCGCGGCATTTGGCTGAACAGTCGCGCATTCAGAATGTGCTGAGTTTCCTCCGTCAGCGGAACGAGACAAATCAGCACTCGGGTGGCTGCCGCAAATTCCCTGAGGCCTTCAGCGCCGACGAAGACCTGCACATTGCCACCGCGGGCACTTCGAGCCCAGGCGTGCACCGGAAACCCGAGCATCCTCACGCGCTCAGCGACGACCGATCCGAGGGTGCCGAAGCCTAGAATGCCAACGGGAAAATCGGACTTCTCGCGGGGCGGGAAGGGCAGCCACTTGCGCGCATGCTGCAAATCCTCGCAGTGATCGAATTCCCGGAAGTAGTGGAGCAGTTCGTGTGTCACGTAGTCGGCCATTTGCTCGCTCATGCCCGCATCCTCCAAGCGGACGATCGGTAGGCCGGCAGGGATCCGCAGTGCACGAATGCGGTCGACACCGGAACCGCCGTTGAAGATGGCGCGCAGATCAGGTTGGGAGTCGATGATTCGTTGATCTGGATTCCAGAGGACAAGGTAGTCGCCCGCAGGACCGTCGGGCTGCCAGTCGATGACCTCGAAATCCGGCAGCAGTGCTCCGAGCCGCTCTCGCCATACTTTGGCACGCGGGTCATGCGGCGCGAACGCGCAGATCACTCGCATGAGGGACTCTCCAGTCGGCGTTGCACCACGCGCAGCAGCACGCGAAGCCCGTGAATGAGGTCTTGATCGTCGGTGTGTTCCCGCGGGTTGTGGCTGACGCCTCCGGCACTGGGCACGAAGATCATTGCGGCCGGCGCGATGCGGGCGATCATCTGCGCGTCATGACCGGCACCCGAAACCATGCGCATGGCGGGCAGCCCGAGCTCCTGTGCCGTCTGCGCCACCAGGCTGACGATGGGCTCGTCGAACTTGACCGGCTCGAAGCGGGCGAGCGACTCGGTGCTGAACTCGATGCCGTCCGTTTCGCGCAGTTGCTCGAGAAACGCCAGAAGCTTCTTTTCGGCCTCCTGGAGTTTCGTTTCGTCCGGGTCGCGGATGTCCGCCGTGAAGATGGCCTTGCGCGGGATGACGTTGACCAGGTTGGGTTCGAAGGCGATGCTTCCGGTGGCTGCGATGGTGGTGCCTCCCGAGTTGTCGGCGATCTCCTTACGCATGAAGGCGATGACCTTGGCTGCCGCCAGGCCCGCATCGCGGCGCAGCCGCGTCGGAGTCGTGCCAGCATGATTCGCTGTTCCGTTGATGGTGATGCGTTGCCAGGAGATGCCCTGGACGCCGAAGACGGCGCCGATGGTCAGGCCCTCGGCTTCGAGCACTGGGCCTTGCTCGATGTGCAGTTCGATGTACTCGGCCGGGACGATGGTGCCCACGGGCGCCGTGCCGTCGTAACCGATGCGCCGGAGTTCATCGCCCAACACGGTGCCATCGATGCCATGGCTAGCCAGACCTTCTTCCAACGACATTCCGCCGGCATAAACCAGCGAGCCAAGCATGTCGGGGTGGTAACGAACCCCTTCTTCACCGGTGAAAGCGATCACCGTGATTGGCCGCTCAGGCAAGATGCCCGCATCTTGGTAGGCCCGGCACACGGCCAAACCGCCGAGAACGCCGTAGCAACCATCGAGTGCACCTGCATTGCGCACAGTGTCGATGTGCGAACCCATCATCAGATGGGGCTTCGAATCGTCCTTGGAGGAAAGGGTGCCTATGAGATTGCCGATCTGGTCTACTTGCACACGCATGCCCAGATCAGTCATCAATCCCTTGACGAAATCGCGCCCCTGCCTTTCCGCGTCTGTCAGGGCCAGCCGGGTTCGGCCACCCTTTTCGGTGTCGGTGCCGATGGCGCCCAGTGTCCGGAGTTCGTTGAGGAAGCGATCTTCATCGATGTGAAGCGCGGCATGCTCGGTTGTCGACATGGAATGCCCCTGATTAAATATGATTGACGATTGCTGACAATAATAGGATGGGTAGCCATAGTTGCTCGCGCGGTCAGGCAGGTTTGCCACGAGCCCCTCGGCTAAGTTTCTTCGAACAATTTCAGGTGTATTGAACTATGAGCGTTGCGCAAGTCCGTCCGATCTTCAAGCTGTCTGCAGAGGCGCAAGTCGAGGCTAACCTGCGAGACTTCATCCTGTCCGGCGCGGTGAAACCGGGCTCGCGCGTGACGGAGATCGCGCTCTCGGAGCAGTTGGGTGTTGCGCGCGCGACGCTTCGCACGGGCCTGCACAAGCTGGCCAGTGAAGGCATCCTGGTGCAAATTCCTTACACCGGTTGGCAGATCGCCGAATTGTCGGCGCAGGACGTCTGGGAAGTCTGGACCTTGCGCGGAAGCCTGGAAGGGCTCGCTGCGCGCCTCGCAGCCCAATGCCGAAACGAAAAGCTGCGCACGAAAATCACCCAGGCGTACCTGCGACTGGACGCCGCTTGCAAGGCAGGCAGGATGGATGCGATCTCCAAATGCGATTTCGCGTTCCACCGCGCGATCATCGAAGCGGCACAGCATTCCCGCCTGGACCACCAGTACCGTTTGGTCGAGCAGCAGGTTCGCCTCTGCATCGATACAAGCAACAGGATCGAGGAAATTACGCCCGAAGCGATTCGCCTGCAGCACAAGCCGATCTACGAAGCCATCCAGGCGGGCAAGCCGGCACTGGCTGCGGAAGAGGCGATGGCGCACAACGAAAGTGAAGGTAAGCGACTCGAGGAATGGCTGAAGGCTGCGGCGGGGACCCGGTAGAGCGGGGCGCTGCGCCCGGCGGGGTTCGGCCGGCCAGCCGCAGCTGCCCATCATTTTGGCAAACGTCTGAAGACGTATTCCAGTTCGGTCAGAAAGCGGTCAACGTGCTGTTCACCGAACACCAGTGGCGGCCGAATCTTCAAGATGTTGGCGTGGTTGCCAGTGGCTGAGATCAACACGCGGCGCTGGCGCAGGCCGTTGACGACCGCGGTCGCCGCGGCGGCATTCGGGGTCTTCAGCGCGCGATCGCTGACCAGCTCGACGCCCGTGTAAAGGCCCGAACCGCGCACGTCGCCAATGATTTCGAATTGGGACGCCAACTGCGCGATGCCCTCGCGCAGCAGGCGACCAATGCGGCCGGATTTCCTCACGAGATCCTCTTCCTGGATGACGTCGAGAGTGGCCTGGGCGGCGGCGATGGCGACGTTGTTGCCACCGAAGGTGTTGAAGTAGCGCATCGAACTGCCAAAGCCGGCGACCACCTCGGACCTGACGGCAATGGCCGCGACCGGGAAACCATTGCCCATGGGTTTGCCCATCGTCACAATGTCCGGATCGATGCCGTGGCGTTGAAAGCCCCAGAGTTTTTCGCCGGTGCGGCCGAAGCCGGACTGCACTTCGTCGGCGATGAACAGGCCTCCGGCCTTGCGCACGACTTCTGCAACCGGGGCCAGCAGCGATGTCGGATGACCGTAAACGCCATCGGAGGAGAACATGGAGTCGACGATGAAGGCCGCCAGCCCATCGCCATGACGTTGCAGGTCGTCGATTTGCACCTGTACGTCGGCCGCCATCTTGCGGCCCAGTTCTTCGGGTGAAAAGCGGTAAGAGTCCGGCGCCGGCACCTGCCGCACCCAGGTGCCCAGCGGTGAACTGATGCCCAGAGAGGGCGAGAACCCGGCCGTTAGATGGGAATTGCCGTGATACGCCTCCTCGGTCACGATGATGCCGCGCTTGCCGGTGTGGTGCAGGGCAATGCGCAAGGCCAGGTCGTTGGCTTCGCTGCCGGTACAGGTGAACATGACATGGCCGGCCACGCCCACGGCGCCGCCGAACGTCGCCAGCAGCTGCTCCGCATACTTGAGGATACCGGGTTGTAGGTAACGCGTGTGGGTGCATAAGGTCTGCATCTGCTCGTGAACCGCTGCCGCGACCCGAGGATGTGCATGACCGATGGAGACGACGTTGTTGTAGGCGTCCAGATACTCGTTGCCTTCGGCGTCCCACAGAAGCACGCCACTGCCCTTTACCACTTGCACGGGTGTTTGATAGAAGAGGCGATACGCGGGGCCGAGCAGGCGCATGCGCTTGTCGATCATCTGTCGTGTCTCATGGGCTAGGCCTTCGGCCGTAGCCGGGTTGAAGGCGTTGACCATCTTGCCGCCAGGGGCGGTGCGGGCGAGATCCTTGCTCATGTTCTTTCTTGGTTCAGTGGAGCGAAATTCGAGATCAGGCGGGATCGGCCACCAAGATGGCCGCGGAAATCTCTTCGTGGCTGCGATTGAGAAACCACTGCAATTGGGCCCACCCCTGCAGCGTGTTGCGCAACAGATAGGCGGAGTTCTCGGGAAACTGCTTGGCCAGGCTGATACTTAGCAACGCGCGTGCGATGACACGCGCCATGACCAAGTGTGGAATCAGTTCGAGTTCTTCGGCATGGAGTTCCGCATTCGCAAGGTAGCCGTGCAGGACATCGCGCCCCGCGGCGAACATATCCTGGCTGGGCAGCGTTCCGCTATTGCGAGGAAGCTGGTTGAGCAGCGCGGTGGAGACGTCGATCGCGATGGCGGTGTGGACAGCGTCGCCGAAGTCGATGATGCCAGTGACGAACGCCGCCGTAGAAGGGTCGACGACGATGTTGGATTTGCTGAAGTCGTTGTGCAGTACCTGCTTGCGTAGCGCATGGATGCGCGGTAGCAGCGGGGCCAGTTTCTGCAAGCCCTTGACCAGCATCCCACGTTGGAAGCCGTCATCGATGTTGGCCACGAGGAACTCAAGACTCTCGATGTTCTTGACATCCCACGGGATGAAGCGGTGGCTCGCGGCATGAACAAACCCCTCAGTGGCCAGACGCAGGCGGGCGAGCATCGCACCGATGAGGCGGCGCTGATGGCCATTGGCGGACGACGCGTCCAGCGGCGTACCGTCCACGAAAGACATGAGCCTAACAAGCCGTGTCTGGCCGGCATGGTCCAAGATGCTGGCATGTGTTTTGCCGGTCAACGTCCGTACGATGCGCGGAATGGGCAAATCGGGTGAGACCTTGGCAATATGCTCCAGCAGTCGGACTTGAAAGTCCAGTTCATCCTGCGCGTCGGCAGGGTTGGCCAGCTTCAAAACATACGCGCCGCAGGGGCTGTCCAGTCGATACGTGTCGTCTTTCTCTGTGGCAAACCTTGTCAACCGACCTTGCAGGCCGTAAATCCGACTCGCAATGCTCTGTGCTTCGCTCTCTGCGACTGGCACGAACGGAGTTGCCATGCGACTTAAGTCGAATTCGGGAATCTTTGGCATGCGAATTGGTGGCTGATAGAACTCGGATGAACTGAGTTGAAAACTCAATTTTTGATCGGCGCATGACTATAGCATTCAATTTGACGATTGTCGACAATGTGAGCGAAGGTCGTTGACGAGGGCTTTGAGTCGCCTTGCCTGGTCACGAAGTCTCGAGAGATTGCTCATCCGCCCCGGACCTGCAAGCAGCGGTTACCACGCCATCGCACCTTGGGACACGAAGATGGATGAACAGTCATTGGCATGCGTCGATTGACACGCGCAGGTCGAGCCCTGAACTTTGACTGTTCAGCTCCTGGAGGGCAGTTCAGACCGAGGTGGTTCATGCTGCGAGCGTAAGTGCGTGGTGAGCAGCAATGCTGATCAGAAAACTCCCATCCTTTACTGTCTCAGCGTCTCAACCTCCGCCGAATATATCCCCGGACTCGTTTCCACGTCGAACCCAGCCCGTACTCCGGCTCTCAATCACATCAGCCAGCCAGTACATGCAGATGCCCAGCACGGCGACGACCAGCAGGGCGGCGAATACCAGTGGAACTCGGAAAAACGAGCTCGCGTTGAGCAGTAGGTAGCCGACGCCCGCATTGCTGGCCACCATCTCAGACACCACGGAGCCCACGAAGGCTAGCGTTATGGCAATCTTCAGAGAAGCGAACAGGTAAGGCAGGGCACGTGGGAGCGCCACCTTACGTAGGATGGACGCGCAGGAACGCCATGTGCTGCTGAACACGCTGAACAGCGAGCGCTTTGCCGACACCGCTCCCGCGGCCGTACATGCCACGCTGCTCGACGAAGGCGTCTATCTCGGCTCGGTGCGCACGATGTACCGGTTGCTGGCCGTCAACGGTGGCGTGCGCGAGCGGCGCCGCCAACTTGCGCACCCGATCTACATGAAGCCTGAGCTGCTGGCCATGGCACCCAACCAGGTCTGGTCGTGGGACATCACCAAGCTCAAGGGGCCAGCCAAGTGGACGTGCTTTCATCTGTATGTGATCCTGGATATCTTCAGCCGCCACGTCGTGGGCTGGCTGATCGCCGCGCGCGAAAGCGCAGAGTTGGCCGAGCAACTGATCGCTGACACCGTGGCGCGCCACGACATGCAGCCCGGCATGTTGACTCTGCACGCCGACCGTGGCGCCAGCATGCGCTCCAAGCCCGTGGCCGCACTCCTGCTCGACCTGGACATCGCCAAGAGCCACAGAAGGCCACACGTCTCTGACGACAACCCATTCTCCGAGTCGCAGTTCAAGACGATGAAGTACCGCGCGGACTTGCCCTCACGCTTCGGCTGCATCGAGGACGCACGCGCCCACTGCCAGACTTTCTTCGCTTGGTACAACACCGTGCATCGCCATTCGGGCACCGCACACATGACGCCGCACAGCGTTCATTGCGGGCATGCCGACACGGTATGCGCGATCCGTCAAGTCGCTCTTGATGCCGCGTTTGTGGATCACCCAGAACGCTTCAAAGGCAAACCGCCATCCACCCATGCCGTGCCTGCTGCGGTGTGGATCAACCCACCACCTAAGGATGGCGATCAACTCTGTTCAAACACCGCTGCTTTGCGTAGTAAATTTATGACGCCAGGTGCTGCAAAGTCATTGACACGTTCCGCTTCATCAACCATGAAGGAGTACGTATTGACCAGCATCCCCAAGATCGACCCGAAGCGTTGGCAGCCGCACCTGCAGCGGGCCAGACGCGAGGGCAAGAGCGTGGCTCGCATACGCGAGCGAGCAAAAATACCAATTGGTGACCTTCAACATCTCGCGAAGTGAAGCGACGCTGACGTGGATGCTTGTCAGGCGCTCATTTTCTTAGCGGATCCCCTGAACTCAGCGCGGTTGAAGAAGGATCTCTGTCTTCTCGTTCGAGCGCGCGCGAAACGAAGTCGTGGGGTCCGAGCGTGCGACCGTCCTGTGATTTCAACTCAAGTGGGCGGAGTTTTTCGTGCGTTTGTCGGTCCACCAGATCGTAGGAGAGTTGCCCGGGAGGGAAACAGAATTCTTCTCCCCATTGCCAAAGCGCGGCGACCACTAGGTAGAGCCGCTCACCTTTCTCGGTCAAGACATACTCTCTATAGGAGGACCCATCGGAGGCGGGTGCTGTGGTGAGAACGCCGCAGGCAACCAGCTTCCGCAGACGCGTGGTCAAGATGTTCTTCGCTAGTCCTAAGCTCCGCTGAAACTCCCCAAAACGCCGCGTTCCCGCCAAAGCGTCACGAACAATCAGCAGCGACCACCAGTCACCAATTGACTCGAGGGATCGCGCGATCGCGCAAGTGCTGGTTTCCAGCGTTGTACGCTTGCCCTTCATCTCACTCCTTCATGCCGATGTGTGCATGCCAGTGGCTTGTTGCTATAGACGATCCACGTTCCGACAGCGCCGAAGTCACTGTGGTGTCGTGGCTTGCATCGATTCGTACTCAAGCCGTAAGTTGCAAAAATAAACCAGGCAGAGTACCATCTGGACAATGGTTGTAAAGTTAAACCGATCTGTTGAGGCATTTCGCGGTGGGCGCCCCGGTGACGCCTGCGAGGAATGCTTGCCAGCTCGGGCAAATTGGAGCGAAGAGCACATGCGATTAGCGAGAGGGAGCCTGCCATGAACCCGGCGGCGGAGTTCGACATTATTGTCTATGGGGCGAGCGGCTACATCGGCCGACTCGTCGCGGAGCATTACGCGCGGCGCTATGGCGTGGGCGGTAAGGTGAAGTGGGCCATCGCCGGTCGCAGCCAAGCAAAATTGGCAGAGGTGCGCGATCAGCTCGGGGCGCCGAAGGACATGCCGCTGGTGGAGGCCAACGCGAACGACCCGGCCCAACTCGCCTCGATGATCGCGCGGACCAAGGCGATTGTCTCGACCGTTGGACCCTATCAGTTCTACGGCTCAAACTTGGTGGCCGCCTGCGCGGCTGCTGGGGTTGATTATTTGGACTTGTGTGGCGAGCCCGCCTGGATTCGTCAGATGATCGATACGCACGAGGCGACGGCGAAGGCGTCTGGCGCACGGATCTTGTTCTCATGCGGGTTCGATTCGCTGGTGTTCGAGCTTGGAGTCTATTACGCCCAAGAGACGGCTAAGGCGACGCTGGGCGCCCCCGCGCCACACGTGAAAGCTCGGCTGCGGGCCATGCAAGGCGGCCCTTCGGGGGGCTCTGTCGCGAGTGTGATGGCCACAATGGCGGCGGTTCAAAACGATGCTGTGCAGCGCGCGGTCTTTATGAGCCCGTTTGGCTTAACGCCTGGCTTCGAGGGGCCAACCCAACCTCAAGGCGACGCGGTCAGAGATGACCCCGACGTGGGACCCGTTGGGCCGTTCATCATGGCTGCGCTCGATACCAAGAACGTCCACCGCTCGAACCTCTTGATGGGTCATCCTTATGGCAGGGATTTCCTTTACGACGAGATGGTGGTTGGCGGTGGCGAAATACCGAGCGTAGGGGATATGAGCCTCCTGCCCAAGCCCGGCGAGGGGCCGACCAAGGATGAGCGTGAGGCCGGCTTTTACGACATCCTGTTCATCGGAATCGGAGCGGACGGGCGGAAGGTGCGCACGTCAGTGAAGGGCGATATCGATCCCGGTTATGGCGCGTCATCAAAAATGCTCGCTGAAACGGCGATCGCTCTGATGGGTGCGCCGGATGTGCCAGGTGGCATCTGGACCCCTGGCGCTGCGCTGCGCGGCAGCCTGGTCGAGCGATTGAGGCGGCACGCCGGCGTGAGCTTCAGCGTTGAGGAATAGCTGTTCAAACCATCGTGGCCAGATAGGCGTGCCACTCTGATGTTCGTTTTTCGCCAATTCATCCCCAAACCACAGAAAAGGAAAAAACCATGCCACTCGTTCGCGTAACTATGCTGAAGGGTAAGCCTTCAGAATACATCAAGCAGCTATCACAGAGCATTTATGAAGCCCTCGTTGAGGCTTATCTCATGCCTGAGAACGACATGTTCCAGATCATCGAACAGTTGGAGCCCGGGACGCTTATATACGATCGACGATTTGGGATCGACGGCGAGCGAAGTGACGATTTCATCCTCATCAACATCGAGTCCGACGCAAGGCGGCGTGATGAGAAGAAGGCGTTTGTGGCCCGTCTCGTGGAGAAGCTTTCGGTATTACCAGGCCTGTCGCCGGACGATGTTTTCGTCCGCCTCTCGGCGAACACCGTAATGGAAGATTGGTCGTTCGGGGGCGGCAAGGTTGCCTCCGACATCGAATATCCGGCGGGATGAGATGCGGGCGGTTGGCGGCTCCTCAAGATGATCGAAAGATCGACCGCCAAGTTGCTCGAGAAGCGGCGAACCTTTCTCGATGTTCTTCCTGTGAATGTCGGGTCATTTCCCAGTGGAGCCTTTCAAAGTGTCCTCGACCCCAAATGACGTTCTGTTTCGCGCCTGCCGCGTGGAGTCATTTGAACTTGGCATGGCGAAAACGGCCTCAACCATCACCGGATGGGCGAAAAAGCCCTTGGGGGCGCCGACCATCAGCGTCGATGCTATTGGACATAACAACGAGTTCCTCAGACACACACAGGCGGAGAGCGCTCAGAAGCCGCAATCCTCGACCAATTGGTCGATCGGAGGGAGTGTGAGGAGTTCGATCTGATCGCTGTCGGACGAGTCCCAATGTGCGATATCCACTGGACAGAGAAGGTAGGCGCCAACCCTGACTACGCTATGAAAGAGTTCGATCCCGCCGCAATTGGCGTACTCGTATAAGAGTGGCTTCGTGCGACACACCAATCGCTCAAGTCTCTGAACGACCAGCAATGTAACTACAAACAACTGAAAGGGCTAACTTCATGACAACAGCATCAACATCAACGGCCGACGCCAATAAGCGGCTCGTCCTCCAGGCGGCGCAAGAACTCTTCGGGAATCTGGATCTGACCGCGCTTGATCGCTACTGGGGGGATTCATATATACAGCACAACCCGCTCTACCCGGACGGGAAGGAACAGATTCGCGCACTTATCCAAGGCGCAATTGACAGCGGCGTTCCGACCAAGGCAGAAGTGAAGCGAGTGGTCGCAGAGGGCGACCTCGTCTGGATTCACGCGAAGAGCTTCTTCTTCGGTAAGGAACTTGCGACGGTCGAAATATTCCGTGTCGAGAACGGAAAGATCGTCGAGCACTGGGATGTCATCCAGGAAGTGCCCGCGGAGTCGGCCAACAGCAATACGATGTTCTAGTCCTTGCCCTGCAGGAGCCCCGGTTTTGCAAGGGAAGCAGTACGAGTTTTGCATATGCGTAGGTATAGAGCACGTATGTCCATCGCAGGAACTTCGAATCGTTATCCGCCAAGCAAACGGGATGGACGAGTCAATCCTCAAAGCGCTCAAGCTCGTTCCCGAAGCACAACCCGAGTTACCCAGATCGCCGATGAGTCGGTCGAGATGCGGTGCATGTCGCGCGACTGCTGGGCGATTTGCTCTTCGACCACCAATAAGTCTCCATGGAAGGGAAGTGGATGCTCAACTCTCGCGTCTCCCGCCCGCTTCGCCTGGTTGTGCTTGGTGTGTAGGCCCCACTCGCGCATGCAGACAAGTTGACTAGGTCCGACTGCGAAGACAACTGGATTGTGGGCTAGGCATCGACAGTGCCGAGTCTTCGGGGGCCCGCGGAAAGGGGGAGCAAGAGATACCAATCGAGCCATTTTTCAGCGCGGCGTGAACTGCATCGATGTCGACCTGGCGTGTTCGAGTCAGGGCACCTTGCCGAAAGGCAAGATCAAGGAGTGAAAAAAATGAAGCGCACTGATGTCACTAGCCTGACGCTTTCTCTCTATCGTCTTGCCACCTTCATCACCGTGCGTTTTCTAGCAGACACGGTGAGGTGGCAATGATCGAGCTGCGGCACCTACGCTACTTCATCGCAGTCGCTGAGGAACTTAGCTTTCGCCGTGCCGCAGAACGCGTGCACATCGATCAGACCCCGCTATCGCGGACCATCCGCGATCTCGAAGATCAGCTGGGCGTGCAGTTATTTGTCCGCACCCCGCGCAAGTTGCATTTGACGCCTGCCGGTCTGCGTTTGCTCAAGGAGGTACGGAAGCTTTTCATCCGCGTCGAACGCACTTATCGCGCCGTACGCGATACGGACGTCCGCTTCCGCGCACCGTTGCGAATCGGGGTGGCCGACGGAATCGCGCAACCCAAACTTTCCGAGTGCTTGGTACGCTGGCGCGAAGTGGCCCCGGAGGTGCCCCTGGAGCTGACCGAGATGCGTGCTTCGGAGTTGGCGGCAGCATTGCAGCGCGAACAGCTCGATGCAGGCTTTTCATTCGGTCTACCGAATGACGACACCCTCTCGCAGCAGCCCGCGTGGAGTTATCGCGCCATGGCACTGCTGCCGTTTGGGCATGAACTCGCATTGCAGCCTACGCTACCTATCACCGAGGTGCTGGCCTTTCCGCTCCTGTCCTGCCATGCCGATCGGCTGCCGGGCCTTCTGCATCAGATTCGGGCTATCGCGCAACGCCACTCGACGATTCCTACATTCGCAGGGGAAGCCTCCACGCTGAGCGGCTACTTCACGCGCATCGCTGCAGGCCTGGGAGTGGGCTTGGCAGACGCGGGCCACGTTGCCACGCTGTGCCGCTCGGATGTTGTGGCCGTACCACTGCACGAGGACGAGCGTATCACCACGTTCGTGCTGCACAAACACCAGCGCTTCGGTCTACCGCATTCGCTGCAACGATTTGTTGCGCACACCAAAACTTTGCATTAGTCGTTATAGCTATCGCTCCTACGACGCGCCGCATGGCGTGATCGGTCTTGGACAGTTCGCGCAGTTGCCTCGATGCTGCTACTCGCTGACGAGTTAAACGCATTAAAAGCGCAACTCTGTCGTACGGCCCCAGCTTCTTCCGCCAGCTTACGCCACAACCCGCCCCATCGCTCTTCCATGGGTGTGCGCTTTGGGGCCTCGATTCCAAACTCGGGCAAGCGGTGCCGCTGGAGCATGCACGCGCTGGAATCCAGACGCAAAGGAGGAGTAGCCCATGCCGACTCGGGGTGCGACCGGTATTTTGTTCGGACAGATTGTTGTGGTGCTGGGTATCGCCCTCGGCGGCCTATGGACTGGCACGCAGTGGACGGCGCATGCGCTTGGCAATCAGGCCAGGCTTGGACCACCTTGGTTCCGCGTTTCGCATTCGCCGGTTTACCAGCCGTGGAAGCTTTTCGAGTGGTGGTATTTCTATGGTGCCTATGCACCCGAGGTATTTGAGCGCGGCGGGGTCATCGCCGCGTCGAGCGGATTGCTGGCCACGGGCGCGGCCATTGGCATGGCGATCTGGCGCTCACGGTTGGCCAAGCACGTCACAACCTACGGTTCCGCTCGATGGGCCGAGAACGAGGAGATTGCCGAAACCGGCTTGACTCGGCCTGCCGGTGTGTTCCTTGGCAAGACCGCGCACAGGGACGCCGAATACCTGCGCCACGAGGGTCCAGAGCACGTGATGGCCTTTGCTCCGACGCGTTCCGGCAAGGGTGTGGGCCTGGTCGTACCGACTCTGCTGTCCTGGCCAGGCTCGGCAGTGATCCACGACATCAAGGGCGAAAACTGGAACCTCACTGCCGGCTGGCGCGCGCGGTCTTCGCATTGCCTGCTATTCAACCCGACTGACGCCAAGTCTGCAGCGTACAACCCGCTGCTCGAAGTACGGCGAGGCATGTACGAAGTCCGAGATGTGCAGAACATTGCCGACATTCTGGTCGATCCTGAAGGCGCGTTGGAGCGGCGCAACCACTGGGAGAAGACCAGCCATGCCCTGCTGGTCGGTGCCATCTTGCACGTGCTCTACGCCGGCGAGGACAAGACGCTGCGCGGTGTGGCCAACTTCCTGTCCGATCCGGCATGCCCATTCGAGATGACGCTGCACCGGATGATGACCACCGGGCATCTGGGTGAAGAGGTCCATCCCGTCGTCGCCTCGGCTGCACGTGAAGTGCTAAACAAGAGCGACAACGAGCGCTCGGGGGTGCTATCCACCGCGATGAGTTTTCTGGGCCTGTACCGTGACCCCACGGTCGCCGAAGTCACCTCGCGCTGCGACTGGCGGATCGCCGACCTTATCTCGGCTGCCCATCCGGTCTCGCTCTACCTGGTCGTGCCGCCCTCGGACATCAGCCGCACCAAGCCGCTGATTCGCTTGATTCTCAACCAGGTCGGCCGGCGATTGACGGAGTCGCTGGACGGCTCAGACGGCATTGCACGCAAGCACAAGCTGCTGCTGATGCTGGACGAGTTCCCTGCGCTTGGGCGGCTGGACTTCTTCGAATCCGCACTGGCTTTCATGGCAGGCTACGGCCTGCGTGCCTTCCTGATCGCGCAGTCGCTCAACCAGATCGACAAGGCCTACGGCCAGAACCACTCCATCCTGGACAACTGCCACGTGCGCATCGCGTTCGCGACGAACGATGAGCGCACGGCCAAGCGTATCTCCGAGGCGCTTGGCACAGCGACCGAGCTGCGCGCCCAGCGCAACTACGCCGGGCACCGGCTCGCGCCATGGCTCGGCCACCTCATGGTGTCGCGCCAGGAGACGGCCCGTCCTCTGCTCACGCCTGGCGAGGTGATGCAGTTGCCGCAGGACGACGCGGTCGTGATGGTCTCCGGCCATCCGCCGATCAAAGCGAAGAAGCTGCGGTACTACCAGGACCGGAACTTCACCACGCGCGTCCTGCCCGCGCCCGTGCTGGTTGCCGGCGCGTACGCGGACCGTCCCGCGACGCGCCCTGACGACTGGAGCGGATTGCCACCGCTGGCTGCACTGTCGACTTCTTCTGGCGGCGATGCGGGCGGTCTTGCCGACGAGGGTGGCCACCAGCTCAAACCCGAACTGGATCTCACCGCCGATGCGCCCTTGATGCCTGACGGCGAGGGCCTGCTGGTGCTTGATGACGAAGACGACGTGCCGCTGCGGCCGCAAGACGTGGACCGGCAGTTGACGCGCACCGCGCGTTTGGTCGCACTGGACCCTGATGACGGGATCGCGCTATGACCCGCGCCCGGCTGAACATCTTCATCGAGCCGGAGCACGCGAAGCGTCTGGACCAGATCGCGGCGCACAAGGGCGTGTCGAAGTCCGCCGTGATCGCTGCGGCGCTGGCTTCGTTCCTCTCGCCCGATGGGGAGGACCAGCGTGAGGCCGCCATCGCCAAACGCCTGGACCGGCTTTCACGCCAGTTCGACCGCCTGGAGCGCGACCAGAACGTGCTGATCGAGACGGTGGCGCTCTACGTCCGCTACTTCTTGACGGTCTCGATCCCTGTTCCCGAGGGACAGCAGGAGGCCGCTCGCGCGCAGGGGCGCGCCCGCTACGTGCAGTTCATCGAACAGCTCGCGCGCCAGATCCAGCGCGGGCGCAGCCTGGTGCGCGAAGTCCATGAGGACATTGGACCCGCTGAAGCTGACCCGACGCAGGCGGATGCCCAGTCGGGGACCGATGCCGACGCCATGGAGGTTCCTCGTGAACCCGCCTGATCCGAACGGCATGGACGCCTCGTTGGAGCGGCGCATCCGCATGCTGCGCACAGCCATGGGGCCGGAGATTGCGGCCGCGTTGGAGGACCCCGAAGTCGTCGAAGTGCTACTGAACCCGGACGGCTCGCTTTGGGTGGACCGGCTGGGCTCGGGCCGGGAGGCCACCGGCGCAGCGATTCCGCCCGCAGTGGCCGAACGGATCATCCGGCTGGTGGCCGCGCACGTGCGGACCGAGGTGCATCCGGGCGCACCGATCCTGTCGGCCGAGCTGCCTGAGACTGGTGAACGCTTCCTTGGGGTGCTGCCGCCCGTCGTGCGCGCGCCGTCGTTTGCGATCCGCAAGCGGGCGCTGCACATCATGACGCTGGCCCATTACGTGGCCGATGGCGTGATGACCGAGGAGCAGGCGGCGTTCCTGCGCCGCGCGGTGCGCGAGCGCCTGAACGTCGTCATCGCGGGCGGCACCAGCACCGGCAAGACCACGCTGGCCAATGCCTTGCTCGACGAGATCGCAGAGACGCGCGACCGTGTGCTGATCCTCGAAGACACGGTGGAGCTCCAGTGCCGCAGCGACGACCATGTGTGCATGCGCACCGAGCCGGGCGTGAGCACCATGGCCGACCTGGTGCGTGCCACCTTGCGGTTGCGACCGGACCGCATTGTCGTCGGCGAGGTGCGCGGCTCCGAAGCACTGGACCTGCTCAAGGCCTGGGGCACTGGACACCCCGGCGGCATTGCCACCGTGCATGCCGGCTCGGCGCACGGCGCGCTCACGCGGCTGGAGCAACTGGTGCAGGAGGTCAGCGTGACCATCCCGCGCGCCCTGATTGCCGAGGCGGTCAACGTCATCGTCTTCATTGCCGGCCGTGGCCGCTCGCGCCGCGTGCGAGAGATCGCGCGCGTCGTCGGCCATGACAGCCACGGCTACCAGCTCGATACCGAGCTGTCTTTCTTCCCGTCGCTTCCTCCTTCCAACCCTTCTTCCACAGGAGATCCTTCATGACGACTTCACGCGTTTCCGCAAAACCGCTTCTCTACGTTGCCGCCGCAGCGGCACTGCTGCTCGCCGTGGCGCTGCCCGCGCATGCGGCCGGCTCGAACATGCCTTGGGAGGCACCGCTGCAATCGGTGCTCGAATCCATTCAGGGACCGGTGGCACGGATCATTGCAGTGATCGTCATCATTTCGACTGGCCTGGCCCTAGCCTTCGGCGACACCAGCGGCGGCTTCCGGAAATTGATCCAGATCGTGTTTGGTCTGTCGATCGCTTTCGCCGCGTCCAGTTTTTTCCTGACCTTCTTCAGCTTCACGGGCGGGGCGGTGCTGGCATGAACTCCACCATCGGAAGTCTGGCCGGCTTCGAGGTGCCGCTGCACCGGTCTTTGACCGAGCCGATCCTGCTGGGTGGGGCACCGCGCACCGTGGCGATCGCCAACGGCACGCTGGCCGCCGCAGTCGGCTTGGGCCTGCAGCTCTGGCTTCCCGGCTTCGGGCTATGGGTCATCGGACATTCGCTCGCCGTCTGGGGAGCTCGCCTGGACCCGCAATTCATGCAGGTCTTCGCGCGACACATCAAGCACCGGCAGTTGCTGGACGTGTGAGGTCACGATGTTGAATCTCACCGAATACCGCAAGCGCCCCGCGTTGCTGGCCGACTGGTTACCGTGGGCCGGAATGGTGGCGCCCGGCGTCGTGCTCAACAAGGATGGCTCGTTCCAGCGCACGGCACGGTTCCGGGGGCCGGACCTGGACAGCGCGACACAAGGAGAGTTGGTCGCCACGTCGGCGCGGCTCAACAACGCGCTACGGCGTCTCGGCTCCGGTTGGGCCTTGTTCGTCGACGCCGTGCGACGCGAAGCGGCTGACTATCCCGATTCGAGCTTTCCCGAGCCGCTCTCGTGGCTGGTTGACGAAGAACGCCGTGCCGCTTTCGAGGAGGACGCCAGCCACTTCGAAAGCAGCTACCACGTGACGCTGCTGTACCTGCCGCCTGAGGAGTCGACGGCCCGCGCGGCCCGGATGCTCTATGAGAACCACCGGTCTGAAGGCGTGGATTGGCGTGAGCGGCTCGAAGCCTTCGTGTCCGAGACCGAACGCCTCTTCGGTCTGCTCGACGGCGTGATGCCGGAGATCTCATGGCTCGACGACGCGCAGACCTTGACCTACCTGCATGGCTGCGTGTCCACGCGCCGGCATGCGGTGGCCGTGCCCGAGGTAGCCATGCATCTGGACGCGCTGCTGGCCGACGAACCGTTAGTGGGCGGTCTGGCGCCGATGCTCGGAAATCAGCACCTGCGGGCGCTGTCGATTCGCGGGTTTCCGACCTCCACTTGGCCGGGCCTGCTCGATGATCTGAACCGCTTAGGCTTCGCCTACCGCTGGAGCACGCGATTCCTGTGCCTGGACAAGGCTGAGTCGGAGAAGGAACTGAGCCGCCTGCGCCGCCAGTGGTTCGCCAAGCGCAAGAATATCGTTGCGCTGCTGCGCGAAACCATCTTCCAGCAGGAGAGTCCGCTGGTGGATTCCGATGCCTCGAACAAGGCAACGGACGCCGACGCGGCACTGCAGGAGCTGGGCGGCGACCAGGTGGCCTTCGGCTACGTCACGGCCACGGTGACCGTACTCGACGCCGACGCCACTGCGGCCGACGAAAAGCTGCGTGCCGTCGAACGGGCCATCCAGGGTCGCGGCTTCGTCACCATACCCGAGACATTGAACGCGGTCGATGCTTGGCTGTCATCGGTGCCAGGCCACGCCTACGCGAACGTGCGCCAACCCATTGTTTCGACGTTGAACTTGGCGCACATGATGCCGGTGTCGGCCGTGTGGGCCGGGCCGGAGCGCAATGCGCACCTTGATGGCCCGCCGCTGATCGTCACCCGCACCGATGGAGCGACGCCGTTCCGTCTGGTCACGCACATCGGCGACGTTGGCCATACACTGATCGTGGGACCGACCGGCATGGGCAAGTCGGTTCTGCTCGCGACGCTGGCGATGCAGTTCCGTCGCTACCCTGGCTCGCGCATCTTCGCCTTCGACATGGGCCGCTCCATGCGAGCCACCATTCTCGGGCTCGGCGGCGAACACTACGACCTCGGCACCGAGGGCGCCATTGCGTTCCAGCCACTCGCCCGCATCGACCAGCACGGCTACCGCACCTGGGCGGCCGAGTGGATCGAGGGGCGCTTGATTCAAGAAGGCGTCACCGTCGGCCCGCCCGAGAAGGACGCCGTCTGGTCGGCGCTCAACAGTCTGGCCAGCGCTCCGTTCGAGCAGCGAACCATGACCGGGCTGTCGGTGCTGCTGCAGTCCAACGCCCTGCGTCAGGCCCTGCAGCCCTACGTTCTGGGCGGCGCGCACGGCAAGCTGCTCGATGCCGAAAGGGACCGGCTCGGTACTGCATCTGTGCAGGGCTTCGAGATGGAAGAGCTGATGCACAGCAAGGCGGCAGTGCTGGCGGTGCTCGGCTACCTGTTTGCCCGCTTCGACGAGCGCTTCGATGGCGCGCCTACGTTGCTGATTCTGGATGAGGCCTGGCTGTTCCTCGATGACACGGTGTTCGCCTCGCGCATCCGTCAGTGGCTCAAGACGCTACGCAAGAAGAACGTCTCGGTGATCTTCGCCACGCAGTCGCTGGCGGACATCAAGGATTCGACGATTGCGCCGGCCATCGTGGAGAGCTGCGCAAGCCGCATTTTCCTGCCGAACCCGCAGGCGACCGAGCCGCAGATTCGGGTGATCTACGAGGGTTTCGGACTCAACGGGCGGCAGATCGAAATCGTCGCGACTGCGCAACCCAAACGCGACTACTACTACCAGTCGCGGCTGGGCAACCGGGTTTTCGACCTCGGACTGGGGCCGGTGGCGCTGGCGTTTGCCGGAGCGTCCACACCCGAAGACCAACGGGCCATCGACGCCGTGTCCGCAGCCGCCACTTCCTCGGGCTTCGCAGCAGCTTGGCTGCGCCACCGCGACCTCGATTGGGCCGCTGACCTCATCCCATCGTTTCCATTCATTCCTTCGTCACTTCAGGAGAACTCACCATGAAGAAGCAGCTTCTCGCCGCCGCTGCGGCGTCGCTGATCGCCATTGCTCCCGCCGCGCATGCGCAGTGGGTCGTGATCGATCCCACCAATCTGGCGCAGAACATCATGACGGCCGCCAACACGCTTGAGCAGATCAACAACCAGATCAAACAGTTGCAGAACCAGGCGCAATCGCTGATGAATCAGGCACGCAATCTGACCAGCCTGGATTTCAGCGCGCTCAATGAGCTGCGCGCAGCCCTATCGGCGACGAACCAGTTGATCCAGCAGGGCCAGGGCCTGGCCTTCAACGTTGCGCAGATGGAGACGGATTTCCGTCGGCTGTACCCCGAGTCTTATTCGGCGGCGATCTCGGGCACGCAGATGGCGACCGACGCGCGCACGCGCTGGACCAACTCCCTCGAAGCGCTGCGCACCGCGGCCAAGGTGCAGTCCCAGGCAGTGCAGAACTTCACGTCCGACGAGCGGACCCTGACCGACCTGGTGAACCGCAGCCAGTCGGCCGCCGGGGCCCTGCAGGCAATGCAAGCGACGAACCAGTTGCTGGCCCTGCAATCGCGCCAGGCGATGCAGGCGCAGCAGCTCCAGATCACGCAGGATCGTGCGACGGCGCTGGAGCAGGCGCGGCAGGTCGCGGTGCAGGAGCGCGCACGCGAGGTGCGCCGGCGTTTCCAGGGCGACGGCACGACGTACACGCCCTACACGGTCAACTTCTACAGCAACTGAGGGGCGGCCATGAGACAGCTTCTGATCATGATCCTGGCCGCTGTCGCAGCGGTGTTGGTTGCTGCCTGCAGCAAGCCCGCGCCCATCGAGTCCGTCGAGTCGCTGATGGCCAATCCCGAGCGCCTGAAGGAACTGCGCGCGCAATGCAAGGTTGACCACGCCAAGGTCGGCGATGCCCAGTGCAACGCGGTGGCAGAGGCAACGCGCCAGCGGTTCTTTGGCAGCGACGGGCCGAAGTACACGCCGCCCTCTTCGACCACATCCCCGCCGCCGGCAGCGTTCTCTCCGCCCGCGGCATCGGCGCCCGCAGCACCGTCTCCCATGCCTCCATCGGCGCCCAAGGACTGACCGATGAACGACCTGTCGGTCATCGACCGCTTCCTGGACGTCTTCTCGCGCTACATCGACTCGGGCTTCGGCCTGCTGGGCGGCGAGGTGGGGTTCCTGACAGCCACGCTGGTCGCGATAGACATGACGCTGGCAGGCCTCTTCTGGGCGATGAGTAACGCCAGCGGCGGCAGTGGCGACGACGTGATCGGCAAGCTGATCAAGAAGGTGCTGTACGTCGGCGCCTTCGCCTTCATCCTGAATAACTTCAACAGCTTGTCGGGGATCGTGTTCCGGTCGTTCGCCGGACTGGGGCTGGTGGCGTCGGGCTCGTCGATGACCCAGGGCCAGTTGCTGCAGCCGGGCCGGCTGGCGCGCGTGGGCGTGGAGGCCGGCGCGCCGATCATGAAGCAGATCAGCGACCTGACGGGCTTTCCGGAGGTGTTCGCGAACCTCGATGTCATCACCGTGCTGTTCCTGGCCTGGCTGGTGCTGATCGTGAGCTTCTTCGTGCTCGCGGTGCAGCTGTTCGTGACGCTGATCGAGTTCAAGCTGACCACGCTCGCAGGCTTCGTGCTCGTGCCGTTCGCGCTCTGGAACAAGACGGCGTTCTTGGCCGAACGGGTGCTGGGCAACGTGGTGTCTTCGGGCATCAAGGTGCTGGTGCTGGCCGTGATCGTGGGCATCGGCACAGGCCTGTTCGCCGAGTTCACAGTGCCGCCGGGCGCCGAGCCCTCCATCGACCATGCGCTTGTCATCATGCTGGCCGCGCTGGCGATGCTGGGTCTGGGGATCTTCGGGCCGGGCATTGCGACGGGTCTGGTGTCTGGCGCACCCCAGCTCGGAGCGGGTGCGGCGGCGGGGACGGCGCTGGGTGCCGCCGGCTTGGCCGTGGCCGGCGGTGCTGCTGTGGCAGGTGCGGGTTCTGCGGTGGCCGCTGGCGCTCGCATGGCGCCGGGTGCCGCGCGATCAGCCATCGGCGGCGGCGCAAGCGCCGCGCGCTCTGCAACGGCCGTGGCCAGCGGGGCGAAATCCGCCTACCAAGCCGGCGCTGCAGCATCGGGCGCCGGCGGCATGCGCGCGGCCGGTGCAGGCCTTGCCAACGTCGCGCGCAGTGGTACCAGCGCCGTGGGCCAGCGCGTCGCGTCCGGCGCCAGAGCCGTCAAAGACGGGGTGGCGAGCTTCGTTGCCGATGCGGCTGCGCCTGCCGCTGCCAAGCCCGCGGCCGATGGGTCCGAAGCCCATGCGCCAACTGCTGAGCCCGCGTGGGCCAAGCAGATGCGCCGCAAACAGCAGATGACGCATGCGGCGACGACGGCTGCGCACACGTTGCGTTCGGGCGATGCCGGAGGAAGTGGCGCCAGCCCGAGCCTGCATGACAGCTCGAGTACCTGACTCAAATTCATAGGAGATCCAGATGCGGTTCAAACGACCCCAGGTGCGGTACTCGGCGACGCCCGAACCCGTCACCCCCTACCAGGCCGCCGCGCAGGTCTGGGACCAGCGCATCGGCAGCGCGCGCGTTCAGGCGAAGAACTGGAGGCTGATGGCTTTCGGTTGCCTGTCCCTCGCGCTGCTGATGGCCGGCGGCCTCGTGTGGCGTTCGGCCCAGTCCATCGTGACGCCATTCGTCGTCGAGGTGGACAACGCCGGTCAGGTGCGTGCTGTGGGCGAGGCGGCCACGCCCTACAAGCCCAACGACGCGCAGATCGCGCACCACTTGGCGCGCTTCGTCACCGACGTGCGTTCGCTGTCTATCGACCCGATCGTGGTGCGGCAGAACTGGCTCGAGGCCTACGAGTACACGACGGACCGTGGAGCGGCCACCTTGAACGACTACGCGCGAGCGAACGATCCGTTCTCGCGCATTGGGCAAAGCTCGGTGGCCGTGGAGGTGACGAGCGTTGTGCGGGCCAGCGACACGTCTTTCCAGGTGCGCTGGATCGAGCGCAGCTTCGCGAACGGCTCGCCCTCTGGCATGGAGCGCTGGACGGCCGTGCTGGCCGTCGTGCTGCAGCCGCCGCGCACCGAGCAGCGGCTGCGCAAGAACCCACTGGGCATCTATGTCAACGGGCTGTCCTGGAGCCGTGAACTCGAATCCACCGATGCAATGAAAGGAACAAAGCCGTGAACACGCATCTCCGTAAATCCGTACTGCCATTGATCTTGCTGGTCCTCGCTGGCTGCGCCACGCAGGGCAAGGCCCCGCCCACGATCTCGCTGGACGAGCCCGTTGCCGTTGCCGCGCAGCCGCTACCGGATCCACCGAAGCCCATCGAAGTGGTTGAGATGCCGAAGCCCTTGCCGCTGCCCGAGCAGATGAAAGCGCTGCCAAGCGAGTCCGACGCGAAGCTGACACCGGAACCCGCGGACGAAAAGCTCCGCGTTTCCCGTGCCAACCTGGAGGCCCGCATCGCACCGACGCGCGAGGGCTATGTCAATGCGATCCAGGTCTGGCCCTACGCTGACGGCGCGCTGTATCAGGTCTACACCAGTCCGGGACGCGTCACCGTCATTGCCCTGCAGCAGGGCGAGGAGCTGGTGACGGTTTCGGCCGGCGACACGGTGCGCTGGATCGTGGGGGATACAGCCAGCGGGTCAGGTGTGACGCTGCGCGTGAACATCCTGGTCAAGCCCACGCGCATTGGCTTGAAGACCAACCTGGTGGTGACGACGAACCGTCGCACCTACCTGCTCGAACTCTCGTCGACGCCGCAGGCCTGGATGGCCTCTGTGTCCTGGGACTACCCGAAGGACCGGATGCTGGCCCTGCAGAAGCAGGCGCAGCAAGCCCAGGCCAGCGCGCCGGTGGAAACCGGCATGACGCTCGAGCAGATCAGATTTCGCTACGCCGTCAGTGGCGACAGTCCGCCGTGGAAGCCGCTGCGCGCCTTCGACGATGGCGAGCGCGTCTACATCCAGTTCCCAGGCAGCATCACCCAAGGTGAGTTGCCGCCGCTATTCGTGATCGGGCCGCAAGGCGATGGGCAACTGGTGAACTACCGCTTCCGTTCGCCGTACTACGTGGTGGACCGCCTGTTCGGCGCGGCCGAACTGCGGCTGGGCGGCGACAAGGCGCAGGTGGTGCGCATCGAGCGCACCGATGGTGTCAGTGCGGGCGCTGGAACAGGCGCAAACCGGAGGAACTGAGCATGGCGACGTCCGACATGCCCGATACGGCGCCGGCCGCAGCCCCGAAGGTCGAACCCGAATCCGTGGCCTTGCGCGCTTCGCCGCGCCCCGTCACGCGCCTGAACCGCCGCATGCTGGCCGTCGGTGCCGGCGTCCTGGCCGCTGCCGTGCTCGGCGGCACCCTGTGGTCGCTGCAGTCGAACAAGCGCGAGCGCAATCTGGCCACCGAGCTGTTCAACGTCGATCGCGTCTCTCGCGCCGAGAACCTGGACCGGTTGCCCAAGGACTATGCGGGAATCCCGCCGGCATTGAAGCCGGCGCCCCCCGTGCTGGGCGAGCCGCTGCCGGGGGATCTAGGGCCTGCCATCGTCAAGGCGCAGCAGCCGATGGAAACTCGACCGCCGGGCGGTGGCGTGGATCCGGCGCAGGCCGAGCGTCTGGCGGCCGAAGAGGCGGCGCGGTCTTCGGTGTTTTTCCGTAGCGGTGGCAGCAACACTG
Organism: Rhodoferax koreense; assembly: GCF_001955695.1. Taxonomy (NCBI): domain Bacteria; kingdom Pseudomonadati; phylum Pseudomonadota; class Betaproteobacteria; order Burkholderiales; family Comamonadaceae; genus Rhodoferax; species Rhodoferax koreensis. The sequence continues at coordinate 658,335 of NZ_CP019236.1, read as the reverse complement.
GGCCGAGGCCGGGCGCCGTACAGGCCGTCGCTGACCCTTCGGCGCTCGCTTCAGGCAATCAGCCGTTCAACCCAATGGGGGCCACCGCCACCGCAGCGCAGCCCTCGGATCCGACGACTGCGCAGAACCGGCAGGATCAGAAGGAGGCGTTCGTCGCGAAGGCGGGCGACACATCCACGCGCAATCCCGGAAGCTTGCAGTTGCCGGCGTCGCCCTACCAGGTGATGGCAGGCACGATCATCCCGGCGGCGCTGGTGACCGGGATCAACTCCGACCTGCCGGGCCAGGTCATCGCCAACGTGTCCGAGGCGGTCTACGACACCGCCACGGGTCGCCATCTACTGATTCCGCAGGGCTCGCGCCTGATCGGCCGCTACGACAGTCAGGTAGCCTTCGGCCAGCGGCGCGTGCTGCTGGTATGGACGCGGCTGATCCTGCCGGATACATCGTCGGTTGCGCTCGACCGTCTACCTGGCATCGACCCTGCCGGCTACGCTGGGCTCGAGGATGGCGTCGATTGGCATTGGGACCATATCCTGGCCGGCGCTGCGTTGTCTACGCTGCTAGGGATCGGCGCCGAGCTGGCGGCGCCCGAGAGCCGCACCGATGGCAACCGAATCGTCATCGCGGGACGTGAGAGCGCGCAGGACACGGTGAACCAAGTCGGGCAGGAGATCACGAAGCGCAACATGAGCATCCAGCCGACGCTGACGATCCGGCCGGGCTTCCCGATGCGGGTGATGGTGAGCAAGGACTTGGTGCTGCGGCCGTATCAGCCGCTGTTCTTCCAGCGGGGAGCGTCGCAATGAGCGGAGCAAAGCTCCGTCTAGGCCCATTGCCAAGGTCAACGACCGTGAAGGTCGTGGTGACATTGCCTGCCGATTTGAAGGACATGTTGGACCGGTATGCCGCCCAACATTCCCAGGCATATGGCGAGTCGGTAGATGCGGTCTCACTTATCCCGCACATGTTGATGCACTTTATGGCTCGCGATCGCGCTTTCAAGGGCCGCGTCCAGTTGGCACGGCCGTCTAGCCGCTCGTAGCGTTGGATTGAACCTCCGCATAGGCACGTCGCCGGTTCGCCCTCCTTTTTCAGGGAAAATTGCTGACTGAAGGTATGACACGCCATCGTGGCGTCCGCATGGGGTCAACGATGACAAAAAAGAATGTTGCTGTGATAGGTGGAGGTGCGAAGGCTGCCGCCTTGGCCGCAAAGGCATATGCACTCCGAAAGCAGGGCGTAGCCGATATCGGCGTGACGATCTTTGAGCAGGATGTGATCGGTGCCAACTGGAATGGCCGCGCGGGCTACACAGATGGTGCTCAGCGACTTTGTACGCCGGCAGAGCGGGACCTAGGCTTCCCCTACACAACGATCCTCGGTGAGCCGGTTGCTTCCTTCACGCTGAAGGAGTTCTCCTGGGCTACCTTTCTTGGCTCAAAGCGGCCTTCGTATCGGGACTGGGTGGATGGGGGCAGACGCCCGCCCACGCACGAGGACTTTGCCGCCTATCTTGACTGGAGTGTCAAGAAGTCTGATGCGAGCGTCGTAAAAGCGAGTGTTGGGCGGCTTTCGGAGAAGGGCGAACAATGGAGGATCTTGTCGAAAACTCCAGGCGGCGGTTGGTCCGCTGCCTCAGACACCCTGTTTGATGGTGTTGTCGTGACGGGGCCAGGTCCGGCGCGGGGGATCAGCAAATCCGGATCCAGTGGTCGAATCTTCAACGGCATCGACTTTTGGCAGCGGACCGGCGAGATACGAAAGCTTCTTCCCGCGTCTCGCAAAGATGGCCAGATAGCAATCATCGGAGCTGGCGGCACGGCGGCCGCAGTCCTCGCGTGGCTCTGCAAGAACGGGCATCGTGACCGGGAGATTTTCATCATCGCCGATCAAGGGGCGTTGTACACACGGGGCGACAGCGTATTCGAAAACAGGCTGTTCAGCGACGATGAAGCTTGGAATTCTCTTTCTCCGTCAAGCAAGAGAGAATTCTTTGATCGACTCAATCGGGGCGTGGTTTGGGGCACAGTGATGAACGAGGTTGCCACTGCTTCGCGCGTCCGCTTTCAAAACGGGCGTGCTACCCGGGTCACGCCGCAATCTACGCACGTTGAGGTCGCCGTACGTCGGGGGGACACGATTCCAGTCCTTCTGAGACCGGAACTGTTGATTGATGCGGCCGGTTTCGATTCTTGGTGGTTCCTGAACCTGCTCACAGGCGTCCCGCCTGCGATGAAGCGGTCCGACGTCTACAGGGATGCACTGCGCGATGGACTCAATGAGTCGCTGGAGTTCCAAGGAGCACCTTGGACATTTCCGCGGCTGCATGCCCCGATGCTCTCGAGCACCCAGGGACCAGGCTATGGGAACCTGATGGCTCTTGGCGCGATGTCCGACCTTATTCTCAGATCGTACCTGTGACTTGACTTTTCCGTGCCTATCGTGTACATATGTACATATGTACGCTTGGAGGTTGTAAATGGGTATTTCTAACATGGTGCTGCGCACCGTTTACATCAGTCCCACCATAGATGATGAGCTTCGCGATCAGGCATTCAAGCTGCACACTAGTAAAAATGATCTGATCCGCAAGTACATCGAACTGGGGATGGCTGCCAACAAGCAAAAAAAACCTTCAGTAGTAGGTGCGGCTGTCGGCCATAAGCCTGTAGCGGCCAAGAAGGCGAAGCTAAAGGCCGCGCCAAAGTAGATCCCAAAGGGTCGATGAGATTTGCGGAGAAAGTTCTATGCGTGTTGTCACTGAAATCGTTGCAGACGCTCTGAACACTCGATATGGCAGCCCAAGCGGGGCGGTCTTCGACATCGTTCAACAGCTTTCCGTGGACGGAAGGTTTGATGAGGTGGCGATGGTGCTCTCCAATTGGTTTGAGGGTGCCCCTCACGCCCGTCACTTCGTGCTTGCGAAGCTTCCGGCCATCATCGTCGAGCGGTACCTCCGAATACATGCGGGGATCTCATCTGATAGGTTTGTCCGGTGGCAGCTGCAGTCCTCGGCCGCGTCTGAGGCGATCAAGAATGCGGCTTGCTCCCGCGAGAGACTTCCGCTGGTTGTCTCCCAGGTGCTGGCGCAAATTCGCGCGTTTGAAGTCCATTGAATCGCCGACTCCGCTTCTAGTGCCTGGTCGGTCGGCAGCGGGCTATGGCGGGAATAGAATCGGGGTTCGAGGTCTGGTGTACCCCAAGGGGTGCCCCAAGAATCGAGGTAGTTCTGAAAGTGAGTGCTGGCGCGGGCTGCAGGTGTTTTTTCGATCCAGCCCCAGGCCACCAGAAAAAAGAAAAAAGCGGCCCGTCAAACGGCCGCTTTTTTTGATTTCAGCGACCGCTTCGATCACAGCGCCTCCATCAGGCTAAGCATCTTCCAGCGCCTTCGCGCACAAGATTCGCTGGCGCGGCGTGCCTTCACACTTTGAGCGGGCCTCAGGATTACCCGGCCGCGCGCTGTCTCCGGTACTCCGCCGTTGGCAATCCACCCCAGCCCCAGTTGTCGAGATCGATCTCCTCGATCACCACATAGGTCGATTCCAACGGCTTGTTCAACACCTGGAGCAGCAACTCGCTCACCCCCTTGATCAGGGCGGCTTTTTCTTCGGCGGATACGGCATGGCGCTCGGGCACGGTGCCTTCGCGCGTCACCTGGATCGTGACGATCGGCATTTTTTGACCCCTTTCGCGACGCTCAGGCGTGCCCGGCGTTCTGGCCGCCGTCGACGTGCAGGATTTCACCGGTCACAAAACCCGCGCCCTCGAGATAGAGCACGGCATCGACGATGTCGCTGACCTCGCCCATGCGACCAAGTGGATGCATGGCGGCCAGCGCGGCGTGCGTTTCGGCGGGATGCATCGGTGTCTTGATGAGGCCGGGAGACACCGCGTTGACGCGAACGCCACGCTTCGCAAATTCCATGGCGAGCCCCTTGGTCACCGAATTCAGTCCGCCCTTGGTCAGGGACGCGAGCGCGGACGGCACACCGCCGTGGGGCTGGTCGACCAGGCTGGTGGTGATGTTGACGATGTGACCCGAGCCCTGCTTCAGCATCTGGGCAGCGGCGCGCTGGGTGATGTGGAAGAAGCCGGCACCATTGACGCCCATGTTGTGCGCGTAGTCTTCCAGGGTGAATTCGATGAAGGGCTTGGCGAGGAACACACCGGCGTTGTTCACCAACGAGTCGACGCGGCCAAAGCGGTCGAGCGCGGTGCGAACGATGCGTTCTGCGGTCTCCGGCTGGCTGATGTCGCCCGCCACGGCGACGACACCCGGGTCGTCGGTGGCCTGGATGCTTCGGGCGCTGGCGACCACGTGGTAATTGCGATCCCGGTAGGCCCGGACCAAACCGGCGCCAATCCCTTGGGATGCGCCTGTGATGATGACGACTTTCTGTGCTGTGCTCATGATGGATCCTTGATTGATTGCAGCGATCGCATCAGAGGCGACCGCTCCCTACGCCGGCGGCGTGGTGTCATCAATGTAGGATCAACCGCTATTCTTCGGAATAGCCATCTATAAGCAATCACTCAACCGAAATTCGGCATTATTGTCACGGCATGCCGGCTTCAGCCGCCATGCGCATGAACTCGGCTCGCAGGCGGGGCGCGGCATAGTCGACGAAGGCACGGACCTTGGGCACCGACCTGCGGCCCATCGGGGTGAGCAGATGCACGGGCAGCGGCGGATGCTCGGCATCGGCCAACACGATCTTCAATCGCCCGTCCTTGACGTACTCGGCCACGTGATAGGAATAGAGCCGCGTCAGACCGCGGCCCGCCAAGGCGAAAGCGACGGCAGCACGCACGGTGTTGACAGTGCAACGCGGCGCGAACTGGACCGTACGCGGGATGGACGAGCCCTTTGCCGGCGTAAAACTCCAATGATCGAGGCCGAAATTGGTGAACGCCACGATCTGTTGCCCCGCCAGGTCGGCGGGCTGCAGGATGCGCGGGCGGCTATCCAGATAGCGCGGTGAAGCCACCACGACGCGCCGCACATCACCGCCGAGCCTCGTGGCGATGAGGGAGGAGTCCGGCAAGGAGCCGACCCGCAACGCGACGTCGACACCCTCCTCCACCAGATTGACCGCGCGGTCGAGCAGCAGAAGCTGGGCGGAGACGGTCGGATGCAGATCGAGAAAATCGTCCAGGATCGGCCGCAGCACCTCTTCCCCGCTGATGGGCGGTGCCGAGATGGTCAGCAGTCCACGCGGCGCCGAGTGTTCGCCCGCGGCGAGCAGATCGGCCTCCTCCAGATCGACAAGTACGCGCCGGCAGGCGGCTGCGTAGCGTTCGCCCGCCTCGCTCAGTTTCAGCGTGCGCGTCGTCCGGTGCAGCAACTCGACGCCGACATGGGCTTCGAGCAGATTCAACGCCCGGCTGACGGCGGTAGGTGAGCGTTTCAGTCGCCGCGCGGCGCCAGCCAGACTGCCCTCGTCGAGCGCCGCGATAAACACCTTCATTGCATCGATTCTGTCCATGGATTGTGCCGCTCGGCGGTGTGTTGAATGAAAAGTGACCACCATTCTGCCGCCCGCCGTTTACGCTCAGGCCTGCGTCACCGATTGATACGTGCTCTTCCTCGGTGCTCTTCCCCGGCAATGGGAGAATGAACCGGCTTGATTTCACCGACCTCATCTCCCCTGATCTACGCTACCCAAGGAAATCCGTTATGGCGACCCGCACCGTGCTCACTGTCCCCACGCAGCCCATTGCCGGCCAGCGCCCTGGCACTTCCGGGTTGCGCAAGAAGGTCACCGTCTTCGAGCAGCCCGGCTACCTGGAGAATTTCGTCCAGTCCATCTTCGATTCGCTCGAGGGTTTTGCCGGGCAGACGCTGGTGGTCGGGGGCGACGGCCGCTACTACAACGACCGCGCGATCCAGACCATCGTGCGCATGGCCGCAGCCAATGGTTTCGGCCGGGTGCTGGTGGGGCAGCACGGCATCCTGTCCACACCTGCGGCCAGCTGCGTGATCCGCAAGCACCAGGCCTTCGGCGGCATCATCCTCTCGGCCAGCCACAACCCGGGCGGGCCCGAAGGCGACTTCGGTATCAAGTACAACACCGGCAACGGCGGCCCGGCGCCTGAGAAGATCACCGAGGCGATCTACGCGCACACGCAGAAGCTCGGCCGCTATCTGACGGTCGACACGCCCGACATCGCGCTCGGCGACATCGGCGAATGCGAGGTGGCCGGCACCAAGGTGATCGTCATCGATTCGGTGGCCGACCATGCGGCGCTGCTCGGCACGCTGTTCGACTTCGACGCCATCCGCGCGTTGTTGGCCTCCGGCGATTTCAGGCTGTGCTTCGATGCGATGCACGCGGTGACGGGCCCTTACGCACATGCGCTGATCGTCAAGGCGCTCGGCGCGCCGGCGGCCAGCGTGGTCAACGGCGTGCCGCTGTCCGACTTCGGCGGCGGCCACCCGGACCCGAACCCGACTTATGCGGAGGAACTCATCCAGACCATGTTCGGCGACGATGCCCCCGATTTCGGGGCCGCGAGCGATGGCGACGGCGACCGCAACATGATCGTCGGCCGGCGTTTCATCGTCACGCCCAGCGACAGCCTGGCGGTGCTGGCCGCCAATGCGCACCTGGTGCCGGCCTATGCGGGTGGACTGAAGGGCCTGGCGCGCTCCATGCCGACCAGCGCCGCGGTGGACCGGGTGGCGGCCGCGCTGGGCATCGCGTGCTTCGAGACGCCGACCGGCTGGAAATTCTTCGGCAACCTGCTCGACGCGGGCAAGATTACGCTCTGCGGCGAGGAAAGCGCGGGCACCGGTGCCGACCACGTGCGCGAGAAGGATGGCCTGTGGGCCGTGCTGTTCTGGCTCAACATCCTGGCCGTGCGCCGGCAGTCGGTGGAGGCCATCGTCCGCGAACACTGGCAACGTTTCGGGCGCAACTACTATTCGCGCCATGACTACGAAGGGGTGGACAGCGCCGCCGCCAATGGCTTGATGGCGCACCTGCACGCGCAACTGGCCAGCCTACCCGGACAGACGATCGACGGCGCGTTGATCGCCAGCGCGGATGACTTCGCCTACACCGACCCGGTGGACGGCTCGGTGAGCACCGGGCAGGGCATCCGCATCGGCCTGGCCGACGGCGCGCGCATCGTGTTCCGCCTGTCGGGCACGGGCACAGAAGGCGCCACGCTGCGCGTCTACCTGGAACGCTACGAGCCCGATGCCACGCAACACGCCATCGAGACGCAGCAGGCGCTGGCCGGCCTGATCGCGTTGGCCGACCGCATCGCCGGCATCCGCGAACGCACCGGCCGCACCACGCCGACCGTGATCACCTGAAGCCTTTTACCGCGCGAATGAAGCGACCGGCGCGGGCAGTACCGGCGCCTGCCATTGGTAGCGCGGATGCAGCGCGTCGCGGCTGGGGTCGGCACCGGTCCAATCGATGCCGAGCAGGCCCATCAGCGTGAAGGCGGACCAGTCGGAGCGGAACGGCGCCTGGTCGCGGCCGCTCGGCAGCAGGGCCTGGGGCTGGCGCCAGAGCACGGTGGGAATGCGGTAGCCCGACTCGCTCACCGCGCTGTGGCCAGCATTGTCGCTGCCATGGCCGACCTCCTGGCCGTGGTCGGACAGGTACATCCAGGCCCGCCGGCCGTTCGGCGCCCCGCCCTGCCGGGTGATGTCGAGCAGTTGCGCCACCACCGAGTCGTGGTACAGCATGGCCGCGTCGTACTGCGTGCGAAAGCGCCGCACCCAGGCGGAGCGGCCGCTCGCCAGCATGGCCGCCTCGACCCCGTCCGGCGCATCGTCGAACGGGTTCGCATCCTTGGGGAAGCGGCTGCTGTAGTGCGGATGGGCGCCCATCAGGTGCACCACGATCAGCTTGCGGTCGGAGGAAGTGTCTTCAATGGCCTCCTGCACGCAGTCCACGACTTCGTGGTCCAACGACGCGCTGGAGCGGCCCGGCGTGCGGTTGATCAGTTCGGTCACATCGGCGAGCCTGGCATGGCTTTGCTCGATGGCCAGGTCGTCGTGGTTGCTGATCCACCAGACCTTGTAGCCCGCCGCACGGGCCAGCGCGATCGCGTGCGGCGCGGCTGCCACATCCGTCCCGGCGGTCGCGTCGGTCGCCCCCATGGCCTTGGGCCGGCCGAAATGGAAGATGTTGTTCAGGGCCGGCACCGTGCTGGCATCCACCGACCAGGCGTTGCGCATGACGACCAGCCCATCGCCCAATGCGGCCTTGCGGGCCTGCAATTGCGGCGTGGTGGCGCGGCCGTAGCCGTACAGCGACATGTTGTCGCGGTTGACGCTGTCGGTGATCACGAGCACCACCGTCGAAGGCCCCGCCACCGCCGTCACCGGCCGTGCGCTGCGGGCGCGCTCCAGCGCCAGGTCGCGTGCGCGCTGGTGGTCGTCCCAGCCCGCGCGTACTTCCTGCACCTTGCTTTCCCATTGCGTCCAGAACAGCACCGGATGCAGCCTCCGCCACGGTTTGCTCACATAAGACACCAACGCCAGCGACAGCAGCAGCGCGATGGCGAAACGCAGCCACACCGGAAGCCGGGATGCGCCGCCCGGCGCCAGCGCGTGCCGGGGCATTCCTTGCGCGCCATGCCTCACCACCGCGATCAGCAACAACCACGCGGCCGTGCCGCCGAGGCTCCAGGCGGCGATCGGCTGCCAGTACATCGTCAGGAACTCCCGGCTCTCGCGCGCCGTGGTGTTGGCCGCCGCGACCAGGACCATCGCCCCGTCTGGCGCGGCCTCGTAGGCCTGCCACAGGTAGGCCCTGACGGTGGCATCGGCGATGAAGGCCGCCGACCACAGGCCCAGCACGCCGAGACGCAGGCGCCGCACCCACCGGCGGCGCACCGGCCACAACAGCCACACGAACGGCGGCACGGCCAGCACCAGCATCTGGGCGACACGGCGCCCCTCGTGGCCGAGCACGAGCATGGCCAGCAGCACGGCCATGCTGGCCACGAAGGCGGCCACACCCGAGCGTGCGGGCGCGGTGGGCCGGATGGAGGGATGGTCGAACTTCGTCATGCCTCGGCAACGCCGATTACATGGCCACGCCCCAGCAGGCTGCGCCCCGCCAGCACCATCACCTCGCTGCCCGCCGGCAGCCGCGGCAGGGCCAGTTCGGGGCGGAGCAGTTCCACCTCCAGCGTCTTCGGCACTTCGGGCACCGGTTCTTCGCCGTGGGGCACCCGCAGGCGGGCGCTGAAGGCCTCGGAGCCCAGCGCCAGCATGCAGGGGAACAGGCCGGCGCGCACCGGGCGGTTCTGCGCGGGTACGCTGGCCGCGAGCAGGGTGAGTTCGATGCGGATCGACGGTGCGAAGGCGCGATCGCTAGCGAAGCCCGGCTGAGGCGCCTTGGGCTTGTGCGCGCGCGCGACGAGCCAGGCGATGATGTTGCCGATGATCGGCAGCCACAAAACGAGCAGCAGCGAGCCCAGATCGCGCGCCAGCGATGGCTGGGGCGCGAGCCAGCGCACCAGCCCGCCGGCGGCGGCGAAGACGAGCAGGACGACGGTGATGGCTTGGCGCCGCGAGGAGATGGTCGAATGCATAGCCCTCGATTAGGCACCAACTCCGGCAGCGGTTCGGCTGCATGGACCGTCCTACAGCTGTTCCGCATTCCCGCCGACACCCGGGTCCGGGTGCAGGAGGCAAGCTATCACCATCATCAACTGCAAGGGGCATCTCTGTGAATTCCATCATCTACATCGTCGGATTGGTCGTTGTCATCGTGGCTGTGCTGTCGTTCTTCGGGCTGCGCTAGCCGCCTGCGAGCCCGCCGGACGCTGGATGCCGAACACCAGCAGCGCGGCTACGATGCAGGCCGCGCCCGCCGCGTACAGCGCGGGGCTGTAGGAAAGCAGCACTGTGCGGGCCAGGCCGGCACCGTAGGCGGCCACGGCGCCGCCGAGCTGATGGCCGGCAAACACCCAACCGAAGATCATGCCTGCACGTGCCGGATCGAAGGTCGAACTCACCAGCTTGACCGTCGGCGGGACGGTAGCCACCCAGTCCAGGCCGTAGAACATGGCAAACAACGACAACCCGTACAACGTGAAGTCGGAATGCGGCAACCACAGCAATGACAGGCCGCGCAGGCCGTAGTACCAGAACAGCAGCTTGCGGTTGTCATAGCGATCCGACAACCAGCCCGAACCGATGGTGCCGATGAAATCGAATGCGCCGATCATCGCCAGCACCGAGGCGGCGGGCACCGCGGCCAGGCCATAGTCGCCGCACAGCGAGATGAAGTGGGTCTGGATCAGGCCGTTGGTGCTCAGGCCGCAGACGAAAAAGGTGCCGAACAGAATCCAGAACGTGGGGCTTTTCGATACGCTGCCCAGCACGCGCAGCGGCTCCATGAAGCCGAGCATGCGGGCCGGCGCAGGCGCATGGGCCGTGCTCGGGTCACCACCATACGCGGCCAGGCCGAGCTCCTGAGGCCGGTTGCGCAACAAGCAGAAGGCCAGGCCCGCCACCACCAGGCAGCTGGTGAACACCGGCGCGATCGCCATGCGCCAGCCATACCGCTCGATGAGCCACGCTGCCAGGGGCAGGAATACCAGCTGGCCCGTGGCCGAACTGGCCGTGAGCAGCCCCAGCACCAGGCCGCGGCGGCTTTCGAACCAGCGATTGGCCACCACCGCGCCGAGCACCAGCGCCGTCATGCCCGAACCCATGCCCAGCACGAGCCCCCACAGCGCGACGAGTTGCCACAGCGCCGTCATCCTGGTGGCCAGCACCAGGCCGGTGGCGATCAACACCAGCGCGGTGCAGACCACGCGGCGCAGGCCATAACGCTCCATGAGGATGGCGGCGAACGGCCCCATCAGGCCGAACAGCGCAAACCGCACGGCAAGTGCCGACGAGATCTGCTCGGTGTTCCAGCCGAACTCCCGGCTCAGGGGCTGCAGGAAGGCGCCGGGCAGGCCGAGCGCGGCGGAAGAGGTGAGCATCGTGAGGAACACGATGCCGACGATGACCCACGAGAAATGCAGGCCGCGGCGTTGCAGCCAGGCGGAAACGGGTTGAGCGAACATGGCGGTGAAGCAGAGGGAATGGTGGAAAAACCCGGCCCTGCGACGGGCCGGCGCCTGGAGAACGGGATGGATCAGCCGCGCACTTTGGCCACCCTGGCTGGCACGGAATCGGCGGGCAGCAGTTGCGCGCGGGCGCTGTCGAGGAATTCATCGGAGATGGGGTCGCCGCGCGTGGCCCGCGCCAGAACCATGGCGCCGACCAGGGTCGACATCTGCGCCAGCGTGCGGCTGCGGTCTGCGGCCGGATCGCCACTGGCCTGCGTTCTCAGCATGACATCGACCAAGGCCTTCAACCCAGACACGTAGGCGGCATGGATCGGCTTGTCGGCCGGCTCGCGCGCCACGTCGGTGGCCAGCCCGGCCACCGGGCAACCCGCGCCGGCATGGTTGCGGTTGCTCGCCGACAGGTACCCATCCACCAGACCGGCCAGGGCTTCGGCGGGCGAGGACTTGCCCGCGACACGCTTCTCCCAGCGGGCCACCGACTGCGCGAAGGCATGGCGGCAGGCCACTGCGGCGAGTGCGTCCTTGGATTCGAAGTGCCCATAGAAGCCGCCATGCGTGAGACCGGCCGCACCCATCAGGTCGGCCACGCTCACGCCTTTGATGCCCTGCTCGCGGAACAGCCGCGACGAGGCCTCCTCGATGGCGGCACGGTTGTGATCGGTCTGTTGCCGGGAAACGCGGGGCATGGTTTTTTCCTTGGGACGCCCGGTCGACGCGGGAAGCGTTGACACGTTCATAAATTATAGTCATCATCCAAAATAAATGTCGGACATCATCCATTCAACAAACACGCCGCCGCTCCCCGAGCCCGCCAAGCCCGCCAACAGCCGCCTCGGCGCCATGCTGCACGGGCCGATTACGCCGACACTGGTGCGTCTGGCCTGGCCGAACCTGCTCATGATGCTGGCGCAGTCGGGCACCGGCCTGCTCGAGACCTGGTTCATCTCGCGGCTGGGCAACCAGGCGCTGGCCGGCGCAGCGCTGGTCACGCCGCTGCTGATGCTGATGCAGAACATGTCGCAGGGCGCCATGGGCGGCGGCATCTCCTCGGCGATCGCACGCGCACTCGGTGGCGGCCGGCAGGACGAGGCCGACCGGCTGGTATGGCACGCGCTGGCACTCAACGCCGCCCTGGGCCTGGTGTTCAGCGTGCTGCTGCTGACCTGGGGCGCACCGCTGTACCGGGCCATGGTGTCGGACACGGGTGACCAAGCCGCCGTGGCGATGGCGCTTTCCTATTCCAACGTGGTGTTCGGCGGCCTGGTGCTGATGTGGGTGATGAACGCCCTGGCAAGCGTGGTGCGCGGCACCGGCAACATGCTGGTGCCGGGCCTGGTGATCTGCGGCGGCGCGCTGTTGCTGGTGCCGTTGTCGCCGTGCCTGATCTTCGGATGGGGACCGTTCCCGCGGTTGGGCATCGCCGGCGCGGGCTGGGCCATGCTCGCCTACTACGCCGTGGGCAGCGCCGTCCTGGGCTGGTATGTCGCGAGCGGGCGCAACCCGGCGCGGCTGGTGCGGTCACGGCTGCAGCGCAGCCTGATGCAGCGCATCCTCACGGTCGGCGGCCTGGCCACGGTCAATCCACTGCTGACCAACGCCCTCATCGCCTCCACCACCGCCCTCGTCGGCACGTATGCGGGCACGGCCGCACTCGCCGGTTACGGCACGGCAGCGCGGCTCGAATACCTGGTGATCCCGGTGGCCTTCGGCATCGGCGCACCGCTGGTGGCGATGGTCGCCTCCAACATCGGCGCAGGCCAACAGCAGCGCGCGCTACGCATCGCCCTCACCGGCGGCGCGCTGGCCTTCGGTGTGGCGGAATGCATCGGCCTGGCGGCCGCCCTCTGGCCCGAAGCCTGGCTGCGGCTGTTCGGCGCCGAAGGGCCGATGCTGGCGGCGGGCAGCGCCTACCTGCGGACGGTCGGTCCGGTGTTCGGCTTCTTCGGCGCGGGCTTCGCACTGTATTTCGCCTCGCAGGGCGCAGGCCGGCTCGGCTGGCCGCTGTTCGCGGGTGCGGTGCGGCTGGTGGTGACGGTGGGCGGCGGCGGGCTGGTGTTGCATGCGTGGGGCTCGCTCGCCGGTTTCTTCGCCGTGTCGGCAGTGGCCATGGTGCTGTATGGCGCCATCACGGTCGGCGCGGTGGCATCCGGTCGATGGTTCGCGCGCGACGTTCCGCCGCACCATTCGGCCATTCGACAAAGGTGAAGACATGAAGATTCTGGTACTGGGCGCGGGGGCGATCGGCGGCTACTACGGCGCGCGGCTGTTGCAGGCGGGGGCGGACGTGACCTTTCTCGTCCGACCCGCCCGCGCTGCCCGGCTCGCGGCCGATGGCCTGGTGGTGCGCAGCGAACTCGGCGACGTGCGGCAAACCGTGAAGACCGTGCAGACGTTGCAGGGCATGGCACCTGACGCCTTCGACCTCGTTCTGCTGACCTGCAAGGGCTACGACCTGCCCTCCGCGATGGACGCGATCGCACCCGCTGTCGCTGGCGGCGCTGCAGTGCTGCCGCTGCTCAACGGACTCAAGGCCTATGAACGGCTCGATGCACGCTTCGGCCGCGACAAGGTGCTGGGCGGCATCGCGGTGGTCGCCACCATGCTCGAGAAGAACGGTGACATCATCCACTTCGGCAGCCTGGAGCGCCTGACCATCGGCGCCCGCAGCCCGACCCAGGCCGAACTCGTGCAACGCATCCACGCCCTTGCCGCCAAGGACGACCGGCGCCCCGGCGCACGCGTGCTCACCACGGCCGTGGAGCAGGCATTGTGGAACAAGTGGGCCATGTTGTGCGCGGCCGCAGCCACCTGCTGCCTGATGCGGGGCACGGTCGGGGAGATCATGCACACAGCCGACGGTAACGCCCTCATGCGCCAGACGATGGCCGAGTGCGGCGCCGTGGCCGCCGCGTCCGGCCATGGCTTGGATGAAGCCACGCTGCAGCAGATGGAAGCCCGACTGCTCGACCCGACGTCGAACTGGGCCGCGAGCATGATGCGCGACATCGCCCAAGGCGCGCGGCAGCTCGAGGCCGACGACGTGGTGGGCGACATGCTGCACCGGGCCGATGGTTTCGGTATCGCCGCGCCGATGCTGCGCGCGGCCTATTGCCATCTGCAGGTCTACATGGCGCAGCGGCAGGCGGCTGCGGATTCGCCATGAGATCGGGCAGGGCCGGCCGTGGGATGCCGACGCCCGCAGCAGCCCTCAGGCCGGCTGCGACGCCTCGGGAAAACCGATCTTGAAGTCGTTGCGGCCGGTCCGGTCCTGGCCGCGCAGCAGCCACAGTGGCCGTGTCGCGAACGCCACTGGCACCCCCGACTGCCCATCGGCCGGATTCAGGTTGCGTTCGAACACCGACGTGCCCGGCATGTAGCGCAGTGCCACGCCGGCACGGCGCTGGGTCGAGCGGTTGACCTCGGCGCCGTGGATCATGTAGACCTCGTGCATCGACATCTGACCCGGCTGCAGCTCCAGGTCCACCGCGTCGTTCTCGTCGAAGGCGCTGGTGTCGGTGCGTTGCGACAGCACCAGGTCCTCGCGGTCTTCCTTCAGGTGCGCATGCGTCACCTGGGCCTTGTGCGATCCGGGGATCACGCGCAGGCAGCCGTTCTCACGCGTGGACGGGTCGAGCGCCACCCACACGGTGACGTTGGCCAGCGGGCGGATCGGCCAGTAGTGGCCGTCCTGGTGCCATGGTGTTTCCTGGCCGTCGCCCGCGGGTTTGCAGAAGACGTGGCAACCCCACAGGATGATGTCCGGGCCGATGAGCTGCTCCACCATGTCGAGGATCTCGGGCTCCATCGCCAGGTCGAGGAAGGCCTTGCTGCCCTTCACGCCTTCAGGGTTCGCAGCGCCGCCCTGCCCCACCACGTGGGCACTCACCAGCTTCTCGGGCCGCACGCCGGGGTTGTCGCGGATCAGTTGATCAAGCGTGGCACGCAGGTGATCGATGCGCGCCTTGGGCAGCGTGAAACGCGGGATCAGGTAGCCCCGCTCGTGGTAGTTGGCGATATCTTCGGGGGTCAGCGTGGCCACGGCTTTGTCTCCTGTGGGAATCATTTTGATGGCGGCATCTTGCCACGCATCCGTCACCTGCGCTGAAGTTCTCCCTTCCTCCATTGGCGTGAACATCGTTTCATACGACCTTTACGCCCTTGAGTTCGGGCTTGGCCGGGGGATACCGCAGGCCCATGCCTTTGAGCGTGTCGCGCACCACGGTGGCGATCATCAGGTTGCGGTGGGTCTTGGAGTCGGCAGGCACCACCGTCCACGGCGCCCAGGCCGTGCTGGTGGCACCGAGCATCGCGGCATAGGCCTTCTGGTAGTCCGCCCATTGCTTGCGCACCGCCAGGTCGCCGATGGCGAACTTCCAATGCTTGGTCTCGTCGTCGATGCGCTCCTGCAGCCGCTGGCGCTGCTCGTCGGCACTGATGTGCAGCATGAACTTCAGTATCTTGGTCCCGCTTTCGCAGAGCAGGCGTTCGAAGTCGTTGAGCTGGCGGTAGCGCTCGGCGGTCTGCTCCGGCGTGATCCAGCCATTGACCACCGGCACCAGCACGTCTTCGTAGTGGCTGCGGTTGAACACCATGATCTCGCCCGAGCCGGGCATGCGCTCGTGGATGCGCCACAGGATGTCGTGCGCACGTTCTTCCTCGGTCGGCGCCTTCCATGCCGCGGTGCGCACTCCGAGGGGGCTCACGCGGCCGAACACGCCGCGCACCGTGCCATCCTTGCCCGCGGTGTCCGTCCCCTGCAGCACGACCAGCAGCTTGAAACGCTTGTCGGCGAAAAAGATGTCCTGCAGCGCGTCGATCTCGGCGGCGATGGTTTCGACGGCCGCCTTGTCCTCGGCCTTGGTGCCGGTGGAATAAGGCTTGGCGGCCGGATCAACGGACGCCAGGTCGAAAGCCTTGCCGGACTTGGTGACAGCGGGTTGCCAGGCGGCAAGTGTGGCGAAAGGATCGGACGAAGAATTAGGCATGGACACATCTCATGAAGGGTTGATGCCCCTTTGTAGCGCATTCCTTAAACTGCCAGGCAAACCATTCGAAAGGCCAACCATGAACACGCCCGACACCGACAACCCGCTCCCCGCCGCAGGCTACGCCGGCGACGTCACCCCGCAGCTCGCCCACCGCTGGTGGCAGGACGGCAAGGCCGTGCTGATCGACGTGCGCAGCGACGCCGAACGCGAATGGGTCGGCTTCGTGCCCGGCGCCGTCGCGCTGGCCTGGAAGCAGTGGCCCGGCATGGCGATGAACGCCGACTTCGATGCCGGCCTGCAAGCCGCGCTGGCCGGCGGCCGGAAGGCCGTCCTGTTGTGCCGCAGCGGCGTGCGCTCGGTGGCCGCGGCCAAGCGCGCCACGGAATTGGGGTTCACGGCCTACAACATTCTCGAAGGTTTCGAGGGAGACGCCGACAGCGAAGGCCACCGCGGGCACAAGGGCGGATGGCGGTTCCACGGCTTGCCCTGGAAACAAGGCTGAAGAAGCTGGAGCGCCGCGAAGGCGCCTCGTCAAGGGTTTGAGGCGACTCCGGATCCACCCACCCTGTCAGATGTGACAGGGCCCGGCCGGATGGGCATAGGGTTTCTACGGCAAGACCGCGTTGATTAGCGCCGATGGCGTCAACGTCGGATGACCCGTGCGGGCTGCGCCGCGAGCCACTGGTTGTAACCGCCGTCGTTGCCGGGGGTGAACGCCTCGGGTACGGCGAACAGGGCGCCGAGCAAGGTGTCGTCCGGGCCGATTTCGAAGGCTTCGCCGAAGGCGGGGTCGTCGCTGCGCCCGAGTGCCTGGCCGAGTTCGATGTCGATCAGGGTCCGGCCTTCCCGGATGGCTTCGAGCTGTTCGGCCTTCGCGCCCACCGACTCGGCCATCTCGGCCAACTCCTCGAGCCCGGTCGACGGCTCGAGCTGCAGCCATCCGACGTTGCCATCGGCGTCGCGCCCGAGCACACCGAAGGGCGCGCCGATGACCACGTATTCCACCCATCGGGACAGGATGAGGTCGCCGATCGCACGCGCGATGGAGGGCTGGCGCAACAGCGCGTTCTGCATCGGGGTGAGAGTGCCGCGCCACACCTGCGACGCCTGGCCGCTGGCCAGCCGCTGCAACCGCACCAGCGCGTCGATGAGGCGGCGCGATACGTCGGTGGCATGTTTGGGAATGAACTGTTCGATGAGTCCGCGGTTGAAGGCCTGCACCGCGATCTGTTCGTCGGCCTGGCCGGTCAACAGCACGCGCATGCCCGGCCAGTCGACGAGCTCCCCGAGCATCTGCAGCCCATTCATCTCGGGCATGGAATAGTCGACCACGCAAACCTGGGTCAGCCCGTACCGGCGGCGCGCGAAGCGGCTCCAGTAGCGCAGAATCTGCGGGATCAAGGGCGCGCCGGTTTGTCGCCAGTTGTCGACAAGTTCCTGTTGCGCCCAAGCGTCGGCTTCCCACAGCGGCGGCTCGAGTTGCAGCTGCCGGATGCACTCTTCCGTGTGAACAAAAAACCGGACGTACCACTCCTTCGGCGCGACCAGCGATAGCATTGCCAGGTAGTCGGGATCGTCGTCGAGTGCGACGATGGAGCCAGGGCTCTGGAACAGGGAGAGACTCATCGTATACAAAAAAAGGAAGCTTTTGTCATGGCATTGTCCGGCCAGTTAGGAATCCCTCCATCCGCACCGCCTGTCAAGTCTGACAGTGCCGACTTGATGGACCTGTTGGCCGACTGGCTGCGCGCACTCCACGAATTCTCCGTCGAGGCGGTCGTGGTTCTGGGCCCCGACCCGTTCGGCCGCATGGACGACCGGCAGGTAGTGGCCGCCTCGCCGACCCGGCTGTTCGATGCCGCCCGCAGCCTGGCGCAGAGCAGTGACTTCGGCGCGCGCTGGCGCCATGCCGACGCACCGCTGGTGGCATGGCAGCACATTGCCAAGTCCGACCCGAACCAGGTCCAGCCCTGGCGCACGCAGTGGCTCGCGCATGGCTTCCAGACCGTGGTGCGCGTGGCCTTTCCGTTGCCGGCCGAGCGCGCGTTTGAATGTTTCATGTTCAGCCCGCGCGCGCTGCACGACCGCACCGAAGCGGCGGCGCTGGCCTGGTCGGCCCTGAACATCTGGCCCAGCGTGCGGCGTGCGCTGGTGCGACTGCGCAGCCCGCTCACGCCGCGCGAGGTGGAATGCCTGGCGCTGGCCTTCGAAGGGCTCACGGCCCGCGCCACCGCCACCCGTCTCGCTTGTTCGGAACGCACTGTGAACTACCACCTCGGCAACGCCATGGCCAAGCTGCAGGCCGACAACAAGATGGCCGCGATCCAGCGCGCCTGCTGGATCGGCGCTCTCTGAGGCCATCGCGGAATCTCGGATCTGCATGGACCAGGGTACGATCGCCGAACAAGCGCCACCCGCCGGGTTCTCCGCGAGCCCGGCGTACGAGCGAACGCCCGCGGCTGTTGCTGAGCCAGTTGCGGCAACGTACCCACAGGACACGACACCATGACCCGCATTGCCATCACCGCCGGCGGCTTCCGCTTCATCGCCGAGACACATGCCGACGCGCCCGAGACCGTGGCCGCATTCCTCAAGCTGTTGCCCTACCGGCAGAAGCTCATCCACGTGCGCTGGAGCGGCGAAGGCTGCTGGATTCCCATGGGCGAGTTCAGACTCGGCGTGGGCTTCGAGAACCACACCAGCCACCCTTCGGTGGGCGACATCCTGTTCTACCCGGGTGGCTACAGCGAAACCGAGATCATCCTGGCCTACGGCAGCTGCAGCTTCGCCAGCAAGATGGGCCAGTTGGCCGGCAACCATTTCCTGACCATCGTCGACGGCAAGGAACAGCTTCGCGCACTCGGCACCAAGGTGCTGTGGGAAGGCGCGCAGGATATCGTCTTCGAGCTGGCCTGACGGGCCCGGCTCCGTGCGCATCGGCACCCGGTCAGGTCTTCTCGGCCTTGAAGACACCGCGGATGTTCATCGCCGCCAGGCAGAACTGCAGGACCACCAGGGCGGTCGCACCCGTGTGCAGGCCCCAAACCACCCACGCGACGTTGCTCGCGATGAAGATCCAGAAGCCCCAGCCGCGCCGGCGCTTGGCGTTCGAAGCCACCAGCCACGACGCCACGATGCTCAGCACCATCGCCGGCCATTGAAGAAGATCGAGCACATCCACGGGGCATCCTTGGGTCGCGCTGCTGCGCGGGACTGGCAGGTTAGCCCCGCATCGGCCGCGCTTGGCGCCGGCGCACGCCCGACCTGATGTAGGACGGCATCAGCCCCTGGGCAGGCGCGCCACCCGCCTTCGGCCTACAAGGCACAGCGCCCCGCCCCCACAACCGGCAGGCGAGCGCCTGGTTAATTTAGGTGTCGAACCCATCGACCCTTGTATTGACCCTAGACCAGAGGCTTTCACGCCTGGAGCTCCCCCATGATCGGCATCGTTGTCCCGGCCCATGACGAAGAAGAACACATCGCCGCCTGCCTGCAGTCGCTGCTGATCGCCGCGCGGTGCCCGCGGCTCGAGGACGAGGCCGTGCTGCTGGTGGTGGCGCTCGACGCCTGCACCGATGCCACGCCCTGCATCGCCCGGCAATTCGGCGCAGTGACGCTGTCGGTGAACGCACGCAATGTCGGTCTGGCGCGCGCCGAAGGCGCAGAACTCGCGCTGGCCGCCGGTGCCCGCTGGCTGGCCTTCACCGATGCCGACACCGTCGTCGCGCCCGACTGGATCGCCGATCAGTTGGCGCAGCAAAGCGATGCGGTGTGCGGCACGATCGAGATCGCGGATTGGGGCGGTTACGGTCAGTCGATGCGGCGCCATTTCGATGCCACCTACACCGACGCGGACGGGCATGCCCACATCCACGGTGCCAACCTTGGCGTGAGCGCGGAAGCCTACCGCCGCGTGGGCGGCTTCCAATCGCTGGCCAGCAGCGAAGACGTGGCCCTGGTGAACGCACTGCGCGACCATGGGGCCTCGATTGCCTGGTCGGCCGCACCGCGGGTGGTGACGAGTGCGCGGCCCGGCTACCGGGCGCCCGGGGGGTTCGGTGCCACGCTGGAACGCGTGGCTTCGGGCTTGATCCCTATGCACAGGGGGCTCCCGGCATGAACCGCACCGAGCCCTGGCCGCAGATCGACACATTGCGCGCCACGCTGACCCGGATGGATGGCGAGGGCACGCCTGCCGGCCAGCTCGCCGAACTGGTGGCACTCGGCCTGGACCACCTTCCCTTGCCCGGCAGCGGCGCCACGCTGGCCCGTTGGCAGGCCCTTGCGGCCGTGGCGAGACATGACTTGTCCCTGGCCAAGCTGTACGAAGGCCATACCGACGCGTTGGCCGTATTGCAAGAGTTGGCCGCCGGCGATGCCGCACCCGACGATGCGATCTGGGGCACCTGGGCCGCGGAACCGCCGGGCCAGCGTGTGCTGATCGACATCGACGGTGACGGCCGCGTCGCGTTGCGCGGCCACAAGCCCTGGTGCTCCGGTGCAGCCAGCGTCAGCCATGGCCTGCTGACGGCATGGCTGGCGGATGGCAGCGGACCGCAACTCGTTGCCGTGTCGATGCGACAAGGCGGCATCGAAGTCTCGGCGCAACACTGGTGCGCGGTCGGCATGGCCGACAGCGCGAGCCTGGACGTTCGTTTCGACAAGGCCCCAGCCCGGCTCATCGGCAAGCCCGGCGACTATTTGCAGCGGCCCGGCTTCTGGCAAGGCGGCGCCGGCATCGCGGCATGCTGGTATGGCGGCACCCTGACGCTCGCCGAAGCCCTGCACCAGGCCGTTGCGGCGCGCCCCGAACCCTTCCGGCTGGCCGCTTTGGGCCGCATCGACGTGGGCCTTCGGGCCACCGCCGCACTCCTGCGCGAGACCGCGATCTGGATCGACGTTCACCCCACCGAGGATGCATCGACCGTGACGTTGCGGGCACGGCAATCCGCCGAGTCGACGGCCCGCCTGGTGCTCGACGAAGTCGGCCGCGCCCTCGGCGCCACGCCGTTCTGCCGCGATGCGCGTTTTGCGCGGGCCGCGGCAGACCTGCCGGTCTATATCCGCCAAAGCCATGCCGAGCGCGACTTCGCCGCGCTCGGCGAGCGGCTGACCCAGAGGAAAGAATCTCCATGGACGTTATAGGTGAAGCGGCCGCCCAACTGTCGCGCCGCATCGAGGGCGGAGGCACGCCCGAGGCCGACTGGCTGGGCTGGCCCGGCCTGGCCGCGGCACGCCGGCTGTCGCTCAACGAATGGCTGCCGCAGGGCGTGCGCCTGGTGGTGGTGGCGCCCCATCCGGACGATGAGGTGCTGGCCTGCGGCGGCCTGCTGGCCAGCCACACGGCCCGCGGCGGCGCGTGCCTGGTGGTCGCCGTGACCGATGGCGAGGCCAGCCACGCCGGATCGTCCACGCTGACGCCGGCCGATCTCGCACGCACGCGCCGCGTGGAAAGCAGCGAAGGTCTGCAGACGCTGGGCCTGCGCCGTGGCGACATTGCGCGCTTCGGCCTGCCCGACGGTCGGGTGGAGCGCAACCTGTCCAAGCTGGTCTCGGGTCTGCACCTCGTGCTGCAGCCCACCGACGTGGTGGTCAGCACCTGGCGACTCGACGGCCACCCGGACCACGAAGCCACGGGCCGCGCGGTGGCCACGGTCTGCGCCCGCACGGGCTGCCGCTTCATGGAGGCGCCGGTATGGATGTGGCACTGGGCCGAGCCAGGCGATCCACGGCTGCCCTGGCACCGGCTCATGGGATTCGATCTCGACGAAACCGCCCTCGCGGCCAAGCGCCAGGCGCTGGCTGCGCATGCGAGCCAACTCGCGCCCCGCGACGGCATCGAGGCCTGGCCGGTGCTCGGACCGACCATCCTGGACCGCGTCGCACGCCGCACCGAATTCTTCTTCGCCTGACCATGCGCACACCCGCCCCCGATGCCGATTATTTCGAAGGGCTGTTCGCACAGAGCGACGACCCATGGCGCTTCAAGACCCGCTGGTACGAAGAACGCAAACGCGCGCTCACGCTGGCCTGCCTGCCGGCTCGACGCTACGGCAGCATCTTCGAGCCGGGATGCGCCAATGGCGAACTGTCCGCTGCCCTCGCGCCTCGCTGCGATCGCCTGCTGGTCATCGATGGGTCCGACAAGGCGGTGGCCTTGGCCCGCCAGCGCCTGGCCGACTGGCCGCAGGCCGAGGCCCGGCAGGGCTGGATGCCCGACGCCTGGCCCGACGAAAGCTTCGACCTGATTGTGATCAGCGAGCTTGCCTACTATCTCGACGCCAACCAGCTGGCGGCGCTGATGCTGCGCACACGGGCCGCATTGAAGCCCGGCGGCACGGTCGTGGCATGCCACTGGCGCCGGCTGATCGAAGGTTGCGGCTTCAACGGAGACGAAGTCCATGAAAGGCTGCATGCGGGACTCCGGCTGCAACGCCTTTGCGCGCTGATCGAACCCGACTTCCGGCTCGACGTGTGGTGCCTGGACGAACGTTCGGTGGCCGAGCGCGAGGGCCTGACTTGAGCTTTGTGCCGGCCGGCCGCATGTGGGGTGGACATGAGATACCCATCCACCGCGCGTGAGGTTTCCGCCGCCCTGGCCGCCTGGTTCGAGACTCGCGGCTGGAAGGCGTTCCCCTTCCAGCGCGGCGTGTGGCGCGCGGTGGCCGCGGGGCGCTCGGGCTTGCTGCACGCCAGCACCGGCGCGGGCAAGACCTACGCGGCGTGGCTGGGCGCGTTGCAGGCCTTCTCGTCGCGGCAGGATGCCGGCAAGGGCCCGGCGCCGCTCACCGTGCTGTGGCTCACGCCGATGCGCGCACTCGCCGCCGACACCGAACGCACGCTGCAAGCCTCGCTGGCCGCATTGCACGCACAGGTGCCGGGCCTGCGCCCGTGGACCATTGGCCTGCGCACCGGCGACACCAGCGCGGCGCAACGCAGCGCACAAGCCCGCCGGCTGCCCACGGCCCTCGTCACCACGCCCGAAAGCCTGTCGCTGATGCTGGCGCGTGCCGATGCGCGCGAGGTCTTGTCGAGCGTACGCATGGTGGTGGTGGACGAATGGCACGAGTTGCTGAGCAACAAGCGCGGCGTGCAGGTGCAGCTCGCGCTGGCACGGCTGCGCCGCTGGAATTCGGCACTTCGGATCTGGGGCATGTCGGCCACGCTGGGCAACCTCGACGAAGCCATGGACACGCTGCTCGGCACGCCGATGGAAGGCGCCGAGGCAGGCCTGTTGGTCCAGGGCAAGCTCACCAAGCAGTTGACCATCGACACACTGCTGCCCGCGCGCATGGCACGCTTCGCCTGGGCCGGCCATCTCGGCCTGCAGATGCTGCCGCAGGTCATCGCTCACATCGAGCCCTGCGCCAGCACGCTGGTGTTCACCAACACGCGGTCGCAGTCGGAGATCTGGTACAAGGCGCTGCTCGAGGCACGGCCCGACTGGGCGGGGCTGATCGCACTGCACCACGGCTCGCTGGACCGCGAGGTGCGCGACTGGGTCGAGGCCGGGCTCAAGGCCGGACAACTCAAGGCGGTGGTGTGCACCTCGAGCCTCGATCTCGGCGTGGACTTCCTGCCGGTGGAGCAGGTGCTGCAGATCGGTTCGGCCAAGGGCGTGGCGCGTCTGCTGCAGCGCGCGGGCCGCTCCGGTCATGCGCCGGGGCGTCCTTCGCGCATCACCCTGGTGCCGACCCACAGCCTGGAACTGGTGGAGGCGGCGGCGGTGCGCGTGGCGGTGCGGGCCGGCCGCATCGAAGCGCGGCGACCGCTGCAGCAGCCGCTGGACGTACTGGTTCAGCACCTGGTGACCGTGGCGCTGGGCGGCGGCTTCGAGCCAGGCGCCCTGCTGGACGAAGTGCGGCAGACCGCCGCCTACCGGCACCTGTCCACCGAGAACTGGCAGTGGTGCCTGGACTTCGTGCGACAGGGTGGCCCATCGCTGGCCGTGTATCCCGATTACCACCGCGTCGTGCCCGATGAACACGGTGTCTGGCGCGTGCCCGATGCGCGGCTTGCGCGGCGCCACCGCATGAACATCGGCACCATCACCAGCGATGCCAGCGTGCGCGTGCAGTTCTACAGCGGCGGCGGTGGCGCGGGCGGCGCGCGGCTCGGATCCGTGGAGGAAAGTTTTGTCGCCCGCATGAAGCCCGGCGACTGCTTCGTGTTCGCCGGCCGCGCGCTGGAGCTCGTGAAGGTGCACGAAATGACCGCCTATGTGAAACGCGCGCCGCCGGGCCGCGCCACGATCCCGCGCTGGAACGGCGGACGCATGCCTTTGTCCAACACCCTGGCCGACGCCATGGTGCAGCTCATGGCGGAAGCCGCCGCACGGCACTACGACAGCCCTGAGATGCGCAGCGTCCAGCCCTTGCTGGAACTGCAGCAGGACTGGTCGGCCCTGCCCACGCCCGACACGCTGCTGGCCGAGGTGCTGCACAGCCGCGAGGGCTGGCACCTCTTCCTCTACCCTTTCGCCGGCCGCCACGTGCACATCGGCCTGGCCAGCCTGATCGCCTGGCGCGCCGCGCGGGAACAGGCGGGCACATTCTCCATCGCGGTGAACGACTACGGTTTCGAGCTGCTGAGCGCCACCGAGCTCGATTGGGCGAGCCTGCTGCCGCAATTGCTGGCGCCTGCGCCCCTCGATACGCTGCTGACCGAGGTGCTCGGCAGCCTGAACGCCAGCGAACTCGCGCGGCGGCGGTTTCGCGAGATCGCGCGCGTCTCGGGTCTGATCTTCCAGAGCCATCCGAACGAGCGCCGCAGCAACAAGCAACTGCAGGCTTCTTCCGCGCTGTTCTACGAGGTGTTCCGCAAGTACGACCCGGCCAACGGCCTGCTGCGCCAGGCCGAGCAGGAACTGCTGCAGGACGAACTCGACATCCAGCGCCTGGCCGACAGCCTGGCCCGCATGCAGGGCCAGCGGCTGGTGCTGTGCCGGCCGGTGCGCGCCACGCCGTTCGCATTTCCGCTGATGGTCGAGCGCTTCCGCGAGAAGCTCAGCAACGAATCCTTGGCCGACCGCATCGCGCGCATGGTGCAGCAGCTCGAAAAGTCCGCCGGCGCCGCGCCGTCGGGCGACGAGACTTCGGAGCAGGTGCATGAGGCGGTCGGCTTCAACGAGGAGCCGCGCGCCACCGGGCCGCGTGCGCCGCGAACGCGCAGGCGGCGAACCGGGTCATGATGCCGCCCATGCAAGGCCGCACCGACAACCCAACGCCGAACCATCTGGTGATCGCCTGCGCGGGTGAAACCCTGTGGCTGCTGCCCGAGCGCGCGCTGTGGTGGCCGGCGCGGCGCGTTTTGTGGATCGCCGACCTGCACCTGGGCAAGGCCGCGGCGTACCGCGCGCTCGGCCAACCCGTGCCTGGCGGCACCACGCAGGAGAACCTGGCCCGGCTCGACCGGCTCGTCGCGTCGCTCGTGCCCGCGCAGTTGGTGTTCCTCGGCGACTTTCTGCATGCGCCCGGCTCGCGCACCCCGAGCCTGCTGGAAGCGCTGGCCGACTGGCGCGGCCGGCATACCGAACTGGCGATGGTGCTGGTCCGCGGCAACCACGACAAACGTGCAGGCGATCCGCCCGCGTCGCTCGCCATCGAGGTCGTGACCGAACCCTGGCTGCTCGGCCCATTCGCGTGTTGTCACCACCCGCAGGCCCATGCGACGCATTACGTGCTGGCCGGCCACGTGCATCCGGCATTGCACCTACGCGGCCTGGGACGCGACCGGCTGCGCCTGCCGTGTTTCTGTTTCGACGCCGACCAGGCGGTGTTGCCGGCTTTCGGGGAATTCACCGGAAGCTGGACGGTACCGCCCCAGCCTGGGCGGCGCCTGTTCGCGGTGGGCGGGCAGGCGGTGTGGCCGCTGCCCGGGTCGGACGATCAGCCCTCGCTTCAGTCCTCGCTCAGCAGGACGTTGTAGATGATGGCGCCGAGGATGGCGCCGGCGATCGGGGCCGCCCAGAACAGCCACAGGTCGCCCATGGCCGCGGTCTTGGCGAACAGCGCCGGGCCGGTGCTGCGGGCGGGGTTCACCGAGGTGTTGGACACCGGGATCGACACCAGGTGGATCAGCGTCAGGCACAGGCCGATGGCCAAGCCGCCGAAACCACCGGCGGCCCGCTTCGCCGTGGCGCCGAGGATCACGATGAGGAAGATCGCGGTCATGACCACTTCGGTGGCGAACACGGCCGCCAGGCTGTATTTGCCCGGCGAGAGTTCACCGTAGCCGTTGCTCGCGAATCCGCCGACGTCGACCGGGCCGGTGATCTTGCCCGTGGCGATGAAATAGAGCAACGCGGCTGCGGCGATCGCGCCCAACACCTGGGCAATGATGTAGCCCGGCAAGGAGGCAGCCGGGAAGCGCTTGCCCACGGCCAGCCCGATGGACACCGCCGGGTTGAAGTGCCCGCCGGAGATGGGGCCGAACGCATAGGCGCCGGTCACCACGGTCAGCCCGAAAGCAAGCGACACGCCGAGCAGGCCGATGCCCACGCCCGGAAACGCGGCCGCCAGCACCGCACTGCCGCAGCCACCGAAGGTGAGCCAGAAGGTGCCCAGAAACTCGGCCGACCATTTCTTGAGATTGCTGTCCATGATGTATTGATTCCTTTTGTTGGTTGCTTGCTTGGGATGGCGCACCCCCCGGTTTCCCCCGTGGAAGCGCGGGCCGCATCTTCGTTGCCGACGGGCAAGAGCTGCGCCATCGATTCGGCAAAACGGCTTACTTTAGTTGATAAATTCACAGTTTGCATACGAATTTTTAATCAATTCGTTATCCGCATACCAGATACAGCGCATTCGTTCCTTGCACTGGACGCGCGCAGGGGGCCTTGAACTGCCACCGGCGGGCCATAATTGGAGGCTGTCATCAACATGCGTCACCGACGCTTTTTGCTGTCCACCTTTTGCGAACCAACATGACCAAACAAACACTGTCCTTCCAGGCCGAAGTCGCCCAGCTGCTGCACCTCGTGACGCACGCGCTGTATTCGAATCCCGAGATCTTCCTGCGCGAGCTGATCTCCAATGCGTCCGACGCCTGCGACAAGCTGCGCTTCGAAGCCCTGAACAACGCCGCCCTGTACGAGGACGCGCCCAACCTCGAAGTGCGCGTGACCTTCGACAAGGAAGCCAAGACGCTGACCATCACCGACAACGGCATCGGCCTGTCCGAAGCCGAGGCCATCGCCAACCTGGGCACCATCGCCAAGAGCGGTACCAAGGAATTCATGGGCAAGCTGAGCGGCGACCAGAAGTCGGATGCGCAGCTCATCGGCCAGTTCGGCGTGGGCTTCTATTCGGGCTTCATCGTGGCCGACAAGATCACTGTGGAATCGCGCCGCGCCGGCCTGCCGGCCAATGAAGGCGTGCGCTGGATCAGCGGCGGCACTGGCGACTTCGAGGTGGAAACCATCGAACGCGCGCCGCGCGGCACCAGCGTCATCCTGCACCTGCGCGAGGACGCGACCGACTACCTCAGCACCTGGAAGCTCAAGTCCGTCATCGGCAAGTACTCCGACCACATCTCCCTGCCCATCCTGATGCGCAAGGAAGAGTGGAAGGAAGGCGAGGACAACAAGGGCGGCGAGATGGTCACCACCGACGAGTGGGAAACCGTCAACAAGGCCAGCGCCTTGTGGAGCCGCGCCAAGAAGGACGTGACGCCCGAGGAATACAACGAGTTCTACAAGCAGATCAGCTACGACCACGAAGCGCCGCTGGCCTACACGCACAACCGCGTCGAAGGCAGCACCGAATACACGCAGCTGCTCTACGTGCCGGCGAAGGCACCCATGGACCTGTGGAACCGCGACAAGAAAGGCGGCCTCAAGCTCTACGTGAAGCGCGTCTTCATCATGGACGACGCCGAGGCGCTGCTGCCGAGCTACCTGCGCTTTGTGAAGGGCGTGGTCGATTCGAGCGACCTGCCGCTCAACGTGAGCCGCGAACTGCTGCAGGAAAGCCGCGATGTGAAGGCGATCCGCGAAGGCTGCACCAAGCGCGTGCTGGGCATGCTGGAGGATCTGGCCAAGCACGACAAGCTGCCTGAAGCCAAGGCCGACGCCGAAGTCACCGACGTGGTGAGCGAGGAAGACAAGGCGCAAGCCGGCAAATACAGCGCCTTCTACGCCGAATTCGGCGCCGTGCTGAAGGAAGGCCTGGGCGAAGACTTCGCCAACCGCGACCGCCTGGCCAAGCTGCTGCGTTTTGCCAGCACCACCAGCGACACGGTGAGCGTGTCCTTCGCCGACTACAAGGCGCGCATGAAGGAAGGCCAGGAGGCCATCTACTACATCACGGCCGACAACGCCGCCGCCGCCAAGAGCAGCCCGCAACTCGAAGTCTTCAAGAAGAAGGGCATCGAAGTGCTGCTGATGACCGACCGCGTGGACGAATGGGCGCTGAACTACTTGAACGAATTCGACGGCACGCCGCTGCAGTCCGTGGCCAAGGGCGCGGTCGACCTGGGCAAGCTGCTCGACGAAGACGAGAAGAAAGCCGCCGAAGAAGCCGCCGAGACCTTCAAGCCACTGCTTGCCAAGCTCAAGGAAGCCTTGAAGGACAAGGCCGAGGACGTGCGCGTGACCACGCGTCTCGTCGATTCACCGGCCTGCCTGGTGGTACAGGACGGCGGCATGAGCACCCAGCTCGCGCGCATGCTCAAACAGGCCGGCCAGAGCGCGCCCGAGGTCAAGCCCGTGCTGGAAGTGAACGCCGAGCATCCGCTGGTGAAGAAGCTCGACGGCTCGGTGCATTTCAACGACCTGGCCAACATCCTGTTCGACCAGGCGCTGCTGGCCGAGGGCGGCATGCCGGCCGATCCGGCGGCTTACGTGAAGCGGGTGAACGCGCTGCTGGTCTGATCCGGGGATCGACCGCATCGCGACGGGAGGCCGGGGCGACCCGGCCTTTTTGCTGGGCGCAACATTCGGATACCGCCTTCGTGTGAACTGTCGGTAGCATCGCGCCCATGCATCCTGTCGTGTCCCTGTCCTTGGTCCGTCGCCTCGCCATGTTGTCGCTGGCCGCGGGCTTTCTCTCCGGCTGTGCCGCCGGTGCAGGCATCAGCGTTCCGCTGTTTCCCGGCGTGTCGATCGGCGTCGGTGTCAATTCCGGTGGCGATGTGAACCTGGGGCTGGGCACGGGGGTCGGGCCGGTCGGCGTGGGCGTCGGCGTGAACCAGCGCGGCCAGGTCTCGGCGGGCGCGGGGGTGGGCGTCAGCACCGGCGTAGGCGGCGGTGCCCGCGTGCGTGCCGGCGTAGGCACGGGCACGGTGATCTACGATCCGAACGCTGCGCCGGCGAACCCGCCGCCGAGACATTGAGGCTTCGCCTCAGCAGAAAGCCAAGGCCAGCCAGGCCGGATCTTCCACCACGTTGAGCACGAGGTAGTTGCCCAGGCTGTAGCCGAGGAAGGCCAACGCTTCCCGCCATTCGGGCCAGGGCGCACCGCGCGGCGGCAACACCGGCAGGAAGGACGGCCGCACCATTGCGCGCGACCGGGCGAGCGCCGGATTCATACGTAGAGCGGCTCTTCCTGCATGGCCTCGATCTGCTCGGTCAGCATGTTGACCTGCCCGACCCAGTAGTCGCTGGTGCCGAACCACGGGAAGTTGATCGGGAACGTCGGGTCGCCCCAGCGCCGGGCCAGCCAGGCGCTGTAGTGGATCAGGCGCAGCGTGCGCAGCGGCTCGATCAGGGCGAGTTCGCGGCGGTCGAAGCTGCGGAACTGCTCATAGCCGTCGATCAGGCCGCTGAGCTGCAGCGTGCGCTGGGCGCGGTCGCCGCTGAGCAGCATCCACAGGTCTTGCACGGCCGGGCCGGTGCGCGCGTCGTCGAGGTCGACGAAGTGCGGGCCGCCTTCGGGCCGGTCGGTGGGTGTCCACAGGATGTTGCCGGGGTGGCAGTCGCCGTGCAGCCGCAAGCGCGTTATTTGAGCATCATTTTGGCCTGAAGCGCAGGTGGATAAAGCGCTGGCCGCTATCAAATCAAGAGCTTCGTTGCATGCGGCCTGCCATTCGCTCTGCACGTCCATCGGGATCATCTGGTGGCCCAGCAGCCAATCACGCGAAGCAGTGCCGAAGGTCTGCAGGTCCAGCGACGGCCGGTGCACGAAGGGCTGGCGCGCACCCACGCTGTGGATGCGCGCGAGAAAGCGGCCGATCCATTCGAGCACCTCGAAATCGTCCAGTTCGGGCGCGCGGCCGCCACGGCTCGGGCTCACGCTGAAGGCAAAGCCGCCGAAGTCGTGCAGCGTGGCGCCGTTCAGCACCAGCGGGCCGACCGCCGGGATCTCGTCGGCCATGAGCTCGGCCGCGAAGGCATGTTCTTCCAGGATCTGCGCACGGCTCCAACGCTCCGGCCGGTAGAACTTGGCGACCACGGTGCTGCCGTCTTCCAGGCGAATCTGGTAGACGCGGTTCTCGTAGGAACTCAGCGCGGTGATCCGCCCGTCGCCGTACAGCCCAACGCCAGCCAGCGCGTCGAGCACGACGTCCGGCGTGAGGCTTTGGTAGGGATGGGCAGCACTGGTATCGGAAGAAGACATGCCCCGATTGTCGCCGCCGAAAGGCTCAACAGCGAAGCACGGCGCTGCCTCATTCCAGAACACCGCGGAACCGGCTTCGCCGGGCCGCTGGTGTTGCCCCCTGCAAGGGGGTGGGCGGCTACACGCAGTGAGCCAACCTGGGGGTGAGCTTATTTACTCGGCAATCACCAGTTCGACTTCGATGTTGCCGCGCGTGGCGTTCGAATACGGGCAGACACCGTGAGCGGCATCCACCAGGTCCTTGGCCGCAGCCTTGTCCATGCCGGGCAGGCTGATGACCAGTTTGGCGGCGATGCCGAAACCGGCGGGAATCGGGCCGATAGAAACGCTGGCGTCGATGCTGGTGTCGGCGGGCACGGTGATCTTCTTCAGGCCGGCCACGTGCTTCATGGCGCCCAGGAAGCAAGCGGAATAACCAGCGGCGAACAGTTGCTCGGGGTTGGTGCCGTCACCGTTGCCGCCCAGTTCCTTCGGCGGGGCGAGCTTGACGCTCAGCTTGCCGTCGTCGGTGGCGGATTGGCCGTCGCGGCCGCCGGTGGTGTGGGCGTGGGCGGTGTAGAGCACTTTGTCGAGTTTGGTAGGCATGGTGGTTCCTTGGAAAATGCTTCGGATGAAGCGGGTTGA
Source organism: Rhodoferax koreense (assembly GCF_001955695.1). Lineage (NCBI taxonomy): Bacteria > Pseudomonadati > Pseudomonadota > Betaproteobacteria > Burkholderiales > Comamonadaceae > Rhodoferax > Rhodoferax koreensis. The sequence goes on along the minus strand of NZ_CP019236.1, from coordinate 627,110 downwards.
AAAATTCAGGCAGTGAGCCGGCCGCGCAGTTGCTGGATCTGCTGCGTGAGCGCCACCAGCTCGGGAATGCTGCACTGGCTGGCTTCGGCAATGCAGCCCGGGATGCGGCCCGCCGGCACCTTGAGCTTGCGCCCTGCGGCCGTCAGGCGGATGTGCACCCTGCGTTCGTCGTTCACGTCGCGCACCCGGCTGATCAGCCCGGCGGCCTCCAGCCGTTTCAACAGCGGCGTGAGCGTGCCGGAATCCAGGCAAAGCCGCTCGCCGAGCTCGGAGACCATCAGGCCGTCACGTTCCCACAACACCAGCATCGCCAGGTATTGCGGATAGGTGAGGCCCAGTTCCTCGAGCAAAGGCTTGTAGACCTTGGTCATGGCCAAGGACGCCGAATACAGCGCGAAACACAGCTGGTTGTCCAGCAGCAGCATCGGGTTGGCGGTGGCGTCTTTGGTGGGCATGGCTGGATTGTAGCTGGCAATTGAATTGCGATCAATTTAATTGCTACAAGAAACCCTGCATGGCGCAGGGTCACCGGTTTCAGTACTTGTAGACGCCATGGCCCGTCTTGCGGCCGAGCCGGCCAGCGGCCACCATTTCCTTCAGCAGCGGGCACGGCCGGTATTTGCTGTCGCCGAACTCGTTGAGGTAGACCTCCATCACCGCCAGGCACACGTCCAGGCCGATCATGTCGGCCAGCGCCAGCGGGCCGATCGGCTGGTTGCAGCCGAGCTTCATGCCGGCGTCGATGTCCTCGGGCGTGGCCAGGCCCTCGGCCAGCACGAACAGGGCTTCGTTGATCATCGGCACCAGGATGCGGTTGACCACGAAGCCGGGCGCGTTCTTCACCGTGATCGGCGTCTTGCCCAGGGCCGTGGCCAGCGCGTGCACAGCGTCGTGCGTGGCGTCGCTGGTCTGCAGCCCGCGGATGATCTCCACCAGGGCCATCATCGGCACCGGGTTGAAGAAGTGCATGCCGATGAAGCGGTCGGCGCGGCTGGTCACGGCGGCGAGCTTGGTGATGCTGATCGACGAGGTGTTGGAGGCGATCAGCACCTCGGGCGCCAGCAGCCCGTCGAGCTGCTGCAGGATCTTGACCTTGAGGCCGTGGTTTTCGGTGGCGGCTTCGATGACGAGTTGCGCCGCCTTGAATTCCGCATAGTCGGTGGAGGTCTTGATGCGCGCCAGCGCGGCGGCCTTGTCGGCCTCGGTGATCTTTTCCTTCTTGATCAGCCGGTCCAGGCTGCCGGCCACGGTGGCCAGGCCCTTGGCCACGGCCTCCTGCGAGATATCGACCATGATCACGTCGATGCCGGACACGGCGCACGCCTGCGCGATGCCGTTGCCCATGGTGCCCGCGCCGACGACGCCCACGGTGGTGATTTTCGCAAGGGTGGGGCTGCTCATGGGGAAACTCCTTAAAGTGAATGGATTGTCTTGGAGACCATCATAAAACGTGCCAACTTCGCCCCCCTGCTCCTGTCCGTCGCATGTCTGACACCTTCGACTATCTGATCGTGGGCGCCGGCTCGGCCGGCTGCGTGCTGGCCGGCCGCCTGAGCGAAGATCCGTCGGTGCGGGTCGCGCTGCTCGAGGCGGGGCCGTCCGGCGAGAGCCCGTTGATCGCTTGCCCGGCCGCGGTCGCCGTGCTGGAGCGCACCGGCCGGTTCCACTGGAACTTCGCTACCGTGCCGCAGCCTGGCCTGAACGGGCGCACCGGCGACCAGCCGCGCGGCAAGGTGCTCGGCGGCTCGAGCGCGGTGGACGCAATGGTCTACACACGTGGACACCCGGGCGACTACGACCGCTGGGCCGCCGAGGGCAATGCCGGCTGGGCCTTCGCCGATGTGCGGCCCTTCTTCCAGCGTGCCGAGGCCTGCCTGGGCGTCGCGGCACTGGCCGAGCCCAACCCTGGCAGCAAGGCCTTCGTGCAGGCGGCGGTGCAGGCAGGCTTCGACGGCCCCGACCCCGAAGGCGTGGGCCTGCACCGGGTCATGCAACACGGCGGGGAGCGCATGAGCGCCGCGAGGGCGTACGTCACGCCGCACCTGTCTCGGCCCAACCTCAGCATCATCACCGGCGCGCATGCCACGCGCATCCTGCTCGAAGGCAAACGCGCCGTGGGCGTGGAATTCGGCCACGAAGGCTACCTGAAGCAGTTGCGTGCCAACCGGGAGGTGCTGCTGTGTGCCGGCGCGCTGCAGTCGCCGCAGATCCTGATGCTCTCGGGCATCGGCCCGCATGCGCACCTGGTCGAAAACGGCATTGCCACGCGTCACCACCTGCCGGGCGTGGGCCGGAACCTGCAGGACCAGCCCGCCGTATCGCTGCTGGTGCACGTGCCCGGCGCCAACGCATTGCCGGGTCTTTCGTTCGGCGGCCTGGCGCGTCTGCTGCGCGCCATGGCCGAATGGCGCCGCAGCCGTACCGGTCCGCTCACCAGCAACCTCGCCGAGGCCGGCGGCTGCATCCGAAGCCAGGCGGACGAGCCGCTGCCCGATCTGCAACTCCAGTTCCTGGTGCGCGAGCGGATCGACCATGGGCGCCGGCTGGCGCTGGGCCACGGCTATGCCATCCGGGTAGGTGTTTTGCGGCCGCGCAGCCGGGGCCAGGTGTCGCTCGACGGCAAAGACCCCTTCGCGCCGCCGCGCATCGATCCCGACCTGCTGGGCGACCGTGACGACATGGAGCGGCTGCTGCGCGGCTTCGGGATCGCCCGCCGCATCGCGGCGCAGCCGGCGCTGGCTGCGCTGGGCGGGCGCGAATCGCCCGTGTCGGCGCGCGCACAGGGGGAACTGCAGCTCGAGCATTTCATCCGCGACCATGCCGAATCGGGCGAGCGACCCGTCGGCACCTGCCGCATGGGCCCGGGACCGCTGGACGTGGTCGATGCGCAGCTGCGCGTGCATGGGGTGGCTGGGCTGCGGGTGGTGGACGCCTCCGTCATGCCGTATGCGGGCGGCAGCAGTCAGGCGGCGGTCTTCATGCTGGCGGAGAAGGCCGCCGAGCTGGTGATTCGCCAGCCCAATGTGGCAAATGAAGGTCGACCTTCCACCTGATTGTTGCAAGTTGTTAGATAACATGTAAATATGCAACGACGTTGCCTGACGACGCATCGGGTCAGGCCACAATCTTCTTCAAAAGGGAAGTATGTGCATGGACTACAGGTCATGGCCCGGCCATCAAAACAGCGCCGCGCGCCAATGGTGAAATGAGCGATCGTCCCCAGGATCCCTCGATGCTGGCACTCTCGCTGCAGGCGACGGTGCTCTCCTACGCGCGCCTGCGCGAGGCGGCAACCGCGCTGGCCAGCGAAATCGCCAGCGCCAAGGGATGCTCGCGGGTGAGCGTCGGTTTTGTGGTCAACGGCTTCGTCTCGCTGGTGGCGCTTTCGCACGGCGGCAGCGAAGGACTTGGCGGCAAGGCCTTCGCACCGCTCGCGGCAGCCATGGACGAGTCGGTGGCCCAAGGAGCCAGCGTGCAGTGGCCGGCCGATGGTGCGCCGGCCATCCGGCTGGCGCACAGCCGCCTGGCCACGGGTGCGACCGGCGCCGTGGCCACCGTGCCCATCGTCTACCTGGGCGACACGGTCGGTGCGGTCACCTGCGAATGGCCGAGCCGCCCGCCTGGCTTCGCGCCACTGGTGGCTGAACTCGAGAACCTGCTCAGCCTGGCCGGCCCGGTGCTCTACCTGATGCACCAGCGCGAAGTGCCGCTCGGCCGGCGCGTGGCCGAGGCCCTGCGGCGCGCCGGGCGCAAGCTCCGATCGACCGATGGCGCCCGCGCACGCATCGGCCTGGCGCTGGTCGTGCTGGCCGCCGTGCTGCTGCTGGCGATGCCGGTGGACTACCGCGTGGGCGGACGCGCGCGCATCGAGGGCGAGCAGCAGCGCTCGCTCGTCGCGCCGGCCGATGGCTTCCTCAAGGCGGCGCATGTGCGTCCCGGCGACCATGTCAAGGCCGGCCAATTGCTGGTGGAGATGGCCGACCAGGATCTGAGCCTGCAGCGGCGCAAGTGGTCCAGCGACCTGGGCCAGCAGGAGAACGCCTACGCCAGCGCCGTGGCCCGCGCCGACCGGGCGGCGATGGTGATCGCACTGGCCCGTGCGGACGAGGCGCGCGCCCATCTGGCGCTGGTGGACGCCGAACTGGCGCGCGCCCGCATCGTGGCGCCTTTCGACGGCATCGTGGTCGATGGCGACCTCAGCCAGTCGCTCGGCGCGCCGCTGGAACGCGGCAAGCCGCTGATGGTGATGGCCCCGCTGGAGCGCTACCGTGTTGTCGTGCAGGTGGACGAGCGCGACATCGCCCGGGTGAAGACCGGCCAGCAGGGCGCGCTGGCGCTGTCGGCACTGCCCTGGGACGCGCTGGCGATCCGCGTCACCCGCATCACGCCGGTGGCGCATGCGGTGGAGGGGCGCAACGTGTTCGATGTCGAAGCAGATGTCGACGCCGCAGCAGCACGCATCCGCCCGGGGCTGGAGGGCGTGGCCAAGATCGCGGTGGCGCGGGTCCCGCTGGCCTGGGCCTGGTCGCACCGCCTGGTGGACTGGGTCCGGCTTTCCGTCTGGGGCTGGTTGCCTTAGGACCGCCATGGAATCCTCCCTCTTCAGCCCGCGCTGGTACCGTGTCGCAGGATTGCGTCCGCAGCTGCGCGCGCAGGTCGAGCTGAAGCGGCAGGCGCAGCGCGGCACGCCGTGGTACGTGCTGCAGGACCGGGGCAGCGACGAGGCGCGGCGCCTGAACCCGGTGGCCTATGCCTTCCTCGGCCGCTGCGACGGCTCGGTGTCGGTGCAGCAGGCCTGGGACGCCCAGTTGGCCGCGCATCCGGAAGAGGCGATGTCGCAGGACGAGGTGATCGAACTGCTGGTTGCGCTGCACAGCCGCGGGCTGGTGCAATTCGACGTGACGCCGGACGTCGAGAACCTGTTCCACACGCTGGACCGGCGCCAGCGCCGCCGACGCCGTGGCGGCGTGAATCCGATGGCCTTCCGGCTCACGCTGGGCGACCCTTCGCGGGCACTCGACCCCCTGGCCCGGCTCGTGCCCGTGCTGTTCTCGGGCGCCGGATTCTGCGTCTGGCTGGCGGCCGTGCTGGCCGGCGGCCTTGCCGCGGCCATGCACTGGAGCGAGTTGCTGCTCGACGCCGACAAGGTGCTGCGCTCGCCCGGCTACCTGCTCATGGCCTGGCTGATGTACCCGCTGATCAAGACCGTGCACGAGGCGGCCCATGCGCTGGCCCTGCGTCGCTACGGCGAACACGTGCGGCTGGCCGGCATCAGCCTGATCCTGCTGAACCCGGTGCCCTTCGTGGACGCCTCCGCGGCCGACGGCCTGCGCAGCCGCCACCAGCGTGCGCTGGTGAGCGCCGCCGGCATCATGGCCGAGCTGTTCATGGCGGCACTGGCCATGGCGGTCTGGCTGGCGGCGCAGCCCGGCGTGGTGCGCGACGTCGCCTTCGTCACCATGCTCATCGGCGGCCTGTCGACGCTGCTCACCAACGGCAACCCGCTGCTGCGCTACGACGGCTACTACGTCTTCTGCGACCTGCTGGACCTGCGCAACCTGGCCACGCGCAGCGGGCGCTACTGGGCCGAAGGGCTGGGCCGCCGGCTGTTCGGCATCCGTACGCGCGCGCCCATCGACGTGCTGCCGGGCGAGCGCTTCTGGCTGCGCGTCTACGCGCCGCTGTCCTGGGTGTACAGGTTGGTGCTGTCGTTGGTGGTCGGCCTGTGGGTCGGCAGCTTCTCTGCGCTGGTGGGCGTGTTCGTGGGCACGATGATGCTGATCGCCAACATCGGACTGCCGCTTTGGCGCGTGGCACAGATGCTGCGCGCCGCGCCCACCGAAGACGGCGAGCGGCGGCGTGCCGCCTGGCGCGCCACCGCGACAGGCGTGCTGATGGCCGGCTTGCTGGGCGGGCTGCCGTTGCCCTACAACACGCTGGCCGAAGGCGTGGTCTGGCTGCCGGAGCAGGCGCAGATCCGCGCCGGGACCGACGGCTTCGTCGTGGCCCTGCACGCGGTCGATGGCCAGCGCGTGCGCGCCGGTGACGTGATCGCCACCCTGGACGATCCGCAGCTCGCGGCGCAACGCGCCACGCTGGTCGCCGACGCCGCCGAGCTCGACGTGCTGCTGTTCCGCGCCATCGACCTGGCGCCCCAGGACGCGCCCGACCTGCGCGAACGCCTGGCCTATGCCCAGGCCGAACTCGCACGGCTGGACGACAAGCTGGGCCGGCGTGAGATCCGGGCGCAGAGCGACGGCCTGCTGGTGCTGTCGCAGCAGGACGAGGTGGTCGGCCAGTTCCACCGCCGCGGCGACCCGATCGGCTACCTGCTCACCCCGGCACCGACCGTGATACGTGTTGCGTTGCCGCAGCAGGAGGCCGACCTGGTGCGCAGCGGCCCGTCCGACGTGCGGGTGCGGCTGGCCGACGACAGCGCAAGCGTGCATGCCGGCCGCATCGGCAACAGCGTGCCGGGCGCCGCCACGCGCCTGCCCAGCGCGGCGCTCGGCGACACGGCTGGCGGCCGCATCGCCACCGACCCTGGCGACAGGCAGGGCCTGACGCCACGGCAGCCGGTGGTCGTGCTCGACGTGGAACTCGCCGATGCCGCCCGATCTGCCGACGCCAAGCGCAGCGAGTTGATTGGTGCACGCGCGCTGGTGCGCTTCGACCACGGCACGCGGCCGATCGCCTTCCAGGCCATGCGCCAGCTGCAGCAACTCTTCCTCGGGCACTTCAACCCATCCACATGAACAACGCCGCCCTTCCCATTCCCGGCCTGCGTTGGGGCCAATACCCGGAGCGTGCCGAACCCGCCGGTCCGCGCAACTGGCGGCGGGCGCCTGCGCTGGTTCCCGGCTGGCCGGGCAGCCTGCGCAGCCGTGCCGAAGTGGCAGAACGCCAGGCCCGAGCCTTGCAAACGTTGCCGGCGGCGGCCTTCACCGCGCAAGGCGAGGCCGTGCAGCAGCGGATGCTGCGCGAGGGCTGGCGGCGCGACGTGCTGGTGCAGGCCTGCGCGCATGCGGCCGAAGCGGCGCGGCGCGCACTGGGCTGGACGCCCTATGTCGAGCAGCTGATGGCCGCGCTGGCGATGCTCGGCAACGACATGGCGGAGATGGCCACCGGCGAGGGCAAGTCGCTGGCCGCGGCGCTGGCCGCCGGCGTCGGCGCGCTGGCCGGCATTCCCGTGCACGTGCTCACCGCCAACGACTACCTGGTGGAACGCGACGCCGGGACCTTCGCGCCCTTCTACGCCCTGCTCGGCCTGCGCGTGGCTTTCGTCACCGCGCGCCAGTCGGCCGACATGCGACGCGAGGCCTATGCCGCGCATGTGGTGTACGTCACCGCGCGGGAAGTCGCCTTCGACTACCTGCGCGACCGCCTGACCCACGGCTCGCCCCGGCAGGCCCTGCAACGCCGGGTGCAGGCCCTCGCCGCGGCCGAGGTGGCGCCAACGTTGCTGCGCGGCCTGTGCATGGCCGTGATCGACGAGGCCGACAACATCCTGGTCGACGAGGCGCAGATGCCCCTGATCCTGACGCGCGAGGTGGCGCATGCCGCCGACCGTGCCTTCCTGTGGCAGGCCTATGCACTGTCGGCCCGGCTGGTGCAGGACGAGGATTTCCGCCTGCACACGCACGACCGGCGGGTCCAGCTGACCGACGCCGGCCGCACGCGCATCGCCGCACTCACGGCAGGGCTCGGTCCGCTGTGGTTGAACTCGCGTCACCGCGACGAGACCCTGGCCACGGCGCTCACCGCGCGGCACGCGCTGGCGCGCGACCGGGACTACGTGCTCGTGCCGGCCACCGATCGTCGCGGTGGACAGGAAATCGCCATCGTCGATCCGGTGAGCGGCCGCATCGCCGAAGGCCGCAAGTGGTCGCGCGGCCTGCATGCGCTGGTCTCCATCAAGGAAGGCTGCCAGGTGCCCGCCGAGATGGAAACGCTGGCGCAGATCACCTTCCAGCGGTTCTTCCGCCGCTATCACCGGCTCGGCGGCATGAGCGGCACCCTGCGCGAGGCCCGGGCCGAACTGCGCACGCTGTACGGCTGCCGCATGGTGCAAGTGCCAGCGCGGCTGCCGAGCCGGCGCCAGGCCTGGCCGGCGCGGCTGTATGTCGACGAGGCCGCGCGGCGTCGCGCCGCGGTGGCGCGGGCCCGCCTGCTGGTGGCGGCCGGGCGGCCGGTCCTCATCGGCTGCGACTCGGTCGAGGCCTCGCACGCGATGGCGCAAGCCCTGAGGGAAGCCGGCATCGCGCACGAAGTGCTCGATGCGCGCCACGATGCGCAGGAAGCGCACGTCGTGGCGTGTGCCGGCCGGCGCGGCCAGGTCACCGTGGCCACCAACATGGCCGGGCGCGGCACCGACATCCACGTCGATGCGCAAGCCCTGGCCGCGGGGGGCCTGCACGTGCTGAGTTGCCAGCGCAATGCATCGAGGCGCCACGACCGCCAGCTGCTGGGCCGCGCGGCACGCCAGGGCGAGCCGGGCAGCGGGGAGATCTGGCTCGTGCCCGGCCCCGGGGCTGCGCTCGGACCGCAAGGCCTGGCCAGCGCATGGTGGCGCTGGTGGCGCGGCCGGGCTTCGGTGGACGGCCGGATTCCCCTGCCCGCCTGGCTGCAGCGGGGCTGGCGCCTTTGGGTACAGCACCGTGAAGAAAGCCGCCAGGCCCGCCGGCGCCGCCAATTGTTTCGAAACGACTTGGCCCAGGACGACAGCCTGGCCTTTTGTGGAATGATCGAATGACACACCGCCACACCTACCGCGATCACCCCGGCCACCGTGCCGCCCGAACGCCGCCAGCGCTACGCCGGGCCATGGCGGCAATGCTGGCCGCCACGGTGGCCACGGCCACGGCCCAGCCGGCGCCGCCCCCGGCCACCATGGCGCCGCTGGCCTGCCTGATCCTGCCCGAACGCGTGGCCGAGATCGGCAGCGCCGTCATCGGCATCGTGGATGCGATCGAGGTCGACCGCGGCGACACGGTGCGCAAGGGCCAGGTCCTGATCCGGCTGCGTGCCGAGGTGGAGCGGGCCAGCAACGAGGTCGCGCGTTCACGGGCGCAGAGCGAGGCCGAGCTGCGCGGCGCGGTGGCGGCCCAGGACCTCGCGCAGATCAAGCTGGACCGCTCACGCCGGCTGAAGGCCGAAAACTTCGTCTCCGCGCAGGCCGTGGAGCAGGCCGAGGCCGAAATGCGCGTGGCCCAGGAGAAGGTCGCCCAGGCGCGCGAGAACCTGCGCACGCTCGCGCAGGAGGTGCAGATGTCCGACGCACAGGCTTCGCAGCGTGTCTTGCGCAGCCCGTTCGACGGCGTGGTCACCGAGCGTTACGCCAACCCGGGCGAACGTTTCGAGGACAAACCCTTGTTGAAGGTCGCGGCCATCCATCGCCTGCGCGTGGAGGTGGTGGCGCCCACCGCGCTGTTCGGCCGGCTGCGTCCGGGGCAGGAACTGCTGGTGCATCCCGAATTGCCGGGAGCCGCACCGCGCAAGGCGCAGATCGCGCAGATCGATCGCGTGCTCGACCCCGCCAGCAATACCTTCCGGCTGAGGCTGGACATGCCCAACGGCGACGCCAGCCTACCGGCCGGCCTGCGCTGCAAGATCGACCTCGGCCTGTCGGCTGCCCAGTCGCCCGTCGGCGTTGCCAGCGGCGTCGGCGAAGCCGCGCGCTGAAAGCCCCGGCATCCGACCATGAACGCCCCTGCCAGCCGTCGCCGCGCCGTCCTCGAAGACATCGAGCCGCGCATCCTCTACGCCGCCGATCATCCGGCCGCCACGGCCTTGGCGACGCCATGGCCGGCGCAGGAAACCGCAACGGCATCGACCGAAACGCAGCCCGCGCCGACGGCGCCGCGCGATGCCACCGAGCTGGTCTTCATCGACGAACGCGTGCCCGATGCCGAAATGCTGATCGCCGACATCACTGCGCAGGCCACCGCGGGCCGCCACATCGAGGTGGTGCGCATCGGCGCCGACGACGACGGCATCGCACTGATCTCCAGCACGCTGGCCGAGCGGGGCGACGTCGATGGGGTGCACGTGGTCGCGCACGGCAGCGAAGGCCGCGTGGTGCTGGGCGACACCACGCTGGACCAGCAGGCCTTGCTGCAACGCGCCGGTGAAATCGCCGGCTGGGGCGAACACCTGAGCGGCGGCGCCGATCTGCTGCTCTATGGCTGCGACGTGGCCCAGGGCGCCGACGGCCAGGCGCTGGTGCAGGGCCTGGCGCAACTGACGGGCGCCGATGTCGCGGCTTCGGTGGACCGAACCGGCCAGGCCAGCCTGGGCGGCAACTGGACGCTCGAGATGCAGACCGGCCACATCGAAGCCCAGCTCGCCTTCGACCTTCAGACGCAGGCACGCTGGCAGGGCGTGTTGGCCACGTACACCGTGACCAACACCAACGACAGCGGCGCCGGCTCGCTGCGCCAGGCGATCACCAACGCCAACGGCAACGCGGGCACCGACACGATTAACTTCAACATCGCGGGAACGGCGGTCCACACCATCACACTCAGTTCGGCACTGCCGACGATCACCGGCACGGTGATCCTGGACGCGACCACCGACAACAGCTTCGCGGCCAACGGCAACCGGCCGGCCGTCATCCTGGACGGCAACAACCTCAACGCCGACGGCCTGGAACTGGCCACGGGTTCGGGCGGCAGCACCATCCGCGGCCTGATCATCCGCAACTTCCAGGGCGACGGCATCCAGATCGACGCTGGCTCGAGCGGCAACACCATCGCTGGCAACTACATCGGGAGTTTGGGCAACAGCGGGAATGCGCAGGGCACGGGCAATGGCGGCGCCGCGATCGACGTGCTCGGCGCCAACAACGTGATCGGCGGAACCACGGGCGCAGACCGCAACTTGTTGTCCGGCAACGCCAATGGCGTTCTCATCGATGGCGCCTCCGGCACCGGCAACCAGGTCATCGGCAACTACATCGGAACCAATCTGGCAGGCACCGCCGCCATCGCCAATGCCGGCGATGGCGTACGCATCCAGAACGGCGCGTCCGCAAACACCATCGGCGGGGCGAACGCCAACCAGTGCAACATCATCTCCGGCAACGGCGATGACGGCATCCAGATTTTCGGCGAGGCCAGCGACAACAACGTCCTCAAGGGCAACTGGATCGGCGTAGGCGCCGACGGCGCAACCGTGCTGGGGAGCGGCGGTGACGGCATCTACATCGAGGACGGCCCGGACAACACCGTGATCGGCGGGCCCGGCGCGGGCGAAGGCAACTGGATCGCCGGCGTCAGCCACGTCGGTATCGAACTCGACGGCGCCTCCAGCGGCACGCTGGTCCAGGGCAACCGCATCGGCACCGACCTGACTGGCACGGCCAACTGGGGAGTGCAGCAAAACGGCATCCTGGTGGAGGACGCCGTGGCCCCCATCAGCGGGCCCACCAACAACCAGTTCCTGGACAACATCGTGGCCTTCAGCGGCCAGGGGGGCGTGTACACCGTCGCCATCAGCCAGTACGGCTCCGCCGGCACGGGCAACAGCTACATGCGCAACCTCGTGTATGGCAACACCGGCCTGGGCATCGACCTGAACGTCGACGGCGTCACGGCCAACGATACAGGCGACGCCGACACCGGGACCAACAACCTGCAGAACTACCCCGTGCTGACGCTGGCCCGCACCGACGAGGCCAACCAGGTGACGGTGGCGGGCACGCTCAACAGCACCGCGAACAGCTACTTCCGCATCGAGTTCTTCGCCTCCGCCAGCGGCAACAGCAGTGGTTACGGCCTGGGGCAGATCTACCTGGGCTATGCCGACGTGGCGACCAACGCCTCGGGCAATGGCAGCATCGCGGCCACGCTCAACGGCGTGGATGTGCCGGCGGGCTATGTGATCTCGGCCACCGCTACCAAGGCCACGAGCGCGGCCTATACCGCGTTCACCGACACCTCGGAATTCGCCAAGAACGTCGTGGCCATTTCCAGCACGCAGGCAGTGCTGGTCGTGGACACCAATGCCGATACGGTGAACGGCGACACCACCAGCATCTCTACCCTTCTGGCCAGCAAGGGGGCCGACGGCCTCATCTCGCTGCGCGAGGCGATCACCGCGATCAACAACACGCCGGCAGGCAGCCTGCCCACCCTGGTGAACTTCGCCCTTGCCGGCACGGGGGTGAACACCATCACGCTGGCCTCGGCGCTGCCGACCATCACCAAGCCCGTCGTCATCGACGCCACGACGGACGACAGCTTCGCCGCGCGCGGCAACGTGCCCTCGGTCGTGGTCAACATGAACGGCGTCGCCAGCAGCAGCCTGCGCCTGGGCGCGGGTTCGGGCGGCTCCACGGTGCGCGGGCTGGTGATCACCAACGCCACCGATGCCGCCATTTACCTCGACACCGGCTCGGACGGCAACACCATCGCCGGCAACTACCTAGGCTCCATCGACGCCAGCGGCAACCTCGCGACCGTGACCAACAGCAGCTACGTGGTCTACGTGGGCAGCGCCAACAACGTGATCGGCGGCAGCACCGCCGCCGACCGCAACGTCATCGCCCAGGGCAACGCGGGCTACGGCGTGCTGTTGTTCGGCGCCGGCGCCACCGGGAACGCAGTGCAGGGCAACTACATCGGTACCAATGCAGCCGGCACCACGCGCGTGACGGCGGCGGCCAACGCCGTGTCGATCCAGTCGGGCGCCGCCAACAACACCATCGGCGGCGCAGGCGCAGGGCAGGGCAACGTGGTCGCGACCGGCGCTGCCCAGGCGATGTTCCTCTCCGGCCAGGGCAGCGGCAACGTGATCCAGGGCAACCGCGTCGGCATCTCGGCCACGGGCACGCTGCTGGGCGGCCAGACCGCGGGCATCTTGATCAGTGCGCCAGGCGGCGTTCAGATCCTGGACAACTGGATCGGCGGCGGCACCGGCAGCGGCATCAGCCTCAGCAGCAACTCGAACGTGGTGCGCGGCAACCGCATCGGCACCGACCTGGCCGGCACGGCCAACTGGGGCGTGCAGCAGAGCGGCATCGTCATCAGCGGTTCGAACAACGTGATCGGCGGCACCAGTGCGGGGCAGGGCAACGTCATCGCCAACGCCAACCAGGCGGCGACGACCTTCGACGGCATCACCGTGTCCAGCGGCACCGCCACCGGCAACGCGATCCTGGGCAACAGCATCTACGGCACCGTCGCCGGCGCCAGCGGCCTGGGCATCGACCTGGGCACGAGCGGCGTGACGGCCAACGACACGGGCGATGCCGACACCGGCGCCAACAATCTGCAGAACTTCCCGGTGCTGACGCAGGTCACGACCGATGGCAGCGGCAACGTCACCGTCAGCGGCACGCTCAACAGCACGGCCAGCAGTTTCTTCCGCATCGAGGTGTTCGCCAACGCGACGAAGACCGCCAACGGCTACGGCGAAGGCAACACCTTCCTGGGCTTCATCAACGTCACCACCGATGCCTCGGGCAACGCCACCTTCTCCAGCACGCTGAGCGCCACCGTGGCGGCTGGCTTCTACATCACGGCCACGGCCACGGCGAGCGTTGCCGGTTTCGCCAGCTTCACTGGCACCTCGGAGTTCTCCGCCACCCTGCTGGCGATCTCCACCACGCAAACCACGCTGGTGGTCGACACCAACGCCGACACCGTCAACGGCGACACCAGCAACATCTACGCGCTGCTGGCCAACAAGGGCTCGGACGGTTTCATCTCGCTGCGCGAAGCGATCTCGGCCATCAACAACACGCCAGCCGGCAGCCTGCCGACGCTGGTCAACTTCAGCATCGCCGGCAGCGGCGTGCACACCATCACGCTGGGTTCGGCGCTGCCGGCGATCACCCGGCCCGTGCTCATCGACGGCACCACCGACACCGCCAGCGTCACCGGCAACGGTGGACGGCCAGCCATCGTGCTCGACGGGAACGGCCTCGGCGACCACGGCCTGACACTGACCTCCACCGCCGGCGGCTCCACCATCCGTGGTCTAGTGATCCGCAACTTCTTCGGCGCGGCCATCAGCGTGGAGGCAGGCTCAGACGGCAACACCATCGCCGGCAACTACCTGGGTGCGGTCGACGCCACGGGCAACCTGGCGCCGGCAGCGAACGGGTCCTACACGGTGCGCATCGCGGGGGCCAACAACACCGTGGGCGGCAGCACCGCGGCAGACCGCAACGTGCTGGGCACCAACGGAGACGGTGGCACGTACGGCCTGATCATCTCGGGCGCGACCGCCAACAGCAACCAGATCCTGGGCAACTACATCGGCATCGGTGCCGACGGCGTCACGGCGTTCAGCGGCGCGCAGGCGGGAATCACCGTATTCGACGGCGCCTCCAACCGCATCGAAGGCAATGTGATCGCGGCCGACGGCGACTATGGGGTGTACATCAGCACCGCGGGCAGCGGCACGGTGGTGCACAATAACCTGATCGGCACCAATGCGGCCGGCACCGCCGTGGTCAGTGCGCCCATCGACGGCATCCGTGCAGTCCAGGCAGGCGCCAACACCGTGTTCACCAACAACGTGATCGCCGGCGCCAGCCAGACCGGCATCCGCTTGGACGCATCCGCCGGCGGCGTCACGGTGCAGGGCAACCGCATCGGCACCGACGCGGCGGGCACGGCCAACTGGGGCATGCAACGCAATGGCATCGAGGTGGCCAGCAGCAACAATCTGATCGGCGGCACCGGCGGGGGCCAGGGCAACATCGTCGCCAACAGCAACCAGGCTGCGTCCACCTACGACGGCATCGCCGTGAGCGGCGGCACCGGCAACGCGATCCTGGGCAACCACGTCTATCACACCGTTGCCGGCACCAGCGGCGTGGGCATCGACCTGGGCACCAGCGGGGTGACGACCAACGACGCAGGCGATGCCGACACCGGTGCCAACAACCTGCAAAACTTCCCCGTGCTGACGGTGGCGCGCACCGATGGCATCGGCAGCTTCGAGATCAGCGGCAGCATCAACAGCACGGCGAACACCTACGTCCGCATCGAGCTGTTCGCCAACACCGGCGCCAGCGCCAGCGGCTACGGCGAAGGCCAGACCTGGCTGGGCTTCGTCAACGTGTTGACCGATGGCAGCGGCAACGCGAGCTTCTCGACCACGCTGTCGGCCACGGTGGCGGCGGGCGCCTTCATCTCGGCCACGGCGACCAGATCGGTGGCGGGGTATGGCAGCTTCAGCGACACCTCCGAGTTCGCGCGCAGTGTGGTGGCCATCCACACCACGCAGCAGAACGTGTTGGTCGTGACCACGGCGGCCGACACCGTGGACGGCGACACCACCAGCGTCTCTACGCTGCTGGCCACCAAGGGCGCGGACGGCTTCATCAGCCTGCGCGAGGCCTTGCTGGCCATCAACAACACGCCGGCCGGCAGCCTGCCGACGAAAATCAACTTCGCCATCGCCGGCACGGGCGTGCACACCATCACGCTGGGTTCGACCCTACCGACCATCGACCGGCCCGTGGTCATCGACGGCACGACGGACGACAGTTTCGCGGCCAACGGCAGCCGGCCCGCCATCGTCCTGTACGGCAATGGCGCCGTCAGCGTCGGCCTGAATCTGGGTGCGAACGCCGATGGCAGCACGATCCGCGGCTTGGTCATCAATGGCATCACAGGCCCGGCCATCCAGATCAGCGCCGGCTCGGATGGCAACACCATTGCGGGCAATTACCTCGGGAGTCTGCTGCCAAGCGGCGGCGTCGACAACGACCTCAACAGATACACCTATACCGGCGTCCTCATTGCGGGTGGCACGAACAACACCATCGGCGGTGTGAGTGCGGCCGACCGCAACGTGATGGCAGGCTTCAGCAATGCCGCCGTCGTCTTGCAGGCTGGCGCCACCGGCAACCACGTGGTGGGCAACTACATCGGCACGGATGCGGGCGGGACGCCGCTGATGTTCAACAGTGTCGGCGTGTGGCTCCTCGCGAACTCGCAGAATAACACGATCGGTGGCGTGAACCCCGGCGAGGGCAACCTCATCGCGGGCAATGCTGTCGGCGCGATTTTGATGCAGGGCGCGAACATTTCAGGCAACGCCGTCCTGGGCAACTCGGTGTATGCGAACAGCACCAATAGCCCGGCCATCGACCTCGGCTACGACGGTGTCACCGCCAACGACCCCGGCGACACGGACACCGGCGCCAACAACCTGCAGAACTTCCCGGTGTTGACGCTGGCGCAGACCGACGGCGCAGGCCAGTTCACCATCGCCGGCACGTTCAACAGCACGGCCAACAGCTTCTTCCGCATCGAGTTGTTTGCCAATACCAGTGCCGACGCGAGCGGCTACGGCGAGGGCCAGACCTATATCGGCTTCGTCAACGTGGCCACCGATGCCTCTGGCAACGCCACGTTCTCCACCACACTGTCGGCCACCGTGGCGACCGGCACCGTCATCTCGGCCACGGCCACCAGGTCCAATGCCGCCTACAACACCTTCACAGACACCTCGGAGTTCGCCAAGAGTGTGGTGGCCATCTCCAGCACGCAGGCGGTGCTGGTCGTGGACACCGCCAGCGACGCCCTGGATGGCGACACCACCAGCCTGTCCACGCTGTTGGCCAGCAAGGGCACGGACGGTTTCATTTCGCTGCGCGAGGCGCTCATCGCCATCAACAACACGCCAGCCGGCAGTCTGCCCACGCTGATCAACTTCGGCATCAGCGGCACCGGCGTGCACACCATCGTGCTGGGCTCGGCGCTGCCGCAGATCAGCCGGCCCGTGGTCATTGACGCCAACACCGACGACAGCTTCGCCGCCAACGGCAACCGCCCGGCCATCGTGCTGCAGGGCAACGGCTATGCCAGCGGCTGGGTGGGCCTGGACTTCGTCGGCGGCAGCGGCGGCAGCACAGTGCGCGGGCTGTCCATCCAGGGCTTCGACATCGCCATCTACCTGGAAACGGGCTCCGACGGCAACACCATCGTTGGCAACGACCTGGGGCCGATCCAGGCCGACGGCACGTACACCGCCGCCGCCGGGGCCCAGACCACCTGGGGCGTGGTGGTGCAAAGCGCCAACAACACCATCGGCGGCACCACGGCGGCGGACCGTAACGTGATCTCGGGCCTGCGGACGGCGGGCGGCGGCGTGTACATCACAGGCGCGGCGGCTACCGGCAACCGCGTGATCGGCAACGACCTGGGCACCGACGCCAGCGGCACGCCACTGGGCCTGGGCGGCGAGTCGGTGATCATCGCCGCCGGTGCGCAGAACAACATGGTCGGCGGCACCGGCGCGGGCGAAGGCAACCGCATCGCAGGCAGCAGCCTTGCAGGGGTCTGGATCACCCAGAACGGGACCACCGGCAATGCGGTTCTGGGCAACACCATCTACGCCAACGGCGGGCTGGGCATCGACCTGGGCCCGAGCGGCGTCACGCCCAACGACGCGGGCGACGCCGACACCGGCGCCAACAACCAGCAGAACACGCCGGTCCTGGCCTCGGCCAGCCTCGTGGGCAATCTGTTTCACATCACCGGCAGCCTTGACAGCGAGGCCAACAAAACCTACCGCATCGAGTTCTTCGGCATGCCCGACGGGAGCACGGATGGCAGCGGCCACGGCGAGGGCAACGTCTACCTGGGCGCCCTGGACGTGACGACCGACGCCAGCGGCAACGCCAGCATCAACGCCACGCTGGCCAGTGCCGGGCTGACATACGCCGCCTGGATCACGGCCACGGCCACCGAGAAGACCGGCGCCAGCAGCTACGGCTCGACCTCGGAGTTCGCGGCCAACGTGCAGACCGCCAACACGGCGCCGGCGCTGTCGGTGCCCGCCAGCGCGGCCTACACCGAGAACGCCGGCGCCGTGGCGCTGGCACCTGGCGCCACCGTGGTGGACACGGAACTGGCGGCCGCCGGCCACTATGCCGGTGCCACGCTCACGCTGGTGCGCAGCGGCGGCGCGCAGGCCCAGGACCTGTTCGCGGCCACGGGCGCGCTGTCGGCGTTGACGCAGGGTGCCAGCCTGGTCTACGGCGGCACGACCGTCGGCACCGTGACCACCAACACCAGCGGCACGCTGGTACTGACCTTCGACAGCAACGCCACCCAGGCGCTGGTGAACAACGTGTTGCGCGCCATCGGCTACGCCAACAGCAGCGATGCGCCTCCGGCCTCGGTGCAGCTGGTCTGGTCGTTCAGTGATGGCAACACGGGTGTACAGGGCAGTGGCGGCGCGCTGGTCGGCTCGGGCAGCACGACCGTCACCATCACGTCCGTGAACGACGCGCCCGCCGGGACCGGCAAGACCGTGACCACGCTGGAAGACACGGCCTACACCTTCACCGCCACGGACTTCGGCTTCAGCGATGTGGACGGCAACGCCCTGCAGGGCGTGCGCATCGCCACGGTACCCGGCGCCGGTAACCTGACACTCAACGGCGTGGCCGTGACGGCTGGCCAGACCATCAGCCTGGCCAACATCGCGGCCGGCAATCTGAAGTTCACGCCAGCAGCAAACGCCAACGGCACGGCTTACGCGAGCTTCACCTTCCAGGTGCAGGACGACGGCGGTACGGCCAATGGCGGCGTGGACATCGACCCGACCCCGCGCACGATGACGGTCGACGTGACGTCGGTCAACGATGCGCCAAGCGGTGCGAACAACACGGTCACGACGCTGGAAGACACGGGCTACGCCTTTTCTGCCGCCGACTTCGGCTTCAGCGATACCGACGGTAACAGTTTGCAGAGCGTCAAGATCACGACAACCCCGGGCGCCGGCAGCCTGAGCTTGAACGGCGTGGCCGTGGCGGCGGGCCAGAGCATCAGCTTGGCCAACATCACGGCGGGCAACCTGAAGTTCACGCCAGCGGCCAATGCCAGTGGTGCGGGCTACGCGAGCTTCACCTTCCAGGTGCAGGATAACGGCGGCACGGCCAACGGCGGCGTCGACATCGACCCAAGCCCCTGCACGATGATTGTCGACGTGACGTCGGTCAACGATGCGCCGAGCGGTGCGAACAACACGGTCACGACCACTGAGGACACGGTCTACACCTTCAGCGTCGGCGACTTCGGCTTCAGCGATGCCGATGGCAACAGCCTGCAGGGTATCAAGATCACGACAACCCCGGGCGCCGGCAGCCTGAGCTTGAACGGCGCGGCCGTGACGGCGGGCCAGACCATCAGCCTGGCCAACATCACGGCGGGCAACCTGAAGTTCACGCCGGCCGCGAACGCCAACGGTGCGGGCTATGCGAGCTTCACCTTTCAGGTGCAGGACGACGGCGGTACGGCCAATGGCGGCGTGGACACCGACCCGACCCCGCGCACGATGACGGTCAATGTGACGTCGGTCAACGATGCGCCCACAGGCAGCGACAAGACGGTCTCGACCCTCGAAGACACGGCCTACATCTTCACCGCCACGGACTTCGGCTTCAGCGATGTGGACGGCAACGCCCTGCAGGGTGTGCGCATCGCCACGGTACCCGGCGCCGGTAACCTGACACTCAACGGCGCGGCCGTGACGGCGGGCCAGAGCATCAGCCTGGCCAACATCACGGCGGGCAACCTGAAGTTCACGCCAGCGGCCAATGCCAGTGGTGCAGGCTACGCGAGTTTCACGTTCCAGGTGCAGGACGACGGCGGTACGGCCAATGGCGGCGTGGACACCGACCCGACCCCGCGCACGATGACGGTCAATGTGACGTCGGTCAACGATGCGCCCACGGGTACGGACAGGACCGTCGCGACCTTCGAGAACACGGCACATGTCTTCAACGTGGCGGACTTCGGCTTCAGCGACGTCGATGGCCATGCCCTACTGGCCGTGAAGATCACGACGGCGCCCGGTGCCGGCAGCCTGACCTTGAACGGCGTGGCCGTCACCGCAGGGCAGATGGTCGTCGCCGCCGACATCGCGGCCGGCGACCTGATGTTCACGCCCGCGGCCAATGCCAGTGGCGTGGGCTACGCCAGCTTCAGCTTCCAGGTGCAGGACAACGGCGGCACGGCCAACGGCGGCGTCGACATCGACCCGAGCCCCCGCACGATGACGGTCAATGTCACCTCGGTCAACAGCGCGCCAAGCGGTGCGAACAACACGGTCACGACCACTGAGGACACGGTCTACACCTTCGGCGTCGGCGACTTCGGCTTCAGCGATACCGACGGCAACAGTTTGCAGAGCGTCAAGATCACGACAACCCCGGACGCCGGCAGCCTGAGCTTGAATGGCGTGGCCGTGGCGGCGGGCCAGAGCATCAGCCTGGCCAACATCACGGCCGGCAACCTGAAGTTCACACCAGCAGCAAACGCCAACGGCACGGCTTACGCGAGCTTCACCTTCCAGGTGCAGGACGACGGCGGCACGACCAATGGCGGCGTGGACACCGACCCGACCCCGCGCACAATGACGGTGGACGTTACCCCGGTGAACGACGCACCAACGGTAGTGACCAGCGGCGGGACTGCCGGGTACGCCCGGGGCGGAGCCGCGGTCCTGATCGACGACGGCCTGCTGGTCGCCGACCTGGACGACGCCATGCTCCACGGCGCCAGTGTCGCCATCAGTGCCAACTATGAAAGCGGCCATGACAGGCTCGGCTTCAATGACCAGAACGGCATCACGGGCCATTGGGACGCCGGCACCGGCGTGCTCACACTGAGCGGAAGTGCGACGCTGGCCGCCTACCAGGCCGCGCTGCGCAGCATCACCTTCGCCAACGACAGCGCCTCGCCTGCCCCAGCCACGCGCACCGTGCGCTTCACGGTCGACGACGGCAGCGTTGGCAGCATCGCGGCCACGCGCGACGTGGTGCTTGCGACGCCGAACCGCGCGCCGACGATCACCAGCAATGGTGGCGGCGCCGACGCCAGCCTGTCCCTTCCCGAAAACAGCAGCGTCGTCACCACGGTCACCGCCACCGATGCCGACACGCCACCACAGCAGCTGACCTACAGCATCGCCGGTGGCGCCGATGCCGGCCGCTTCACGCTGGACGCCAGCACGGGCGTGCTGCGCTTCACGCAGGCGCCCGATGCCGAGCACCCCTCCGACGCGGACCACAACGGTGTCTACGAAGTGGTGGTGCAGGTGAGCGACGGCATGGCAAGCACGGCACAGGCGATCCGGGTGACGGTGACGGACGTCAATGAATTTCAAGTCTCGCCTCTGATCGACACCGACAACGCGCCCAATATCGTCGCCAGCCGTGTGGTGAACGGCGGACCGGTCGGCATCACCGTGCATGCATCGGATGCGGATGCCACGGCCGTGGTGTCCTACAGCCTGGTCGACAGCGCCTCGGGACGCTTCACCATCGACCCGACGACGGGAGTGGTCACGGTGGCCGACAGCCAGCGCCTCGCCGGCGACGCGCCGGGCGCTCCCTACGAGATCGTCGTGCAGGCCACCAGCAGCGATGGCTCCGCGCGCACGGCCAGCTTCCTGGTTCGGCTGCCCGAGAACGAGATCGCAGTGCCGGTGCGGCCGCCCCCGGTGGCGCCGCTGCCACAGCCACCAGCCGAGCCCGCCACCACCAGCCCTGCGGCGCCGGGCACCGAGGTCGCCACCGGCATTCAGGCGTCGGCACCGGACGCAATAGTGTCCGGGAAACCGGGCGCCGACGAGGGTGATCGGTCGGGACCGCCGGTAGCGCCGCTCGCCATCGCCGCGTCCCGAACCCAGCGCCCCCATGGCGCCGACTTGCAGAGACTGGCCGCGTTCCATCCTGTCGCCAGCCTCACCGAGCGCCGGGACCTCGCGCTGTCGCCAACCGACGCACTGCTCGAAGCGCTGGAGCGGCTGCGCGCCACCGCGAGCGGTACACGGCGCACCCCAGCGCCCGCGATCGAATTGGAAAGCAACCGGGGCCATACCGAGCTTCCCACCGGCGAGCCGGTGGTCGACGCGGTCTGGATCGGCAGCGCCGCGCTCTCGCTGGGCCTGGCGATCTGGGCCACGCGCGGCGGAGCCTTGCTGACCAGCATGCTCTCCACCACGCCGGCCTGGCAGAACTTCGATCCGGTCCCGGTGCTGCGGCGTCCCAAAGCCGACCTGGGCCGCGCCGGCCGGAACAGGGATGGTGCCCCCCAGAGCCAGGCGGCGGAAGACAGCATTGCCGCAGCGGAAAACACGAGGAGCGGAGATGATGCAAGCGCGGGGTGACGGCCTGAGGCCGCCAACGGGCCGGGAGTCCGGGAGCCCGTGGCCATGAGGCGTTGGATGCAGCGCCTGTTGAGCCCTGCGGTGCGCATCGCGCTGGGCCTGGTGTCGCTGATGATCACCCTGGTGCTGATCGGCGAGGTGTTCACTGGCTACCCGCCCGATCGCGAAGCGATGGCGCGCCGCTACCGTGCCCAGGTGGCGCGCATCGTGGGCGGTGAAGTGGTGCTCGCGTTGCGCGCGGGCGTGGACGCATTGCCCGCACCGGACGCCGCAGTGCAGCGCGCGCTGAAAGACGCGCAGCAACGCGAGCCCACGCTGCTGTCGGTACGCGTCATCGGCGCGGACGGCCGCCCCCTGGCGCAGGTGGGCGAACACACGCGCGGCTGGCGGCTGGCGCGGGAAGACCTGTCCACGGCCGACAACATCCGACTGCCGCTGATCTCCAACGGCAAGCCGTGGGGCGAAGTGCAACTTGTGTTCGAGCCGGCACTGCCCGTCACGCTACGCCAGTGGCTGCACGACCCGCTCGTCCGATGGCTGTTGTTCCTCGCCGGCGTGGGCTTCCTCGCCTTCGCGCTGTACCTGCGGCGCGTGCTGCGCCACCTCGACCCGAACGCCGCCGTGCCCGAACGGGTGCGCACCGCCTTCGACACCCTCACCGAAGGCGTGCTGGTGCTCGATCTTTCCGGCCGCATCGTGCTGGCCAACCGCGCGTTCTGCGATCTGCACCAGGAAGCCGCTGCGTCGTTGACCGGCGTGGACGCCGCCACGCTGCCGTGGCTGCTGGGCGCCCTGCCGGCCGACACCAAGGCACTGCCCTGGCGGCAGGCGGTGCAGCACAAGCGGGCCGTGCTGGGCATCCCGCTAAAGCTGGAGGCCGACGGGTTGCCGCGCCGCGAACTGGTGATGAACTGCGCGCCGATCACCGAAGGCCCGAACCAGGTGCGTGGCTGCCTGGCCACCTTCTCCGACGTGACCGAACTGCACGAGCGCACGGAGCGGCTGCAGGTCGCCCTGGGCGCACTGAGCGCCTCGCAGCGCGAGATCGAGCGGCAGAACGAAGAGTTGACGCTGCTGGCCACGCGCGACGCGCTCACCGGCATCTTCAATCGCCGCTCGCTGATGCAGCAGGCCGAACAGCGCTTCGCCGAGGCCAAGGCCGCCGGCGCCACCATCAGCTGCATCATGTGCGACATCGACCACTTCAAGCAGGTGAACGACAAGTACGGCCATGCCGGCGGCGACCAGGTGATCCAGGGCGCAGCCAAGGCGCTTTCGCGCGGGCTGAGGCTGGGCGACTTCGTGGGCCGCTATGGCGGCGAGGAGTTCTGCATCATGCTGCCCGGTGGCACGGCCGCGCAGGCGGCCGAGATCGCCGAGCGGCTGCGCGAGGATGTCGAGGCGAACCTGGGTTCGGCCCTGCGCGACCATGTCGGCGTGCAGGTCACGATGAGTTTCGGCGTGGCCGAGATCGGCCCCGATGTGCCCGACCCCGCCACGTTGATCGACCTGGCGGATCAGGCGCTCTACCACGCCAAGAAGAGTGGCCGCAACCGGGTCACGACCTGGTCACCCGCCCGGATGGCGCCCGCCTGACACCCGCCGCAGGGGTGGCCACCGGCCCGACTAGACCCCCTGTTCGCCGAAGATGCCGCTGGCGATGTAGACGCCGTCGTTGAGCCAGATCTGGAAGTCCATGTCGGGCAGGTGCCAGGCCAGCTGGCGCCAGGGCTGGTCCAGCCCGTCGAACGAGGTCACCGAATGCAGCGCCGCGGGCCACACGAAGAAATTGGTGAACCAGTTCCAGGGCCCGGCCCATTTGAGGCCCGAGGCGACGACACGCGCCCCGGGCTTGAGGTGGCGCAGCACCTGGGTGATGGCCGCGGGCTGCTGCAGGATGTCGTGCGTGAAGTGGAACAGCGCGGCGTCGGCCATCCCCTGGATGGGCGCGTTCGCCACCGGGCTGCACAGCAGCTCGACCTGCCCCCAGCCGCAGCCTGCCACCCGTGCGCGCGCCTTGGCCAGCATGTCCGGGCTCTGCTCGATGCCAATGACCCGGCCATGGGCGCCGAGCGCCTGCACCAGCGGGCCGAAACTCAGGCCGGTGCCACAACCCACGTCGAGCACGGTCTGGCCTGGCCGCAGGGCAAGCTGGTGGATCGCCTCGCGCCGGATCGGCTCCCACAGCGCCATCTCCAGGTCGTAGACATCGGCGCGCTGCCGGTACTGCGCCAGGGCCGCGGCGTGGGCCGTGGTCGCGGACGGCCGGTGCAAATCAGCGGATACGTGATGCAGCATGTCGACACCTCCTGGAACGGGCAAGCAGGAAATGCGCCCGCCCGGATCATGGTACGTCGTTCCAGACCATCCAAGCTGATACCCGTCAATTCAAGGGTGCTTTGGCGCACGCCGCGGCATGCAGCTCAAATCTCGATCTTCGAGCCCAGCTCCACGACGGAATTGTTGGGCAGCTTGAGGAAGTCGGCCGCGCCACTGGCGTTGTGGTGCATCTGCGCGAACAATTTCTCCCGCCACGGTGCCATGCCGCTGCCGATGGTGGGAATCACCGTGTCGCGCGACAGGAAGTAGCTGGTGGTCATGGTCTCGAGTTCGCAGCCGCGGTTGCGGATCTGCTGCAGCGCCTTCGGGATGTCGGGGTCGTTCTTGAAACCATAGTGGATCTTGACCTGCCAGCAGTCGTGGCCGAGCGACTCGATCTCCACCCGCTTGTCCAGCCCGATCCACGGCACCTCGTGGTTACGCACGGTGACGAACAGGTTGTGCTCGTGCAGCACCTTGTTGTGCTTGAGGTTGTGCAGCAAGGCGTTCGGCACCGTGCCGACCTCGGCCGTCAGGAACACGGCCGTGCCTTCGACGCGCGCGGGCGGGCTCACGAACACCGCTTCCAGGAACCCGGGCAGATCGATCGCGTCCTCGCGCAGCTTGTCGTTGAGCAGCTGCCGGCCTTCCTTCCAGGTGATCATCAGCATGAAGATCGCGCCGCCGATGAGCAGCGGGAACCAGCCGCCGTCGAACAGCTTGAGCAGGTTCGAGGCGAAGAAGGCGAAGTCGATCACGAAGAACACACCGGTGGCGGCCAGGCACAGCCACAGCGGATACTTCCAGGCGTGACGGATCACGAAGAAGGTCAGCGTGGTGGTGATCAGCATGTCGGTGCACACGGCGATGCCGTAGGCCGAAGCCAGGTTGCTCGACGACTTGAACATCACCACCGCCAGCACAATGGCCACGAACAGGCCCCAGTTGACGAAGGGAATGTAGATCTGTCCGGCCTCGCGCACATTGGTGTGCTGCACGTTCAGGCGCGGCAGGTAGCCCAGCTGGATCACCTGCTTGGTGACGCTGAAGGCGCCGGTGATCAGCGCCTGCGAGGCGATCACCGCGGCCAGCGTGGCCAGCAGCACCAGCGGCACCAGGGCCCATTCGGGTGCCATCATGTAGAACGGGTTCTTCACCGCCTCGGGCGTGCGCAGCAGCAGCGCGCCCTGGCCGAAATAGTTCAGGGTGAGCGCCGGCATGGCGATGGAAAACCAGGCCAGGCGGATCGGCTTCTTGCCGAAGTGGCCCATGTCCGCGTACAGGGCCTCGGCGCCGGTCACGCACAGCACCAGCGCACCGAGGATGATGAAGGTGATGACCGGGTTGTCCCACATGAAGCGCAGCGCGTAGGTCGGGCTCAACGCCCAAAGGATCACCGGGTGGTGCCAGATGTGCGAGATGCCGAGCACGGCGATGCTCAGGAACCACATCAGCGTGATCGGTCCGAAGAACTTGCCGATGCCGGCGGTGCCGCGTTTTTGCACCGCGAACAGACCGAACAGCACCACCAGCGTCATCGGGATCACGTACTTGTGGAACGTGGGCGAGATCACCTCCAGGCCTTCGATGGCCGACAGCACCGAGATCGCCGGCGTGATGACGCCGTCGCCATAGAACAGCGAGGTGCCGAAGATACCCACCAGCAGCAACCACTTTCGCAGTTGCGGCTTGTCTTTCACGGCCTGGGACGCCAGCGACAGCATGGCGATCAGGCCGCCTTCGCCGTTGTTGTCCGCGCGCAGCACCAGCACCACGTACTTGATGGAGACGATGACCGTCAGCGTCCAGAAAAACAGCGACAGCACGCCGAAGATGTTTTCGCGCGTGAATGGCACATGGCCCGAATTGAAGACCTCTTTGAGCGCATACAGGACACTGGTGCCGATGTCACCGTAGACGACACCGATCGCACCAAGGGTCAGCGCCGCAAGCGAGGATTTTGAACTATTCACTGACGACAGGGGCCCGTCTGTTGACCTCGGGAGGTCGGCGGGTTACCAGGAACTTGGGGAAGCGTATTTTGCGCTCGTGCCACGTGCCGCCCGAGGCTTTGTGGCACCAAAAAACCACAACCGAGGGTTTTGTTGCAGCGCAGCAACTGGCGCGGCACACGGGACTTGACGGCCGCCGCAGCGCGCCTGAAGCGGCCTACTCGTAGATCTCGGCGTCGGGGTCGGTGGCTTCGAGCTCGTAGCTCGCCGCGACCATGGCCAGCCGCGCGATCACGCCGTACATGTAGAAACGGTTCGGCACGGCAGCGCCGCCTCTCATCCCGACTTGGGGCAGGTGCGAACTCTCGGCGAAGGCCAGGGGCACGAAACTCGACCCCGGTGCGTTGAGGTTTTCGTCGGTGCCGCGTTCGGCGTGCACGCGGTAGAAACCGCCGACCACGTAGCGGTCCATCATGTAGACCACCGGCTCGGCCACGCCCTCGTTCATGCGTTCGTTGGTCAGCACGCCTTCCTGGATGATCACGTCGTGCACGGTCTGACCGTCCTTGATGACGCCCATCTTGTTCTTGCTCTTGCGGTTCAGCGCTTCCAGGTCCTTGACGTCGCGCACCGTCATGATCCCCATGCCGTAGGTGCCGTTGTCGGCCTTGACGATCACGAACGGCTTCTCGTTGATGCCGTATTCCTTGTACTTGCGGCGCACCTTGGTCAGCAGCGCGTCGACATTGGTCTGCAGGCAGTCGAGGCCGGTGCCGCTGGCGAAATCCACCTCGCCGCACTTGTTGAACATCGGATTGATCAGCCAGGGGTCGATGCCGAGCAGCTTGCCGAAGCGCTTGGACAACTCCTCGTAAGCGCGGAAATGGTTGCTCTTGCGGCGCACCGACCAGCCCGCATGCAGCGGCGGCAGCAGGTATTGCTCGTGCAGGTCTTCCAGGATGCCGGGCGCGCCAGCCGACAGATCGTTGTTGAGCAGGATGGTGCAGGGATCGAAATCCTTCAGCCCCAGGCGGCGCTTGCTGCGGATCACGGGCTCGAGCAGCACCTTCTCGCCGGTGGGCAACTGGATCTCGGTGGGCTCCTTCACCTCCGGATTGATCGAGCCGATGCGCACGTTCAGCCCGGCCATGTTGAAGATGCGCTGCAGTTGCGCCACATTGCTCAGGTAGAAGGTGTTGCGCGTGTGGTTCTCGGGGATCAGCAGCAGGTTCTTCGCCTCGGGGCAGATTTTCTCGATGGCGGCCATGGCCGACTGCACCGCCAGCGGCAGCATCTGCGGGGTGAGGTTGTTCCAGCCGCCGGGGAACAGGTTGGTGTCCACCGGCGCGAGCTTGAAGCCGGCGTTGCGGATGTCGACCGAGCTGTAGAACGGCGGCGTGTGCTCCATCCATTCGAGGCGGAACCAGCGTTCGATCGCCGGCATGGAGTCGAGGATGCGCTGCTCGAGCTCATTGATGGGGCCGGTCAGGGCGGTGACGAGATGGGGAACCATGCGGTCTTCTTCGGCGAAGGGGAGAAAGGAACGATTCTAGGACCTGGGGCCCGTGCAACCGCTGAACACGTTCCATCTGGGGGCGACCCTGCGCTTCGACAAGGTCGAAGCCGCGCGTTAAATGTCGCCGACCTTGTCGCTGGGGAACTTGAAGGAATCTTTCAGCAGGTAAGGCATCGGCAGCGCGAGGTTGATGCCCTTGGGCGGAATCGGCTGCTGGAACCACTTCGCGTACAGGCCGTTGATCTCGCCGCTCAAAATGACGCGCCGCACCTCCTGGTCGACGACCTTTTTGAACGCCGCATCGCCCTTGGGCAGCATGATGGCGTAGGGCTCCATCGTCAGCGGCTTGCCGATCACCTTGTAGTCGTCGGGTTTGGGCGCGTTGGCGCGCAGGCCGTACAGCAGCACGTCGTCCATGGCGAAGGCCGCCGCCTTGCCCTCGGCCACCATGGCGAAGGCCTGGGTGTGGTCCGGCGCTTCGGCGATGGTCATCTTCAGGCCGAGATCGTCGTTGAGCCGCCGCATCACGGTCACCGACGTCGTGCCCTTGGTGGAGACCACGGTACGGGCCGCCAGCTGGTCGATCGCATTGAGCTGCGCATCGGTGCGCACCAGCAGGCGCGACGACGAGATGAAGTGGGCGATCGTGAAGTCGACCGACTTGCGCCGCTCGGCGGTGTTGGTGGTCGAGCCGCATTCCAGGCTGGCCTGGCCTTCGCTGATGGCGGCGATGCGTGCCGCCGGCGTCACCAGCAGGTATTTCACCTCCAGCCGGTCCAGCTTCAGTTCGCGCCGGATCGCCTCCACCACCTTCAGGCACAGGTCGATGGAATACCCCACGGGCCGCTTGTCCTGGTCGAGGTAGGAGAAAGGAATCGAGGCGTCGCGGTGCGCCAGGGTGATGCTGCCGCTGGCGCGGATCTTCTCCAGCACATCGGCCCGGGCGGGCACCGCCGCGAGAGTCAGGACCCCGGCCAGGAAGCTGCCAATGCCGGCAGCGCCAACCCACTTGGAGAAAGTTTGCATCGGGAGTCCTGCGAACAAAAACATAATGTTACGTCCACCCGTGCCTGCAAGAAAAGGGCCAGACCGCCCTTTCCGCTCCCACTGTCTTTTAGCCGCGAATTTCGCCCTCGCCCAGCACCACGTATTTCAGCGAGGTCAGGCCTTCCAGCCCGACCGGGCCGCGCGCGTGGAACTTGTCGGTGCTGATGCCGATCTCGGCGCCGAGCCCGAATTCGAAGCCGTCCGCGAAGCGGGTGCTCGCATTCACCATCACGCTGGCCGAGTCCACCTCGCGCAGGAATTGCTGTGCATGCAGGTGGTCGCGCGTGAGGATGGCGTCGGTGTGGTGGCTGCCGTATTGGTTGATGTGCGCGATCGCCTCGTCCACGCCTTGCACCAGCTTGATGCTGATGACCGGCGCGAGGTATTCCTCGTACCAGTCTTGTTCCGTGGCGTTCGTGACGTTCGCGCCGGCCACGGCGGTCCGGATGATCTCGGCCGCGGCCGCGTCGCACCGCATCTCCACACCCTTGGCCGCATAGATCGCCGCGATCTTCGGCAGGAACGCCGCCGCCACGCCGCGCGCCACGAGCAGTCCCTCGGCGGCATTGCAGGGGCTGTATTTCTGCGTCTTCGCGTTGTCGGCCACTGTCACGGCCATGGCGATGTCGCAGGGGTCGTCCACATAGACGTGGCAATTGCCGTCCAGGTGCTTGATCACCGGCACCTTGGCCTCGCGGCTGATGCGTTCGATCAGGCCCTTGCCGCCGCGCGGAATGATCACGTCCACGAACTGCGGCATGGTGATGAGCTGGCCGACGACTTCGCGGTCGGTGGTCTGCACCAGTTGCACCGCGTCGGCGGGCAGGCCGGCATCCGTCAGCGCCTGCTGCACCAGCCGCGCCAGGGCCTTGTTCGAATCGATGGCTTCGGAGCCGCCGCGCAGGATGCAGGCGTTGCCGCTCTTGATCGACAGGCTGGCCGCCTCGATGGTCACGTTCGGCCGGCTTTCGAAGATCATGCCGAACACGCCGATCGGCACCCGCATCTGGCCCACGCGGATGCCGCTGGGCTGCTGCTTCAGGCCGGTGATTTCGCCGATGAGCTCGGGCATGGCGGCCAGTTGCTCGCAGCCTTGCGCGCAGGTCTCGAGCACCTTCGGCGTGAGCTTGAGCCGGTCCACCATCGGCGCCGGCAGGCCGGCAGCGACGGCGCGCTCCAGGTCCTTCGCGTTGTCGATCTGCAATGCATCCACATTTGCGCGCAGCAAGGCGGCAAGCTGTAGAAGTACTTTGTTTTTAATAGCGGCTGGCGCACGTGCCATCTGCGCGGAGGCCACTTTGGCTTGCAAACCGAGGGTTTGGGCGTATTCGGCGATGTTCAGGGCGTTCATGCCGCCATTTTCGCCTCAAACGCGGCGGCTTGCCGTTCGCGTTCCCAAGCCCACGCGCTCAGCGCGCCGGCTGCGCCGCACACTCGCGACACACCATCATTGCCAACCGGTGCAGCGCCTGCCACGGGTCGGCGGGCCAGTCGGGCTGCTTCAGGCCCTTGACGATGCCGTCCACCTGGTGCGCCGCCTGCAGCAGGCGCGCCAGCATCGGTGCGGTGAGGCGCGGCAGCACACGTTCGAACAGACGCTCCTTCGCGCCCCAGACACGTTGCTCGCGCAGCGCCATGGGCAGCGGCCGGCCCGCGGCCATGGCGTCACGCACCCGCTTGAGGCTGCGGATGTCTTCGGCCAGCGTGTAGTGCACCAGCACCTCGGCCTCGCCTTCGGCGCGCAGGCCGTCGAGCATGCGCTGCACCCGCTGGGCCTGGCCGCCGAGCACGGCTTCGGACAGCTTGAACACGTCGTAGCGCGCCACGTTGAGCACGGCGCTCTCCACCTGCTCGGCACTGAGCTCGCCTGCGGGATACAGCAGCGCGAGCTTCTGGATTTCCTGGTGGGCGGCAAGCAGGTTGCCCTCGACGCGGTCGGCGAAGAACTGCAGCGTGCGCTGGCCCGCCTCGCCGGCCGCCACGCGCTGGCCCTGGGCCTGCAGCCGCTGGGCGATCCACACCGGCAGCGCCGCACGCTCCACGGGCTCGACCTGCAGCGTCACGCCGTTGCCGTCGAGCGCGCCGAACCAGGCGCCGGTCTTGGTCATCTTGTCGAGCTTGGGGCAGATGACGATGGTCAACGTGGTGTCGTTGCCTCGTGCGAGCCGCGCGATCTCTTGCAGCGCGGTGCTGCCGTCCTTGCCGGGTTTGCCAGACGAGATGCGGATCTCGACCAGCTGTTTGTCGGCGAATAGGCTCAGCGAACTGCCCGCGGCCAGCACCTCGCCCCAGTTGAAGTGCGCGCCCGCCACGGTGTGCGAGGTGCGTTCGGTGAAGCCCTGGGCACGGGCTGCTGCGCGGATCGCGTCCACCGCCTCCTGCACCAGCAGCGGCTCGTCGCCGTGCACGGTGTAGAGCGGCTGAAGGCCGCGCTGGAGGTTGGCGGCAAGCTGGGCGGGAGCGATCTGCATCCGTGGAGTTTAAGGTGCTGCCTCAGAGCTGGATGGTCGACAGCAGCAGGCTGGTCTCGGTCTGCGAAATGCCGTCGAGCAGGCGGATGCGGCTGAGCACCTGGTCGAAACCCTCGAGCGAATCGGCGCGCAGTTCGGCCGCGATGTCCCAGCGGCCGTTGGTGGTGTGGATGGCGCCCACGGCCGGGTCACCGCGCAAGGCGTTCAGCACCTTCTGCGTGCGGTTGCCTTCGACGGCCACCGTCATCCAGGCGCGGATGCGTTGCTCCTCGACCTGCGGCTTCAGGCGCAGCGTATAGCCGACGATGGTGCCATCGGCCTCGAGCCGGGAAAGCCGGTTCTGCACCGTGCCGCGCGCCACTTTCAGCGTCTTGGCGAGGCTGGCCACAGGCGTACGGGCGTTGTCGCGCAACAGGCCGATGAGTTGTCGGTCCAGGTCATCCATGAAGGTCCTTGTACAAATCGACAGATGTCTTGGTCATTTTGCCTTGTTAACCTCAAGGATTGCACAGTTTTCTGGCTATTCATTGGCGCGCCAGCCCGGGAGAATTTGCGCTTGGCATCACAACGACGGAGGCCGCGATGGTCAATTACATGGGTGTGGAGAGTGTGCGCAAGCTGGTGGCGCAGGTGGGTTTTGCGCCGTTTCTGACGCAGCTCGTTGCGGAGATCGAGACCGACTACCGGCGCTGGGACAAGTTCGACAAATCGGCCCGCCATGCGATCCACTCGAAGGTGGGCGTGATCGAACTCATGCCCACCAGCGACGGCGAGATGTATTGCTTCAAATACGTGAACGGCCATCCGAAGAACACCGCCGAAGGCCTGCTCACCGTGACCGCCTTTGGCGTGCTCGCCGATGTGGACACCGGCTATCCGCTATTGATTTCAGAGCTGACATTGACGACTGCGCTGCGCACCGCAGCCATGTCGGTGCTCGCCGCCAGGCACCTGGCCCGGCCCGATGCGCGCGTAATGGCGCTGATCGGCAACGGCGCGCAGAGCGAATTCCAGGCGCTGGCCTTCCACCACCTGCTCGGCATCGACACCTTGCGCCTGTATGACACCGACCCGGCCGCCAGCGACAAGCTCGAGCGCAACCTCGCGGCGCTGAACCTGCCCGGCCTGCGCGTCGTCCGCTGCGCCTCCACGGCGGAAGCGGTACGCGGCGCCGATATCGTGACCACGGTGACGGCCGACAAACGCAACGCCACCATCCTGTTGCCCGAGATGATCGAGCCCGGCATGCACCTGAACGCCGTCGGCGGCGACTGCCCGGGCAAGACCGAACTGCATCCTGCCATCCTGCAGCGCACCGACGCTCGCGTGGTCGTCGAATTCGAGCCGCAGTCGCGCATCGAAGGCGAGATCCAGCAGATGCCCGCCGAATTCCAGGTCACGGAATTCGCCAATGTGCTGCTGGGCACGGTTGCCGGGCGCACGACTGCGGCCGAAGTCACGGTGTTCGATTCCGTGGGTTTCGCGCTCGAAGATTTCTCGGCGCTGCGCACGCTTTACCGGCTGCTGCAGCAGAACCCGCGGCTGGCCCAGCCGATCGACCTGATTCCGGAAATGGCCGATCCGAAAAACCTGTTCGGCGTGCTGCAAAGTCCGGCTACGATGACACCCAAGCCTCACCCCACCCTGGAGTCCGTGACCGCATGAACACCACGCCTGGCCGCCCTCCTCACGCCCCCACCGCCGTGCTGATCGGCGCCCCGACCGATGTGGGTGCGGGCCACCGTGGCGCCTCCATGGGGCCGGAGGCCCTGCGTGTGGCCGGGCTGCAGCCCGCGCTCGAAAGCCACGGCCTTCAAGTGATCGACAGCGGCAACCTCAGTGGACCGAACAACCCCTGGAAGCCCCCCGTCGACGGCTACCGCCATCTGCCCGAGGTGGTGTTGTGGAACCAGGCCGTGTTCGATGCGGTGTACGGCGAACTGGCCCAGGGCCGGCTGCCGATCCTGCTCGGCGGCGACCATTGCCTCGGCCTGGGCAGCGTGAGCGCGGTGGCGAAACACTGCCGCGAGACCGGCAAGAAGCTGCGCGTGTTGTGGCTCGACGCGCATGCCGACTTCAACACCAGCGAACTCACGCCCAGCGGCAACGTGCACGGCATGCCGGTGGCCTGCCTGTGCGGGCTCGGCCCGGCCGAACTCACCGGCCTGGGCGGCCACACCCCGGCGCTGCGGCCGGACCAGATTCGCCAGATCGGCATCCGCAGCGTGGATGAAGGTGAAAAACGCCTGGTGCACGAGCAGGGCCTCGAAGTGTTCGACATGCGTTTCATCGACGAGCACGGCATGCGCCACGCCATGGTGCAAGCGCTGGCGGGCCTGGACGACAACACCCACCTGCACGTGAGCTTCGACGTGGATTTCCTCGATCCGGAGATCGCCCCCGGCGTGGGCACCACGATCCCGGGCGGCCCGACCTACCGCGAAGCCCAGTTGTGCATGGAGATGATTGCCGACAGCGGCTGCCTGGGCTCGCTCGACATCGTGGAGCTCAACCCCGCGCTCGACGTGCGCAACAAGACGGCCGTGCTGGCCGTCGACCTCGTCGAATCCCTGTTCGGCAAGAGCACGCTGATGCGCGAGCGCGATCGACGGTGAGTTGAATTTTCCGGGGCCGACCCGGACGGTAAATTGCCAATTCTGGATAACGCGGACCTGAGCGCCAGTGATTCAATCGAGTTCCCCAGAGGTGAATTCGGAACACATATGAGCACTCAAACAAAGACCGGTCACGAAACCACCGTCCTCGCCGCCTGCCCCCACGACTGCCCCGACACTTGCTCCATGCTGGTCAAGGTGCAAGACGGCAAGGTGAAAGCGGTGCAGGGCAACCCCAGCCACCCTTTCACACAGGGCCGGCTGTGCGCCAAGACCAACCATTACCAGGAACGCGTCTACCACCCCGAGCGGCTGCTCTACCCCATGCGGCGCACGGGCGCCAAAGGTTCGGGTCAGTTCGAACGCATCACCTGGGAAGACGCGCTGAACGAGATCGCCCAGCGCTGGCGCACCACCATCGCCGAGTCCGGCCCGCGGGCGATCCTACCGTACAGCTATCTGGGCACCCAGGGCCTGGTCAACGGGCTGACGGTCGGCGATCCGTTCTTCAACAAGCTGGGCGCCACGGTGTCCGAGCGCACTTTCTGCGACTCGGGCGCCTCCACCGCTTACATCATGACGGTGGGCCCCACGCCTGGCATGGACCCGGAGAGCTTCCAGCACTCGAAGCTCATCATCCTCTGGGCCTGCAACATGCTGAGCACCAACGCCCACATGTGGCCCTTCGTGGAGAAGGCGCAGCGCAACGGCGCCAAGCTGATCGTGATCGACCCGGTGCGCACCCGCGGCGCCCAGCAGGCGGACCAGCACATCCGCATCAAGCCTGGTACCGACACGGCGTTGGCGCTGGCCATGATGAACGTCATCGTCAACGAGGATCTGATCGACCATGACTATGTGGCGCAGTACACCACCGGCTTCGACGAGCTGAAGGCGCACGTGCAGCCCTACACGCCCGAGTTCGCGGCCGAGGTCAGCGGCGTGGACGCCGAGGTGATCCGCACCCTGGCACGCGAATATGCAGCGACCCAACCCGCGGCGATCCGCATCGGCGTGGGCATCGAACGCTCGGCCGGCGGCGGCCAGTTGGTGCGCGCGGTCACCAGCCTGCCGGCGCTGGTCGGCGCCTGGCGCAAGCCCGGCGGCGGCATCCTCCAACTGCCGCTGTGGGCCTTCCCGATCAACTGGGACGGGCTGCACCGCGCCGACTTCATTCCCGAGGGCACGCCGGTCATCAACCAATGGCACCTGGGCCGCGCGCTGACCCATGACCTCGGCCTGGAAACGCCCATACAGTCGCTCTTTATCTACAACAGCAATCCGCTGGTGGTCGCCCCCGACCAGGTGCGCCTCATCGAAGGCCTGTCGCGCGAAGACCTGTTCACGGTGGTGAGCGAGCATTTCATGACCGACACGGCGCGTTATGCCGACATCCTTCTGCCTGCCACGACCCAGGTCGAGCAGGTCGACCTGATGTTCTCCTGGGGCCATTTCTATCTGACGCTCAATCAGCAATCGGTCCCCCCGATCGGCGAGGCGGTCAGCAACTCGGAGCTGTTCCGCCGGCTGGCACGCGCCATGGATTTCGAAGACCCGTTCTTCTACCGCGACGACGAAGAACTCATGCAGGCGTCGATGCTGTGGGACCACCCCGCCATGCAGGGCATCACCATGGAGGGCCTGCGCGCCACCGGCTATGCACGGCTGAACATGCCATCGGCCGACACCTACGCACCGCATGCGCAGGGCGGCTTTCCCACGCCGTCCGGCAAGGTCGAGCTCAAGGCCTCGATGGCGGCCGGCGGCAACTTCGTGCTGCCGGTGTTCCGCCAGGGCTACAACGGCTTCCAGGACGGCGGCCCGGTGGACGCACTGCCGACCTTCCACGTGCGCCATGAATCCGCCGCCAAGGACCCGGCACTCGCAGGCCGTTTCCCGCTGTCGATGATGTCGCCCAAGAGCCATGCGTTCATCAACTCCAACTACGGCAACATGCGCCGGCAGCTGGCCCACCAGGGAGAGCAGTACGTGCTGATCAACCCGGCGGATGCCTCCGCGCGGGGCATCCCGCAAGGCGCCGTCGTCACGGTGCAGAACGGGCGCGGCACCTTCAAGGCGCTGGCGCGTGTCACCGACGAGGCCATGGCGGGCGTGGTCGTCACGCCGCTGGGCTACTGGATCGACAGCAGCATCGCCGGCGCCACGCCGGCAGCGCTCAACCCGACCGCGTTCGCCGACCTCGGCCGGGCGCCTACCTTCTCCGACAACCTGGTCGAAGTGACCCTCGACTGAACCCAACGAAAACCTGCTCCATCATGACCCACGTTGTCACCGACCACTGCGAACAATGCCGCTATACCGAATGCGTGACGGTCTGTCCCGTCGCCTGCTTCCGGGGCGACGGCGAACGACTCTTCATCGACCCGGACCTGTGCGTGGACTGCGGCGCCTGCGTGCCGATGTGCCCGGTGCATGCCATCGTCGACAGCTTCGATCTGGAAGACGATCAGCAAATCTGGCTGGACGTCAACGCACGCCGCTCGAAGGAGTTGCCCACCGTGCGTGAACGCGCCATGCCGCTGCCCACCGCCGCCGAGCGGCGTGCCTCCCTCGGCCACTAATCCATCATT
The DNA here is from genome assembly GCF_001955695.1 of Rhodoferax koreense. Classification (NCBI taxonomy): domain Bacteria; kingdom Pseudomonadati; phylum Pseudomonadota; class Betaproteobacteria; order Burkholderiales; family Comamonadaceae; genus Rhodoferax; species Rhodoferax koreensis. The sequence continues at coordinate 590,456 of NZ_CP019236.1, read as the reverse complement.
GAGCCATGGAAGACAGCGTGAGACCGGCACCGGTCATCGCCATCGTCGGCGCCGGGCCGGCCGGCTTCTACACGGCGGAAGCCCTGCTGCAGGCCGTGCCCGAATGCCACGTGCACCTGTTCGAACGCGCCGCCGCGCCGCACGGCCTGGTGCGCTACGGCGTTGCCCCCGACCACCAGAAACTGAAGCAGGTGGCCGCCATCTTCGACGGCATCGCCGAACACGAACGCCTGCATCTGCATACGGGCGTGGACATCGGTCACGATCTGAGCCTCGACGAACTGCGCGCACGAAGCCATGCCATCGTGCTGACCAACGGAGCGGCCCTGGGTCGCGGTCTTGGCGTTGCGGGCGAGTCGCTGCCGCAGGTCTTCAGTTCGGCCTCCTTCGTCGGCTGGTACAACGGCCATGCGGACCACGTCGGCCTTGCACCGAACATGGCTGTGGACAGTGCGGTGGTCGTCGGCAACGGCAACGTCGCGCTCGACGTGTGCCGCTTGCTGGTTCGCGCTTTTGACGATCTGGCCGTATCGGACATTCCGCAGCCCATGCTCGAGCGCTTCCGCACCCGCCGCATCCGCGAGGTGCATTTGTTGGGTCGAGGTTCACCGGGCGGGATGAAGTTCAGCTTCAAGGAATTCCGTCAACTGGTCGATCTGCCGAATGTGCAGATACGGCTTCCGCAGGCCGCCGAATTCGCCGAAACCCTCTGGGATGAAGCGGCAAGCCCCGACGCCGGGCGCATCCTGCAGTGGCTGCGCAGCGACCAGCAGAAAGCTGTCGACGCATCGAACGGCAAGCTCATCGTCAACCTGTGGTTCAACGTGTCGCCGATGGCCTTCGTGGGCGACGAAACGCTGCGCGAAGTGCGGGTGCGCTCAACTTCTGGCGGCGAGTTCGCGATCCCCTGCGGGATCGCCGTGAGCTGCGTCGGCTTTGCGTGCCGCCGGATCGCTGGGGTTGCGGGCTACGACGCGGCGGGCCACATGCGCCACCGCGCCGGGCAGGTACTGGGCGACGATGGCGCCGACATGACCGGCCTGTTTGTTGCCGGCTGGGCCAAACGCGGCCCTTCGGGAATCATTGGCACCAACCGCGCCTGCGGCTACGAAACGGCGGCCACGCTGGTCGCCGCCTTGCCGGCCTTGATGGAAAAAGGCACCTCGCTGGCGGACGATTTCGGGGCGCTGCTGCGGTCGCGAGGCATTGCCAGCTTCGGGCATGCCGATTGGCGCCTGCTGGACGCGCACGAGAAGGCCCAAGGCGCGGCACTGGGCAAACCGCGCGAGAAACTGTTGTCGATGCGCGAGGCACAGACAACGCTCGCGGCGCTCGGGGCGCCATGAACTTGGGTGTGGACCTGGGCATGGACGTCGGCCTGGCCCCGAAGACCCGTGCCTCTGTGGACTTGCCGCTCGACCCCGCCGAATGCGAAGCGCGCGCCAAGCTGGCGCCGTGGCTGGCTCGCCAATCCACCGGGCCGCGCAGGCTGATGGCTCCGGGCCCGGACGCACAGGAACTGGCCCTGCTGCTGCAGGCGGCCAGCAACGTGTCCGACCATGGCCGGCTGCGGCCCTGCCGCATCGTCGTGGCGGACGGGGTGCAGCGCGAGCATTACGCCGCCGCGTTCCTGCAGTACGCCGCCTCGACGCGCGGCCTGGCTTCGCCGGAGCTGCTTGAACCTGATGTACGCGACAACGAACGCGCCAAGGCCTTCAACGCGCCTTGCTTGCTCAGTGTGGCCGTGCGCATCGCAACAGACAACCCGGAAGTACCGCCCCACGAACAATGGATGAGTGCCGGCGCATCGCTCGGTGCGCTGCTCGGCGCGGCCACCGCATTGGGTTATGCCGGCAAGGCGCTCAGCGGAGCACGCGTGCATCACCCGGCGGTGCGCTCGGTCGCCTGCCGCGATGGTGAGTTGTTGGCATGTTTCGTCTATCTGGGCAGCAAGTCTTCAAATTGCTGAAATCGGATAACGCACCCACCCCCGACAAAAACAAAATTTCTCCTGTACTCGCTTTTGGGTATCAGGAGAGATCAATTGAAAACACAACCCCGCCATTTCCCTTCCAGCCTTTCCGTCACCGCATTCCTATTCGCGGCAGGCACCTTCCTCAGCCCCATGACGGCTTCAGCCATCGACGTCGAAGCTGGCGATTACACCGCCCTGCCGGATGGTGCCAATGCCTTCGTCGTCTACGGACAATATGCGAGACGCAACGCGAATTACGCCGGCGGCAACAAGCTGCCCGGCTCGCCACGGCTGGAGAGCGAAGTGGGCATCGCGCGTTATCTGCATGTGCTGCGTCTCGATGACCGCTGGACCGTCGATCCGCAGGTCCTGCTGCCTTTCGGGCATTTGAAACCTTCTGGTGATTTGAGTCCGCTCGGCAGCGTTTCGGGCGTTGGCGATCTGATTCTGGCCACCGCGTTCAAATACAAGATCGACCCCGCAGCGGGCGAGGTATTCGGCGTCACGCCTTATCTTTATTTGCCCACCGGCAGCTACGACGCCAACAAGGCGCTGAACCTGGGGGAAAACCGCTGGAAATTCGCGCTGCAGTCCGCCTATACCCGCCCGCTGGCGCCAAAATGGCGCATGGACGCGGTCGGAGACGTCACCTTCTTTGGCAAGAACACCGAGTGTGGTGCGGCCTGTGGCTCCACGACCAACACCACACTCAAGCAGAGTGCTCTGTATTCAGGCCAGCTCTACCTGCGCTACGAACCCTCGGCCTCCTGGTCGACTGCAATCGGCGTGACGCATGCATGGGGCGCCGAAAGCCGGGTCGATGGCGTGTCGCTCAACGACCGGACCGGCACCACCGCGGTCAAGCTCACCGCCAGTACCTTTGTCGCCCCCAACCTGCAGTTGATGGGCACCGTGTCGCGGGACGTGCAGGTGCACAACGGCTTGCGCGAACAAGCGCGCCTCAACCTGCGCGCGTTCTACCTGTTCTAGGACTGACCGCCTGCGCGGTGGGCGGCCAGCGATGCGGACGGCCGCTCGCCGAACATCCGCGCGTATTCCTGGGCAAACCGCGGCAGATGATTGAAACCCACGGCGGCGGCCACGTCTTGCACCGTGGTGCCGCGCTTGCCGCCAGTGAGTCGCCGGCGCGCCTCGGCCAGTCGCATGGCACGCAGGTAAGCGACCGGGCCCAGGCCGTAGATGCTCTCGAAAGCGTATTGCAAGGATCGCCGGGAACAACCCAACTCGGTGCACAGATCCGTGACCGACAGCGGCTCGCTCAGCCGCTCGAGCATGGTGGCGCGGGCGCGCCTGGCGATGCGCGGATAACTCTCAACCCGCAGCTTGTGACCGCCGATGCTGCAGCGCTCGATCAGGCTGCCGAAATAATCGATGGCCAGTTCGCGCAACTCGACCAGGTCGGCGGCACGCTCGGCCTGGGCAGATGCTGCACTGGCGTCCTGCAGCACCCGGGCAATGCGGGACTGCAGGTCACCCCTCAGGCGCCCCGCATCCGACCAGCAATCATTGCGCGCAAAAAACTTCTCCCAGTAATCGGTCGGGTGCTCTGGCGAAATCGAACGCAACAGCGATGGTGCCAGCGAGACGCCGAAGCAGACCGCGTGTGCAGGCGTCCGCAGCTCGAACTCGCGGCCGGGCGTGAAGGCCACGACCGAATCCAGGTCGATATGCCGGCCGTTCCAGTAGCCCTGATCGGAAAGTTCGCAGGCCGCGGCGATGGTGATGTACCCGGCGTCGGAGACGCCCGTCTGAAACACGCTCTGATCGAGGGTCTCCTGAAAAACCAGGATGTCGTTCGCACTGACGGCGACGAGGCTGCCTGAAAAAGCACCGATGGAGAGTTGCTCGTAGGACTGGTGCAGCAGCCCGAAGCTGGACGCCTGCTCACTCGGATCACGCGCATGCAACACGATCCGTGAAGTGTCGTTCAAGTCGTGTGTCATCGGTCGGGAAAAGCAATGCCGATGAGGATGCGGCGGGGAAGCTTCGAAGCCATGCACCCATCCAAGCAAGTTTCACACCCATCACAGGCCGCGCGGCCCGGCGCTCACGGGCCATGACAGGCGCAATCGACTCAGATCGCCTTGATGGCGCCCAGTCGACGGATCACCTGCTGCACGATGGCCGACTGCATGTTGCGGTACAGCAGCTGCTCCTCGCCTTCCTTGGCCGATGCCTGCGATTCGCTGTAGGTCATGTCGCGCTGCTGCAGCAGTTCCACCTCGGGGATCAGTTCGTCACCCTTCTGGTTGCGCACCTTGAACTTGAAGCGCAGCCGCAGCTGGAATTCGCGCACCTGGCCCGACGAATTGAGGCCGACCGCGGTCTTCTCGCGCTGGTCGCCGGTCACGTCGAGGATCACCTGGGCCGAGTTGAGGCGGGCCGTGTCGGTGATGACCTCGATGTTGCCGCTGCCCTCGAGATTGCGCCGGAGTTCGTTGCCCAGCGTCGAGGCCTCCCCGACACGCACGAAGATCGTGCTGAACGCATAGGTCGGCGCCTCACGCAGCTTGAAGCCGCAGGCGCTGAGCGACACCGCGGCCACCAGCGGCACGAGCGGGCCCAGCAGGCCGCGGCGCGACAGTTTCGGGCCGGAAAAGTCAGGTTTTTGCGTCATCATCAGATCACCACGTTCACGAGCCGGCCGGGCACCACGATCACCTTCTTCGGTGCCGCGCCGTTGGCGAGTTTGAGATAGACCTCATGGGCCAGCGCCGCGGCCTCGATGGCTTCCTTGCTCGCGCCCGCCGGCACCAGGATGGAACCACGCAGCTTGCCGTTGACCTGCAGCATGAGTTCAACCTCGTCCTTGACCAGCGCCAGCGGGTCGACCTGCGGCCAGGGCGCGTCGAGCAGTTCGCCGAAGCGATCGGCATAGCCGAGTTCGCTCCACAGGCCGTGTGCGATGTGCGGCGTGACCGGGTAGATGCAGCGCAGCAGGATGCCGAAGCCTTCGACCAGCGCCACCTGCGCACCGGCCGATTCCGGCGCCTTGAAATCCTCGAGCGCATTCAGCAGCTTCATCGCGCCCGAGACCACGGTGTTGTACTGCATGCGCTGGTAGTCGTAGTCGACCTGCTTCAGCACGGTGTGGACTTCCAGCCGCAAGGCCTTGGCCTCCTTGCCGAATTCGACATCTTTCAGGCTTGCAGCGCTCGCCACAACTGCGCTGGTTGCTGCGAAATCCGTAGCAAGCAGCTTGGCGCCGAAGGCCCACACGCGCTTGAGAAAGCGGTAGGAACCCTCGACCGCGGCGTCGTTCCACTCGAGCGTGGCCTCGGGCGGCGCGGTGAACATGGTGTACAGGCGGGCGGTGTCGGCGCCGTATTTTTCGATCAGGTCCTGCGGGTCGACGCCGTTGTTCTTGCTCTTGCTCATGGTGCCCACGCCTTCGTAGGTCACCAGCGATCCGTCCACCTTGCGTTTGGCGCCCGTCACCTTGCCGGTGGCGTCGATCACGTCCTCGACCTCGGCCGGCCAGAAGTACTCGATGCCGCCCTTCTCGTTCTTGCGCGAGTAGATGTGGTTCAGCACCATGCCCTGCGTGAGCAGCTTGGTGAAAGGCTCGTCGACCTTGACCAGGTCGAGGTCGCGCATCACCTTGGTCCAGAAACGGGCGTACAGCAGGTGCAGGATCGCGTGCTCGATGCCGCCGATGTACTGGTCCATCGGCATCCAGTAGTTGGCGCCTTCGGCCACCATCTGCTGGTCGTTCTTCGGATCGCAGTAGCGCATGAAGTACCAGCTCGAATCGACGAAGGTGTCCATGGTGTCGGTTTCGCGGCGCGCGGGTTGGCCGCACACCGGGCAGACCACGCCGGCATGGAAGCCCGCGTGTTTGTGCAGCGGATTGCCGGAGCCGTCGGGCACGCAGTCCTGCGGCAACACCACTGGCAGGTCTTTCTCGGGCACGGGCACGGCGCCGTGCTCGTCGCAATGGATGATCGGGATCGGCGTGCCCCAGTAGCGCTGGCGGCTCACGCCCCAGTCGCGCAGGCGCCAGGTGACCTTCTTCTCGCCCAGGCCCTTGATCTGCAGCGCGTGGCTCACCGCATCCACCGCTTCCTGGAAGGACAGGCCGCTGAAGCTGTCGGAATTGATGGTCACGCCGCGCTGCTTGTCGCCGTACCAGTCATGCCAATGGTGGTAGTCGTAGTGCTCGCCGTCCACGTGCACCACCTCGACGATGGGCAGGTCGTATTTGAGGGCGAAGGCGAAATCACGCTCGTCGTGCGCGGGCACGCCCATCACGGCACCGTCGCCGTAGCTCATGAGCACGTAGTTGCCGACCCAGACGTCGATCAGGTGGCCGTTGAGCGGATGCACCACCTGCAGGCCGGTGCGCATGCCGACCTTTTCGCGCGCGGCGAGTTCGGCCTCGGTCGTGCCGCCCTTCTTGCATTCCTCGATGAAGGCGGCCAGCGCGGGGTTGGACGCGGCCGCATGCGTGGCCAGCGGATGTTCGGGCGCCACGGCGCAGAAGGTCACACCCATGATGGTGTCGGCGCGGGTGGTGAACACGTACATCCTGCCGTCGCCGATCAGCGCGCCGCTGGCGTCGTGGATGTCGTGCGTGAACGCAAAGCGCACGCCCTCGCTCTTGCCGATCCAGTTTTCCTGCATCAGCTTCACGCGCTCGGGCCAGCCGGGCAGGTGCGATTGCACCGTGCCGAGCAACTCTTCGGCGTAGTCGGTGATCTTCAGGTAGTAGCCCGGGATCTCACGCTTCTCGACCACGGCGCCGGTGCGCCAGCCCTTGCCGTCGATCACCTGCTCGTTGGCCAGCACGGTCTGGTCCACCGGGTCCCAGTTCACGACCTGGGTCTTGCGGTAGGCGATGCCCTTCTCCAGCATCTTCAGGAACAGCCACTGGTTCCACTTGTAGTAACTCGGGTCGCAGGTGGTGACCTCGCGCGACCAGTCGATCGCCAGCCCCATCGCCTGCATCTGCTTCTTCATGTAGGCGATGTTGTCGTAGGTCCACTGCGCTGGCGGCACGCCGTTCTTCAGCGCGGCGTTTTCCGCGGGCAGGCCGAACGCGTCCCAGCCCATCGGCATCAGCACGTTGTAGCCGTTCATGCGCAGCTGGCGCGCCAGCATGTCGTTGATGGTGTAGTTGCGCACATGGCCCATGTGCAGCTTGCCGCTGGGGTAGGGCAACATCGAGCAGGCGTAGAACTTCTTCTTCGACAGGTCTTCGACGACACGGTAGGCGTCGGCCGCGGTCCAGTGGGCCTGGGCGCTGGCTTCGACTTCGAGGTGGTTGTATTTGTCTTGCATTGGGAAGGTGGCGGTCGCAATGAGGGGCAGCGCGAAGCTGCGATGCCTGGATTTTAGGCGGATGCACGCGAGCCCACGGGCCGTGGACGGGTGAGCCGCGCTATTTCGACGGATCGGCCACGAAGCCGATGCGGCCCAGCCCGGCCTTCTGCGCCGCGCCGATGACCTCGACCACCCGGCCGTAGGGCACGGCCGTGTCGGCGCGCAGCTGCACTTCGGTGTCGGGATTTCTTTCGGCCGCTGCGCCAAGCTGGCGCGCGAGCTCGGCGGCATCCACGGGGCGGTCGTTCACGAAGACCTGGCCGCTCTTGTCGAGCACGAGCGTGATGAACCGCGCCGTGCCATCGGCCTTGGCGGCCTCGGTTTTGGGCAGGTCGAGCCGCACCGAACTCGCCAGCAGCGGCGCCGTGATGATGAAGATCACCAGCAGCACCAGCATCACGTCGATGAGCGGCGTCATGTTGATGTCGCTCATCGGCGCGGCGCCTTTGGTGCGTTCCAATCGCCCGAACGCCACGATCAATCCTCTTCGATGGCGGGCAAATGCCCGGCCAGCAGTTCCCGCAGGTCACGCGCGAAACCTTCGAGATCGGCCTCGATGCGGCCGATCAGGCGGCCGAGCACGTTGTAGGCAAGCACGGCCGGAATCGCCACGGCCAGGCCGGCCGCCGTCATGATCAGCGCCTCGCCCACCGGGCCGGCGATCTTGTCGATGCTGATCTGGCCGGCCTGCGAGATCGCGGTCAGCGCATGGTAGATGCCCCAGACCGTGCCGAGCAGGCCGACGAAGGGCGCGGTGGAACCCACGGTGGCCAGCAATACCTGACCGAACTGGAGCTTGTGCAGCACCGCGTGCAGGGCGTCGCGCAGCACGCGCGTGAGTTGCTGGGCGCGATCGCCGGAGGCGGCCAGGGTGCCGCCGGCCGCGGCCTGGAGGGCCCGGGAGGCGTCGATCAGCGGCAGCACCAGCGCCGACCGGTCGAAGGCGGCCACCCGCGAACCCGCCTCGGCCACGCTGGGCGCCTGCCAGAAAGCGGCGGTGCTGCGGGCCACGTCGGCGCTGGCGCGGCGCAGCAGCCAGCCCTTCCACAGGATCACCACCCAGCTCGAAATCGACATGGCCAGCAGCAGCAACACCACCAGCCGACTCACCAGGTCGCCTTGTTCGAACAGGTGCAGCAGCGTCATCTGAAACGGAAAGCTACTTCAGGCCCAGCACGTCGAACATGTCGAACAGCCCGCTCTTGCGGCCAGCCAGGAAACGCGCCGCGCGCAGCCCGCCCTGGGCGTAGGTGGTGCGGCTCGACGACTTGTGGCTGATCTCGATGCGTTCGCCGGTGCCCGCGAACAGCACCGTGTGGTCGCCCACGATGTCGCCGCCGCGGATGGCGGCGAAGCCGATGCTCGACGGATCGCGCTCGCCGGTGATGCCCTCGCGCGCGTAGACGGCGCAATCCTTCAGGTCACGGCCGAGCGCGCCGGCGATGACCTCGCCCATCTTCAGCGCCGTGCCGGATGGCGCATCGACCTTGTGCCGGTGGTGCGCCTCGATGATCTCGATGTCGTAGCCGGTGGCCATGGCCTTGGCCGCCATCTCCAGCAGCTTGAGCGTGACGTTGACGCCCACGCTCATGTTCGGCGCCATCATGATGGCGATGTCCTGCGCGGCCTCGGCGATCTCGGCCTTGTGCGCATCGCTGAAGCCGGTGGTGCCGATCACCATGTTCACGCCCAGGCGGCGGCAGGCGCGCAGGTGTGCGATCGTGCCCTCGGGCCGCGTGAAGTCGATCAGCACTTCGGCCGCCTTGAGGCCGGCGTCGAGGTCGGCGGTGATCAGCACGCCAGAGGCATGGCCGAGGAAGCCGGAAGCGTCGGTGCCGATGCCGGGGCTCTCGGCAACGTCGAGCGCACCCGCGAGCACGCAGTCGTCGGCGGCGCGGATGGCCTCGATCAGCATGTGGCCCATGCGGCCGGAAGCACCCGCCACGGCCACCGCGTGCAGGGGATTGGAAGAAGTGGAATGCGAAGCCATGGCGCCCGAAGAATCTGTCATGAAAAACCGACGCCCAGCCTTATTTGGCGGCTGGTTCGAGCGGAGGGTAGCTGGTGGGCAACGGCGGCAGCGGCGCGGCCGGCGTCGCGGCCGGTTTGGCCGGCGCCTCGGATTTGGCGAAGGATTTCAGGCTGTCTTCGCTGGCTTCGAGGTCGGGGATCTTGCGCACCTTGTGGGCTTCGCCGAGCAGGGCCACGAATTCGGCCTCGGAGGGCATGGGATCACCCTCGACCTTGGTCAGCAGGTTGTCCTTGAAGTACACGGTGAGCTGGCGCGCCTGCGGCTCCAGGCCCTGGCGGCGCATGGTGAACACGTAGTCCCAGCGGTCGGCATGGAACACACTCTGCAGCAGCGGGGTGCCCAGGATGTCCTTCACCTGCTGGCGCGGCATGCCGGGCTTGAGCGCCTCGACCTGTTCCCTGGAGACGAAGTTGCCCTGCACGACTTCGACCTTGTACGGTGTGATCGAATTCGCGAACTTGCGCGACGCGTCATCCACGGTAGAGCAGGCGCCGAGCAAGGCGCAGACCGCAAGGATCAGGGCGGACGACGAGCCGCGTGGCAGAGGTGCAAACATGGGCATGGACGTAGCGATATGATCGGCCATTGTAGCGGCTGCCCCCTGACACCGATTCCATGGTTTCTCCAGGGCGCGCCGTCCGTTCCTCTACGCCGCAGGCGTCAGAAAGTCAGTCCAGCCATGGCGAATATCGACGAACTCAAAAGCACCGGCCTGAAGGCCACCCTGCCCCGCCTGAAGATCATGGAGATCTTCCAGAAGGGCGAATTGCGCCACATGACGGCCGAAGACGTGTTCCGCGTGCTGCTGCTCGAGCGCTCCGACATCGGCCTGGCCACGGTGTATCGCGTGCTCACGCAGTTCGAGCAGGCCGGCATCCTGTCGCGCAGCCACTTCGAGTCGGGCAAGGCCGTCTACGAACTCAACGAAGGCCGGCACCACGACCATTTCGTCTGCACCTCGTGCGGCGCGGTGGAGGAATTCTTCGACGCGGAAATCGAGAAGCGCCAGCAGATCGTGGCGAAGAGCAAGGGTTGGGTGGTGCACGACCACGCGATGGCCTTGTACGGACTGTGCGTGAACTGCGCCAGGAACGCCCAATCCACTTCGCCAGGGCACTGAGCCCGTCTACTCTTCCATGGCCTTGCGGTGGCGCTCGACGAATTCCTGGTAGGTGTCGATGCCGCGTAGCTGAAGGATGGTGTTGCGCACCGCCGCTTCGACCAGCACCGCGATGTTGCGCCCGGCCACCACCTGGATGATGACCTTGCGCACCGGCACGCCGAGCACGTCCTGCGTGAGCGGCTCATACGGCAGCCGCTCGTATTCGCGTTCCATGGTTTCCTTGCGCACCAGATGCACGATGAGCTTCAGCCGCATCTTGCGGCGCACCGCCGTCTCGCCGAAGATGCCGCGGATGTCCAGCAAGCCGATGCCGCGCACCTCCAGCAGGTTCTGCAGCAGCTCGGGACAGCGGCCTTCGATGGTGGTCTGGTTGATGCGGAACAGATCCACCGCGTCGTCGGCCACCAGGCCGTTGCCGCGCGAGATCAGCTCCAGGCCGAGCTCGCTCTTGCCCAGGCCGGATTCGCCCGTGATCATCACGCCCAGCCCGAGAATGTCCATGAACACGCCGTGCATCGAGGTGCGGTCGGCGAAGTGCTTGGCCAGGTAGGCGCGCAGCACGTCGATCACGAAGGCCGCGGATTCCTGCGTGGAAAACATCGGAATCTGCGCGCGTTCGCACATCGACAGCAGGGCGTCGGGCGCGGCCTGGCCGTCGGCCAGGATCAGCACCGGCGGCTCGAGTGTGACGATGCGCGCAATGCGCCGCGCACAGTCTTCGGGCGTGGCACTGGTCAGGTAGGCCACCTCGCGCGTGCCCATGATCTGCACGCGGTAAGGATGGATGTAGTTGAGGTAGCCCACGAGGTCGGCGCCGGAGGTGGCGGCACGCACGGCGACCTCGTCGAACCGGCGTTCGGAAGCGCCGAGGCCGGCCACCCATTCCCACCGCAGCAGGCCGCGGAAGGCTTCGAACATGACGTCGGCGCTGACGACAGTGGGTTTCAAAGCGGCAAGCCGAAAAAGGTATTCAGGCGGGCTGTGCCGATTGCCAGGTGGAGATCAGCTCGTGCAGGCTGCCGGCATCGGCCGCCGTCTTGATCTTCTCGCGCAGCGGCGCATCGCTGAGCAGCTCCGCGATCTCCGACAGGATTTCCAGGTGCTTCTGCGTCGCCGCCTCCGGCACCAGCAGGAAGATCAACAGCGCCACGGGTTGTTCGTCCGGCGCGTCGAAACCGATGGGCTGCGCCAGTTGCACCACCGCCGCCATCGGCGCCTTCAGGCCCTTGATGCGACCATGGGGAATGGCTACGCCGTGGCCCAGGCCGGTGGAGCCCAGGCGTTCGCGTGCGAACAGGCTGTCGGTGATCAGCGCCCGGCTCAGCCCGTGCAGATTCTCAAACAGCAGGCCGGCTTCCTCGAAAGCACGTTTTTTGCTGGTGGCATCGACGCTCACGAGCACTTGAGCGGGAGGCAGGATGGACGCTAGGCGGTTCATATCGAACTGCGAATTATGCACGCCTTGCGGCGCCGCAACAAAAAAGCCGCCAGAAGGCCGGCGGCTTGATCGGCGCGCCCATTGGCGCGGACGGCGAGTGCGGGATTACATCAGGCGTTTGGAGGCCGCATGGTGGTGGTCCTGCACCCGGTCCTTGTGGCGGACGACCTGCCGGTCCAGCTTGTCAACCAATTCATCCACAGCGGCGTAGAGGTCCTCATGCGAACATTCGGCGAACATGTCATTGCCCTTCACATGGATGTTGCACTCGGCGCGTTGACGTCCCTGCTTCTCCTTCTGCTTTTCCACCGTCAACAGCACCTTGACATCGACCACCTGGTCGAAGTGCCGGGTGATGCGGTCGAGCTTGGTGGTCACGTAGCTGCGCAGGGCGGGGGTCACGTCAAGATGATGGCCGCTGATCGTCAGGTTCATGTATTGCCTCTTCATTTCCGGGTTAAGGAAAATTCACTATGCGCCGCCTGAAATCGAAAAGCAAGCGTATTTCCGCAGCCCCCTGCCAGAAGCTGCAAGCCTGCGCGAATGACGTACCGCCACCCCGTTTCAGCGCAGCAAAACCGTGCGGAACCGCAGATTCCGCCCGAAGCGTTCATGTTGCGGTGCGATAATCCCGCACGTCTTCAACGGAGCCCCTCCCATGGAAAGCAGCCCCAGTCGCTAGCTTTCAACTCCCTGCGCTGCACGGGGTTGGAAGCCGAACCCATCCCGCAAAAGTAGAACCAATCCAGGGAGTGCCATGCTCAATATCTTCACGCTCGCCAACGGCCGCCTGGTCCAGGAAGAGATCGAATCGCTCGAGGAACTCTCGCAGTTCCAGCCGATCTGGGTCGACCTCGAATCGCCTACCGTCGAGGAAAAACGCTGGGTCAAGCAGTATTACGGCCTGTCCATCCCGGAAGACGCGATGGACGAGGACATCGAGGAATCCGCGCGTTTCTACGAAGAAGACAACGGCGAGCTGCACATCCGCAGCGACTTTTTGATCGATGACGACGAAGACCCGCGTTCCGTGCGTGTCGCCTTCATCCTCAACCAGCACAACACCGAGCTGCGCAGCCGCGGCGTGCTGTTCTCGATCCACGACGAAGACGTGCCGGTGTTTCGCCTGTTGCGCATGCGTGCGCGGCGCGCACCGGGGCTGATCGAAGACGCCAAGGAAGTGCTGCTCAAGCTGTTCGATGCGGACGCCGAATACTCCGCCGACACGCTGGAGAACATCTACGACGAACTCAAGAAAGTGAGCGAGCAGGTGTTGTCGGGCAACATGACCGATGCGCTGGCCAGCGTCGTACTGGGTGAAATCGCCCGCCATGAGGATTTGAACAGCCGCATCCGCCGCAACGTGATGGACACGCGCCGCGCCGTGAGCTTCATGATGCGCAGCAAGATGCTCAAGGCCGAACAATTCGAGGAGGCGCGCCAGATCCTGCGCGACATCGAATCGCTGGACAACCACACGGCGTTTTTGTTCGACAAGATCAACTTCCTGATGGACGCGACGGTCGGTTTCATCAACATCAACCAGAACAAGATCATCAAGATCTTCTCGGTGGCCAGCGTAGCCCTGCTGCCGCCCACACTCGTGGCCAGCATCTACGGCATGAACATGAAGTTCCCGGAGCTCGAATGGCTGGGCGCGACCCTGAGCTACCCGTACGTGGTGGTGCTGATGGTCGCCAGCGCGCTGGTGCCGATGTGGTACTTCAGCCGCAAGGGCTGGCTGAGCTAGGTCCGTTGCGCGCCGCGGTCGGCTCATGACCAAAGTCACCATGCCATCGTGCCCGATGGCCTGCCCTGGCGCCAAGCCGCACGGGTAAATTAGGCCCACGGTGGCGGCCCGGTGGCGGGCCTGCCGGCCCCGCCCTCACAGGAACCACGCCGTGGACCAACTGATCGCCCTCGTTGCACGGCGCGCCGGACTGACGCCGGCGCAGGCCCATGCCGCCGTGCTGGCCGTGCTCGACTTTCTGACGGCCGGCTTGCCGTCGCCAGTGGTTGGCCGCATCCACGAGCTGCTGCGCAGCACCGCACCGCCCGTGCCGGGGCAGAATCGCAGGAAGGACGATCCTGCGCCATGAACACCCCCGCCATGCCACACACACCCAACGGCCCCTCCAACGCCGCCCCTGCACCACGCATTCGTGTCATGGTGGCCGACGACCAGGCGCTGATCCGCCGCGGCATGACGCTGATGCTGTCGATGGAGCCCGACATCGAGGTCGTGGGCGAAGCCGCCGACGGCATCGAGGCTGTGGTGCAGGCCGCGCGCCTGCAGCCCGACGTGGTGCTGATGGACCTGAACATGCCGCGCCAGGGCGGCGTGGCGGCCACGCGCGAGATCACGCTGGCGCGACCGGCCACGCAGGTGCTGGTGCTGACCACCTTCGACACCGACGACCTGGTATTCGAGGCAGTACGCGCCGGCGCCCGCGCCTACCTGCTCAAGGACGCGGGCGAAGCCGAGGTGCTCGACGCGGTGCGCGCCCTGCACCGGGGCGAGTCGCGCCTCACGCCCCTGATCGCGCGCAAGCTGCTCGACCAGTTCCAGCAGCTGGCCGATGCCGCCGGCCCGCGCAATGCCCCCCTGCCCAATACACCGGTCGAACCTTCCGACGCCGCGCTCAACGACAAGGAAGAAAACATCCTGCGTTTGATCGCCGCTGGCAAAACCAACCGGCAGATCGCCGAGACGGTGTTCCTGGCCGAGGGCACGGTGAAGAACTACGTGAGCCGCATCATGGAAAAGCTGCATGCGGCCACGCGCACCGAGCTGGCCGTCATCGCCCTACGCCAACGCCGCTGAACCCTCGAACGCCAGTCGCAGATCGGCCAGCCACGCGGCGAACGCTGCATCGAACTGATGCGGCGCCATGCGCAGCAGTGCCGCCGGGTGCAGGGTGACGAGCACCTGCCGGCCATCCGCACGGCCCAGCCACCGGCCGCGCTCGGCCGTCACCGCCACCGGCCGGCCCAGCAGCGAACGCGCGGCCGTGGCGCCGAGGGCGACGAGCGCACCCGGCTGGACCATCGCGATCTCCTCCTCAAGCCAATGCGCGCAGGCCGCGGCCTCCTGCTGCGCCGGGGTCTTGTGGATGCGCCGCTTGCCGCGGGGTTCGAACTTGAAATGCCGGACGGCGTTGGTGAGGTAGACCGAAGCGCGCTCGACGCCGAGTTCGGCCATGGCCCGGGCGAGCAGTTGCCCCGCCGGTCCGACGAAGGGGCGGCCGTGCAGGTCCTCCTGGTCACCGGGCTGTTCCCCCACGAACATCAGCCGCGCGCCGACGGGCCCTTCGCCCGGCACGGCCTGGGTCGCGGCGTGGCCAATCGGGCAGGCACGGCAGCGCTCGGTGGCTGTGCGCAGGTCTTCCAGTGAGGTGGCAGCGCCCACCACACCCATGGCCGCAGGCTCGATGCGCAGCGCGAGCGACGCCGCCGAGCGCCGCCGCACCGGTTCACTCGCGGCTTGCTCGACCATTCGGCCGCTACGCTCGGCTGACAACGCCGTGAGCGGCTGGATCAGCGCGGCCTCGGGCAGGTTCTTCCAATAGAAGCGCGGCATTTCCTTCTGCATCATCTTCAGCTTGAGCCGCGCAGGGTTGAAGATGTTCTCGTAGTAGGTGAGCCAGAGCTGTTCGCCAGCATCGGCCGCAGGGGCGTCCTCGCGCCGCGCACCGGGGCCGAAGGACAGGCGCCGGCCATCCCAGCGCGCGCTGCGTTCGGGCGTGAGGATGGCCCACGCCATCTGGGCGAAGCGCCGCGCGAAAAATGGTGCCGTGGCGCGCAGTGTGTGGTGCTGGGGTTCGAACCAGGCCACGTGGATGGTTTCGGCGGCGCCCTCGCCTTCGTCGGCGGGTACGGCCAGCGGGCGAAAGCGCACGAAGGCGGTCATCTTGTGCTGGTCGCGCCGCACGGCGCGTGCCATCTGCTCCATGGCCACGCGGTCGGCGTCGAGCGGGTCGTGGCGCAGGCCGGGCTCATGGACCAGGCGCCAGAGCAGTCGGTACAGCAGGCCGAAGCGCCCGGGATCGGCATGCAGGCCGGCGTGCTGGCACCCGGCGGCGAAGAAGGCGGGCAGCATCAGTGCGGGCGCCGGGTCCACCGCACCGTCCACGCCACGACCGGTGTCGAACAGATCGGCTTCGGCCGTCGAACGCACGAACCAGCTCACGTCTTCCGGCACCACGCCCTCGGCCACCAGCCTGCGTGCAGCGCGGCGGAACCCGGGGAGATCGTCCTCGGCGGCCAGCGACACCGTGCGTGTCACCGCGCTGATCTCAGGCATGCACCGGCTCCGCATCGAACAGCGAAGCCTGGCGCGGCGCGGGTTTGAGGCGCGCGGCCAGCGCGGCATCGTCGAGTCCGTTGCGCGCGCCCACGCCCGGCACGCTGATGAAGGGCAGGATGGTTTTCAACGGCACGTGGAGGCGCGACACGTCGTCGATGCGCAGCGTACGGATGCGCCGCGCCTGCAGCAGCTTTTCCACCGACTTCACGCCGAGGCCGGGCACGCGCAGCAGCATCTCTTTCGCGGCACGGTTCAGGTCGACCGGGAAGTGTTCGCGGTGCGCGAGCGCCCAGGCCAGCTTGGGGTCAATGTCGAGCGCGAGCATGCCGTTGTCGGCACTGACGATTTCATCATGCGCGAAACCGTAGAACCGCATCAGCCAATCGGCCTGGTAGAGCCGGTGTTCGCGCACCAGCGGCGGCGCGGCCAGCGGCAGGGCGCGCGAGGCGTCGGGGATCGGGCTGAACGCCGAGTAGTACACGCGGCGCAGGCGGTACGCGCCATACAGGCTGGCGCTGGCCGTGAGGATGCTGCGGTCGCTGGTGGCGTCGGCGCCGACGATCATCTGCGTGCTTTGCCCCGCCGGCGCGAACACCGGCGCCGCCGCCCGGCGCGGGCGCACAGCCGTCTGCGCGCGCGGTGCCAGGGGTTTGGCCGCCTCCTTCGCATCGTCGATGTGGATGCGCAGCCGCGCCATCGAGCGCCGGATGGCCTGCCCGTCCTTCTCGGGTGCGAGCGCATGCAGGCCCTCGACCGTGGGCAACTCGACGTTGATGCTGAGCCGGTCGGCATACCGGCCGGCGCGCGCCAGCAATTCCGGGCTGGCTTCGGGAATGGTCTTCAGATGGATGTAGCCGCGGAAATCATGCACTTCGCGCAGCACCCGCGCCACCTCGACGACCTGCTCCATGGTGTAGTCGGCGCTCTGGATGATGCCCGAGCTGAGGAACAGGCCTTCGATGCAATTGCGCCGATAGAAGTCGAGCGTGAGCTGCACCACTTCCTCGACCGTGAACCTGGCACGGGCGACGTTGCTGCTGACGCGGTTCACGCAGTAGAGGCAGTCGTAGGCGCAATAGTTGGTGAGCAGGATCTTCAAGAGCGAGATGCAGCGGCCGTCGGGCGCATAGCTGTGGCAGATGCCCGAGCCCTCGGTCGAGCCGATGCCGCGCCCGCCGACCGAGTCGCGTTTGGACGTACCGCTTGACGCGCACGAGGCATCGTATTTGGCGGCGTCGGCAAGGATGGCGAGTTTGCGGTTGATCTCCACGGTGTTCCTTGGAAGCTGTTTAAATATACAGCCATCGGAATAACCTGCGGTAGCGGGGTGACTTTCGTCATGCGACGTTCATGACCATCGCACCCTGACGCCATCCCTTCGCCTGCGTAGATTCGTGCTGCCCGCAGACCGCCTCACGGTCTGGGCACCCCACGACAGGAGCGAGCCCATGAGCAGCCAGAACGACAATCGAAGAGACGAGGATGAACCCGTGCCCGCGCGGCGCGGCTTCCTGAGGCAGATCGCCGCCGTCACCGGCAGCATGCCGTTTGCGCCCGGCCTGGTCGGCGGCTCGGCCGCAGTGGCCTCGCTCGGCGCCGCGGCGCAAGCCACGCAAACGCCAGCTGCGCCCGGGCCGGTGGTGAACACCGTTGTCGGCTACCTCTCGCTGAGCCAGGACGAGGCCGCCTTCGTCGAGACCATGGTCAACGTGATGTGTCCGGCCGACGACATGACACCCAATGGCGTGGACTGCGGACTGGCCATCTACATCGACCGCCAGCTCGCGGGCGATTTCGGCAAGGGCGCGCGCCGCTACAAGCAAGGCCCCTGGGCCGAAGGCAAGCCGCAGCACGGCTATCAACTGCCGTTGACCCCCGAGCAGTATTTCAAGGCCGGCGTGGCCGCCGCCAATACAGCCTGCGCCACGCGCTTCGGCGGCAAGCCCTTCGACCAGATCACACCCGCCGAGGCAGACGCCTTCCTCAACGACCTGGCCGCGGGCAAGGTCACCGACCCGCGGCTGCCGATGGCGGCCTGGTTCAACGAACTCGTGTATCCGCTGTTCAACCAGGCCTGCTTCGCCGACCCGATCTACGGTGGCAACACGGCCAAGGTGTTCTGGAAGCTGATCGGCTACCCCGGCCTGCCGGCGACGCACACCATCGACATGGTGCAGTTCCGCGGCAAGCCTTTCCCCGGCGCCAAGGACCCGAAATCCATCGCCGACTTCAGCTGAGGGAGCACCATCATGATCAAGAAACTCCCGAGCAAACGCGTCGTCATCGTCGGCGGCGGACTCACGGCCGGCCTGGTCTCGCGCCAGTTGACCGACAAGAACATCGAGGTGCTGGTGCTGGAGCGCGGCAGCGACCACACCAAGGGCGCCGAAGCCAAGCTGCCCACGCAGCGCGACGAGCTGCGCTGGGACACGCACCAGGGCCTGATCCAGGACTGGTCGGTACAGACCTACACCCTGCGCCATGACACCAAAGAGACCGCATTGCCGGTGCGCTGGATGGAAGCCTTCCTGCCGGGCGAAGGCCTGGGCGGTGCGGCCAACCACTGGAACGGCCACACCTGGCGCTGGTCGGAATACGACATGGAGCTCAAGACGCGCAACGAGACGCGCTACGGCAAGCAGGCGATCCCGAAAGACATGCCGCTGCAGGACTGGGGCACGAGCTACAAGGAGATGCGGCCGTACCACGAGCTGTTCGAGAAGCTGTTCGGTATCGCCGGCAAGGCCGGAAACATCAACGGCACGATCGTGGCCGGCGGCAATCCGTTCGAGGCGCCGCGCGACGGCGAATACGCCCAGAAGCCGCTGGAATACACCGAGGCCGGCCTGACCTTCAAGGCCGTGGCGGAGAAGATGGGCTACAAGCCCTTCCCCACGCCGGCGGCCAACTCGTCGAGCGCCTACACCAACCCGGATGGTCAGAAGCTCGGCGCCTGCCAATACTGCGGCCATTGCGAACGCTTCATCTGCGAGGCCCAGGCCAAGGCTTCGCCCGAGGTACTGCTGTACCCGATGCTCAAAAAACGCCAGGCATTCGAGGTGCGGCTGCAGTGCCATGTGCTCGGCCTGACCTACGACGCCAAAGGCAAGAAGGTGACGGGCGTGCACTACGTCGACCTGCAGACCGGCCAGGAATACGAGCAGCCGGCCGACGTGGTGGTGCTCGGCGCCTTCACCATGACCAACACCAAGCTGCTGCTCACCAGCAAGATCGGCAAGCCTTATGACCCGGTGAGCAACACCGGCGTGGTCGGCAAGAACTTTTGTTACCAGCTCGGCGGCGGCGTGAACATCTTCATGAAGGACAAGTGGTTCAACCCCTTCCTCGCGACGGGCAGTACCCAGGTCTACATGGACGAGTTCAACAACGACAACTTCGACCACAGCGGCCTGGGCTTCCTCGGCGGCGCGGGCATCAACGCCAGCATGTTCCACGGCCGGCCGATCGGTGCGCGCCGCGTGCCGCCGGGCACACCGCGCTGGGGCAGCGCCTGGAAGAAGGCCAATGCCGACTGGTATGCGCATTCGATGGCGATCGGCATGCAGGGCAGTTGCTACCCGCACCGGCAGAACTATCTGGACCTGGACCCGACCTACGCGGATTCGTACGGCCAGCCGCTGATCCGCATGAACTTCAACTGGCGCGACAACGAACTCAAGGTGTCCAAATTCATCTCGGAAAAGCAGAACGAGATCGCGAAGAACTTCGGCGCCGACATCATCACCCCGGCCACCACCACACCGGCGCTGTTCGACACCCGTGCTTACCAGAGCACCCACATCACCGGCGGCACCATCATGGGTGCCGACCCGCAGACCAGCGTGGTGTCGCCGCATCTGCAGCACTGGGATGCGCAGAACCTGTTCGTGGTCGGCGCCTCGGTGTTCGCCCACAACGCGGGCTACAACCCGACCGGCCCGCTGGCCGCGCTGGCGCTGCGCCTGGGCGACGACCTGGTGCGTTATGTCGAGCGGCCGCGCATGCTTTGAAACTTGAGGAACACACGATGAGAACCGCTTTACACCTGACCACGGCCGCCTGGGCCCTGCTCTCCATCACCACCGCCCAGGCGCAGGACGTGGCCGCGGGCAAAGCCGCGTTCGCGCAATGCGCGGCCTGCCACAGCATCGACGGCACGAACGGCGCGGGCCCGAGCCTGCAGGGCGTGGACGGCCGCAAGGTCGGCAGCTTCCCCGGCTTCCGCTACAGCCGCGCGATGAAGGCCACCGCGTACAACTGGGATGCGGCCAAGCTCGAGGCGTACATCGCGAACCCGCAAGCGGCGATTCCCGGCAATGTGATGCCCTTTTCGGGCCTGCCGGACGCAAAGCAGCGCGCCGACCTGGTGGCCTATCTGCAGTCTCTGAAGTAAGAGGAAAATCAAGCGCTGGCGCAGTTGGATCCTGCGCCAGCCGCTACCATAACAATAGCAAATCAGTCGCGCCGGAAATCCTTCAGGATTTCGTCGAGCACCCAGCCCGTGCGCGCGCCGCTGTCGCCGGTGCTCGGGCAACGGCCCTGTCCGTTCAGCTCGTCGACGATGGTCTGCACCAGCGGCTGGTGCACGTGGGGCGGGTCGGCCACGGGAATCTCTTCCACCTTGTCGCCGACCGTGAGCACCATCGGCACGGGCTTGTAAACCGAGAAGCGGATGCGGCCCAGGCTGCCGATGATGTCGTGGTATTCCTCGTCGCGGTCCGCCGCGAAACACCAGGCGCCGCTGCCCAGCACGCCGGAGGCGAAGCGGTAGCTGGCCGTGACCATGTCTTCGCTTTTCCACAGCCCGGCCTGGTTGCTGGCGATGCCCTGCACCTGCGCGATCGGCCCGAACAGAAAATCGAAGATGTCGAAGGTGTGGCCGATGGCCTCGAAGAAAAATCCGCCGCCCGATCGCGCGGCATCGGTGCGCCAGGCGACGAAATGGCCCTGCAATTGTTCGGGCGTGGGCGGCTTCTGGTTCTGCCGCGAGACGACGGCACGCACCTCCCCGATCACGCCGCTTTGCAGGATGTCGCGCAGCTGCAGGAAGCGCGGCAGCGCGCGGCGGTAGAAACCCACCCATAGCGGTACGCCAGCCCGCTCGCAGGCGGCCACCATGGCCAGGCACTGCGCGTGGCTCATACCCATGGGCTTTTCCACGTAGACGGCCTTGCCCGCGGCAGCACAACGCAGCGTGTAGTCGTGGTGCGAATCGGTGGTGGTGGCGATGTAGACGGCGTCGATGTCGCTTGCCTGGATGATGGCTTCGGCATTGTCGTGCCAACGGCCCACGCCGTGGCGCCGCGCAAAGTCTTCGGCGAGTGCGCCGTTGCGGCGCATCACGGCCACCAGTTCAGAATTTTCGGCCTTGTAGAAGGCCGGGCCGCTCTTGACCTCGGCCACGTCGCCGCAGCCGATCATGCCCCAGCGGATGGTCCTGTCGCTCATTTTCCTGTCCAGTTGGGCTTGCGCTTCTGCGCGAACGCGAGCGGACCTTCTATCGCATCCTGGCTGGCGAGCATCACGGCTTCGGCGGGATAGGTCATGGTCATGGCGCGTTGGAGATCGGCTTCGTTGAAACTCATCATCATCGCCTGTTTCGTGGCCTGCAGGGCCAGGGGCGCGCAGGCCAGGATGTCCTGCGCAAGCGCCCTGGCACGCGCCAGCACCTCGCCCTGCGGCACGACCTCGTTGACCAGGCCGATGCGCCGCGCTTCGGTTGCATCGATGCGTTTGCCGGTGAGCGCCAGGTACATTGCGTCCTTCATCGACATCTGCCGCGCGATGCGCTGCAAGGCGCCGCCGCCGAGTGCGGCCAGGCCGACCAGCGGCTCGGGCAGGCCGAACTGGGCCTGCTGGGAGGCTACCGCCAGGTCGCAGGCGGCCAGGATTTCCACCCCGCCGCCGAGGCACATGCCATTGACCGCGGCGATCACCGGCTTCCACAGGTCGAAGCGTTTGGTGATGCCGGCGAAGCCGCCGCGCGGATAGTCGTAGTTGCCGGTGACGGCCAGCGACTTGAGGTCGGTGCCGACACAGAACGCACGCTCGCCCGCGCCGGTGATGATGGCCACGCGCAGCGCCGGATCGGCGGCGTAGTCGTCGAAGATGCGCGAGAGCTCGGTGTGCGCGGGCAGATGCAGCGCATTCATCACCTCGGGCCGGTTCAGCGTGATGACGAGCAGACCGCCTTCGCGTTCGACGTGGACGTATTCGGTAGAGGCCACGGCAACTGGCCTTACTTCGCCGCGGGCCGGCTTCAGCGTTTCGATGACTTCCGACTTGCCGTTCACCACCTTCACGAAGAAGCTTTCCCGGTCCAGGTCGCCCTTGCCGTCGTAACTCACGTCGAACAACAGGCCGGGAAATTCCTTGGCCGTGAAGCTGTGGTTGTGCAGCGCGTCGGCCATGGCCTTGGAATCGATCTTGCCCGCCTTGTCGGCGGCGGCCTTGGCCGACCACATGCCGATGTAGCCCTTCATGGCGTTGTGGTCTGGCCGGGACTTGTATTCGGCAACATAGGCCTTGGTGAAGGCCTGCACCGTGGGGTTGGGCGCGTCGGCGGTCAGGCCCACGTGGCCGACGATGCCGTTGGCCGCTTCACCGGCGAGTTCGATGACCTTCTCGTTGGTGAGCGTGGATTCGCCGACGATGGGCTTGGTGTAGCCCTGCTTGCGCAACTCGCGCAGCAGGCGTGCCGATTCCTCTTCGTTGGTGTAGACGAACAAGGCGTCGGCATCGGCCTGCTTGGCCTTGAGCACGGCGGCGGAAAAGTCCACCTGGCCGCTGTCGGTGGAGATGTCGGCCGCGACCTTGATGCCATTGGCTTCGAGCGCCTTCACGATCGCGTCGCGCCCACCCTTGCCGAAGTCGTTGTTCACGTAGATCACCGAGACGCTCTTGGCCTTGACCGAGCGCTGAAGGTAAGTGGCCACCTTGGGCATGGCCGCCGCCTGCGTGAACGAGGCGCGGAACACATAGGGATGGCCCTGCTGCGTGATGCTGGCCGCTTCGCCACCGACGATGTTCAGCACCTCGGCCTGCCTGGTCTCGCTCATGCTGACCAGGATCGAGCCCGAGAACACCGGGCCTAGCACCACCTGCGCGCCCTGGTCGATGGCCCGCTTGGCCAGTGCCTTGGCCACGCCGGGCTGGGTCTGCGTATCGAGCGAGGTGTACTCGACCTTGCGGCCGGCCATGCCGCCGGCCGCGTTGATGGCCTTCACCGCGAGCTTCACGCCGTTGTCGAAATTGGTGCCCGCCGTGGCGCCGGGGCCCGAGAGTTCGACGATGCCGGTCACCGGCACCGATTGCGCGAGGCTCAGCAGGGATGCGCCGGACAGCGCGGCGGCCAGGGCCAGTTTGTAGAAAGTCTTTTTCATGTCTCCACCTTTGGATGCTTGGTTGATCGCTTGTTCGAATGCGGCAGGGCGCCGTCGCGGCCTGGCCAACGAGGTCGCAACCATAGGTGCAGGCCGCCATACTGTCCATACAATGACGGAAATAACCACCATTGCACGAGACAATAATGGCATCGCGTCTTTCCGTCAGAAACACGGCCCACCCACGCTCGGGCACGGGCGAAGGCGGAGCCGCCCTGCTCGACGCGAAGCTGCTGCAGCTGTTCGACCTGCTCTACACCACCGGCAGCGTGACGCGCTGCGCCGAACAGCTCGGCCAGAGCCAGCCGACCGTCAGCATCTGGCTGGCCAAGCTGCGCCATGCGCTGGACGATCCGCTGTTCGTGCGCACCGCCGCCGGCATGCAGCCCACGCCGCGCGCCGACGCGTTGATCGGGCCCGCGCGCGAGGTCATCGAGTCGCTGCGCCGCCTGGCCGCCCGCGGCCCGGCCTTCGACCCGGCCCAGGCGCAGCGCAGCTTTCGTGTCTGCATGACCGACGCGAGCCACATCACGCTGCTGCCGCGGTTGCTGGCCCACCTGCGGCGTGTGGCGCCGGGCGTGCGCATCGACGTCGCCCCGATCGATGCCGGCACCGCTGAAGCACTGCAGGCCGGCAAGGCCGACATCGCGCTGGGCTACATTCCCGGCCTCGAATCCGGCTTTTACCAGCAGACGCTGTATGCGCAGGATTTCGTCTGCCTGGTGAACCAGAAACACCCGCGCATCGGCCGCACGCTGACGCGCAAGGCCTACCAGAGCGAAGCCCACATCGAGATCGTCTACGGCCGCGGCCATGCACTGCTCGACGGCGCGCTGAAGGAGCAACGCATCGAGCGCCATGTGCTGCTCGAGCTGCCCGGTTTCCTGGGGCTGGCGACGATCGTGTCGAGCACCGATTTGATCGCCACCGTGCCGCGCATGATCGGCGAGACGCTGGCGGGGCTCGGCGCGGTGGGCGTGTACCCTTGCCCGTTCGAGATCCCTTCCTACCTCGTCAAGCAGCACTGGCACGCACGGCAGCACGATGATCCCGGCCACCGCTGGCTGCGCAGCGTGTGCAGCGAACTGTTCATGCGCCTGGACCAGTCCCGCAAGAAGCCTTGAAACCTGCCGGTGCCGTTGCATTGCATCGCGCAATGGGGCTCATTGCGTCCATTGGATGGCCGAATGGACAAGGCAGGCCTACCATGCGACCCTTTTGATTGGAGACCCTCGCATGACGAACAACAGCCAGCCCTTGCCACTCAAGGGCATCCGTGTGATCGACTACAGCCACTTCCTGGCCGGCCCCTACATGGGCCGCTGCCTGGCCGCCATGGGCGCCGAGGTGATCAAGGTCGAACGGCCCACGGCTGGCGACGCGGGCCGTGCCCATGCCTATTTCGTCGATGGCCAGAGCGGCTATTTCCTGCAGCAGAACATGGGCAAGCAAGGCCTGTGCATCAACCTGAAGGATCCGCGCGGGCTGGCCATGATGCACAAGCTCACCGACACCGCCGACGTGTTCCTGGAGAACTACCGCCCCGGCGCGCTCGACAAGCTGGGGCTGGGCTACAAGGAGCTTTCCGAGCGCAACCCCAAGCTGGTGTATTGCTCGGTCTCGGCCTACGGCCATACCGGCCCAGACTCTCACCGCGCCGGTTTCGGCCTGATTGCCGAGGCCAAGAGCGGCATCATGGCCATGGTCGGCGAGCCGGGCGTGGCGCCGCCGCTGCTGCGCATCGCACTCGGCGACATGTACACCGGCATCCACGGTGTGGCAGCGGTGTGTGCGGCGCTGCTGGGCCGCATCGGCTCGGGGCGCGGGCAACACATCGACATGGCCCTGTACGATTGCCTGGTGTCGATGCACGAATATGCGGTGCAGAGCTACACGCTGTCGGGTGGCAAGGAAATCCCGCAACAGACCGGTCACGACCTGCCGCAGTCCACGCTGTACGGCGTGTTCACCGCCACCGACGGTTACCTGGTGATCGCCGCGCAGGTGGACGACGCCTGGAAGCGGCTGGCCACGCTGATCGGCAACGACCTGGGCCAACCCGGCTTTGCGGCCGACACGCGCTTCCATAGCCTGACGGGTCGCAACGAGAACCGGCTCGAACTGTTGCCGGTGGTGCGGCGCTGGGTGAGCAGCCGCACGGTCGCCGAGTGCCTGGCCGCGCTCGACGCGATCGACGTGCCGAGCGCCAAGGTGCAGGACATCGCCGAAGTGCTGGCCGACCCGCAGGTGCAGGCGCGCGGCATGTTGCTCGAGCAGGACCATCCGGTGATCGGCAAGGTGCGGCTGCCCAACCTGCCGTTCCACTTCTCCGCATGCAGCACCACCGTGACCCAGCCCGCGCCGCTGATGGGCCAGCACAACCGCAGCATCGCCCAGGGCCTGGGCTACAACGCCGAGGAGATCGCCCAGATGGAGAAAGACGGCGTGTTGTACGCCGAGGAAGCCGTGGGCCACTGAAGCCATCCGCCACGGAACGCCCAATAAAAAACCGCCCGAGGGCGGTTTTTTGATGGAAGCAGAAAAACTTACTTCTTCTGGCGGTAGCGGCGCAACGCGGCCAGTTGGGCGGCCATGACGGCCAGTTCGGACTGGGCCTTGCCGAGGTCGAGTTCGCTCTTGGCGTTCTTGACGGCATCTTCGGCCGCTGCCTTGGCGGCATTGGCCTTTTCGTCGTCGAGGTCCTTGCCGCGGATGGCGGTGTCAGACAACACGGTCACGGTGTTGGGCTGCACTTCCAGGATGCCACCGGCCACGAAGACGAACTCTTCCGTGCCGTCAACCAGTTCGATACGCACCGAGCCGGGCTTGATGCGCGTGATCAGCGGTGTGTGGCGCGGGTAGATACCGAGTTCGCCGGCCTCGCCGGGCAAGGCCACGAACTTGGCTTCGCCCGAGAAGATGGACGCCTCGGCACTGACCACATCGACGTGAATGGTGTGTGTGGAGTCCATGAGGCTTAAACCTTCTTGGCCTTCTCGAAAGCCTCGTCGATGCCGCCAACCATGTAGAACGCCTGCTCGGGCAGGTGGTCGCATTCGCCGGCCACGATCATCTTGAAACCACGGATGGTTTCGGACAAGGGCACGTACTTGCCGGGCGAACCGGTGAACACTTCGGCCACGTGGAAAGGCTGGCTCAGGAAACGCTGGATCTTGCGCGCACGGGCCACGGCCAGCTTGTCTTCAGGGGCCAGATCGTCCATGCCCATGATCGCGATGATGTCGCGCAGTTCACGGTAGCGTTGCAGCGTGCCTTGCACGGCACGGGCGGTTTCGTAGTGGTCCTGGCCGACGACCAGCGGGTCGAGCTGGCGGCTGGTGGAGTCGAGCGGATCGACCGCGGGATAGATACCCAGCGAGGCGATGTCACGCGACAGCACCACGGTGGAATCCAAGTGGGCGAAAGTGGTGGCAGGCGACGGGTCGGTCAAGTCATCCGCTGGCACGTAGACGGCCTGGATGGAGGTGATCGAGCCGACCTTGGTGGAGGTGATGCGCTCTTGCAGGCGGCCCATTTCTTCGGCCAGCGTCGGCTGGTAGCCCACGGCGGAAGGCATGCGGCCCAGCAGTGCGGACACTTCGGTACCGGCCAGCGTGTAGCGGTAGATGTTGTCCACGAAGAACAACACGTCCTTGCCTTCGTCGCGGAACGATTCGGCGATGGTCAGGCCGGTCAGCGCCACGCGCAGACGGTTGCCTGGTGGCTCGTTCATCTGGCCGTAGACCATGGCCACCTTCGACTCGACGAGGTTCTCCAGGTTCACCACGCCGGAATCGGCCATTTCATGGTAGAAGTCGTTGCCTTCGCGGGTACGCTCACCCACACCGGCGAACACCGACAGACCGCTGTGGGCCTTGGCGATGTTGTTGATCAGCTCCATCATGTTCACGGTCTTGCCCACGCCGGCACCGCCGAACAGGCCGACCTTGCCGCCCTTGGCGAACGGGCAAACCAGGTCGATCACCTTGATGCCGGTTTCCAGCAGTTCCTGCGACGGGCTGAGCTCGTCATAGGCGGGTGCCTTGCGGTGGATGGAAGCGGTGAGTTCCTGGCTCACGGGGCCGCGTTCGTCGATCGGCGAACCCAGCACGTCCATGATGCGGCCCAGCGTGGCCTTGCCCACGGGCACGGTGATCGGCAGGCCGGTGTTGGACACCAGCAGGCCGCGGCGCAGGCCGTCGGACGAGCCGAGCGCAATGGTGCGCACGATGCCGTCGCCGAGCTGCTGCTGCACTTCCAGCGTCAGGGCCGAGCCCTCCATCTTCAGGGCGTCGTACACCTTGGGCATCTGGTTGCGTGGGAATTCCACGTCGACCACCGCGCCAATACACTGAACAATTTTTCCCTGAACGGGGGCGTTCACTTGGGGGTTATCTTGAGCCATTTTTTCTCGCTCCAATAAATTTGAATTTGCTGATCGGACGTGTGCTTGGGCTGGGACGCGGCCTCAGCCGCTGATCGCCGCCGCGCCGGACACGATTTCCGACAATTCTTTCGTGATCGCCGCCTGCCGCGTCTTGTTGTAGATCAGCTTGAGTTCGCCGATCACGTTGCCGGCGTTGTCGGTTGCAGCCTTCATCGCCACCATGCGCGCCGCGTGTTCGGACGCCATGTTCTCGGCCACCGCCTGGTAGACCAGGGCTTCGGCGTAACGCACGAGCAACTCGTCGATCACGGACTGTGCGTCGGGTTCGTAGATGTAGTCCCAGGCATGGTGCGTGCCGCTGGCCTTGGATTCTTCTTCCATCTTGGCCGCCGACAGGGGCAACAACTGGTCCACCACCGGCACCTGGCTCATGGTGCTGACGAACTTGTTGTAGCAGAGATAGACCGCGCTGACCTCGCCGGCCGTGAACGCGTCGAGCAGCACCTTCACGGGGCCGATCAGCTTGTCCAGGTGCGGCTTGTCGCCCAGGTGCGTCACATGCGAGACGACCGTGGCGCCGACCCGGTTCAGAAAACCCAGGCCCTTGCCGCCGATGGCCACCGCCCGAGGCGTCTTGCCCGAGGACTGCACTTCGCGCAGCTGCGCCGTCACCGCGCGCAGCAGGTTGGTGTTCAGGCCGCCGCACAAACCCTTGTCCGTGGTCACCACGATGAAGCCCACCGACTTGCCGTCGTTGGTCTTCATGAAGGTGTGCACGTACTCCGGATTGGCTTGTCCGAGGTTGGTGGCGATGTTGCGGATCTTCTCGCTGTAAGGCCGCGCGGCGCGCATGCGCTCCTGCGCCTTGCGCATCTTGGAGACGGAAATCATCTCCATCGCCTTGGTGATCTTCTTGGTGTTTTCCACCGATTTGATCTTGGTCCGAAGTTCCTTGCCTGATGCCATCAGAGGCTCCTTTTAATCAGGTGGAAATTAAGCAAAGGTCTTCTTGAACGCGCCGACAGCGGTCGTCAATTCGGCCTCGGCGTCCTTGTCCAGCGCCTTGCTGGCTTCCAGCTTGGCCAGCAGCGCAGCGTGCTTGTCCTTCAGGTAGGCGTGCAGGCCGTGTTCGAAAGCCAGGATCTTCTTGACTTCCACATCGTCCATGAAGCCCTTGTTGACCGCGAACAGCGTGGCGCCCATCAGGCTGATGGGCAGCGGGCTGTACTGTGCCTGCTTCAGCAGCTCGGTGACGCGGGCGCCGCGGTCGAGTTGCTTGCGGGTGGATTCGTCGAGGTCGGAAGCGAACTGCGCGAACGCAGCCAGTTCACGGTACTGCGCCAGGTCGGTACGGATACCGCCAGACTGGCCCTTGATGATCTTGGTCTGGGCCGAGGAGCCGACGCGCGACACGGAAATACCGGCATTGATAGCAGGGCGGATGCCGGCGTTGAACAGCGAGGTTTCCAGGAAGATCTGGCCGTCGGTGATCGAAATCACGTTGGTCGGCACGAAAGCGGACACGTCGCCGGCCTGCGTTTCGATGATCGGCAGCGCTGTCAGCGAACCGGTCTTGCCCTTGACAGCGCCCTTGGTGAAGGCTTCGACGTAGTCGGCGTTCACGCGCGCGGCGCGCTCGAGCAGACGGCTGTGCAGGTAGAACACGTCGCCGGGGTAGGCTTCACGGCCTGGCGGACGGCGCAGCAGCAGCGAGACCTGGCGGTAGGCCACGGCCTGCTTGGACAGGTCGTCATACACGATCAGCGCGTCTTCGCCGCGGTCGCGGAAGTATTCGCCCATGGTGCAGCCCGAATAGGCCGACACGTATTGCATGGCGGCGGATTCGGAAGCCGAAGCGGCCACGACGATGGTGTAGTCCATCGCGCCGGCCTGTTCCAGGGCGCGCACCACGTTCTTGATCGAGGAAGCCTTCTGGCCGATCGCAACGTAGACGCAGGTCATGTTCTGACCCTTCTGGTTGATGATCGCGTCGATGGCCACGGCCGTCTTGCCGGTCTGGCGGTCGCCGATGATCAGCTCGCGCTGGCCACGGCCGACGGGCACCATCGAGTCGATGGACTTCAGGCCGGTCTGCATCGGCTGGTCGACCGATTTACGGGCGATCACGCCCGGTGCAACCTTTTCGATCACGTCGGTCATCTTGGCGTTGATCGGACCCTTGCCGTCGATTGGCTGGCCCAGTGCGTTCACCACGCGGCCGATCAGCTCGGGGCCGACCGGCACTTCCAGAATGCGGCCCGTGCACTTGACGGTGTCGCCTTCGGAGATGTGTTCGTATTCGCCCAG
Source organism: Rhodoferax koreense (assembly GCF_001955695.1). Taxonomy (NCBI): domain Bacteria; kingdom Pseudomonadati; phylum Pseudomonadota; class Betaproteobacteria; order Burkholderiales; family Comamonadaceae; genus Rhodoferax; species Rhodoferax koreensis. Next base: position 560,163 of record NZ_CP019236.1, on the reverse strand, counting down.
AATCACCGAGCCGACGGAGTCGCGCTCGAGGTTCAGGGCCAGGCCGAAGGTGGGGGTGCCGTCGGCGGTGGCTGGGAATTCCAGCATTTCGCCCTGCATCACGTCGCTCAGGCCATGGATGCGCACGATGCCGTCGGTCACGGACACCACGGTGCCCTGGTTGCGAATGTCGGCGCTGGCCGTCAGGCCTTCGATGCGGCTCTTGATCAGCTCAGAAATTTCTGCGGGATTGAGTTGCATGACTCTTTCCTTCTTTCTTTGGTTTAGCAAACAACCGGAGCCACAGGCTCTGGCCGAAAACGAGAGGCTCGCCGCTGTTAAGCGGTCAAGGCCAGTTTCATTTGTTCCAGGCGGGCTTTGACCGAGGTGTCCAGAACCTCGTCACCCACCACGACACGGATCCCGCCAATCAGCTCAGGCTGCAGCGCAACCGAGAGGTTGAGTTTGCGACCGAACCGCTTCTCCAGCACCGAGGACACATCCGCCAACGCGGCCGCGTCCATGGGAAACGCGCTGAACACCGTCGCATCCGACGAGCCACCCAATGCGTTTTTCAACGTACGGAACTGGTTCGCGATTTCCGGCAGGGCACTCAGGCGCCCGTTTTCGATGACCGCGCGCAGGAAGTTTTTCGCCGCGTCGGGCAATGCCGTCTTGGCGACGCCCGCGATCACGTCGAACACCTGGTCGACACCAGCATTCGGGTTGCCCGCGAATTGCTGGAGCTGCGGATTGGCGGCGATGGCCGCCAACTCGTCGAGCCAGACGGACGCGCCAGCCGCATCGCTCGCAGAGGCCTTGAACAAGGCTTCTGCGTAAGGGCGGGCAATGGTTGCTAATTCAGCCATGGTCGTTCTTTACAGCCTAGAGTTCGGTTTTCAGACGGCTCAACAGGTCAGCGTGCACACCGGCATTGACTTCCTTGCGGAGAATCTGCTCGGCGCCCTTCACGGCCAGCGTGGCGACCTGCTCGCGCAAGGTTTCACGCGCCTTGACGGTCTGCTGTTCTGCTTCGACACGGGCGGCAGCCACAATCTTGTTGGCTTCTTCCGTGGCGCGAGCCTTGGCCTCTTCGATGATGGCCTGACCACGGCGTTCGGCGTCTGCCAACCGGGTCGCGGTCTCGGTGCGCGTCTTGGCCAGTTCCTCTTCCACGCGCTTGTTGGCGCTGGTGAGTTCGGACTTGGCCTTGTCGGCGGCTGCGAGACCGTCAGAGATTTTCTGCGCCCGCTCGTCCAGCGCCTTCGTGATCGGCGGCCACACGTATTTCATCGTGAACCACACCAGAATCGCAAAGACAACGGCCTGCAGGAACAGGGTTGAATTAATGTTCACGGCTTAATTCCTTTCGGTCGTGAAAGGTCGCCCGAAATCAGATCGCAAAAGGCTTGGCGAAGGCGAACAGCAGCGCGATAGCGACGCCGATCAGGAAGGCCGCATCGATCAGACCAGCCAAGATGAACATCTTGGTTTGCAGTTCGTTCATCAGCTCAGGTTGACGTGCCGACGATTCAAGGAACTTGCCGCCCATCAAGGCGATGCCGATGGAGGCGCCCATTGCGCCGAGACCGACGATCAAACCACAAGCCAGAGCGACGAGACCGAGAATGTTTTCCATGATTGCTCCTAAAAAGTACAGGTAAAAAGAAAAAGAAAAGCTAAGAACGAACCTAGTGCGCGTCGTGGGCCTGTCCCACGTAAATCAACGTCAACATCATGAAGATGAAGGCTTGCAAGGTAATCACCAGAATGTGGAAGATGCTCCACACGGCTCCGGCGATGACATGCCCAATACCCAGCCAGAACCCGCCTTCGAGCGGATTGAATTGCCAGGCCCACACGCCACCCATCAGGGCGATCAGCATGAATACCAGTTCGCCGGCGAACATGTTGCCAAACAGCCGCATGCCGTGCGAAATCGTCTTTGCCAGGTATTCGATCATCTGCATGAGGAAGTTGATCGGATACAGAAACCAGTGATCGCCGAAGGGCGCTGCGACGAGTTCGTGGGCCCAGCCGCCCACACCCTTCATCTTGACGTTGTAGACCAGGCAGACGAACAGCACGCTGACCGACAGGCCGAGGGTGGTGGACAGATCGGCCGTCGGCACGACACGCAGGTAGGCATGGTGCGGATCATGGCCAGCGGCACCGTAGATCGCGGTCCAGAGGCTGGGCAGCAGGTCGACCGGCAGCATGTCCATGGCGTTCATCAGGAAAATCCAGACGAACACGGTCAATGCCAACGGGGCCACGAGCTTGCGGCTCTTGGCGTTGTGGATCACACCCTTGGCCTGGCTTTCGACCATTTCGGAAAGGATTTCGACCGCAGCCTGGAACCGGCCGGGCACACCCGGCGTGGCCTTGCGGGCGGCGCGCCAGAGAAAGAAACAACCGACCACGCCGAGAATCACCGAATAGATCAGCGAGTCGAGGTTGAAAAGACTGAAATCGACGATCTTGGCTTGCTTGACGCTCTCGAAGGAGAAGTCACGCTGCAGATGCTGCAAATGGTGAACGATGTAGTCGCCGGCCTTGGGGCCTTCCGTACCAACGTGCTCAGTCGCCATATAAAAACAGTCCCTTAATTCGGCTTGACTGGAACCCGGCGCCGCGAATGCAGCACCAAAGCCAGCCAATACACTTTTATCGTCACCACAAAGCCAGCCAGCAAGGCCAACCAACTCAGCGCCTCGACCAACCGGGGCGCCGCGAATAACATCGCAACCGTCAGGGCGATCTTGACCAGCTCCCACACAAAAAAGCCCAGCATCGCACCACCGGGCAAAAGTCGCATGAAACTGCTGGACACGCCGCGCGCGAACAACGCCGCAGGCACGACCACCGCCAACGCACCATAACCTGCAGACCATCCAACGGACGGCCTGCCGGTGAAGAGCCACGCGGCCAGCGCCACGACACCCCCCACCACCGCCTGCCAGAACGGCACCCGCCAGAGCGACACCACCGACAGAGAGGCTGGGTTCCGCTGCCGCCAGGCTTGCGCCTCTTCCGCGCTCAAGGGCTTGAATTCAGGCTTGAATTCGAGATCCTCGCCCCTAGCTTCAGCTTCCGCCTTCATGTCCGCTTGCATTGTCACCCTGTGAAATTACAACCAGGTTACAGCCTGACCAATTCAGCAAAGCCCCTGATTATACGTAGAAACCCCCCTCGGTCCACACAAAGTGACAGCAACGTGGCAAAGGCGTGACGCCGCACTGTCAAGTGCCACAGGTCACAATGCACAGACAAACCGAGGGCTTTCATGGATATTTTCTCAAAGCTGCTGCATCTTGCGGCAGCCATCGTCTGGCTGGGCGGCATGACTTTCATGCTATGGGCGCTGCGCCCGGTGGCGCTCGCGCAGCTGGCGCCACCGCTGCGCATTCCGTTGCTGACCGGGGTGATGGTGCGCTTCTTCATGCTGGTATGGGCCTGCATCGTGGTGATTTTGGTAACCGGCTTGTTCGCGATCGCCGCCGTCGGCATGAAGGCCGCCCCGATCGGCTGGCATCTGATGCTCGGCCTGGGCTTGCTCATGATGGCGATCTTCGGCCATCTGTTTTTCGGCCCTTTTCGCAGGCTCAAGGCGGCCTCAGCCCGGGCCGACTGGCCAGCGGCGGGGCAGCAACTCGCGCGCATGCACCCCTGGGTGCTGGGCAACTGCATCCTCGGCTGGATCGCCGTGGCGGCCGTCCTGCTGCTGCGCTGAGCCGCCATGGGGTTGCGCAGACGCTTCGGCACCTCGATCCTGGCGGCGGTGCTCACGGCCTGCCAGGGCGCCAATCCCTACGCCGACGCCGGGTTCGCTCATCGCACGGCGGAGGGCTTCCGCAACAACCATACCGACAGCGTGCCGGGCAGCGCGCGCGACCTGGTGCGTTGGCGCTGGAATGCGTGGCGCATGGATCTGCCGCCCGCACCGAAGCAGCCGACACCGGTGGTCGCGGCCGATCTCGCCGGCATCCGCGCCAACGCCGTCGCGGGCCAGGCAATGCAGCCGGCCGCGACCTGGATCGGCCATGCCACCGCGCTGGTGCAGGCCGGCGGCCTGAATGTGCTCACCGATCCGATGTTCAGCGAAAGGGCTTCGCCCGTGCAGTGGATGGGGCCACAACGCACGCAGCCGCCGGGCGTGGCGCTGGCCGATCTGCCGGCCATCGATGTGGTGCTGATTTCGCACAACCACTACGACCACCTGGACGCGGCCAGCGTGCAGGCGCTGAATGCCCGCGCCGCGGGCCACACGCTGTTCCTGGTGCCGCTCGGCCTGAAGGCCTGGTTCGCCGACCTGGACATCACCAACGTCGAGGAGCTCGACTGGTGGCAGTCGCGCGAGGTGCGCGGCGTGTCGTTCAACCTCACGCCGGTGCAGCATTGGTCGGCACGAGGCATCGGCGACCGCCTGCAGACCCTGTGGGGCGGCTGGGCGGTCTTCGCGCCGGACTTCCACTGGTACTTCAGCGGTGACTCGGGCTACAGCAAGGATTTCAGCGACACGCGCGCCCGCTTCCAGGCGCGGCAGGCGCAGGGCGGCGGCTTCGACCTCGCCCTCATCGCGGTGGGCGCCTATGAGCCGACCTGGTTCATGCAGGGCCAGCACGTGAACCCGGCGCAGGCCGTGCAGGTCCATCGCGACCTCGGCGCCAAGCGCAGCATGGGCGTGCACTGGGGCACATTCAACCTCACGGACGAAGCCCTGGACCGGCCGCCGGCCGACCTCGCGCGGGCGCGCCAGGCCGCGCGACTGCCCGAGAGCGACTTCTTCGTCCTCGCCATCGGCGAAACGCGACGATTCGACCGCAGGCCTGCACCGTGAAGCCACGATCCGGATAATCGCGCCATGACCATGTCCCCCCTCCCCACCGTGCTTCCCAATTTCCCCTGCTACCTCAACGGCGCCTACACGCCGCTCAACGAAGCCAAGATCAGCGTGATGGACCGCGGCTTCATCTTCGGCGACGGCCTCTACGAAGTCGTGCCGGTCTACGGCGGCCGCCTGTTCCGTTTTGCCGACCACATGGCGCGGCTCGAACGCAGCCTGAAGGAAATGCGCATCGCCAACCCGATGGGTCGCGACGCATGGGAGGCGATCGCCCGCAGGCTGATCCAGGCCCAGGCCGAGGCCATCGGTGCCGACGTCGCCAGCCTCCACCAGTTGGTCTACATCCAGATCACCCGCGGCGTGGCCATGCGCGACCATGTAATGCCCGACAACATCGCGCCCACCGTGTTCGTGATGGCCAACACGGTGAAGATTCCCACCGAAGCCCAACGCGCCAAGGGCGTGGCCTGCGTCAGCGCCGACGATTTCCGCTGGGAGAAGGCGCACATCAAGGCCACCAGCCTGCTGGGTGCGGTGTTCTCGCGGCAGATCAGCTTCGACGCGGGCGCCGTGGAAACGGTGATGTTCCGCAACGGCTTCCTCAGCGAAGCGGCGTCGAGCAACGTCTGGCTCGTGAAGGACGGCGCGGTCATCGGCGTGCCCAAGGACAACCTGGTGCTCGAAGGCATCCGTTTCGGCCTGATCGAGGAGCTGTGCCGTGCCACCGGCATTCCGTTCAGCCTGCGCCGCGTCAGCCGCGAGGAGGTGCTGGCCGCCGACGAGCTGCTGCTCTCCAGCGCCACCAAGGAAGTCCTGCCGATTGCCACGCTGGACGGCGTACCCGTGGGCAAGGGCATTGGAAAAGGCCAACCCGGCCCGATCTACCACAAGCTGTACGCCGCTTACCAGGACGCCATCCGGCGCACGGCGGAATAAGAACGGAGCCCCGAATGACCTCTTCCGACAAAGATCTGCCCGCTGGCGACGCCGTCGACCCACGCAAGGATTCGCTGATCGAATACCCGTCGCCTTTCCCCATCAAGGTGATGGGCGAAAAGGTCGATGGCTTCGTGCATGCCGTGACCAGCATCGCCAAACAGTTCGACCCCGGCTTCGACGCCAGCACCGTCGAACTGCGCGAGAGCAAGGGCGGCAAGTACCTGGGCGTGACCATCACCGTCACGGCCACCTCGCGCGAACAGCTCGACGAGTTGTACCGCACCCTCAGCAGCCATCCGATGGCGAAGATGGTTTTGTAGGGCGGGCAGGAACCGATCGCATGGATGCAAGCTTCCTCGGCCGGGTGGACTACCTGCCGACCTACCAGGCCATGCAGGATTTCACGGCCCGACGCACAACCGATGAGCGTGATGCGCTATGGATTTGCGAGCATCCTCCGGTATTCACGCAGGGGCTTGCCGGCAAGGACGAACACCTGCTCGTGCCCGGTGACATCCCGGTCGTGGCCACCAACCGCGGCGGCCAGGTCACCTACCACGGGCCCGGGCAGGTGGTCGCTTATCCGCTGATCGACCTGAAACGCGCCGGCTATTTCGTCAAGGAATACGTGTTCCGTATCGAGGAATCGCTGCTGCGCACGCTCGCCCACTTCGGCGTGACCGGCCACCGCGTGGGCGGCGCGCCCGGCATCTACGTGCGGCTGGACGACCCGTTCGGGCATCAGCGGCTGGCGCCATCGGCGCCGGGACGCGACCCTTTTCTCGGCCTGGGCAAGATCGCCGCGCTGGGCATCAAGGTCAGCCGGCACAGCACCTACCACGGCCTGGCCCTGAACGTGGCGATGGACCTGGAACCCTTCTCCCGCATCAACCCTTGCGGCTACGCGGGTCTGCAGACCGTGGACCTTTCTACAATCGGGGTTCAAACCACTTGGGACGAAGTCGCGGAGGTGCTGGCACGAAAGCTCGGCACCTACCTCGCACCGTAATCTGATGAGCAATCCAGAAGTCGTGCCTGCACCTGTCGTGAGAGAGGCGCAATCCGTCGAAACCTACAACCCGCTGGCCAAGCAAAAGGCCGGCGCCAAGCTGTCGCGCATTCCCGTCAAGGTGGTGCAGGCCGAAACCCTGAAAAAACCCGACTGGATCCGCGTGAAGGCCGGCTCGCCGACCACGCGCTTCTACGAGATCAAGCAGATCCTGCGCGAGAGCAACCTGCACACGGTGTGCGAGGAAGCCAGCTGCCCCAACATCGGCGAATGCTTCGGCAAGGGCACGGCCACCTTCATGATCATGGGCGACAAGTGCACGCGCCGCTGCCCGTTCTGCGACGTGGGCCACGGCCGCCCGGACCCGCTCGACAAGGACGAACCGCTGAACTTGGCCAGGACCATCGCCAAGCTCAAGCTCAAGTACGTGGTGATCACCAGCGTGGACCGTGACGACCTGCGCGACGGCGGCAGCGGCCACTTCGTCGAATGCATCCAGAACATCCGCGAGCTCTCGCCCGAGACGCAGATCGAGATCCTGGTGCCCGACTTCCGCGGCCGCGACGACCGCGCGCTCGAAATCCTCAAGGCCGCGCCGCCCGACGTGATGAACCACAACCTGGAAACCGCGCCACGCCTGTACAAGGAAGCCCGGCCGGGCAGCGACTACCAGTTCAGCCTAAACCTGCTGAAGAAGTTCAAGGCGCTGCACCCCAGCGTGCCGACCAAGAGCGGCATCATGGTCGGCCTGGGCGAGACCGACGAAGAAATCCTGCAGGTCATGCGCGACATGCGCGCGCACGACATCGACATGCTGACCATCGGCCAATACCTCGCGCCCAGCATGAGCCACCTGCCGGTGCGCCGCTACGTGCACCCGGACACCTTCAAGATGTTCGAGGAAGAGGCCTACAAGATGGGCTTCAGCCACGCCGCCGTGGGCGCCATGGTGCGCAGCAGCTACCACGCCGACCAGCAGGCCGAACACGCCCTGGCCAACGCCGCGGGCGCCTGAGCCCTCAGCGCGGCCCGAGCGGGGCCGGGCCCGAATCGCGGCCGGCGCCGCCGCCGGGCAAGGCCGGCGCGGGTGGCACGGGTTCGGCCATGGCCAGCGCCGGCTCATCGGCCATCAGCACACGCTGCGCCCAGGGCGCGAGCCGGCCCGCGTCGGCGCGCAACACTTCCTGCTTCACGGCCAGGATCTGCGTCGGGTGCATCGAGAAACTGCGCAGGCCCAGCCCCAGCAGCAGCCGGGTCAGGCTCACGTCGCCAGCCATTTCGCCGCAGACGCTCACGCCCTTGCCCTGCGCCACGCATTCGGCGATGGTGTCGGCGACGAGCCTGAGCACCGCCGGATGCAGCGGATCGTACAGGTGCGCCACCGATTCGTCGGCGCGGTCGATGGCCAGCGTGTACTGGATCAGGTCGTTCGTGCCGATCGACAGGAAGTCGAAATGCCGCAGGAAAAACTTGACCGTGAGCGCGGCGGCCGGGATCTCGATCATCGCGCCGAGCTTCACCGGGCCGTGGGCGACGCCGCGGTTGTCGAGTTCGGCCCGCGCGAAGTCGAGCAGCGACAAGGTCTGGCGGATCTCGCTGCCGTGTGCCAGCATCGGGATCAGCAGGCCCACCGGGCCGTGCACCGCGGCGCGCAGGATGGCGCGCAGCTGGGTCAGGAACATGGCCGGATCGGCCAGGCTCCAGCGGATGGCGCGCAGTCCGAGCGCCGGATTCAGATGGGCGTCTTCCTTGGCCGAGCGGTCGAGCGGCTTGTCGGCACCGACATCCACCGTGCGGATCGTGACCGGCAGGCCCTGCATGCCCTCGACCGCGCGGCGGTAAGCCTGGTACTGCTCTTCCTCGTCGGGCAGTTGCCGCTCCTGGCGGCCCATGAACAGGAATTCGCTGCGGAACAGGCCGACGCCGACGGCACCGGCCTTGACCGCGCCGGCCGCATCCTCCGGCATCTCGATGTTGGCCAGCAGTTCGACCTTCTGGCCGTCGATGGTCATGGCCGGCGTATGGCGCAGCCGCGTCAGGCGCTCGCGTTCGAGTTCACCCTGGCGCTGCTTGAAACCGTATTCGGCCAGGATGATGGCCGACGGATCGACGATCAGCACCCCGGCGTCGCCGTCGATGATGATCCAGTCGTCCTGCCGCACGAGCTGGCTCGCGTTGCGCGCGCCGACCACGGCCGGGATGTCCAGGCTGCGCGCGACGATGGCCGTGTGCGAGGTCTTGCCGCCCACGTCGGTGACAAAACCGGCGAAAACGCTCTGCTTGAACTGCAGCATGTCGGCCGGCGACAGGTCGTGAGCGATCAGCACCAGCGGCACGTCCACCGTGTCGTCCAGCAGCAGGTCCTGCTGGCGCGCATGGCTGCCGCCGCGGCGCGAGGTCGGCGGCGGCGCCACCGGCGAGGCCACGCCGCGCATGTAGCGCAGGATGCGTTCGACCACCTGCTCGAGGTCGGCCTTGCGCTCGCGCAGGTATTCGTCTTCCATCTCGTCGAACTGGCGCGCGATGATTTCGAGCTGCGTGGTCAGCGCCCATTCGGCGTTGTAGAGCCGATCGGTGATCCAGTGCTTCACGCCGGAGATCAGCGTCTCGTCCTCCAGCAGCATCAGGTGCACATCGAGCAGGGCCGTGAGTTCAGCCGGCGCGTCCTTGGGCATGTCCTGCTGCAGCCGCACGATCTCGTCGGCCACGGCGTTGCGCCCATCGCGCACCCGGTCGATCTCCGAAGCCACCCGGTTCGGCTCGATGAAGTAATGCGCCACGTCCACGCGGCTCGAAGCCACGAGCACCGCCCGCCCGATGGCAATGCCACGCGCGACGGGCAATCCATGGATGGAAAAAGTCATTTGCCTGCACCTTCCAGAGACACCGCGGAACGGGCTTGGCCTGGCCGCTGGTGTTGCCCCCTGCAAGGGGGGGCGAGCGACACGCAGTGCGCGAACTGGGGGTGTGCCACAGCTATTCGCCTTCGCCGAACTTGTCCGCGATCAGGGCCAGCAAGGCATCCATGGCCTCCTGCTCGCGCGGGCCGTCGGTGTCGAGCGTGACGCTGGAGCCGATGCCGGCGGCCAGCATCATCACGCCCATGATGCTCTTGGCGTTGACACGCCGTTCGCCCTTGGCGATCCACACTTCACATGGAAAACTGCCGGCCAGCTTGGTGAGCTTGGCCGACGCGCGGGCGTGAAGGCCCAATTTATTGCTGATGGTCGTGGTTGTTTGGATCATTCTTCTTTCGGGCCTGGTTCTGTGGTGCGGTGATCGCCACCTGCATGATGCCTTGGGTACCTCCGACCATGGCGCGTGCCACCAGCGCGTCGAGCGACTCGTGGCGATAGCTGACGGTGCGCAGCAGCATCGGCAGGTTCACGCCGGTGATGAGCCGCGAGCGCACCCCATCGACCAGTTTCTGCGCGACGTTGCAGGGCGTGGCGCCGAACACGTCGGTCAGCACCAGGGTATGGGAAGTGCGGAGTTGCTGCATGGCCACGCGGGCCATGCCGATGGTTTCCTCGGGCGAGACGTTGGGTTGCACGTCGAGCGCCACCACCCCGTGCTCGCAGTCCGGAAACACGTGCAATGCACACTGCCGCAGCGCATGGGCCAGGGGAGCGTGGGCGATGATGAGGATGCTGTTCATTGGGTGCAATTATGGGTGAGGCCGCAACGGCACCGACGTAAAGTCCGGCGCCGCCACATCGGCCAGGCCCGTTCGACGCTATGGGAACTTCAGGCCGGCGAAAAACGTGTCGGCTGCCGCCTCCAACGCGGCATCCTGCCGCTGGGCATACACCACGGCATGGAAAACGTCCACGCCGCCCGGCCCGATGCGCGCGAACCACACCGCCTGCGCCGCCACCGGGGCGCCGTCGGCCCGCTGCCCGGTGGCCCGGCTGCGCAGCGAGGAAGCGAACGTCATCGCACCAGGCGGGGTGAAAGGCTGATCGGTCGCATCGGCGGCCCGCATGTTGGCCAGCACCGCGGCCCGCCAGCCGGCCAATACCGGCCCCACCTGGGCCGCATCGGCCAGCCGCGCATGCGACACCGCGAAGGTCGCGCCCGCGGCCTCGCAGCCCGCCATGTCCATCATCACCGGGGTGCCGCCGAGCGGGACCTCGCGCGAACCGTGGTCGGGCTTGCAGGGCAGCAACACCACCAAGGGATGCACGTCGGAGCGCACTTCGCGCCAATTGAGCGCCGGCTGGCATGCCGCCGCGCAGCACGCTGCGGCGAGCGCAATGGACTTGTAGAAAGCTGGCATCGGTGGATTATGGGCGCGGCGGCGACTTCCCACGCCACCCCGACCTCGGCGCGATCCGCGCCTGTCGTGTGCGTGTCGTAGGTGTCGTGCGCAGCCGATACACTGAGCGCTTACTGTCGCGTTGGTCTCGTGGCGTAGCGTGCCGCTGCTCCGGCTTGGGAGCACAATCTCGCTGCGATGGCCGCAAAGGTTTTTCGAATGCCCTCTGGAACCACTTTTTCGCCCTCTTTTTCGTCGTCGGCCCAGGCGCCGTTGAACCCGATTGCGCCGCAGGCGGGTTTCGCCCAGCTCGACATCGCCGGCGTCATCGGCCTGCAGCTGGCCGAGCCGCTGTCGCAGATGCAGCAGATGGTGCACAACTTCCTGCAGTCCGGCAAGATTTCGCGCGCCGAAGTGCAGCAGCTCGGCAGCATGATCGACAGCGCGCGCAAGACCGCCATGCAGAGCCAGCAACTCGCACGCCTGGCCAACGGCCGGCTGCGCCAGTCGCTCGAAAAGCTGAGGCTCGACATCCTGGTGACCCAGGCCCTGGCCGAGCACATGCCACGCATGCAACAGCTGGGCATCGTGTCGCAGCAGCAGATCCATCCGGTCGAGGTGATCTTCGATCCGGGCCTGTTGATCAGCCTGGTCGACGCGGGGGTCGAATGGATGTCGCTGCGCGGACACCAGCTCGACGTGGCCCTGCATCTGGAGAGTTCGCCCGAATTCAGCACGCTGCGCTTCACGGCCAGGCCCCTGCCGGAAGCCGGTGAGTTTGCCGAGACACCGCCCGAGTTCGAAAAATTCTCCTGGTACCTGCTGATGGAGATCGCGCGCACCATGGGTGTGAAGGTGACGCGTTCGGTGTTCGCCACCGAAACCACGCTGACCCTCGAATTCCAGCGCAGCAGCGCGCCGCCGCCGGAGGCGCTGGATCACCCCGAAACCCGCTCCAGCGTCGATTCCTGGCAGCACACGGAAGCGGCCCAGTCCGGCACCGCCCCCCTGCTGGTGACGGCCGACGACAAGCTGCGCCGCAGCGTGGAGATCGTCTGCCTGAACATGGGACTGGTGCTCAACGTGGCCACCACCTCGGCCCGCGCGGCGCGCCACTGCGCCAAGGAGCGGCCGCCGCTGATCATCTTCGACGACCGAGCGGACGACGACGAACTGGAGGCGCTGAAGGCCGAACTGGCCCAGACCGACCCGTTCTTTCCGCTGATCGAGATCGTGCACGACGCGAACACCCTGCTGATGTCGAGCTGGATGAGCGACTCGGTGACGCGTGTGAGCGTGGAGAACCTGCGCACGCACCTGCCCCGCGCGCTGATGATGGGGCTCTCGAAAAAAAAGTGATCGTGCGGTAATCCCTTCCAGGGCATCGCGGAACTGGCTTTGCCAGCCCCAGATGCTGCCCCCTGCAGAGGGGGCTGAGGCCTACGGCTCAGAGCCTGCCTGCGCAGGCTTGGACAGGCCGAAGAGCGTCGCGCCTCTGGCGCAGGCACCGAGGAGCGACGCGCAGTGCGCGACCTGGGGGCGTGCTTACTTCACCGCGCCGAACACCTTTTTGAGGATGGCGCTGCCGGCGCTCACCGGGTCCTGGCGGATCTTCCGCTCCTCTTCGCCGATCATCGTGAACAGGCCGTCCAGCGTCTTGTTGGTCACGTAGTTCTCGATGTTGGCGTCGTCCTTCTTCACGAGGCCCAGGCTGGCCGCCTTGCCGGCCACCTGGTTGTATTGCGCGGCCAGTCCGACCTTCTGCGTCGCCTGGGTCACCACCGGCAGGAACTCGCCGAACAACGGCGTGCGCGTCTTCTCCGAGAAGAATCGCGTGACGGACGTGTCGCCGCCGGTGAGGATGTTCTTGGCATCGCTCACGTTCATGGTCTTCACGGCATTGACCAGCAGCCCCTTGGCCTTGGGCACGGCCGCTTCGGCGGCGCGGTTCATGGCGGTCACCAGTTCGTCGACGCGCTTGCCCTGGCCCAAGGTCTTCAGCAGCCGGGCCGCGTCGTTGAGGTAACCGGGCAAGGGAATGCGAACTTTTTCGTTGCCGAGGAATCCATCGGGTTGGCCCAGCAGGCTGACGGCCGATGCCGCTCCTTTTTCGAGCGCGGCCTTCAGCCCCATCGATGCCTCCTGGTCGGTCAGGTCGGCGATGGACAGCGCATGCGCGGTCTCGTAGGTGGCCAACAGCAAACTGGCCAGCGCGGAAACCGACACGGCATTAAAATTTCGGCGATCCATAGGACCCTCCTTCCATGAAACGAACATTCATCGCGGCCGCCGCAGCAGTAGCCCTGCTGGTGTCCGGCGCCAGTGCCTATTATCTGGGCACGAACCGCCCGGCCGCGCCGCAGGCGACCTATGTTCTGCTCGACGGCAGCCAGAGGACCACGGCGGACCTGAAGGGCCGGGTGACACTGGTGAATTTCTGGGCGACGAGTTGCGTGACCTGCGTGGGGGAAATGCCCAAGGTCATCGCCACCTACGACAAATACCATGCGCAGGGCTTCGACACGCTGGCCGTGGCCATGTCCTACGACCCGCCGGCCTACGTGGTGAACTACGCCGAAACGCGCAAGCTGCCGTTCCAGGTGGCGATCGACAACACCGGCGCGGTGGCCAAGGCCTGGGGCGACGTGCAGCTCACGCCCACCACCTTCCTCGTCAACAAGCGCGGCGAGATCGTGAAGAGTTTCGTCGGCGAACCCGACTTCGCCGACCTGCATCGCCTGATCGAGAAGCTGCTCAAGGAGGCCTGAGTTTCACAAATAAAAAAGCCCACCTGCGCAGGTGGGCCGGGCGCCGATAGCTATTCAATCCATAGCATCGGCGCTTTTTTTGTGCGCAAGGCTCACTGGCCGCGGAACGCGTCGTGGCAGGCCTTGCAGGAAGCGGCCGTCGAACCGAAGGCCGTCTTCAGCGTGTCGATGTTGCCGGTCTTGGCGGCGGCAACCAGCTTGACGGTGTCGGCCACGAGTTTGTCGCTGTGTTCCTTGAACTTGGCCTGTTCGGTCCAGACCTCAGGCTTGGCCCGGGTGTTGCCCTTGTCGGTGCCGGGCCCGAACGCGGCCCAGGGCAGCTGGGCGAGGTCGGCCACGATCTCGGCGTTTTCGATGGCCACCTTGGCATCGAAGGGTACGCGGCCATTGGCCATCGCACCCACGCGGCCGAAATTCTGACTCATCACGAACAAGGCGCTCTGGCGGTACTTGATCGCGTCTTCAGGCTTGGCGAACTGGGCAAATGCCGGCGCCGAGCAGACCACAACCGATGCCGCAAGGGCGAACGAGGCGATAACTTTCATGAGGTACTCTTTCGTGGGTTAAGATTTTTATGAGCCGAACGGCTGAGTGTAATTTCCGCTGAAAGTTCTGCAGAAGCCGAAGCCGTTGCCGGTCATGGCGGCACGCCAGGGAAAACCCCAGGCCTGCCCGCACCGCAAAGGCCTCAGCGCCGCCCAGGAGTCACCAATGGCAAACGTCGTCCGCGTATGGGATCTGCCCACGCGTCTTTTTCACTGGGCCCTGGCCCTGAGCGTGGTGGCCCTGGTGGTGACGGCCTACGTCGGCGGCAACGCCATGGTCTGGCACCTGCGCCTGGGCTACACCGTCCTGAGCCTGCTGTTGTTTCGGCTGGTATGGGGCTTGATCGGCGGTCGCTGGTCGCGGTTTTCCGCGTTCATCTATTCGCCGGCCACGCTGCTGCGCTACCTGCGCGGTCGCGGTGATCCCGCGCATTCCGTGGGCCATACGCCGCTGGGTGCGGTTTCGGTGTTCGCGCTGCTCGCGGCATTGCTGGTCCAGGTGGCCTCGGGGTTGATGAGCGACGACGAGATTTCCGCCGCCGGGCCGTTGACCCGTTTCGTGGCGAGCGAAACCGTGGAGAAAGCCAGTTGGTACCACACCCAGGTGGGCCAGTGGATCGTGATCGGCCTGGTCGCGCTGCACACGGCGGCGATCCTGTTCTACGCCTGGCGCCGGCACAACCTGGTGGCATCGATGATCCACGGCGACAAACACCTGCCGCACGATCTGCCGTCCTCGCGCGACGACGCCGTCTCGCGCATCGCCGCGGCGCTCCTGTTCGCCGTCTGCGTGGCGGTTGTGACCTGGCTGGTGGGCCTGGGTACACCCTGAAACACCCTGAGCGCCACCCCTGGTGGTGCGGGTCGCGTCGAGCCGCTAAACTGAATCCGTGACTTCGCCTTCATCCCAGCCTTGAACACACCCACGATCGCGCTGCGCACGCCCGTCGAACCCGAAGAAATCGATGCCGCGCGCGCCATCTTCCGGGAATATGCCGACCAGCTCGGGGTGGACCTGTGCTTTCAGGCGTTCGACGAGGAACTCGCGAGTTTGCCGGGCGACTATGCGGCCCCGGGCGGCAGCCTGTTGCTGGCCCTGGTCGATGGCGAAATCGCAGGCTGCTGCGCGCTGCGCCCGGTCGACGACGTGGACTACCCCAACGCCAGCGAAATGAAGCGCCTCTACGTGCGCAAGGCCTTCCGCGGCTTCGGCCTGGGCCGCCAACTGGTCGAAGCCACGCTGGACGCCGCGCGCGCCGCGGGTTACCACTGCGTGCTGCTCGACACCCTGGACGACATGGAAGCCGCACGTGCGCTGTATGAAGACCTGGGCTTCACCAGCATCGCCCCCTACTACCACAACCCGATTCCCGGTGCGCATTACCTGCGTGTCGAGCTTTGACGGTTTGACAACACGCACGCGGCCATATTTCACGGTCGCCGGCTCATTCTTCGAGCCCGCCCGATTATTCTGGGTCGAATCCCCGCCATCAGGTAGATTCACAAAAAGTTACGTCTTCCCTTTCCACCCCGCCTCATGCACATCGCCCGCCGTAGCCCGGACTGGATCCATGAATGAAATGGTGGCCGGCCTTCGCTGACTGGCGTCTTTCGACGCGCATCGTGATCCTCTCGCTCGCGCTGCTGCTGGTGGTGCAGGCGACCAGCCTGCTGGTGGTCCATGCCAGCATCGAACGCAACGCGCGCAACCAGGTCGCGCGTGAACTGGCCATCGCCGAGCGCATCTTCAGGAGCCTGGTCGATCAACGGACACAGCGCCTGTCCCAAGGCGCGGCGGTGCTGTCCACCGATTTCGGATTTCGCGCAGCCGTGAACTCGCACGACACGGAAACCATCAAGTCGGCACTGGACAACCACGGAGACCGCACCGGAGCCAAGGTCGCGGCCTTCCTCGACACCAGCCTGAAGCCGCTCGCGGTCAACGATGGCGAAACCACGCTGGACGCCGCCCTGCTGCGGCAGATCGCCACGCCGCTGCAGAACAAGGACACCGGCAGCCAGCTAGCGGTGATCGGCGGCCGGCCCTACCTGTTCGTCATGGTGCCGATGCGTGCGCCGGTGCTCATCGGCTGGATCCTGATGGGCTTTCCCACCGAACAGGCGCTGGTCGACAACCTCTACCAGCTCTCGGGCGCGCGCATGGCGCTGCAGGCAGTCGACTCGGCCGGGCCGGCCAGCATCGTGATGAACACGCTGCCGCCCGAAAACCTGCGCGATCTCCTGAAGGCTGGACTCGGTGTGACCGAATTCAGGAGCCAAGGCGACACGCTGATCATCCGCCACCTGAGCCTGAGCGTCATCGGCGGTGAACTCGACCTGTTGCTGCTGCATTCTCTGGAACAGGCGGTCGGGCCATTCAACCAGTTGCAGCTGACGCTGCTGGTGATCACCGGCCTGGGCCTGCTGTTGTTCGGCCTGGGCAGCGCCTGGACCGCCCGTCGCGTGACCACGCCGCTGCGCTCCCTGGTCGAGGCCGCGGAAAGGCTGGGCGAAGGCCACTACGACCAGCGCATGGAACACATGGCGCGGCGCGACGAGATCGGCGACCTGGCCAATGCGTTCGACCGCATGCGCATGAACATCGCCATCAGCCAGAACGAAATCCAGCAACTCGCCTACTGGGACCGGCTCACCCGGTTGCCGAACCGCGTGCGTTTTCGCGATGCGGTGAAGGAAGCGATCGCCACGCGGCAGGAAGTCAATCTCGCCCAGCGCAGCCCGCTGGCCGTGGTCACGCTGAACCTGGACCGCTTCAAACACGTGAACGACGTGCTCGGCTACGCCCTCGGCGACCGGCTGCTCAAGGCCGTGGCCGAACGCCTGCTGATACAGGTCGAACACCAGGAAGCGGCAGTGGTGGCGCGCCTGGGCGGCGACGAATTCGCGGTGCTGCTGCCCACAGCCGGCGCCGCGGCGGCCATGGCCGTGGCCCAGCGCATCGTGCGTTCGTTCGAGATCCCGCTCACCTACGACGACCAGACGGTCGATCTCAGCGCCAGCATCGGCATCGCCTGCTGGCCCGAACACGCCGTCGATGTGGACGCGCTGCTGAGCCGCGCCGAGATCGCGATGTACACCGCCAAACGCAACACCACGGTGACGCAGCTCTACGACGCGGCACTCGATTCGTCGAGCACGCAGACCCTGTCGCTGCTGTCCGAACTGCGCCATGCGGTGCAGAACCACGAGCTGCGGGTCTTTCTGCAGCCCAAGATCTCGCTCAAGACCGGCGAGGTGGTGGCCGCCGAAGCGCTGGTGCGCTGGCAACATCCGACCCGCGGGCTGATCCCGCCGATGGCCTTCATCCCCTTTGCCGAGCAGACCGGCTTCATCCGCCAGATCACGCTGTGGGTGTTCGACGAGGTGGCGCGCCAGTGGGACAGCCTGCAGCCGGCGGCCCCCCGGGGCCAGCCTCTGCGCGTGGCCATCAATCTCTCCACGCGCGACCTGATGGACCCTGATTTCCCGGCCAAGCTCGCGGTGCTGCTGGCCACCCACGGCGCGTCATCCGCTTCCTTCTGCCTGGAGATCACCGAAAGCGCCATCATGGACGATCCGCTGCGTGCCGAGACCACGCTGAACCAGTTGTCCGAACTCGGCTTCAAGCTGTCGATCGACGACTTCGGCACCGGTTATTCGTCGCTGGCCTACCTGAAGCGCCTGCCGGTCGATGAGCTGAAGATCGACAAGTCCTTCGTGATGGGCATGGGGAACGACCCCGACGACGGCAAGATCGTGCGCTCCACCATCGATCTGGCGCACAACCTCGGCCTGAACGTGGTCGCCGAGGGGGTGGAGACCGCCGCAGCCTGGGAGCTGCTGCGCGAACTGAGCTGCGACGAGGCGCAGGGCTACCACATGGGCAAACCCATGCCGGTCGCCGAGTTCCCGGCCTGGCGCGAGCGCTGGCTGCAGCGCTACGAAACCGAAAACCTCTCCTAGGCCCTGGTCGGGTGCGACGGAGCGCCGTCCCCGTTTTGATACTTTCTTGATACGCCCGGGCCGACTCTCTGCGCCGTTTTGACACCTGTTTTCCTAAGCTTCGTGCATCGAAGTTTCAAGGAATCGACGTGTCTCAATTGGGTATGGATGTCATCTGGACCGCGGCGATCGCGCTGCTGTGGATCGCGATGGTGTGGTTGGCGCTGGCTTTCGACAAGCTGGCCAAGCGCGCCGAACGACCCGGAGCGAAGTCATGATTTCACTCGAAGTGTTGTATGGCTTCGGCGGTCTTTGCGCCGTGCTGTTGCTGGCCTATCTGGTCTATGCGCTGATCTGCGCCGAGGAGTTTTGATGTTCCTCATGTCATCTTCGGCGTGGCTTTTGCTCGCCCTCTTCCTCGTCGTGCTGCTGGCCGCGGCCTGGCCGCTCGGCCTCTGGCTGGCTCGCCTCAGTGCCGGCCGCCTGCCGCGTTTCATGCAGCGTGTGGAAGCGCCGCTGTACCGGCTCGCCGGCGTCGCGCCAGAGCAGTCCATGCCCTGGAAAACCTATGCGCTGTCGCTGCTCGCGTTCAGCGCGCTTGGCGTGTTCGCCGTCTACCTGCTGCAGCGCCTGCAAGGCGTGTTGCCGCTGAACCCGGCCGGCATGGCTGCCATCACGCCCGACTCGGCCTTCAACACCGCGGTGAGCTTCGTCACCAACACCAACTGGCAGGGTTACGGCGGTGAGTCGGCGATGAGCTACCTCACGCAGATGCTCGCCCTCACGGTGCAGAACTTCGTCTCGGCGGCCGTCGGCATCGCCGTGGTGTTCGCGCTGATCCGCGGCTTCGCGGCCAAGTCCACGGCCGTGATCGGCAACTTCTGGGTCGACATCACCCGCATCACCTTGTGGCTGCTGCTGCCGCTGTCGCTGGTGTTCGCGCTGTTCCTCGCGGGCAACGGCGTGATCCAGAATTTCGACGCGTACAAGGACGTGGCCACGCTCGAGACCACGGCCTACCAGGTGCCCAAGCTCGGCGCCGATGGCCAGCCGCTGAAGGACGCGGCCGGTGCGCCGGTCATGGAAGACAAGACCACGCCCACGCAGACCCTGGCCATGGGCCCGGTGGCCTCGCAGGAAGCCATCAAGATGCTCGGCACCAACGGCGGCGGCTTCTTCAACGCCAACTCGGCGCACCCGTACGAGAACCCGACCGCGCTGACCAACTTCCTGCAGATGCTGGCGATCTTCCTGATCCCGGCCGCTTTGTGCTTCGCCTTCGGTCGCGAGGTCGGCGACCTCCGCCAGGGCTGGGCCGTGCTGGCCGCGATGACGGTGATGTTCGTCATCGCCGTGTTGTGCATCATCCCGCCCGAGCAGACCGGCAACCCCTTGCTGCCGCCGCTCGGCGTGGACCAGATCGCCAACGCCACCGGAGCCGCCGCACAGTCCGGCGGCAACATGGAAGGCAAGGAGGTGCGCTTCGGCATCAACGCCTCCAGCCTGTTTGCCGTGATCACCACCGCTGCGTCGTGCGGCGCGGTCAACGGCATGCACGACTCGCTCACGCCCCTTGGCGGCATGGTGCCGCTGGTGATGATGCAGCTCGGCGAGGTGGTGTTCGGCGGCGTCGGCACCGGCCTGTACGGCATGCTGGTCTTCGCCATCCTGGCGGTGTTCATCGCCGGCCTGATGATCGGCCGCACGCCCGAATACCTGGGCAAGAAGATCGAAGCGCACGAGATGAAGCTGGCCTCGGTCTGCATCCTCGTCACGCCCATCGTGGTGCTGGTCGGCGCCGCGGTGGCCGTGTTGGCCGCCGATGGACGCGCCGGCGTCGCCAACCCCGGCGCGCACGGCTTCTCGGAAATCCTCTACGCGCTGACCTCGGCCGGCAACAACAACGGCAGCGCCTTCGCGGGCCTGTCGGCGAACACGCCGTTCTACAACACGCTGCTCGGCCTGGCGATGTGGTTCGGCCGCTTCGGCGTGATCGTGCCGGTGCTGGCGATTGCCGGCGCCCTGGCCGCCAAGAAGCGCCTGCCGGTGACGGCCGGGACCATGCCCACGCACGGCCCGCTGTTCGTCACCCTGCTGATCGGCACGGTGCTGCTGGTTGGGCTGCTGAACTACGTGCCGGCACTCGCGCTCGGCCCGATGGTCGAGCACCTGATGCTCTGGGCCAAACCATGAATGCTATTTATTTGGTAGCTGCCTGTGCAATATCCGATTGCGCTAGCGCCCTATTTCGCTTGAATCTTCGAAAGACCTCCCTATGAACACCGCAAAGCCCCTGGTGTTGTTCGACCCCGCCCTGCTCAAGCCCGCGCTGGCCGCCACCTTCGCCAAGCTGAGCCCGCGTGTGCAGTGGCGCAACCCGGTGATGTTCGTCGTCTACATCGGCAGCATCGCCACCACGCTGCTGTGGCTGCAGTCGCAGGCGCAGTCGGGATTCATCCTGGCCGTCTCGATCTGGCTGTGGTTCACCGTGCTGTTCGCCAACTTCGCCGAGGCGCTGGCCGAAGGCCGCAGCAAGGCGCAGGCGGCCTCGCTGCGCGGCTTGAAGAAGAGCACCTGGGCCAAGAAGCTCAAGGAACCGAAACACGGTGCGACGTGGCTCCCGGAGCAAGCAGAGAACCTGCGCAAGGGCGACGTGGTGCTGGTCGAAGCCACCGACATGATCCCGCTCGACGGCGAAGTCATCGAAGGCGTGGCCTCGGTGGACGAGAGCGCCATCACCGGCGAATCGGCCCCGGTGGTGCGCGAATCGGGCGGCGACTTCTCGTCGGTGACCGGCGGCACGCGGGTGCTCTCCGACTGGCTGGTGGTGCGCATCACGGTGAACCCCGGCGAATCCTTCCTCGACCGCATGATCAGCATGGTCGAAGGGGCGAAGCGCCAGAAGACGCCCAACGAGATTGCGCTGACCATCCTGCTGGTGGCGCTGACCATCGTGTTTCTGGTCGTCACCGTGACGCTGCTGCCGTATTCGATCTACAGCGTGGATCAGGCGCAGGCCGGTACCGTGGTCAGCCTCACGGCCTTGACGGCGCTGCTGGTGTGCCTGATCCCGACCACCATCGGCGGCCTGATGTCGGCCGTGGGTGTGGCCGGCATGAGCCGCATGATGCAGGCCAACGTGATCGCCACCTCGGGCCGTGCGGTGGAAGCCGCGGGCGACGTGGACGTCTTGCTGCTCGACAAGACCGGCACCATCACCCACGGCAACCGCCAGGCCACAGGTTTCCTGCCGGCCCCCGGCGTGACGCTGGCGCGCCTGGGTGCGCTGGCCATGCAGGCCTCGATGGCCGACGAAACCCCGGAAGGCCGCAGCATCGTGGCGCTGGCGCAGAAGGCCGGTCATGCGCAGACGCTCGCCGGCAAGGTCACGGAGATTCCCTTCACGGCGCAGACGCGCATGAGCGGCATCGACGTGGAAACGGAGGGCCAGTTGCGCCAACTGCGCAAGGGCGCGGTGGATGCGATCCGCAAACACGTGGAAGCCCACGGCGGCAGCCTGCCGGTCGAACTGGCGCGCGCCGCGGAGGAAGTCGCCCGCCGCGGCAGCACGCCGCTGGCGGTGAGCGAAGGCAGCCAGGTGCTCGGCATCGTCGAACTCAAGGACATCGTCAAGGCCGGCATCAAGGAACGTTTTGCCGAACTGCGCCGCATGGGCATCAAGACGGTGATGATTACCGGCGACAACAAGCTCACGGCCGCGGCCATCGCCGCCGAGGCCGGCGTGGACGACTTCCTGGCCGAGGCCACGCCGGAGGACAAACTCAAGCTGATCCGCAGCTACCAGAGCGAAGGCCGCCTGGTGGCCATGACCGGCGACGGCACCAACGACGCCCCGGCACTGGCCCAGGCCGACGTGGCCGTGGCCATGAACAGCGGCACGCAGGCGGCCAAGGAGGCCGGCAACATGGTCGACCTGGACTCGAACCCGACCAAGCTGCTGGAGATCGTGGAGACCGGCAAGGCGCTGCTCATGACGCGCGGCTCGCTCACCACGTTCTCCATCGCCAACGACGTGGCCAAGTACTTCGCCATCATCCCGGCGATTTTCGTCTCCACCTATCCGCAACTGAGCGCGCTCAATGTGATGCAGCTGGCGAGCCCTTCGTCGGCCATCCTGTCGGCGGTGATCTTCAACGCGCTGATCATCGTCTTCCTGATTCCGCTGGCGCTCAAGGGCGTGCGTTACCGGGCCGTGGGCGCGGCCGCACTGTTGCGCCGCAACCTCGCGATCTACGGCCTCGGCGGCCTGGTCGTGCCCTTCATCGGCATCAAGGCCATCGACCTGCTGCTGTCCGCCGTCGGCCTGATCTAAGGAAACCCTCATGAACAAGATATTCCGCCCAGCCCTGGTGAGTCTGGTCACCATGACCCTCATCACCGGCCTGGCCTACCCCGTTGTCGTCACCGGCGCCGCCAAGGCGCTGTTTCCGGCGCAGGCGGCCGGCAGCCTGATCGAGCGCGACGGCAAAACCATCGGCTCCACGCTGATCGGCCAGAACTTCTCCGACCCGAAGCACTTCTGGGGCCGGCCCTCGGCCACGGCGCCGATGGCCTACAACGCGAGTGCTTCCGGCGGCTCCAACCAGGGCCCGCTGAACCCCGCGCTGCAGGACGCCGTGAAGGCCCGCATCGCCGCGCTGCGCGAAGCCGACCCGGGCAACACCGCGGCCGTGCCGGTCGACCTGGTCACGGCCTCGGCCAGCGGCCTGGACCCGCACATCAGCCCCGCCGCCGCGCAGTACCAGGCGGCGCGTGTGGCGCGGCTGCGTGGCCTGCCGGCCGACAAGGTGCAGGCGCTGATCGCGCAGAACACCGAGCAGCCGCTGTGGGGCGTGCTCGGCGAGGCCCGCGTGAACGTGCTGCAACTGAATCTGGCGCTGGAGGCGCTGCGTTAAGCATTCGAGGGAACACCATCGCCTATGCCGCCTATTCGGAACGTTGGGGTTCGTCGCTGCGGGGCATCGCGCCACGCCGCCGACCGGTTTTCGTGGTGATGGACATCACCGTGCCCAGCCGCGACGCCTGTCCCGTGCGCCGCGCGCTGGCCCACGGCTCCGGCGCGGGCATCCTGCGCTGCGTGCCGCTGCCGCACGACCGGCTGGTGCGCCTCGAAGTGCATCTGCCGCTCGGACAGGAGGCGGCAGTGATGCAATGCGTCATCGGCTGCGTGCCCTGCGGCCAGATTGGCCCTGTACGGACCTGGGACGAACACCTGACGCACCACGGACTGGCCCATGGCCACTGATCTCGCGGCAGCACTCTGCGCCCTGGCGGCCTTCGCGCTGCCGGTCGGCCTGGCCTGGCTGCTGGTCGCGCGCGGCGATCGGCGGGGATCGGCCAAAGACGGCCGGACGCCGCCGCCGTCGCGGCCAAGACGGTGATACCCTGCCGCTGCGGCTGAAGCCCCCGCCACGAAAGACCGCCCCTTGGCCCAGAACCACGACCACCGCCCCGACCCCGACCAGTTGCTGGAGAAGCTGCGCGGCGTCGAAGCCCGGGCGCAGCGCGGCAGGCTGCGCATCTACTTCGGCGCGAGTGCGGGCGTGGGCAAGACCTACGCCATGCTCAGCGCCGCGCAGCGCGCGCACCAGGCCGGTGACGACGTGGTGGTCGGCCTGGTCGAGACCCATGGCCGCGCCGACACCGCCGCGCTGCTGGCCGGCCTGCCTAACCTGCCGCTGCGCGACGTGGCCTACCGTGGCCGCACGCTGAAGGAATTCGACCTCGACAGCGCGCTCGCGCGCCGACCCGCGGTGCTGCTGGTCGATGAACTGGCGCACTCCAATGTCGATGGCTCGCGCCACCCCAAGCGCTGGCAGGACGTGGAGGAACTGCTGGCCGCCGGCATCGACGTCTGGTCCACCCTCAACGTGCAGCACCTGGAAAGCCTGAACGGCACGGTGGGCGCCATCACCGGCATCCGGGTGCACGAGACCGTGCCCGACACCGTACTCGACGGGGCCGACGAAATCATCCTGGTCGACGTCACGCCCGACGAACTCATCACCCGTCTGAAGGCCGGCAAGGTCTATCTGCCCCAGCAGGCCGAACGCGCTGCGCAGAACTTCTTCCGCAAGGGCAACCTGATCGCGCTGCGCGAGATCGCCCTGCGCCGCACCGCCGAACACGTGGAAGACGACGTGCGCAGCTACCGCGTCGAGCATTCCGGCCCGGCCCATGCGCCGGCCGGCGCGCTGCCGGTGTGGAACACCTCGGGGGCCATCCTGGCCTGCATCGGCCCCGAAGCCGGCGCCGAGCAGACCGTGCGCACCGCCGCCCGCATGGCTGGCCAGCTCAACGTGCGCTGGCATGCGGCCTATGTGGAGACGCCGCGGCTGCAGCGGCTCGGGCGCCAGCAGCGCGACCACATCCTGGCCGTGATCCAGCTCGCCGAGGAACTCGGCGCCGACACCGCCGTGCTCGCCGGCCCCGACGCCGCGGCCGAACTCGTGGCCCAGGCCCAGGCGCTGAACTGCGCCACGCTGGTGGTGGGCCGCCCCCGCCTGCGTGCGAGCGCGCTGCCCGCGTGGCTGAGTCTGGCGCAGGGGCGCACCATGACGCGGCGCCTGGCCACGCTGGCACCCACGGTCGACATCGTCGAAGTCGGCCAGGTGGACAGCACGCGCCGCATGTCACGCGCCGTGCCGATGGCCCCCACGGCGCCCGGTGACCGGACGGAAGGCGCCGGTGGCGCGGAACGCCGCGCCGACGAGGGCCGCGACCCGATCGCCTGGTGGGGTTACGCCTGGGCCGTGGCCGTCTGCATCGCCGTCACGGCGCTGGCCACGCCGCTGGTGCATTTTTTCGACCTGGCCAACATCGTGATGCTGTTCCTGCTCGGCGTGGTGGGCGTGGCCATGCGCTTCGGCCGCGGGCCGGCGGCGCTGGCGGCCTTCCTCAACGTGGCGGCGTTCGACTTCTTCTTCGTCGCGCCGCAGTTGTCGTTCTCGGTGGGCGATGCGCAATACCTGGTGACCTTCGTGGTCATGCTCGCCGTCGGCCTGCTGATCGGCCAGCTCACGGCCGGCCTGCGTTTCCAGGCGCGCATCTCCAGCAGCCGGGAACGGCGCGCGCGCTCGCTGTTCGAACTCACACGGGATCTTTCCGCGGCGCTGATGCCGGTCCAGGTGGCTGAACTCGGCGCGGCGGCCGTGCAGCGCGACTTCGGTGGCCAGGCCCTGGTGCTGGTGACGGGCGAGGACGACCGCCTGCTGCTACCCGCCGTGCATCCGCCCGGCTTCGACGCGAGCGTGGCCGACTGGTCGCTGCGCAACGCCCAGCCCGCGGGCCTGGCCACGTCCACCCTCTCGGCCCAGACCTGGCACTACGTGCCCTTGCGCGCGCCGATGCGCACGCGCGGCGTGCTGGCGCTGCAGCCAGCGCAGGCGCGCTGGCTGCTGATCCCCGAGCAGGTGCAGCAGCTCGACACCCTCGCACGCCAGATCGCCATCGCGCTGGAGCGCGTGCACTACGTCGAGGTGGCGCAGCAGGCCGTGGTGCAGATCGAATCCGAGCGCCTGCGCAACGCGCTGCTGGCCGCCATCTCGCACGACGTGCGCACGCCGCTGACCGCCCTCATCGGCCTGGCTGAAACCCTGCAGCGCGCCGAGCCGCCGCTGGCGCCCGAGCAGGCCGATATCGCCCAGGCCATGGGCCGCGAAGCGCGCGAACTCGCCGCACTGGTGACCAACCTGCTCGACATGGCGCGGCTGCAGAACGGCGGCGTGCACCTGCGTAGCGAATGGCAGTCGGTGGAGGAAGTGGTGGGCGGCGCCATCCGCGCGGCTCAGCACGCCCTGGGCGGCATGGCCGTGCGCACCCACATCCCCGCCGACCTGCCCCTGGTGGAATTCGACGCCGTGCTGATGGAACGCGTGCTCGTGAACCTGCTGGAGAACGCCGCCAAATACGGCGCCGCGCCGATCGAAGTGACCGCCAGCGCCACGCCCGACACGCTGCGCCTGGCCGTGCGCGACCACGGCCCCGGCCTGCCCGCCGCGCTGCTCGGCAAGGAAGACACCTTGTTCGAGAAGTTCACGCGCGGCGCGGCGGAATCGGCCACGCCCGGCGTCGGCCTGGGCCTGGCCATCTGCAAGGCCGTGGTGGATGCGCACCAGGGGAACATTGGCGCCGCCAACGCCGCCGACGGCGGTGCAGAATTCACCATCGAACTGCCGCGCCGCGATCCGCCCGCGCTGGCCGAAGCCCCGGAATAAAAGCCATGTCCAGCCCCACCGCCATCCTGATCGAAGACGAGCCGCAGATCCGCCGCTTCGTGCGCGCCGCCCTCGAGGCCGAGGGCTGGCAGGTGTTCGAAGCCGCCACCGCGCAACGCGGCCTGCTCGATGCCGGCACGCGCAAGCCCGACCTGGTGGTGCTCGACCTCGGCCTGCCCGACAGCGATGGACTGGAAGTGATCCGCGACGTGCGCGGCTGGTCGGCCGTGCCCATCATCGTGCTCTCCGCCCGCGCCGATGAGGCCGACAAGATCGCCGCGCTCGACGCTGGCGCCGACGACTACCTCACCAAACCCTTCGGCACCGGCGAGCTCATGGCCCGCGTGCGCGCCACCCAGCGCCGCCCGCGCGCCGCGCAGGGCTCGGAGTCCGCCAGCGGTGACGAGGAATCGGTGTTCCGCTTCGGCGACGTGGAAGTCGACCGCGCCGCCCGCCTGGTACGCCGCGCCGGTGCCGAAGTGCACCTCACGCCCACCGAATACCGGCTGCTCGGCGTGCTCATCGCCAACACCGGCCGCGTGCTCACGCAGCGCCAGCTGCTGCGGGAAGTGTGGGGGCCGTCACATTCGGAGCAGGCGCATTACCTGCGGGTGTACATGGGGCATCTGCGGCAGAAGCTGGAGGTGGATCCGGCGCAGCCGAGGCATTTGTTGACGGAGACGGCGGTGGGGTATCGGTTGGTGCGGTGAGGAGAACGCCCAAGGTAAGTTGCTCCGTAAGGAAAGTAGCGACTGAAGAACCCCAGCCCGATACGCGTTGGCATCCGCTTGACAGACAGTCAGGCTGCGCAGATCAGCTACGGCGTTTTCGAAGCTCTGACAGCGCTTGTTTGGCAATGACAAGCAGGCGAGCACCATCGCTCCCCTGGAATGGCGCAAGGTTCACGAGCATGTACACGATGTTCACGCCTATGAGAGCGAACACTGCGCTATTCACGACAATGCTCTGAGACGAGCCATCAACCAGCAAGAAGCCGATGGTGATCACCAAGACGAGCAGCTGAGCAAGCAGCCCGCCCGCCGCCAAAAAAGCTGCGTGCGATAGCCGTCTCGGCACGTCCGAGATGCAGCAGCCGCCATAGCCTGACAAGACGATGGCGTGCACTTTCAAAGAGCAAATCCGTGCGACTACTGCGTGACCCACCTCGTGGAGAACGAGCAGCGTCACCAGGCATAAGAGCACAGCGAGATAGTTGGCAACGCCTGAACCACCTGCGTGTTTTGCAGGAAGGTAGGCAATAGCGGCCCCCAGGAATGGCAGCGACCAATTCACATAGATTGGAACGCCGCGGATGACCATCCGAAGGCTTGGGCCTGGAGGGCGGATGTGCTTCATTGATGCCCAACGAAGCTCAGCGGGCGGTAAAGCCGTCCGCTGGCGCGACCTGTTGGCCCGACAAGTTACCTTCGTCACCTGTGTTCCTCCTGCCGCCGCCGCAATCCTGGCGAAGCAAGCTCTCTATTCGAACAAGCGCATCGTTCGTCCGCTTCATTTCCGCCAGCTGTGCCTCGCCCAGCTGCTTCATCTCCGTGACGTGCTGTTTGTAGCTCATAGCGCCGCCCTTTTTCATCAAAAAAATCCAAACGGCAATGAGGAGGAGCATTGGCCCCCAGCTAATTAGAAACTTGATCACGAGTGGGTCCGCTTGAAGGAAGGGTTAGCGCGCATTCTGACTGGACACGACATGCCTGACACCAAGGATGAGTAAGGCTAACGCCCCGGAGCCAAGACAAAACCAGTGCAGCGCGGACAGAGAGATGACTCGAAAGAGCGGGTTGGATTCGCTGAACGGCGCAAATGGCGTGATGTCGGAGTGCATGACGCTGTCGAGGACGATATGTGAATAGGTTCCTGCCGCTGCGCCTAGCGCTACAGCCAGGAGGCTCAAAGACTGCCACTTGAACGGATTCGGGAGCTAGTGCCGGCGAGCAAACCAACGGCAAGCGAGAAACAGTGCGAAAGCTAGCAGTGCCACCAATGAGGCGCCCACATAGGTATGAAAGAAGCGATGCAAACGCTCTTGATCCGTGAGCATGTAGTACAACGGCTCAATGTCTATCAGGACATTGGCTGTGCAGAAGGCTAGAAAGCTCACGTGCTTGGGCGCGACGGCGTGGATCGCCGCTCCCGGACCGAAGTGAAACGGCGTAATGGGCATGCTCTGCTGCGCGCTAACGTGATTTCGTTTTCATCCCCGAAATTTAACCACCAAGAGGGCGCCCTCGTCATGGGCCTCCTCAGCGAATATTGCCCCGTGCCCGCTGGCGTTTTCTGGTGATACGGTACAAAAAAACAGTTTAACCAGGGACCTCCGACGCTCCGCGTGGCCGCCTGATTCGGCCCGGCAGCGTTCGCCCGCCCCATACCCTCAGAACGTCACCCCCGCACACAAAACAATGTTCGCATACGGCGTGCACTCCCCCGTGCGCACCACGGCCTTGGCGCTGGCGGTCATGCGTTTCAACTCCTCGTGCGACACCAGTTCCGGCGTCACGCTCAACTGGCCCGCGCACCAGGCGGGCAGTGCGCCCTTCTGCTCGCGCGCCAGGGTTTCGCTGGCCAGCACCACACGCTCCACCTGCATCTCTGTCAGCACGGCGCGCAGCACGTCGGCCAGCGGCGGCAGGCCGGAGGTGACGGCGAGGTCGATGCGCTGCGGTCCATTGGGGATCGGCAGCCCGGCATCCCCCAGCACCAGCATGTCGCCGTGGCCGAGCGACGCGATGACGCGGGAGAGTTCGGCGTGCAGCAGGGCGGTGCGTTTCACAGCGGGCTCCAGGCGGCGGCCGGCGGGCTTTGCAGCACTTCGGCGCGGGTGGGGATGGAGGGCTGCGCGCCGGGCCGGGTGACGCACAGGGCGGCGGCGCGGATGCCCAGGGCGGCGGCTTCGTCGAGCGTCTGGTTGGACGCCAGCGCCACGGCCACGGTACCGAGGAAGGTATCGCCGGCGGCTGTGGTGTCGACCACCTTGACCTGTGGCGCGGGGTGGTGGCGTGCGCCGTCGGCATCCACGGCCACAGCGCCGGCCGCGCCCAGGGTGACGATGACCCGCGCCACGCCGCGTGCGCGCAATGCGGCACCGGCTTCGGCGGCCTCAATCGGCGTGGCGACGCTGCGCCCGGCCAGCGCACCGGCTTCCACCTCGTTGACGACCAGCGTGTCGATCAGCGGCCACAACGCGGCGTCGAAGGGCTGCATCGGCGACGGGTTCAGCACCACCTTGCAGCCCGCGCCATGCGCCAGTTCCATGCCGCGCTGCACCTGCGCGAGCGGGGTTTCGAACTGGGTGACGAACACCTGCGCACCGGCCAGCCGGGCCTGCAGCGCCGCTTCGTCGAACTGCAGCTTGGCATTGGCGCCGGCAATCACCACGATGCGGTTCTGGCCCGAGTCTTCGACCAGGATCACGGCGGTGCCGGTGGGGGCGGCGAGGTCGGTGTAGAGCGCGTCGGTGTCGATGCCGTCTTCCTGCAGGGCGCTGCGCAGGGCTTCGCCGTCGGCGTCGGCACCGATGCAGCCGACCAGGCTCACCTGGGCGCCCTGGCGCGCGCAGCTCACGGCCTGGTTGCCGCCCTTGCCGCCCGGGATGCGGTGGATCGACTGGCCGTGCAGGGTTTCGCCGGCCGCGGGGGCGTGCGGCACCCGGAGCACCAGGTCCATGTTGAGGCTGCCGAGCACGACGATGTGGGGCATGGGATGGGAAGGATCTGGGTTCATGGGGACTGGGGGGTGAAACGTGCGGTGGAGGCCCGCACGCGGAGCTCGGGTTGCAGCACCAGCTTGCGCATCTCGCGCCGGCGCCCGTCCACGCGTTCGAGCAGCATGTCGACCGCGAGGGCGCCGATGAGGTGTTTGGGCTGGGCCACGGTGGTCAGCGGCGGGCAGGTGTAGGCGGCGAGTTCGATGTCGTCGAAGCCGACGATGGAGATGTCGTCGGGCACGCGCAACCCGCTTTCGTGGAGGGCGCGCAGCGCGCCGATGGCCATGAGATCGTTGCAGACGAACACGGCCGAGGGCCGGTGCGCACCGCGCAGGATGGCGTGCATGGCCTCATAGCCGCCCTGGCTGGTGAAGCCGCCGCGCCACAACATGGCGCCCGCGTCCGAGGCGGCGCCCGACTCGGACAGCGCCAGCCGCCAGCCTTCGATGCGCTGCTCGCCGGCCGAGACATGCTCGGGCCCGCCGATGCAGGCGATGCGCCGGTGGCCGAGCGACAGCAGGTGCCGCACCGCGAGCAGGCCGCCGTCCCTGTGTGCCGTCTCGACCAGGTCGCAGCCAGGGTCGTCGATCTCGCGGTCGAGCAGCACGGTGGGCATGGGCAGGCCGCGCAGCTGGCTCACCAGCGCTTCGTCGTCACCGGTGGAGACGACGATCAGGCCGTCGATGCGGCGCTCGGCCAGCACCTTGAGGTAGACGCTCTGGCGCGAGGATTCGTCTTCGGTATTGCACAGGATCAGCGTGTAGCCGGCGGCGAAGCAGCGGTCTTCCACCACGCGCACGATCTCGGCGAAATACGGGTTGGAGCTATTGGGCGTGAGCATGCCCAGCGTGCGCGTGGTGTTGCTCTTCAAGCTGCGCGCCACGGCGCTCGGCACGTAGCCGAGCGCACGGATCGCCGCTTCGACGCGCGTGCGCCCCTCCAGGCTCACATGACGCGTGTCGTTGACGACGTGCGACACGGTGGTGACCGAAACACCGGCGTGCAGCGCCACGTCCCGGATGGTGGCCATCAAAGACCTTTTCTATCCGCACGCCGCTGGCGCAGCGTGTCGATGATGACGGCCACCACGATCACGGCGCCGGTGATGATGCGTTTGCTTGGCTCGCTCGCGCCGACCTGGGCCAGCCCGGCTTCGAGCACGGCGATGATCAGCACGCCGAAGAAGGTGTTGACCACCGAGCCGCGCCCGCCCATGAGGCTGGTGCCGCCGATGACCACGGCGGCGATCACCTGCAGCTCGATGCCGACGCCGGCGTTCGGGTCCGCCGCCTCGAGCCGCGCCGACTGCATGAGCCCGGCCAGGCCGGCGAGCAGCCCGGTGAGCGCGAAGACGATGATGCGGATCGGCCGCGGGTCGATGCCGGCCAGGCGCATGGCTTCCTCGTTGGTGCCGATGCCCACCACCTGGCGGCCGAACACCGTGCGCGTGAGCACCAGCTGCGCCACGACGACCAGCACCACGGCCAGCACGAAGGCGACCGAGATGCCGCCGATCCACGGCGCGGCCAGGCCCGAGATGGCGTCGCCCACGTACTGGGTACGCGAATCCGTCACGAGGTAGGCACCGCCGCGCACGGCCTCCAGCATGCCCAGCGAGACGATGAAGCTCGGCAGGCGCCAGGCCACCGATACGGCGCCAGTCACCGTGCCGCAGACCAGGCCGGTGGCCAGGCCGAGCAGCGCGGCCAGCGGTACCGCCAGCTTCCACTGCAGGATGGCCGCCGCCGTGACGGCCGCGCTGAGCGCGAGCACCGAGCCGACCGAGAGGTCGATGCCGGCGATGATCAGCACGAAGGTCATGCCCACGGCCATCACCGCGAGCGCGGGGATTTCGTTGGCGATGGAGACGAAGGTGTCGCGCGTGAGGAAGTATTCGCTCATCGAGCCGAACAGCGCGATCATGCCGACGAGCACGGCGGTGAGGCCGAGGTAGGTGCCGAGCTGGCCCCTGAACGCAGATGAGGCGGACGGCGCGTCGGACTTGGCGGGAACGGGGTTAGCGGCAGCGTTCATGGTGTGACGGCGGTGGCCGGGGTCGAAAGAGTCGTAGAAGTGAGGTGTGGGTCGCCACGCCCGGCCGCATCGCTGAAAGCCGCGGCCAGCAGCGATTGCTCGCTCCATTGGCCGCGCTCGAACACGGCGACGAGGCGGCCCGCGCTCATCACGCCGATGCGGTCGCACATGGCCATGAGTTCGCGCAGATCGCTGGAGACCATCAGCAGGGCCTTGCCGGCATCGGTCATGCGGTCGAGTTCGGCGTACAGGTCGGCACGCGCGCCAACGTCCACGCCGCGTGTGGGCTCGTCGAGCAGCAGCACCTTGCATTCGCGGTGCAGCCAGCGTGCGAACACCACCTTCTGCTGGTTGCCGCCACTGAGCGTGGAGACGGGTTGTTCGATGTTGCGCGAGCGCACGCGCAGCAGGGTCGAGAGGCGTTGCGCAATGCCGCGCTCCTTGGCGCGCTGCAGCCAGCCGCCGCGCGAGATGGCGCCCAGGTCGCTGAGCGTGGTGTTGACGCGGATCGATTGCGGAAGCAGCAGGCCTTGCGACTTGCGGTCTTCGGTGACGAGGCCGATGCCGGCGCGGATGGCCTGCATGGGCGAGCGCCAGCCCTTGCGCACCTGCTGGGTCACCTGGCCGTTGGCATGCAGCGTGATCTCGCCGCGGTCCGCACGGTCGGCGCCGAACAGCAGCCGCACGAGTTCGGTCCGGCCCGATCCGACCAGGCCGGCCAGGCCCATGACTTCCCCGGCGCGCAGTTCGAGATTCACATCGCGCACGGCCTGCGCGCGGCCGATGCCACGCGCCGTCAACAGCACCGGGCCGGCCACGCGGCGCGCACGGCCCTCGTCCTGCAGCACCTCGCGCCCGACCATGCGCTGCACGAGCTCCTCTTCGCGCAGGCCGGCCATGGCTCGCACGTCGACGAGGCGGCCGTCACGCAGCACGGCCACGCGGTCGGCGATGCGCTGCAGCTCTTCCAGGCGGTGCGACACGTAGACGATGGCCACGCCGCGCGCCTTCAGCAGGTCGATCTGCTCGAAGAGATGCGTGGTCTCGCGCGGCGTGAGCATGGCGGTCGGCTCGTCGAGCACCAGCACACGCGTGTCGTCCTGCAGGTTGCGCGCGATCTCCACCATCTGCTGCTGGCCGATGCCAAGGCGCGACACCTTGGTGGCCGGATCGATGCCGTGCATGCCGATCTTGGCCAGTTGGCGCGCGGCCTGCGCATGCAGCTCGGCGCGGTCGATCCAGCCGGCGCGGTTCGGCAGGCGGTCGAGCAACAGATTCTCGGCCACCGACAGCGTGCTCACCAGGCCCAGCTCCTGCATCACCATGCGCACGCCGAAGCGTTCGGCATCGCGGCGCGAGGTCGGCCGGAAGGCCTGGCCGCCAAGCAGCATCTGCCCGCGCGTGGGCGGCACCAGGCCGCAGACGATCTTGGACAGCGTGCTCTTGCCCGCGCCGTTCTCGCCGGTGAGGGCCAGCACCTCGCCAGCGTTCAACACCAGCGAAACGTCGTCGAGCACCGGCGCGGCGTAGTCCTTGCCGATGGTGCTCAGGGTGAGCACGGGCGTGGCGGGGCTCACGGCCACGCCGCCCATTCGAGCCGTTCGGCCTGAGCTTGTCGAAGGCTTGTGCGCTCAAGGCACGGCTTCGACAAGCTCAGCCCGAACGGTGTTTTTCCCGGTTGAACCGTGTGGGGGCAAGAGGTCATGGCAGCGCGGGCGCGGTGACCCGCGCCCGTCCCGGTTTTTTTACTTGGAGGCTTTGGTGACCAGGACCACGTCGGTCTTCACCACGGCGGGCATGTCGGCCTGCTTCTTCTTGTCGGCGATGGCCTTGAGCGCGGTCTCGATGCCGAACACGGCCTGCTTCGCGGCGAACTGGTCGGCGGTGGCGAGCACGCGGCCATCGGCCAGCATCGGCTTGATGGCGCCGATGTTGTCGTAGCCGACGACCAGCACCTTGCCGGTCTTGCCCGCGGCCTTGACCGCCGCCACGGCGCCGAGCGCCATGCTGTCGTTGCCGGCCAGCAGCGCCTTCAGGTCGGGGTGCTCGCGCATCATGCCGGCGGCCACGGTGTTGCCCTTGTCGATTTCCCACTGGCCGGACTGCACGCCGACGACGGTCATGCCGCCGGCCTTCATCGCGTCCTGGTAGCCCAGCGTGCGCTGCTGCGCATTGAAGGTGGTGGACACACCTTCGATGATGCCGACCTTGTCGCCGGCCTTGAGTTCCTTGGCCAGTGCATCGCCCACGAGTTTGGCACCGGCGCGGTTGTCGGGGCCGACGAAGGGCACCAGGATGCCCTTTTCCTTGAGCGCATCGGCGTCGAGCTGGTTGTCGATGTTGACCACCAGGATGCCCTTGTCGATGGCGGCCTTGATGACCGGCACCAGGGCCTTGGAATCGGCCGGCGCGATGACCAGCGCGTTGATCTTCTGCGCCACCATCTGCTCGACCATCTTGATCTGCGCGGCGGTGTCGGTCTCGTCCTTGATGCCGTTGGCCACCAGGGTGTATTCGGCGGCGTGGGCCTTCTGGTGCGCCTTGGCGCCGTCTTCCATGGTGCGGAAGAATTCGTTGGCCAGCGACTTCATGACCAGGGCGACCTTGGGCTTTTCCTGCGCGAAGGATGGCGTGGCGGCGAAGGCGCCGAGCAGGCTCAGGGCAACGGCGCCTTGGACGGCGCGACGGGTGAACTTCATGGATGTCTCCTTGGAATGAGCGTCGGCACACAGGCCGGGGGACGCGATGTTATCAAAAGCAAACGTTTGCGCAAACGTTTGCGGCACCAGGATTACCCTGATGCCGACGGGGCAAAACGCGCTTGAAACCAGCCTGCCGTCGCACCAAAACGGCGAGCCGGCTCATTTTCCGCGCCACTTTGAGGCGTTGGCGTTAGCTCGCAACCCGGCTATCGAGGCGCGGAGTTGCCGGCGCCCTGGCCGAAAATTGCGCGCAAATCCGTCTTGTCGCTGACTTTGCGGTCGAGATTCAGGCTCTCTTCCAGGTCGTCGAGGTGCCGCCGCATCAGGTCGATCGCCTTCCTCAAACGGTGCGCACGCAGGTGTTCGATCAGCTTGCCATGGTCGTCGTGCCAGCAGCCCATTTCGCTGACGTTGTCGTAGAGGCTGGTGACCAGCGACGTGCGCGCCACCAGTTGCCGCACCTGATCGGCCAGGATGGCATTGCCCGCCACTTCGGACAGGATCAGGTGGAACTGCCCCGAGAGCCGCACCGCTTCGCGCATGCGGCCGGCGTGGCGGTGGGCATCCTCGTCGGTGATGCATTTGGTCAGCAGCTTGAAGTCGGCGCCCGAGGCACGCGCCGCCGCCAGTTCGACCACGCCGGCTTCGATGGCCTTGCGCGCGGCGAAGATCTCGCGCGCTTCCTGTGCGTCGGGACTGGCCACGAAGGCGCCACGGTTGGGCTGCATGCGTACCAGTTGCTCGAAAGCCAGCCGCGCGAAGACCCGCTCCATCTCGCGCCGCGAGATCTTGAAGGCGTCGCACATCGCCAGTTCGTTCAGCCGCGTGCCCGGCATCAGCCGCTGGTCGACGATGGCCTCCACCACGCTGGTGTAGACCTGGTCCACGGTGGGCGCCGTGCCTGCTGCCCGGTCCTTTTTGCCGACGGTTTGTTTCGTCATCTTGCGTCCTTGGAGTCATCTGAAAATTGCGCGCAATCTCATGCAGTTATTGTGCCAATTTTTACTTTGAAATCGCAAACAAAACTGGCACGCCGGTTGCTTTGAAGCCATGGCAATACCGCATCTCTTGGCTGGAGGACATCATGGCCCGCTCTTTTCATCTGAAATCGTTCCTCACGCTGGGCGCGCTGGCGCTGGGGGTTCTGGGCCAGGCCAGCGCACAGCCGGCGTTGACCGAAGTCAAGCTGTCGCTGAACGCACCGTTCGACGGCAGCAACGCTGCCTTCTTCCTGGCCGCCGAAAAAGGCTACTACGCGGCCGAAGGCCTGACGGTGAACATGGACCCCTCGGGCGGCTCCGGCGAGGCCGTGACCCGCATCGGCGGCGGCGCCTACGACTTCGGCTTCGCCGACGCCAACGTGCTGCTCGACTTCAACGCCCGCAACCCGGCCAGCGCCGGCAAGGCGGTGTACATGCTGTATTACCGCTCCCCGCTGGCGATTGCGAGTTTCACCAAGGCCGGCATCAACAAGCCCGCCGACCTGGCCGGCAAGAAGATCGGCGGCGCACTCAGCGACGGTGCCTACAAACTCTTCCCGGTCTATGCCAATGTGACCGGCATCAAGCCCGACGCCGTGAAATGGGAATACGGCGACCTGCGCCTGCGCGAAGCCATGCTGCTCAAGGGCGACGTGGACGGCATCCTCGGCTTCGACTCCACCATGTACTTCGGACTGACCAAGCAGGGCATCAAGCCGGCCGACATCAAGTTCCTCTACTACGCCGACGCCGGCATGGACATCTACGGCAATGCCATCGTCGCTTCCAAGAAGATGGTCGAGACCAAGCCGGGCGTGGTGAAAGGGTTCGTCGCCGCCTCCGCCAAGGGCTGGCGCGACGCCATTGCCAATCCGGCCGCCGCGATTGCCGCGCTGAAGAAGGTGAACCCGCTGACCAACGAACAGCTCGAACTCGAGAAGCTGCAGTGGCTGATCAAGAACCAGATCGTCACGGCCGAGTCGAAGGCCGATGGCATTGGCGGCGTGCGCAAGGAGCGGCTCGACAAGTCCGTCGAGGTCTTGTCCAAGGCCTTCGAACTGCCCGGCAAGTCGGTGGGCGCCGACATCTTCAGCAACGCGTTCCTGCCCGCGGCCGACGTGCGCAAGCTGCCATGAGCATACGCCCTCGCACGCTCGAAAACGCCATGCCGTGGTGCTTCGTGATCGGCCTGCTGCTGGCGTGGGAAGCCGTGTGTGTGCTGTTCGACGTACCGCCCTTCCTGCTGCCGAGCCCGCACGCCATCGCGCTGTCGATGCGCCAGTGGACCGGCCCGATCCTGGAGAACGCCGGCTTCACGCTGCTCTCGACGCTGGCCGGCTTCGTGCTGGCCGTGGTGCTCGGCGTGGCGCTGGGCGTGGGCATCGGCTCGTCACGCCTGGTGTACCGCGGCCTGTACCCGGTGCTGGTGGCCTTCAACAGTGTGCCCAAGGTGGCGGTGGTACCGGTGTTCGTGATCTGGTTCGGCGCGGGCACGGTCCCGGCCATCCTCACCGCCTTCATGGTGTCGTTCTTCCCCATCGCGGTGAACATCGCCACCGGCCTGGCCACGGTGGAGCCGGAACTGCTCGACGTGTTGCGCGCGCTGGGTGCGAGCCGGCGCGACATCCTGGTGAAGATCGGCTTTCCGCGTTCCATGCCTTATTTCTTCGCCTCGCTGAAGGTG
The DNA here is from genome assembly GCF_001955695.1 of Rhodoferax koreense. NCBI lineage: Bacteria > Pseudomonadati > Pseudomonadota > Betaproteobacteria > Burkholderiales > Comamonadaceae > Rhodoferax > Rhodoferax koreensis. Next base: position 522,519 of record NZ_CP019236.1, on the reverse strand, counting down.
GCGGTGACGCTGGCCTTCGTCGGCGCGATCATCTCCGAGACGGTGGCCTCCAAACGCGGCATCGGCTACCTGATGATGGCCGCCACGTCGAACTTCGACACGCCCCTGGTTTTCGCCGGGCTGATCGTCACCTCGGTAATGGGCGTCGCGATGTACGCCATCTTCGCGCTGATCGAAAAACGCACGACCTTCTGGTCGCAGCGCGACGGCGGCATGTTGTCCTGATCGGCGAAGCACCATGAACCACTTCGACCTCATCATCCGGGGCGGCACCGTGGCCACGGCCAGCGACACCTTCCGTGCCGACGTGGGCATCCGGGGCGGCACCATCACCGCACTCGGCACCCAGTTGGGTGACGCAGACCGCATCATCGACGCCAGCGGCAAACTCGTGCTGCCGGGCGGTATCGACGCGCATTGCCACCTCGATCAGCCGCGCGCCAAGGGCCTGGCTTCGGGCGGCGCGCTGATGGCCGATGACTTTCACTCCGGCAGCCTGTCCGCGGTCTTCGGCGGCACCACGACCATCATTCCGTTCGCGGTGCAGCACCGCGGCCAGTCGGTGGTTGCCGCAGTGGAGGACTACCACCGCCGCGCCAATGGCAAGGCCTATGTCGACTACGGCTTCCATTTGATCGTGTCCGACCCGACGCCGCAGGTGCTGCAAGAAGAACTGCCGGCGCTGATCGCCGACGGCTACGCTTCCGTCAAGGTCTACATGACCTACGAGGCGATGCGCCTGTCGGACCGGCAGATCCTGGACGTGCTCGACGTGAACCAGCGCGCCGGCGCGCTGACCATGATCCACGCCGAGAACTACGAATGCATCGCCTGGCTCACCGAACGGCTCGAAGCCGAGGGCAAGACCGCGCCACGCTTCCATGAGGATTCGCGGCCGATGGTCGTGGAGCGGGAAGCCACGCACCGCGCCATCACGCTGTCGGAGGTGGCCGAGGCCAACCTGTTGATCGTGCACGTGTCGGGCAAGGACGCCATCGAGGAGATTCGCCGCGCCCGCACGCGGGGCGTGAAGATCTTCGCCGAGACCTGCCCGCAGTATCTGTTCCTCTCGACGAGAGACTTGGCCCTGCCCGACTTCCTGGGCGCCAAGTGCATGTGCAGCCCGCCGCCGCGCGACCCTGTGAACCAGGCCCATGTGTGGCAGGGCGTGGAAGACGGCCTGTTCGACATTTTCTCTTCCGACCATGCGCCCTACCGCTTCGACGACAGCGGCAAGCTGATGTACGGGCCGAAGATCTCGTTCAGCAAGGTGGCCAACGGCATCCCCGGCCTGGAGACGCGTGCGCCGCTGCTGTTTTCCGAAGGCGTGATGACGGGCCGGCTCGACCTGAACCGCTTCGTGGCGCTGAACTCGACGAATGCCGCCAAGCTCTATGGCCTGCACCCGCAAAAGGGCACGATCGCGGTGGGTGCGGATGCCGACATCGCCATCTGGGACCCGGAGCGCCAGGTCACCATCACCAACGCCATGCTGCACCACAACGTGGACTACACCCCCTACGAAGGACGGGTGCTGACCGGCTGGCCCGTGACGGTGCTGTCGCGCGGCCAGGTCATCTGCCACGAAGGCGAGCTGGTCGGCCAGGCCGGGCACGGCCGCTTTCTCAAACGATTCCGTCCCGCCAAAGGAGCCAAGACATGGACTTGAAGATCACAGGCAAACGCGCGCTGGTGCTGGGCGGCAACCGCGGCATCGGCCAGGGCATTGCCCGCGCGCTGGTGGAAGAAGGCGTGCACGTCGCCATCACGGGCCGCGACGCCGGCCGCATGGCCGAGGCCGAGGCCGAACTGAAGGCCGCCCGGGCGGGCGCCGAGGTGAAGGCTTTCGCCATCGACCTGGCCGACACCGCCGGCCTCGCCGCTTTCGCCGCGAAGGTCTCGGCCGAGTTCGGCGACATCGACATCCTGGTCAACAACACCGGCGGCCCCGGCTACGGCGGCGCGAGCGATCGCGGCATCGCCGAATGGACTTCGAATTTCAACGAGATGGTGTTGTCGGTGATCACGCTGACCGATGCGCTCCTGCCCGGCATGCGAAAGCGCGGCTGGGGCCGGGTGATGACGGTGGTGTCGTCAGGCGTGATCCAGCCGATACCGATCCTCGGCGTATCGAACACCCTGCGCAATGCACTCGTCACCTGGTCCAAGACCCTGTCGGCCGAGGTTGCCAAAGAGGGCGTGACGGTGAACGTGCTGGTGCCCGGCCGCATCGATACCGAACGCGTGCGGCTCACCGACGACGCCGTGGCGCAGAAAGAGGGCATCAGCAGCGAGGAGGCCCGCCGCCGTTCCACCGCCACCATCCCCATGGGCCGCTACGGCAGCCCGGCCGAATTCGGCGCGCTGGCTGCGTTCGTGGCGGGGCAACCGGCGAGCTACATCACGGGCAGCATGCTGCGCTGCGACGGCGGCAACGTCCGTTCGATCTGAACCCTATCGGAGCACGACATGACCAGCTTCACCACACCCCATCTCAAGCTCACCCATGCCGGCGCGCTGCAACTGCTGACCGCCGCCGTGGCCAAGGCCACCGCCATGCAGCAGCCACAATGCATCGCCATCGTGGATGACGGCTGCAATCTGCTGGCCTTCCTGCGCATGGACGGCGCCAAGGTCCTCTCCGAGAAATCCGCGTTGCACAAGGCCATGACCGCCGCCTCCAGCCGCGTGCCCACGGGCAACACGGCCGTCGACCTGGAAACCCGGCTGGCGCTGGCCACCGGCGGTCAGGTCACCAACCTCAAGGGCGGCCTGCCCATCGTGGTGGACGGACATGTGATCGGCGGCATCGGCGTCGGCTCGGGCACCGGCGACCAGGACCGCGAAGTGGCGAACGCGGCCCTCGCCGCGCTCGCCGCGCTCGCCGGCGCACGCACCTTCGAATAGCGGATGGCAAACACCATGTCCCCCACTTCCACCGACCCCGCCTTCATCGAGTTCCGCGACGTCTGGCTCGCCTACAACGACGAACTGCTCGCGCAGAACCACTTCGCCGTCGAGGCCATCGACCTGCAAGTGCGCCAGGGCGAGTTCATCGCCATCGTCGGGCCTTCGGGCTGCGGCAAGTCGACCTTCATGAAGCTGACCACCGGCCTGAAGATGCCGTCGATGGGCAAGATCCTGATCGACGGCCAGCCCGTCACCGGGCCGCTGAAAATCTCGGGCATGGCCTTCCAGGCGCCTTCGCTGCTGCCGTGGCGCACGACGGTGGACAACGTGCTGCTGCCGCTGGAGATCGTCGAGCCCTACCGCTCCAACTTCAAAGCCAAGCGCAAGGAATACGAGGAACGCGCGCGCCGGCTGTTGCAGAAGGTCGGCCTCGGCGGTTATGAAGACAAGTTCCCGTGGCAGCTCTCCGGCGGCATGCAGCAGCGCGCGAGCATCTGCCGCGCCTTGATCCACGAGCCGAAGATGCTGCTGCTGGACGAGCCGTTCGGCGCGCTCGACGCGTTCACGCGCGAGGAGCTGTGGTGCATCCTGCGCGACCTGTGGACCGAGCAGCGGTTCAATGTGATCCTGGTGACCCACGACCTGCGCGAAAGCGTGTTCCTGGCGGATGCGGTGTACGTGATGAGCAAGAGCCCGGGCCGCTTCGTGGTCAAGCGCGAGATCGACCTGCCGCGGCCGCGTGAACTGGAAGTCACCTACACGAAAGAGTTCACCGACATCGTGCTCGAGCTGCGCAGCCACATTGGCGCAATACGGCAGGCTTCAACGGTGGCCGCTTAGCGCCGTCATCCGCCGCAGCCAGTCCGGCAGGCTATGTCTTGCCCTGTTCGGTCGCCTGGTGGCGCCACGCGGGCAGCCTGGCGCCGCAATCGCTGCAGAACAGTGCCCCCGGGGCGTGGCCTTCGCTCAGGCATTCGTGGCAGGTGCGCGTGGTGGGCGCATGGCCCTGCCGCTGCAGCGTGAACTCGGCGCTGACGATGCCGGTGGGCACGGCCAGCGTGCCCCAGCCCAGCAGCATCATGACCGAGGCGATCGTGCGTCCGAGGTCGGTGTGTGGCGTCAGGTCGCCGAAGCCGACGGTCGTCATCGTGGTGATCGCCCAGTAGATGCCCACCGGGATGCTGGTGTAGCCATGGACCGGCCCTTCGACGACGTACATCAGCGTGCCCATCACCACCACGACCAGCATCACGAAGGACATGAACACCAGGATCTTGCGCCGGGAGGCCGCCAGTGCCTGGCCCAGTGCGCCGTATTCGGCCACGTACTCGGTGAGCTTCATGATCCGGAAGATGCGCAGCAGCCGCAGCACCCGAACGTCGATCAACGCGTACAGGCCGGGCACCAGGATGGCGATGTAGGTCGGCAGCAAGGCCAGCAGGTCGATGATGCCGAAGGCACTGCGCGCGTAGCGGGCCGGCCGGCGCACACACGCGAGCCGCGCCACATATTCGAGCGTGAACGCCGCCGTGAAAATCCATTCGAGCACCTGGAACAGCGCCGCATGCCGCGCGTGGACCGAGGCCATGCTGTCGAGCACCACCACCGCCACGCTGGCCAGGATGAAGGCGATGAGCAGCAGGTCGAAGAGCCTGCCCGCCCGCGTGTCGGCTTCGAAGATCACGGTGTACATGCGCAGCCTGAAGCCCGCGTCGGGTCGTCCGAACGTCTTGTCCCTGGTCGGCTGGGCGGTGCTGGTTTTCGGCATGGACGGCATCTTATGCCAGTGCCACCGGCGCCCGTGCTTTCGCCGCGCCGGGGCCACCGCGGGCCCGGTGCGCCACGGGCCGCCTGGACCGCCGCCCCGTCGATTTAGGAGAAAATGGGCTGCTGCGCAGATTCCATCGGCGCCACCCGCTACCGAATTGGTAGCAAAGCGAGCCCACCATGTCTTTACCTCCCGACCGCCCCGTCCCGCCGCAAAAGGCGCCTCCTCCTTCCAGCAGCCAGCCGTTTCGCCGCGCTGCACCGCCCGCAGCGGCGAGCAACGAACCGGTTCGGCTGAACAAGCGCATGGCCGAACTCAACATGTGTTCACGCCGCGAGGCGGACGAATGGATCGCCAACGGCTGGGTCAAGGTCAACGGGCAACCAGCCGAGATGGGGGTCAAGGTCACACCGAGCGACCGCATCCAGATCGACAAGGCGGCCAAAGGCCAGCAGGCGAACCAGGTCACCATCCTGATCAACAAACCCATGGGTTATGTGAGTGCGCAGGCCGAGGACGGCCACGAGCCGGCGGTGACGCTGTTCACGCCGCAGAACCGCTGGGTGGAAGACAACGCGCGGTTCTTCTTCCACCAGAACCAGCTGCGCGGCCTGGCACCGTGCGGCCGGCTCGACATCGACTCCATCGGTCTGCTGGTGATGACACAGGACGGCCGCATCGCACGCCAGCTGATCGGCGAGGATTCGCAGATGGAGAAGGAATACCTGGTGCGCGTGGCCTACCACGGCCTGGGCCAGCCCGCGCCGACCGGGCAGCTGGTGCGCATGGACGACGACGATCCGGTCACGACCAATGTGCAGTCGGTGTTCCCGCCCGCCATGCTGGCCAAGCTGCGCCATGGCGTGAGCCTGGACGGACAGGCACTGAAACCGGCCAGGGTGAGTTGGCAGAATCCAGAGCAGTTGCGTTTCGTGCTCACGGAAGGCAAGAAGCGGCAGATCCGCCGCATGTGCGAACTGGTGGGGCTGAAGGTGGTGGGCCTGAAGCGGGTGCGCATCGGCAATGTGATGCTGGGCAACCTGCCGCTGGGGCAATGGCGCTATCTCGCGCCGCACGAGAAGTTCTGAGGCCGTCGGAAAGCTTCCAGACGGCCTCGGTGGACCGGGGTCAGCGGATGAACAGCGCGATCAGGATGATGATCGGGATCGGCACGCCGAGGAAAAACAAAAGCAGTGAACGCATGGCAGTCTCCTGGTGGTTGAAATACGGGGTGATTTAGGGGTTCAAAGATCGCGCTGGCGACCGCCGAAGGTGGCCATGAAGCTCGCGAAGAAGGCGCCGGCCAGCAGCGAGACAAACAGCCACAGGGCGCCGTAGGTCGAGGCCTTGCGTGCCTTGTCGGCCGCTTCCTTGGCTTTGTCTTGCGCCTCCTTCAGTTGCGCCTGCATGCGCGCATAGGTGTCGGCGACGCGTTTTTCGGCATCAGCCTGGCTCAGCCCGGTGCGCTGTGCCACGAGTTGACCGACATAACGCACGTCTTCCGGTGGCAAGACACCCGTCGCGACGCTGCGCATGAGGATGCGGCTGACCTCGGCCGTCGAGGGTGCAGGGGCGCTGTAGCCGGCTTCCGTGGCGGCGCCGGCCGCTGGCGCAGAGGCGGCCGCCGGAGTGCTCATGTCACGGCGAAACAGGCTGTCGATGAAATACGCCGAAGGGCCGCCGTTCGCGTCGGCCGTCTCCTTGGCACCGGCGGCGGCAGCGCCCACGCCCGCGGTGGCGACCGTGGCGGCAGCGCCACCAGCGATCGACGCACCGGCCTGCACGCCGCTGCCGACGATGCTGCCGATGGCCGAGCCGATAACGGCGGCGGTGACCAGCGAGGCGATGGCCCACGACAGGAACCCATGCGCCGTGTCGCGGAAATAGACTTCGTCAGTGTGTACGCCGGCCCAGCGGCTGCGTAGCCGCCCCGCCAGATAACCACCCATGCCCGAGGCGAGCAGTTGCGTCACCGTGACCCAGACGATGGTCGAGAAGCCGAGCGCAGCCGCACCGATGCCCGACTGCGACCAGGGCGAGACCGAGGACAGGCCGAGCCCGAGACCCAGAATCAGCAGGATCATGGACAAGGCTGCTGCGGCGGCCGCACCGGCCAGGATCGCCCCCCATGAGACCGCACTGGCGGTGCCCACGGGTTCGGCTGCCTTGATGTATTCGTTCCTGCCGAACGTGTCTCCTGTGGCGGTCGTCATCGCTTCTCCTGGTAGTTGTATGAGGAGGCATGATCGGCCGCGCTGCCGGGGCCTGCCGTCGGACGGCGGTTGGAAGGCCTGTAGGAAATCCCCGCCGACGGCCGGAACGTGCGAGCCTGGATGGCGCGCTAGAACCGGCGCGTCGCCGACATGGCCAGCAGCCAGGTGCGCCCCGGCGCGGGCTCGAAGAAGCGGCCGTTGCCTTCGTTGACGATGACCGAGCCGGCGTAACGTCGGTCGAACAAGTTGTCGACCCGCAGCAGGCCCGACCATTCCCATGGTCCTTCCTGGAGCTTGTAGCCGGCATAGGCGGCGGCCACCGCATAGGCCGGGGCGGCATCGGTATTGGCGTCGTTGGCGTAGACCTTGCCCACGTAGCGCATCTCGGCGCCCGCGCGCCAGCCGAGCGGCGGCGCCCACGCCAGCGAGGCGAACAACGAGGCCGGCGCGACGCCTGGAATGCGGTTGCCGGCGGCGATGCGCTGGGTGGGCGTGGTGCAAGGTGTGGCGGCGCAGGTGGTGAACGCGTCGGCATAGCGGGCCCGCAGGACGCTGTAGGCCACCTGGGCGCGCACGTTGTCGAAATAGTCGTTGGACCAGCCGAGCTCGAGGCCATTGCGGCGGGTGGCCCCTGCGTTCTGGAAGGTGGAGCGCCCGCCGACGTTGGTCTGCGTCACGATCTCGTCGTCGGTGCCGGTGGCGAAGACCGCAGCGGTGAGCTCACCCAACTGTGCGCTGCGCGTCTTCACACCCGCCTCGAAGCTTTTGCTGCGCGAGGACTGCAGGCCGAGGTTCAGGCCGGTGCCGCCGCCGGAACGGTAGGCGATCTCGTTGAGCGTGGGCGTCTCGAAGCCACGCCCGGCCGTGGCGAACAGGTGGACCTCGCGGCTGGCCGCGTACATCAAACCCACAACCGGCAACGTGGCGCTGTAGCGCGTGCTGCCGCTGTCGTCTGGATTGCTGCCTGCGATGTATTGATCGCGTGACCGAAAGCGGATCTGGCTGTGGCGCAGGCCGGCGGTCAGCGACCATTGCGGCGCGAACGCCCAGCTGCCCTGCAGGTACTGGTCGGCGTTGGACACGTCGTTTTTTTCGTCCCGGCGCAGGGCACCCGTCACCCCGAGCGTCGCCCCGGAGAAGTTCTGAAAGCCGCGCCGCTGCTCGTTCAGATCGTCGTAGGCCACGCCGCCGACCAGGGTCAACGGCGCACCGAGCAGGCGTGTCTGGTGCGTCCAGCGCAGATCGGCGCCGCGGTAGTCGCGGCCCAGATCGATCACCCCGCCGGGGTGCAGCGCATTGGCCTGGGTGGCCACCGGAATCGACTGGTATTGCACGGTCGTGCGGCGACCGAGGTAGGTGGTGAGCTGGAGTGCGTTCGCGGCGTCGACGCGCCGGTCGTAGACGAGGCCGAGCTGCGTCTGATGCACCGCCTTGCGCGTGTTGAAGGCCAGCGCCGAAGGGTCGACGCCGCGCGGGTTCGCGGCCCACTGCGCACGGGTGAGCCCGAGCGGATCGTCGGCTTGCGGCAGGGACAGGCTGTTGGCGATCAGTGTGACCTTGCTGTCATCGTCAGGCTTCGTGGTGAGCTTGAGGTTGCCCAGATTTCGCTCGGCGCTGCTGTGCTCGCGGTAGCCATCGGTCTGGAAACGGCTGATGCTGGCGACGTAGCCGATACCGCCACTCTGGCCGCTGGCCTTGGTGCCGAAGCGCAGCGCACCATCGCTGCCGGCCGAAACGTCGAACTGGACTTGCGGCGCACCCCGGCCCTCTTCGGTGAACACCTGGATCACGCCGCCCGACGAATTGCCATACAGGGCGGAGAACGGCCCTCGCAACACCTCGATGCGGCCGATGGTGCCGAGGTCCACGTGCGAGATCTGGCCCTGGCCGTCGGGCAGGGTGGCCGGGATGCCGTCCACGTACAGCCGCACGCCGCGGATGCCGAACGTGGAGCGTGCGCCGAAGCCGCGCACCGAGATCTGAACGTCCTGCGCGTAGTTCTGCCGATCCCGCGCTTGTAGACCTGGCACCGTGCCGAGCATCTCGGAGATGTTGGTCTGGGCGCGGCCCGCACGGGCCTCGTCCCCCTCGATGCGGTCGATCGACGCCGGCACGTCGAAGGCGAGGGCATCGATGCGTGTTGCCGTGACGGTGATCTGAGAAAGGGTGCGCGGCTGTGGCGATGGGGCCGGCGATCCGGCCTGGCCCAGCGCATGGAACGGAACCGCGGCGATCAGCCATAACGGCGACGCCGCTCGGCTGGCAAGGGAGGTGATGGGCATGGCCTGGATTATCGAGGTCACCATGAACCGGCTTCCCGTCGAGGGCCATAGCGCTCTTCGGCGTGCGCAATGCAAAAAGCCCACCGAGGTGGGCTTTTTGCACTTGATTTGGTTGCGCGAGGAGGATTTGAACCTCCGACCTTTGGGTTATGAGCCCAACGAGCTACCAGACTGCTCCATCGCGCGGCAAGATAGAATTATAGCACGTTATGCTTGTTCTGCTTCGGTGGAAGAAACTTCTTTGGTTTCTGCGCGGTCGACCAGTTCAACCAGGGCCATGGGCGCGTTGTCGCCGACGCGGAAGCCCATTTTCAGGATGCGCGTGTAGCCACCCGGGCGGGCGTTGAAACGGGGGCCAAGGTCGTTGAACAGCTTGGTGACGCTGTCGCGGTCGCGCAGGCGGTCGAATGCCAGGCGGCGGTTCGCCACGGTGGCTTCCTTGGACAGGGTGATCATCGGTTCGATGACGCGGCGCAGTTCCTTGGCCTTGGGCAAGGTGGTCTTGATGACTTCGTGCTCGATGAGCGAGTTCATCATGTTGCGCAGCATCGCCAGGCGGTGCGAGGTGGTGCGATTGAGTTTACGTAGTCCGTGTCCGTGACGCATGGTGCTTTTCCTTTCAGTTTTAATACACGCAGCCGGATCAGGTACTGCGTGTTGCACATGAGACTTCCCAAAGGAGTCTCTTTTCAAATCGAGAGTCCAACTGGACCCTCTCAATCAAGCAGGGCCCTCGAAGGGCCCTGTTCGAATCAACGCTTGTCGAGACCGGCCGGTGGCCAGCTCTCCAGCTTCATACCCAAGGTCAGGCCGCGCGAAGCGAGGACTTCCTTGATTTCATTCAACGACTTGCGGCCCAGGTTCGGCGTCTTGAGAAGTTCGTTCTCGGTACGCTGAATCAGATCGCCGATGTAGTAGATGTTTTCGGCCTTCAAGCAATTGGCAGAACGAACCGTCAACTCGAGCTCGTCCACGGGACGCAGCAGGATCGGATCGAACTGCGCATTGCCGCGTGGCGCCGGCTGCTCGAACACACCAGCCAACTCGCTGCCTTCCAGTTGGGCGAAGACCGCCAACTGTTCAACCAGGATTTTAGCCGATGCGCGCACGGCGTCTTCGGCGGTGATCGCACCGTTGGTTTCGATCTCGACCACCAGCTTGTCCAGGTCCGTGCGCTGCTCGACACGGGCGCTTTCGACGGTGTAGCTCACCCGCTTGACAGGCGAGAACGAGGCGTCGAGCACGATGCGACCGATCGACTTGGTCTGCTCGTCGGCGTAACGGCGCAGGTTGCCGGGCACGTAACCGCGGCCCTTTTCAACCTTGATCTGCATGTCCAGCTTGCCGCCGTGCGACAGGTGCGCGATGACGTGTTCTGGATTGATGATCTCGACGTCGTGCGGCGTCTGGATGTCGGCAGCGGTGACGATGCCCTCGCCGTCTTTGCGCAGGCTCAGGGTGACTTCGTCACGGTTGTGGAGTTTGAAAACGACGCCCTTGAGGTTCAAGAGGATGTTGACCACATCTTCCTGCACACCATCGATGGACGAGTATTCGTGCAAAACACCAGCGATCGTCACTTCAGTGGCCGAATAGCCCACCATGGACGACAACAGCACCCGACGCAGGGCATTGCCCAGGGTGTGTCCATAGCCGCGTTCGAACGGCTCCAACGCGACTTTAGCCCGGTTGTTGCCGAGCTGCTCCACGTTGATGGCTTTGGGTTTCAGCAAATTGGTCTGCATGCAGGCTTCCTCTCAATACCCCCGGCTCGTTACACCGGTAAGGCTGGTGAAGGTCCTGGACCGCGGTGCCCCGCGATCCAGGAACGAAATCGATCGAAAAATGCGAAACACCCCGCGAATCGACGCGGGGTGCAGGCTAAAAATTAACGCGAGTACAACTCGACGATCAACGATTCGTTGATGTCGGAAGCGAATTCGTCGCGATCAGGTACTTTCTTGAACGTACCTTCGGCCTTCTCGATGCTGACCTCGACCCAGGCGGGCAAACCGACCTGTTGCGCCAATTGCAGAGCTTCGACAATGCGGTTCTGCTTCTTGGACTTTTCGCGGATCGCCACGACGTCACCGGTCTTGACCATGTAAGACGGGATGTTGACCAGTTGGCCATTGACGGTGATGGCTTTGTGCGAAACCAGTTGGCGCGCTTCTGCACGCGTCGAACCGAAGCCCATGCGGTAAACCACATTGTCCAGGCGGGATTCCAACAGGAACAGCAGGTTGGCACCGGTATTGCCCTTGCGGCGATCGGCTTCTTCGAAATAACGGCGGAACTGACGCTCCAGCACGCCATACATGCGTTTTACTTTTTGCTTTTCGCGCAGTTGCAGGCCGAAGTCAGAGGTACGCGCACCCGAGGTGCGGCCATGCTGACCTGGCTTGGAGTCGAATTTGGCCTTGTCGCTGATCGAGCGGCGGGCGCTCTTCAAGAACAGGTCGGTGCCTTCACGGCGTGAGAGTTTGGCCTTGGGGCCGAGGTAGCGTGCCACTTGAACTTCCTTTTATGTCATCTGCCACGGCATGGCCGTGGGAGCCACCCGCGATGGTCGCAGGTGGCGGTGGGCTTGTTTGAGAAAAACGAGACCGTCAGAACTGAATACGTTTAGATACGACGGCGCTTTTGAGGGCGGCAGCCGTTGTGCGGGACCGGCGTCACGTCGGCAATCGACGTGATGCGGATACCGAGTGCGCCCAAAGCGCGCACCGACGATTCACGACCAGGACCAGGACCCTTGATCTCGACATCCAGGTTCTTGATGCCTTGTTCGATCGCGGCACGGCCGGCGACTTCGGACGCCACCTGGGCTGCGAAAGGCGTCGACTTGCGCGAGCCCTTGAAACCCTGGCCACCCGACGAAGCCCACGACAGGGCATTGCCCTGACGGTCGGTGATCGTGATGATGGTGTTGTTGAACGACGCATGCACGTGGGCGACGCCGTCCGAAACGTTCTTGCGAACCTTCTTGCGTACGCGCTGGGATGCGTTACTCGATGGAGCTTTTGCCATAGTGATCTCTTGCCTTGTTTATTTCTTCAGGGACGCCGCAGCCTTGCGCGGACCCTTGCGGGTACGGGCATTGGTGCGCGTACGCTGACCGCGCATGGGCAGACCACGGCGGTGACGGAAACCACGGTAGCAACCAATGTCCATCAATCGCTTGATGTTCATGGTTGTCTCGCGACGCAAGTCACCTTCGATGGTGAACTGCGCGATCTGGTCGCGGATTTTTTCCAGATCACCATCGGTCAAATCCTTGACCTTCTTGGAATATGCGATGTCGCAGGCTTCGCAAATCTTGCGAGCGCGGGTGCGGCCGATACCGAAAATGGCGGTCAGGCCAATCTCAGCATGCTGCTGCGGCGGAATGTTAATACCAGCAATACGTGCCATGTGCGTCCTCTAAAACTCTGTGTATCAGCCTTGACGCTGCTTGTGACGCGGATCGGTACAGATCACGCGAACCACGCCCTTGCGCCGGATGACTTTGCAGTTACGGCAAATTTTCTTGACCGAAGCCGAAACTCTCATTTCATTCTCCTAAAACTCTTTAATCCGTTCGAACCTACTTGGCCCGGAACACAATGCGAGCCCGCGACAAGTCGTAGGGCGTCAACTCGACAGTGACCTTATCGCCAGGAAGGATTCGGATGTAGTGCATCCGCATCTTTCCGGAAATATGACCCAACACCACGTGGCCGTTTTCCAGTTTCACGCGAAAGGTCGCGTTGGGCAGGTTTTCGACCACTTCACCCTGCATTTGAATGACGTCATCTTTTGACATGTCGCTCAGCCGCCAGGTGAAGATTTGAAGTTAGCTTTCTTCAGCAACGATTCATATTGCTGAGACATCATGTAGTTCTGCACTTGGGCCATGAAATCCATTGTTACGACCACGATGATCAAAAGCGAGGTACCACCGAAATAAAACGGTACGTTGTACTTCAAGATGAGGATCTCGGGCAGCAGGCAGACGAAGGTGATGTACACCGCCCCCGCCAAGGTCAGCCGCAGCAAAATCTTGTCGATATACCGAGCCGTCTGTTCGCCAGGTCGAATGCCCGGAATGAACGCGCCGCTCTTCTTCAGGTTGTCCGCGGTTTCCCGGCTGTTGAACACCAAGGCGGTGTAGAAGAAGCAGAAAAACACGATCGCGCTGGCATAGAACAAGGTATAGATCGGCTGGCCCGGACTCAACATGCCGGCAATGTCCTTCAACCAGCGCATCGACTCGCCCGCGCTGAACCAACTCACGACGGTTGCCGGCAACAGGATGATCGACGAAGCAAAGATCGGCGGAATCACACCGGCCATGTTCAGCTTCAAAGGCAGATGGGAAGACTGACCGCCATACACCTTGTTGCCGACCTGCCGCCTGGCGTAATTCACCAGGATCTTGCGTTGGCCACGCTCCACAAACACCACGAAGTAGGTCACCAGAGCCACGACCACCACAATGATGATCGCCGCGATGATGCTCATCGCACCCGTACGCACCAGTTCCAGCAGGCCACCAATCGAACCGGGGAGGCCCGCCGCGATACCGGCGAAGATCAGGATCGAGATGCCGTTGCCGAGACCACGTTCGGTGATCTGCTCACCCAGCCACATCAGGAACATCGTGCCAGCCGTCAGGCTGACCACCGCCGTCATGCGGAAGCCGAAACCCGGCGACAACACGAGACCGGCGGAGCTCTCCAGCGCGACGGCGATGCCGAGTGACTGAAACAAGGCCAGACCCAACGTGCCATAACGCGTGTATTGGGTGATCTTGCGACGCCCTGCTTCGCCTTCCTTCTTCATCTGCTCGAACGAAGGCACCACGTAACCCATCAACTGCATGATGATGGATGCCGAGATGTACGGCATGATGCCCAGCGCGAACACGGTGAAGCGCGACAACGCACCGCCGGAGAACATATTGAACAAACTCAATATGCCGCCCTGCTGGCCGTTGAACAGCTGCTGCAGCTGCGTCGGATCGATGCCCGGCACAGGGATGTGTGCACCCACGCGGTAGACCACCAACGCGAGCAGCAAAAAGATCAGCCGGCGACGCAAGTCTCCGAACTTCCCTGTCTTTGCGATTTGTGCGCTAGTTGCCACCGAATGCTTTCGTCGAAATCAAAATTACACCAGGCTGCCGCCGGCGGCTTCGATCGCCGACTTGGCGCCAGCGGTCGCACCGATACCCGTCAGCTTGATGGCCTTGGTCAGCGTGCCGGTGTTGATGACCTTCACGACCTTGGCAATTTCGGCAATCAGGCCGGCTTGCTTCAGCGACAGCACGTCGACTTCGGCAGCGGCCAGCTTCTCCAGATCGCCCAGCGTCACTTCGGCATTGAATTTCAACAGTGCCGACTTGAAACCACGCTTGGGCAGACGGCGTTGCAGAGGCATTTGACCGCCTTCGAAACCGACCTTGTGGTAGCCGCCCGAACGGGACTTCTGCCCCTTGTGACCACGACCGGCGGTTTTACCCAAGCCGGAACCAATGCCGCGACCAACGCGACGCTTGGCGTGCTTTGCACCCGCTGCAGGCTTAATGCCATTGAGTTCCATGGTGGTCCCTTAATCGAGAATTTTGACCAGATAACTGATCTTGTTGATCATGCCGCGGACTTCTGGCGTGTCCTGCAGTTCGCTGACGCTGCGGATCTTGCGCAGACCCAGGCCGCGCACGGTCGCCCGGTGCGATTCCTTGGTGCCGATCGGGCTGCGAACCAGCGTCACTTTGAGTTTTTGTTGCGTTGTCATTTTCAGACCTCTGCTTAGGCGAGGATGTCTTCGACGCTCTTGCCACGCTTGGCGGCGATGTCAGCCGGCGTCGTGGAATTGCGCAAAGCGTCCAACGTGGCGCGAACCATGTTGTACGGATTGGAAGAACCGTGGCTCTTGGCCACGATGTCGGTGATGCCCATCACTTCGAACACGGCGCGCATCGGGCCGCCCGCGATGATGCCCGTACCCTTGGGGGCCGGCGCCATCATCACGTTGGCTGCGCCATGGTGACCTTCGACCTTGTGGAACACAGAGCCGTTCTTCAGCGTGACCTTGACCATGTTGCGACGGGCTTCTTCCATCGCTTTTTGCACAGCTGCGGGCACTTCTTTCGACTTGCCCTTGCCCATGCCGACGCGGCCGTCGCCATCGCCTACCACGGTCAGCGCGGCGAAACCAAGAATACGGCCACCCTTGACCACCTTGGTCACGCGGTTGACCGCGATCATCTTCTCGCGCAGGCCGTCTTCAGGCCCTTCGGCCTTACCCTGCATTTTCCCTTGAACTTTAGCCATGATTTATTCCGATCTGCTTAGAACTGCAAGCCAGCTTCGCGGGCAGCATCGGCAAGCGCCTTGACGCGGCCGTGGTACGCAAAACCTGAGCGATCAAACGCCACTTTTTCGATGCCGGCAGCCTTAGCCTTTTCGGCGATCAGCTTGCCGATGGCCTGGGCCGCAGCGGTGTTACCACCCTTGCCCGAGCCGCCGAGTTCCTTGCGCACCGACACTTCGGCGGTGGAAGCACTGGCCAGCACCTTGGCGCCGTCGCCGGAGATCACGCTGGCATAAATATGCAGGTTGGTGCGGTTCACCGTCAGACGCGCCACGCCTTGCGTGGCAATGCGGATGCGGGTCTGGCGGGCGCGGCGGAGACGCTGTTCTTTTTTCGTCAACATGTTGCGACTCCTTATTTCTTCTTGGTTTCTTTGATCGTGATCTTCTCATCCGCATAGCGGATGCCCTTGCCCTTATAGGGCTCGGGAGGACGAATCGCACGGATCTCAGCAGCCACCTGGCCAACACGTTGGCGGTCAGCACCCTTGATGACGATTTCGGTCGGTGCCGGCGTCGCCACGGTGATGCCAGCCGGCATATCCTTGTTGACCGGGTGCGAATAGCCCACGGTCAGGTTCAGCTTGCTGCCCTGGGCTTGCGCCTTGTAACCCACGCCGATCAGCGTCAGCTTCTTCTCGAAGCCCTTGGTCACACCCACCACCATGTTGTTCACGAGCTGACGCATCGTGCCGGACATGGCATTGGCTTCACGCGACTCGTTGGCCGGCGCGAAAGTCAGCTTGCCAGCGTCGTTGGTGATCGTCACCAGTGCGTTCTGCACCAGGGACAAGGCACCACCACTGCCTTTGACATTGATTTGATCGCCCTTGATCGACACATCCACACCAGCGGGGATGGAGACGGGCATTTTTGCTACGCGAGACATTTGCTATTTCTCCTGCTTAAGCGACGTAGCACAAGACTTCGCCGCCAACGCCGTTCGCGCGGGCCTTGCGGTCGGTCATCACACCTTGGGGCGTGGTGACAATCGCGACACCGAGGCCGTTCATGACCGAGGGAATCGCGTCGCGGCCCTTGTAGACGCGCAGGCCAGGACGGCTCACGCGCTCGATGCGCTCGATGACCGGACGGCCAGCGTAGTACTTCAGCGTGATTTCGAGTTCGGTCTTGCCGGCGTCGGTCTTCACTTGGAATCCGTCGATGTAGCCTTCGTCCTTCAGAACTTGGGCAATCGCAATCTTCACCTTCGAGGAAGGAATCGATACGGTCGTCTTGGCCACCATTTGCGCGTTACGGATACGCGTCAGCAGGTCGGCGATGGGATCACTCATACTCATGTTTGATTACTCCTGCCCTGCTTACCAGCTGGCCTTGACCACGCCGGGGATGTCACCGGCAAAAGCCAGTTCGCGGATCTTGGCGCGAGCCAGGCCGAACTGACGGAAGGTGCCGCGAGGACGACCGGTAATGGCGCAACGGTTACGCTGACGCGTCGGGTTGGCATTACGCGGAAGCTTCTGCAAAGCCAGACGCGCTTCAGCACGTTCCTCTTCGCTCTTCTTGGCATCGTTGGAAACTGCCTTCAGTTCCGCGTGTTTGGTTGCAAACTTGGCGACCAGGCGGTCACGCTTGAGTTCACGTTGAATCAAAGCTTGTTTAGCCACACGTCACCTCAGTTCTTGAACGGAAAACGGAAACCGGCGAGCAGCGCCTTGCACTCTTCGTCGCTCTTGGCCGTCGTCGTGATGCTGATATTCAGGCCACGCAAGGCGTCAACCTTGTCGTACTCGATCTCAGGGAAAATGATCTGTTCCTTGACGCCGATGTTGTAGTTGCCACGGCCGTCGAAAGCACGACCGGAAATACCGCGGAAGTCACGCACGCGCGGCAGGGCCACGGTCACGAAACGATCGAGGAATTCATACATCTGCACGCCGCGCAGGGTCACCATGCAACCAATGGCCTGGCCTTCGCGGATCTTGAAACCGGCGATGGCCTTCTTGGCCTTGGTCACCACAGGCTTCTGGCCTGCGATCTTGGTCAGGTCGCCCACGGCGTTGTCCATGACCTTCTTGTCAGCGACGGCTTCGCTCACACCCATGTTCAGGGTGATCTTGGTCAGACGCGGCACTTGCATCGGCGACGTGTAGCCGAACTTGGCCATCAGATCGGGAGCGATTTTCTCGCGATAGTGTTGTTGCAAACGTGCCATGGTCATGCCGCCTTGATTTCTTCGCCGCTGGACTTGAAGACGCGGGTGCGCTTGCCGTCGGCCAACAATTTGATTCCAACGCGATCGGCCTTGCCGGTTGCCGCATTGAAGATAGCCACATTGGACTGGTGGATCGGCATGCTCTTTTCAACGATGCCACCGGTCGTGCCCTTGAGGGGATTCGGCTTGGTATGCTTCTTGACGAGATTGATGCCGTCGATCACCAGGTAGGAATCATCCTTGCGCAGCGACACCGTGCCGCGCTTGCCCTTGTCGCGCCCTGCGAGCACGATCACCTCGTCGCCTTTGCGAATTTTGTTCATGTCGCGTCCTTACAGAACTTCGGGAGCCAGAGACACGATCTTCATGAACTTTTCAGTGCGCAGTTCGCGGGTCACTGGTCCGAAGATGCGGGTGCCAATGGGCTCCAGCTTTGCGTTGAGCAACACTGCTGCGTTGCCGTCGAATTTGACCAGCGAGCCGTCCGCACGGCGGATGCCCTTGGCCGTGCGCACCACCACTGCGCTGTAGATCTCGCCTTTTTTGACGCGACCACGTGGAGCAGCTTCTTTGACGCTGACTTTGATGACGTCGCCCACACTGGCGTAGCGACGCTTGGAGCCGCCCAGCACCTTGATGCAAAGAACGGACTTCGCGCCGGTGTTGTCGGCCACATCTAACCGGGATTCAGTTTGGATCATTTCAATTTTTTCCCAACTTGCACCAGTTGTCGTTGGCGCTCAACCTGAAGTCGAACGCTGCGGAACACCTGATCAGTCTTGGGCCCGTCGTCCACGCCACGAACCACTCGTGGCGCTTCTTATTGGGCAGAAGCATCGCTTTTTGGAGCGAAGCCTTCGATTATGCATGTGGCTCGAAAAGTTGTCAACTACTGTGTTCGCGCTGACGGCTTGCGTGTGGCTACATGGCACGCCGCGGGCGGAGTTTCGGGAATCCATCGGTCAGACGACCGAGGACTGCTATATTCTTCATAGCTGACTATGCAGAGACCGCCTCTCTTTTCTCATGATCGACTCCAAATCCCGCCCTCCCTCTGGCGTGACGCTGCGTCAGTTGCGTGCCTTCGTCGCCGTGGCGCAGGACGGCAGCATCACCCGCGCCGCGCAACGCCTGCACCTGACGAGCTCCGCGCTGTCGATGCTGATCAGCAGCCTGGAGGGCGAGTTGGCGGTGCGCCTGTTCGAGCGCACGACGCGGCGCATGGCGTTGTCGGACGCCGGTGCGGAACTGCTGCCATCGATCGAGAAAGTGTTCGACAACCTCGATGCCGCGTTCGACGGCCTACGCCAGTTTGCCGACCGGCGCAGCGGCCGTTTCGCCGTGGCCACCTCGCCGCTGCTGGCCGCCACGCTGCTGCCCACGCTGCTGGCGAGCTTCCGCCTGCGCTTTCCCAGCATCGAAGTCAATCTGTTCGACCTGACGCCCGACGGCATCGCCCAGGCCGTGCGCAGCGGCCAGGCCGATTTCGGCGTCTGCACCGCCGACGAGGACATTCCCGACCTCGTAGCCACCGCGCTGTACCAGGATCGCCTGATGCTGGCCTGCACCGCCGGCCATCCGCTGGCCCAACGGCGCGAAGTGCGCTGGACGGAACTCGCTGGCGAGCCTTTGGTCTTGCTGCGCCACGGCAGCGGCCTGCGCACGCTCGTGGAGCGCGGCTTTGCCGAAGTCAACGAAACCCTGCGCCCGGCCTTCGAGGTCGCCCATGTCGGCACGGCGGTGGGCCTGGTCGAGGCCGGACTGGGCATTTCCATCCTGCCCTCCTACGCGCTGCACCGGACACGCGCCGTGGACGTGGTGGCCGTGCCGATGACGGCACCGGTGGTGCAACGCAACATCGTGGCATTGACCGCGCCGCAGCGCCGGCTCTCGGCCCCGTGCGAGGCTTTTCTCGCGCATTTCCGGCAGGGTATGACGGCGGCCGCAGTGCCCGTGGCACCGGCCCGCAAAACTGCGAAGAAGCGATGACCAGCGTTTAGTCGAACAGCGCCCAGGTGGCGCGGGTCATTGGCGCCTTGGGATTCATCCACTCGATGATCACATCGAAATGGTTGCGGCCGGCGATCTCCATCGCTTCGACCGCACAGCCGTGCGTGCGGCAGGCCTCGGCGTATTGCGTCGATTGGCGCTTGAATTCGCCCGTGTCCGCTGCCGCCGCAGCGATCAGCAGTCGTGTGCCGGTCGGTGGCAAGAGATGGATCGGGCTCAAGGCGCGTGCGCGCGCCTCGTCGAGTTGCAGCCACTGGTTGGGCCGCGTCTGCTGCACCGGCGCCAGATCGAACAGGCCGCTGATCAGCGCCCCGCCCTGCACAATCCGGTCGGGTAGCCCCAGGTCGGCCTGCCAACCGGTGGCCAGCAGCATGCCACCGAGGTGGCCACCGGCCGAGCTGCCGGCCACGACGATGCGATTCACGTCCACGCCATGTTGTCCGCCATGGTGATAGAGCCAGGCCATGCCACGCCGGCACTGCGCGACGATCTCTTCAAGAGGCACCTGCGGCGAAAGCCCGTAGTTCAACGAAGCCACGGCGATGCCGCGCTCGGTGAAGCTCTTCGCCATGAACACCGAGTCTTCCTTCGCCAATGCACGCCAGTAGCCGCCGTGAATGAACACGAACAGCGGCGCGTCCGCCCGGCCCGGCACGGGAAACAGGTCGAGCCGTTCATCCGGGCTCGTTCCATACGCCACGTCCCGCACGCAGGGCAGCTGCGCGTACATCGGTGTGGAGGCATCGTGGTACTCCCGGAGGAACACATCCACATCGGCCACCGTGCCGCGTGCGTTGTACTGGCGGTCGAGTTCTTCAGCGTCCATGCGCTGCCAGGGAAATTCAGACACCGAGCGTCTCCTTCATCACGTCCTTCGCCGCCAGCAGGCTCGCCGAACTGCCGCTCCACACCGTACGACCCTTTTCCAGAATGAAATGGCTGTCGGCGATGCGCAGCAGCGGGCCGATGTTCTTGTCGATCACCAGCACGGCCAGGCCGGTGTTCTTCAGCGATTGCAGGCAATCCCAGATCTCGCCGCGCACCAGCGGCGCCAGGCCTTCGGTGGCCTCGTCGAGGATCAACAGGCGTGGATTCGTCATCAACGCGCGGCCGATGGCCAGCATCTGCTGCTCGCCACCGGAAAGGTTCGCACCAAGGTTGCCGGCCCGCTCCTGCAGCCGGGGGAACAGCTTGTAGACGCGCGCCAGCGTCCACGGGTCTTTGCGGTTCAGCCGGTTGTGCGCGGTGGCGACCAGGTTCTCGTAGACCGTGAGATTGGGAAACACCTGGCGCTGCTCCGGTACCAGGCCGATGCCCAGACGCGCGATCTTGTAGGACGGCCAGCGCGACACGTCCTGGCCTGCGAATTCGACCCGGCCCTTGCGCGAGCCCATGATGCCGGTGGCGGCGCGCACCGTGGTCGTCTTGCCCATGCCGTTGCGGCCCAGCAGGGTGACGAATTCGCCCTCGGCCACGGACACGGCCGCGCCGAACAGCGCCTGCGCGTCGCCGTAACAGACCTCGAGATCGCTGATTTGAAGAAGTGAATTCATATGGGCAAGGTCTCGTCACCCAGGTAGGCCGTGCGCACCTCTTCGTTGGCCCGGATCTCGGCCGGGGTGCCGGTGGCGATGATGCGGCCGTAGACCAGCACCGAGATGCGGTCGGCCAGCGCGAACACCGCATCCATGTCATGTTCGACGAGCAGCATGGCGTAACGTCCCTTCAAGCTTTGCAGCAGCGCCACCACCTTGCCCGATTCCTGGTGGCTCATGCCGGCCATGGGCTCGTCGAGCAGCAGCAGCTTGGGCTCGACGACGAGCACCATGGCCAGCTCGAGTTGTCGCCGCTCGCCGTGCGCCAGGTCGGCCACGGGGGATTCGGCGCGGTGCGCGAGCCCGGCCTGCTCGATGGCCCGCAGGGCTGGCGCGGTGAGTTCGGCCTGGCGCAGCATCGGCTTCCAGAAGCCGAAACTGTGGCCGCAATGCGCCTGCATCGCCAGCGCCACGTTCTCGAGCACCGTGAATTCGGGGAACACCGAAGTGATCTGGTAGGAGCGCGACAGGCCACGCAGTGCCCGCTGCGCGGGCATCAGCGCGGTCACGTCCTGGCCGTCGAATTCGATGCTGCCGCTGTCGGGCCGGGCCTCGCCGCCGAGCTGGCCGATCAGCGTGGTCTTGCCGGCACCGTTGGGGCCGATGATCGCGTGCAGCTCACCCCGCCCCAGCGTCAGCGAAACGTGGTCGGTGGCGAGCAAGCCGCCGTAGCGCTTCACGAGACTGTCGATCTTGAGGATCGGGGTCATCGCACCGCCTCCGCCTTGATCGCACGCCGCGCCCGGCGGCCATCCCAATCGAGCAGGTAGCCGTAGACGCCGCGCCGCGCGGTCAGCACCACCAGCACGATGAGCGGGCCGAGCACCATCTGCCAGTGGTCGGTCATGGTCTTCAGCACCTCTTCGCTGAACAGCAGCACCAGCGCGCCAAGCAGCGGGCCGAACACCGTGCCCATGCCGCCGAGCACCACCATCACGATGAGTTCGCCGGACACCGTCCAGGCCATGTACGCCGGCGAGGCGAAACCCGTGAGATTGGCATACAGCAGGCCGGCCACGCCGCTGATGACGCTGGCCAGTACATAGGCCGTGAGTTTGTAGCGCAGCGTCATGAAGCCCATGGCCTTCATGCGCCGCTCGTTGATGCGGCAGCCGCGCAGCACCATGCCGAAGCGGGCGCCCACCAGCCGGTACATGCCGAACAGCACCGCCAGCACCAGCGCCAGCGCCACGTAGTACAGCGTGACCGGCGAGCCCAGGCTGAACAGGCCGAAGTCGCTGCGCAGCGTGACCGACAGGCCGTCATCGCCACCGTACTGCTTCAGGCTCACGAACAGGTAATAGAACATCTGCGCGAAGGCCAGCGTGATCATGATGAAGGCAATGCCCGAGGTGCGCAGTGAGATCAGCCCCGTGACCGCGCCCACCGCCGCGCAGGCCAGCACCGTCACGCCGAGCTGCATCCAGCCGTTGCCAATCTCGTGCTGTGCCAGGATGCCGACCGCATAGGCGCCCAGGCCCATGTAGAGCGCGTGGCCGAAGCTCACCATGCCACCGAAACCGAGCACCAGGTTGAGACTGATGGCGGCCAGCGCAAACACCAGCACGCGGCTCACGAAGGTCAAGGCGAAAGGTTCGCCGGCCAGGCGTGCGTATTGCGGCACGAACAGCAGCAGCAAGACCACGAGCGCCACGAACCATCTGGAATAGGAGACGCTGCGCATCATTGGTTCTTCACCGGAAAAAGACCTTGGGGTTTGAGCGCCAGCACGGCAGCCATGAAGATGCAGATCAGCATCGATGCCAGCGCGGGACCCGCCGCCTGGGCCGTGCTGCGGTCCAGGATGCCGCGCAGCAGCATCGGCAGGAAGGCGCGGCCGGCCGTGTCGATCAGGCCCACGATCAGCGCCGAATAGAACGCCCCGCGCACCGAACCGATGCCGCCGATCACGATGACGATCATCGCGGTGATCAGGATGGGCTCCCCCATGCCGGGCTGCACCGACAGGATCGGCCCGCTCATCAGCCCCGCCACTCCGGCCAATGCGGCGCCGAGCGCGAAGATCGCCGCGTTCAACAGCTTGATGTTGATGCCGAGCGCGGCCACGATGGTGGGGTTGCTCGAACCCGCACGGATCAGCATGCCGACGCGCGTCTTGCTGATCAGCAGGTAACAACCCAGCGCCACCAGCAGCCCCACGGCGATGATGGCGAAGCGGTAGGCCGAATAGGAGATGCCGAAGAGGCTCACCGTGCCCGACAGCGCCTGCGGCACGTTCATGTAATACGGCGACGCGCCCCAGATCCAGCGCGCCAGCTCGTTGAAGAACAGGATCAGGCCGAAGGTGGCCAGCACCTGGTCGAGGTGGTCGCGCGCATACAGCCGCGCGGCCACGATGCGCTCCATCGCGAAGCCCAGCGCCGCGCTGCCGGCGATGCCCACCAGTGCCGCGATGACGAAGGATTCGGACCGCACATACGCCGCCGCGGCGAAGTAGGCGCCCATCATGTAGAGGCTGCCATGCGCGAGGTTGACGAAGTTCATGATGCCGAAGACCAGCGTCAGCCCGGCGGACAGCATGAACAACAACACCCCCAGCTGCAGGCCGTTGAGCATCTGGACGGTGAAAAGGGAAAGGCTCATGGCAGCAGCGAGGGCACGTGAAGGCGGGATGTCGAAGCGACGAAAACGGAGGTGAGACCTGCGCGGTCTCCTACTTCATCGCGCAGTCCTTGAAATACGCGTCCGCATGGTCCTTCAGAACCACGCCCTTGTTCACGAAGGCCGCCTGGCCGCTCGCGTCCTTGGCCACGTCCACGCGGTAGTAGTTGCGCACCGGGAACTGGTTGGTGTTGAACTTGAACGGGCCGGCGACCGACTTGAACTCGGCCGACTTGATGGCTGCACGCAAGGCTTCCTTGTCGTCGGCCTTGCCACCGGTCTTGGTCAGCGCCGCATTGAGCAGCATGGCGGCGTCGTAACTCTGTGCCGCGTACAGCGATGGCACGCGGTTGTACTTCTTCTTGAAGTCTTCCACGAACTTCTTGTTCTGCGGATTGTCGATGTCCGGGCTGTACGGCGAACCCGTGACCACGCCCACGGCGATCTCCTTCAGTGCGGGCAGCGTCGTGCCGTCCACGGTGGAGGTCGACAGCAGCGGCACCTTGCCCAGCAGCCCCGCCTGCTGGTACTGCTTGACGAAGTTCACGCCCATGCCGCCGGGATAGAACACGTACACCGCATCGGGCTTGGCCGCCTGCAGCTGGGCGATCTCGGCCGAGTAGTCGGGCTGGTTGACCTGCGTCATCACCTCGTCGATCACCTGGCCCTTGTAGAAGCGCTTGAAGCCGGAGATGGCGTCCTTGCCGGCCTGGTAGTTGGGCGCCATCATGTAGACCTTCTTGTAGCCCGAATCGGTGGCGTACTGGCCCATGGATTCGTGCAGCGAATCGTTGTTCCAGGAGGTCGAGAAGAACATCGGGCTGCAGCCCTTGCCGGTGAGCGGCGTCGGACCGGCGTTCGAGCCGACCAGCACCACGCCCGCCTCGGTGATCGGCTTGTGCACGGCCATCATCACGTTGGAGAAGGTCACGCCGGTGATGATCGCCACCTTGTCTTTCTCGATGAGCTTCTGGGCCATCTGCACGCCGACGTCGGGCTTGAGCTGATCGTCTTCCTTGATGACCTGCACCGTGGCACCGCCGAACTTGCCGTTCAAGTGCTCCACGCCCAGCATGAAGGCGTCGTACTGGTCCTGGCCCAGCGCGCCCGCCGGGCCCGACAAGGTGCCCAGAAACCCGATCTTGACCGCCTGCTGCGCATGCACCGACAAGCCGCAGGCCGCCAGGCCCAGCAGCACGATCATGCGGTTCAACTTGAATTTCATTTGGCTTTCCTTGGCTGTTAAAGAGAACACGGAAATTGTTTAGTCCTAATTAGTTTAGACATAAACAAATTACTGTCAATAGCGGGTTATCACTCACTCCACCCCGCCCCCCTGCGCCGCTGCGGCCGCCTCGCGCAACGAGTGCCAGGCCTGCCAGTCGCGCCCGGGGTGCACGGTGCCGCAAGCCGGGCACGCACGCAACTTTGGTGCCGACCCGTAAAAATCGGCATAGATGCGCGGCAGGTCTTCGACGATGCTCTGCAACTGCACCTCGCTGCGGTGCACCAGGCCGCCGCATTGCGCGCAGTACCATTCGAAGGCGTCGATCACGCCTTCGGGGCGCGTGCGCTCGATCACGGTGCAAAGGCTGTCCGGATCGGGGCGCTGCGGCGAATGGCGCACGTGCGGCGGCAGCAGGAAGATATCGCCTTCGTGCAGGTCCACCCGTTCGTATTTACCCCTGTCGGCGATCAGCAGATGTGCGCTGCCGCGAAACTGGTGGAAATACTCTTCGTACGGATCGTCGTGGAAATCGGTGCGCTGGTTCGGCCCGCCGACCACGGTCACGATGAAGTCGGTATCGCGCCAGACCTGCTGGTTGCCCACCGGCGGCTTGAGCAGATGCCGGTGCTCGTCGATCCAGCGCGGGAAGTTGATGGGTTTCCTCATGGTGTTCTCCTGAGTGAATGGAATTAGATGACCAGGGATGCGCCGCGGCTCAGGATGCTGCGCACCAGGCTGTGCGCCGTCATCACCGAAGTGCGCGGGTTGCGGGGATCGGGCTGGCCGACGATGCGCAGGGCGATCGAGCCGCCGGACGAACTGGCTTCGATTTCGTGCACGTTGCCTTCGGCCGCGGGGTCGGCCAACATCTGGACCTCGGTCGCTTCGAAGCCCAGGCCGGCCAGCGCCACTGTCGCGGCCACGTTCGCGTTGCGCGGGAACTTCAGCGCGGCCTCGCGCGCCGTGCCGTGGAAGAAGGTGAAGGCGCCGGTCAATGCGCCCAGGTCGCAGGCGGCTTCGGCTGCGCTGCCCGCCCAGGCGGCAGGCGGCTTGCGCGACCGGTACAGCACCCGCTGCAGCCCGGCGCCGCGCGCTGCGGCCAGCCAGTCGATGCCGCCGATCGCGCCCGCGGGCAGCATCAGTTGCCGGCCGGCCCGCCGCGCGGCGTCCAGCAGGCGCTGCTCGCGCGTGGCGTCGGCGAGCGACCCCACCGACGACAGCAGCAGGTCGATACCGGCGCCGAGCACCTCCGCACCGAAAGCATCGACGGCCTGGTGGCCGGCGCATTCCACCACCAGGTCGGGGCGCCGCGCCAGGGCTTCAGCCAGGCTGGTCACGAGCAGGTCGGCCATATCCGGCGCCTGCGCCGCAGCATGCGCACGGTCGCGCACCAGCACCGCGACCACTTCCACCGTCGACGGCAACAGCCGCCGCACAGCCTGGCCGATGGCTCCGTATCCAATCAACACGATGCGTTGAGCCATCACACTTCAGCCTTTGAAACAGAGCCAATAGACCAGGCCCGCGGCCAACGCCACGGCCACCGCGCGGGCCCAGGCCTGGACCGGCGGCCTGGCCGATGCGGCAGGCGCTACGGGCACCTCCGCCACCGGCGAAGGCACATCCGCCTGCGGCGGCCGGGCGGCCAGCTGCGCGGCGAACCGTTCGAAGAAATCCTCGCTCATCTTGCGCACCGTGGCCTCGATGAGCCGGGAGCCGATCTGCGCCAGCCGGCCCCCGATGTGCGCATCGGCCGACCAGTCGAGCCGGGTGTGCGCGCCGCCGTCCTGCGCCGTAAGCAAGACCCTGGCCGAGCCTTTGCCGAAGCCGGCAACGCCGCCCTGTCCCGCGAACTGCAGGGTGCAGCTCTGCGGGGCGACCACTTCGGCCAGCGTCATCGTGCTGGCGAAGCGCGCCGACACCGGGCCAATGCTGATCTTCACCATGCTCTTGTACTCGGATTCGCCCAGGCGCTCGAACCGTTCGCAGCCCGCAATGCAGGCACGTAGCACCTCCGGATCGAGCAATGCCTGCCACACGTCGGCGGCGGGATGGGAAAGTAGTTGGTGGCCTTCGTAGTTCATGGAAGCGTGCTGCTGATGTCTTGGACGGCGCGGCGCGTGAGCACGCCGGCCAGGTGGGCCCGGTATTCGGCGGTGGCGTGGATGTCGCCCGAGGCCTCGGCCGGGTCGATCGCCAGGCCCTGCAATGCAGCGGCCTCGAAACGGCGCGACAGGGCCTGCTCGGCCGCGGCCCAGCGCCAGATGCCGTTGCCCAGGCCTGTCACGGCCACCCGCACGCCATCCACGTGGCGCGCCACGGCCACGCCGGTGAGCGCGAAACGCGAAGCCGGCTGTTCGAACTTGAGGTAGCGGGCCTGCGCCATCGCAGGAAACCGCACGCCGCAGACCACCTCGTCGGCTTCGAGGGCGGTGCCGAACAGGCCGGTGAAGAAGTCGTCGGCGGCGATCTCGCGGCGGTCGGTGCAGACGGTGGCGTTCAGCGCCAGCACGCCCGCGGGCCAGCAGGCAGCCGGGTCGGCGTTGGCGATCGAGCCGCCCAGCGTGCCGCGGTTGCGCACCTGCTGGTCGCCGATGCCACCGGCCAGCGCGGCGAGCACAGGCGCGCGTTCGCGCACCAGCGCTGACGCCGCCACGCTGGCGTGGCAACACATGGCGCCGATCCACAGGCCAGTACCCTCCGCGCGCAACTCTTTCAGCGCCGGCAGGCCCTGCAGATCTATCAGCAACGTCGGTGCGGCAAAACGCAGCTTCATCGCCGCCAGCAGGCTCTGGCCGCCCGCCAGCAGCTTGGCCTCGGCGTCGCCGCGCAGGCCGTCGAGCACCTCGCCCAGCCGGGCCGGCCGCCGGTATTCGAAGCCGTTCATGCGCCCCGCCCTTCCAGTGTGCGCATGTGGCGCAGGCCTTCGCACACCGCGTCCACGATGCCGCGGTAACCCGTGCAGCGGCACAGGTTGCCCGAGAGCGCACAACGCACGGCTTCGGGCTCGGCCGGCACGCCTTCCGCTGCCATGGCGACGCCGCGCATCACCATGCCCGGCGTGCAGTAGCCGCATTGCAGCGCATGGTGCCGGCCGAACGCCTGCTGCATCGGGTGCAGGCCGCCGTCGGTCGCCGCCAGCCCCTCGATGGTCGTGACGGCGCCGCCATCCACCTGCGCCACCAGCAGGTTGCAGGACTTGGTGGCCGCGCCGTCGACGAGCACGGTACATGCGCCGCACTGCGCGGTGTCGCAGCCCTGGTGCGTGCCCGTCAGGCCCTGGTGTTCGCGGATGAAATCCACGAGCAGCGTGGATGGCGGCAGCGTGGCCTCGACCACGCGGCCATTGATCTGCAATGTGACCGGAAGGCGCATGTCGTCCTACTTCGCCAGTCCGCTGCGCGCGAAGGCCTCACGCGTGGCCGCCTTTTCGGCCTCCGTGAGGTTCAGCAACGGCCGGCGCACCGGCCCGCCGACCTGGCCCAGCAGCTCCATCCAGTATTTGGTGTAGGCCTGCGGCGTGCCGCTGGGGCGGGCCGAGCGGAACGCGGCGCGTGCCGGTTCGAGGCTGTTGCGCACCTGGCGTGCCTCGGCGGTCTTGCCTTCGAAGGCCAGCCGCGTGTATTCGTTGATGCGCTGGTCGTTCGCGGTCTGCAGCAGGAAGGGCGGTGTGGAGCACAGGTAGAGCCGCCAGCCGAGTTCGACGATGTTGTCCAGCCATTCCTCTTCCGACGCGGTGCTGACGATGATCTTGTTGCCCGCCAGCTCGGTGAGCCTGGCGTAGAGCGCGCGGTCCACGCTGTACTTGATGGCCACGATGTTCGGCAGCTCGGCGATGCGTGCGCAGAGCTCCGGACTCATGACGTAGCCGCAGTCCGGATGGTTCCACAGGGCGATGCCGATGTCGAGCTGCTCGCTGAGGTGGCGGTAGTATTCGTAGACCGTGGCCTCGGCGTCATGGTGGAAATGCAGCACCGGGCTGTGCACCACGATGTAGTCGGCGCCGATGTCCTGCGAATGCCGCGCCAGGTCGAGCACCACGTCCAGGTTGGTGTCCGAGCACGAGGTCACGATGCCGCAATGCCCGGCCGCTTCTTCCACCGCGAGCTCGAAGGTTCGCTTGCGCTCGGCCACGGACATCGAGAAGAACTCGCCCTGCTTGCCGCACACGAACAGCCCGCCGAGCTGCAGCGTCTGCGCCCAGTGGCGCATGTTGCGGCGGAAGCCGGCCTCGTCGAGCGACAGGTCGTCGCAGAACGGCGTGGCCGTGGCGGCCCAGACGCCGCGGAAGTTTTCGCGCGCATAGCCCTTGGCTTCGGATTTCTTGTATTTCATGGTTCGGACGTCACGGAGTTGTGTTGCATGGCCCGCCACAGGCGTTCGGCCGTGAGCGGGAATTCGAGTTCTGGTTCACCGAGCGGTGACAAGGCGTCGGCCGCGGCGTTCAGCAATGCGGCCGGCACGCCGATGCAGCCGGCCTCGCCCACGCCCTTGGCGCCCAGCAGGTTGGCATCGGTGGGCACGGCCAGGCTTTCGATTTCGATGGGCGGCATGTCGTCGGCACGCGGCACGGCGTAGTCCATCAGCGAACCGGTCACGAGCTGGCCGTCCGCGTCGTAGACGATACGTTCGAGCATGGCCTGGCCCAGGCCCTGCGCCAACCCGCCGAGCAACTGCCCTTCGGCCAGTTGTGGCGAGATGATGCGGCCCGCGTCGTCCACCCAGACGATGCGCTCGATCGTCGGCCGGCCGGTATCGACGTCAATGGCCATGCGCGCGATCACGCAGCCGTAACTCCAGGCCTCGGTGGGCGCGGTGTAGCGGGCATTGGCCACGATGGGCAGCGCCTCGCCCGCCTCGCGCCGCGCCAGGGCCTGACGTGCGGCC
Source organism: Rhodoferax koreense (assembly GCF_001955695.1). Taxonomy (NCBI): domain Bacteria; kingdom Pseudomonadati; phylum Pseudomonadota; class Betaproteobacteria; order Burkholderiales; family Comamonadaceae; genus Rhodoferax; species Rhodoferax koreensis. Next base: position 492,472 of record NZ_CP019236.1, on the reverse strand, counting down.
TCGACCACGGCACTGCCGCCGATGGCCATGCTGCGGCTGGCCAGCGCGCCGATGCCGTCCGGGCAGGTGGCCGTGTCGCCATGGTCCACCGAGACCAGGGCCGCGTCGATGCCGAGCACTTCGGCGGCGATCACGGCATAACTCGTCTGGTGGCCCTGGCCCTGCGCGGCCGAGCCACTGGCCACGCGCACACGGCCATCGGCCTGCAGCGTGACGCGTGCAGACTCCCAGCCCTGGCCGCAAGGCTCCACATACATCGCGATGCCGACGCCCACCACCTCACCCGCGGCGCGGCGCATGGCCTGGGCCCGGCGTTCGGCCGCATAACCGAAGCGCGCGCAGGCCCGCTCCAGTGCGGCGCGGTAGTCGCCAGCGTCGAAGGATTCGCCGGTGGGCGTGGCATACGGCATGGCCTGGGCCGCCAGCAGGTTGCGCAGGCGCAGCTCGACCGGGTCGATGCCAGCCGCGCGCGCCGCCTTCTCCACCAGGCGCTCCATCAGCAGCGCGGCTTCGGGCCGGCCGGCGCCGCGGTAGATGTTGACCGCCGCCGTGTTCGACTGGGCCGCACCGGCTTCGATGGCGACACTGCCCACCCGGTACGGGCCGGGCAGGATGCGCGCGGCGTTGCGCATCGGCGCCACGGCGCTGAACGGCAACCAGGCGCCGAGCGGGAAACGCAGCTGCGCCGCCAGGTGCACGAAGCGCCCCGCCGCATCGAGCCACAGCGCGCCCTGCAGCTGGGCCCCGCGGCCCTGCGCAGCGGAAGTGAACTCGTCGGAGCGCGACGACACCCACTTCACCGTCGCCTTCAAATGCCGGGCCGCGAAGGCGATCACCAGGTCTTCCGGGCAGACCGAAGCCTTGGCGCCGAACGAGCCGCCGACGTCGGGCGCAATCACGCGCACCTTGTCCTTTGGCAGACCCAGGGTGTGCGCCAGGTCGTCGCGCGCACGGGCGGGCGACTGCGAGGGCAGCCAGACCGTCAGGCTGCCATCGGCCTCGCTCCATGCCGCCACGGCCGCGCGCGGCTCGAGCGACATGGCGACGACACGCGGCTGCTGCTGGCGCACGGCCACGCGGTGCACGGCCAGCGCCTCCGCCGCAACGCGGTCGCCGGCTTCATGACGCACCGTGGTGACCCGCGGCGCGCCGTCGGCCAGGTCGGCCTGGGCCGGCAAGGCTTCGTAGTCGACGAACACCCGTTCCGCTGCCTGCTGCGCGGCCTCGAGGCTGGTCGCGAGGACCAGCACGATGGGCTGGCCGACGGCATCGACACGGTCCATCGGCAGCAGCCAGGATGCGGGTGCGTTCAAGCCAGGCAGCAACGGATTGGGTGGGGGCATCGTGCGCCCCGCGAGTTGCGCGGCACCGAGCACCGCGATCACACCGTCCGACGCTTCTGCCGCGGATGTGTCGATGCCCAGCAGCTTCGCGCTCGGGTGCACGCTGCGCACGAACACGGCATGCAGCATGCCGGGGCGGGACACGTCATGCACGTAGTGGCCACGGCCTGTCAGCAGACGATGATCTTCGACCCGCGCCAGGCCGTCGGGCCTGGTGCCTGCCTGTGTGTGGGCATCGAATGGAGTCATGGAGCGTTGTCTGGAAGAAGATTCACGCTCCGGATTACAGCCGGCCGCAGCCGGGGTCACAAGTGGTATTTATTGAACGATTGTTCAGGTGGGATTGAGAGTCCCGACTCACTCCGGCAAGGTCAGATACAACGCGGCCAGCCGATCAAAGGCCTCGGATTGCGGATCCACGCCGGTCTCCTCTCGCAGGATCCCCGCCACCGCCCCGGCCATCGAGGCCGCGAGCCGGGCATCCAGGAACAGCAACCGGGAGCGCCGCGCCAGCACGTCTTCCACGGTCCGCGCGTACTCGAAACGCGCCGCGAACCGCACCATGCCTTCGGTCAGGCCACCGCCCAGGGCGTTGCCGGAACCCGGCATGGCCTGCACTTCGTCCTGTTCGCTGCCGTAGGCGGCGATGCCGGGTGCGTCGCTGATGCGGCGGTGTACGGGCGCGTCGCCGTCGCGGCCGCCGCCCACCAGGCGCAGGTCGGCCGTCACACTGTCGTGCAGCGGCTGCAGCAACTGGGCGGCCAGGCACTTGTCCAGCACGTCCTCGGCCATGGCGCGGTAGGTGGTCCATTTGCCGCCGGTCACGGTGACCAGGCCGGTCTTGCTGACCAGCACCGTGTGTTCGCGGCTCAAGCCCTTGGTGTTGTCGCCATCATCGTCCTGTGGCTTGACCAAAGGACGCAGGCCGACCCACACGCTTTTCACGTCGGCCCGCGTGGGCGCGCGGCTCAGGTAACGCGCGGACTCGCGCAGGATGAATTCGATCTCTTCCTTGAACGGGCGCGGCTCGCGGTCCAGGTCGTGGCGCGGCGTGTCGGTGGTGCCGAGGATGGTCTTGCCCAGCCAGGGCACGGCGAACAGCACGCGGCCGTCGGTGGTCTTGGGCACGAGCAGCGCATGGTCGGTGGGCAGGAACTCGCGATCCACCACCACATGGACGCCCTGGCTCGGCGCGACCATGGGCTGCGTCTTGCGCCCCACGGCTTCGCCGTCCTTCTGGCGGAAATCGTCGACCCAGACACCCGCAGCATTGACGATGCAACGTGCGCGGATGGTGAAGCGCGCGCCGCCTTCGCGGTCGGTGCAACGCAGGCCGACGAGTTGGCCCTCTTCGTGAATGAGTTCATCGGCCGCGCAGTAGTTCACCAGCAAGGCGCCGTGGGAGGCGGCGGTGCGCGCCAGGGCCAGCGCCAGGCGCGCGTCGTCGAACTGGCCGTCCCAGTATTTCACGCCGCCCTTCAGGCCCGCGGGCTGCGCGGTGGGCAGGTAATGCAGGGTCTTGCTGCGGCCCAGGAATTCCGTGGGGCCCAGACCGGCCTTGCCGGCCAAGGCGTCGTACATCTTCAGGCCGATCCCGTAGAACGGCGTCTCCCAGAACTTGTACGAGGGCATGATGAACGGCAGCGGCTGCGCCAGGTGGGGCGCGTTGTGCAGCAGCGTCGTGCGTTCGTGCAGCGCCTCGCGCACGAGCGCGATGTTGCCTTGCGCCAGGTAACGCACGCCGCCGTGCACGAGCTTGGTGGCGCGCGACGAAGTGCCCTTGGCGAAATCGTGCGACTCGACCAGCACCACGCTGTAGCCGCGCGAGGCCGCGTCCAGCGCCACGCCCAGGCCCGTGGCTCCACCGCCGATGATGGCCACGTCGTACGACCGAGGCTCGGCCAGGCGGGCGAGCAGCTCGGCGCGGCGGGTGGGCAATGGGCTGGCGGAAGGTGTGGAAGGGGTCATAACGGTTCGGTGACGGCGAAGGCGGCAAAGGCGGAAAAGCGAGACCTTGAAAAGCCATGAAAAGAGGCCGCGGGGCGAAATGGCCGCGCGGCCTCAGGGGCGCTATTGTGGGCGCTGCATCAGCGGGCCTTGCCGTCCTTCCAGGCCTTCAGCAGCGTGTCGTAGGCGATGGTCTCGCCCTTGGGCTTCTCGTTGGCCAGCTTCTTCCAGGGCGCATGGTCGTCGCTCAGGTATTTGGCCGGGTCGCCCTTGGGGTTGAGCTTGGGCGCGCAGTGGGCCATGCCGGCACGCTCCAGCCGCGCCATCACGTTGTCCATCTCGTCGGCCAGGTTGTCCATGGCTTTCTGCGGCGTCTTCTCGCCGGTCACGGCCTCGGCCACGTTCTTCCACCACAGCTGCGCGAGCTTCGGATAGTCGGGGACGTTGGTGCCGGTGGGCGTCCAGGCCACACGCGCGGGGCTGCGGTAGAACTCGATCAGCCCACCGTACTTGTTGGCGTTCTGCGTGAAGTAGTCGGAGCGGATGTCGCTGTCGCGGATGAAGGTCAGGCCGGTGATGGACTTCTTCAGCGAAGTGGTCTTGGCGGTGATGAACTGCGCGTAGAGCCAGGCCGCGGCCGTCTTGTTGGCGTCATGGCCCTTGAAGAAGGTCCACGAGCCCACGTCCTGGTAGCCGTTCTGCATGCCCTGCTTCCAGTAGGGGCCGTTCGGGCCGGGCGCCATGCGCCACTTCGGCGAACCGTCGTCGTTCACCACCGGCAGGCCCTTCTTGGTCATGTCGGCGGTGAAGGCCGTGTACCAGAAGATCTGCTGCGCGATCTGCCCCTGCGCCGGCACCGGTCCGGATTCGCCGAAGGTCATGCCCATGGCTTCCTTGGGCGCGTATTTCTTCATCCAGTCGATGTACTTGGTGAGCGCGTACACGGCGGCCGGCGAGTTGGTGGCGCCGCCGCGCGACACCGACGCACCAGTGGGTGTGCACTTGTCGTCGGCCACGCGGATGCCCCATTCGTCGATCGGCATGCCGTTGGGGATGCCCTTGTCGGCCGCGCCGGCCATCGACAGCCAGGCATCGGTGAAGCGCCAGCCGAGCGACGGGTCCTTCTTGCCGTAGTCCATGTGGCCGTAGATCGGCTTGCCGTCGATGGTCTTCACGTCGACGCTGAAGAACTCGGCGATGTCCTCATAGGCACTCCAGTTCAGCGGCACGCCGAGTTCGTAGCCGTACTTGGCCTTGAACTTGTCCTGCAGGTCCTTGCGCGCGAACAGGTCGGCGCGGAACCAATACAGATTGGCAAACTGCTGGTCGGGCAGCTGGTAGAGCTGGCCGTCGGGCGCGGTGGTGAAGCTCGTGCCGATGAAGTCCTTCAGGTCCAGGCCGGGGTTGGTGAAGTCCTTGCCGGCGCCCTTCATGTATTCGGTGAGCGACATGATCTTGCCGTAGCGGTAGTGCGTGCCGATCAGGTCGGAGTCGCTGATCCAGCCGTCGTAGATCGACTTGCCCGACTGCATCGAGGTCTGCAGCTTCTCGACCACGTCGCCTTCCTGGATCAGGTCGTGCTTGACCTTGATGCCGGTGATCTCCTCGAAGGCCTTGGCCAGCGTCTTGGATTCGTATTCGTGCGTGGTCAGCGTCTCGGAGACGACCGACACTTCCTTCACGCCGTTGGCCTGCAGCTTCTTGGCGGCTTCGATGAACCACTTCATCTCGGCCATCTGCTGGTCCTTGTTGAGGGTGGACGGCTGGAACTCGCTGTCGATCCACTTCTTGGCCTCGGCCTCGCCCGCCCAGGCATGGCTGGCCATGGCACACACGGCCGCGACGGCCCAGACGGAATATCGCAATTTCATGACTTGTCTCCTCGTTGGCTGACCCCCTTGGTGAACGACGTCTGGCCCGGCTTCGGGGGTGAACAAAGCCGAATCCTCGAACACTTTCAACCCTTGCGCATCACGATGGCCAGCAGCAGCATCGAGACCACGAAGCTGATCCAGATCGACGGATCGCCGTCCAGCTTGAACCACTCGGCGAACTTGCCGCTCAAGCCCACGAAGGCCAGGTTCACATAGGCCGCGAGCAGCAGGCCGATGAACAGGCGGTCGCCGCGTGTGGTTTCCATCGGCAGCCAGCCGCGGCGCAGCGTGGTCGGCGACTTGATTTCCCAGACCGTCATGCCGGCCAGCATCAGCACCACACAACCGAAAAATATGGCGACCGGCAAGGTCCAGGCCATCCACTCGAACATGTTGCTCTCCTTGAGATCAGACCCGCCCCATGGCGAATCCTTTTGCGATGTAATTGCGAACGAACCAGATCACGATGGCGCCGGGCACGATGGTCAGCACGCCCGCGGCGGCCAGCGTCGCCCAGTCCATGCCGGACGCGCTCACCGTGCGCGTCATGGTGGCCACGATGGGCTTGGCGTTCACGCTGGTCAGCGTGCGCGCCAGCAGCAGCTCGACCCAGCTGAACATGAAGCAGAAGAACGCCGCCACACCCACGCCGGCCTTGATCAGCGGCAGGAAGATGGTGAGAAAGAAGCGTGGGAAGGTGTAGCCGTCGATGTAGGCCGTCTCGTCGATCTCGCGCGGGATGCCGCTCATGAAACCTTCCAGGATCCACACCGCCAGCGGCACGTTGAACAGCAGGTGCGCCAGCGCCACGGCCAGGTGCGTGTCCATCAGTCCGACCGTGGTGTACAGCTGGAAGAACGGCAGCAGGAACACGGCCGGTGGCGTCATGCGGTTGGTCAACAGCCAGAAGAACACGTGTTTGTCGCCGAGAAAGCTGTACCGGCTGAACGCATAGGCCGCCGGCAGCGCTACGGTGAGCGAGATCACCGTGTTCATGCCCACGTAGATCAGGCTGTTGATGTAGCCGTCGTACCACGAAGGATCGGTGAGGATGGTGTGGTAGTTGGCCCAGGTGAACTGTTGCGGCCAGAGCGAGAAGCTGGCCAGGATTTCCGAGTTCGTCTTGAACGACATGTTGACCATCCAGTAGATGGGCAACAGCGCGAACAGCAGGTACGCGATCAGGAAGATCGTGCGTTTCTGGAATTTCGCTTTATTCATTTCCACCCTCCTTCTCTTGCGTACCGACGCGCTGCATCCAGTTGTAGAGAATGAAACACAGCAGCAGGATGATCAGGAAATAGATCAGCGAAAACGCCGCCGCCGGCCCCAGGTCGAACTGGCCCACGGCCTTCTGCGTGAGGAACTGCGACAGGAAGGTGGTGGCATTGCCCGGCCCGCCGCCGGTCAGCACGAAGGGCTCGGTGTAGATCATGAAGCTGTCCATGAAACGCAGCAGCACGGCGATCATCAGCACGCCGCGCATCTTGGGCAGCTGGATGAAGCGGAACACCGCGAACTTGCTCGCGCCGTCGATGCGCGCGGCCTGGTAATACGCGTCGGGAATGGAGCGCAGGCCGGCGTAGCCGAGCAGCGCCACCAGCGGCGTCCAGTGCCACACATCCATCAGCAGCACCGTGAGCCAAGCATGCGTGGCATTGCCGGTGTAGCTGTATTCGATGCCCATGCCCTGCAGCGCCGCGCCCATGAGGCCGATGTCGGAACGGCCGAAGATCTGCCAGATGGTGCCGACCACGTTCCACGGGATCAGCAGGGAGAGCGAGACGATCACCAGCACCGCCGACGCCTTCCAGCCCGTGGCTGGCATCGCCAGCGCCAGCAGGATACCGAGTGGCAGCTCCACCGCGAGCACGGCCATCGAGAAGGTGAGCTGGCGCAGCAGCGCGGCATGCAGCTCTTCGTCGCGCATCACCGCGACGAACCATTCGGTGCCGACGAAGACGCGGCGTTCGGGCGAGATGATGTCCTGCACCGAATAGTTGACCACCGTCATCAGCGGCACGATGGCGGAAAACGCCACGCAGACCAGCACCGGCAGGATCAGGAACCAGGCCTTCTGGTTGACGGGTTTGGTGGTCACGCTCATGGGCGAACCTCCGTGCTGCGCAGTGCGGTGCTCATGGCACGATCTCCTCGTTCTGGTAGAAGCAGGTGTGAGGCCCGAGCAGCTTGAGCCACACCGTGGCGCCCACCGCAGGCAGCGTGGCCTCGCTGCCGAGCTTGGCCTTGATCGGCTGGCCCGCCAGGGTGGCGGTCAGCATGAAATGCGTGCCCACGTCCTGCAGCTTGTCGACGACACAAGGCAAGGCACCGGGCTCCTGCGGCGCGGCCAGCCGGACGTATTCGGGGCGCACACCCAGGCGCAGTGCGCCTTCGGGCAAGGCGCGCGGCAAGGGCAGGCGCAGGCCGGCCACCAGCAAGGCGCCGCCCTCCACGTTGGCCGGCAGGAAATTCATGCCGGGCGAGCCGATGAAGTTGCCGACGAAGGTGTGGCTCGGCCGTTCGAACAAGGCGTCGGCCGAGCCGACCTGCACGGCGCGTCCGCGCGTCATCACCACCACCTGTTCGGCGAAGGTCAGCGCCTCCACCTGGTCGTGCGTGACGTAGATCAGCGTGAGCTTGAGCTCGCGGTGGATCTGCTTCAGCTTGCGCCGCAGTTGCCACTTGAGGTGCGGGTCGATCACGGTCAGCGGCTCGTCGAACAGCACGGCCGACACGTCGGGCCGCACCAGGCCGCGGCCAAGCGAGATCTTCTGCTTGGCGTCGGCGGCCAGGCCGGCGGCGCGCTGGTTGAGCTGGCCGCTCATCTCGAGCATCTCCGCGATCTCGCCCACACGCTTGTCGATCTGCGCCTGCGGCAGCTTGCGGTTGCGCAGCGGGAAGGCCAGGTTCTCGGCCACCGTCATGGTGTCGTAGATCACCGGGAACTGGAACACCTGGGCGATGTTGCGCTCCTGCGGCGTGGCCCGGGTCACGTCGCGGCCGTCGAACAGCACCGTGCCCTGGGACGGCGCGAGCAGGCCCGACATGATGTTGAGCATGGTGGTCTTGCCGCAGCCCGAGGGCCCGAGCAAGGCGTAGGCGCCGCCGTCGGCGAACTCCATCTTCAGCGGCAGCAGCGCGTAGTCGCTGTCGTGCTGCGGATTGGCGCGGTAGGCATGGGCCAGGTCGAGGGTGATGCGGGCCATCAGACGAGCCCCCGGAAAGCCGGCGCGCGCAGCAGGCTGCCGGTCGCGTCGAACACATAGACCTGCGCGGGATCGAGGTACAGCCGCAGCGCCGCGCCGAGCTCGAAATAATGCACGCCGCCGAGCTGCGCGACGAGTTCGCCCACGACCGTGGCCACGTGCACGAAGGTGTCGGAGCCCGAGATTTCGGCGAGTTCGACATGGCCGTCCAGCGCCACGTCGCCCGGCCGCTCGTCCACATGCAGGGCGCTGGCGCGCAGACCGGCCGTGACTTCACCGGTTGCGGTGTCGGGCAGGTCCATCGCCAGCATGGGCCCGGCATCGAGCACCACGCCGCCGGCCGCGCGGCGGCCCGCCACCAGGTTCATTGGCGGATCGCTGAAGGCCCGCGCCACGCGCAGCGATTGCGGCCGGTGGAAGACTTCGGCCGTGGGACCGTACTGCAGCAGCTCGCCCGCGTCGAGCACGGCCGTGTAGCCGCCGAGCAGCAAGGCCTCGCCGGGCTCGGTGGTGGCGTAGATCACGGTGGAGTCGCCGGCCGCGAACAGCGCGCCGAGTTCGTCGCGCAGTTCCTCGCGCAACTTGTAGTCGAGGTTGACCAGCGGCTCGTCGAGCAGCATCAGCGGCGCGGCCTTGGCCAGCGCGCGGGCCAGCGCCACGCGCTGCTGCTGGCCGCCGGAAAGCTCCGCCGGGTAGCGGTCGAGGAACATGTCGATGTGCAGCTTGCCGGCGAGTTCGTCCACGCGCTGCGCGATGTTCGTTTCACCGCGCAGCTTCAGCGGCGAGGCGATGTTGTCGCGCACCTTGAGCGAGGGGTAATTGATGAACTGCTGGTAGACCATGGCCACGTTGCGCTCGCGCACCGGCTGGCCGACCACGTCGACGCCGTCGACCAGCACGCGGCCCTGCGTGGGTGCGTCCAGTCCGGCCATGATGCGCATCAGGCTGGTCTTGCCGGCTTGCGTGGCACCGAGCAACACGGTGACCGCACCCGGCTTGGGCGCCAGGCTCATGGCATACAGCCAGGGCTGGGCACCCACTTTCTTGCTCACGGCTTCCAGCGACAACTGCATCGGTACGTCCCTCTTTGGCTTCCATTATTTTCGGTTTTGCGAATTATTGTTCGCTTGTGTGAGCTATTTCCTAGTACGAACCCTTAGAAATTTTCTTTTCCTTTCGTTTTACAGTCGATGCAACCGTCAATACCGACCTGTTGTCACACGGCCGTCACCGTTCCGAGCACGCCATGAGCCCCAACCCCCGTCAAATCCTGCTGTTGCAAGCCGTCCAGGCCCAGGGCTCGGTCATGCTCGACGACCTGGCCGCCAAACTGGGCGTCACCCTGCAGACCATGCGCCGCGACGTGCAGCGGCTGGCCGACGAAGGCCTGCTCACGCGTTTCCACGGCGGCGTGCGCGTGCCAAGCTCGACCACGGAAAACATCGCCCACCAGCAGCGCGAAAACCTGCATGCCGCGGGCAAGGCCCGCATCGCCCGCGCCGTGGCCGCCGAGGTGCCCAACGACTGCTCCCTGATCCTCAACATCGGCACCACCACCGAGGCCATCGCCAAGGCGCTGCTGCAGCACAGCGGCCTGCGCGTGATCACCAACAACCTCAACGTGGCCATCATCCTGAGCGCGAATCCGCGGTGCGAAGTCATCGTGGCCGGCGGCGTGCTGCGCGGGCGCGACCGCGGCGTGGTGGGCGAGGCGGCGATCGATTTCATCCGCCAGTTCAAGGTGGACATCGCCCTCATCGGCATCTCGGGCATCGAGGCCGACGGCTCGCTGCGCGACTACGATTTCCGCGAGGTGAAGGTGTCGCAGGCCATCATCGCCCACGCCCGCGAGGTGTGGCTGGCCGCCGACCACAGCAAGTTCAACCGCCCGGCCATGGTGGAGGTGGCGCAGCTCGCGCAGATCGACCGCCTGTTCACCGACGCGCCGATCCCCGAACCGTTTCCCGCCTTGCTCGCCGAGGCGCAGGTGCGCTGCCACATCGCGGCCTGACACCTCTTTTCCAGAAGCCACAAACCGCCATGACCTACCTTCTCGCCCTGGACCAGGGCACCTCCAGTTCCCGCAGCATCGTCTTCGACGCCGAAGGCCACATCAAGGCGATGGCCCAATTGGAGTTGCCGCAGATGTTCCCGCAGCCCGGCTGGGTGGAGCACGACCCGATGGAGATCTGGCGCACCCAGCTCGCCACGGCCCGCCAGGTGCTGGCCGAGGCCGGTCTCAAGGCCGGCGACATCCATGCCGTGGGCATCACCAACCAGCGCGAGACCACGCTGGTGTGGAACCGCCGGACCGGCCAGCCGATCCACCACGCCATCGTCTGGCAGGACCGCCGTGCCGAGCCCACCTGCGCGCAGTTGCGCGCGCGTGGCCTGGCCGACACCATCCAGCAAAAGACCGGCCTGCTGATCGACGCCTATTTCTCCGGCACCAAGCTCAAGTGGCTGCTCGACAACGTGCCGCAGGCGCGCGACATGGCCGCGCGTGGCGAACTCGCCTTCGGCACGGTGGACAGCTGGCTGATCTGGCAGCTCACCGGCGGCCGGGTGCACGCCACCGACGTGACCAACGCCGCTCGCACCATGCTGTTCAACGTGCACACCAACGCGTGGGACGCCGAGTTGCTCGAAGCCCTCGACATCCCGCCGGGCCTGATGCCCGAAGTGCGCCCCAGCAGTTCGCATTTCGGCGACATCCAGCCCGAACTGCTGGGCCAGGCCATCCCCATCGGCGGCGTGGCCGGCGACCAGCAAAGCGCGTTGTTCGGCCAGGCCTGCTTCAAGGCCGGCATGGCCAAGAACACCTACGGCACGGGTTGCTTCATGCTGATGCACACCGGCAACGGCTTCCAGACCTCACACAATGGCCTGATCACCACCAGTGCCGCCCAGACCACGACCGCCACCGAATTCGCGCTCGAAGGCAGCGTCTTCGTCGGCGGCGCCGTGGTGCAATGGCTGCGTGACGGCCTGCACGCGATCCAGAGCAGCAGCGAGGTGCAGACGCTGGCGCAAAGCGTGCCCGACTCCGGCGGCGTGGTCATGGTGCCGGCCTTCACCGGCCTGGGCGCGCCCTACTGGCAGCCCGAGGCCCGCGGCACCATCACCGGGCTCACGCGCGGCACCACCATCGCCCACATCGCGCGCGCCGCACTGGAAAGCATCGCCTACCAGAGCGCTGCGCTGTTGCAGGCCATGAGCCGCGACGCGGTGCAGGCCGGCGCAGCGCCAGTGGCCGAGTTGCGCGTGGACGGCGGCGCCTGTGTCAACGACCTGCTGATGCAGTTCCAGGCCGACCTGCTCGGCATCCCGGTGATCCGCCCGGCGGTCACGGAGACGACGGCGCTCGGGGCGGCCTTCCTCGCGGGCCTTTCCACCGGTGTCTACGCCAGCACCGAAGAATTGTCGAGCCTGTGGCGCGCCGAACGCCGCTTCCTGCCGACGCTGAGCCCGCAGCGGGCCTCGGGCCTGATGGGTGAATGGGAACGCGCGGTGCGGCAGGCGTCGCTGACCTGAACCAGCCGTTGGGCGGCGCGCCCAGCCCCTCACCCGGCTGAGCGGCCATTAGACTGGCGCCATGCCCTGCGCCCAAAACGCCCGCTTCGCCATCTCCCGTCGCCACCTGTTGATCGGCGGCACCAGCGCGGCCCTGCTGTCGGCCTGCGGCGAACCGCGACAGGCGGCATTCCAATCCACGCCCGGCATGCCCAGCCTGCGCTTGATCGGCGAGACCACGCTGGCGCACCGGCTGGCCTTCAAAGGCACGACGGTCGGCGGCCTGTCGGGCCTGGACTACGACGCCGGGCAAGACCTGTGGGTGGCCATCAGCGACGACCGCTCCGAACATCAGCCCGCACGCTTCTACACGTTGCGGCTGGCCATTTCCGCTCAAGGCCTGGCCGCGCCGGAACTGGTGGACACCGTGCCGCTGCGCCAGCCGGACGGCCGTACCTATCCAAGCCGCCGCCAGAACCCGCGGGCCGAGGTGCCCGACCCCGAGGCGATCCGCTGGCGGCCGCAGACGCAGACCCTGCTGTGGACCAGCGAGGGCGACGTGCGTCGCGGTGGCGATCCGGCCCTGTTCGAGATGGCGGCCGACGGCCGGGAACTGCGCCGTTTTGCGCTGCCCGCCCATTTCCGGGCCGATCCGTCGGGCCAGAGCGGCCCGCGCGACAACCTCGCTTTCGAAGGCCTCACGCTCACGCCCGACGGCAGCGCAGCCTGGGTGGCGATGGAAAACGCGCTGGTGCAGGACGGCCCCGAGCCCAGCGTCGGCGCGCCGGGTGGCCCGTGCCGCGTCACGCGCTTCGACCTCGCGACCGGCCAGGCCACGGCCCAGCGCGCCTATGTGCCGGATGCGATCCCCCAGGCACCCGCGCCCGCCATCGGCTTTGCCGATAATGGCGTGAGCGAGATCCTGGCGGTGGACGCCGACCGGCTGCTGGTGCTCGAGCGCGCCTACATGATGGGCGTGGGCAATTCGCTGCGGCTGTACCTTGTCGATACGCGCCAGGGCAGCGACACGCTGACCGAGGCGCGATTGATGCCGCCCTCCCCGGCTACGAACTGGTCGCCGATGCCCAAGACATTGCTCGCCGATTTCTCGGCCTTCGTCGGCCCCCAGCCGGACGGCCGGCCCGGCCTGAGGCGACTGGACAATACAGAAGGCATGGCCTGGGGGCCGCGCCTCACGGGTGCGAACGGCCAACCCGGCCACCGCACCCTGGTCTTTGTCAGCGACGACAATTTCAATCCCGCCCAGACCACGCAACTGATCGCCTTCGAATTCCTGGAAACCACACCATGACCAGCAACACCCCCCCGACCACTCCCGCGCACATCGCCTTCATCGGCGGCGGCAACATGGCCAGCGCCATCATCGGCGGCCTGATCCAGCAAGGCCTGGCCGCCGACCAGATCACCGTCGTCGAACCCTGGGCCGAAGCGCGCGCCAAGCTCGCCGCCGACTTCGGCATCACTGCGCACGAGGCGCCCGGCCCGGCGCTGGCCCAGGCCGGCACGGTGGTCTGGGCCGTGAAGCCGCAGACCTTCAAGGAAGCCGCGCTGCAGGTCCGCGCCCACACCCCGCAGGCGCTGCACCTGAGCGTGGCTGCCGGCATCCGCAGCGAAAGCATCGCCCACTGGCTCGGCACCGAACGCGTGGTGCGCGCCATGCCCAACACGCCGGCCCTGGTCGGCCAGGGCATGACCGCGCTGTTCGCCCGGCCCGGTGTCACGGCGCAGGACTGCCGCAGCATCGAAGGCGTGCTGGCGCCGACCGGCGAGGTGTTGTGGGTGGCGGAAGAAGTGCAACTCGACGCGGTGACGGCGCTGTCAGGCTCCGGCCCGGCCTACGTGTTCTACTTCCTGGAGGCCATGGCCCAGGCCGGCACCGACATGGGCCTGCCGCGCGAGCAGGCCTACCAGCTCGCCGTGGGCACCTTCGCCGGCGCCGCCGAGCTCGCGCGCCGCTCCACCGAGCCACCCGAGGTCCTGCGCCAGCGCGTCACCTCCAAAGGCGGCACCACCTTTGCGGCCATCACGCGCATGGAGCAGGCCGACATCAAGACGCAGTTCATCCAGGCCATGCGCGCCGCCGAGCAGCGCGCACGCGAGCTCGGAGACGAGTTCGGCGCGGGCTGATGCAACTCCACTACCTCGATTTCGACTACAGCGAAGACGACGCCGGCAACGGCGTGTTCGACGCCATGGCCGCGGCGTGGCCGGAGCAACTCGCGGCGCTGCATGCCGAGGTGGCGACGGTGCTCGGATGGGCGCATGCGCAGTTCGGCGAGCCCGGGCCGATCGACGAGGAGGCGGACTGGGACGTGGACCTGGGCAGCCTGGTCGAGACCAGCGAGCGGCAGACCCTGGCCTTTGACCCCGTGGCGCAGCGGCTCACCGCCGTGCCCGGCGCACCCGGCCAACCGCGGCATACGGTCAGCGTTTCGATCAGCGGCAGGCCGGCTTTCTGCGCGGCGCTGCGCGAACGCTTCGGGCTGGACGGGCCCTGACCCGGCAAAGACGGCGTTTTCCGTAGCCAGACGCAGGCGCCGTCCGACAGGGTGGCAAGTTCGGCCGGCCCCAAGCTTCAGACGGCGTGTTGCAACCTTTCCGACTGAACCGAATGCCGATCTCCGCGTCCGCCGTGCCTGCCATCGAATCTCCACCCGCGTCGCTCGCCCCGGCCGCAGACACGGCATCGCCGAGGCCGAGGCGCCGCGGTTCGGCGCTGTCGCTGGAGGGCTGGCGGCAGTTCGTTAAGGTGGCGATGCCCTACTGGCTCGGCGGACGCCGCCGGGCCGCCTGGTCGCTGCTGGGCCTGCTGATCGTGCTGATGCTGTGCGAGACGCAGCTGGCGGTGATGCTCAATGACAAGACCGGCGAGATGACCTCGGCCCTGGCCGCGCGCGACAGCCCCCGCTTCTGGGACGCGGTGCGGGCCTGCCTGCTGGTGCTCTCCTTCGCGGTGCCGGTGTACGCCTATTACTACTACCTGCGCGATGCGTTTTCCAACCACTGGCGGCGCTGGATGACGGGCCAGTTCCTCGACGGCTACCTCGGCCGGCGCAAGTATTACGCGCTCAATGCCGGCAGCGGCATCGACAACCCCGACCAGCGCATCAGCGAAGACATCAACACCTTCACCGGCCGCTCCATCAACTTTTTGCTGATCTTCCTCGGCTCGCTGATGCAGCTGGTGGCGTTCAGCACGGTGCTGTGGTCGATCTCCCAGGTGCTCGTCGCCTTTCTGGCCCTCTACGCGTTTCTCGGCACCTTCGTGGCGCTGTATGTGTTCGGCACGCCGCTGATCCGGCTCAACTTCTGGCAGCTGCGGCGCGAGGCCGACTTCCGCTTCGGCCTGATGCGGCTGCGCGAGAACGCCGAGTCGATCGCCTTCTACCGCGGCGAGGCGCAGGAGCGGGCCCAGATCGATGCGCGCTTCGACGCGGCGTTCAAGAACTACAACCGGCTCATCCGCAAGCAGCGTTCACTGAACCTGTTCCAGCGCGCCTTCAGCCAGCTCACGCTGGTGATTCCGGTGGTGATCCTGGCCCACGGCGTGTTGTCGGGCGAACTCGAGGTCGGCCGCGCGGTGCAGGCCGCGGGCGCATTCGCCGCCGTGCTGGGCGCGGTGTCGCTGATCGTCGACAACTTCGAGAGCCTGAGCCGCTTCGTGGCCGGCATCGACCGGCTGCATGGCCTGTCCAACGCCCTGGCGCAGGACGAGGCCGGCGCTGGCCCGGCCGCGCCCGAGATCACGCTCAAGGTCGGCCCGCAGTTGGCCATCGACCGGCTCACCCTGCACACGCCGCAGTTCGGCCGCCTGCTGGTGAAGGACCTGAGCCTGCGCCTGGCGCCGGGTGAAAGCCTGCTGATCACCGGGGCCAGCGGCTGCGGCAAGAGTTCGCTGCTGCGCGCCATGGCCGGCCTGTGGAAGAGCGGCAGCGGCACGGTGTGGCAGTTGCCGATGGCGGAGGTGTTCTTCCTGCCGCAGCGGCCCTACATGCAGATCGGCACGCTGCGCAGCCAGTTGCTCTACCCGGCCACGGCCTCGGACTGCAGCGATGCGCGGCTGTGCGAAATCCTCGACGAAGTGCGGCTGCCGTCACTGGTGGCGCAGGTCGGCGGGCTCGACGCTGTGCACGACTGGGAAAAGCTCTTGTCCACCGGCGAACAGCAGCGCCTGGCCTTCGCGCGCGTGCTGGTGCGCCAGCCCCGGCTGCTGATCCTGGACGAGGCCACGAGTGCGCTCGACAGCGCGACCGAGGCGCTGCTCTACCAGCGGCTGCAGGCCAGCGGCGTGACGCTGGTGAGCATCGCCCACCGCGCGGCGGTGCTGCGCTTCCACAGCCATGTGCTGCAGCTCGCGGGAGACGGCGGCTGGTCGCTGTGCGAGGCCCGCGACTACCGCTTCGACCACTGAGACCGGTTTTTCAGTTCAGCAAATAAGCGCCCACCACACCGGCGAACACCGCGAAGCCGACCCAGTGGTTCAGCCGGAAGGCCTTGAAGCAGCCCTCGCGCGTGCGATCGCGGATCATCGTGAAGTGCCACGCCGCCTGCGCCGCGGCGGCGGCAATGCCGAGGTAGAACACCGGGCCGGGCACCAGGTGCCGCAGGCCCAGCACCCAGACCCCCAGGAAGACGGCGTAACTCAGCATGACGACAGCCACGTCCCAACGCCCGAGCGTGATGGCCGAGGTCTTCATGCCGATCTTGAGGTCGTCGTCGCGGTCGACCATGGCGTATTCGGTGTCGTAGGCCAGCACCCAGAACAGGTTGCCCAGCAGCAGCAGCCAGGCCAGCGGCGGCACGCTCGCCCACCAGGCGGCCAGGCTGAAGCCGCGCCAGGCGCCGGCATCGAATACCGACCAGGCGGGTCCGCCGTGCACCGCGGCGAACGCCATCGGCACGCCGAAACTGAAGGCCACGCCGAGCACAGCCTGCGGCATCGAGACGAAACGCTTGGCGTACGGATAGACCAGCGCCACGGCCAGCGCCGGCACCGACCACACGACGGTGGCGACATTGGTGGTCAGCACCAGCGCGAACGCGGCCAATGCCAGCACCGCGCCGAGCCACAGCGCCTCGCGCACCGAGACGCGGCCGCTGGTCACCGGGCGCTGGGCCGTGCGCTTGACGTGGCGGTCGAAATCGCGGTCGGCCACGTCGTTGACGCAGCAGCCGGCGCTGCGCATGAGGATGGTGCCGAGCACGAACACCGCCAGCAGGTGCCAACCCGGAAAGCCGCCGGCCGCCACCCACAGCGCGGAAAGCGAAGGCCACAGCAGCAGCAGCCAGCCGGCGGGCCGGTCCCAGCGGATCAGCTGCAGATAGAGCTGGAATTTGGAAGGTGCAGGATTCATCGTCAAATCAGCGTCTGACGCAGTGATTATCTGCGCCAACTGCTCTTCTTTTTGTAGCTATCAGGCCGGAGGCAGGCCGAGCTGGCGCAGGTCGAGCCGGCCGTCCAGCACCGGCGGGCACCACAGGTAGGCGCCGGAGACGGGTTTGGAGAAGCCGAACAGCGCGTCCGTCTCGCCGTCGTCGTAGCCGGCCATGCGCCGCATCTGCGCCTCGAAGGCCGCATGCGAATGGCCGAAGGCCACGAACAGCAGCCCGAACTTGTTGGCCAGCGCCCAGGGCATGGAGCGGCGCAGCACGAAGGCCTCGGGGTCGAAGCTTTCCTGCGCCGTGCGCTTGACGTGGGCGGTGATGGGCGCGTCCTCGATTTCCTCGTTGTCGAGGATGCGGCGGCCCATCACATGGTCGCGCACGTCGGCCGTCATGTCCTCGAAGGCGTCGAGGTCGTGCACCCACTGCTGCACGGCCACGTAGCTGCTCTGGTCCAGCCCCGCGCCCTGCCCGCTTACCAGCGCCGCGGCAATCGCGGCCTCGCCTTCGGGGTTCTCGGTGCCGTCTTCATAACCGCTGAGGTCGCGGCCGTGCGCGGCCGTGGGCTCGCCATGGCGGAAGGCTTCGACCAGCCGGTCGAGGTGGAACGCGGGCGCGAGGGTCCGCTCGAGCTTGCGCGTGCGCAGCACGAGTTCGCCACGGTCGCTGCCGCGCAACCAGCACCACAACGCGGTGGGTGTGCTCGGCACCTGCACGCCGTGGTCGGACAGGACCGGCATCTCGGCCAGCCCCGGCACCGAGGCGCCCAAGGCCTTGACCAGCAGCGGGCCGACGCCGACGACAGTGCTTTCGCCATCGGTCAGCTCGGCGAGCCGGCCCATGGCCTGGACCAGCGCCGCGCGGTCGACATCGGCGCCAAGCGAAAAGAACACATACCGCGCCACCGGCGGAATCGGCGCCATCACGCCGGGCTGGACGAACTTCAACGTGGTTTCCATTTTTTCTCGGGATCGCAGGACAAGGGATTCAGGACAATCTTTTCACACCCGGCAGCTCGCAGGCATAGATGGCGTTGCGCAGGGCGGCGATGGCCTCGTAGCGCGTGAAGCTGCGGCGCCAAGCCAGCACCACGCGGCGCGTGGGCGGATCGCCGTCGAACGGCAGGTAGCGCACGTAGGCGTCCTCGTCGCGCTTGCGCTTGTTGCGCACGCCGTCGGCGCTGAGCGCGTCGCGCGGCACGCTCAGCCGCGGCACGAGGGTGACGCCCATGCCGGCGGCGACCATGTGCTTGATGGTTTCCAGCGAAGAGCCTTCGAAGCTCTTGCGGATGCCTTCGGCGTCGCTGGAGAAACGTGCGAATTCGGGGCATACCTCGAGCACGTGGTCGCGGAAGCAGTGGCCGCTGCCCAGCAGCAGCATGGTTTCGCGCTTGAGCAGCTCGGCGTTCACCGTTTCCTGCTTGGCCAGTGCATGCGCGGCCGGCACCACGGCCAGGAAGGGCTCGTCATAGAGCGCGGCGATGGCCAGGCCGGTGTCCGGGAAGGGCTCGGCCATGATGGCGCAGTCGATCTCGCCGGTGCGCAGCATCTCCAGCAGCTTGACGGTGAAGTTCTCTTGCAGCATCAGCGGCATCTGCGGCGTGTGGGCGATGGTCTGCTTCACCAGGTCGGGCAGCAGGTAGGGCGCGATGGTGTAGATCACGCCCAGGCGCAGCGGGCCGGCCAGCGGGTCCTTGCCGCGCTTGGCGATTTCCTTGATGTTGGCCGCCTGCTCCAGCACGCTTTGCGCCTGGCGCACGATTTCCTCGCCCAGCGGCGTCACGGTGACCTCGTTGGCGCTGCGCTCGAACAGCTTGACGTCGAGTTCCTCCTCGAGCTTCTTGATCGCCACCGACAGCGTGGGCTGCGACACGTAGCAGGCGTCGGCGGCCTTGCCGAAGTGTTTCTCACGGGCCACGGCGACGATGTACTTGAGTTCGGTCAGGGTCATGGCTATGCATTGTCCACCACGCCCTCCCGGAAGGTCCATCGCCGCAAAGCGGAGGCAGGCACAAAGCACATCTTGTTACAGTCCAGGCCACGATAAACAATTTGAGGAGACAGTTGATGAGGTTTTTTCCGGCAACGGTCAGCGGGCGGCTGGCGTGGGGTTTCGCAGCGATGCTGCTGTTCATGGCGCTGAACATCGGCGTGGCCTGGGTACAGCTCGAACGCCTGGGTGCCACTTCGGAGCACCTGACCGACCAGCTCGCCACGCATGAACGCGAGGCCCGGCAATGGCAGGCGCTGCTCGGGCGCGAGGCGCTGACGGCCAACGGCATGCTGGTGACCAGCGACCCCGGCAAACTCAAGCCGCTGACCGACGCGCTGAAGGCCGACGGCGCACGCATCACGGCGCTGTACACCGCCTACACGCAAGGCACGGACGAGGCCGACGCGCGCGCCAGCATGACCAACGCCCACAAGCGCTACACCGCGGCCATGGCCGATTTCATGCAGGCGCTGGATTCGGGATCGAGCGACTTCATGCGCTCGGAGTTCTACGACAAGCTGCTGCCCTCGGTGCTCGAATACCAGGGACTGCTGGAAAAGCTGGCTCAGCGCCAGCAGGCGCAGATGGACCTGGGCCGGGCCGACGCCAAGACCCAGCGCATCAACGGTATCCGGGTGATGCTGCTGGTCGGGCTGGTGGCCTGCGCCGTCGGCAGCCTGCTGGCCTGGCGTCTGGCCGGCGGCATCCGCCGTTCGCTGGCGGACGCGGTGCGGGTGGCGCATGCGGTGGCCGAAGGCGACCTGTCCACCCAGGCCGCTGTGGCGGGCCAGGGCAGCGAACTGCAATTGCTGTCGTCGGCGCAGGAGCGCATGGGCACGCGGCTGCGCACCACGCTGGCCAGCATCCAGGCATCGGCCGACGCGGTGCAGCTCGGCGCGCGCGAAATCGCCACCGGCAACCAGAACCTGAGCAACCGCACCGAGCAGCAGGCCGCGACACTGGAGGAAACCTCGGCGGCCATGGAGCAGATGGCCCAGGTGGTGCACGACAACGCCCACACCGCCACCGAGGCCTCGCGGCTGGCCGAATCGGCGAGCGAGAACGCCGTGCGCCGCAGCGCGCAGATGGCCGAGCTGGTGGGCAGCATGAAGGAGATGGCGGCCGGCAGCGGCAAGATCGCCGAAATCACCGCCGTCATCGACAGCATCGCCTTCCAGACCAACATCCTGGCGCTGAACGCGGCGGTGGAAGCCGCGCGCGCCGGCGAGCAGGGCCGCGGCTTCGCGGTGGTGGCCAGCGAAGTGCGCAGCCTGGCCCAGCGCAGCGGCACGGCGGCGCAGGAAATCCGCGGCCTGATCGCCGACAGCGTGCAGCGCGTGGACGCCGGCGCCGGCCTGGCCTCGGCCGCGGGGCAGTCCATCGGCGAACTGGTCGAAGGCGTGCAGGCCGTGGCTTCCATGCTGCAGCAGGTGGCCGCCTCCACCGGCCGGCAGAGCCAGGAGCTCGACCTGATCAACCAGGCCGTGGCCTCGCTGGATCGCATGACCCAGCAGAACGCCGCCATGGTGGAGGAAAGCGCCGCCGCCGCCAGCAGCCTGCGCGACGAGGCCGACCGGCTGAAGGAATCCGTGGCCGTGTTCCGCTTCGCCTGAATCGCCCAACGGCCCGGAACACATCTTTACAAGGCGGAGGTTGTCATTTGACATCTTCGCTGGCTAGCATGCGCGGGCATTTCCACCCCAGATCAAACACAAAAAGGAATAGGCACCATGAGCGAACGCAAGCACTTCACGGACATCCCGTCCATTGACGCAACCCCGGAACAAACCACCGGGCCGGAACTGAACCGCCGCCATTTCCTGGGCGGCATGGCCACGGTCGGCGTCGGCGCGTCGCTCGCCGCCTGCGCCACCGACGGCACGCGTGGCGCCAGCGCCATGGGCGGCGGCGTACTCGACGATGCACTACGCAAGAACGTCAAGACCGTGGTCGTCATCTACGGCGAGAACCGCAGCTTCAACAACCTGTTTGCCGATTTCCCCGGCCTGGAGAAGCCGCTGTCATCGCTCAAGCCGGGCGATTTCGCGCAACGCGACCGCGACGGCAAGCTCCTGGGCAAGCTGCCGCCGACCTGGGGCGGCGTGGTCCAGGTCGGCAACCAGATCGTCGAAGGCGTGGGCTACGAGGTCGGCAAGCAGTACCAGGTCGACCTGCCCAACGCACCCTATGCCATGAAGGGCCCGCAGGGCGAGGCGCTGCCGCTGGGCCTGGTGACGCGTGACCTCGTGCACGCGTTCTATCACAACCAGATGCAGATCAACGGTGGCAAGAACGACGGCTTCTGCGCCTGGACGGACGCCGGCGGCATCACCATGGGCTACTACGCCGACACCCGCTTCAACCTGCGCCTGTGGGACATCGCCCGCGAGTTCGTGCTGTGCGACAACTTCTTCCAGGGTGCCTTCGGCGGCTCGTTCCTGAACCACCAGTACCTGGTGACCGGCACCGTGCCGTTCTACCCGAACGTGATGAATTCGCCGGCCCGCACCCAGGTCGCCAAGCTGCAGAGCAACGACCCGACCGACTACCGCCTGGCGCCCGCCGAAGGCAGCCCGGCGAGCTGCATGGACGGCCCGCCCAAGTTCAGCCCGAACGCGCTCACGCCCGACGGCTACGCCGTCAACACCATGATGCCGCCGTACTGGCCCACTACCACCCGCGACCCCGCCAACCCCGCCTATGCCGCGCCCAACCAGCCCCAGGTGCTGGTGCCGCAGGTGCACCAGCACATCGGCGACAAGCTGGACCAGAAAGGCGTCGACTGGGCCTGGTACGGCGGCGCCTGGCAGGCCACGCTGGACCAGTACAAGGACTCGAACGGCATCCCCAAGATCCCGAACTTCCAGTACCACCACCAGCCGTTCAACTACTTCAAGAACCTCGGCCCCGAGAACCCGGCCGCCCGCGCCAAACGCCTGCGCGACGGCGGCCTGGGCGACGAGAGCCGCACCAACCGCTTCTTCGCCGACATCGAAGCCGGCAAGCTGCCGCCGGTGACCTTCTACAAACCCCAGGGCAACCTGAACATGCACGCCGGTTACGCCGACGTGACCTCCGGCGACCGCCACATCGCCCACGCCATCAAGCTGCTGCGCGCCAGCCCGCAGTGGGAGAACATGGTGGTCGTCGTCACCGTGGACGAGAACGGCGGCTGGTGGGACCACGTGGCGCCGCCCAAGGGCGACCGCTGGGGCCCCGGCACACGCCTGCCGGCGCTGGTGATATCGCCCTTCGCGCGCAGGGGCACGGTGGACCACACCATCTACGACACCGGCTCGATCCTGCGGCTGATCACCCGCGTGTTCGGGCTGGAAAAGCTCGATGGGTTGAAGGAACGGGATGAGGCGATGCAGGCCAGGGGGCAGCAGCCGATGGGGGATCTGACGAACGCGCTGCAGTTTGCGGCGTAAGGCTTCATCAGGCGTCCAGAATTCGAGACACACGGAGCCTCCGTCCGGGCCGAGCCTGACGAAGCGCCTGGCGACGGCAAGCAGGCACTTCGACAAGCTCAGTGCGAACGGTCGAGGTTATCTCGAGGTGCTCAGTCCGGAATCACCGCCCCCACCACCGCGCCGGTCGCCTTGACACCCGTCTTCACCACCACGGCGGTGGTGGTGACCACGGCATCGGCCACCGCCACCACGGCGCAGCCCGTGCAGGTCCAGAGCACCATCACCACCAATCCCCAACACCGCAGCAGGCGGCCGTTGCATCGCCCCATAGACACCACTCTTTCGATTCAAGCCTTCAGGTATTCTGCCTTGCCGCCGAGCCAGCGGGCCACGTGCAGCTCGGCCAGGCGCGGATGACGCGCCAGCATGGCGGGCGCGATGTCGCGGGCCCAGGCGAGCAGATCGGTATCCGTGGCGAGGTCGGCGAAGCGCAGCAGCGGCGCACCCGACTGGCGCGCGCCGAGGAATTCGCCGGGGCCGCGAATTTCCAGGTCGCGCCGGGCGATCTCGAAACCGTCGTTGGTCTCGGCCATGGCTTTCAGGCGGGCACGCGCGACCTGGCCCAGGCGCGGGGCGTCGCCGGTCGAGTACAGCAGCACGCAGGCCGAGGCCGCAGCGCCACGCCCGACACGGCCGCGCAACTGGTGCAGCTGGCTCAGGCCGAAACGTTCGGCGTGTTCGATGACCATCAGGCTGGCGTTGGGCACGTCCACGCCGACCTCGATCACCGTGGTGCTGACCAGCACGGCCATCACGCCCTCGGTGAAGAACTGCATCACCGCTTTCTTCTCGGCCACGGGCATGCGCGAATGCAGCAGGCCGACCATCACACCTGGAAGCGCTGCGCTGAGGGTTTCATGGGTTTCGGTGGCGTTGCGCAGATCGAGCGCCTCGCTCTCCTCGATCAGCGGGCAGACCCAGTAGACCTGGCGGCCCTGGTCGAGCTGGGCGCGGATGCGGTCGATGACCTCGTCGCGGCGCTGGTCGTGGATGACCTTGGTGACGATCGGCGTGCGGCCCGGCGGCAGCTCATCGATGGTGGACACGTCGAGGTCGGCGTAATAACTCATGGCCAACGTGCGCGGGATCGGCGTGGCGGTCATCATCAACAGGTGCGGCTCGAAACCCGACGACCCCCACGCTCCGCCGCTGCGCGGGTCGCTGCCCCCCGAGGGGGCGCGTTCCAGCTTGAGGCGGCCCGGCGCTGGAACCTCGTCGTCGACCAGTCCACTGCTGTGCATCTTGTCGCGCAGCGCGAGCCGCTGGGCCACGCCGAAGCGGTGCTGCTCGTCGATCAGCGCCAGCGCCAGCCGGCGGAACACCACGCGCTGCTGGATCACCGCATGGGTGCCGACCACCAGGGCGGCCTCGCCGCTGGCGATCAGGGCCAGCATGCTGTCGCGCTCCTTCTTCTTCTGGCTGCCGGTGAGCCAGGCCACCTTCAGGCCGCGCGGCGCAAGCAGCGGCTCGAGCCAGCCCACGAGCTTGCGGAAATGCTGGTCGGCCAGGATCTCGGTGGGCGCCATGAGTGCGCACTGCCAGCCGGCGTCGATGCAGATGGCCGCGGCGAGGGCCGCCACCACGGTCTTGCCGGCGCCCACATCGCCCTGCAGCAGCCGGTTCATCGGCACCGGCCGGGCCAGGTCTTCCGCGATCTCGGTGCCGACGCGGCGCTGCGCGGCGGTGAGCGCGAACGGCAGCACGGCCAGCAGTTGTTCGTGCAGCGAGAGGCCGGCCTGTCCCTTGCCGGGCCGCGGGGCGACCAGCGGTGGCGCCCGCAGCCGGTCACGTTCGCGCTTGGCGAACAGCTGCGACAACTGCTGGGCCAGCAGTTCCTCGGCTTTCAGCCGCTGCCAGGCCGGGTGGCTGCGGTCTTCCAACGCGGCCAGTGACACATCGGGCGTCGGGTGATGCAAAAAAAGGAGCGCATCACGCAGACTCCATATGCTCGGATGACCATTTTTACCTGAAATTTCCGGCCCGTAACCAGGCAGGTCCGGCGGCAAGGTTTCACTGAAGTCCGCGCGGCCCAGCCCGCCTTGCACGGCGCGGCGCAGATAGGCCTGCGGCAGGCCGGCAACCGTCGGGTAGACCGGCGTCAACGCATCGGGCAACTCGCCACCGGCCGGCTGGAACTGCGGGTGCAGCATCTGCCGGCCGAGGAAGCCGCCACGGATCTCGCCGCGCACCCGCACGCGCGCACCGACCGCCAGCGCCTTCTGGTGCGAGGGGTAGAAGGTGAAGAAGCGCAGCGTGCAGGTGTCGGAGCCGTCGTCCACCGTCACCAACAGTTGACGCCGCGGCCGGAGGCTAATTTCCGTGGCCGTGACCTCGGCCTCGATCTGCACGGTTTCGCCCTCCCGTGCGTCGGCCAAGCGCCGGATGCGGGTCTCGTCCTCGTAGCGCAGCGGCAGGTGCAATGCGAGATCGATGGGACGCCTGAGGCCGAGCTTCTGCAGGGCCTTCTGGGCGGGGGACATCGGTCGTGCAGCGGGGGCGCGGGTGGGCGCTGCACGCGGCACGGCCTGCGGGTTTTCGGGCATCGCAGGATTCTGCCCTCTCGCCGGCCTGGCCGGGCCGGATGCGCTTCCTGGTCATCCGACACAGAAAAATACATTTTCACGCGGTCCAAGCGGCGGCATACTTGCAATCAGTTTTATCAGTTTTGAGGGTTAGACGGTCAATGCTCAAACGCATCCGCACCCAGCAACTCGTGCTGGGCATGCATCTCAGCGAATTCTGCGGTTCGTGGATGGAGCATCCTTTCTGGCGCACCAAATTCGTGCTGACCGACCCCGCGGACATCGACCGCATCCTCGCCAGCAGCATTCAGGAGGTGTGGATCGACGCCAGCAAGGGCCTGGACGTGCCACCCGACGCACCGGTGATCCTGGAGGCCAGTTCGGCCGACGCCATCGACCAGGTGATGCAGGCCAGCGCCACCGGCCAGCGCGACACGGCCGAAGTCGCCACCGCCGTCGAACTGGAGCGCGCCGCGCGCATCTGCGCCAAATCACGCCAGGCGGTGACCGCCATGTTCAAGGAAGCCCGGCTCGGCCAGGCGGTGGACACGGCCGTGGCCCTGCACGTGGTGCAGGAGATCACCGACTCCGTGGCCCGCAACGGCGAGGCGCTGATCGGCCTGGCCCGCATCAAGACAATCGACGACTACACCTACATGCATTCGGTAGCGGTGTGCGCGCTGATGGTGGCCCTGGCGCGCCGGCTGGGCCTAGACGAGGCGCAAACGCGCTCGGCCGGCCTGGCCGGGCTGCTGCACGACCTGGGCAAGGCGGCCATGCCGCTTTCGGTGCTGAACAAGCCCGGCAAGCTCACCGACGAGGAATTCACGCTCATCAAGAGCCATCCGGCCAAAGGCCACGCCATGCTGCTGGCCAGCAACAACACCGACGAGACGGCACTGGACGTGTGCCTGCACCACCACGAAAAGACCGATGGCACGGGCTACCCCGAAGGCCTGCGCGGCGACGAGATCAGCCTGTTCGCGCGCATGGGCGCAGTCTGCGACGTGTACGACGCCATCACCTCCAACCGACCGTACAAGTCCGGCTGGGACCCGGCCGAATCACTGCGCAAGATGGCCGGCTGGGCCGAGGGCCACTTCGACCCCAAGGTCTTCCAGGCCTTCGTGAAAAGCCTGGGCATCTACCCGGTCGGTTCGCTGGTGCGGCTCGGTTCCGGCCGCATCGCGGTGGTGATGGAGCAAGGCAGCGGCTCGCTGCTGCTGCCGCGGGTCAAGGTGTTCTTTTCCATCAAGAAGGACGAACGCATTGCGCCGGAACTGGTGGACCTTTCCGCACCCGGCTGCAGCGAGAAGATCGTCGGCCGCGAGGACCCGGCCTACTGGCGCTTCCAGGACCTGAACCAGCTCTGGTCGGGACGGCCCGGGCAGCCGTGGTAAGTTCCGGGCTTTTCGCGGGCCTGTCCAGCCCTGCGCCCTCGCCATGTCCACGCGTCCATTCACCCTCAGCGATTTCGATTTCATCCTGCCCGAGGCGCTGATTGCCCAGCACCCCGCCACCGAGCGCAGCGCTTCGCGCCTGCTCGACGGCACGGCGGCCCATCCCGTCGACCGCGTCTTCCGAGATTTGCCCGGTCTGCTGCGCGCAGGCGACCTGCTGGTGTTCAACGACACCAAGGTGGTGAAGGCCCGGCTGTTCGGCGAAAAAGCCAGCGGCGGCAAGGTCGAGTTACTGGTCGAACGCGTGTTGACCGGCAACCAGGTGGCCGCCCACATGCGCGTGAGCAAGAAGCCCGAGCCCGGTGCGACCATCTCGCTGGCCGGCAAGGACGAAGAAAGCGGCTTCCGCGCCACGCTGCTCGGCCGCTGGCCCGATGCCGACGGCACCCTGTTCCGCTTCGTGTTGTCCAACGACGCCGGCGACGACCCCTACACCCTGATGGAGCGCCACGGCCATGTGCCGCTGCCGCCCTACATCACCCACACCGATTCGGCCGAGGATGCCGAGCGTTACCAGACCGTGTTCGCGCGGGCGCCCGGTGCGGTGGCCGCGCCCACGGCGGCGCTGCATTTCGACGCGGCGGTGCTGGCCGGGCTCGACGCCCGCGGCGTGCAACGCGCCAGCGTGACCCTGCATGTGGGCGCCGGCACCTTCCAGCCGGTGAAAACCGAGAACATCGCCGAGCACCAGATGCACAGCGAGTGGTACGAAGTGCCTGCCGCCACGCAGCAGGCCATCGCCGAATGCCGCGCGCGTGGCGGCCGCGTGGTGGCCGTGGGCACGACCAGCGTGCGTACGCTCGAGTCCTGGGCCGCATCGGGCCTGGCCAGCGGCGACACCCGCATCTTCATCACGCCGGGATTCGACTTCCAGGTGGTGGACGTGCTGATCACCAACTTCCACCTGCCCAAAAGCACGCTGATGATGCTGGTGAGCGCCTTTGCGGGCTACGAACCCATCATGGCGCTGTACCGGCATGCGATCGCCCAGCAGTACCGGTTCTTCAGTTATGGGGATGCGATGCTGCTGGAGCGCAAAAGCGTGGATGGCGCCGCCGCCTGAAACGGCCGCCCCCGGATCATCGACAATCCGGGGCATGCTCCAGTTCGAACTTCTCACCACCGACCCGACCTCCCACGCGCGCCGCGGCACGCTCACGCTGAACCATGGCGTGGTGCAGACGCCGATCTTCATGCCGGTGGGCACCTATGGCACCGTCAAGGGCGTGATGCCGCGCAGCCTGGAGGAGATGGGCGCGCAGATCATCCTCGGCAACACCTTCCACCTGTGGATGCGGCCCGGCCGCGAGGTGATGCAGAGCTTCGGCGGGCTGCACGGCTTCGAGAAGTGGAACAAGCCCATCCTCACCGATTCGGGCGGCTTCCAGGTGTGGAGCCTGGGCGCGATG
The DNA here is from genome assembly GCF_001955695.1 of Rhodoferax koreense. NCBI lineage: Bacteria > Pseudomonadati > Pseudomonadota > Betaproteobacteria > Burkholderiales > Comamonadaceae > Rhodoferax > Rhodoferax koreensis. The sequence continues at coordinate 464,327 of NZ_CP019236.1, read as the reverse complement.
CGCAAGATCACCGAGGAAGGCGTGCACTTTGCCTCGCCGGTGAACGGCGACAAGCTGTTCATGTCGCCCGAGGTCAGCATGCAGATCCAGACCGGGCTGAATTCCGACATCGTCATGCAGCTCGACGAATGCACGCCCTACGAGACCAAGGGCCACCTCACCACCGAGGCCGAGGCGCGCAAGTCGATGGAGATGAGCCTGCGCTGGGCCCAGCGCTCCAAGGATGAGTTCGCGCGGCTCGAAAACCCGAACGCGCTGTTCGGCATCGTGCAGGGTGGGATGTTCAAGCACCTGCGCCAGGAATCATTGGAGGCGCTGGTGGCGATGGACTTCCCCGGCTACGCCGTGGGCGGCGTGAGCGTGGGCGAGCCCAAGGACGAGATGCTCGACATCATGGCCCACACGCCGCATCGCCTGCCGGCCCACAAGCCGCGCTACCTGATGGGCGTGGGCACGCCGGAAGACCTGGTGCAGGGCGTGGCCGATGGCGTGGACATGTTCGACTGCGTGATGCCCACGCGCAATGCGCGCAATGGCACCATCTTCACGCGCTACGGCGACCTGAAGCTGCGCAACGCGCGCCACAAGACCGACCACCAGCCGCTGGACGCCACCTGCACCTGCCACGCCTGTGCCGGAACTTCGGGCGTCAGCTGGGCCGACGGCGGCCGCGAAGGCTTCAGCCGCGCCTACCTGCACCACCTGGACCGCTGCGGCGAAATGCTCGGCCCGATGCTCACCACTGTGCACAACCTGCACTACTACCTGAACCTGATGCGCGAGGTGCGCGAGGCGCTGGACGCGGGCACGTTCGCGGCGTTCCGGGCGCAGTTCAAGGCCGATCGCGCGCGCGGGGTGTAACCCTCATGTTGGCCTGCATGCGCCGGTCAACGCACCGTATCCACAACGTCATGAAGCCTTCACGCGACACGGCGAGAATCTTCGGCCAAGCCGGTGCCTCACCGCGGCTCATCCAAGCCAGAGCAGCCATGAAACATCTTCCGCTACCGTCGCGCACCCCATGGAATCACTGAACCTGTCGTTGTTCGGCCTCATGGCAGCGGGCTTCGACGCCGATCCGTTCTGGCTCGCGGCGGCAACGACGGTCGCAGAAAAATCGGGCTGGCTGTGCGTGGCCGTGTTCGCCTGGGCCGGCTGGCGCGCGCCCGCAGAACGCTGGCGCATCCTGTTCATCCTGCTGGCTGCGGGCGTGGCCTCGGTGCTGGCGCGCAAGCTCGCGCAATCCATCGGTCTGCCGCGGCCTTTCATGCTCGGGCTGAGTCCGGACCACATCGAACACGGCGCGCGAGGGGCATTGCCGAGCACCCATGCCACGGTGATGTTCACCATGGCGTTCATGTTCCTGCAGCGACCGCTGCTGCGACCCACGGGCTGGCTGCTGTTCGGCGTGGCTTTGGCGACTTCCTGGGCGCGCATCTACGTCGGCGTGCATTTCCCGCGCGACATCCTCGCCGGCCTGGTGTTGGGTGCGCTGCTGGCGCTGGGCTTCGACGCCGCGCTGGGTGCAATGCGGCGCAGGCTGCCCGCGTTCGAGCTGCTGGCCTTCCTCCGGCCGCTTGGGGCCCGGCTCTCGGCCGTGGTCTGTGGCGACCGCTTCAGCCTGTATTTCGTGCTGCTGTTCACCGCCGCCGCCTTCGGCATCGGACTGCAGGCGCCCGACGTCTTTCCGTTGACTTTCTTCCAGGAAGGCGGGGCGGTGGCAAACGGCACGCTGTTCTTCTACGCTGCCGCCCTGTTGATGGTGGCCACGCTGCGCCTGCCTTTCGTCCGTCATGCCGACAAGCTCGCCACGGTGATCGTCCTGCTGGCCTGCACCGCCCGGGAAGCCGGCCTGCCCGCGCCGGACATCGGCATGCGCCTGCTGCGCGCAGGTTTCGGCGACGGCGATGCATCGGCGCCGAAGGTCCTGATCGTCGCCACGCTGGCCGTGGTCGTGGTGGCGGCGGCGTGGCTGGCGCGGCGCTACCGGCAAGGCAGGCGATTCGCCCTGGCCCGGCAACAGTGGCGCACCGCGGCTTTCACGGTGTTGATGGCCACGCTGGTCGCGGTCTTCACAGCCGCGCTCGATAGCCTGCCGGAAATGGCGGCCAGCTTCGCGGGCACCTCGCAGGCTGGCCTGGGCCGCTCCTTGGTGGCACTGGAGGAACTGCTGGAGCTTGCCTTGCCGATGCTGCTGATGCTGGCACTGTTCCAGGCGGGGCGCGGGCAGCGCGGGCCCGCTTCGCGCCGTTGAACCAGCGCCGGCCTTTGCCGCCGGCATTTGCTCGAATTCCGTCTTAACAAGCACGGAATCCTTCGTTGGCCCGCAGGCCATCGGCTCCTACATTGAAAGGCCGATCAGCTTTCGAACCCACGGAGATTCCATGAACGACCGCCTGCGCACCGCCCAAGTTTCCCGCTCCCAAGCCGTCAAGGCACGGCTCGACCATCCGGTGATCGACACCGATGTCCACGTCAACGACTTCGCGCCAGCGATCGAAGACTACGTGCACCAATACGGCGGCAGCGCGCTGGTGGAGGCGCTGCGCAAGGCGCTCGGCGGGCGCTTCGCCACCAAGAGCGCCGCCGGCAAGGACTGGTACCAGCAGACGGCCGAAGAGCGCCAATACAACCGCACGTTGCGCGCACCCTGGTGGGCCCGCGTGACGCGCAACACGCTGGACCTGGCCACCTACACCCTGCCCGACCTGCTGGCCGAGCGGCTGGCCGAACAAGGTGCCGACTACTCGGTGCTGTTCCCGAACGACGTGCTCTCGCCCGCCGCCGCCGGCAGCGAATTCCGCCAGCCGCTGCACCGCGCGATTAACCACTTTCACGCCGACCTGTACCGCAAACACGCGCACCGCCTCACGCCCGTGGCCGGCATCCCGATGCACACGCCGAAGGAAGCCATCGAGGAGTTGGAGTTCGCGGTGAACACGCTGGGCCTGAAGGTCATCAACATCCCCGGCGGCGTGCGCCGGCCGATCCGCGCGGTGGCCGACAAATACCCGAAGGCCGAGCATCCCGAAGTCGCCCAACACGCCACCTACACCGATTTCTTCGGCATCGACAGCGAACACGACTACGACCCGTTCTGGGCCAAGGTGGTTGAGCTCGGCGTGCCGGTGACCACGCACTACGGCAGCCAGGGCTGGACCGGCCGCCAGTCGATCAGCAACTACATGTTCAACCACGTCGGCCACTTCGCCGACGGCTCGCAGGCCTTCGCCAAGGCGCTGTTCTTCGGCGGCGTGACCAGACGCTTCCCGGGCCTGCGCGTGGGCTTGCTCGAAGGCGGCGCCGACTGGGGCTCCCACGTCTACACCCACTTGGTGGACCGCTGGGAAAAGCGCAACCGCCACGCGGTGCAGAACTACAACCCCGCGCATGCCGACATCGAGCTGCTGGCTTCGCTGTTCGAGCGTTACGGCCAGGACCTGACCAAGGGCAAACCGGTCAACCGCGAGACGCTGCTGCGCGACAGCCTGGGCATCTCGGCCCTGCCGCACAGCCGCGACCCGGTAGGCGACGAACTCGATGACTTCAAGGCCGCCGGCATCGAGAAGGTGGAAGACATCCGCGACCGCTGGGTGAACAACTTCTTCTTCGGCTCCGAAGCCGACGACCGCACCGTGGCGGCCGCCTTCAACCACAAGGTGAACCCGCTGGGCGTGAAGATCAACGCGATCTGGTCTTCCGACATCGGCCACTGGGACGTGCCCGACCTCACCGAACCGCTGGCCGAAAGCTGGGACCTGGTGGAGCAAGGCGTGATCACCGCCAGCGACTTCAAGGCCTTCACCTTCGGCAATCCGTACAAGTTCTACACCGAGGCGAATCCGCGCTTCTTCGAGGGCACGGACATCGCCGACAAGGTGAAGAACCGCGCCGCTTAAGGCCACCCCATCCCGTTCGTACTGAGCCTGTCGAAGTACAGCCGGTTACCCAGAAAAAGTGCTTCGACAGGCTCAGCACGAACGGGGATCAAAGACCGCCCGATGGCAACCGCACATCCCTGAAAGATTTTTCCATGTCCAAACCCTTCTCCAGACTCCGCCGCATCACCCTGGCCGCGGCCACCCTTGCGCTCTCCTTCGCCTCCTTCTCCGCATCCGCCGCCCCCCAGGTCATCCGCATCGGCGTGGCCACGGCCGGCGGCGGCGAACCCGTCACCTGGGGCGGCTCGCCCGGCGGCGTGGTGCGCGTCAACCAGTGGCTGGAAAAGGAATTCAAGGCCTCCGGCGTCCAGGTCGAATGGCTGTTCTTCAAGGGCGCCGGCCCGGCCGTCAACGAGGCGCTGTCGAACAAGCAGATCGACTTCGCCTACCAGGGCGACCTGCCGCAGGTGATCGGCCGCGCCAACGGCCTGAAGACCAAGCTGCTGCTGGTCAGCGGCGCGCGCAACAACCTCTACGTGGCCACGCCGCCGCAGTCCGAGATCCGTGGCATCAAGGACCTGAAGGACAAGACGGTTTCGATTTTCCGCGGCACCAACGGCCACCTGGTGGCGATCAACGTGCTGGCCGCCAACGGCCTGGCCGAGCGCGACCTGAAGACCGTGAACCTGGACGCGGGCAGCGCGCAGGCCGCACTGGTGTCGAACGGCGTGGACGCGGTGTTCGGCGGATTCGAACTGTTCAAGGTGCGCGACCAGGGCCTGGCCAAGGTGGTCTATTCCACCCAGGGCCAGGATCCGGCCTTCACGCGCCAGGCGGCGCTGCTTGTGCGTGAAGATTTCGAAAAGGAGAACAAGGCCGAGGTCCAGCGGGTGGTGGACGTGTTCGTGCGCGCGGCCGACTGGTCGTCCGACGAGAAGAACCGTGCCGAGCTGTTCCGGCTCTGGGCGCTGAGCGGCACGCCGCTGGCTTCCTGGGAGGCCGAATTCGACAAGCAGGAGCTGGCCCAGCGCAACTCGCCAATACCCGACGACTTCATCGTTGCCCGTTACAAGGCGGTGGTGGACGACGCGGTGAAACTCAAGCTGATCCGCCGCGCGGTGCCGGTGGACGGCTGGTTCGATACCAGTTACCTGAAGGCCTCGCTCAAGAAGTTCGGACTGGAACAGCGCTGGGCCGAATACGACGCCCGAGGCCGCGCCAAAGCGGGCGGCGCGTCTGTCGCATCGCGCTGAGAGACCGAAGGAGCGATGCGATGACGCAGACCGCCACCACCTTGCCGGGGCCGGCACCCGAAGACACCGCCACCTCGGCCCCAGCCAGCGCCGTGTGGCACAGGCTGGGGCGTTGGGCAGAACCCCTGTGGTTGCCACTGGTCTTGCTCGCGCTGTGGGCCCTGGGCGCGGCGCAGGGCTGGATCTCGGCCCAGGTGCTGCCGCCGCCCGAATTCGTCGTCGACACGCTGCGCGACCTCGCCACCAGCGGTGATCTGTGGCTGCATGTGTCGGCCAGCCTGCAGCGTGTGCTGGTGGGCTTCGTGGCAGGCAGCCTGATCGGCCTGGCGCTCGGCACGGCCATGGGCCTGTCGCGCAGCGTGGAAGCCTATGTGCTGCCGACCTTCAACGCGCTGGTGCAGATCCCGGTGCTGGCCTGGCTGCCCTTCGTGCTGTTGCTGGTGGGCATCGGCGAGCCGCTCAAATACATCCTCATCGCCAAGGCGGCCATGGTGCCGGTCGCGCTCAACACCCTGCAGGGCTTCCGGCAGGCGCCAGCGGGGCTGCGCGAGGTGGGCGAGGTCTACGGCTACACCCGGCGCCAGCAGGTGCTGGAAATCGTGCTGCCGACCGCCGTGCCGACGCTGTTCACCGGCATCCGGCTCGGCTTCACCAAGGCCTGGCTGTCGCTGGTGGTGGTGGAACTGGTGGCGTCCAGCGAAGGCCTGGGCTACCTGATCGTCTATGGGCGCCAGTTGTTCCAGCTTGACCTGGTGATGGCCGCGGTGATCGTGGTCGGCGCCATCGGCTTCGCCATCGACAGGGCGCTCGACTTCACCGAGCGCCGCTTCGTCGGCGGCCGCGCCGCCACGCCACAGGGAGCCGCATGATGGGCCGATCGCTCGACGCTGCCGAACTCGCCACCGTTGCGCCGCTGGCCCTGCCGGGCAGCCGCCGATGGCGCGGCCTGGTGCTGCCGGTGGCTGCCGTCGCGCTGTGGTGGCTGGCCTCGAAACTGGACCTGGTGAACTCGGCCTTGCTGGTCTCGCCGCTGAAGGTGCTGGACACGGGGTGGGAGCTGGTCAGCACGGGCCGGCTCTGGCTCGCGCTGCGGGCCAGCCTGGCCCGCGAACTCACCGGCTTCTTCATCGGCACGGCCTCGGGCTTGCTGCTCGGCGCCTTGCTCGGCCTGTGGCCGCGCTTCAACCGCATGGTCGGCCCGAGCTTCAACACCTTCAAGCAGATCTCGCTGTTCGCCTGGATTCCACTGATCTCGGTGTGGTTCGGCCTCGGCGACGTGGCCAAGGTGGTATTTCTGTCGTTGGCCGCGCTGGTGCCCGTGGTGGTCAACACCACGGCAGGCATCCGCGGCACGCCGGAAAGCCTGCTCGAGGTGGCACGGGTCTATGGCTACACGCGCTGGCAGACCGTGACGCGGGTGGTGCTGCCATCGGCCATCCCGTCGATCTTCACCGGCGTGTACCTCGCACTCATCTATTCCTGGCTGGCCACCATCGGCGCCGAATACCTGCTGGTGTCGGGCCGCGGCGTGGGCAACCTGCTGATCGAAGGCAGCGAACACTTCCAGATGGACCTGGTGATCTTCGGCATGGCCGTGATCGGCGTGGTGGGCTGGCTGATGAACGCATCGGCGCGCGCTCTGGAGCGGCGCATTTTCAAAGGAAGAACGACATGACGGCAGAAACCCTGGTGGCCAACGAGCTCGACATCCGAGGCGTCGGCAAACGCTACGCCAGCACCCAGGCCGCAGGCGGCACGCTGCAGGTGCTGCAGAACATCGACCTGCACATCCCGAGCGGCCAGTTCGTGAGCATCGTGGGCGCGAGCGGCTGCGGCAAATCCACGCTGCTGCGGCTCATCCTCGGGCTCGACGCCGAATACGAGGGCCAGATCCTGCTGGACGGCGCCCCCATCACCGGCACCGGCCGCGAACGCGGCATCGTGTTCCAGGACCACCGGCTGTTCCCCTGGCTCACGGTGGCGCAGAACATCGCGGTCGGCCTGCGCAACGCGCCGTTCACAGAAGGCCAGAAACGCCAACTGGTGGCCGAGCACGTGGCCCTGGTGGGCCTGGAAGGGTTCGAACGTTCGTATCCGCACCAGATCTCCGGCGGCATGGCGCAGCGCGTGGCCATTGCGCGCGGCCTGGTGAACCGGCCGCGCGTGCTGCTGCTCGACGAACCCTTCGGCGCCCTGGACGCACTCACGCGATCGAAGCTGCAGGGCGAGCTGCAACGCATCTGGCAGAAGGAAAAGATCACCATGCTGCTGGTCACCCACGACGTGGAGGAAGCCGTGTTCCTTGGCGACCAGGTGGTGGTCATGCAGCCGCACCCGGGCCGCATCCGTCGCACGGTGCGGGTGGACCTGCCGCATCCACGCAACCGCAGCGACCCGGCCTTCATCCGCTTGCGCGACGACGTGCTGAGCGACTTCCTCGACCCCAAGGAGCGCGGTCCGAGCGAGGTGTTTCCGGCTGCCACGCCCCCCGCCATCTTTCCCGTGCCGGGCCGGCCGTTGCAACTGGCCTGGTAAACGACCCTCAACCGAGACCACACATGCCCAAGACCCAACGCCAGATCAAGCTCGGCGCCTTTCTCATGCCCACCGGCCACCACATCGCCGCCTGGCGCCACCCGGGCGCGCAGGCCGACGCGGGCAGCAACTTCCGCCACTACGTGGAACTCGCCAGGAAGGCCGAGGCCGCGAAGTTCGACGCCATCTTCCTCGCCGACTCGGTGGGCGTGCGCAGCAGCCAGCTCGATTCGCTGTCGCGCACCGCGCGTAGCGACAACTTCGAACCCCTGACCCTGCTGTCTGCGCTGGCCGCGGTGACCGAGCGCATCGGCCTGATCGCCACCGTCTCCACCAGTTACAACGAGCCCTACCACGTGGCGCGCAAGTTCGCCTCGCTTGACCAGATCAGCGGCGGGCGCTCGGGCTGGAACCTGGTCACCTCCAGCGGCGTGGGCGAGGCCACGAACTTCAACCGCGAGGAGCACTTCGAACACGCCGAGCGCTACCGCCGCGCGGCCGAGTTCGTTGAGGTGGTCACCGGCCTGTGGAACAGTTGGGAGGACGACGCCTTCGTGCGCGACCAGGCCAGCGGCACCTACTTCGACGAGGACAAGCTGCACGTGCTGCACCACAAGGGCGACCACTTCCAGGTGCGCGGCCCGCTCAACGTGTCGCGTTCACCGCAGGGCTGGCCGGTGGTGGTGCAGGCCGGCGCCTCGGACGACGGCCGCGCGCTCGCGGCCCGTACGGCCGAAGTCATCTTCGTCGCGCACCAGACCTTCGAGGAAGCCAAGACTTTCTATGCCGACATCAAGGGCCGGCTGCCGCAGTACGGCCGGCACGCCGACGACGTGAAGATCATGCCCGGCATCTTTCCGGTGGTGGGCCGCACACAGGCCGAGGCGGAAGACAAGTTCGCGCAGTTGCAGGATCTGATCGACCCGGTGGTCGGCGTGTCGCTGCTGGCCAATGTGATCGGCGGCTTCGACCTGTCGAAATACCCGGTGGACGGCCCGCTGCCCGAACTGCCCGAAACCAACGGCCCGAAGAGCCGGCAACGCCTGCTGCTCGACCTGGCGCGGCGCGACGGCCTGACCATCCGCCAGCTCTACCTGCGCATCGCTGGCGCGCGTGGCCACCAGCAGGTGGTGGGCACGCCGGAGACGATTGCCGACCAGCTGCAGCAGTGGTTCGACGAGGGCGGGGCCGATGGCTTCAACATCATGAGTCCGTGGCTGCCAGGCGGGTTGGACGACTTCATCACGCTGGTGCTGCCCGAGCTGCGCCGGCGCGGCCTGGTGCGTACCGAATACGAGGGGACCACGCTGCGCGAACACCTGGGGTTGAAGCGGCCGGTGCATCCGGCAGCGGCGGCAAGGGCCTTTTCTCCACCCGTTCGTGCTGAGCCTGTCGAAGCCGCGCATCCATAGACAAGCCCTTCGACAGGCTCAGGGCGAACGGGGTTGAGTGACCGTTCGTACCGAGAACGGCGTTGAACGACCGTTCGTGCTGAGCTTGTCGAAGCACATTCGATCACTCCAGAGCACCGCCTCATACCCCCGGCAAGGGTCGAGCCGCCCTCGTGCCGCAAGCGTGGCAGAACTTGGCGAATGCGCTCTTGCGCGTGCCGCATTGCACGCAGCCGGCATGCAGGCCGATGCCGCAATGCGGACAGAAGTCGTTGGCCGGATCCTTCAAGTCCACCGCGCGCTCACACCCAGGGCAAACGCCCTTGGCGAGCCGGCCCAGCGCCACGTCGTAGTCCAATTCCTCGCGCCGCACCACGTCCGGCAGCGCCTCGGCCTGCTTCTGCCGCTCGAGGTAACGATTCAGCCCGACGATGGCCTGCCGGCCGACGAGCACGGTGATGACGATGCCGACGATGTAGCGCACGTAGCCGCCGTAGCTCGGCAGATAGGGCACGAGTTCCACGAAGAACGCGAACAGCGCGAAGTAAATGAAGCCCCACACGAAGGGCCAGGCCGTGCTCTTGCGTTTCTTCACGAACAGCCAGCCGGCGATGGCCAACAGCGGCAAGGTCAACAGCAGGCGATAACCGAAGACCCTCAATTCCTGCTTGCGCAAAGCCTGGCTCAGCCCCTGCTGACCGGCCTCCTCGACCTTGGCCAATTGGTCGCGCGTGCGCTGCAAGTTCTGCCGCGTATCGAGATCTTTCTGGTCCAACTCTTCCACCACGGCCTGGGCCTTGCGCTCACGCGCGCGTAGGGCCTCGAGAGCCTGTGTGCGTTTCACCAGTTCCTGGTCCTGCTCGGGGCGTTCAGTCGCGCGGCGCGTGGTGACCCATTGGTCGAAGGTCTCGCGCGCGGCGCTGGAGTCTGATTCGGCCACCTGCAGCTTCAGGCGCGCCTGCTCGAGCGCGTCCTGCACTTCCTTCTCGGTCTTCTCCCCGGCCTGGATGGCCGTGCGCGCCTGCTGCGCTGCAGACTTGTCGACGAAGTCTTCGAGCGTGAGTGTGTTCTCGACCTGCGGCAGGTCACCCACCACGGTGCTGCCCAGGCCGATGAGGAAACTTGCGAACACCAGCGCCACCAGCCACAGGCCGCGGCGGAACCATTTCTCGGACAGTCGGAGTGATTTGCTCATGATGAACCCTTGTTGTGGCTTGTGGCAGCGCTTATAACGTATGCACGCCGGACGCCGCCGGGGTATTTTTTACAAACCGATCTGCACGGCCGCCGACCCGAGGCCCGCGCGCGGCAACCAGTCGAGCACCGAATCGGCAGTCACGGTTTCGATGCGGTCGGCAAACCGTTTTTCGTTCGGATGATCGTCGAAGGCGATGTTGGCCGAGCCCACCCTGGCTCCGAGCCGCGTCAGCGGGCCGAGTCGGAGCGTGGTCGGCTCGTAGCCGTTGAACTGCAGCCAGGCCTGGGCCTGCGTGCGGTTGCGCACGCCGGTCGGCGCCACGGCCAACGCCAGCGTTTCAACCGCCCACTGGTTCGACTGCTGGTACTTCTGGCCCCAGGCGTAGGCCACCATGCTGTAAGCCGGCTGGTGCATGGCACCCAGGCGCGTCCGGTCCTGCAGCACAGGCCACAGCGCGGCCTGCACGGCCGGTGCGGGCACGGCCCAGGCAGCCTCGAAACGCCACGGGTCGTCGAGAAAAAACTCACCCAACCCTTGGCGGTACAGGTGCGACGTGGCCGAGCCGCACTCGTTGAGCTTGTGCACCACGCGCCACGGGCCGGCATCGGTCTTGATGGCGAAGGCCATGTGCGAATAACGCAACTGGTATTTCGTCAGGTCTTGCCCGGCGCGGGCGAGCAACACGACACGCGCGCCGCTGGCGTCGAGCGCCTGCGACACCTTGGCCGCCAGCGCCATGCCGCGCTCGATGGACTGCGGGGTGGCCGCATGCGCCTCGCAGGCGCGCCCCGCATGGGCCGGCAGCCAGAGCGAGGCCAGCAGAAAAGCGATCAGTTTCGTCAGGTAGGCAATGGGCTTCATGGCACGGTCCTTCACATCAGGCGTTCGTTGTGCAGCAGCGCCTTGCCCAGTTCGTTGGGAATGAAGGCCAGCACCTCGCCAGCGGCCGACAAGACCACGCCCGTGCCGATCACGCTGCACACCACCACTGCGCCCACGCCGGTCGCCACCGCCGACGCGCCGCGGCCCACCACCTCGACGCTGGCCTGTGCGCCGTCGGAGGCGCGCTCCAGCAGGTAGACCGTGCCGCGCGCCGACGCGGTGACGGCCTTGACCGTCAGCACCGCGCCGCCGGCCGACAGCGCCACCGGCAGCACCAGCACGGCGCCCGCCGCGACCGAACCGGCTGCGGCCGAGCCGACGACCGAGGCCACGGGCAACAGCGACAACGCGGCCGATGCCTCGCTTTGGGCACGCGCCGGCGAGGCCACCAGGCTGCCTGCGATGCAGGCGAGCGAGAACAACAGGGAGGCGATGGTTTTTTTCATGGGGTGCTCCGATGAAGCGTGGGTTCCAACTTGATTCACCCTTGAACGCGATCGGCCTCGAAGCGGTCGCGCAGCGACTTGGCCAGTGTGAACGCCGTGGTCACCAGGTAGAGCCAGCTCACGCCGAGAAACGCCTTGTAGGTGACGTTGATCTCCATGCGCGCCAGGCCCCAGCCGGTGAGCCCCATGGCCATGGCGAAACCGCCCCAGACCACTGGCTTCCACATCGGCGTGTCGTTGCTGCCTGATTCGGTATCGCGCACGAACTTCGCCAGCACGAACACGGCCGACAGGCAAAACAGGTAGCCCATCACCATGAAGGCGCGGTCCAGGTCCTGGCCGGGCAGCCAGGCCAGGCCCGTGGCGCAAAGGAACACCGCCGCGCCGAAGGAGAGCCACACCTGGAACTGCCAGGCGCGCGTATCACGGCGGATGGAAACCGGGGCGGAGGAAGCGTAATTGGAGGAAGTCATGGAAGTCTCACGGCTGGTTGAAGGTGGGCGGATCATCCTGCCGGTCGGCTGGTCTGGGCATCGAATATCTGGCCTGGTAGAGACCAGATGCCTCCCTGGTATCCCCTGGCGATACTTTCATGTGACAAAGGGCAGTGCCGCCCAGGCCCAGGCCGCATCGTGTCCAATAGCCCCATGGAACAACACCCGGAACACGAAGACACCACCCAGCAGCGCCTCACCGATCTCGAAATCAAGGCCAGCTTCACGGAAGACCTGCTCGACAAGCTCGACCAGGTCATCGTGCGCCAGCAGCAGCAGATCGACCTGCTGATGCGCGAGGTGACCCTGCTTCGCCAGCCGCCGACCGAAGGCGACCTGAGCCGCTCCACCAACGCACGCGACGAACTGCCGCCGCATTACTGAACCGAACCCGTTCGCAGCATGAAATCCAACTTCTTCCGCACCGCCCTGGTGCTCGGCCTGCTGTCCGCGATCGGCCCGTTTGCCATCGACATGTACCTGCCGGCGCTGCCCTCCATCGGACAGAGCCTGAACGCGTCGATGGGCGCGGTGCAGCTGAGCCTGATGGCCTTCTTCATCTCGCTGGGCGTCGGCCAGATCGTCTACGGCCCGGTGTCCGACATGGTGGGCCGCAAGGCGCCGCTGTATTTCGGGCTGGTGCTGTTCGCCGCCGGCAGCGTGGGCTGCGCACTCGCGCCGGACATCCAAACGCTGGTCGTGCTGCGGTTCATCCAGGGCCTGGGCGCCTGCGCCGGCATGGTGGTGCCGCGCGCGGTGGTGCGCGACCTGCACACCGGGCATGACGCGGCGCGGCTGATGTCGCTCTTGATGCTGGTGTTCAGCGTCTCGCCCATCCTCGCGCCGCTGGCCGGCAGCCTGCTGATCGAGTGGGCGGGCTGGCGCAGCGTGTTCTGGGCCGTCACGGTGGCCGCCGTGCTCGGCCTGCTGCTGATGGCCACCAGCCTGCCCGAGACCCGGCCGCCCGCGCAGCGGGTGGACAGCAGCGTGGGCAGCGCGCTGCGCGGCTACGGCGTGCTGCTGCGCGACCGGCACTTCATGGGCCTGGTGCTGATCGGCGCCTTCGGCATCTCGAGCTTCTTCGCCTACCTGGCGAATTCGTCCTTCGTGCTGATCGACCACTACGGCCTTTCGCCCCGCGAATACAGCATCGCCTTCGCGGCCAACGCGGCCTCGTTCATCGGCGTCTCGCAGCTCACCGGCAAACTCGGCGCGCGCTTCGGCCTGGTGCCGATGGTGAAGACCGCCGTGGTCGGCTATGCCGGCGTGATGGCGCTGCTGCTGGCCATCAACCTGGCCGGCATCGAACGGTTGGACGTGATGGTCGTGCTGCTGTTCATCGGCTACGGCTTCCTCGGCCTGGTGGTGCCGACCACAGCCGTGCTCGCGCTCGAAGAACACGGCGCCATCGCCGGCACGGCCTCGGCGCTGATGGGCACACTGCAGTTTGTCGTCGGCGCGCTGGTGATGGCCGTGGTGGGGGTGTTCGTCGACGGCACGGCGCGGCCGATGGTGGCCGGCATCGCCGGCTCGGCCCTGGTGGCGTATGCCTTCACGCTCGGCACACTGGGTGGGACGCGCGCCCGCGCGGCCGCCCGCTCATAGGACGCAGCCGGATCTTGCCACCCGGGCTACCCGAGATTGCCCCGAGCGGCATTGGACTATGTGCGCGGCTGCGTGAAGGCTCGCCGCGAAATGACGGACGAGCACGACGTCGCCTCTACGCATCAACGGTTTCGGGCGGCCTGCATCCTGTCGGGCGACCCCGCTTCGGTTCAGCGGGGCTTGTCCGGGCTGCGGCACAAGGTCCACAGCGGGTGACCCAAGGCTTCGGCCAGCGTGGATGCGAGCCGCTTCGCTGCCTTCTTCTGGCCCGGCATGACGGCGCAGCCCAGGCGTTCAACCTCATCGACCAGCCGCTCGAGCAGCGTATCGACGAGGGGCGCAATGCCCACGCCGAGCGCGTCGCGCAGCATGGAGGCCGCGAGATCCTCGCGGCCCGCCCGGCTCGCCTGGGCCGCACGCAGCACGGCCACATCGGGCCCGCCGATGCCGTGGCCGAGCAACACCGCCACCAGTTGGTCGAACAGCGCCTGGCCGGCCTCACCCCGCGCCAGGACCGCGGCGGCGGCGACCAGCGCCGAAAAGGGCTCGAACCACTGCTGCGCGGCCAGGCCCTGCACCGCGGGGTCGACCAGCGGATCACGGCCCGCCGCCAATGCGCGCTGCAAGGCCTCGCCCTGCACCAGGCCGAGCTGGATCTCGAAGCGTTGCGCCGGATCGCGCCGCACGGCGAACTGCAGCCACATCAGCTCGCCCGATGGCAGCCGCTCGCGCAGCACGATACTCACATGGCCCGGCAGCACCTGCGTGGCCAGTCGCGTACCGGGGCGGCGCTTGTCGAAGGCGCTGGCACCGGCTTCGGCGAACTGCAACCAATACCCGCCGGGCGCTGCCTCGTGGCTGGCCGAGGCGATCGGCGCACCACCCTGGGCCGGTGCCAGCGTGGCCGCGGCGAGCGTCTCGCTTCGCGCGCCCATGCGCCACACGAAGGCGCGCAGGGCGCCTTCCTCATGCCGCTGGTGATGCGCGTGCAGGCCAGGCTGTTCCCCGGTGCTCAACAGCTCGATGCCGACGGCCTCGACGTCGGCCCAGCCCGCGCCGATGCCCAATGGGTCCAATCCGTCCCTGTAGGCCTGGACGGCCTGCGCCGCCGCGAGCGCGGCGATGGTGGCCACCGATGGTGCGGCCAGCCAGCCCATCATTTCCGAAGGCAGGGCGAAGCCGTCGGCCGGCGGCGGTTTGCCGGCGGCGAGCAGGGTGCGGGCGAGCGCCTCGTCCGCGGTGGCGGGCAGGTGCAGGTCGAGCGTCTGGTGTTCGCCCGGGGCGATCAGCACCGGGGACTCGGTCCAGGCGCCGCCCGCCAGGTCGAGGCGCACGCGGTAGATGCCCGGCTCGAGCGTCAACACGTCTTCGAGCACCGGGTCGGCGATGACCTCGCCGCTTTCGCGCCGCACGGCCACGCGCGCGGCCGGGCGCAACTGCGTCAGCGCGCGCCCGGCCACCGCCAGCTGCAGATGGCCCGGGCCGGTCGGCTTCGGCTGCGCGCCCAGCATGACGATCGCCGGCGCGCCGCCCCGAGTCACGGGCGGCTCGGGCACGAGTTCGACGACCGCCTCCACGTGCGGGACATACACCGGCACGGCCTTCGATTTCGGCTGCGAACGCCAACCGCTGGCGCTGGCCCACAGCATCCAGGCCGAGGGCGGCACCGAGACCTCGACCTGGCCGCTGGCGGGCAGCACCTCGCGGAGGTCCGGGTCGGCGCTGTCGTTGCGGCGCAGGAAAACCATCGTCTGCGCGGGCGGCGTGGCCGGGCTGGCCAACCGCACGACCATTTTCGACAGGCCGAAGGAACCCTCGGCGAACAGGGCCAGCACCGGGTCTTCGTTGGCCGGATGCTGGCCTTCCTCGAAGATGAGTTGTTCGTTGCGCTGCGCCGCGCGGTGCGGCACGACCTGGTCGAACACGTATTCGCTGAGCGCGCGCCAGCGTACGACATAGGCGCCGTTGCCATCCGCCTGGTCGGGGTCCCAGCGCTTGGCGCTGCCGGCTCCGTTCAGCCCCTCGCACAGGTGCCTGCTGAACAGACCGCGGCCTGCCACCTCGGCGGCGGCACGGCCGGGGCCGGTGGCGCGCAACACGTGGTTGCGGCGCTCCCCCTTGTCGGGCCGCGGCCGGCGCGAGAAGGCGCCGAACTGCACGTCGTCGCAGAACACCGTGTTGCGGCAACCGTCGATCAGGATGAAACGCTGAAACGCCGGCAAGGCGTTGAGCATGGCCATCAGCGAAGAGATTTCGAGCGTGTGGCCCATGGCGTCGTCGCTGAAACCCTCCAGGCAGATGGCCTCCTCGTTGTAGGCCGGATTACCGGAGGCCGCGCCATGGCCTGAAAAAAAGAAATAGAAGCGCCCGGTGTCCGCCGGGGGCGACTTGAGCCAGCCGATGAACAGGCGGTCGAGCGCGTCGCGCGTGGTACCCACGCGCGCGCAGCCTGCCAGCGCAGCGGGCTCGGCCGGAGAGTCGTCGCCGGGCAACAGGCCCAGCTGCAGGTGCTCGGGACGGACCTCGTTCGAGGCGAGCAGCCAGGACGCGAAGCCCTGCGCGTCGGCCACCGCGCCCGAGAGGCTGCTGAGATCCGTGGCATAACGGTCGATGCCGATGACCAGAGCGCGGTTGGTCGGCATGGCCGGCGCCTCGCCGACGCTCAGAACTTCAGCGGCAGGCTGGCGATGGCCTTGCGGCCTTCCTTGCCCAGCATGTCGCGCACCGTCTGGCGCAGGTCTGCGTAATAGGTGCGGTTGAAGGTGGCGCGGATGGCGTCGCCCCACACCGAGACACCCTTCTTGTGCCAGGTGAAGAACAGGAACTTGTCCTGCCGCTCCGCCATCTCGATCTGGAACGCACCGGTGACGATGGACAGGGCGCCATTGGGCCCCTTCTGCACGTCACTGATCTGGAAGTTGCCGACCAGGCCCTTGGCGCCGTAGTGTTCGAACAGCGTGATGAAGCCGTCGTCCTTGGCCATGCCCTTGAGCGCCTTGATCGCGGCAAGCAGCACCACCGACTGCGGGCCGGTGGCCGCGGCGGCGAGGATTTCCAGCGCGGCCTTGGCCACCTCGACCTCGGACTGGTCGACCTTCTGCGCATTGAGGTTGAAGCCGCCCATCACCCAGCCAGTCTCGCCGAGCACACGCACGTACTCCTGGTACCACGCCTTGACCTGGGTGTAGCGGTCGGCCGCCGCGCTGGCCGCGCGCTGCGCGAACTGCATGGAGTAGAGGACATCTTCCTGCTCTTCCCCGCCGATGCCCGCGTCGAAGGCCACGATGCCGCCGGCATTGATGGCGGCCGAAGCCGCGCCGCCGACACTCTTGCCGCGCTCGATCTCGATGTCGAGATCGTCGAGGGGCGCGAGTTTGAGGGCCTTGATGGATGCGATGGACATGCTCGGTCTCCTTTCCTGCAATGGGCTGGACAGTTCGGCGTGCGCGGCGTGGGTGCGAAAGCTTAGCAGCGGCAGCCCCGGGACGCTACCCCGGTACTACGGACAGAACGCAGGGCCGCCTTCACCGCGCCATGCACGATGGCCGGCGTCTCGCTAACATCGGCTTCCCCACTGCCAACCACCGTCACACCATGAGCCCTATCGCGCATCGCCTGTCCATTCCCGTCTACCTGCGCGGCCTGGGCGTTCTGTCCAGCTATCTCGACAAGGCCGAGGCCTTCGCCGCCAGCCGGGGGGTCGACGCGAAGACCCTCGTCGACGCGCGGCTCGCACCCGACATGCTGAACCTGGCCGGCCAGATCCAGCGCGCCTCCGATACCTCCAAGAACGCCATCGCCCGGCTGACCGGCGGGGCGGCGCCGCGCTTCGAGGACAACGAAACCAGCATCGCCGAGTTGCGCGAGCGCATCGCCAAGACACGGGCATTCCTGCAAAGTGTGGACGAACCGGCCTTCGACGGCAGCGAGACGCGCGAGATCGCGTTGAAGACCGGCAAGCTCGATGTCACCTTCACCGGTCTGGACTTCCTGCTGCAGTTCGCGCTGCCCAATTTCTTCTTCCACGTCGCCACCGCCCACGCCATTCTGCGCCAGCAGGGCGTGCCAGTGGGCAAGACCGACTACCTCGGGCCTTTCGCCTGACGGTTCAGTTCTTTGCCAAGGCGAACGGCTGCGGCTGGAGCGATCGCAGGTAGGCCACGAGTGCGGCCATGTCGGCATCGCTGATGTTCTTGTAGAAGCCGAACGCCATCGGCGGCTTGTATGGCTGCCCTTGCCGGTCGTGCCCCTCACGGATCGCGGCGACGATCTGGGCATCGGTCCACGGTTTCAGGCCGCTTTCGTGCGGCGTGAGGTTGCGCGCGACGCTCTGGCCCCAGGGCCCGTTGAAGACCTGGCCACCGGCACCGACGTGCTTCATCTGCAGCATGCCCTGCGGATCGCGTGGCGTATGGCACTCCATGCAATGGCCGATGTCGGCGAGGTACTTGCCGTAGCGCACGCGGTCCTTCGGCGACGGCGTGGCCACGGCCTTCACCGGCGGCCCGTAGTCGGGCGGCAAGGTGATTCGGTAGCTCGACTTGGGCACTTCATTGGCGACCGCCGGTTGGGCTCGCAGGTAGGCGATGATCGCCGCCAGATCGCGGTCCGAGAGGTGGCGGTAGAACGCCACGGGCATCGGCGGGCCGATGATGGTTTTGTCGGGCCGGATGCCTTCGCGGATGGCCCTGGCCAACTCGGCGTCGGTCCACTTCCCGATGCCGGTCTGCAGATCCGGCGTGATGTTGGGTGCATAGGCCTTGAACGGCGGCTCGTCGAACACCATGCCGCCCGAAAGCCCTTTATCGAACAGTGGCTCGCCCTGCGGGCCACGCGGCGTGTGGCAATTGCCGCAAGCCACCACGCCCTGCATCAGGTATTTGCCACGCTCGACCGATCCGGCCTTCTGCGCATGGACTGGAGAGACCGCCATCAGCAGCGATGCTGCTCCCAGTGTGAGCCAACGGACGGCTGTGGACATGCGACACCTCCAGAGTGATGGACTGGGCCAGCACTATAGGCGCCGCGCGGCCGAGGGTCGAGGGGTCGTTCTACGCCGGTTGGCGTAAGTGGATTCCCTGGGTCCGTCAGGTCCGCGCGCGCAGCAGCGTGTCGACACGCGCGCGCAACGCTTCGGGTGTGGTTTCGGCCACGGTCATCGCCGCCCCCACGTTCAGGCCCACGCGGTTGAACACGCCGCGCCGGAACGGCCGCACCATCGCCCCGCCCTGCTCCACCCGGCTGAAGTAGGAGCCCCAGAGGTTGGTCAACGCCATCGGCACCACCGGCACGGGCGCGGTTTCCAGGATTTTCATGATGCCGCCCTTGAACGGCTGCAGCGTGCCGTCCCTGGTGATACCGCCTTCGGGGAAGATGCCGAGCAGGTTGCCGTCCTGCAGCACCTTGGCCGCCGCCGCGAAGGCGGCTTCGTAGGCCACCGGGTCTTCGGCGCGCGGCGCGATGGGAATGGCCTTGGCCAGGCGGAACAGCCAGCCCAGCACCGGCACCCGGAAGATGCGGTGGTCCATCAGGAAGACGATGGGCCGAGGGCTGGCGGCCATCAGCAGCACGGCATCGACGAAGCTCACGTGGTTGCAGGCCAGGATGGCCGCGCCCTCGACCGGAATGTGCTCGTCGCCCCGGACCTTGAATCGGTAGACGATGTGCGACACCATCCAGGCCACGAAGCGCAGGAGGTATTCCGGCACCAGCAGGAAGATGTAGCCGGCCACCACGGCGTTGGCGATGCCCACGCACAGGAAGATCTGCGGAATGCTGGCGCCCGCGCCGAGCAGCGCACCGGCGATCACCGAGCTGGCGATCATGAACAACGCGTTCAGGATGTTGTTGGCCGCGATGATGCGCGCGCGGTGCGTGGGCTGGCTGCGCATCTGGATCAGCGCATACATCGGCACGCTGTACAGGCCGGCGAACAGGCTCAGCAGCGCCAGGTCGGCTATCACCCGCCAGTGCGCGGGCTGGCTCACGAACGCCAGAAGATGCAGGCCATCGGCCGGTGGCAGCCCGCGCGAGGCGAAGTACAGGTCGATGGCAAACACACTCATGCCGATCGCGCCCAGCGGCACCAGGCCGATCTCCACATGGCGCCGGCTCAGCACCTCGCACAGCAGCGAACCCGTGCCGATGCCGATGGAAAACACCACCAGCAGCAACGAGGCCACCTGCTCGTCGCCATGCAGCACCTCCTTGGCGAAACTCGGGAACTGGCTCAGGAACACCGCGCCGAAGAACCACATCCAGCTGATGCCGAGCAGGGAACGGAACACCACCAGGTTGCCGTGCGCCAGCCGGAGGTTGCGCCAGGTCTCGGTGACGGGGTTCCAGTTGACCACCAGGCCCGGATCGGTGGCCGGTGCGCTCGGGATGAACTGCGCGACCACCCGGCCCACGACGGCCAGCGCCACGCAGGCGATGGCCACCTGCAGGTGGCCGATCTCGGGCACCGCCACCAGCAGGCCGCCAGCCACGTTGCCCAGCAGGATGGCCACGAAGGTACCCATCTCCACCATGCCATTGCCGCCGGTGAGTTCGCTCGAACGAAGCACCTGCGGCAGGTAGGCGAACTTCACCGGGCCGAACAAGGTGGAATGCAGCCCCATGAGGAAGGTGCAGCCCAGCAGCACCGGCACGTTGGCCGCGTAGAAGCCCCAGGCGGCCAGCAGCATGATGCCGATTTCCAGGTTCTTCACGAAACGGAACATGCGCGTCTTGTCCCATTTGTCGGTGAGTTGCCCCGAGGTGGCCGAGAACAGCAGGAACGGCAGGATGAACAAGGCCCCGATCACCAGCCCCGCCATCTTCGGCGGCAGCCAGCCGACGCTGAGCTGGTAGGTCACCATCACGGTGAAGGCGAACTTGAACAGGTTGTCGTTGGCCGCGCCGGCGAACTGTGTCCAGAAGAACGGCGCGAAGCGGCGCTGGCGCAGCAGCGCGAATTGGTTGGGATGCTGTGGCCCGGCGGCCAGGTCGATGGTTTCTTGCATGTTGTCTCGGGCCGGTTGAAATGAAGCAGGCCGAAGCTTAAACGCCCCAACGGTCACCCTGGGCACCTGAACACCGGGAATACGCACCCCGGTGCCGCTAGTATCGGACGACGATACTTTCCCGATCCTCCCGCACAGGCCCGACCATGAGCACCACCGCCGACCTCGTCCTCGCGCTCAAAAAAGAACTCAAGTCCGCGCAGATGACCTATGCCGACCTCGCAAGGTCGCTGGGCATGGCGGAGTCGAGCGTCAAACGCATGCTGGCCAAGGGCGACATGCCGCTGTCGCGCATCGACGCCATCTGCCGCGCGCTCAAGCTCGATTTCGCCGACCTCGCCCGCCGCGTCGCCGACAACCAGCCGCTGCTGGCCGAACTCACGCAAGCCCAGGAGCGCGCCGTGGTGGCCGACAAGAAGCTGCTGCTGGTGGCGATCTGCGTGTTGAGCCAGTGGACGCTGGAACAGATCACCGGCGCCTATCGCCTGAGCGCGGCCGAAGGCATCGGATATCTGGCGCAACTCGACCGCCTGGGCATCATCGAACTGCGCCCGATGAACCGCTACCGCCTGAAGCTGGCCAAGACCTTCCGCTGGCGCCCGCACGGTCCGGTGATGAACTTCTTCCGCGAAGACGCCGTGCTCGACTACTACGCCGGCGGCTTCGACGGCCCGGGCGAAGGCCTGCTGCTGGTGCACGGCTCGGTCAGCCGCGGGCTTGCGCCGGCGTTCATGGAGCGGCTGCAGCGCGTGGCGCAGGACTTTGCGCAGCAGCATCTGGCGGACCAGAAGCTGGCGGAGAGCGACCGCGAAGGCTACACGCTGCTGCTGGGGATGCGACGTTGGGAATTCGCGGCTTTTGCGGCCTTGCGGCGGTGAGCAACGGCGTCGAGTGCGGACCGATGCCGGCGCGTTTCAGTTTCGCTTAAGCTGGGAAGCGGGCCCGGCTGGCTAAGATCGGATTTCCAAAACCCGGCAAAACCAGCAGATCCACCGATGACGACACGCCGCCATCCACCAGGGCGCTCCCGCTACCACGCGGTACTGCATTTGAGCGCTGAACTCCGGGAGCGGTCGTTCCCGCGCCTGCAGATGGGCTTTCTTGTCGGGCTGACGGGCGCATTCGGCTTGTTGGCCTCGTTTGTGCTGCTCCATGCCGGCATCGACAGCATGGCGCTTCGCTACCCTCTGGCGCTGGGGCTGGCCTACCTGTTCTTCCTGTTTCTGCTCTGGCTGTGGCTGCGCACCACGGCCAGCGACTACATCGATCTTCCGGACGTGGGCGAATTGATCCCCTCTGGCGGCGGCGACGTCCGGCCACCAGTGCCCATGTCCAGCGGTGGGGGCGGCAACTTCGGCGGCGCTGGCGCCAGCCGGTCTTTCGACACCACGAGCGGTGTCTCGCTCGACGAGCCCACGTCTTCCACACCCTTGGGAGACGCGGCGAGCGCCGTCGCCGACACGGACGAGTTCACCGTCCCCCTGATGGTGATCCTGCTCGCGCTGGGCCTGGCACTGGCCTCGTTCTACGTCGTCTATCTGGCGCCATCCCTGTTCGCCGAAATCCTCTTCGATGGCGCACTTTCGTATTCGCTGTACCGCCACCTCCGGGGCGCGGGCGGCAGCCATTGGATGCGCACCGCCGTGCGCCGCACGGTGCTGCCTTTCGGCGTCACGGCCGTGTTCGTGTGCCTGGTCGGCGTCGCGATGGCGGCCTATGCGCCTGGCGCCCGGACGATCGGCGACGTGATGCATCAGCCGAGAGACGGTCAATGAATGAAGCGGCATGTGCCGAACCATCGCAGCAAATCATGGACATGAAAACCCGTCTCGCAAGCCTTTCCGATGCCGGGGCCATCAGCAACGTGATCTGTCGATCGATCACAGAGTCTTGTGCCAAGGATCATCGAAACGAGCAAGCACTGGTCGAAGCCTGGCTACGCAACAAAAAGGCCCACCACGTCGAGGCGTGGATCGCCCAGCCAAGCAATTTCTGCATCGCCGCTTCCGTCGAAACGCGCATTGTGGGATTCGGCATGGCCCCAAGGTGGGCAAATCCTGTTGTGTTACGCGCTGCCCGAATTCTTGTACCAAGGCGTTGGCCGTGCCTTGCTTGGGGCCATCGAGTTGCACGCCGTAGCGCGCGGCGACACCCAGCTTCGCCTCGAGAGCACGTGCACAGCCCTGCGCTTCTACGAACGACGCGGCTTCAGCAACGCCGGGGCGCCCATTTCGGCCTTCGGGATGACGGCACAGCCGATGTCCAAATGCCTTTCGGATGGCGCCCAGCCCGGGACCGATGCGTCGCCCGCATGAAAAAAGCCCCCTGCGTCGTGGACGACGAGGGGGCAACACAGGTCACCGGCGCAGGGACACGCCGCATGACGTTCGAGGAACCGGGCTCACATCTTGCGCGACAGGTCCCACATCGCGTTGACCAGCAGGTCGATGTCGTTGGCGTCGTGCCAGACATGGGTCGACACGCGCACGCCGTAGTGGTCGGACGGCGCGCCGATCACCGAGAAGTTGGCGTTGCGCACGACGAAGTGCTGCGGATAGTCGCTCAGCATGCGCGCCACGAAGGTGTTGGACTTGGTGGCGTCCATGACGTCGGTCTTGACCTGGAACGGGTTGAACGAGGTCAACGCGGACAACAGCTTCGGGTCGTCCTTGGGGGAGTACAGGCTGTCCACGCCCCAGCGCTCGACGATTTTTTCCTTCAGATAGGAAGCCATCGTGATGTCGTAGGTCTCGATCTTCTTGCGGCCGATCTTGTCCCATTGCGCGCAGGCCTCCACCAGGGCCAGGAACATCGGCGTGTGCACGCTGCCGCAGGAGGTCACGCTGGCCGCCACGTCGTAGGTGGCGGTGGCGCTGTTGGCGCGCTCCAGCGCCGGGTAGGTGCTGGTGTGGATCGGGTACCACTTGGGCAAGGGCAGCGGATTGGAGGCGCGGATCTTGTTGCGGATCACCAGGATGCCGGTGGAGCCCGGGCCGCATTGCCATTTGTGGCCCGCGCCGGACATGAAGTCCATGCCGAGCTCGCCGTAGTTGTAGGCCATCATGCCCGGCAGGTGGGCGCCGTCGACGATGCTGATCAGGCCGTGCGCCTTCACCACCGTCATCAGGTCGGCAATCGGCAGCATGGTGCCGGTCTTGTAGGTCGGTGACGACCACATCATGGCGCGCACGCGTTTGCCCTGCGCCTTGAGCTGCTTGATGCGGTCGTCGAACAGCGTGACATAGGTGGCGGCGGTCTGGTTGTTGCCCACCGGCATGGCGATGCGCGAGACCTCGATGCCGTAGCGGTCGGTGGCGATCTTCAGCGGCGTGTCGCCGCCGCCGTGTTCGTGGTTGGTGGTGACCACCACGTCGCCGCGCTGCCAGTCGAGTCCGAGGATCGCGTGGCACATGCCCGACGAGGTGTTGGCGGAGAAGGCGAGTTCGTCCGCGTCGACGCCGAAGCCCGGCGCCACCTGCTGCCGCTGGGCCAGCAGATTGGAGTAGCCGTTGCCGGAATCGGCGGCCTTCTTGCGGTTTTCCTCGGCGAACAGGTCGAGCACCACCTTCGGCATGGAGCCGGCCGTGCCGATGTTCATGTAGGTCTTCGAAGGATCAAGGATGAACATCTTCTGCACTTCGGTCCAGAAGGCTTCGTCCTGTACCAGTTGCGCCCGCAGCGTTTCTGCGGTGGTCTGCGCGTTGCTGTCGCCGCAGGCCGCAAGCATGGGCCCGAGGGCCATCGAGCCGGCACCGTAGCCCAGGATGCGCAGGAAGTCTCGCCGCTTGGCGGTCCAGCCGGTCGCGTCCAGGCCGCGGGCCTGGACAGGCGCCGAACTGCGAGCGTCCGCCCGGCTCATTTCTTGGATTTCGTTCATGGGATTGCCTCTTTGTGGGTTGATTCGGGGTGGCTCGGATGGATCAGCGGCGGCCGACGATGACGGCGATTTCGATCTTCACGTCGCGTGGCAGGCGCGCGACTTCGACTGTGGCGCGGGCCGGTGGATTGGTGCGGAAATACTCGCCGTAGACCTTGTTCATCGCGGCGAATTCGTTGAGGTCCTTCATGTAGACCGAAGACGACAAAACGTCCTCGTAGCCGAGCCCCTGCGACTTGAGCTTGGCGCCGATGAAGTCGAGCACGGCGCGGGTCTGTTCCTCGATGCTGGTACCGACGACCGCGTTGCCGGCTGCGTTCAACGGCAACACGCCGGAGAAATAAAGCGTGTTGCCGTGCGCCACCATCTGCGAATACGGCCCGATCGCCGGATAGATCTGCGTGGTGGACAACACTTCGCGCTTGGCTGGCACGGCGCAGCCGCCCAACAGTGCGGCGACGGCCAATGCCGCAATCAGGCTGCTCGTATTTCGATACTGTTTGCGTTGAACCATGGTATTTCCCTTTTCTAATAAACAGCAAAAACAAAACTGGAAATTCTTGAATTCAATTGAATATCCCAGTCTCGGCAAATACCTTCTTCCGGTTATTTACAGATATCGAAGCGGTTAATTTGCTTGATGAATTCTAGAATTCGCCCAGCGAAGCCACACCATCTCTTTCCCCTACGCACTACTACGCAAGCATTCAGAAATATCGGCGCTCCTGCCTCGAATTCGAATAGCACCCAAAAGGTGCATTTCATCCTTTGCCAATAGCGTTAACCCGATTGACGCCATTCGCCAGCAGAAGATAGTCAGGCCTCGTCCATTCACCATCCAACCCGTTTTTCATGCAACTACGGCTGAAACTGGCCCTTTTCACCACCGTGCCCATCCTTCTCGCACTGGGTTTGGTGGCGCTGACGGTGCAACACCAGACGCTCAAACTCGCGCACCAGGAACGCGAACTTGTCGAGTCCGCCTATCTGCACAGCAAGGAAACCGAACTCCGCCATTACGTGCAACTGGCCACCAGCGCCTTGCAGCAGATCGCCAGCAATGGCCAGCCGCTGGCCACGCAGCAGCGGCAGGCGCTGGCGGTGCTGACTTCGATGAAATTCGGCGGCGACGGTTACTTCTTCGTCTACGACAAGGACAACAACGTGCTGCTCGATGCGCGGCAGATGGGCCAGGCCGGCGTCGACCTGTGCGATCCGTCCAGCCCCGTCGGCGAGATCCCGGCCAAGCTGATCATTTCCACCGCGCGCAACGGCGGCGGCATGGTGCGTTACCACTGGCAGAAACCTTCTTCGCAGCAGACCGTGCCCAAGCTGGCCTATGTCACGCTGATGGACGGCTGGGACTGGGTGGTGGGCACCGGCATCTACCTCGACGACGTCGAGAACACACTGCGCCGCATCGACCAGCGCGCCCAGGAGAACATCCATGCCACACGGCTGCGCATCTATGCGATCGCCGCGGCCTGCATCGTGCTCATCGGCATCGCCGGCTTGGCACTGAACATCAGCGACCACCGCGTGCTCAGCGCCAAGCTGCGCCGCCTTGCGCAGCGCGTGGTGCGTTCGCAGGAAGACGAGCGGCTGCGGGTCTCGAGGGAGTTGCACGACGGCGTGGTGCAGGTCCTGGTGTCGTCCAAATTCCTGCTGGAGACGGCTCAGTTGCAATTGCAGACACCCGCCCATCCGGCCGCCGCGCCCGCCGAGGTGCTCGACACCGGCCTGGCCCGGCTCAACGAGGCGCTGGTGGAGATCCGCCGGGTGTCCCACGGCCTCCGGCCGGCCCTGCTCGACGACCTGGGCCTGGCGGCTGCCCTGGCCTTGTTGACGGAGCAGGCGCAGCAACACGGCGATTGCCGCCTGCGCTTCGTGTTGCGCGGCGACCCGCTGACGTTGCCCACCAGCCACAGCACCGCGCTGTTCCGCGTCGCACAGGAAGCGCTCACCAACGCGCAACGCCATGCGAAGGCCTCGCGGATCGACGTGGTGCTGAAGTTCAGCGGCAACCGGGTCAGCCTGTCGGTGCTGGACAACGGCAACGGCTTTGCGGTGCGCAAGGTGCAGGCCGACCGCAGGGACGGCATCGGGCTGCGCAACATGCGCGAACGCATCGAAGGCCTCGGCGGACGCTTCGGCATCACCTCCAGCCGCTTCGGCACGCGCATCCGCGCCGTGTTGCCCGACGAGGAGATACCGGGCAGCGGCTGGTCGCCGATGGCCCCAACTGGCGCCTTGCCCGCATGAGCGCACCGATCCGGGTACTGCTCGTGGACGACCACCCGCTCGTGCGCGATGGCGTGCGCATGCGCCTGCAGGCGACCGAGCACATCGGCGTGGCTGGCGAGGCGTCCGGCGTGGACGAAGCCCTGGCCCTGGCCGCCGCGCTGCAGCCCGACCTGGTGCTGACCGACATCCGCATGCCGGACGGCAGCGGCATCCACCTGGCAGCCTTGTTCCGCGAGCGCTTCCCGCAGATCCGGGTGCTGGTCCTGTCCATGCATTGCGATCCGGAATACGTGCGCCGCGCCATCGACCTCGGCGTGTGCGGCTACGTGCTGAAGGACGCACCGGCGCAACAACTCGTGCAGGCGATCACCGAAGTCCATGCGGGCAGACGCTTTTTCAGCCCCGCGCTGCATACGTTCCTCGACAACACCGAGCCACCGCAGCGATCGCCGCGGAGCCTGACCCAACGCGAGGCCGACGTGCTGGCGCTGCTGGCCGAAGGCCACTCCAACAAGGAAATCGCCGCCAGGCTGGGCGCGTCGATCCGCACCGTCGAGACGCATCGCCTGCACCTGCGCCGCAAACTGCACATCGAAGGCCGGGCCGCCCTCGTCAAGTACGCGGTGGACTACGCCGATCTGGCGCAGGAGCCTCGCCCGCAAGGCAACGCGGTTTGAAAAACGCAAGCCGCACACACGCCCGAAGACATCGCCTGTACAATTCGCGCCGCAGGAGAGCGAACGGCCACGCCGTTCCACCGAAGGCGCAAACTCCCATGAACGCTCAGGTCCCGTACTGCATCCACTGAAAAAGCCGTCTGAAGAGACACCATGCCAGCCATGGTGCACCGAAGGAGCAACCCGCTGGCGCGTGCCGGTGGCGAATCTCTCAGGTACCAAGGACAGGGGGAGCGGCAACTTGAGGCACAAGCCTGGGTTGCTACATTTTCCATAGCTACTCACGCACGACCCTCAAGCGCTAGACCGCTAAAAGGTTCTCATCATGCGCGTGACCGTACTCGGCGCCGGCTTGCTCGGCGTTTCCTCCGCTTATTACCTCAACCAGCTCGGCCACGACGTGACCGTGATCGACCGCCAGGCCACGCCCGCGGCCGAGACCAGCTTCGCCAACGGCGGGCAGATCTCGGTCAGCCATGCCGAGCCCTGGGCCAACCCGGGCGCACCACTGAAACTGTTGCAGTGGCTGGGCCGCGAAGACGCGCCGCTGCTGTTTCGCCTGCGCGCGGACATGCGGCAGTGGCTCTGGGGCCTGCAGTTCCTGCGCGAATGCACGCCGGCGCGCACGCGCCACAACATCGAGCAGATCGTGCGCCTGGGCACCTACAGCCGCGACACGCTGCAAGCGCTGCGCCGTGACATCGGTATAGCGTACGAGGAGCGCACCCAGGGCATCCTGCACTTCTACACCACGCAGAAGGAATTCGACGCGGCGCAGGCCCCTGCCGAGCAGATGCGCGCGCTCGGCTGCGACCGCCAGGTGATCTCGGCCGATGAAGCCGTGCGCCTGGAGCCCGCGCTGCGCCACATCCGCCCGCAACTGGCCGGCGCCACCTACACGCAGGAAGACGAATCGGGCGACGCCAACAAGTTCGCGCGGGCGCTGGCCCAACAATGCGAGGCCAACGGCGTGAAGTTTCTGATGAGCCACAACATCACCGCGCTGCGCGAGTTGGGTGGCCGCATCGACCATGTGGAAGCGACCGACTTTGAGGGCCGTTTCCAGCGCATCCGCGGCGACGCCGTGGTGCTGGCCATGGGCAGCCTGAGCCCGCTGCTGGCCCAGCCGCTGGGCATCCGCCTGCCCATCTACCCGGCCAAGGGTTATTCGGTGACGATGCCGGTGAAGGATGCCTCGATGGCGCACCAGGTCAGCCTGACGGACGACGAATTCAAACTCGTTTTCTCGCGCTACACCTCGGACGGCAGCGACCGCCTGCGCATCGCCGGTACGGCCGAATTCAATGGCTACGACCGCGACCTGAACGCCGTGCGCTGCGAAGCCATCGTGCGCCGCGTGGAGCAACTGTTTCCCGGCGCGGGCGATGCGAGCCAGGCCCAGTTCTGGACCGGCCTGCGCCCGGCCACGCCGAGCAACGTGCCGCTGATCGGCAAGACCAAGCTGCCCAACCTGTTCCTCAACACCGGCCACGGCACGCTGGGCTGGACGCATGCCTGCGGCTCCGGCAAGTCGGTGGCGCGCATCGTGAGCGGATTGGCGCCGGAGGTGGACTTCGCGTTCACGGGGATGACGGGCACACCCATCGCAGGTGTGATCGCGCCCGCGACACGCTAAGCTATTAAGCCTTTGAGCCGTTCGCCCTGAGCTTGTCGAAGGGCAGCCGATCATCCTGAGCCTGTCGAAGGGCCTGCGCTTGTCGAAGCGCTGGTCCCCGGGCTTCGACAGGCCCGGCACGAACGGGGGTGGTTGCCTTATGCGGTGAACACGGTCAGGACACCCGTGTAGCCATACAAATGCTGGCGCGCAATCTCGCCGCCTGCAAAGAACCCCACCAGCGGCACGTCGCCCAAGGCCCGCCGCACGATCTGCATCTCGGCACTCGGCCCGCCGAAGTGGGGGCCGCCTCTGCCCGCGCAACTCACATAGACCGCACCGGCCATGCGCCGGGCCGGGTGCGGCGCGGATTGGGCCTCGGGCGCGGCCAGCGCGGTGGCGGCTTCGATCGGCATTTCCTCGGGTTCGAGCTCTTCGCGGATCTCGGCGCAGATGCGCACCAGGTCGGCCCGCGCCGCGGCCATGTTGCGCTGGCAGAACGCCATGCGGGTGCCCACGGTGGCGACCTCGGCCAGGGCCACGCCCTGGCGCCCCGGGTCGAGGCCGATGATGTGGCGCACCACCACGTCGCTGCCGAAGCTGCCCGCACGGGCCACGGCATCGCTGCCCGGTGACCCAGGGGCCGGCATCAGGCCGACCAGCGTGGCACGCACCTTGGCCAACGCGTCGCGCGGCTGCTCGAGCGTGGCACCGAGGTCGCGCATCAGCACCGCCAGCGCGGGCTCGTCGTCCAGCGTCGTGACCACGTTGCCTTCGGCCCCGGTGATGGTGCGCACCGGCGCGATCGGCTGGCAGCCCTGCGTCACGCGCGACACCAGCTTCACGCCCTCGGCAAAAGCCACGCCGCTCAACCCGCCACTGAATACGCCCCCCGCCGCGCCGTGCCCCTTGATGTTGCCGTTGCCGCCGACGGCGAACTGCACGGCCTTGGACCGGCCCGAGGCCAGCCCGCCGAACAGGTACCCCGTGTCGGTACGCGCGGCCATCTCGGCGATCAGGTCGACCACGTCGGGCGTGCCTGCATCGGCGTGCACCAGCGCGGTATGGGCCTCGAAGCCGATGCCCAGCGGTGCCACGCCGGAAAACACGCGGTACTGGTCGCTCGGGATGCCGCAGAGCATCACCGCCATCGCCGGTTCATCGAAATATTCGGCGTTGTTGGTGGCGATGCCGACACCCACCGTACCCGACCAGTCGGTGACCTCGGGCAACTCGGCGCCCAGGTGGTCGAGGATCTCCTGCGCCTCGGTGGCGTAGTGGTCGGTGATGTAGAGCAGGCCCAGCGTCGGCGCGCTGGCGTAGTCGGGCAAGGCCATGTGGGCGCGCAGTTGCGCCAGCACGAGGCCGGCGGCCATGCGCCACTGCGGATGCGTCGCGTGGCCATAGGGGAACAATTTCATTGCGGCTCCGCGGGTGCTCAGGGTTGGTTTGAAAATCTAACGCGTTCGCTTCTTCGCGGCGGCGCTGGTCTTGCTCGCGGCCTTGCGGGCCGGGGCCTTCTTGGCAGCGGCCTTGGCGGCCGGCTTGGCCACCGCGGCAGTCAGCGGCTTGGTCGCCACCTTGGCGAATTCCTCGGCGCTCTTGAAGGCTTCCTTGGCGAAATTGGCAGCCGTGCTGCCGTCCACCGCGGTCTTGGCGGTGGCGTCCTTGATGGCGCTGGCGGCGATCTGCTGGAACTGGTGGGTCAGCGAATTCCACCATTGCAGCGGATCGACCACGCCGGGTGCCACGCCTGCGGCATTCGCGGGCGGATCCTCCGCCTTGGCGTCGTCGTCGGTGGCGGCAGCGGTCTCCTGCACCGGAGCCGCGGGCGCCGGCGAGGGTTCGGCCGCCGGCGCCGGCGTCTTGATCTTGAAGGCATCGGCCAGGTCGCCCATGCTGAAGTTCATGCCGCGCAGGGTGGCCAGCGTCATCTTCTGGACCTCCAGCGCCTGGATCGTGGCCTTGAGCGCGGTGGCATTCTGGTCGAGCCAGAATTGCACGGCCTTGAGCTCGTCGATGCGCTTGTCCAGCTCTTCCACATTGATGGTGGGCGCGACCCAGTTGCCGAGCTTGGGCATCTGCGGCATCTTCTGCGAGGCGCCCTTGGCGAGGTTCTGCAGGAAATCGAAACCGGGCACGAACTTGCTGAAGTCGAAATTGGGTGCGTCGCTCATCGGGTTGTCTCCAAGGTGGAATGGGGCTGGGCTTTTTTGTGTGCAACAGCTTACTCCAATGCGGCCTCGGCGGCGATGTGCGGGCTCAGCCGCCGCGCACCATGGCCAGCAGCTTGCCCGCGTCCAGCGTGCGCGCCTTTTCCTGCATCGCGGGCAGGTAACGCGTGTGCAGGCCCTGCGCTTCCTGCGTGACCCGGTCATAGGCCTGCTTCAGCATCTGCGTGGACAGCGTCCGCCCGCCAGCGTAGTACTGCCTGGCCACGTGTCCGAGTGCATAGGTGGACGCGAAACTCATGCCGGTGCTCACCGCCTGTTGCCCGACGCCGCGCAGCAGCCCGCCGCCGACACGCCCCAGCAAGCCGCCGAGCAGCTTGCGGCCGGCCTGCTCCAGGTACTGCGAGGTCAGGCCCACGCCCACGGTGGCGAGGAAATCCTTTACATGACCGCGATCGAGCTCGAAACCATGCGCCCGGCCGATACCGTAGACCAGCTTCATCTGCAGCGGGATGATGGCCATGGTGGACAGCGATTCGGGCAGCAGCTCGAGTGCGCCATTCAGGATGGCGGCATGCAGGATGGTCTTGTCGAGTTCGGCGTCGTTCACCGCGGCAGGCGCGGCGGCGGCCGTGGCCAGCGGCGCCGCGGCCAGGGCTTCGGCCTGCTGCGTGAACTGGTCGGCCGCGGCGCCCAGGCCCAGCGCGGTCTTGAGGTCGGCGAGGAACCGCTGCTCGGCTGCGGAATGCGCGCCGTCGGCGTCACACACGCAAACCGCCATTTCGTAGGCGAGTTGTTTCGCGTCCACGCTGGTCAACGCGCCCGCCGCCGAGGCCACATCGACACGTTTCATCAACACGTCCTGGTACAGCGCGGGCAGGCTCACCCCGTCGGCCTGAGACAGGCCCTCGGCGATGCGTTTGATCTCGGCGCGTTCGCGCTCGTGTTTTTCGCCGTCGGCGAAAGCGGCCAGCAGGCTCAGCGTGACGATGGCGCGGGTTTCGGTGGGGGTCATGGTCGGGGGCTCCTTGGCGGTTCGGCGATTCCGGCGTCCAGCATGCCGCAGCGCCCTTTGGGCGGGTGCCGTGCGGGGGCTTTCAGGGCCGCGCGCGCGATAATCACGGCCATGCAAAGCATCTTCCACCTCGCCTTCCACGTCCGCGATCTCGACGCCGCCCGCCGGTTCTACGGCGCCGTGCTCGGCTGCACCGAAGGCCGCAGCACCGAGACCTGGGTCGATTTCGACTTCTTCGGCCACCAGATCTCACTGCACCTGGGCGAGCCTTTCGCCACCACGCGCACCGGCCGCGTGGGCGAACACATGGTGCCGATGCCGCATTTCGGCATCATCCTGGCGCTGCCTGACTGGAAGGCCATGGCCGCGCGGCTGCAGGCGGCCGGCACGGCCTTCGAATTCCCGCCGCAGGTGCGCTTCGAAGG
Organism: Rhodoferax koreense; assembly: GCF_001955695.1. Taxonomy (NCBI): domain Bacteria; kingdom Pseudomonadati; phylum Pseudomonadota; class Betaproteobacteria; order Burkholderiales; family Comamonadaceae; genus Rhodoferax; species Rhodoferax koreensis. The sequence continues at coordinate 431,614 of NZ_CP019236.1, read as the reverse complement.
CGAACCCGGCGAGCAGTGGACCATGTTCTTCTGCGACCCGTTCGGCAATCCGATCGAGGTCAAGGGCTTCAGGTCGCTCGAAGCGGTCTACGCCAAGTAGCCGGCAATGGGCTACACCTTCGCGTCGGCGACGATCCTTTTATTGCTGATCACCGACCCGCTCGGTGGCATCCCCATCTTCGCCAATGCACTGCGCAACGTGGCGCCGGAGCGTCGGCCCTACGTGATCGTCCGCGAAGTGCTGATCGCCTTCGCGCTGCTGCTGGCCTTCATGTTCATGGGCGACGCGTTCCTGCGCGTGATGGGCCTGAGCCAGCTGTCGCTGCAACTCGCCGGCGGCGTGGTGCTGTTCCTGATCGCGCTGCGCATGATCTTCCCGGCGCCCGAACACGCCGAGGCCGCGGTGCAGGGCGAGCCGCTGATCGTGCCGCTGGCGATCCCGATGCTGGCCGGCCCGTCGGCGCTGGCCACGGTGCTGCTGCTGGTGTCGCAGGCGCCGGAGCGCCGCGTGGAGTGGATTGCCGCGTTGATCGTCACCATGACGGTCTGCGCCATCGTGCTGCTGCTGGCCGACCGCATCCAGCGCGTGATCGGCGAGCGCGTGGTGACGGCGTTCGAACGGCTGATGGGCCTGGTGCTGGTCGCCGTCTCGGTGGAGATGATGATCCGCGGCATCAAGCAGCTGACGTTGGAGCTGGCCGGATGAAACGTTGCCTCCCGATGGCCGCCGCCCTGCTCTTCGCAGGCTCCGCCCATGCCATCCAGGACTGCACGCTCAATGGTGAATCCGTCAACCCCGCCAACGGCAACACCACCGCGGGCAAGACCGGCCTGATGCGCTGCAAGGACCGCGACAGCGGCCAGCTCATGCGCGAGCAGGAACTACAGAACGGCCGCTTCATCGGCATCGAGCGCTTCTTCCAGAACGGCAAGCTGCTGCGCGAACGCAGCGTCAACGAACGCGGCAACAGCCAGGGCCTGGCCCGCGAATTCGCACCCGACGGCCAGGTGCTGCGCGAAGCCACGTACGACAACGGCAGCGAGGTCGGCCTCGTGCGGCGCAACCACGCGGGCGGCGCGTTGCAGCGTGCGACGTTCTACGGCGGCGCCAACAAGAGTGAACTGGCCTACGCCGAATTCACGCCACGCGGCCAGTTGCGCGGCCTGCGTTGTGGCGATCAACCGCTGCTCGCACCGCTAGTCGACGATGCCAAGCTATGCGGCTTCGGCGCCAGCGCCGCGCCGGTGGAATTGTTCAACGACGCCGGCGTGTTGCAGGCGCGCGTGTTTTATCAAGCCGGCCAGCGGCAGAAGCTGGAAGATCTGTACGCGAGCGGCCAGCCGGCGCGCGTGGACGAGGTGAAAAGCGGCACACGCACCGAGCGGCGCTTCGCCGAAGACGGAGTGCTGCGGCGCGAAACCGTTTGGCAGCTCGAGGACAAATCCGCATCCAAACTATCCGAGAAGGAATTTTCGGAACGCGGCGGCCTCACGCGCGAACAGCGCTGGGCGGACGGCAGACTGGCCAGCGACGTCCGCTACTACCTCAATGGCCAGCCGCGCAGCCGCGCCGTCCATGGCCGCGACGGCGAAACCGAGGTGATCGACGAAACCGATTTCCACGACAACGGCCAACCCGCGCGCACCGGCCGGTATGCTTTGCTGGGCCGCTACGAACGGCGCGCCGTGGGCCGACACCAGGCTTTCGACGCAGACGGCAAACTGGTCGGCGAGTCGCTGTACGATACCCGTGGCCGCATCAGCCGCGAACGGGTGTGGGACGCGGGCGGCCAGTTGCTGCGCGACGACGAAGTCTTCGAAGACGGCTCGCGCAAGGCCTTTGCCAAATAGCTAGCGCCACCAGCGGTGCTGGCCAGCCCAGGTGGCGAACAAGCCCGGCCACGCCGCCACCTCGCTGCCTGGCGGGCCCATGCCCCAACCGTGCTGGCCGGTGGTGAAAAGATGCAGCGCCGCCGCCACCTTGGCCTGGCGCAGCGCGGCGAACATGCGCAGGCTGTTGTCCACGGGCGAGACGGTGTCGTCCACCGCCTGCGCCAGGAACATGGGCGGCGCGGCGGGCGTCACCAGCATTTCCACCGACAGTGCCTCGCCGGCCGCCGCCGATCGACGTGCGCCGAGCAACTCGCGCCGCGCATGCGTGTGGTCGAACGGCGGCAACATCGTGAGCACCGGGTAGATCAGCGCCGCGCAGTCGGGCCGGGCCGAGACGGCATCCGCGGCATCGACGGGCGCATAGCGTGGCGCATCGGGCGCCACCGCCGTCATGCCGGCCAGGTGCGCGCCGGCCGAAAATCCGAGCACACCGATACGCGCCGCGTCGATGCCGAACGACTGGGCGCCCGCACGGATCAGTCGCATCGCACGCTGGCCATCCTGCAACGGCACCAGCGGCTGCGCCCAGCCTTCGCGGGGCAATCGATAGACCAGTTCGAACGCCGTCACGCCCTGCGCCTGCAGCCAGCGCGCCGCGGGCGTGCTTTCATGGCCGCATTCGATGTGCGCGTAGCCGCCCCCGGCGATCACCAGCATGGCGCAGCCGTTGGACTGCGCCGGGAGGTACACCCGCAGGCGCGGCTCGACCACCCGTGTCACCGAACCCTTTGCGCTGGTGGCTTCGGGCCCGCTCGGCCCGGGCCCGTCGGGCGGCGTGCCGGGCCAGAGCGGGATGGTTTCCAACATTTGCGCATCCTGCGCCCACACGGGCAGGCCCTTCGCCACGGCCAGACCGGCGAAGGTTTTCAGCACCAGACGGCGCCCCGCCACGGCGGCACTCAATCCAGCTTGATGCCCGTCGCCTTGATGATCGGCCCCCAGCGCAAGGCCTCGCTGCGCGCGAACTGGCGGAACTGCTCAGGCGTGCCCGGCAAGGCCTCCATGCCGAAATCGGCCATGCGTTTTTGCACCGCGGCGCTGGCCAGCGCCTTGTTCAGGTCGCCATTGAGCCGGCTCACGACCGGCGCGGGCAGTCCCGCCGGGCCGAGGATGCCCTGGAACGCGAACACCTCTGAATTGGCCACGCCGGCCTCGGCCAGCGTCGGCACGCCAGGCAACTGGCTGGCGCGCTGGGCCGAGCCGATGGCCAGCGCACGCACCTTGCCGCTCTGGATCACCGGCAGGCCGGCGGCCAGATCGAGGAACATGCACGGCACCTGGCCGCCCATCACGTCCTGCATGGCCGGCGCCGCGCCGCGGTAGGGAATGTGGGTGATGAAGGTGCCGGTGCGCGCCTTGAACATCTCCATGGCCAGGTGGTGCGGCGAGCCGTTGCCGGGCGACGCGTAGTTCAGCTTGCCCGGATTCGCCTTGGCATAGGCGATGAAGTCCTTCAGCGTCTGCGCCTCGAAACCCGGGTTCACCACCAGCGCCAGTGGGAACCGGCTGATGCCGCCGATGTAGCTGAAGTCCTTCTCGGGGCTGAACGCGAGCTTGCCGAACAGGTGTTCGTTGAAGGCCAGCAGGGCGTTGTCGGCCGACATGATGGTGTAGCCGTCCGGCCTGGCGGTCGCCACGATCTGCGCGCCGATGTTGGTCGAGGCGCCAGGCCGGTTGTCGATCACCACCTGCTGCCCGAGCGTGGCCCGCATCGCCTCGGCCACGGTCCGCGCCAGCACGTCGGTGCCGCCGCCCGCGGGGTAGGGCACGATCCAGCGGACGACCTGGTTCGGATAGTCGGCCTGCGCGCGGGCGAAGGGGGCAATGCTGCTGCCGGCGAGTGCGGCGAGGGAGGTCAAGAGGGTTCTGCGTTGCATGGTTTTGTCTCCTTGGTTCTTACTACTTACTTGATAGCTACCAACGCCCTACGGTCTTGCGTCGGAGGCCGATTGACCACCCATTCTCGGTGAAGCGAAAAACACGCGCTCCACGTTGAATCCCAACGCGGCCAGCAACATGGGCAAGCCCTGCGGCCCCACCATATGCAGTGCGCCGACGGCGGCAAACACCGAATGGCCGGACTGATGGATGTCCGCCACATGGCGGGCCAGCGAAGGGTTGCGACCGATGACCAAAGCATCGTAGGACTTGCGGCGTTCCGGGGTGTCGAGACATTCGCACCAGTCGGCATAGTTCTCCAGGTCCGCCAGTCGGCCTTCATCCCACGCCCCCGCCAGGCGGTCCAGCTGCGGGCCGGCGTTTTTGCTTTCGAGCGACTGCAGCACATCTTCCACCGTCTGCGCGACTTCCGCGGGGTCGTCGGACAGAAGCAGCGACATCTGCTGTGCAGGGGTTTCCAGCGACACCACCGCCTTTTTCAATCCGCGCGCGTAGCCGGCGAGGAACACGTCGATGCCGTAGGCTGGGTCCAGTCCCCGAGCGCGACCCGACAGCACGGCCAGGGTCATCACCTGCATCTCGGGGCGCATCCGCCCGAGTCCCTCACCCAGGCAGGCCGCAGCGGCCTGCGCCTGCACGCGTCGCGCCAGACCGGCCGGCAGGGGCGGGGCGTCCGCACGGGCCGTGATCGCCGTGCTCAATTCGGCGGCGATGGCCGGGTCCAAAACGTCGAGTTCGAGTGCGACGCTGTCGGCGTCATGCAGTGCCCGCCGCGTTGCCGGCCCCGGGTACATCCAGTTGCGCTTGGCAACATGGATGGTGCCGTACAGCCAACTCGTGCGGCCGTCTTTCTCTAGGCGCCACAAAAAGCCACGATCCCGTGCCGTGCGCATGCCCGCTGTGGCTTCGGCCTGAGCCACCGGCTGCGGGGCAGAGGGACAGGTCGGTACAGAGTCTGCGGCGTGCACCGCATGGAGCCCCAAGACGCCGATGGCGGCAAGAAGGACTTGCCGGACGATGCGCATGTCAGCGGCGCCCGGCCGCCCGTCGGCATTGACGCGCCCCCTTGGGGGGCAGCGATACGCGAAGCGATGAGCGTGGGGGTTGGTTCATCCTAAGCCTCGGAAGCCGCCCGATCAGCCACCGAAGAGACGATTTCCTGCTCGATCGCCCCGAACACGCTGTTCCCGTCCAGCCCCTTCATCTCGATCTTGATGGTGTCGCCGAACTTCATGAATTCCGTGCTCGGCTGGCCGTCCTGGATGGTTTCGATGCAGCGTTTCTCGGCAATGCAGCTGTAGCCGTTGGGCCACTGCATCTTGCCCTTGGCCTCCACGCCCTTGTTGCTGACCGTGCCCGAGCCGATGACACTGCCGGCGCGCACGTTGCGCGTCTTGCAGATGTGGGCGATGAGCTGGCCGAAATGGAAGGTCATCTCGGGGCCGGCCTCGCACTGGCCGACCTTGCGGCCGTTCCACGTGCTTTGCAGCGTGAGGTGCAGGCGGCCCGCCTGCCAAGCGTTTTCGTTCTGGAACGTGAATTCGTCGAGCGTCACCGCGACCGGGCTGAAGGCCGTGGCCGGTTTGCTCTGGAAGAAGCCGAAGCCCTTGGCCAACTCGGCCGGAATCAGGTTGCGCAGGCTCACGTCGTTGGCCAGCATCACCAGCCGGATGCCGTCCAGCGCCTGCTCGGGCGTGGCGCCCATGGGCACGTCGCCGGTGATCACGGCGACTTCGGCCTCGAAGTCGATGCCCATGGCCTCGGACGGCACGCGCACCTCGTCGCACGGCCCGAGGAAGTCGTCGCTGCCGCCCTGGTACATCAGCGGGTCGGTGTAGAAGCTTTCCGGCACTTCGGCGTTGCGCGCCTTGCGCACCAGTTCCACATGGTTGATGTAGGCCGAGCCATCGGCCCACTGGTAGGCGCGCGGCAGCGGCGCCATGCATTGTTTCGGGTCGAACGGGAACGCGTGGCGTGCGCGGCCGTGGTTCAGCGCGTCGTACAGGTCCTGCAACTGCGGGCTGATGAAGCCCCAGTCGTCGAGCGCCTGCTGCAGCCGGCTGGTGATGCCGGTCGCATAATGGGCCATGCCCAGGTCTTTGGAGACGACGACCAGCTGGCCGTCGCGGGAACCATCTTTGTAGGTGGCGAGTTTCATGGTTTTCGTTGTCTTTCGGGCACGTGGCGAATACGGCGGATCTTCCGATTGTGAGCGGGCTGATGGAAGCGCGCGGCATCGACCGGATTATGGGTAATCGAGCGACTCAACTGAACGACAAACGACGGGAAGTGCATTGAACGTGGAAGCAGGCGGCGCGAAGGCCGGCAGGGGTCAACGCCTTTCATCCGGCCGCCGGGACATTCCGCTGCGGGCCCTGCTGCTGATCGGCGCACTGGTGCTGATCGTGCATCTGCTGCTGTTGCAGGCCTTGCCGTCCGCGCCGCTGGCGGCCATCCGGCCGCCGATGAAGGCCTTCACCACGCGCACCGTGACGCTGAACGCCCCGCCGCCGAAGCCTGAAGCGGCGCCGAAACCTGCGCCGCCGCCCAAGCCCAACCCGCCCCTGCGGAAACCGCGCCCGGCAACACAGCCCGCCGCGACCGCGCCGCCACCGCTGGCCGCCGCCGCAACGCAGCCGCAAGCCCCGGCCGAGCCCGCAGCGTCCGCGCCCGAACCGATGCCGGCCGCGTCCGAGGCCGTGGCGAATGCGAAACCAGAGGCGCCCGCGCCGGAGTCGGCCCCGGTTCCGCCGCCGCGCGAAGTCCCCGTCGGCGCGAACGTGCTCGCCATTCCAGGCTCGGTGCGCATCACCTACGACATGACCGGCGAGGTCAAACGCCTGAGCTACAGCGCCAATGCGCAACTCCTGTGGATGCAGGATGGCAGCAACTATGACGCGATCCTGGAGGTCAAGGCGTTCCTGCTCGGCTCGGCCAGCCAGATGAGCAGCGGACAGATCACCGCCGAGGGACTGGCGCCCCTGCGCTTCGCCGACAAGCGGCGCACCGAGGTCGCGGCGCATTTCGAACGCGACAAGGGCAAGGTCACCTTCAGCGCGAACACGCCCGATGCGCCCCTGCTGGCCGGCGCGCAGGACCGGCTCAGCGTGATCTTTCAGCTGGTGGCGATGTTCGCGGGAGAACCCGACAAATACCCGCCGGCCACCACCATCACCCTGCAGATCGTGGGCCCGCGCGACGCGGAGCTGTGGCTGTTCACCGTCGATGGCGAGGAAACCCTGAACCTGGCCCACGGAGCCATGCAGGCCATCAAGGTCAGCCGCAACCCGCGCAAGGAATTCGACCAGAAGATCGAGGTGTGGTTCGCGCCGTCGCTCGGGTATCTGCCGGTGCGCCTCCGCATCACGCAGGCCAATGGCGATTTCGTGGACCAGAAATTGCAGGAAGTGGCCAAACCCTGACACGCGCTGCGCCGCTCGGCCGACCTTGAAATCGCGGAAATCGTTGCAATCTGCTCCCTAGACTTCGGAAAACAGTTTGGAACGGTGTCCACAAAGCGCCACAAATTGCACCGTACAGCGTTTTTTTCACACGAAAAATCCCCCTGCTGCGGCCTGCGGTGTATCTTGAAACTGGTTTCAGACGGAAAAAGGACATTGCCCTCATGAACACGCTCTACGACTCTGAATCTTTCGCGGTGGTCCACATGGAAGCCAACGCGCTGCCCGAAGAGGCCGAAACCGACAACGGCCTGCCGTCGGGAATCGTGTTGTCCACCCGCGGCCTGCCGGTACCCACGCTCGAACGACACGGTTTCGAGATCGTCGACAAACGCTCGGGCAAGGAGGTCTACCTCGATGGCTCCTGGGCCGAGTTGTTCCAGCAGCATATTTCGGCCTGGCGCCTGAACACCCCCACGCAGGAAGAAGTCGAGGACACGCTGGAGCGTTACGCCGAACTGGCGCAGAACCCCGTCGTCATCCACTGACACAACGGATACAAGGCGCGCCTGAGCGGGCCGCCTCACCGCGTGGCGTTGGTCCAGCGGTACAGCGGTTCCACCAAAATCAGCACGGCGATCAGCCTGCAGACCTGAAAAGCCGTCACGATCGGCGCCCCCAGATTCAACACCTTGGCCGTGATGGCCATCTCGGCGATGCCGCCGGGCGAAGTGGCCAGCACCATGGTCGCCGGATGCAAGCCCGTCACCCAGGCCAACCCCCACGCCAGCACGGCGCACAAGCCCATCAACCCCAGCGTTCCAAAGGCCACGGTCGCCATCCAGCGCGGCGCGGTGTGAACGAAGGCGGGTGAAAACCGCACACCCAGGCTCACACCGATCACCAGTTGCGCGGCATTCGACATCCACTGCGGCACGGCAGAGAGCTGCACCTCCGCCATGGTCAGGCCCATGCAGACGACCAGCGGCCCGAGGAACCACGGGTTGGCCCGGCCCATCTTTTCCAGCAACAAGGCGCCACACCCGGTGCACACGGCCAGTAGCGCCAGGCCGCCCGGCGAAACGACACGCGTACCCGGCGCCACCACCAGCATTTCGCCGTGCAGCCCGGCAAACTGCAGGGCGAACGGCACGGTGAGCGTCACCATCAGGACCCGCAAGGTGTGCGCGGCGGCCACCAGGTCCGTGCGCGCGCCGGCCCGCTCGGCCAGCAGCGTCATTTCCGAAGCCGCACCGATGGCCCCGGCGAAATAGCCCGTGGCCCGCAGCTGGGCGGCGCCAATGCCAGGCAGCTGCGCCGCATGCATGCGCTGCAGCCAGCGGCCAAACAACAGGCCAAGACCCAGCGCCCAGGCGATGCCCAGGACCATGACCCACCACAGGCTGCCGACCAGGGCCGTGATCTCGGGCGTGAAATACAAGCCGAGCGCGACGCTGATGGTCCACTGCCCCGCGTTGCGCAACCGCGACCAGCTGCAGGTCGGCGCGCCCAGCACCGAGGCCAGGCCGGTGGACAGCAGCGGCCCGATCATCCACGGCAGCGGCGTGCGCAAGAGCAGGCACAACTGCGCGGCCGCGAAGGCCAGCAGCAGGGTCAGGGCGACACGCAGGATGGGGGAAAAACAGGTGCGGAGCGGCAAGGCAATGGCGGCAATGGGGCGCGGCGGAAAACAGCCGTAGTATCCACGGCATGCAAGTGCGCCGTCTTTCCTTCGCGTTTTTCCCTTCCCTGCTGCTGGCGATGCTGATCGGCGGCTGCGCCGGCACCAAGCCGCCCAGCGCGTCGGACGCCATCAGCGCGCGCATCCTTGCGCTGCCACCGGCCGACGCGGTGCTGCTCGGCGAACAACACGACGCGGCCGAACACCAGCGCATCGAGCAACGGGTGGTGGCCTCGTTTGCCGAACGCGGTCGGCTGGCAGCCCTGGTCATCGAGATGGCCGAACGCGGCCGCTCCACGGCCGGCCTGCCGCCCGATGCCAGCGAGGCCCGGGTGCAGGCCGTGCTGGCCTGGGACCTCAAGGGCTGGCCCTGGTCCGCGTACGGCCCGGCGGTGATGACGGCCGTGCGAGCCGGTGTGCCGGTGCTGGGTGCCAACCTGCAGCGCCTGGACATGCGCGAGGCCATGGGCAACCGGCGGCTCGACGACCACCTGCCCGACGCCGCACTGCAGATCCAGCGGCAGGCGATCCGCGCGGGGCACTGCGAGATGCTGCCCGAAGCGCAGATCGCGCCGATGACGCGCATCCAGATCGCCCGCGACCGCAGCATGGCGCACACGATCGCCGAGGCCGCGATGCCGGGCAAGGTGGTGGTGCTGCTGGCCGGCAGCGGCCATGTGGCCAACGGGCTCGGTGTGCCCCTGCACCTGCCGCCGACGCTGAAGGTGCGAACGGTACGGCTGTTGGCCGAGGGTCGCCAGGCCGAGCCGGCCACCGCCTTCGACGCGGTCTGGCCCACACCGGCCGTGCCCGCCAAGGACTATTGCGCCGACATGAAGCAGCAGATGGGTGGTTCATCCCAGTAACGAGCGTGGGAGCACAGCCCGCCGCCGGGCCGCCCCAAGGCGGGCGCGCCCCCTCGGGGGGGCAGCGAGTACACAAAGTGACGAGCGTGGGGGCATACAAACATCCTGCGACAATCCCAGGCCTTATGAACCACGCCTACATCCTGACCCTGTCCTGCCCGGACCGCACGGGCATCGTGCATGCGGTCTCCGGCTTCCTGCTGGAGCGCGGCGGCAACATCGAAGAAGCCGCGCAATACAACGACCATGACACGGGCCTGTTTTTCATGCGGGTGCAATTCGCCTGCGAATCATTGGGCTTCGAGGAACTGCGCACGCAGCTCCAGCCCTTTGCCGACGGTTTCGGCATGCGCTGGAGCCTGCACGCCACGTCGGCGCCGGTGCGCACCGTGCTGATGGTGAGCAAGGAAGGCCATTGCCTGAACGACCTGCTGTTCCGCTGGAAAAGCGGCCTGCTGCCGCTGGACATCCGCGCCATCATCAGCAACCACCGCGACTTCTACCAGCTCGCCGCGAGCTACAACGTGCCGTTTCACCACATCCCGGTCACCGCCGCCACCAAGGCCCAGGCCGAGGGCCGCGCGTATGAAGTGATCGAGGCCGAGGGCGCCGAACTCGTGGTGCTGGCGCGCTACATGCAGATCCTGAGCGACGACCTGTGCCGCAAGCTCGCCGGCCGCGCGATCAACATCCACCACTCGTTCCTGCCGAGCTTCAAGGGCGCCAAGCCGTATTACCAGGCGCACGACCGCGGCGTGAAACTCATCGGTGCCACGGCCCACTATGTGACGGCCGACCTCGACGAAGGCCCGATCATCGAGCAGGACGTGGCGCGCGTGGACCACAGCCGCACGGTGGAAGACCTGACGGCCCAGGGCCGAGACACCGAAAGCCAGGTGCTGGCGCGCGCCGTGAAGTGGCACAGCGAACACCGCGTGCTGATCAACGGCCACAAGACCGTCGTCTTCAAGTAAACCGGGGACGCGTCAGGCGCGATTGGCCATGACCTGGCCGAGCCGCACGGCGCCGGCCGGCGCCCAGGCCGGGTTGAACTGCAGCGGCCCCTTGGGGAACAGCAGCACCACGGTTGAACCCAGCAGGAAACGGCCCATTTCCTCGCCCTGTTTCAGGCGGATGTCCTGGTCTTCATAACGCCATTCGCGCACCGGGCCGCGCGGCGGGTTGATCACGCCCTGCCAGACCGTGGCCATGCTGCCCACGATGGTGGCGCCCACGAGTGTCAGCACGAACGGCCCCAGCGGTGAATCGAAGACACACACCACGCGCTCGTTGCGCGCGAACAGGCCGGGCACGCCGCGCGCCGTGACCGGGTTCACCGAAAACAGCTCGCCCGGCACGTAGATCATGCGCAGCAGGCGGCCGTCGCACGGCATGTGGATGCGGTGGTAGTCGCGCGGGCTCAGGTAGATGGTGGCGAAATGGCCGTTCTGGAACTGCGCGGCCAGTGCGGCATCCCCGCCGACGAGCGCCGTGGTGGAATAGCTGTGGCCCTTGGCCTGGAAGATCTGGTCGCGGTCGATCGCACCGAATTGGCTGATGGCACCGTCGACGGGACACACCAGGTCGGCCAGGGCGATCGGCCTGACGCCGGGCTTGAGCGCGCGCGTGAAGAACTCGTTGAAGCTGGCGTAGCTGGTGATGTCGGGATTGGCGGCCTCGCTCATGTCGACACCGTATTTGCGGACGAACCAGCGGATGATGCCGGTGGTGATACCCCCCGCGCGTGCCGAGGCGACGTGGCCGCCGAACGAGGTGATGGCCTGCTTGGGCAGAAGGTACTGTGGCAGCACTTTGGAACGGTCTGACACGTGGGTCCCCTGTTTTTATGGCCGAACTCGGCGATTTGGAGCGGCGATTCTACCCAGCGGCCTCTTGTCTCCGGCGTCGGGCAAACACCCGACCCGGGCGGCGACAATACCGACATGGCTACTTCCCGTGTCGCCCGCATCCCCCCGATCCAATGTCTGCTGACCTTCGAGGCGCTGGCGCGCCTGCGCAGCGTGACACAGGCGTCCGAAGAGTTGTGCGTGACGCCGAGCGCGGTGAGCCACCGCGTCAGGCAGCTCGAGCAGATCATCGGGCTGAAGCTGTTCGGCCGCGCCGATTTTTCGCTGACCACCGAAGGCAGCGAATACCTGGCGCATGTGCGTGAGGGGCTGGCGATCCTGGAGCGCTTCCCGAGCGCCCAGCCCGCGCCCGGCAAACGCAAGCTGCGCCTGGCCGTCACGCCGACCTTTGCGCGGGCCATCCTGATCCCGCGGCTGCGCCAGTTCACCGAGGCCTATCCCGAGATCGACCTCACGCTGCAGGTGTCGATCCCCCTGCTCGACGTGGTGGCCGAGGATGCCGACATGATGATCCGCTTCGGCGCGGGGCGTTATGCCGACGTGGAACATGTCTGCCTCACGCGCGACGAGGTCACGCCGCTGGCCTCGCCGGCCTTCGTGCGCGAGCACGGCCCGTTCGAGCATGCAGAGGACCTGGAAGGCGTGCCACTGCTGCGCTCGGCGCTCGAGCCCTGGCGCACCTGGTTCCAGGCGCAGAAGCTCGACTGGCCGGAGCCGCTCGAGGGTTCGCAGTTCAACGACGTCGGCCTGATGTGCGACGGCGCGGCCGCCGGCATGGGCGTGGGGCTGATCCGGCTCAAGCTGGCCGCACCCTGGCTCGACAACGGCGCGCTGGTGCGCCTGGGCACGGGCGCCGCCTTTTCCCAGAGTGTGCCCAGCCCGCATGCGCACTACCTGTGCTGGCGCACCGGCACCATGGACCGCTGGGAATGCGCGGCTTTTGCGGCCTGGCTGAAGAACGCCGTCGTTTGAATTCCGGCGCGGGTTTTTCACAAGGCCCCACCATTTTCTTCAGGCCCGCGCCGTGCGATTTCACTTAAAGTGAAGCATTCCATCAAGGTGCCGACCATGAACGCTCCCACGTCTTCCAGCCAGCAGGATCTGCTACAAAGAACAGAGCGGCAGGCGCAGGTGGTTCAAGCACTGCGGGCCCATTTGCCATCACATTCGCTGCTGTGGAACGCGGAAGACACCGTGCCCTACGAGTGCGATGGCCTGACCGCCTACCGCCAGCGCCCGCTGATCGTCGCCCTGCCCGAAACCTATGCCGAGGTACAAGCCGTGCTGCGCACCTGCCACGCGCTCAATGTGCCGGTGGTGGCCCGCGGCGCCGGCACGGGCCTGTCTGGCGGCGCGATGCCGCATGCGCTGGGCGTGACGCTGTCGCTGGCGCGGTTCAACCGCATCCTGAAGGTCGATCCGCTGAGCCGCACGGCGCTGGTGCAGGGCGGCGTGCGCAACCTGGCCATCAGCGAGGCCGCCGCGCCGTACGGCCTGTACTACGCGCCCGATCCGTCGAGCCAGATCGCCTGCACCATCGGCGGTAACGTGGCAGAGAACTCGGGCGGCGTGCACTGCCTGAAGTACGGGCTGACCGTGCACAACGTGGTCAAGGTGCAGGGCTTCACCATCGAGGGTGAACCGGTCACCTTCGGCAGCGACGCGCTCGACGCGCCGGGCTACGACCTGCTCAGCGTGCTGATCGGCTCCGAGGGCATGCTCGCCGTCACCACCGAGGTCACCGTCAAGCTCGTGCCCAAGCCCCAGCTGGCGCGCTGCATCATGGCCAGCTTCGACGACATCCGCAAGGCCGGCGACGCGGTGGCGGCGGTGATCGCGGCCGGCATCATCCCGGCCGGGCTGGAGATGATGGACAAACCCATGACGGCGGCCGTCGAAGATTTCGTGCACGCGGGTTACGACCTCACGGCCGAAGCCATCCTGCTGTGCGAAAGCGACGGCACGCCGGAAGAGGTGGAAGAAGAAATCGGCCGCATGAGCGCGGTGCTACGCGAATGCGGCGCGACGGCCATTACCGTCAGCAACAACGAGGCCGAACGGCTGCGCTTCTGGAGCGGCCGCAAGAACGCGTTCCCCGCCTCTGGCCGCATCAGCCCCGACTACATGTGCATGGATTCGACCATTCCGAGGAAGCGCCTGGCCGACATCCTGCTGGCCATCGCGGAGATGGAGAAAAAATACCAGCTGCGCTGCGCCAACGTGTTCCACGCGGGCGACGGCAACCTGCATCCGCTGATCCTGTTCGACGCGAACGACCCCGACCAGCTGCACCGCTGCGAACTGTTCGGTGCCGACATCCTCGAGACCAGCGTCGCCATGGGCGGCACCATCACCGGCGAACACGGCGTCGGCGTGGAGAAGCTCAATTCGATGTGCGTGCAGTTCACCGCCGCCGAGAACGAGCAGATGTTCGGCCTGAAGCGCGCCTTCGATGCCAAGGGGCTGCTGAATCCTGGCAAGGTGATTCCCACGCTGAACCGCTGCGCCGAATACGGCAAGATGCTGGTCCGCGGCGGGCAGATCAGCCACCCCGACCTGCCGCGATTCTGAAGCAGGCGGCCTCCATGCTTCCCCTGCGCGGAATGGCCTGGCTGCTCGCACTGCAGTCGATCGGCGAGTTGCTGGCACGTGGACTGCAGTTGCCGTTCCCCGGACCGGTGGTCGGCATGATCCTGCTGCTGGTCGCGTTGCGCTGGCCACTTGTGCAGGCACCGGTGGCCGCATGCGCCGATTTCCTGCTGTCGCACCTGTCGCTGCTGTTCGTGCCGGTGGGCGTGGGCGTGATGACCCACCTGTCGCTCATTGGCACCTATGGCGTGCGCATCCTGCTCGCGCTGGTGGTCTCGACCTGGATCGGCCTGGCCGTCACCGCCTGGGTGCTGCGGATCTCCGGCCCGCACGAAGCGGAAAAGGCGGACTGAAACATGGCCGATTTCGTCCAGCTCTGGGTCTATCTTTCCGCGACGCCCCTGTTCGGCCTCACGGCGACGCTGCTGGTCTACGTGCTCACCCAGGCGGCCTACACGCGATTTCACCAGGCGCCGTGGGCCAACCCGGTGCTGTGGAGCGTGATCGTGATCGCCGGGGTGCTGCTTGCCACGCGCGTGCCCTATCCCACCTACTTCGCCGGGGCGCAATTCATCCATTTCCTGCTTGGCCCGGCCGTCGTGGCCCTGGCCTGGCCGCTGTGGCAGCGGCGCGCCGAACTGCGCGAACGCTGGGGCAGGCTGCTGCTGGCCGCGCTGGCCGGCGGCACCGCGGCCAGCCTGTCGGCCTTCGGCATCGGCTGGGCGCTGGGCCTGCCGCACGACGTGGTGCTGTCCCTGGTACCCAAGTCGGTCACGGCGCCGGTGGCCATGGGCATCGCGGAAAAGATCGGCGGCGTGCCTTCGCTGACGGCGGTGTTCGCCGTGCTCACCGGCCTCATCGGGGCGTTGAGCGGCAAGTACCTGTTCAATGCCCTGGGCATCGACACCGACGCCGAGGGTTGGCGCGCCCGTGGCTTCGGTCTGGGCACCGCAGCCCACGGCATCGGCGCGGCGCGGGCCATGCAGGTCAACCTCGATGCGGGTGCCTACGCCGGCCTGGCGCTCGGCCTGCAGGTGGTGCTGGCCTCGCTCCTGATGCCGCTGGTGTTCAGTCTGTTCTGAATCCCGCGGGATCGGCTGTTCAGCCTTTGGCCTGGGCCAGCAACGTTTCAGCGTCGCTGACTTCGAACTTGCCTGGGCCTTCGATGTTCAGCGTGGTGACCACGCCATCCTTCACCAGCATCGAATAACGGTTGCTGCGAATGCCCATGCCGCGGCTGGTCAGGTCCAGTGTGAGGCCGGTGGCCGTGGCGAAAGCTGCGCTACCGTCGCCCAGCATGCGCACCTTGTCGCCCGTCTTCTGGTCACGCGCCCAGGCGCCCATGACGAAGGCATCGTTGACGCTGACGCACCAGATCTCGTCGACACCGGCGGCCTTGAAGGCGGCCGCGTTCTCGACGTAGCCCGGCACGTGTTTGGCGGAACAGGTCGGCGTGAAGGCACCGGGCAGGGCAAACAGCGCAATGGTCTTGCCGGCCGTTGCCTTGGCCACGTCCACCGGGTTCGGGCCGATGCTGCAGCCGTTGCCTTCGACTTCCACATATTCCATCAGGGTGGCCGCGGGAAGTTTGTCGCCAACTTTGATCATGAGGTGCTCCGTGTGCTTGAAGTGAGAAATAAAGCGACCGCAGACATTGCGGTCGCCAAAAACAAAAACGACCCACATTGTGGGCCGTTTCTGGAGGTTTTGCCGAAGCGCTGAAAAGCGCTCCGAGGGCCGCGAGGCCTTAGTCGACGATGGCCTTCTGGACCAGACGGGATGCAACCCAGTTCTTGGTCTTGGAGATCGGCCGGCTTTCGGTGATCTCGATGGTGTCGCCCAGCTTGTACTCGCCCTTTTCGTCATGGGCGTGGTACTTGCTCGACTTGCCGACGATCTTGCCGTACAGCTCGTGCTTGACGCGGCGCTCGATGAGCACCGTGACCGTCTTCGCGCGCTTGTCGCTGACAACCTTGCCAATCAAGGTGCGCTTGAGGGATTTTTTAGCTTCCGTCATTTATCGCTCCTTATTTGGCGGACTTTTCGGCCGCTTGCTTCTCGCCAAGAATGGTCTTGGCGCGGGCAATGGCGCGGCGCGTGGAGCGCAGCGTGGCCGTGTTGTTGAGTTGTTGCGTGGCTTTTTGCATACGCAGGCCAAAGTGGGCCTTTTGCAGCTCCTTGACTTCGTTTTGCAGGCCGGCAACGTCTTTTTGACGCAGTTCAGTCGTTTTCATTGCTGTAGCTCCTGATTACTGACCGACCATGCGGGCCACGAACGTGGTACGCAGGGGCAGCTTGGCGGCAGCCAGACGGAAGGCTTCACGTGCGAGTTCTTCGGGGACGCCGACGATTTCGAACACGATCTTGCCCGGCTGGATTTCAGCCACGTAGTACTCTGGGTTGCCCTTGCCGTTACCCATCCGCACTTCAGCAGGTTTCTGGGAAATCGGCTTGTCGGGGAACACACGGATCCAGATGCGGCCGCCACGCTTCACGTGACGGGAAATCGCACGACGTGCGGCTTCGATCTGGCGGGCCGTCAGACGGCCACGGTCCGTGCACTTCAGACCGAAGTCACCGAACGCGACCGAGCTGCCCCGGGTTGCGATGCCGGTGTTACGGCCTTTTTGCTCTTTGCGGTACTTGCGCCGCGCGGGTTGCAACATGTTTATTCTCCTTTACCGTCAGCTGCACCAGGTGCAGCAGGCGCGGCTACTTTGCGGACGCGCTGAACGGTAGATTTCGGTGCAGCGGCTGCTGCACCTGCGGCTTCAACAGGCTTGTCACTGCCATCCGCGGGAGCGGCATTGCCACCCACGGGACGACGCGGACCGCGTGCTGGAGGACGGTCGTTGCCACCGGGACGGCCGCCGCGGTCATCGCGACGGGGACCACGGGGGCGGCGCTCTTCATCATTGCGCGGCTCTTGCACCACGGGCGCGTCATTGCGGCCCAGCGTGTCGCCCTTGTAGACCCAGACCTTGACACCGATGATGCCGTAGGTGGTCTTGGCTTCGGACACGCCGTAGTCGATGTCGGCACGCAGGGTGTGCAGTGGCACGCGGCCTTCGCGGTACCACTCGCAGCGCGCGATTTCGATACCGTTCAGACGGCCGGACGACATGATCTTGATGCCCAGGGCACCCAGACGCATGGCGTTCTGCATGGCACGCTTCATGGCCCGACGGAACATGATGCGCTTCTCGAGCTGTTGCGTGATGCTGTCGGCGATCAGCTTGGCATCGATTTCAGGCTTGCGCACTTCTTCGATGTTGACGGCCACCGGCACGCCGAGCTGACGGGTCAGTTCGCGCTTCAGGTTTTCGATGTCTTCACCCTTCTTGCCGATCACGACGCCCGGACGAGCCGAGAAAATCGTGATGCGGGCGTTCTTGGCGGGACGCTCGATCAGGATGCGCGAAACCGAAGCGTTCTTCAGCTTGGCCTTCAGGTACTCGCGCACCTTGATGTCTTCGGCCAGCATGCCGGCGAAGTCTTTGTTGCTGGCGTACCAACGGCTGGACCAGTTACGGCTCACCGACAGGCGGAAGCCGGTTGGGTGGATTTTTTGTCCCATATCTTTCCGACCTCTTAGTTGCCAACCGTCACGTACACATGGCACGTGGGTTTGCTGATACGGTTACCACGGCCTTTTGCACGGGCCGTGAAGCGCTTGAGCGTGGCGCCTTGTTCGACGTAGATGGTTTTCACCTTCAGCTCGTCGATGTCGGCACCGTCGTTGTGTTCAGCGTTGGCGATGGCGGATTCCAGAACCTTCTTGATGATCACGGCAGCTTTTTTCTGCGTGAATTCAAGAACGTTCAGGGCTTGGTCTACCTTTTTGCCGCGGATCAGATCTGCGACCAGGCGGCCTTTGTCGACTGACAAACGCACGCCACGAAGGACTGCACGTGTTTCCATGGTCTTTCCTTATTTCCGCACGACTTTTTTGTCGGCAGGGTGACCCTTGAAAGTACGGGTGAGTGCGAACTCGCCCAACTTGTGGCCCACCATTTGATCGGTGATGTAGACAGGGACGTGCTGCTTGCCGTTGTGCACGGCAATGGTCAAGCCGATGAAATCGGGCAGGATCATGGAACGACGCGACCAGGTCTTGATTGGCTTCTTGTCCTTGGTTGCCACGGCCTTTTCGGCCTTGGCAATCAGGTGGTGGTCTACGAAAGGACCTTTTTTCAGTGAACGGGTCATCTGGCTGCCCCTTACTTCTTACGACGCGACACGACCATGACCTGGGTGCGCTTGTTGTTACGGGTACGGTAACCCTTGGTGAGGTTGCCCCAAGGATCGACTGGATGACGACCTTCACCGGTCTTGCCTTCACCACCGCCGTGTGGGTGATCCACCGGGTTCATGACCACACCGCGAACGGTCGGACGAATACCCATCCAGCGCTTCACACCGGCCTTGCCGAGACGGCGCAGGCTGTGTTCTTCGTTGGCGACTTCACCGATGGTGGCGCGGCATTCGATGTGGATCTTGCGAACTTCACCGGAGCGCATGCGCACCTGGGCGTAGGTGCCTTCGCGCGCCAGCAGCGTCGCGGAGGTACCGGCCGAGCGGGCGATCTGGGCACCGGCACCGGGCTTGAGCTCGATGCAGTGGATCGTCGAACCCACGGGGATGTTGCGGATCGGCAGCGTGTTGCCGGCGCGGATCGGGGCTTCGGCACCGCTCAGGAGCGTTGCGCCGGCTTCCAGGCCACGTGGGGCGATGATGTAGCGGCGTTCGCCGTCGGCGTAGCAGATCAGGGCGATGTGCGCGGTACGGTTTGGATCGTACTCGACACGTTCGACCTTCGCGGGAATGCCGTCCTTGTTGCGAACGAAGTCGACCACACGGTAATGGTGCTTATGACCACCGCCACGATGGCGAATGGTGATGTGACCATTGTTGTTGCGGCCGGCCTTCTGGAACTGAGGCTCCAGCAGGGGAGCGTGAGGCGCACCCTTGTACAGGTGGTCACGCGAGACCTTCACCATGCCGCGTTGGCCTGGCGAGGTGGGTTTCATTTTGATGACAGCCATGATTACGCGGCCTCCCCGGTCAGGTTCAGCTCTTGGCCAGGCTTCAGCGTCACATAGGCCTTGCGAACGTTGTCGCGGCGACCCATGGATTTGCCAAAACGCTTGGACTTGCCCTTGGTGTTCACCACAGAAACGCCCTTGACTTCCACCTTGAACATCAGCTGCACGGCAGCCTTGATTTCATGCTTGGTCGCGTCCTGCAGCACCTTGAATGTCACAGCATTGGACTTCTCGGCAACCATGGTGGCCTTTTCGGACACGATGGGAGCGATCAGAACCTGCATCAGACGGCCTTCGTCGAACGTGGTCGTGCTCATGCGAACATCTCCTTGAGTTTGTCCATGGCCGCCTTGGTGACCAGAACCTTCTTGTAGTGCACCAGCGACACCGGATCGGCGTAACGCGGTTCGACCACGAGGATGTTCACCAGGTTGCGGGAGGCCAGGTACAGGTTTTCGTCGACTTCGTCGGCGATCACCAGCACGGACGCCAGGTTCATGGCCTTGAACTTCGCTGCCAGCGGCTTGGTCTTGGGGGAATCCACCGTCAGGGAGTCCACCACGGCCAGACGGCCTTCACGTGCGAGTTGCGAGAAGATCGAAGCCATACCGGCGCGGTACATCTTCTTGTTGATCTTCTGCGTGAAGTTTTCGTTGGGCATGTTCGGGAAGATCCGACCGCCGCCGCGCCACAGAGGCGAGGAGGTCATACCGGCGCGGGCGCGGCCCGTTCCCTTTTGCTTGAAAGGCTTCTTGGTGGAATGGCGAACTTGTTCCCGGTCCTTCTGGGCACGGGTACCTTGGCGCGCATTCGCCTGGAAAGCCACGACGACCTGATGAACCAGATCTTCGTTGTAATCACGACCGAAAACGGTTTCGGGGACGTCGATCTTCGACGCGGCCTGACCTTGGTCGTTCAGGAGTTCGAGCTGCATCAGTTCGCTCCTTGCGTTGGTTTAGCCTTGATGGCTGGACGAATCGTCACGAAACCGCCCTTGGAACCAGGGACGGCGCCCTTGATCAGCAGCAGTTGACGGGCTTCGTCGATACGGATGACGTCGAGGTTCTGGGTGGTGACGAGGTCGTCGCCCAGGTGGCCCGTCATCCGCTTGCCTGGGAACACGCGGCCTGGATCCTGCGCCATACCGATGGAGCCGGGAACGTTGTGCGAACGGCTGTTACCGTGCGACGCGCGCTGCGAGCTCATGTGGTGACGCTTGATCGTGCCGGCGTAGCCCTTACCGATCGTCGTGCCTTGCACGTCGATCTTCTGGCCCACGGCGAATACGGCGGACGCAGGAACGGTGGCACCAGCCTTGTACTGGCCAGCGACGTCGGACGTAACGCGGAATTCCCGGATGATTTCACCGGCTTCGACGCCCGCTTTCGCGAGGTGACCGGCCGCCGGCTTGGTAACACGCGAAGCCTTGCGTGCACCGAACGTGACCTGCAGGGCCACGTAACCGTCGTTCTCTTGGGTTTTGACCTGGGTGACGCGGTTGTTGGAAACGTCCACCACCGTGACAGGAACTGCATCCCCGTCGTCGGTGAATAGGCGCATCATGCCAACCTTGCGGCCCAGCAACCCGAGGGAGTTGCTTTGACTCATGGTTTTCTCCGTAACTTCCACCGCTGCGACTGCAATTGGCCGCAACGTTTTTGCGTGGAAGTGGTTAATAAAACTCTACGCAAGTGCTTTCGCAATTTGGGCAGAGCCATAAATTATAGCGCGAACTGTGCTTTGCAGCAAGTTCGCGCTATTTGCTCTCGACCGAGGCATCCGGCCAACCGGATTGCCGTCGTGTTTTTATTGCAGCTTGATTTCCACGTCCACGCCTGCGGGCAGATCGAGCTTCATCAACGCATCAACGGTCTTGTCCGTTGGGTCGACGATGTCCATCAGGCGCTGGTGCGTGCGGATTTCGAACTGGTCGCGGCTGGTCTTGTTGACGTGAGGCGAACGCAGGATGTCGAAGCGCTTCATGCGGGTCGGCAGGGGCACGGGGCCCTTGACGATCGCGCCGGTGCGCTTGGCGGTATCCACGATTTCAGCGGCCGATTGGTCGATGAGCTTGTAGTCGAACGCCTTGAGGCGGATGCGGATTTTTTGCTTGGTGGACATGGTGCTTCCTTGTCGAATTAAGCAATGATCTTGGCAACCACGCCGGCGCCGACGGTCTTGCCGCCTTCACGGATGGCGAAGCGCAGGCCTTCTTCCATGGCGATCGGGTTGATCAGCTTCACGGTGATGGTCACGTTGTCGCCAGGCATGACCATTTCCTTGCCTTCTGGCAGTTCGATGGCGCCGGTCACGTCCGTCGTGCGGAAGTAGAACTGCGGGCGGTAGTTGTTGAAGAACGGCGTGTGACGGCCGCCTTCGTCCTTGCTCAGCACGTAGATTTCCGACGTGAAGTGCGTGTGCGGCTTGATCGAGCCGGGCTTGCACAGCACTTGGCCGCGCTGCACGTCTTCGCGCTTGGTGCCGCGCAGCAGGATACCGACGTTGTCGCCGGCCTGGCCTTGGTCGAGCAGCTTGCGGAACATTTCCACGCCGGTGCAGGTGGTCTTTTGCGTGTCGGCGATACCGACGATCTCGATTTCTTCACCGACCTTGATGATGCCGCGCTCGACGCGACCGGTCACCACGGTACCGCGACCGGAGATGGAGAACACGTCTTCCACGGGCATCAGGAAGGCGCCGTCCACGGCACGTTCCGGCAGGGGGATGTAGGTGTCCAGGGCATCGGCCAGCTTCATGATCGCGCCTTCGCCGAGTTCGCCCTTGTCGCCTTCCATGGCCAGCTTGGCGCTGCCGTGGATGATCGGGGTGTCGTCGCCGGGGAAATCGTATTTGTCGAGCAGCTCGCGCACTTCCATTTCAACGAGTTCGAGCAGTTCGGCATCGTCGACCATGTCGCACTTGTTCAGGAACACGATGATGTAAGGCACGCCGACCTGACGGGCCAGCAGGATGTGCTCGCGGGTCTGGGGCATCGGGCCGTCGGCTGCGGAACACACCAGGATCGCGCCGTCCATCTGGGCGGCGCCGGTGATCATGTTCTTCACATAGTCGGCGTGGCCAGGGCAGTCGACGTGGGCGTAGTGGCGGTTGGCCGTTTCGTATTCCACGTGGGCGGTGTTGATGGTGATGCCGCGGGCCTTTTCTTCGGGCGCTGCGTCGATCTGGTCATAGGCCTTGGCCGAACCACCGAACTTGGCGGCCAGCACGGTCGTGATGGCGGCCGTCAGCGTGGTCTTGCCATGGTCGACGTGGCCGATCGTGCCCACGTTGACGTGGGGCTTGGTGCGCGTGAACTTTTCTTTTCCCATTTTTCAATTCTCCGAAAGAGCTTTCCCGTGTGAGGTTTAACGTCTGCACAATGTTGCTGGATCGCCTCGCACGGGAACAAGGCGGCACACTGTCGCAGACAGGGGATTTGAGGCCGGCCGCTCGCGCGGACGGCCAATTGCTATTTACTTGGCGCGGGAAGCCATGATGGCTTCGGACACGTTGCGCGGGGCTTCCGAGTAGTGCTTGAACTCCATCGTGTACGTGGCGCGGCCTTGCGACATCGAACGCAGCGTGGTGGAGTAGCCGAACATTTCCGACAGCGGCACTTCGGCCTTGATGGCCTTGCCGCCACCGACCATGTCGTCCATGCCCTGCACCATGCCGCGGCGGCTGGACAAGTCGCCCATCACGCTGCCGGCATAGTCTTCAGGCGTTTCGACTTCCACGGCCATCATGGGCTCCAGAATCACCGGGCCCGCCTTGCGGCAGCCTTCCTTGAAACCGAAGATGGCGGCCATCTTGAACGCCAGTTCGTTCGAGTCCACGTCGTGGTACGAGCCGAAGTGCAGCGTGACCTTGACGTCGACCACCGGGTAGCCAGCCAGCACGCCTTGCGTGACGGCCTCGTGGATGCCCTTTTCGACCGCCGGGATGTATTCGCGGGGAACCACACCACCCTTGATCGCGTCGACGAACTCGATGCCCTTGCCGGCTTCGTTGGGTTCGATCTTCAGCACCACGTGGCCGTACTGGCCCTTGCCACCGGACTGACGAACGAACTTGCCTTCGGCATCTTCGATCGTCTTGCGGATGGTTTCGCGGTAAGCCACCTGCGGCTTGCCGACGTTGGCTTCCACGCCGAATTCGCGCTTCATGCGGTCGACGATGATTTCCAGATGCAACTCGCCCATCCCGGCGATCAGCGTCTGGCCGGACTCTTCGTCGGTCTTCACGCGGAACGAAGGATCTTCCTGAGCCAGGCGTTGCAGCGCGATGCCCATCTTTTCCTGGTCGGCCTTGGTCTTGGGTTCCACGGCCTGCGTGATCACGGGCTCAGGGAACACCATGCGCTCCAGCGTCACGATGGCCGATGGATCGCACAGGGTTTCGCCCGTGGTCACGTCCTTCAGGCCCACGCAGGCGGCGATGTCGCCAGCGCGGATTTCGCTGACTTCTTCGCGGTTGTTCGCGTGCATCTGCACGATACGGCCGATACGCTCTTTCTTGCCGCGGATCGGGTTGTAGACGCTGTCGCCCTTTTGCAGCACGCCGGAATAGACACGCACGAAGGTGAGCTGACCGACGAACGGGTCGGTCATCAGCTTGAAGGCCAGAGCCGAGAACTTCTCGCTGTCGTCGGCCTTGCGGACCACGGCGTTTTCGTCTTCATCGATGCCGCCGACCGGTGGAATGTCCACGGGCGAAGGCATGAATTCGATCACGGCGTCGAGCATGCGCTGCACACCCTTGTTCTTGAACGCGGTGCCGCAGTACATCGGCTGGATTTCGCTGGCGATGGTGCGCGTGCGGATGCCTTGCTTGATCTCTTCTTCGGTCAAGTCACCTTCTTCGAGGTACTTGTTCATGAATTCCTCGGAGGCTTCGGCGGCCGCTTCGACCATCTTCTCGCGCCATTCCTTGGCCAGCTCGACGAGCTCGGCGGGAATTTCCTTGTATTCGAACTTCATGCCCTGCGAGGCTTCGTCCCAGATGATGGCCTTCATCTTGATGAGGTCGACCACGCCGGTGAAGTTTTCTTCGGCACCGATTGGGATCACCATCGGCACGGGGCTGGCCTTCAGGCGCAGCTTCATCTGGTCGACGACCTTGAAGAAGTTGGCACCGGTGCGGTCCATCTTGTTGACGAAGGCCAGGCGCGGCACCTTGTACTTGTTGGCTTGGCGCCAGACGGTTTCCGACTGGGGCTGCACGCCACCCACGGCGCAGTACACCATGCAGGCGCCGTCGAGCACGCGCATCGAACGCTCGACTTCAATCGTGAAGTCGACGTGACCGGGGGTATCGATGATGTTGATGCGGTGCTCAGGCAAGGACGTGTCCATGCCCTTCCAGAAGCAGGTGGTGGCCGCCGAAGTGATCGTGATGCCACGCTCTTGCTCCTGCTCCATCCAGTCCATGGTGGCCGCGCCGTCGTGCACTTCACCAATCTTGTGGTTCACGCCGGTGTAAAACAGAATGCGCTCGGTCGTGGTGGTCTTGCCGGCGTCGATGTGCGCGGAGATACCAATGTTGCGATAGCGCTCAATGGGGGTATGGCGAGCCATAGTTCTCTTTCGTTAAAGCAACAAGCCCGCCATCCGACGTCGAATGGTGCGGGCTTGTTGCCGAGTGACCTAGGGGTTTAGGACAGTTCTTGCAAGCTTAGAAGCGGAAGTGCGAGAAAGCCTTGTTGGCTTCGGCCATGCGGTGCACTTCGTCGCGCTTTTTCATCGCGCCGCCACGGCCTTCGGTGGCTTCCATCAATTCGTTGGCCAAACGCAGGGACATGGACTTCTCGCCACGCTTGCGGGCGGCTTCCTTCAACCAACGCATGCTCAGGGCCAAGCGACGCACGGGGCGCACTTCGACCGGCACTTGGTAGTTGGCACCGCCGACGCGGCGGGACTTCACTTCCACCATGGGCTTGACGTTGTTGATGGCCAGGGTGAAGGCTTCAACAGGGTCTTTGCCCGGGTTCTTCTTCTCGATGAATTCGAGGGCACCGTAGATGATGCGCTCTGCAACAGCTTTCTTGCCGCCTTCCATGATCACGTTCATGAATTTGGACAGCTCGACATTGCCGAACTTGGGGTCCGGCAGGATTTCACGTTTAGGGACTTCGCGACGACGTGGCATTTTTTCACCTCTTGATTGCTTCAGTTGGCACCTTGTCAGGCACCGCAAAGACCATCATGGTCTTTACTTACTCGACCCACAGCGGGTCACTACGTTGAATCTCCGCGCCACGCGGGAAACAACACCGAATAATTCGAAAACCGAGTGCTTACTTAGCCTTTGGCTTCTTCGCGCCGTACTTGGAACGCGCTTGCTTGCGGTCTTTCACGCCTTGCAAATCGAGCGAACCGCGCACGATGTGGTAACGCACACCCGGCAAATCCTTGACACGGCCGCCGCGCACTAGCACAACGCTGTGCTCCTGCAAGTTGTGGCCTTCACCGCCGATGTACGAGATGACCTCGAAACCGTTGGTCAGACGCACCTTGGCCACCTTACGCAGAGCCGAGTTCGGCTTCTTGGGCGTCGTGGTGTACACGCGGGTGCAGACACCGCGGCGCTGCGGCGAATTCTGCATCGCCGGGCTTTTCGACTTGATCGTCTCGACCTCGCGGCCCTGACGAACTAATTGATTGATGGTTGGCACTTAAGCCTCCTTAAACGTGAAACGTCCCTAAACGTTCGATAACTTGAAAAACGCGACTTTTGAAAAAGGCGCAAAAACGTGAATCCCTTCGGAAGATTCCGAAAAGCCTTCAAGTATAGCTTTTTGGCGCCACGCCCGCAAGGCAGCTGCATGGACACGTGACGTTGCCCATGTCACCGCTGTCCGCATCTCAAGTTGGCGGGCGCTTACTTTTCAAAAAAGCCAAGCCCTACTTGATCCAGAGTCGGATCGCATCCCAGGCGCGCCCGAAGATGCCGGCCTGCTCGACGCCTTCGAGCGCCACCAGCGGCACTTCCATCAACGGCTGCTCGGCCACGGAAACCCTCAGCGACCCGACCGCCTGCCCCTTGGTGAAGGGCGCCACCAGCGGATCCGGCCGTGCGATCTGGGTCTTGACCTTGGCCGCGTTGCCGGCGGGCACGGAAACGATGATCGGCTCCGGGCGGCCGAGCTGGAGCAGCTTGGCCGAGCCCTTCCACACCTCGGGCGTGGCCACCGACTGGTTGGCGTCGAAGAGCTTCACGGCCTCGAAAGCGGTATAGCCCCAGTTCAGCAGCTTCTGCGCTTCGTTGGCGCGCGCGCTTTCACTCGAGGTGCCCAGCACGATCGTCAGGATGCGGCGGCTGCCGGTGGCGGTGCCGGC
Source organism: Rhodoferax koreense (assembly GCF_001955695.1). Classification (NCBI taxonomy): domain Bacteria; kingdom Pseudomonadati; phylum Pseudomonadota; class Betaproteobacteria; order Burkholderiales; family Comamonadaceae; genus Rhodoferax; species Rhodoferax koreensis. Next base: position 405,035 of record NZ_CP019236.1, on the reverse strand, counting down.
CGATGCCAGGTTGGGGAATTCGCGCCTGGCGGTCGCAATCAGGCAATACCCGGCGGCGTCGGTACGGCTGGTCTGCAGGCCGTTCACCGTGGGGTCGCGGAACAGCAAGGCGTTGCTGTTGGTGTCGTTCGTGGTGGGCGTGCCCTGGTAGCGGTACTTCTTGATCGCGTAATACGACATGTATTCCGGGAAGTCGCGCATCAGCCGTGCGGCCAGGATGCTCAGGTCGCGCGCCGTGGTGGTGTGGCCGGGCACGGTCAGGCCTTCAGGATTTTTGTAGATGGTGTTCTTCAGACCGAGCGCCTTGGCCTGCTCGTTCATCATCTGCACGAAACGCTCGGCCGTGCCGCCCACAGCCTCGGCCAGCGCCATGGTTGCGTCGTTGCCCGACTGCACGATCATGCCCTTTATCAGATCGTCCACCGGCACCTGCATCTTCGGATCGACGAACATGCGCGAGCCGGGCATCTTCGAGGCGCGTTCGCTGACCGGCAACGCCTGCGTCAGGGTCAGCTTCCCGGACTTGAGCGCGTCGAACACCAGGTACTGCGTCATCAGCTTGGTGAGCGAGCCCGGCTCGACCGGCGTGTCCACATCCTTCTCCAGCAGCATCTGGTTGGCGGTGACGTCGAGCACCAGATACGACCTGGCCGCGACTTCGGGACCCTGGATGGGTTGGGCGACGGCCGACACGACGACGGACAAGGCAAGCAGTGGCGCGCGCAGCGCCTTCAGGATTCGGTTCATTGGCAATGGGGTGACGGCTGGCCGGATGGAAAGGAAACCGCGCCGCCAGCGCGGCCCCTCCAGACCCTCGAGCGGCGCGCAGGCCGCCATACGACCCCGCGACGGCGGCGAAGGTTCAGGATCGCAGGTGGCGCACCACCAGATTTTTCAGAAGCGGCAATTGTCCGTGAAAGAAATGACCGCCTCCTGGGATGACCGTAACCGGAAGTGTCTGCGGCCGCGCCCAATCCATCACCGAAGCGAGTGGAACGGTGTCGTCGGCTTCGCCATGCACCACCAGTGCACGCTCATGCGCCTCGGGCGGCAGGCTCGCCACCGTGAAACGCGACGCCGCCGTGCCGACCAGCACCAGCTTTTCCAGAGGCCGCGTGGGCCACAGCGCCGCCACCGCATGACTGGTGACGAAGGCGCCAAACGAGAAACCGGCCAGCGCCAGGGGCCCGTCGCCAGCGGTCTGCGCCACCACGGCCAGCAGATCTTCCATCTCGCCGCGGCCTTCGTCGTACACCCCTTCGGTGGCCCCGACGCCGCGGAAGTTGAAGCGCACGGCCTGCCAGCCGCAGGCCACGAAGGCGCGGGCCAGGGTCTGCACCACCTTGTTGTCCATGGTGCCGGCGAACAGCGGGTGCGGATGCGCCAGCACGGCCACGCCGCGCGGCGACTGGCCGTCGGCGAGCGAGGGCGCGTCGATCACGGCTTCGATGCGGCCAGCGGCGCCGGTCAGGCTCATTTTCTGCGTGGATGCGTTCACGGTGTTGCTACCAAATCAAGAGCAAACTACGCAGGACGGACCTGCGTTATCGCCCAAATTTCTTCAAATGCTTCAACGGCCGAGATGCGGCGGCACGAGCAGCCGTTCGACCACCTGGCCGTTCTTGAGGTGCGACTCGACGATCTCGTCGATGTCGCTCTCGTCCACGAAGCTGTACCACACGGCTTCCGGGTAGACCACGGCCACCGGGCCGGCGGCGCAGCGGTCCAGGCAGCCGGCCTTGTTGACCCGCACCTTGCCCGGCCCGGCCAGGCCCGCGGCCTTGACCTGCGACTTGCAGCGGTCGAAACCCGCCTGCGCGCCGTGCATGGAACAGGAGTCCTCCCCGTTCTTGCGTTCGTTGAGGCAGAAGAAGATGTGCCGCTCGTAATATGACGCCGACGGCTGCAAATCCATAGGTTTTTCGCTCATGGGGCCATTCTAGTTTTCCAGCTCCCGCTGCGACACGCGGCCGATCACATAGACCAGCGCGGCATAAGGCCAGAGCCAGCCCAGCCACTGCGCCAGGCCGTTGAAGCGGATGAAGCGGCCCTGCTCCCAGGTCTGCAGGGTCTGCCAGAAATAGGCGCTGGCCGGCGCCTGGTTCAGCACGCTCAGGTGCAGCACCAGCGCCATCAGCGCCAGGGCCGCACAACCGCGCCGCGGCACGGCCAGCAACAGCACGGCCAGCGCCGCGCCCGCCCACAGCCCCACCCGCACCGGCAGGCTCAGCCATTCGAACGCATGCGCCGGACCGTAGCTCAGCGCGGCCGACAGCGCCGATGCGCCAAGCCCCAGGCCGAGCATCACCACCGCGAACACCGCACGCTGGCGCCGGCTGCGGATCACGCTGTAGCCGATCAGGCAGGGCACGAGTGCGCCGAGCATCACGCACACCAGCTCGGCGCTGGGCACCAGCGGCTGCAGTTCCACGTCGCGCACCGGCAGCCAGTCGAGGAAGGGGGTGTCTTCCAGCGCATCGGCCAGCGCCGCCTCCACGCGTTCGAGCACCTGGCCAAGCCCCAACGGCACGGCCGCGGGAAACAGAAGCGCCATCGGCCACAGCGCCAGCATCACCAGCGCGCCACGCGCGTCTTCCACGAACCAGCGCGCACGGAACCGGCTCCAGTGCGCGACCACGCCGGCAATCTCGAGCAGCCAGGCGACGATGGCACCGAGGCAGGCGCCCACGGTGTTCAATGCGAAATCGACATTCGACGGCACCCGCATCGGCAGGTAGGACTGCAGCGTTTCCATCACCAGCGACAGCCCCGCGCCGGCCACCACGGCCACGATGACCGGCCGGTCGGTCAGACCCGAACGCAGCGCGCTCAGGGCCAGGAGAAAACCCAGTGGCGCATAACCGGCGACGTTGATCGCCACGTCGAAGCCGGTCCAGTACTTGGGCAGCGCCGCGAACAGGAAAGCCCAGGGTTCGATGCCCTGGTCGCGCCAATCGGCGAACGGGTACAGGCTGGCGTAGATGATGAGACCAACATACATCAGCGCCAGGGGCCAGGCGGAAGTCTTGTGCATGGCCGCCGCCTCGGCCTCAGAACGGTTTGACGACCACCAGCACCACCGCCGCCAGCAGCAACAGCACCGGCACCTCGTTGAACCAGCGGTACCAGGTGTGGCTGCGCATCGGTGCGCCCGCGCGCATCTTGCGCAGCATCACGGCGCAGCCATGGTGGTAGCCGATCACCAGCAGCACCACGCCGAGCTTGGCATGCATCCAGCCATTGCCCGGGCCCCGCCCGATGCCGTAGCCGAGCCACAGCCAGGCACCGAGCAGCACCGCCGGCACGGCCAGCATGGTGGTGAAGCGCAGCAGCTTGCCCGCCATCAGCAGCAGCCGTTCGCGCTCGGCCGTGGAGCCGGCGGGCACCATCGCCAGGTTCACGAAGAGGCGCGGCAGGTAGAACAGGCCGGCGAACCAGCTGGCGATGAAGACGATGTGAAAGGCTTTGATCCAGAGCATGACATAGTTTAGGCTCACCCCCAGGTTGCCGCGCACTGCGTGTCGCGGCGCCCACCCCCTTGCAGGGGGCAACACCAGCGGCCCGGCAAAGCCGGTTCCGCGGTGTTTCTGGAAGGTTCAGACCTTGATGTTCTGATTCGTACGGCTTCGACGAACGCGAAAAAATGCCCCGGCCATGCGAGCACGTCCGGGGCAGCCAAGCCTGTAAGTTGTTACACCGCGAGGCGCCCGCTCAGGGAGGTAAAGCGGGGGAGCGGCAAGCCGCCCCAGGCGCAATCTAACGCCGCGGTCAAGCGGATTCAATGGGACATTCCCCAGGGTGGTGCAATGCTGCCAAAGCCAGAAGCTCTTCGGCAAGTCCAACCCAAACGGCATTGAATACTCGTGATGGTGCCCCTTCCAGAACGCCGCGGAACCGGCTCCGCCGGGCCGCCAGCGTTGCCCCCTGCCAGGGGGTTGGCGTTTACACGCAGTGAAAAAGCCTGGGGGTGAGCCTATTCAGGCACAATTTTCCCCATGACACTGCACGCCCCCTATCCCGCCGGCCGGCCACGCCGTCTGCGCCGCGACACCTTCACCCGCAACCTGGTCCGCGAGAACGCACTGACCGCGCACGACCTGATCTACCCGGTCTTCGTGCTCGATGGCGCGAACCGCCGCGAGGCCGTCGCCTCGATGCCAGGCGTGGAGCGCCTGAGCCTGGACCTGTTGCTGCCGGTGGCCGAGCAATGCGTGGCGCTGCAGATCCCGGTGATGGCCCTGTTCCCCGTCGTCGATGGTTCGCTCAAGACCTACGACGGCGTGGAGGCCACGAATCCCGACGGCCTGGTGCCGCGCGTCGTGCGCGAGTTGAAGCGGCGTTTCCCCGAACTCGGCGTGATGACCGACGTGGCCCTCGACCCCTACACCAGCCATGGCCAGGACGGCCTGCCGGACGACGATGGCTACATCCTCAACGAAGCCACCATCGAGGTGCTGGTGCAGCAGGCGCTGACCCAGGCCGAGGCCGGCGTGGACATCGTCGCTCCGAGCGACATGATGGACGGCCGGATCGGCGCGATTCGAGACGCGCTCGAAGCCAAGAAGCTGGTCCACACCCGCATCATGGCCTACAGCGCCAAGTACGCGAGCGCCTTCTACGGCCCGTTCCGCGACGCCGTGGGCTCGGCCGCCAACCTCGGCAAGAGCAACAAGAAGGTCTACCAGATGGACCCGGGCAACAGCGACGAAGCCCTGCGCGAAGTGGCCATGGACATCGCCGAAGGCGCCGACATGGTGATGGTCAAGCCCGGCATGCCCTACCTGGACATCGTGCGCCGCGTGAAGGACGAATTCCGCGTGCCGACCTTCGCCTACCAGGTCAGCGGCGAATACGCCATGCTCAAGGCCGCGGCGCAGAACGGCTGGCTCGACCACGACCTGGTGATGATGGAAAGCCTGCTCGCCTTCAAGCGCGCCGGCGCCGACGGTGTGCTGACCTATTTCGCGCTCGACGCCGCGAAATTACTACAGAATCGATAGCTGACTCCGCAGGAAACATCTGCGTCAGAGCCACTTTTTTTATAAGCGATGCGCATCTTCACCATCGACGGCCCGCAGGTGGCCGAGACCGACCTCCTGCCCAACACGCCGCCGCGCTCGGGCTTCCTGTGGATCGCCTGCGCGCGCCGCGAGTTCGAAGCTCAACAGGCGCAGATCCAGGCCACGCTGCAGGCCCTGTGCGGCATGCAACTCGTCGACCTGCACATCTCCGACCTGCTGAATCCGCAACTGCCCTCCCATTACGACTACACCTCGCAATACGACGTGCTGGTGTTCCGGCGCCTGGCCACCGGCAGCGCGGATGCCGACCCGGTCCAGCCGCCCGGCACCAAACAAAGCGGCCCGCCGGTGCTGCGCCGCATCAACACCAACCCGGTGGGCTTCGCGGTGTTCGACCAGGTGCTGCTGACGGTGCATCCCGACGACTGCGCCGTGCGCGACGCGTTTGCGGCGAAGCTGCTGCAGACCGGCGCCACCGAGATGCGCAACGGCGTGGCGCTGCGCCTGCCGGTCAGCCCGGCCGACCTGATGCTGCGCATCGTCAACCAGATGGTGGACGGCTACCTGGACCTGCGCCGCGAGCTCACGCGCCAGATCGACCACTGGCAGGCCGAGCTGCTGAACCCGCGCACGCGTTTCCACAACTGGTCGACGCTGCTCGACGTGCGCCTCGGGCTGCACCGTCTCGACGAGATCTGCGAGGACCAGCGCGCCGCCCTGCAGGACTGGACCGATGCGATCGAGAGCTGGCCCCCCGCCGTCTCCCCCGCGGCGCAACGCGACCGCGACCTGCTGGCCGTGCGCAGCCGCGACGTGCTGGAGCACATCGAGCGCGTGGTGCACCACGTGCGCCGGCTCGAACAGAGCGCGGAGACGGCGGTGCAGATGCACTTCAGCGCGCAGGGCAACCGCACCAACGACATCATGCGCACCCTCACCGCGCTCACGGCCATCTTCCTGCCCTTGAACCTGATCGCCGGCATCTTCGGCATGAACTTCGAATTCATCCCGCTGTTGCACCGGCAGGCCGGCTTCTGGTGGGCGATGGGCGCGATGGTGCTGATCGCGCTCGCGCTCGGCCTGCTGTTCTGGCGCAAGCAGTACCTGGCCAAGACGCGGTAGCGCCCGCAGCGGGGCCGGCGCTTCAGGTGCCGAACATGCGGTCGCGTGCGCGCTCCAGGTGCGTCCGCATCGCCGCGGAGGCGGCGTCCGGGTCCCGCGCCCGCAGCGCCTGCAGCACGGCCTCGTGCTCGTCCTGCACGAGCCGGCGGCGCTCGGCGGTCTTCACCAGCGAGAGGTTGCGCATGAGGTTCATGCTGAACAGGACCTGCGTCTGCATCGACACAATCACCGAGACGAAGAACTGGTTCTTCGAGGCGCGGGCGATGGCCACGTGGAAGTCGTAGTCTTCCTGCACGCCGAGGCTGTCTTCGCTGAGCACGGCGTCGAGCCGGCGGAAACGCCGATCGAGGTCGGCCAGGTCGGCCTCGTCGGCCATGCGCGCGGCGAGTGCCGCCGCACCGGATTCGGTGACGATGCGGAATTCGTAGCAGCGCTGGATGTCGGAGATGGTCTCCAGCGGCGTGAAGCGCGGCAGGTCCGGATCGGGCCGCTTGACCACCACCGTGCCCGAGCCCTGGCGCGTGGCGATGATGCCGTCGGCGCGCAGGCGCGACAGGGCTTCGCGGATGGTCGGCCGGGAGGCCTCGAACCGCGCGGTCAGGGCCTGTTCGGTCGGCAGCTTCTGGCCTTCGGTGAATTCGCCATCCACCACCAGGCCGAGGATTTCGCTGTAGACGCGATCGACAAGGCCGACCGCCTGGCGGCTGTTCATGGGGGGCTCAAAGAGTGCTCGGGAAGCTTCGATTGTAGGCCAGCAGTTGCGCCGCGGCGGCCTGGATCTCGGCGTGCCGCCCGGGCGGCGAGGCGCTCAGAAGCGGCAGATGCGGCCCCATGTCAGCCAGGCCGGACAGGCTCACCGCGTCGTGCAGCACACGGATCAAAGAGATCGAATCGCGCAATGTTTCCAGCGGCAGGAAGCGGTCGTAGATCGGCTGCGCGGCGGCCAGGTCGCGCGCCTTCAGCGCGCTGAAGAGCGCATTGCAGGCCACGGGCGCGATGCAGCCCGAGCCGGTGGTGAACGAAGCCAGGCCGAAGCGCGCCAGATGCACCAGCGTCGGCCGCTCGCCCATGCCGCTGACGATGCGCTCGGTGCCGATGCGGGCGATGAGCTGCTGCAGGAAGGGATCGACGGCCGGGTCCTCGCGCACGATGGCGTACTTCACCACCAGCACCCGGCCTTCGTCCACCAGCCGACCCAGCGCCTCGATGCCGATGGTCTGTTCGCTCTTGATGTACAGCGTGACCGGCATGCCCATGAAATCGACCACCCGCGCGATGCCCTCGGCCACACCTTCGGGCGTGGTGAAACCCTGCATCGGCAGCACCATGGCCGTGCGGTAACCGCTGCCGCGCAGCAGCCGCGCCTGGTCCATCATCTTGCCGAAGTCGGGGCCGATGGCCGGAATCACACGGGTCGTCTCGGCCGCCCCGTCGGCCAGCAAGGCCAGCAGTTCGCCATATTCATGCACCGAGGTGTGGTACAGGTTGGCGTTGCCGCCGTACAGCAGCGTGCGCAGGCCGCCGGCCTCGATGTGGCGCATCAGCCTGTGGTTCTGCGCGGCGTCCAGGGAGAGGTCGGCACGGCGCGCCAAAGGCGGTACGGCCAGCACGGAACCCGCGAATTCGGCAACGCTGATGGGGGTGGTCTTCATGGTCTGTGGCGTTCGCACGCAAAACGATCGATCTTAAATTGTAAGACAACATGCAGAAAATGCCAGTTAAATCGATCTAAATTGAAACAACGTCAGCGCTAACAATTTTAAATTCAGGCGCGTAAAGCGATCAATCCAAGGTTAAACGTGATTGACACGGCAAAAAGTTGTATTACAAAATGTTTGTACCCACAACAATTCCGGAGACCTCCATGTCCCAAGCCTTTCTTCCGCGCACCCGCCGTGCGGCCCTGGCCGCCGTCGCGGGGCTCGCCCTCGGCGGCCCTGCGCTGCTGCAGGCCCAGGCGCTGCCCAGCGCGCCCGTCGTGATCAACGTGGTGGACGCGGCCGGCAACCTGGCACTCACGCAAGGCGCATTCGAGGCCTACCAGGCCGCCAATCCCAAGCTGGTGTCGAAATTCACCTTCACCAAGGCGCCGGCCCCCGAAGTGCCGGCCAAGGTCAAGGCGATGCAGGGCGCGGGCCGCAGCGACATCGACATGATCATCGTCGGCACCGACGCACTGGCCGCGGGCCTGGAGATGAACCTCTGGACCAAGCTGTTTCCCGACTTCGCGGCCAAGTTCCCCGGCCTGAAGGACAACTACCTGCCCAGCGCCAGCAAGATGAACGACCTGGCCAAGGACCATGGGGTGGCCATCGTCTTCATGCCGGCCGGCCCGCTGGTGGAGTTCAACCCCGACAAGGTCAAGACGCCGCCGACCACGCCGGCAGAGTTGCTGAGCTGGTGCAAGGCCAACCCGAACAAGCTGATCTACGCGCGCCCGGCCAACTCCGGCCCGGGCCGCACCTTCCTGATGGGCCTGCCCTACCTGCTCGGCGACAAGGACCCGATGGATCCGATGAAGGGCTGGGACAAGACCTGGGCCTACCTGAAGGAGCTGAACTCCTGCATCGAGTACTACCCCACAGGCACGGGCGCGGTGATGAAGGAGCTCGGCGAAGGTTCGCGCGACATGACGCTCACCGTGACCGGCTGGGACATCAACCCACGCGCACTCGGCATCGTGCCCGAGAACTACAAGGTGCTGCCGTTCAAGGGCATGACCTGGGTCAACGACGCGCACTACGTCGTGATACCCAAGGGCGTGCCGCCCGAGAAGCAGGCCGTGGTGCTCGACATCATGGCCTTCCTGCTCAAGCCGCAGCAACAGGCGATGACTTACGACACCGGCTACTTCTACCCCGGCCCGGCGGTGAAGAACGTGCCCCTGTCCCTGGCGCCGCAGGCGAGCCAGGACGTGCTGAAGAAATTTGGCCGGCCCGAATACGACGGCTGGCTCGCGCAGTTCCCGCACGCCACGCCGCTCGAGCCCAAGGCCATGGTCGATGCGTTCCGCCGCTGGGACCAGGAAATCGGCACGCAGAAGACGAAGTGAGTCCAGCGCCACCGGCAGCCGCGCTGCCGGTTTTTCCGTGTTCGTCTCTGAATCCCCCTCCTCATGAATTCAAACTTCTCCGAGCTGCGGCTTGACCGGCTGACGCGACGTTTCGGCCTGGCGAACAAGGCGCAGGGCGCGCAGGTCTTTACCGCGCTCGACGGCCTCACCATGAACATCCGGCGCGGCGAATTCATCGCGCTGCTCGGACCGTCGGGCTGCGGCAAGTCGACCGCGCTGAACTGCATCGCCGGCCTGCTGCCGGTGTCGGACGGCGGCATCTGGCTCGACGACACCCGCATCGACATCCTGCCGCCGGAAAAACGCGGCTTCGGCATGGTGTTCCAGAACTACGCGCTGTTCCCGCACATGAGCGTGGCGAAGAACGTCGGCTTCGGCCTGGCGATGCGCGGCGTGTCGTCCTCCGAAACCGCGCAACGCGTGAAGCGCGCGCTCGACCTGGTGCAGCTCAACGCCCACGCGGACAAGCTGCCGGGCCAGCTCTCCGGCGGGCAGCAGCAGCGGGTGGCAATCGCACGCGCCATCGTCATCGAGCCGCCGCTGGTGCTGATGGACGAACCACTGTCCAACCTCGACGCCAAGCTGCGCCTGGAGATGCGCGCCGAGATCCGCCGCATCCACAAGGAACTCGGCCGCGCCACCATCTACGTCACGCACGACCAGGACGAAGCCCTGTCGCTGGCCGACCGCGTGGTGGTCATGAAGGACGGCGTGGCCCAGCAGATCGACGCGCCGCATAAGATCTACAGCGAGCCGGCCAACCTGCACGTGGCGCGTTTCATGGGGTACCGCAACCTGCTGCCGATGGCGGTGCGCCAGACCGGAAACGGCACGGTGCGGCTCGAAGGCAGTGGCCTGCTGCTGACCGGACGGGCCATGCAGCCGCTGGACGGCAGCGCGCTGGTGGCGATCCGCCCGGAGGAGTTCGACATCGTGGCCGAGCCCGGCGACAACAGCTTCCCGGTGCGCATCACCAATGTCGAATACTGCGGCCACGACAACATCGTCGACGTGTCGACGCTGGCCGGCATGAAGCTCATCGTGCGCACCACGGCGCGCTGCCAGGTCGGCGACAACGTGCTGCTGCACATCGCCCCGGGCAAGGTGCTGGCGTATCCCGACGACGGGAGCGTGTCGCCATGATCGCCGACCGCGGAGCGTCCGTCGGTTTGGGTTCGTCCTTCGACCGCTCGCTGCTGTTGCTGGTGCCGGCCACGCTGTTCATGGTGGTGCTGTTCGTCTACCCGTTCATCTACGGACTGCAACTGTCGTTCCGACCCATGGAAGGCAACTGGCTGGCCAACTACACGAAGTTCTTCACGACCGACAACCTGTGGAGCACCATCGGCACCACGCTCAAGCTCGCGGTGCCGGCCACGGTGATCAACATCGGCGTGGCCCTGCCCATTGCCTACCAGATGCGCCTGAAGAGCCGCTACCAGAAGTGGGTGACCACGCTGCTGGTGATCCCGCTCACGCTCGGCACCGTGCTGATCGCGCAGGGCATGCTGGGCTACTTCGGCCCGCGCGGCTGGCTGTCGCAGACGCTGCAGTTCCTGCACCTGTACGAGGGGCCGATCCGGCTCACCCACAACTACTGGGGCGTGCTGATCTCGCTGGTGATCTCGGGCTTCCCGTTCGCGTTCCTGCTCACGCTCTCCTACATCACCGGCATCGACCCCACACTGCCGCGCGCGGCCGCCACGCTCGGCGCATCGCCCTGGAACCAGTTCCGCTACATCTACCTGCCGCTGCTCGTGCCGGGGCTGGCCATGGCCTTCGCACTGTCGTTCGTGCAGGCGTTCTCGGTGTTCCCCTCCGCCGTGCTGCTGGGCTCCCCGGCGGGTGCGACCCGCGTGATCTCGATCGCGGCCTACGAGGCGGCCTTCGAGCAATACGATTATTCGATGGCCTCGGCGGTGGCGATGATCATGGGCTTCGTGCAGTTGCTCGTGGTGGCGGCCATCCTCGGCGCGCGCGGCATGTTCTACCGCGGTCCGGTCACCGGCGGAAAGGGATGAAATGAAACGACCCCCACTCTCATCGCTTCGCGTATCGCTGCCCCCCGAGGGGGCGCGTCAGTGCCTACGGGCGGCCGGGCGCCACTGACATGGACAGCCATCGTCTCGTGGCCAAGCTCTGGAAGTCGTTGATCGCCCTGGTCATGGCTTTTTTCCTCATCAACGTCGGCCTGATGATCGCCGCCGTGGCCACCAGCTCGGTAGCGCAGCGCTGGCTCGGCACCTGGTTGCCGGCCGGCTACACCTTCAACTGGTACCTCGCCGCGTGGAAGGAATTCCAACTCGGCGGCGTGTTGCTGGTCACGGTGCAGGTGGTGGCGGCCGTGGTGTTCCTGTCGATCCTGATCGGCGTACCCGCGGCCTATGCCCTGGCGCGACGCGACTTCCCGGGCAAGCGGCTCCTGATGGGCCTGTTCCTGCTGCCGCTGATGGTGCCGCCGATCACCTACGGCATTCCGTTGGCCACCGTGATGTACCAGGCGCACATCGCCGGCACGATCTTCGGCGTGATCCTCTCGAACATGATTCCGGCCGTGCCGTTCATGATCCTGGTGATGACGCCCTTCATCGAGCAGATCGACGTCAACCTGGAATCCGCGGCGCGCGTGTTCGGCGCCAGCACCTTCAAGCTGTTCTGGCATGTGCTGCTGCCGCTGTTGGCGCCGGGCATCCTGGCGGCCTCGCTGCTGGTGCTGGTGCGCACCATCGGCATGTTCGAGCTGACCTTCCTCACCGCCGGACCCGATTCGCAGACGCTGGTGGTGGCGCTGTACTACGCGGTGTTCGCCGCGGGCGTGCGTGCGCCGCAATCGGTGGACGCGATGGCCATCATCTACATGACGATCACGCTGGTCTGGCTCTTGATCGCGCTGCAGTTCGTCAACCCGACGCAACTGGTGAGCCGCGTCAAGGAACATCCGCAAACCGCCTGAACGCTTTGGCACCCCCGCATGAAGATCACCCAAGTCGACACGGTCCATGTGGCCGCCTATCCCAACATCACCTGGGTGCAGATCCACACCGACAGCGGCCTCGTCGGCCTGGGTGAGACCTTCCGCGGCGCACAGGCGGTGCAGGCGCAGATCCACGAGCTCACCGCGCCCTACCTGCTGGGCAAGGACGCGCTGGCCATCGAGGCGCACCATCACCATCTGCTGCACGGCTATATCGGTTTTGCCGGTAGCGGCGTGGAGACGCGCGCCGCGTCCGCGGTGGACATCGCGCTGTGGGACCTGCTGGGCCAGGCCACGGGCCAGCCGCTGTACCAGTTGCTCGGCGGTGCCGTGCGCGACCGGGTACCGGTCTACAACACCTGCGCCGGCTACACCTACAACAGCGCCACGCAGCGCCGCGTGGTGACCGAGGGCAGCGCCGACGTGGCGCCCGAAGGCCCGTATGAGGACCAGCAAGCCTTCGTCAAACGCCCGGCGCAGCTCGCCGAGAGCCTGCTCTCCGAGGGCTACAAGGCGATGAAGATCTGGCCCTTCGATCCTTTCGCCGCGGCCAGCCGCGGGCAGGCCATCTCGGCGAAGGACCTGGCCACGGCGCTCAAGCCCTTCCGGGAGATCCGCCGCGCCGTGGGTGAAGAGATGGACATCATGGTGGAGTTCCACTCCATGTGGAACCTGCCGATGGCGGTGCGCATCGCACAGGCCCTCGAAGAGTTCAAGCCCTACTGGGCCGAAGACCCGGTCCAGATGACCAACCTGGACACCATCGCCGAATACCGCTCGCGCGTGCGCATCCCGGTCTGCGCCAGCGAAACCTTGGCCACGCGCCAGCCCTTCCTGCACCTGCTCACGCGCAATGCAGTGGACTACGTGATGCTCGACCTGAGCTGGGTCGGCGGCATCTCCGAGGCCAAGAAGATCGCGGCCATCGCCCAGGCCTTCCACAAACCCGTGGCGCCGCACGACTGCACCGGCCCGGTGGTGCTGGCCGCGTCGCTGCACATGGCGATGAGCACGCCCAACGTGGTGCTGCAGGAGGTGGTCCGCGCTTATCTGTCAGGCTGGTACCGCGACCTGGTCACGCAACTGCCCGAGGTGAAGAACGGCTTCGCCACCGTGCCGCCGGGTGCAGGCCTCGGCCTGGCGCTGTCGCCCGCCTTGCTGGCGCGCGGCGATGTGAGCGTGCGCAGCAGCCGGCTCTGAACACGAAGGGTCATACGCCGTGACGCACTTGTCCATCGCGCCCGAAATCACGCTGCGCCACGGCAGCCTCGCCGCCACGCTCGCGCCCGCCGCCGGGGGGCGCATCACGCGGCTGGTGTCGGCAGGTGCCGAAGGCCCGATCGACTGGCTCGTGCCGCTGAGCGACGACGTGCGCCAGGCCGGCTTCGAGTCGACAGCCTGGCCCAAGGCCGGCTGTTATCCGCTGGTCCCGTTTTCGAACCGCATCCGCCACGGCCAGTTCGCCTGGGCCGGCCGCGAGGCCCGGTTGCCGATCCACCCCGGCGAGACACACGCGCTGCACGGCGGCACGCAGCAGGCCGCATGGACCCTTGCGCGGCAGGACACGCACAGCGCCGTCATGGCCTATGCGCACGAACGCGGGCAACAAGGCTGGCCGTGGGCGTTCTCCGTCGAACAGACGGTGGCGCTGGATCCACAGGGCCTGAGCCTGACGTTGAAGGTCACGAACACCGACACGGTGGAGATGCCCTGCGGCATGGGTTTCCATCCGTATTTCCCGGCCCGCTTCGCTCACCGCATCGGCTTCGAGGCCCAAAACGTCTGGACGCCCGACGCCGAATTCCTGGGCACGCCACCTCGACCAATACCAACGACCGATGACTACACCGTGCCGCGCGCGCTCGTCGATGCCGAGCTCACGCAGTATTACGGCGGCTGGGACGGCCAGGCCCGGCTGCAGGCGGCCGACGGCACGACGATCCGCCTGCAGGCCGACGACGCGATGCGCCACCTCGTGCTGCACCGGCCCGCGGGCCGAGGATACTTCTGCGTGGAGCCGGTGACGCATGTGTCAAACGCCACGGTCCTCTCGATGACCCACTTGGATACTGGCTGGCTTGTGCTGGCACCCGGTGCCAGCACGACATGCCGCATGGCGTTGCGCCTGCCCGCCTGATCCTGCCACGCGCCCAACGCAGAACGCCCGGGCGCTTTCCATGGAAAGCCCCAGGCGTGGGTCGGAACCACTGGCAGCCGTCGATTGCCGACGGCCCTTGCCGGTCGATCAGCCGCGCACGTTGGCGTTGCCGCCCTGGGCCACATCGCCCGGGTAGGCGTTGTCGATGCGTTGCGTGTAACCGGCGCGTTGGGCATCGCGCAGTTCGGCCTTGACCTGGTCACGCGTCTTCACGCTGGTCAACGCGCTGGCCTGTGCCGGATAGTCGTCGTTGTTGATCTGCAGCGTGCCATCGCGCTGGGCCTGCGCCACTTCGGCACGCACCTGGGCACGGGTCAATGTGCTGGCCTGCACCGGCAGTTCAGGATAGCTGTTGTTGTCACCGGCAAATGCGCTGGCGGCCGACAGGGCAGCCACGGCGATCAGGGCGGAAGAAAGAATCTTGGTCGTGTTCATGATAGGTTTCCCAATTGATGTTTAAGAATTTCCAACACATGAAAGGAACCTCGGGCCGGCCACTCAGTCTCTTCAGGCTTGCTTGCTGAACCTGAGGTTCTTTTCATATACAGGGTTTGCAACCTTGCACTCTCTGTGAATAGCAGATAGGGCAATTGGTTCGCCTTTAAACTGACTCAAACGGAACTGCTGTGTTTCGGCTCTGGAAACAATGGACACCATCGAACTTCTCCGCACCTTCCGCGCCGTTGCGGTCCGCGCCAGCTTCTCCATTGCCGCGCGCGACCTCGACGTGTCCAAGGCCAACGTGAGCAAATATGTGGCACAGCTCGAGGCGCGGCTGGGCACGCGGCTGTTGAACCGCAGCACGCGCACGGTGAGCCTGACCGACGCCGGCAGCCTGCTGCTCGAACGCAGCACGCCGCTGATCGACATGATCGAACTCACGCGCGACGAGTTGCAACAGCGCTCGCGCGAACCCAGCGGCCGCGTGCGCCTCACCGCGCCGCACGGCCTGGGCACGATCCAGTTGCCGGCCATGCTGGCCGACTTCATGAAGCGGTATCCCGAGGTCTGCATCAGCCTGTACCTGGACAACCGCACCATCGACATGGTGGAAGAGGCGATCGACGTGGCGCTGCGCATCGGCCGCATCACCGACGCCAACCTCATCGTGCGCAAGCTGCGCCGCATCGAGATGGTGGTCTGCGCGACGCCGGCCTACTGGCTCGAGCACGGCGTGCCCAGCCATCCCGACGAACTGGCTGCACATGACGCCCTCACGTATTCACTGATCGGCCCGCACCCCGAATGGCGGTTCCTGATCGACGGCGAGATCCACCGGGTGCCGCTGCGCAGCCGCATGGATGCCACCGATGCCGTGCCGCTGGTGCACATGGCCTTGCAGAGCATGGGCGTGATCTGCCTGCCCCGGTTGCTGGTGCAGGATCTGATCGACAACGGTGCGCTGCAGACCGTGCTGCCGGGCTACAGCCCCGACGACCTGTGGCTGTACGCGGCCTACACCCAGCGCCGCCACAACAGCGCCGCGCTCAAGGCATTGCTGGCCTTCCTGGAAGAGCGCTGGCGCATCGACTGAGCCCTGGATCCGCGGTCAGACGAAGGGCGGGCCGATCTGCTCGGTCGCGAACACCTTCTGCACCGCGGGCCGCTGCAACATGCGGTGCAGGTAGGCGCCGAGCTGGGGCAGGCTGCGCGCGGGACGGCCGAATTCGCGGGTCCAGCGGCACAGCATCAGCAGGTAAGGATCGAGCGCGGTGTACTGCGCGCCGAGCAGCCACGGCCCGCCGTGGCGCTCGAATTCGGCTTCGATCTGCTCGAGCAGGGCACCCACCTTGGCCTCGGCACGCGCCTTGAGCGCGGTGGCGCCTTGCAACTGGTCGGGCGAAGCCCAGCGTTCGGGGTAGAAATACAGCGTGAGCGTGGCTTGCAAGGTGTTCGTCATCCACATCAGCCATTTGTAAAAGTGCGCGCGCTCGGAGCTGCCCACGCGCGGCGCCAGCTCGGCCTGGGGATGGGTATCGACCAAGTGCAGGCAGATGGCTGCGGCTTCGTACAAGACCAGTTCGCCATCCCGCAGCACCGGGATCAGGCCGTTCGGATTGAGCTTCAGATAGTCCGGCGACTTGTGGGCCTCGTGGGCCCGATCGACCAGGCACAGCCTGAAAGGCGTTCCGAGTTCCTCGAGCAGCAGGTGCGGCGCCATGCTGGCATTGCTGGGGTAATAGTGGAGTTCGATCATGGCGTGCGGATCTGCTCAATCGTTGCGGCGGAGCTCTTGTGTGCCCTGGTAGAGCCTGCCGTCGCGCGTGCTGCCGACAGGCGGCCGGTTGTCCGGGCGGGATGGACGCGGTGGCTGGCCCTGTGGGGGTTGGCCCTGCGGCGGCTGGGCCTGCGGGGGCCGGCCTGGCGGCCTGCCGTCCCCGGGACGCGGCCCTCGGCCGTCACGCTCCCACCGGTCGCGGTCGCCGCGGCGATCACGGTCCCAGTTGCCGCGGTTGATGATGACCGGCGCCGGTGCGTAATACACCGGCGGCGGCCCGTAGAAAGGCCCGGGGCCGTAGTACGGGGCCGGACCGTTGCTGTAGTAGCCCGGACTGTCGTAGTAGACGCCGCCGCCGCTCACCGGCCCCTCCGGATAGACGGCGCAGCCCGACAGCAGCGCGGCGGCGGCCATCAAGGTGGCAGTGGTCGATAACTTCATGGCATGTCTCCAAAGATTGACTGGATTGGACTCCAGGTCGCGGTTGGACTGAAGTCGGCCCCATGAAGTTCTGTAAGTGGCGGTAATGGCGCGTTCAGCCTACATGCTTGCCGAAAAATGCCAGCGTGCGCTGCAGCGCGAGCTGGGCCGCGGGGGCGTCGTACGAACCGCGCTGGTCGCAGTTGAAGCCATGGTCGGCCGCGTAGACGTGCACTTCCACCTCCGGGTGGGCCTTGGCGAAGGCATGCACCGAGTCGACGAGGATGTGGGCGTCCTTCTCGCCGAAGTGCGCCAGCACCGGCACCAGCGGCTTGCGGTCCACCTCGGCGCCGACCGTCATGCCGCCGCCGTAATACGGCACGGCCGCTGCAATGCCCTGGAGCGTACAGGCCGCGCGCCAGGTCAAAAGGCCACCCCAGCAGTAACCCACCACACCGACCTTGCCGCCGCCAGCCTGGGCCGCATGGTCGACGGCTGCCTGGATGTCCTGCAGCACGCCGGGCGCGGGCAGCGCCTCGACCGCGGACTTCAGCGCCATGCCGGCCTGCATGTCGGGCCCGGTATAGCCGAGTTCCACACCGGGCTGCACGCGGTGGAAGGTGGCCGGTGCCACGGCCAGGTAACCCTGGGCGGCGTAGCCGTCGGCCACCGAACGGATGTGCGAATTCACGCCGAAGATCTCTTGCAGCACCACGATGGCGCCTTTGGCCTTCCCGGCAGGCTGCGCCACATAGGCAGGGAAGTTGAAGCCGTCGGCGGCGGTGAGTTGGATGGTGCTGGATGCCATGTCGATGCTCTTTCGAAATGAGAGGTTGGAAAACCGGATGCCCGCCTATGATGGGCGGCCCCGCGAAGTGCGCGGGGTGTTTTATCCCAAAAACGCGCATTCTGCAGGAGGCAGGTCTTGGACACAGTCGACAACCAGGTGAATCCCGGGGTGGTATTGGTCACCGGCGGTAGCCGCGGCATCGGCGCGGCCACGGCCCTGCTGGCCGCGCAGCGCGGTTATGCGGTGGCGGTGAACTACAGCGCCAATTCCCTGGCCGCCGACGAAGTCGTGCGCCAGATCCGCGCGCTGCCCGGCGGCCGCGCCATCAGCGTGCAGGCCGATGTGGCCGACGAGGCCCAGGTGCTGGCCATGTTCGCCCGCATCGACGCCAAGCTCGGCCCGCTGACCGCGCTGGTCAACAACGCCGGTGTGGTGGACGCCGCCTCGACCGTGGCGGAGATGAGTTTTGCGCGCGTCAAGCGCATGTTCGACATCAACGTGCTCGGCAGCTTCCTCTGCGCGCGCGAGGCCGTGCGCCGCATGAGCACGCGCTACGGTGGCCAGGGCGGCGCCATCGTCAACGTATCGAGCGCCGCCGCGCGCCTGGGCTCGCCGGGTCAGTACGTGGACTACGCGGCCGCCAAGGGCGCGATCGACGCCTTCACGCTCGGCCTGGCCAAGGAGGTGGCAGCCGAAGGCATCCGCGTGAACGCCGTGCGCCCGGGCCTGATCGAAACCGAGATCCACGCCTCCGGCGGCCTGCCCGACCGCGTGCGCGACCTCCAGCACCTGGTGCCGATGCAGCGCGGCGGCTCGGCGCTCGAAGTGGCGAATGCGATCGTCTGGTTGTTGTCCGCAGAGGCGAGCTACACCACCATGGCGCTGCTCGATGTTTCGGGCGGAAGGTAGCTCACGCCCAGGGCAGTTCCGCGGTGTTCTGGAAATGATGTAAACCGCCGTAGTCTCCCGTTCGTCCTGAGCTCGTCGAAGGACCTCCTCAACGCCACTCCGATCCGAAAGACGCCCATGGACTACAAGCCGCTGCTCACTTTGCTGGCCATCGTCAACCCCCTGGCCATCGTGCCCTTCTTCATCCACTACACGGCGGGTTTCTCGCACCAGGAGCGGCGGCGCACGATCATGGTGTCCGCGTTCAGCGCCTTCGTGGTGATCGCCACCAGCGCGTTGCTCGGCCTGCAGATCCTCGACTTCTTCAACATCTCCCTGGCGAGTTTCCAGGTCGGCGGCGGCATGCTGCTGCTCACCAGCGCGCTGAGCATGCTGAACGCGCAGCCAGCCGAAGCCAAATCCACGCCCGAGGAAATGCGCCACGCGGCCGACCGCGCATCCGTCGGCGACTCGATCGCCGTGGTGCCGCTGACCATCCCGCTGCTCACCGGGCCGGCCACCATGTCGACCGTGGTGATCTATGCCGACAAGGCCAAGAGCTTTTTTCAACTTGTCACATTGGTCGGCTACGGCGTCGTCATCGGCCTGGCCACGGCGCTGTGCTTCCTGCTCGCCGAGCCGATCGCGCGCTTCCTGGGCAAGACCGGCATCAATGTCATGACGCGGCTGATGGGCCTGATCCTTGCCGCGCTCTCCGTGGAAGTCATGGCCGACGGCCTGCACAAGCTGTTCCCGGTGCTCGGTCGCGGCCTCTAGAAAAGCCGCACCTGTCCACCCTCCTATTGGGGTAAGCCCGCGCGCCGGCCGGCCTGCCGGCGCTTTACTTTTCGAGCCGAAAAGCGCAATGTCGAGGTGCATATTCCGGGTTGCCGCGCCCGCCATCAGCGGCTTTGCATCGTCGAGTTTCCTTTTCCCGTTGCGGCAACAGGAGGATGGCCATGGCACAGCGCAGTCGGCATACCGCGAGCCCCACGTCGGCACGGCCTCTCAGGGCCCTGCGCTGGCTCCTGTTGCTCGCCGGCCTGTTGATCGCGGCCTGCTCCAAGGCGCCACCGACCGGCGACGTGCTCGACGAGGCCAAGCTCGCCGGCCGCACGGCCGCATCGTTTCCCCACGCCACCGAAGACTATTTCCACGACATGGACGGCGGGCTCGCACTCTCCCCGCAGGAGATCGCCGGGCGCAACATGTGGATCGTCTGGTCGGGCGGCAACGACCGCCTCTGGGACCACATGACCAGCGCCACTTTCGGCGCCATGGACCTGCTCAAATCCATCAGTTCCCACCCGAGCCAGGGCTACGACCGCGCCAGGCGCTGGGCCTACCTGGGCCTGGTCAACGAGCCGTGCTTCGAAGCCGCCAGCGGCCCCGACCCGAAACACCGCGGGCTGTGGCTCGACCGGCGCGCCGCGGGCTGCGCCCCCGACCCCTTCGAGAACGAGGCCAAATATCCCGGCGTGGCCGTCGGCGCGCGCGGCAAGCCGCTGGGCGACGGCACCACGCAACCCGTGGGCTCGTTCTACGGGGAAGCCACCGGCATCATCGGCCTGAGGCTGTTCCCCAACCCCGATTTCGATGAAAAGGCCGCCAAGGCCTGGGACGCCGAGAAGTACTACACCGACCCGGCCTACTACAACCGCCAGGACCTGGTGCGGCCGTACCGGGTGGGCATGAGCTGCGGCTTCTGCCACGTCGGCCCGAGCCCGGTGAACCCGCCCGACGATCCAGCCAAGCCCAAGTTCGCCAACCTGAGCTCATCGGTGGGCGCGCAGTACATGTGGGTGGACCGCTTGTTCATCCACAACGCGAACAAGCCCGAGGGCCAGAAGAACTACATGTTCCAGCTGGCACACAGCTTCCGGCCCGGCGCGATGGACACCTCGCTCATCTCCACCGACAACATCAACAACCCGCGCACCATGAACGCGGTCTACGACTTCAACGCACGCATGGGCCTGGCCAACAAGCTCTGGCACGAGAAGCTCGAAGGGGGCGAGGTCGACAACAGGCAGTTCAACGACTTCACCGGCGAGTCTTTCGCCGGGCTGGCCGGCTTCTACGACAAGGCCAACACCACCGTGCGCACGCCACACGTGCTCAAGGACGGTGCCGACTCCGTGGGCCTGCTCGGCGCGCTCAACCGCGTGCACCTCAACATCGGCCTGTACAGCGAGGAATGGCTGCGCCACTTCAATCCCATCGTCGGCGGCAAGACCATCACGCCGATCCGCATCGCCACCGCGCAGAAGAATTCGGTCTACTGGCAGGCCACCGAGGCCGGCACGCCGAACACCGCGCTGTTCTTCCTCAAGGCCGCTCAGCCGGATCGTCTGAAGGACGCACCCGGCGGCGAAGCGTATTTGAACGCCGACACCGCCACGGTGGAACGCGGCAAGGCCGTGTTCGCCGACACCTGCGCGCGCTGCCATTCGAGCAAGGCGCCCACGCCACCGGCCGACCTCGGCCTCGATCCGCAGAAGTGCGCCGGCGCCGGTTACCTCGCTTGCTTCAAGCGCTACTGGACCTGGACGCAGACCGACGGCTACAAGGCGCAGATGCGCGAGATCGTTCAGGCGGCCGACTTCCTGCAGGGCAACTACCTGTCCACCGAAGCGCGCATCCCCTCGACGCTCCTGCGCACCAACCTGTGCAGCCCGCTGGCCACCAATGCGCTGGCCGGCAACATCTGGAACGACTTTTCCTCGACCTCGTACAAGCAGTTGCCCTCGGTCGGTACGGTCACCATCAGCGACCCCTTCACCGGCGCGCCCATGCCCTACCCGATGCCGGCCGGCGGGCGCGGCTATACCCGGGTGCCCTCGCTCATCAGCGTCTGGTCCACGGCGCCGCTGCTGCTCAACAACACCCTCGGCCCATTCGACCCGAGCCCCTCGGTGGCCGCACGCATGAAGGCCTTCGACGCCTCGATCGAGCAACTGCTGTGGCCCGAGAAACGCGAACGCGACGCGGTGCTCGGCGACAAGCTGCCGGGCACCATCGACCGCACCACCGAACGCAGCACCGTCACGATCCCGACCGGTTTCGTACCCGAAGCCGTGCAGCCGCTGCAGGGCAAGCTGCACCGGTGGCTGCCGTGGCTGGTGGACGAAGGCGGCGACGTGGTGCTCGGCCCGATTCCCAAGGGCGTGCCGGTGAACCTGATCGCCAACCTTCGCTTGCGCGCCGAGTCCAGCGACCCAGCCGCCATCGCCACCCATGTGCGCGACGTGGGCGAACTGCTGATCAAGCTCAAGACCAACCTCGCCAACGTCCCGAAGGACGCCGACGACGCCGCGCTGCGCGAGCAGTTCGCCGGACTCAAGGAACCGATGATGCGGCTGAGCAAATGCCCCGACTTCGTGGTCAACCGGGGTCACTACTTCGGCACCGCCGAATTCAACCGGCAGGACGGCCTGTCCACCGACGAGAAGGCTTTCGGCACGGAGCCCGTGCTGAGCGACGACGACAAGCGCGCGCTGATCGCCTTCATCAAGACGTTCTGACCTCACCTTCATGGCACATGCCGATGGAAACCCCTGGGACTACGTCATCGTCGGCTCCGGTGCGGGCGGCGGCACGCTGGCCGCGCGGCTGGCCGAAGCCGGCATGCACGTCTTCCTGCTCGAGGCCGGCGGCGACGCGTGTGCCGACGGCGGGCCGCGCCTGCCCGACGACTACGACGTGCCCGGCTTCCATGCCTTCGCCTGCGAGAACGAGGCCATGCGCTGGGACTTCCAGGTGCGCCACTATGCCAACGAAACGCGCCAGGCCCGCGACCCGAAGTACGACGCCGGACGCCACGGCGTGCTGTACCCGCGAGCCGCCACGCTGGGTGGTTGCACCGCCCACAACGCCATGATCTTCATGCGCCCGCACGACAGCGACTGGAACCACATCGCCGAGCTCACCGGCGACGACAGCTGGCGCGCGCCGAAGATGCAGCGCTACTTCGAACGCGTGGAAGCCTGCCACCACCGGCCGCTGTGGCGCGCGCTGCGCCGGCTGGGCATCGACACGACCGGCCACGGCTGGGATGGCTGGCTGCGCAGCGAACGTGCGCTGCAGCGCGATGGACTCGGCGACGAGCAGATGGTCGGCGTCGTCGCCGAAACGGCCCGGGCCTTCACCCGCAGCCTGGCCAACCCGTTGGCCAGCGCGCTGCGTTGGCTGCGCGGCGGTGCCGGCGACCCGAATGCCCGGCGCTGGGCATGGCGAAGCTTCGCGCGTGGCAGCTTCGAGGGGCTCTGTTATCTGCCGCTGTCCACCGCGCACGGCCGGCGCAGCGGCGCCCGCGAAAGGCTGCTGGCCGCGGCGGCCCGCCATCCCGAGCGGCTGCACATCGAGACCGATGCCCTGGCCACGCAGGTGCTGTTCGACGCCCAGGGCGCGGCCTGCGGCGTCGAATACCTCAAGGGGCCCCGCCTGTACAAGGCGCACGCCAACGTGAACCCCGGCCCGGGCGAGCGCCGCGAGGTGCTCGCCCGGCGCGAAGTGATTCTTTGCGGCGGCGCGTTCAACACGCCGCAGTTGCTGATGCTCTCGGGCATCGGCCCGGCCGCCGATCTGCGCCGCCACGCCATCGCACTGCGTGCCGAACTGCCCGGTGTGGGCCACAACCTGCAGGACCGGTACGAAGTGGCCGTGGCCCATGTCATGCGGCGACCCTGGCAACTGCTGGAAGGCGCCACCTTCAGCCGCGGCGACGCCCCGTGGCAACGGTGGAACGCGACCCACGCGGGCCTGTACGCCACCAGCGGCGCCGCCATCGGCCTGGTACGGCGCTCCGGCACCGGCTCCGACGCCGCCGAGCCCGACATCTTCTGCATGGCCTTGCCGGCCCGGTTCGAGGGCTACCGCCCCGGCTTTTCCAGCGTCATCCGCGACCACGACGACCGCCTGACCTGGGCGGTGCTCAAGGCCCACACGGTGAACCGGGCCGGCACGGTGAGGCTGCGTTCCGCCGATCCGCGTGACATGCCCCTGGTGAACTTCCGCTATTTCGAGGAAGGCGACGACCAGGCCGGGCACGACCTGCGCGCCGTGGTCGAGGCCATCCGTTTCGTGCGCCGCCTGACCGCGCCGCTGTTGGCCGCCGGCGTGATCGCCGAGGAATGTGCGCCCGGACCCGGCGTCACCTCCGACGAAGACCTGGCCGACTACGTGCGCGACACGGCATGGGGCCACCATGCCTCGTGCTCCTGCCCGATCGGCCCTGTCGCCCTGGGCGGGGTGCTCGGCAGCGATTTCACGGTGCACGGTGTGCGCGGCCTGCGTGTGGTCGATGCCTCGGTGTTCCCGCGCATTCCCGGCTTCTTCATCGCCTCGGCCGTGTACATGGCCGGCGAGAAAGCGGCCGACGCGATTCTGCAGACCGCCGCCCAGTCCGGGCCGCCGGCCCATGCGGATGTTCCAAGGAGATGACCATGGCCTACGACGTAGCACAGCTGCTGGCGATGAACCAGACCCAACTCGACGACCTGTTCCGCGAAAGCCCGGCCGGCGACATCCCGAACGGCTCGGCCAAGGGCACGGCGATCATCGCGCCGGGCACGCGTTATTCGGAAAGCATCGCCGACATCATCAACCACTTCGGTTGGCAGGGCAAAGTCTTCGACGCAGAAAAAGGCGTGCTGAAGAACAAGGTGCTGGCCTTCGGCTTCGAGGCCATCATCGCCCGCGTGTACAAGGACACAAGCTGGCTCGATGGCAAGGAATGCATTGTGCTCGACTACTCGGAAACCTCGCTCGTGGCGCACTGGATACGCGACGAGATACGGCTCATCGGGCCGGGCTTCTACCTGGGCAAGGTCTACTGGGGCAAAAGCCGGCTGATCGACTTCTGCCTCCAGTTCTGATTGCTGAACACCCCCAGGCTTATGCACTTCGTGTCAACGCCAACCCCCTTGCAGGGGGCAACACCTGCGGCCTGGCAAAGCCAGTTCCGCGGTGTTCTGGACTGAAGCCGAGGATCGCCGCGAAAGTGCGTTGGAAGCAAAACATATGATGCCGCAATCGCATTTCATGGTGGTCGCCCGCCTGGCCGAGGGCCACGAGCCCGGCCTGAGGCTGTTGCTCAACGCCATGAATGCCAACCCCGGCCAGGCCGATCCGCGCAATGCCGTCGTGCCGTTCGCCCTCTTCGAGAAGCTGCACTTCGCCCGCCTGGTGCTTCTCGACGACGCGTTGCAGGCCGACCTGCAGGTCTATGGGTTGCCGCGCCCGGTCCTGCCCACCTACCTGGCCTTCATGGGCGATTGCGACGGGCCGGGCCGCGACCTGCTGGCCGAACTCGCCGAGCGCGCGAACGACGGACTGCGGCGCATCTTCACGCATTGCGAAGGCTTCACCGCCGGCACCGACCTGTTGGCCTGGATGTGCGCGCACGACCGGCCGCTGGCCGCGCAATATGTGAACTGGGTCGGCCGCAGCGTGCGGCAGATCCGCGAGGACGATGCCTTGCGCCGGCTGCTGTCGCAAAGGGTGCGGCAGGATGACGCCGACGACGACGAAGCCACCACCGCCGAGGCCATGCGCCAGGCCCTGCGCCGCTTCGCCGATGCCGAAGTCGCGGCCGGCCGGCTCTCGCTCACGCCGCCAGTCCCCACGCCGCCGGGCTGGCAGCTGCGGCAATGGCTGCACCTCGTGGCGGTACCGCTGGCCGGCCTGCTGGTGCTGCCATTCCTCGTCGTGCTCGCGCCGCTCATCGTCTGGCAGTTGCGCCGCCGCGAAGAGGCCGACCCCGAAATCTGCCCGCGGCCGGAAGCCGAGGCGCTCCAGGCGCTGCAGGACATCGAGGATTTCGACGTCACCAACCAATACACCGCGCTCGGCCCGGTCAAGCCGGGGCTGTTCCGCCTCTGGCTGCTGAGCGCGCTGCTGGTAGCCATCGACTACGCCTGCCGCCACGTGTTCACACGCGGCCACCTGGCGCGGGTCCA
The DNA here is from genome assembly GCF_001955695.1 of Rhodoferax koreense. NCBI lineage: Bacteria > Pseudomonadati > Pseudomonadota > Betaproteobacteria > Burkholderiales > Comamonadaceae > Rhodoferax > Rhodoferax koreensis. Next base: position 379,412 of record NZ_CP019236.1, on the reverse strand, counting down.
GACCATCCATTTCGCACGCTGGGCCTTCCTTAACGGCCGCACCCGGGTGGTCTTCACCAGCAATTACGACGGCAGCCACCAGAGCTACATGGACGACTTCATCAACAAGGTGGCCTGGGGGCTGAACCTGGTGTTCAGCAACGGCGTGGGCTGGCCACGCACGCGCTGGCTGATCCTCGGCGGCGCGCGCCGCGAACAGCCCTTCAAGTGCTACCAGCGCCGCCACCAGGTACCGACCCAGGTCTGGTACAAGGCCTACCCCGGTTTGACCCTGGCCGACCTGCGGCGCAACCAGCGCGTGCGCGAAGGCCTCGCCCGGCGGCGCATGAACGAAGTCCAGGCGCAAGCCTGGCTGGGGCTGTTATGACCACCGCCGCAACTGCGAGCGTGCATGCCTCGGTGGCGCTGGACGACATCCAGGGCATCGTGCGCTTCGGCTACAAGCACCACACCGAGGCCTGCTTCCTGCTGCTGCGAGTGCGCGACCTTCTCGCCGCAAGGCAATGGCTCGCCGCCGCGCCGGTGGCCAGCGCCGCGGCCGTCGAACCGCTGCCGGCCACCGCGCTGCAGGTGGCGCTCACAGCCGAGGGGATGCATGCCCTTGGGGTGCCGCGCCACGTCGTCGACGGCTTCTCGGCCGAGTTCGTATCCGGAATGGGCAGCGACGCCAGCCGCGCACGCCGGCTCGGCGATGTGGGGTCCAACGCCCCCGAGGCTTGGCGCTGGGGCCTTGGCGCCCGGACACCGCATGTGCTGCTGATGCTGTACGCGCTGCCCGGCCGGCTCAATGCGTGGCAGGCCGCGATCGAATCCGAGTGCGCCGCCGGCTTCGACACCCTGGCGCGCTGGCCCTGCGGCGATCTGCGCAACGTCGAGCATTTCGGTTTTGCCGACGGCATCTCGCAGCCCGAGCTCGACTGGCCGCGGGCACGCCCCGCCGCCGATGCCGAGCAGGCCGACTACGCCAACCTGGCCTGCCTCGGCGAGTTCTTGCTCGGCTATCCGAACGAATACGGCGGCTACACCGACCGGCCGCTGCTCGACCCGGAGCAGGATCCGCAAGGCCTGCTGCCACGCGCGGAGGATGTTCCCGGCCAGGCGGACCTGGGCCGCAACGGCAGCTACCTGGTATTGCGGCAACTGCAGCAGGATGTGCCCGGCTTCTGGCAATGGCTGGACCGCCAGGCCGGCGGCGACCATGAACGCCGGGAGCAGCTCGCCGCGTGCATGGTCGGCCGCACGCGCAGCGGCGTGCCCCTGGCGCAGGCCACGCACATCGGCGCCGCCATGGGTGCGGCGGTGGATCTGAACGACTTCGACTTCAACGCCGATCCGCGCGGTCTGTGCTGCCCGCTCGGTGCCCATGTGCGCCGTGCCAACCCGCGCAGCGCCGACCTGCCGCCGGGCGATGCCGGCCCGCTCTCATGGCTGCGGCGCACACTGGGCTTCGACAGCCAGGCCCTGGGACAGGACCTGGTGGCCTCCACGCGCTTTCACCGGCTGCTGCGCCGTGGCCGCGAATACGGCCGGCCGGTGCCGCTGGTCGAGGCGTTGCAAAAGCCGTCCACTGCGGATGGCGGCCACGAGACCGGCCTGTTCTTCGTCTGCCTCAATGCCAACATCGCGCGGCAGTTCGAGTTCGTGCAGAGCGCCTGGCTCGCGGGCACGCATTTCAACGGCCTGGCCAACGAAGCCGATCCCCTGCTCGGGACACGGCAGGCCACACCCGAAGGTGTGGCGACCGACAGCTTCTCAATCCCCCAGGCCCACGGGCCGGACCGGCGGCTCACTGGCCTGCCGCAGTTCGTCACGCTGCGCGGCGGTGCGTACTTCTTCCTGCCCGGCCTGCGCGCGCTGCGCTACCTGGCCTGGGCGCCAGCGAGAGGCCGACGATGAACTCCAACACCAGCCGGCCCGTGCCGCGCGCCAACACCGGCTCGGCGCTGCTGAACTGGGTCTCCGACACCTCGCTCGCGTTGATCCAGCTCGAGCGCCGTTTCGACCCGTTCTTTCGCCCCGCCTTCGACGCCGTGCTGCGCGACCCGCTGACGCGGCTGACCACCTTCCTCATCAACGCGCAGCGGACCGACGAGGGCCTGCGGATCGCCGAGGAACGGCTGCTGCCCGGCGAAGAGGCATTCGTCGACGCCATCATTGCCACCTTCGAAAAACAGATGCGCGGCCTGTGGAAGCCCGGCGGCTTCGAGCGCGGCGGCAATACCAAGACCCAGGGCATCGTGCGCGCCGAACTGCGCGTGCACGAAGGCCTGCCCGAACACCTGCGCCGCGGCATCTTCGCCACACCACGCAGCTACCCGGCCTGGGTGCGTTTCTCGGGGCCGGGGCCCTACGTCACGCCCGACATCGACGACGTGGGCTTCATGAGCATCAGCGTGAAGCTCATGGATGTGCCGGGGCCGAAACTCATGGACGAGGAGAAATGGACGCAGGACCTGTTCGGCGTCTCGCCGCCGACCTTCGTCACGCCCGATGTGCGCGCCAACGCGCAACTGCAGGAGAACAGCCTGAAGAACGCCTCGCTGTTCTACTTCCTCAACTTCACCCGGCCGCACCTGCTCGACCTGGTGATGCAGGGCCTGTGGATCAAGACGCAGTCCAGCCCCTTCGAGGCGCCGTATTTCAGCTGCGTGCCCTACCTGCTCGGCGAAGGCCAGGCCATGCAGTATTCGTTCTGGCCGACCGACCAGCGACGCACGCCCATCCCGCGCCTGCCTTTGCGCCCACCAGACGACTACCTGCGCGACGCCATGGTGGCCGCCCTGGCCCACGGTGCCGTGGACATCGAGCTGCGCCTCCAGCTGCAGACCGATCCGCACCTGATGCCGATCGAGAACGCCGCCGTGCTGTGGCCCGAGCGGTTGTCGCCACGCGTCCCCGTGGCCACGCTGCACATCCCCGGCCAGAAGTTCGACTCACCCGCGCAGATGGAATTCGCCAAGCGCCTGTCGTACAACCCCTGGCACAGCATCGCCGAGCACCGTCCGCTCGGCAACCAGAGCCGCGCGCGGCGGCGCATCTACCTGTCGCTGTCGCAACTGCGGCACCAGATGAATGCCGTGCCTCATTTCGAGCCGACGGGGGAGGAGACTTTCGATTGAGCTGAAAGGTCGGGCATCGCATCGACACAGTGCGCGACAAAACGCGCCAGGTTGGCCGAAAGCCGCTTCTGGCGATGCTGCACCAGGTAAAACCTGCGCCTGAGCCGTGGCAGGGCCGTGTTCAACACCTTCAGTCGGCCGAGTGTCACCAGGTCCTGCACGGCGCACAACGAAAGGCAGGCCAGGCCCAGACCCTCGGCGGCCGCCTGCTTGATGGCCTCGGTGCTGCCCAGTTGCATGCCAGCCTGCAGGTGGTGCAGGTGCGGCAGCAGCGCATGTTCTACCGCTTCGCGCGTGCCGGAACCCGGCTCCCGCAGCAGCCATGGCGCCTGCCGCAAGACACCCACCGGGATTCGCTGGTCGGCATCTCCCCGAAGCAATGCGTGACCGGCGGAGCAGACCACGACCAGCTCGTCCTCCAGCCACGGCCGCACCGCCAATTCCGCCTCGTGGCACGGTCCTTCGATCAGGCCGAGGTCCACCTCCAGCCGCGCCACGGCGGCCGCCACTTCGCGGGTGTTGCCGATGGACACGTCGATGCCGGTGGCGGGCCAGGCCCTCTGGTAGGCCGCCGCCAGCGCTGGCAGCAGGTAGTTGCCGATGGTGGTGCTGGCGCCGACGCGCAGCCGCGTTGCCAATGCGTCGGCATCGCCCCTGCCCGCACCGACGCCGAATCCGGCCTCGATGTCTTGCGCCGCGTCCAGCAGCGACCTGGCCTGCGGCAGCAAGGCCCGTCCGTTGTCGTTGAGCAGCAGCCGCTTGCCGATGCGGTCGAACAGCTGGGCGCCGAGCAGGCCTTCCAGCTCGTTCAAGGCGCCGCTGGTGGCCGACTGCGACAGCGCCAGGTGCAGGCCGGCGGCCGTGGTGCTGCCCGTGTCGGCCACCGCGGTGAAGATCGAAAGCTGGCGCAAGGTGAGGCGCATGGTGGCCCCAATATACCTGTTTTGCCATTAGGTCATAGCCAAATAATCCGTTGGACCGCTGAACAGCAACCTCGGAAGATGCGCCCATGTCTTCGCAATCGATGGAATGGAGCCGCCCGTGAATGTTGCCGCCGAATCGCCCCTGGCACCGCCCCGGCCGGATGCAGCCCCACGCCCACACGGGCCTGCGGCGCACTTGCAAGCCCTGTTGCCCGGCCTTGCCCTGACCGCGGCCATCGCTTCCGTGTCGATCGGACTCGGGCGGTCCGGCTGGCTCCAGGCTCACGGCATCAGCGCCTTGACGCTGTCCATCGTGCTCGGCATGTTGATCGGCAACACCTGGTACGGCCGCGTCGGCGCCGCCGCCGGTGCGGGCGTGGCGTTTTCCAAGGCGAACCTGCTGCGCCTGGGCATCGTCCTGTACGGCCTGCGGCTGACCTTCCAGGACATCGCCCATGTGGGCTGGGCCGGCGTGGCGATCGACGCGAGCATGCTCTGCAGCACCTTCGGCCTGGCCTGCCTGCTGGGTTCCCGGGTGTTTGGCCTGGACCGGAAGACCGCCATGCTGATCGGCGCAGGCAGTTCGATCTGCGGCGCGGCCGCCGTGATGGCCGCCGATCCGGTGGTGCGCGGCCGGCCCGAGCAGGTGATGGTGGCGGTGGCCACCGTCGTGGTATTCGGCACGGTGGGCATCTTCCTGTATCCGGCGCTGTACCACCTCAATGCACAGTACGGGTGGATCGCCATGTCGCCGACCGACTATGGCGTGTTCGCCGGATCCACCATCCACGAGGTGGCGCAGGTGGTGGCCGCAGGCCGTGCGGTGAGCCTGGAGGCTGCGAACACCGCCGTGATCGCGAAGATGGTGCGGGTGATGATGCTCGCGCCTTTCCTGGTCATGCTGTCGGCGTGGCTGTCACGGCCGGATGCCGCTTCGCACCCCGGTGACGCCCACCATGCCGAAACCGGGGCACCGGTGCGCGGCGGCATCGCCATCCCCTGGTTCGCGCTGGGTTTCGTGGCAGTGGCCGGCCTGAATTCGCTGGCCGTGCTGCCCCAGGCCATGGTCCTGCACCTCACCGACGTCGACACCGTGCTGCTCGCCATGGCCATGGCCGGCCTGGGTCTGACGACCCATGTCTCGGCGATCCGCAAGGCCGGCGTCAAGCCCCTGGCGCTGGCGGCGGTGCTGTTCGCCTGGCTGGTCGGCGGTGGTCTGGCCGTCAACGCGGGGCTGGGCGCGCTGTTCGGGCTGGGCGCTTAGCTGGGCGGCGCGACAACCCTACAATCCCGCCCCTGCTTCCCAATTCCCCCGAAATCCCCCGAAAAATGCCCATCACGGTCAACCCCGATCTCCTTGCCTACATCGACCCGCTGACCCCCGACGAATACGCCGCCCTCGAGCGCAGCATCCTGGCCGAGGGCTGCCGCGACGCCCTGGTGCTGTGGGGCGAGGTGCTGGTGGACGGCCACAACCGCCACGCCATCTGCACCAAACACGACATCCCCTTCTCCACGGTGCAGAACACCGCGTTCAAGTCGCTCGACGACGTGCACCTGTGGATGATCGACCAGCACCTGGGCCGGCGCAGCGTGTCCGACTTCCAGCGTGGCGTACTGGCGCTGCGCAAGAAGAACATCCTCGACACCCGCAAGAAAAACCCGCCGCCCGCCGCACCTGCGCCGGGGCCATCCGAAGACGCCACGCCCGTGGCCACGGCCGCTGCCGAAGAGGCGTCGCCACCGTGGGACACCGCCGACGAACCGCTGAGCAGCCGCGAAGCCATTGCCAAGGCCGCGCGCATCAGCAGCGCCACGGTGACGCAGATCGAGAAGATCCAGAAGTCGGCCACGCCCGAGCTGGTGGCGGCGGTGAAGGCCGGCACGATCTCCATCAACACCGCCGCCACCGTGGCTTCGCTGCCCCAGGAGGAGCAGGTGGCGGCCGCGGCCGGTGGCAAGAAAGAGCTGCAACAGGCTGCGCGCCAGGTGCGTGCGGCCAAGGCCGTGGCACGCACCGAGCCCGAGTCGCCGGAGGGGGTGATCGCCCGGTTGAAACAGACCATCGCCGAACTCACGGCCGAAAACGCGGCGCTGCGTGCGCGGGTGGAAGAGCTCTCGGCCGGGCACTGAGCCCCTGCCCGGCTTGTCCTACAGCAAGATCAAGGATGTCCCACAGCTGCGCTCGGCCTGCCGGCGTAGAGTATGGAACTTGACCTGCACGGGGAGCGCTTTCGGCGTCCACCGATGCGGGCCCACTTCTGAAAGGATTCCATCATGCAGAACGTCTCCAGCCTCCTCCCTGACAGCAGCCTGCAACGCGGCGTGAACCAGGTGGGCACGGCCCTGCACAATTCGATCGACAAGGTCGCCGAGCCGACCCGCAGCGCGATCGAACGCGCCTCGAGTTCGGCGCACGAGACCGTGGACAAGCTCGCCAGCAAGGCGGAGCGGGCCGCCCTGGCCGTGGAGGCGCGCCGCCAGCGCATGGCCGAAGCACCGACGCGTGCGCTCGATCAGGCGCGCGACTATGTGGCGGCCAACCCGCTGCGCGCCGTGGGTACCGCGCTGGCCGTGGGTTATGTGATCGGCTGGCTCAACCGCCGCTAATTTCCCCGAGCGCCGCGGACTCGTCCGCGGATCTTCCCGGCCGCCTGTGTCCGCACCGGCGGCTTTGTCACGGAGGCCCCGCATGAAGCACCCCAACACCCCGGAAGAAAAAGCGAAGGAGCAGACCGCCAAGCCGCTGCCACCCGATCCCCACCGGGTGAACCATGGCACGGAGCCCGGCGATTCCTTCGGCGACCGCTGGACCAACAAGGTCTATTCCACGCCCGACCCGCACCCTGGCCGCGGCCAGGAACCGGCGGAACCCGGCAAACACCACGAGCCGACGCCGTTCCTGCGCGGTTGAGGTTCTTGCGCGCTCAGCGCGCCACCGTCGCGAGCCACTGCTCGATCTCGACCGCCGCCGCATCGGTGGCCGCCGCAAGGGCGCGTGCGCCGCCGGCGGCGTCCGCCGTCGGCGCATCCCGCTGGACGATGAACTGGCGCTGCGCCAGCAGCTTCTCACCCGCGGGCGTGTCGTCCACCAGCGTGGCGCGCAGGCGCACCAGGCCGGCACTGGCCGTCGGCGAACTGAACAGGTGCGTGAACTCGGCGAGTTCGACACGCAACACCAACGGCAGGCTGCCTTCGGTGCGCACCAGCGAAGCACTCTCCCCGGCGTTCAACACCGCGCGGCGCTCGCCCAGCCGGTCGCGCAGCCGCTGGCGCACCAGCTGGGCCGGCGGCATGGTCCAGCGTGCCAGTGCGTACGGCCGGAGTTGCTGCGCATCGGCATAGGCCAGGCGATACAGGACCGCCGTGCTGCCTTCGAGCACACCGGCGGATTCGACTTCGGCCAGCGCCAGCGGCGGCAACGCCGCGGCGGTGCCCGCGGCGGGCGCCACCGTCGGCCCCGGGCCGAAGTCATACTGCGTGGCACGCACCGGCTTTTCGGGCAGTGCCGAACACGCGGCCAGCACCAGCAGCGCTGAGGCCAGCAGCCCCTTGGTCAGTATTCCCGCGAAGGCGGCGTTCGTATGTTTCATGGCTTGGTTCCTGGCGTCGCTGCGGGGGCGGCGAAGCCCTTTTCTCCCGGCCCCGGAACGACGGGGCCGTCGCCGAAGATGAGGGATTGGGGGTTGTCGTTGATGCCGTTGACGGTGCGGCTCAATTGCCGCGCGGCGCGCGAGGCGTCTTCGCTCACGCGGTTGATGCGCGGCAGCGTGGCCGCGCCGAAGGTGTCGGCCGCATGCGCCAGCGCCGCCGTCCCGCCGGCCAGGCGATCGAGCGCGCCGTCCTTTTCGTTGAGCCGGCGCGCGGTCTGGGTGACGGCCTCGAAGGTGCCATTGGCCGAGGCTGCCGTGGCCTGCAGTGCGCGCATGGTCTTGCCGGTCTCGTCGGCCAGCGCGGGCACGCGGGCCAGGGCCGGGTCGAGCCGCTGCGTCAGCGTCTGGTCGATGCGGGCGCTGAGCTGGCCGAGGCTGCCCGCGGCCGAACCGATCTGCTGCGTGGCCTGGCCGGCATTGGTCAGCACATTCGTCACGAGCTTGAGGTTGTAGTCGCTCAGCAGTTGGTTGATGCGCCGCGTGGCCTCGTCGACCTGGGCCAGGATCTGCGGCGCCTGCTCGGTGAGTTTGCCGAGTTGCGAGGTCTGCAGCGGCAGCCGCGGCACGCCGCTGCGGCCGGCGGGAATCGGGTCCTGCGCCTGGCCCGCGTCGTCGAGCTGCACGAAGGCGAGGCCGGTGATGCCCTGGTAGCTCAAGGTGGCGAAGGTGGTGGGCGACAGCGGCGTGGTGTCGTCCACGTCGATGCGGATCAGCACGTTGCCCGGCGCATCTTGGTCGAAGCCGATGTGCGTCACCTTGCCCACGGCCACGCCCTTGTAGCGCACCGCGGCCTGCGGCTGCAGGCCGGTCACGGGGTCGCGCGAAGTCAGCTCGTAGGCATGGCTGCTGCCGGCGTCGCGCGTGAGCCAGACGGCCAGCACGATCAACAGTGCGCTCACACCGATCACGAAAAGGCCGGCGGCCCAGGCGTGGGATTTATTTTCCATGGGCATCTTTCTGCGTTGGTTCGACGAAGGCACGGTGCACGCCGTCGAAATCCGGGTTCAGTGCGTCCGGGTCGGGCGCTGTGTCGTGGATCGGTGTCATGGCGCGGCGGCCCCTTTCACCGAGGAAGAAATGTTCGATGAATGGATGCTTGAAGGCCACCACCTCGCCCGGGGTGCCGGTCACCAGCACCCGCTTCTCGGCCAGCACCGCCACGCGCGTGCTCAGTGCGAACAGCGTGTCCAGGTCGTGCGTAACCATCACCACCGTCAGGCCGAGTTCCTTGTGCAGCGAGCGCAGCAAGGCGACGAACTCGTCGGAACCGTTGGGGTCGAGCCCGGCCGTGGGTTCGTCGAGCAGCAAGAGCGGCGGGTCCATGATCAGCGCACGCGCCAGCGCCACACGCTTGACCATGCCACCCGACAGGTCGGCCGGCATCTTCAGCGCATCGGCCGGTTTGAGCCCGACCATCTGCAGCTTGACCATGGCCGCGTCGTACACGAGATCATCGGGCAGCGTCCTGAGTTCGCGCAGCGGGAAGGCCACGTTTTCCATCACGCTGAAAGCGGAGAACAGGGCACCCTGCTGGAACAGCATGCCGACCCGGCTGGCCGCACCGGCCCGCCCGAGCCGCGCGGCGGGCTGGCCGAGCACCTTGACCTCGCCCTTGGCCGCTTGCTCCAGCCCCAGCATCTGGCGCAGCAGCACCGTCTTGCCCGTGCCCGAGCCGCCCACCAGTGCGACGATCTCGCCGCGCACCACGGTCATCTCCAGGTCCTGGTGGATCACCACTTCTTCCTTGCCGCGGCCGAACACGGTCCACAGGCCATGGATGTCGACGATGGGTGCTTCCATCCTAGACGCCGACATTCTTGAAGACAATGGCGAACAGCGCGTCGACAAGGATCACCACCGTGATCGAGGTCACCACCGAAGCCGTCGTACCCTGGCCCAGGCTCTGCGTGTTGGGCTTGACGCGCAGCCCGTAGTGGCAACCCACGAGCGCGATGAGCAGGCCGAACACCACCGACTTGAACATGGCCAGCGCCAGGTTGGTCACACCCACGGCCTCGGGCAGCGCGTTCAGGAAGAACGCCGGCGTGATGCCCAGCGCCAGGTCCGCCGCAAGCATGCCGCCGGCCAGCGCGGTGAGCGTGGTCCACACGCTGATCAACGGCATGGCGATGGCCAGTGCGATGGCGCGCGGCATCACCAGCCGGAAGCCGTGGGCGATGCCCATCACCCGCATGGCATCGAGCTCCTCGGTGACGCGCATCACGCCGATGGCGGCGGTGATCGACGAGCCAGACCGCCCGGCGATCAGGATCGCGGCCAGCATCGGCCCGAGTTCGCGGATCAGCGACATGCCCAGGATGTTGACGATGAACGACTCCGCGCCGAACTGGCGCAACTGCTGCGAGGTCAGGTAGGCCAGCACCACGCCGATGAGGAACCCGACGAGTGCGGTGATCGGCAGGGCCATCGTGCCCATCTGGTACAGGTGGCCGGAGATGTCGCGCCACGGGCCCTCGCGCGGGGCACGCACCAGGCGCAGCAGGTCGAGCGCGAGTTGGCCCACCATCCGCACCAGGATCCGGCCGTGCGCCAGGCCGTGCAGCACCCAGACGCCGAGCTTGTCCATGCGCTCCGGCCAGGTGGTGGGCGGCGATTTGCCGGGCACGCAGCTGAAGCCCGCGACGCGTTCGAGCAGGCTGCGCTGCTCGGGCAGCACCGCCAGCCGGCCTGGCCATTGCCGGCCCCAATGGTTCCACAGGAGTTGCGCGCCCACGTGGTCGAGCCGCTGCACACCTTCCAGGTCCCAACCCAGCTGCGCCGACGGCGGGCGGGCGCGCAAGGCCTCGGTGGCGCCAAGCCACTGCGACGGCTCGGCCAGGTCGGCCGCCGACCAGCGGCCGCCGAGGCGGGCTGTCGGGCCGTGGGGCGTGTCCAGGCTGTCGATGCGCGGGAAGGTTTCCTCCATGAACGGCTGCGGGCTCCGGATGCAAAAGGTCACCATCCTACCAATGCGCGCCCGGCCGCCCGGTAGGACAAACGCCAGACAGCCGCGCGGGGCCGCATGGCACACTCGACCGCACCCCAGCCCCTGGTCCCTTCATGTCCTCACCGCGCCAGCGTTTTCTCGACGAACTGCTCGAACGTCACCTGCGGGCCATCTTCGGCGACATCGACACGCGGGCGCTGCAGATGCTGCGCCGCCATCTCGAATGGATGGAGATCGCCGGCGGCGAGACGCTGATGCGCCAGGGCGACGCCGGCGACGCGATGTATTTCACCGTGAGCGGCCGGCTGCGCGCCTATGTGAAGAACGGCGACGGCAGCCAGCACATGGTCGGCGAGATGTCGCGCGGCCACATGATCGGCGAGATGAGCCTCTACACCGGCGAGCCGCGCGCGGCCAGCGTGGTGGCGGTGCGCGACTCGGTGCTGGTGCGGCTGGCCAAGCCCGAATTCAACCGGCTGCTGGCGCGCAGCGCGCGCGTCTCGATCGCGCTCACGCGGCAGATCATCCAGCGGCTCAAGGGCGACGGCGCGCGCAGCCAGGGCGGCCCCGCGGGCGGCAGCGGCCCACGGCTGGACCGCGACCGCCCCGTGACCATGGCCCTGCTGCCGATCACCGCCGGCGTCGACGTGGCCGCGTTCGGCGCGCAGCTCGCGCAGCAGATGGCCCGCATCGGCACGGTGCGCCTGGTGACGCGCGGCGACATCGACACGGCGCTCGCCGAGGCGGGCCTGGCCGACAGCGGACACGGCGGCGCCGAGACCACGCGCCGCATCGCCCTGGTGCTCGACGAGATCGAGGCCAGGCACGACTTCGTGCTGCTCGCCGGCGACGATGGGCCGACCGACTGGACACGCCTGTGCTGCCGCCACTGCGACGAGTTGCTGCTACTGGCCGATGCCGACCAGCCGCCGGCGCTGCACGCCACCGAGCAGGCCTGCCTGGCGCCGGGCGCACACCGGGCCGAGGCCGCAGAGATCCTGGTGCTGCTGCATCCGGTGGACCGGCCCGCACCGCGCGGCACGGCCCGATGGCTCGCGCGCCGCCCCGTGGCCGGCCACGTCCACATCCGCCCGGGCCTGGCGCGCGACATGGCGCGGCTCGCGCGGCTGCAGACCCGCACCGCGGTGGGCCTGGTGCTGGCCGGCGGCGGCGCGCGCGGCTTCGCCCACCTCGGGGTGTACCGGGCGCTGGTCGAGCGCGGCATCGACATCGACTGCGTGGGTGGCACCAGCATCGGCGCGGTGATGGCCACCTACATCGCCTCCGACCGGCCGCTGGACGAGGTCATGGCCAACGCGCGCGCGGCCTTCCGCACCAACCCCACCGGCGACTTCAACCTGATGCCGGTGCTGTCGCTGATCAAGGGCCTGCGCCTGCGCCGCATCCTGGCCGAGGCCGTGCAGAGCCTGGTCGGCTACGGCGCCGAAGAGGCCGACGTGGAAGACCTGTGGAAGGGCTTCTACTGCGTGGCCACCAACTATTCCACCGCCAGCGAATACCGCATCGAACGCGGCAACCTGGTGCTGTCGCTGTTGGCCAGCACTTCCATCCCCGGGGCGTTGCCGCCGGTGATCCACCAGGGCGAACTGCTGTGCGACGGCGGCATCTTCAACAACTTCCCGGTCGATGCGATGCGCCGCATGCGCGGCGTGGGCCGGGTCATCGGCGTGGACCTGAACCACCGCAGCGCACCGCTGGTCAACCATGACGACATGCCCGGCACCTGGGCGCTGCTGCGCGACCGCCTGCGCCGGCCCGCGAACCGCCTGTACCTGCTGCCCTCGCTGCCCTCCTACCTGATGACAGTGACCATCCTCAACAGCATGTCGCGCCAGCGCGCCGCGCAAGGCCTGTGCGACCTGTATTTCCACCCGCCGCTGACGCGCGTGGGCATGCTGCAGTGGACGCGGCTGGAGCCGATCATCCAGCGCGGCTACGCCCATGCGGTGCAGGTGCTGGAGCGCAAGCTCAAGGCCGGGCTGGGCGTGTTCGACAAAGAACCGTAGGCCTCAGATCTTCTGCGGCACCTTGTCCGCCTTGTGCTCCACCGGATTGGCCGTAAGCCAGTTCGCGGGGTATTGGCGCATGAACTCCCTGGCCTTCTCGAAGCGCACGTGCAGCCATGCGTCGTGTGCGCCTTCGTTGAGGATCACCGGCATGCGCTTCTCGCTGCCCTGTGGCTGGTAGCGGCGCAGCAGTGCATGGTTGTTGGCGTTGACGGTGAGCAGCGTGAAGCTCGTGAGCGTGTCGCCGTCGGGCCCGGTCCAGACAGCCCACAGGCCCGCCGCGCCCATGGGCTGGCCGTCGATGCGGCTGATGCGGGTGGGCACCGCCTTGCCGGTGCGCCAGTCGTCCTCGAAGAAGGCCGCCATCGGCACGATGCAGCGCTGGCCCTGCAGCCAGGCATCGCGGAAGGCATGCGTGGTGGAGATGGTCTCCGAGCGTGCGTTGACAAGCTTGGGCGCACGCAGCTTGCCGTCGGACGCGGATTTGACCCAGTGCGGCACCAGCCCCCATTGCGCCGTCACGCGTTCACGCGGGGGTACGGCGGTCGTGGCGGGCTCAGCCGCACCGGCATCGGCCACCACTGCCTGGCCGGCGCGGATGAAGCAGCCCGGCTTGCGCGGCCACATGTCGCGCAGGGCCGGCTCGGCCGGAGGCTCGACATGGAACACGGTGCGGTAGAGGTCGGCCTGGTGCAGGGATTCGTAGTGGGCGGTCATCGGGGCATGGTAACGCCCGCGCGGCCCTGCCTCCTAGATCACGAAGAAGCCGTGGGTGCCGTCGCGCCCGAGTTGCGCCACCAGCCCGAATTCCCAGTCCAGGTAGGCCTGCATCGCCGCGGCGGGCGCGTCCGTGCCCTCGTAGGGCCGGCGGTAGCGGTCGATGCGGCCCGAGGCCAGGCGCTGTTCGCCGGCCTCGGTTGGCAGGCCAGCCGCCACCCAGCCGGCGTTGCCGCCTTCTAGCACCCGCACTTCGGCATCCAGCTTCAGTGCGACCAGGTCGGCCGCCGCATAACGCGCGAGCAGGCCGCTGCCGCAGGTGAGCACGAAGCGTCTGGCATCGGGCCAGCGTGTGATCAAGGCCGGCAGCTCGGACCGCACGGCCGACCAGGCGCCGGGAATGTGCTGCTTCAAGTGGCTGGCGCTCGGCGTGACGTTGAGCACCACAGTGTCATCCTTCCCAGCCTCGGCCAACCATTCGGCCAGTTGGCGCGGAGCGACCCAGCGCGGCTCGGCCACCGGTGGCAGTTCGGCAGCCACGCTGCCGGTCTCGGAAAGATCGGCCGCAGCGACGCCATCGCGCACGAACACCGGCCAGCCCATCTGCGCCAGCCAGGACGCCGTCATGTTGGCGCGCACGCCGTCGCCGGCCTCGCCGCCGTCGGCCAGCACGATGCGCGCGCCGCGCACCGGCGCCGACACATCGGTTTCCTGCACCAGCTGGCCGCCGGGCGCGCTGGTGAAGCCGGGCAGATGGCCGGCCTCGAATTCCTCTGGCGTGCGCACGTCGAAGCAGTAGGTGGTGCGGCCCGCCTCGGCCTGCCAGCGGGCCACGTCCTCGGCCCGGGCGCGGCCGACGCGGGCGCGGTCCGCGAGGGCACGGGCGGCTTTTGCGGCCTCGGCCAGCGCGGCCGGGCTGGGCGCGGCCCCGTCGCTGAAACGCCGCGTCTGCCCGAGCGCCAGTGCCTGGCCGGCCAGCGTCCAGCCGATGGTGCCGTTGCGCAGCGCCGACACCGGATTGGGAATGCCCGCGTTCACCAGCGACTGCGTGCCGATGATGCTGCGCGTGCGGCCCGCGCAGTTGACGATGACCTGGGTCTTCGGGTCCGGCGCGAGTGCGCGCACGCGCAGCGCGAGTTCGCCGCCCGGCACGCTGATGCCGCCCGGAATGGCCATGGTGTTGTATTCGTCGAAGCGGCGCGCGTCGAGCACCACCACATCGGCCTCGCCGTGGCGTTGCCGCTCCAGCAGCGCCTGCACTTCCTGCGCGCTCAATGACGGCGTGTGCCGCTCGGCCTCGACCAGTTCGCCGAAGGCCTTGCTAGGCACGTTCACGTCGCGGAACAACTCGCCACCGGCCGCCCGCCAGCCCGAAAGCCCCCCTTCGAGCAGGCTGACCTGGCTATAGCCCAGCCCGGCCAGGCGCTCGGCCGCAGTCTGGGCGAGACCTTCGCCGTTGTCATACACCACGATGGCCGTGTCGCGGCGCGGAATGCGACGCCAGGCTTCGAGTTCGAGCCGCGACAGCGGCAGGCTGGCGGCGAACAAGGGATGGGCTTCGGCGAACGGCGCTTCCTCGCGCACGTCGAGCAGGGCGATCTCCTCGCGGGCGAGCAGGGCGGCGCGGACCTGGGCGGTGGTGGTGATGGGGAAAACCTTGGTGGCATGGGGCTGGGTCATGCGCCATTCTGACGCGGTTGCAAGCAACCAAACCGCATATCGATAGACGCAAAATGCGATGGCCCTCCTGCGCAACGGCGCAGGCCACGCGGATGGGCCAAGGGCCCTCAGCGCACGAGGTCGATGCGCCTTTGCACGCGCTGCGCTTCGGCGTCGTCGCCCGCCGCCCGGGCGCGCCGCTGCTGTTCCCCGAGCCAGGCCAGCAGAGGGCGGCGCCAGCCCTGGGCGGAGGACGTGTCCACCGCGGCCGTCAGCTCGGCGTCCGACAGGCTCTGCCGCTGCAGCAACACCCCGGCGGCAATGAGCCGTGCCAGCGGATCCTCGCTGGCCGTGAGCCTCTGGCCTGTGCCCACGCCACGGTGTTGCGCAGGCAGCAGGGCCGGGTCTGCAGGCGCGCCGCGGAGGTAGGCCGCATAGGCCCGCTCGGCGGGGGCTGCATCCACGGCCAGCGCGTCAAAGGCCGCGCAAGGCGCCAGCACCAGGCTCGCCACCTGCGCCGCGCAGCGCACGAGTTCGGCGCGCGCCAGCAGGTCGGGCCGTGCCGTGGCGCCGAGGGCCCGCCGCGCCCGGGCCATCTCGACGTCGGCGATGCGGTCGTTGCCTTCGAGGTAGGCGCCGACCGCAGCCTCCAGCGCGTTGCGCGCGTCGAGTTGCCAGTCCGGCGGCACGGGCCGCTTGGCGCAGCCGGCCAGGCCCGTGATCATCAAGGCGGCGACCAGGATTCTCATGGCAGCTTGATCTCGGTTTCGCGCGCGAACGGCCACTTGCGATTCACCTCCTGCACCAACGCATCGACCTTGCGCAGGCTGGCCTCGACTTCGGCGCGCAACACGCCGAGATCGGTGCTGGCCACGCGCGCGTTGGCGCCGATGGCCTGGGCCTCGACCAGCACGGCATCGACCTTCTTCAGGCTGGCGCGGGCATCCGCCAGCAGCCCGGTGAGCTGGGCCAGGCTGGCCTGGGTGTCGTCGACCACACCGCTCTTGCCGAAGAGGCGCTGGTCGGCCCTGCCCAGCAGCGACTCGGTACGGGCCAGCAAGGCATTGGTGCGGTCCAGCGCGGTGATGGCTTTTCTGGCGTTGGCATCGCTGCCGAGCAGCACGCCGAGTGCGCCTTCCGGCCCGCCGAGCTTGCCGGTCAGCGCGCGCGTGTTGTCCAGCGTGGCATTCAGGCTCGAACCGTCGCGCGACATGTTCGCCAGGTTTTCCACCAGGGCCTGGACGGTGGCGATCAGGCGCGGGATTTCCGCGGTCACGTCGCCGCGCAGCACGGGGCGTTCGGCGTCGGGCGGCAGCGGCGGATCGGTCAGCACGCCGGTGAAGGCCCGCAGCTTGGTGTCGCCCACCACACCGCGCTCCATGGTGAACACGCTGCTGGTGCGCAGCCAGCGCGCATCGTCGGTGGCCACGTCGACGAGCACGCGCACCTTGCCGTCCTCGGCCAGTTCGGTGCGGCGCACGCGGCCGATGGGAAAACCAGAGAAGGTGAGGTCCATGCCGACCACCACGCCTTCGGAATCGTCGGCCAGCAGCACCAGGCGCTGGGTGTTCTCAAAGATGCCGCGGGCATACAGCACGTAGGCAACCGAACCCAGCACCACGGCCATCATCAGCGCGAGCAGCAGCATGGCCTTGAACTCGATGTGGGCGACGGGCTGGCCGTCGGTTGACGGGGGCGGCGTGGAAGGGGTGTCGGGTGTCGGCATCGGCTTCAAATGTATTTCACGGCCAGGGAACCGGCCTCGATCAGCACCAGCACCACCAGAAGGCGCACCGTGCCATAGGGGACGACGACGAAGTCCACGGGCCTCGGATGGCCCGGCGCCTGCTGCAGCGCCGTGGCCATCGGGATCACCGCCACCGCCAGGCTGAACAGCATCAGCTTCACGCCGAAGCCCAGCGCCACGGCCGGCTCGAACACCCGGCCGACCATGCGCGTGTAGGCCGCGAAGCCCCAGGGCGTGAAGCCGTAGACCACGGTGTAGGCCACCACCAGCGCCACAACGCAGCTCACCGCGGCCAGCGTGACCACGGAAAACGCGCTGGCGACGACACGGGGCACGAGGTGGCTGCGCCAGGGCGCGAGGACACCGTGCTGCCAGCCTTCGAGCTCGCCGCGGCGGCGCATCTGCGCGACCTCCGAGCCCGTGGCCAGGCCGGAGCGCAGCAGCACGAACAACGCGGCCGACAGCGGGATCAGCTCGAGCACCAGCACACGCACCACCATCTCCAGCGCGAACTGCGACAGGCCGTAGCTCTGTGCCGTGACGAGCACGATGCGCACCAGCACCAGGCTCACCAGCGCGCACAGCGCGGTGAACCAGGGCAGCACCTGCCAGGTGGTCTGGTACAGCAGCCGCGCCATGGCCAGGCGCTGCGCGCCGCGGTGGGTGGACGGCGACAGGGCCAGCACCAGCGCCACCGCGCCAAAGTGCAGCACACCCCACCAGCCGGCGAGCACGCCCAGGGCGCGCCGCGGCAGGCTGTCTGGGGGATGCGGGGCGCAGAGCATCGAACGATGATACCGACGCCACCGCCGGTTAAGCTTTCGCCCCATGCCGATGACCCTGCGCACCCCCGCCCACAGCGAGCTGCTGATCAAGAAGAGCCGCTTCATCGGCTGCGTCGAGCCGATGGCCGATCGCGCGCTGGCCCAGGCGCGGGTCGACGCGCTGCGCGCCGAACATCCCGGCGCGGCCCATGTGTGCTGGGCGCTGCTGGCCGGCGGCCAGTCGGCCGCGGTGGACGATGGCGAGCCCGGCGGCACCGCGGGCCGGCCGATGCTGGCCGTGCTGCGCCACCAGGACCTGGACGGCGTGCTGGCCACCGTGGTGCGCTACTTCGGCGGCGTGAAGCTCGGCGCCGGCGGCCTGGTACGGGCCTACACCGATGCGGTGGCGCAGGCCCTGCTGACCGCAGAAAAGCGGCCGCTGCAGCGCATGCGGCCGCTCGCCTGCAGCGTGCCGTTCGCGCTCGAAGGCCTGCTGCGGCGCGAGATCGAGGCTGCGGGCGCCACGCTCGCCGACGTGCGACACGGCAGCGTGGTCAGCCTGTATCTCAGCCTGCCCGAGGCCGAGGCCGAACGCTTCGTGCAGCGCATCAACGATGTCGGCCAGGGCCGCGTGAGCTGGCTCGACACCACCGCGCCGGTATGATGGATTCCATCCCCCATGAGAGATGAAGCCATGTCTGCATTGCCCTCGATACCCGCTGCGCCGCCCATGCTGTCACCCGCATTGCGGCCCTTGCGCGAAGACCTGGCGCTGGCCCTGCGCGCCGCCGCCTTGCACGGCCTGTCCGAAGGCGTCTGCAACCACTTCAGCGTGGCCGTGCCCGGAGAGGCCGACCGTTATCTGATCAACCCGCGCGGCCTGCACTGGAGCGAGATCGGCGGCGACGACATCGTGCTGATCGATGGCGACGGCCGCGTGCTCGAAGGTCGCCACCGGGTGGAGCCGACGGCGCTGTTCATCCACGCCGCGGTGCACAAGATCACCGGCCATGCCGTGGTGCTGCACACCCACATGCCCTTCGCCACGGCGCTCACGCTCACCGTGGACCGCGCGCTCGACCCCACGCTCAGCCAGAACGCCATGCGCTACGTCGGCCGCATCGCCATCGACGCCGACTACAACGGCCTGGCGCTGGACCACTCCGAAGGCGAACGCATCGCCGCGGCCATGCGCGGCAAGGACATCGCCTTCCTCGGCAACCACGGCGTGGTGGTGGCCGGCGCGCGCATCGACCATGCCTACGACGACCTGTACTACCTGGAACGCGCCTGCCAGCACCAGGTGCTGGCGGCCTCCACCGGCCGGCCGTTGGTGCCGGTGAACGCCGCGCTGGCCGCGCGCGTGGCGGCACAGATCCAGGGTGAACGCGAGCAGTCCGAGCTGTTCTTCGAGGCGCTGCGCCGCCTCGTGCCCGCCCCGTTCGTGCGCTGAGAAGCTTCGGGAAACCTGCTGCGGGAATGGCGGTTCAGATCAAGGCCACATATTGCTGGCAAGCCGTGCGCCAGCTGAAGGTGGCCATGACACGCTCATGCAACCGCCGGCCCATGGCGCGGGCTTCGTCGGGCGCGGCGAGCAGCGTCCTCAATGCCTGCGCCAGGACAGCCGCATCGTCCGGCGCGACCAGCAGTCCGTGTTCGCCTTCGGTGATGATTTCCGGAATGCCGCCAACCCGCGAAGCCACCACCGGCAGGCTGAACGCGCCGGCCTCGAGGATGGCGATGCCGAACGGCTCCTGCCGGCTGGGCAGGGCAAACACGGTGGCGCGTTGGTAGAAGCCGGCCACCTCGTGGTGCGGGGTGTCCGGAAAGAAAAGCACGCGGTTCGCGATGCCGAGGCGCGCGCATTGCGCTTGCAGCGCGGGCAGGTTGCTGCCGACCGCGCTGGCCCCGAGCAGGACCAGATCGGCGTCCGGATGCGCGGCGGCGATGGCCGCGAAGGCATCGATGAGCACGTCCTGCCCCTTCTTGTCCTCGAACCTGCCCACGCTCAGGATGGTGCGCCGCGGGCCTGCGGGCGCCGCCCCATCGGCCAGCGCGCGGAAGTATTCGACGTCCAGGCCGTTGTGGATCACCACGGGCACCGTGGCCCGGCCGAACACCGTGGCGAAACGCTCGCCAAGGTCGGAAGAACACACGACCGCCGCTTTCGCGCGCGCGGCCAGCCGCCGCCAGGGGGTAAGGGCCGCGTCGTCGAGCGCGGCCAGCTGGGTGAGGTCGGCCCCGTGAAAGGACAGGATCAGCGCCACGGCCCGGCGCAGCCGTGCGGCGGCGCGCTGCAGCGTGAAGGCCGAGGCGCCCGGGTAATGGCAGTTGACGGCCACGACCTGGTGCTCCTCGCAGAAGCGGGCGAAATCATGGCGAAAGCGGCGTTCCCACCACCAGTAGGCCAGGCGCTCCTTCAAACGCATGCCAGCCTGCCAGGTGCGCAGGCGCCAGCGCACGACGGTCAGGCCGTGGCTGGTCTCCCAGACGGGCTCGGCGGCCTCCCAGTCGGCCACCAGCACGATGGAACGCAGCTGGCCGTCACGCTCCATCTGCCGGGCGAGGTTGATGACGACCTGGTTGACACCGCCGAGATATGCCAGGGACCAGGAAAGAACGAACAGGTAGGTGGGTTGTTTGGCTGTACGGGACATACCGCGGATTGTGCGGTATCGCCCCGCGTCACCGGCCGCTTCACAACTGTGCGCAGACCACCACCAGCCCGACCAGCACCAGCGCCAGGCCGATACGCTCGCTCGCGTGCAGCGGTTCGCGGAACACGCGGCGCGAGACGAAGTAGCTGAACAGCACTTCGACCAGGCCCAGGGTACGGACGTCGGCCGCAGGGCGCACGGCGCTGGCGGTGAACCAGCCGATGGACGCGGCCGCACCCATCATCCCGGCCACGATGGACAGCCGCCAGGCCCGCGCCACCGCGACCAGGGACGCAGGCTGGCGCAACGCCAGGTAGCCGCCGAGCAACAGTGTCTGCAAGGCCTGCGCCCAGACCACGTTCCACACGCCGATGAGCCAGGGCGAATGCCCCGGCAGGGCCAGCGCCGCCCCGCGAAAACCCACTGCCGACAGGGCGAAGCATGCACCCGAGCCGATGCCGAACAGCGCCGTGCGGTTGAGCCAGCCGGAGCCGGCGCCAGCGGCCGATGTCTTGGGCGCGGACAGCAGGATCACGCCGAGCGTGGCGACCACCATCGCCAGCATCGCCAACACGCTCGGCACCTCGTGCAGGAAGACCGTGCCGAACAGCGCCACCTGCAGCACCTCGGTCTTCGAGTAGGTGACGGCGATGATGAAGTTGCGCGCCTTCATCGCCATCAGCAGCAAGGCCGTGGCGCAGAGCTGGGCCAGCGCACCCAGGCAGACCCAGGCGAGGTGATTCAGCCCGAGCGCCGGCAGGCCCCGCGGCGCGCCACCCAGGCCGACCACCGCCAACAGCCAGGCCAGCGCAAACGGCAGGCCGTAGAGAAAGCGCGCGAGCGTGGCGGCCAGGGTGCCGGTACTGGCCGTGAGGTTGCGCTGCGCGGCGTTGCGGATAGTCTGCGCGAAAGCCGCCCAGATGACGATGGGCATCCAGGCCCAGGCGGGCAAGGTAGTCAGGGACAGGAATTGCATGGGAGGAAAGGAACGGCCACCAAGCTTAGCGGCAACGGGCCAATCGCCTCGTCGCGGTTGGCGATGCCAAGCGTCGCAAAGGCCGTGTGTCGTACATTCCGGGCAGAATGAAATCCCCACCTTCATCGCTTGGGCGGCGCTGACATGCAACGCCCCAACATCGCCCTGCGCGACCTGCGCAACCGCCTGCCCGCGCTGCAGGCCTTCATCACCGAGCGCGGCGGCGAAGTGCTGGCGCCGGCCAGCGAGTGGGAAGTGCTGCGCTTTCGCGCGCAGGGCAGCGTGCACGTGGTGAGCCGGCAGGCCAGCGGCCACATCACCTACGGCGGCGACTCGGCGCTGGCCGTGCAATGCTGGCTGGCCAAGCTGCCCTGGCGCGGTTCCGACAGCCACCGCGGCCAGCCCGGCAAACGGCTGCGCTCACAGACCGTGCGCACCCTGCTGGCGCGCGATGGCGATGCGTGTTTTCTGTGTGGCCGGCCGCTCGAAGACGACATCACCGAGGAACACCTCGTGCCCCTCACGCACGGCGGGCCGGACCATCTGGCCAACAAGGTGCTGGCGCATGCGGACTGCAACAAGCAGATGGAACACCTGTCGGTGATGGAGAAGATCCGGCTGCGCGAGGCGCAGCGGTCCTAGCGACCTGCCCGAGACGCGCATCCGTTCTCAGCGCGCGGCGCCACCCGGGACCAGCGCCGCCAAGGCCTCGGCGCTGCCGCCCACCGGCACGGCGGCCATGCCCTGCAGCCGCTCGCGCAACGCCGGGCCGGCCACCGCCTTGCGGGCCGCATCCTCCAGCCGCGCGACGAGCTCGGCCGGCGTGCCCTTGGGGGCGAACAGGGCGAACCATGCGACGGCCTCGAAACCCGGAAAGCCGGATTCGGCCACGGTCGGCAGCTCCGGCGCGCTGGGCAGGCGTTCGCGCGAGGAAACCGCCAGCGCGCGCAGCTTTCCCTCGCGCACCAGGGCCAGCGAGGCGGCATTCGCGAAGAACATCGAGATGCGACCGCTCACCACGTCGGGCAACGGGCTGGCGCTGCCGGGCACGTGCACCATCTCCAGGCCGGCGGCGCGGCTGAGCAGTTCGCCGCCGCGGTGCGAGGATGTGCCGTAGCCGACCGAGGCGTAACTCATGCCCCAGGGCCGGCTGCGCGCGAGCGCCACGAATTCGGCCAGCGTGCGGGCGGGCACGTCGTTGCCCACCACCAGGATGTTGGGTGTCATCGCGATCTGGGAGATCGGCACCAGATCGATGGCCGGGTCGTAGGACAGCTGCACGCCGAAGCGCGCATCCCCCACGATGGCGGCATCACCGGACAGCACCAGCGTGTAGCCGTCGCCGGCCGCCCTGGCGACCCGGCCCACGCCGATCGTGCCGCCGGCGCCGGGCTGGTTCTCCACGACGACCGGCACGGCCAGGGTCTGCGTGAAGCTGTCGGCGAGCGTTCGCGCGATGGTGTCCGGCGCCGTGCCGGCGGCGAAGGGCACGACCAGGTGGATGGCCCGGGCCGGCCAGGCTTGCGGCTGGGCCAGCGCCACGGCCGGGGCTGCGCAGCACAGCCACACGGCGCATGAGAGCCAGCGACGCAAGGGGCGCGGCGCCGCCCCGTGCCGAAAGCTGGAAAACCAGCGAAGGGTCGATGGCATCTGCATGGTTCGCATGGCAAAGCTCCAGGTGAATGTCGGTGGCACCATGGTGCGCGCCAGGCCGGCCGGTGGCCTGAGCCGCACATGAACGATGCCTGAGGAATTCATTAACATGTCTCGTCGTCTGCTTCCCCCGCCCGCAGTGTCGCCTTCCTCCGACCTCCCCGCAGCCTTCATGCTGGACCGATGGCGTGTCGATGCACAACTCGACACGCTGCACGACGGCGAGCGCAGCGTCAAGCTGGAGCCACGTACCATGCGCCTGCTGTGCGTGCTGGCCGCCGCAAACGGGGCGCTGGTGCGCACGGAGGCGTTGATGGACGCGGTCTGGCCCCAGGTGGTGGTCACGCCCGGCTCCCTGTACGAAGCGGTGGCGCAACTGCGCAAGGTCCTGGGCGCGCAGGCCATCGCCACGGTGCCGCGCAAGGGTTATCGATTGGCGCTGGCCGTGGTGACCGAAGAGCCATCGCCAGTGGCAAGCGCCGCCGGTGCAGCCACGTCCCTGGGGCCGCACTCGCTAGCGGTGCTGCCGCTGCGCGCGCGGCTGCTGCCGCACAGCCACGGTTTCATCCGCGAGAGCCTGCTCGACGATCTGATCGCCGAGCTGTCGCGCCATCCGCAACTCACGGTGGTTTCGCTCGGCACCATGCTGAACTACGAGGGCCACCACCGGCCCGGCGCGCGCGAGGCCGGCCGCGAACTCGGCACGGCTTACGTGGTCGATGGCCTGCTCGAAGTGCAGGGCGACACGCTGTCGGTGCGGGTGCAGCTGGTGGCCGTGGACCAAGGCACGCAGACGTGGATCGACACCGTGGAACTGCCGCTCGCCCACTGGTGGGACACGGCCGGCATCGTCGTCGGCCGGCTGGCGCGGGCCTTGAATCTCGAACTGCTGGGCCATGCCGCGGGCGTCCGCACACCGCAGGGGCCGGCGCAGTCCCAGGCCCTGATGCTGGCCAGCCGGGCCTGGGTCGACCTCTTCGCACGCCCGGAGACGCGGGCGGTCACCGCCCAGGCCAGCGCCTGGTCCCAACAGGCCCTGGCCCTGGCGCCCGAGCTGCCGATGGCCTCGGTGTGCCAGGCGTTCTGCCGCTGGCGCGAGTCGCAGTTCGGATGGGGCGATGCCGCGCCGGCCGTGCTCCGCGCCCAGGCGCTGCAGCACGCCGAGCGCGCCGTCACACTGGACCCGCGCGAGCCCGACGCCCACTATGTGCTGGGCCTCGTGGCCTACAGCCTGGGACAGACGGCCCGCGCCGAAGAGGGCTTGCGCCAGTGCCTGCGCCTGTCCGGCTCGCACGCGCCGGCCCATGGCCTGCTGGCCTTGATCCGAACGCGCCGGGGCCATCCCGAGGAGGCCGCCGCCCTGTGCGCGCGGGCGTTCGCCCTCGGGCCGCGCGAACCGCTGCGGGTGATCTGGTACCTGGCGCTGGCCTGGGCGAATCTGGCGCTGCATGACTACCGCGGCGCGTTCGAGGCGTCGCAGCAGGCGATGGCGGTGAATCCCGACTTCGGCACCGCCTACCTGACGGGTGCCGCCGCCGCCCACCAGCTGGCCGCGACCGAGGAAGCCCGCAGTTGGATCGCGGTGCTGCGCGAGCGCACGGTGTTCAAGAGTCTGCAAGCGGTGGAAGAACGCCTGCCCCCCGCACGCGAGGCCGCGCACCGCCAGCAGATGGACGAACTTCTCGCCCTGCTGGCCGCCGCGGGCCTGCCGTGACCGGCGCAACCTGAATGGTGCGGACCGGTGCCAATGCGGTGATGGCCGCCAGCCTCTACGAACGCAGCGCCCGTCAATGGAACAAGCTGATCCTCGTCAACGCAGCCAATGCATCGCAGTGCCTCGTGATGAGCCTGCTGGTGGCTTGGTACCGCTGAGGCCCACCGTCTCGAGATTTATGAATCCACGGCCACGATCAGGTCCACTTCCACCGCCGCGCCCTTGGGTAGCTGCATCACACCCACCGAGGTCCGCGCATGCCGCCCTGCCGCGCCGAGCACCTGGTGCAGCAGTTCGGACGCCGCATCGGCCACCTCGCTCTGCTGGGTGAAGTCCGCGGCGCTTTGCACGTAGACCGTCATGCGCAGCGCCTGCGCGATGGCGTCCAGGCCACCGAGCGCATCACGCAGGATGGCCAGCGTGCGCACGCAGCAGATGCGCGCCGCATGTTGGGCCTGCGCGAGCGTCACCTCCGCGCCGACCCGGCCCGTCACCGCCACGGCGCTGCCGATGCGCGGCACCTGGCCGCTCACGAAGGCCGTGCCGGCATGGACGATGGCCGGCGTGTAGTTGCCGCCGATGCGGATTTCTTCGGAAAGGTCGAAGCCGACGCTTTCGGCGGCTTGCGCGAGCAGGGTGTTTCTGGAGATGGTCATAAAGTCAATCGGCAGTGGATGAAAGTCAGGCCAGCCGCGCCGGGCCGCGGCCGAAAATCCGGCCAGCCTTGCGCCATGCGGCCACGATGGAGGCTGCGATCAAGCCCCGCGCGGGTTGTACCACCGCACCCCAGCCCGAGGGCGCGGCCATGCCCGGCACGATCCGCAGCACGGCACCGACCTCGGCCCAGACCACGACCCAGCCCGCCTCGGCCAGCACATGGGTGGCATGCGCCTCGACGCGGCAGCGTGGGCGCAGCAGCTGTTCGCCGAGCCAGCGCGGCGTCTCGCTGAGCCACACGCCACCGCGCAAGGGGGACACCACGGTGCCCGCCGGCCAGTACAGCATCTGCGACTGGCCGGCGTGCACCTGCAGCATCTGGTGCACAGGAAGTTTGGGGGCGGCGGCGGGCGGGGTCTTCATGGTGGTCTCGCAACAAGGTTCAGGGAGCACCAAGATTAGCCAGCGGCAACACCACAGAACAGGCACACGCCAATGCTTTCTGTGCCGTGACAGAAGCGCCAGACAGCATCTGTTATGGTCCCGAAACGCCGCATCTGTGCCTGTGCTGCAAGCGTGGCGCCAAGGATCATCCCGCCATGGCCGCACTTCCTCCACCGATTTCGCCGACTTCTCCGCCTTCTCCGGCCTCGCCCCTCTACCAGCGGCTGGCCAGCCACTACCGGCAGGCCATCCATGCGGGCGTGCTCGCGCCAGGCGAGCGCATGCCCTCGGTGCGCAAACTCACGCTGCTGCACCAGGTGAGCCTGTCGACCGCGCTGGAAGTCTGCCACCGGCTTGAAGACGAAGGCCTGCTCGCCGCCAAGCCGCGCTCGGGCTACTTCGTGCAGCAGCCGCGCCGGGCCAGGCTGGTGCCGCTGCGTGAACCGGAGATCGGCACGGCGCTGGAAGATGCGCCGGGTCCACTCGACCGGACCCACTACCGGGGGATCCACCAGAAGGTGTCGGACTATGTGGCGCAGTGCGAACGCGCGTCGCTCGTGACCAACCTCGCCGGCGCCTACGGTGCACCCGAGGCCTATCCCGCGCAGGCGCTGCATCGTGCGGCCACGCGCGTGCTGCGCCAGAAGCCCGAACTGCTGGTGAGCGCCGTCAACGCGCAGGGCGACGTGAACCTGCGCACCGTGCTCGCGCGGCGTGCCCTCGGCGCGGGCATGCGTTTCACGGCGGAAGACATCGTCGTGACCTACGGCTGCACCGAGGCGCTGAACATCGCGCTGCGCGCCGTCACATCGCCCGGCGACACCGTGGCCGTGGAGTCGCCCACCTACTACGGCCTGCTGCAGATCATCGAAAGCCTGGGACTGCGCGCGCTGGAGATTCCCACCAGCCCCGCCACCGGCCTGTCGATCGAGGCGCTGGAACTCGCGTTCCGCACGCACCCGGCCATCAAGGCCGTGGTGGCCATTCCCAACCTGCACAACCCGCTGGGCTGCGTGATGCCCGACGACCACAAGGCGCGCCTGGTGGCGCTGTGCGAAGGCGCGGGCATCCCGCTGATCGAGGACGACACCTACGGCGCGCTGGCCGACGGCGATACGCAACTGCAGACCGCCAAGGCCTGGGACCAGACCGGCAACGTCATCTACTGCTGCTCCCTGCGCAAGACCCTGGCGCCCGGCCTGCGCCTGGGCTGGGTGGCGGGCGGCCGCTGGCACGCGCGCATCCAGATGCTGAAGTACGCGCAGAGCCGCTACAACGAAGCCCTGGCCCAGATGACCGCCGCCGAATACATGCAGACCAGCGCCTACGACCGCCACATCCTGCGCCTGCGCCAACAGCTCAAGACCCAGCGCGAACAGATGGCCGAAGCCATCGCCACCTACTTCCCCGCCGGCACGCGGTTGAACCTGCCGCAGGGCAGCATGATGCTGTGGGTGGAATTGCCCGACCACCGGCCGGTGCAGCCGGTGTTCAGCGCGGCTTTGAAACTCGGCATCCGGGTGGCGCCGGGCACGCTGTTCTCCAACTCGGCGCGCTACGACCACTTCATGCGCATCTGCTGCGGCGATCCGCATTCGAAGGCGGTGGATGCGGCCCTGCGGCAGTTGGCGGGGTTGTTGGCCGTGAAAACCCGTTCACGGTAAGTTTTTCGAAGGTTCAAAAGAGCGCTTGACCCGGCCCCTGGGGTCACCCCGATAAAGGCAAGCCTTCGTCAACAATGAGGTGCATCTTGATCTCCACCAATCGATTCCTGAGTCCTTCGGAAGCCGCCAAACGACTTGGCGTTTCCGCCAAAGCCCTGCGCATTTACGAACAACGCGGATTGATCACGCCAGCGCGAAACCCGGCAGGATGGCGGTCTTACGGTCCCAACGAAATGGCCCGTGGCGCCGAAATCGTGGCCCTGCGCGCACTCGGCCTGAGTCTTGCCGAAGTGGCTCGCGTCATCGAAGGCGATGTCCGGGCGCTGGTGCCTTCGCTGGCAGCCCATCAGGCCGCGCTCGAAAACCAAGTCGGACAACTCATCGGCACGATCGAAAAAGTACGTCGCGTGCGAGCCGACCTTGACCGGGGCCAGACACCGATAGCGGCGGAGTTGACATACCTGCTGGCCGCGACGGCAACACACCCGGTCGAATTCGAGCTTCCATGGCCCTGGGGCGGCGAGCTTTTCAGTTTGCCCGAAATCAAGCCGCTGAATTACATCGTCGGCCCACTCGGAAGTGGAAAGACCCGGTTGGCCTTGCGCTTGGCTGAAGTCTTGCCAGGCGCAGCTTTTCTAGGACTCGATCGGTTGAAAGCAGACACGACGCTACAGCTTGCAGACGACTCTGGACTCAGGTCGCGCGTTGATCAAGCGCTGACTTGGCTCCTCGAAGATGGCGCCTCTTCGTCCGAAGCACTGATTGCTTTGATTGCCGGGATCGAAGCCGACGGTCAGACGATTCTGGTGATCGATATGGTCGAACAGGGGCTGGATCAAGGCACGCAAGAAGCCGTGATCGCATTTTTGCGTCGCCGCAGGACCAGCGGCAAGCCACTTTTCCTGATGACTCGTTCCTGCGCGATCCTTGATCTGGCCACAGTTGATGCCGACGAGACAATCATCTTTTGCCCTGCCAATCACAGTCCGCCAGCGCTTGTTGCTGCGCATCCGGGTTCACCCGGCTACGAAGCCGTCGCGACTTGCCTGGCATCTCCGGAAGTCAGGGCACGGACCCAAGGCATGGTGGCTTGGCGACCGAAAGGCGAAGCGCAAGCCTGCGCTTAATCGCCAACACTACAGGCAGTTCGGTCAGCCGCCAGTTCATGGGGAAAGCTTCACGGGTCGAGCACGAATATTTACAACTCGTCTCAACCCCGTTCTCCCGCCTTCGTCGTTTCAGTCAGCTCCAACACTTTCCTGGACCTGAAAGATGAACCTCAAACCAATCACCCTCGCCCTCCTGCTGGCCGCCGCCACTCTGCAGGCCCACGCCGTCGGCCGCCTCGCCGACGTGACCCTCGTGGACCGCGACACCGGCGCGCGGCTGCCCGTCTACACGCACCGCGGCGAATACTGGGTGGCGGGCCGGCCAGGTGCGCGGTATGCGGTCTCGGTGCGCAACGCGCTGGGCGAACGGCTGCTGGCCGTGGCCTCGGTCGATGGCGTGAACGTCATCAGCGGCGAGACGGCGGCCTGGGAGCAGACCGGTTATGTGTTCGCCGCGCGCCAGGGCTACCAGATCACGGGCTGGCGCAAGAGCGACCAGGAGGTGGCGGCTTTCGAATTCGCCGATGCCGGCGACGCCTATGCCACGCGCACCGGGCGGCCGGGGCAGCTCGGCGTGATCGGCGTGGCGCTGTTCCGGGAGCGCGTGCCGGAGCCGGTGGTGGTCGTGCCCGAGCCGAGCCGCATGCGCGAGAAGCGCGCCGCGCCTGCGCAGGAGTCCGCCAACGAAAGCGCCACCGCCTCGCAAAAAAGCACGCTGGCCGATGCCGCAGCCCCGGCTGCTGCGCCGGCCCCGGCGGCCAAGCTCGGCACGGGGCATGGCGCGCGCGAAACCTCGGTGGTCACCACCACCGAATTCGAACGGCAGCAGACGCGGCCCGACGAGATCGTGCGCATCCGCTACGACAGCTACGCCAATCTGCTGGCCAGCGGCGTCATTGCGCGGCCACCGGTACGCGGGCCGGTGCCGGACCCGTTTCCGGGCTCGGCCACGGCTTCCTATGTGCCCGATCCACCCGTGCGCCGCTGAGCCTGCCACCCGGCGCGCGCCGGATAATGCCGCGCATGCCCGGCCCTGCCCTCCCAGACCCCAACGTAGATGAGCCCGACGAAGCGCTCATGCTGCGCTACGCGGCGGGTGATATCGCGGCCTTCGACACTCTCTACGCGCGCCGTGAACTCGGCGTGTGGCGCTTTCTGTTGCGCAGCGTGCGCATCGCGGCGGTGGCCGACGACCTGCTGCAGGATGTGTGGTTCGCCGTGGCGCGCCAGGGTGGCAGCCTGAGGGCGTCAACCGACGGCGGAACCGGCTACCAGCCGAGCGCACGTTTCAAGACCTGGCTGTTCACCATCGCGCACCACCGGCTGATCGACCATTTCCGCAGCGACCGGCACGACCTGCGGCTCGACGACGACGCAAAAGAGGACGGCACGCTGCTCGACACGCTGGCCGCCGACTCGGGCTTGGGGCCGCTGCGGCAACTGCAGTCGCGCCAGCAGGCCGAGGCGCTGATCGAAGCGGTGGAGCAGTTGCCCGCCGAGCAGCGCGAGGCCTTCCTGCTGCAGGCGGAAGGCGGCCTCAGCGTGGAAGACATCGCCCGCGCCACCGGTGTGAACTTCGAAACCGCGAAGAGCCGCCTGCGTTACGCCCGCCAACGCCTGCGCCAGCAGCTACAGGAGTTCGCATGACCGCGCCCCGACCACCGCAAGACCCCTGGCTCGAACCCGAGCCGGCCGCCGACGAACTGCTGCGCCGTTACCACCAGGCCAGCGCAGCCGACCCGCGCCGGCCCGCCAGCCATGTGCGCGATGCCGTGCGTGCGCATGCAAACGCCGTGCTCGCCGCCGGGCCTGCCACCGCGCCCGCAAAGGTTGCGGCGGCGGCGGCATCGGCCGTGCCAGCACGCCCCGCCGCCAACCTGTCGCGCTGGAAGCTGTCGCTGCTGGCCAGCGTGGCACTGGCCGGGCTCACCGGCCTGCTCGTGCTGCAGTTCGACCGCGAACCGACGGAAACACGCACGCGTGTGCTCGGTGAAGCTGCCGCACCCGCCACGCCAGCGCAAACCATGGCCCCCACCGCACCCGTTGCGCCCGCAGAACCGGCACCACGCGCAGCACCCGCCCCCGCGCTGCGATCGGAAAAGAAGCAGTCCGAGGTCGCCCGCACCCCGAAGCCCGCGGCTCCACCGACGACGGCGCAGGCGCAAGCGCAAGCGCAGGCCGACGGCGTGGCGGCACAGCAGAAGTCCGCCGCCGCGGAACTGGCGCCACCGCCCCCCGAGCCAGCGCCATCCGCGATGCCGGCACCGGAGCAAGCCACCGCCGCGCCGGTAGCGCCCAGCGCGTTGTCGCACACACCGCTGGCGAACGAAATGTCACGCGACGACGAAGGCGATCCGCAGCAGCCACGCCGCGCCGCCCTCATCTCGACCCTGCCGCTGGCCAGCGCCCTGCAGGAAGCTGCACGCACCGGCCGCGCCTCGCAGATCAACCGCCTGCTCGCGCGCGGCGCGCCGCTCGACGCGGCCGATCCGGCCGGCCACACGCCGCTGATGCTGGCCACCATCCACAACCACGCGGCTGTGGTGCAACGCCTGCTGGCGGCCGGTGCCAAGGTGGGCCTGGTCGACCGGCGCGGCATGACGGCCCTGCAGCACGCGCGGCAACTGAAGCGTGAACGCATTGCCGAATTGATCGAAGAGGCGTCCTGATGAGGAAGATCTCTTTTGCTATGGTTTAGATAGCTACTGGTCCAAGTATTCCCTCGACCAACAACGGATTTGACTCACAAATTCGAAGATGCAGAAGATGGCGGCGCTTCGGCGTAACCCGCCTCCATGCGGCGGCACCAGCAGCCACCGGGTCCGCAGCCCTCGCCGGGGACGTCGCCCACGACCTCGCCACGCTCGATCCACACCGGCTGGTCGTGGCTCGGGAACGGCTGGAAACGCGGCGCCCATGCCGAGGTCATGCAGGAAGCCAGCCGCACCATCACCGTGCTGGCGTGGGTGGCGGCGCATTGCGGCGTGGCCCTGGTGTCGAGTGCGACCGCCCGGGTGGTATTTCCAGGGGTGGACTACCGCGAGATCCGGGAAGGGCATTTGCTGCCCACGATGGAGCTCAGCGCGGTGTGGGCCGCACGCTCCCGGCCCACGCTGGCCGACCGCTTCGTGGGCCTGTTGCCGCAGGCGGGTTGAGGCGCCACCCGAAGGTGTACCGCCCCGCGAGAACGGGGATCGGCCAGATCAACGCAGCTGCAGCAGCCACAGGCGATCGCTCGCCGTGACCAGGGCCTGGCGACCGTCTGCACCACCGAAGGAGAGGTTCGCCACATGGGGTGCCGGAATCTCGATTCGGCAGCGCAGACGGCCGCTGGGCTCGAACACGCCGATCGCCTGGGGCCCGGCCAGCCACACCCGTCCCGCGCGATCCACCTTCAAACCGTCGGCATTGGCCGTCTGACCGGGCCGGGGCGGCAAGCTGGCCCAGGCCTCGGGCGGACCGAGCCGGTTCTGCGCGTCCACCGTGAAGCGCACGATGCCAACGAAGGTGTCGGCCGCATAAAGCAGCCGGCCGTCGGGCGAAAAAGCCAGGCCGTTCGGGTCTTTGAGGGCGCCGGTCTGCAATGTGGTTTGGCCGTCTTTCCAGCGGTAGATACCGCGAACAGGCTGCTCCTCCGGCGCCTTGGCCGGCCCGTAGCCGCTGATGCCGAAGGCCGGGTCGCTGAACCAGACGGCGCCGTCGGCGGCCACGACCAGATCGTTCGGGCTGTTGAGCGGCTTGCCGTCGAAACGGTCCACGTCCACATCCACCGTTGCGTCGGCGCCGCGTCGCGACAGGTGGCGGTCATGGCGGGCGCTCCAGACACGGCCCTGGGCATCGAAGGCATTGCCGTTGGCGTAGCCCGAGGGCCGCAGCCACACCGTCGCCGGTGCGCGACCGTCGAAGCGGTAGACCGTATTGGCCGGGATGTCGCTGAAGACCCAGTAGCCCTGCGGCGACCAGCTCGGGCCTTCGGTGTACTGGAAGCCTTCTGCGACCACCTTGGGCGGTGCCGCCAGCAGGTCGCAGGTCGGCGGCTCGTCGGCGTGGGCACCGGCCACCGTGGCTGCCAGCAGGATCGCAAAGATGGAAGAATGACGCATGGATGCTCCCGATGAAGTGGTGATGGCCCCGATTTTTTCGAACGGGGGCCTCTCAGTCCCGCACGACTGCGCATAACATTCATCCGCGGCGCCGATAGCGGCGACTGGCCAGATCAAGTGAGCGACCTCCATTCCCCCTGCTACGGACCTTTGCCCGCGTCGCGGAACGCGGCAGCCTGTCGGCGGCGGCGCGTGACCTGGGCTTGGCCCAGTCCAGCGTGAGCCGACAGTTGAGAGAGCTGGAGCAGTTCTACGGCTGCGCGTTGCTGTTGCGAACCACACGCGCCACGCGCCTCACCGAGGCCGGTGAGCAGGTCTACCGACATGCGCGGGAGTGGCTGGGCGCCGACCAGGCCCTGCGAGAGCGCCTGAGCACGGGCGGCTCGGTGCCGCAGGGTACGTTGCGGATGACCGCCCCGTCGGCCTTCGGCGCTTTGGTGGTGACGCCGTTTTGCGCTGAATTCGGGCGACGCCATGCAGAGGTCCGCATCGACATCAAGCTCACGGACCGCGACCTGGACCTGGTGCGCGAGGACCTCGACCTGGCTTTGCGCATCGGCAGGCTCCCGGACTCCGGTCTGGTGGCGCAATCGCTGGGACAACTTGAAGAAGTGGCTGTGGCTCGCCGTACGCTCGTGGCGGCGAGGATGCCGGCGCATCCGGCAGAGTTGGCGCAGTTGCCCTGGGTGGGCTTTTCCGGCCTTCGCCAACGCCTGCCTTTCGTGTTCGTCCGTGGCGAAGACCGTGCCTTGATCGAGCCGCCATGCCGCCTGTGGACGGACGCCATCATCGCGCACCGCGAAGCCTTGCTCAGCGGCGCGGGCGCGGGCGTGATTCACCGCTATGCCGTGGCGGATGCGCTCGAGGACGGCCGGCTCGTGCAGTTGCTGCCGCAATGGCAGCTGCCGCTGTGGCCGCTATGGGCCGTGCAACCCGCGCGTGGCGGCCCCTCGCTGCTGCAGGTCTGGCTGAAGGAGCTGTCCGAACGGCTGGCGAAGCTGCCGGGCTGGCGGAAAGATTAACACT
The DNA here is from genome assembly GCF_001955695.1 of Rhodoferax koreense. Taxonomy (NCBI): domain Bacteria; kingdom Pseudomonadati; phylum Pseudomonadota; class Betaproteobacteria; order Burkholderiales; family Comamonadaceae; genus Rhodoferax; species Rhodoferax koreensis. The sequence goes on along the minus strand of NZ_CP019236.1, from coordinate 345,853 downwards.
GCGAACGCCCGTGCCAGGCAGGTCGCCCACCGGCAGCCGCGTCTCGACCGGCGTGGCGGCCTCAGAACGTCGCCAGCACCTTCTTCAACAGCTCCGGCGTGATCTCCGGCATCACCCCGAACCACGCCTTGAACGCCGGCCGCGCCTGGTTCAGCAGCATGCCCAGGCCGTTCACCGTGGGATTGCCGCGTTCGCGCGCGGCCTGGAGCAGCGGGGTTTCCAGCGGGATGTAGATCACGTCGGAGACCAGCGCGGTCCTGGGCAGTTGGTCGAGCGAGATGTCGAGCGCAGGCTGGCCGTGCATGCCCTGGTTGGTGGTGTTGACCAGCAGGGCCGCGTCGGCCAGCGCCGCGTCGCGTTGTTCCCAGGGCACGGCGCGCACCGGGGCGCCGAATTCGGTGGCCAGCGCCTGCGCCTTGTCGAAGGTGCGATTGAGCAGGCGGATTTCCTTGGCGCCGCGGTCGGCCAGGCTCAGCACCACGGCACGCGCCGCACCGCCGGCGCCAAGCACGGTCACGGGGCCGGCATCGGCGCGCCAGTCGGGCTTGGCGTCGAGCAGGCTCTGGATGTAGCCCGCGCCGTCGTAGTTGAAGCCGCTGAGCGAGCCGTCGGGCTGCACCACGACGCAGTTCATCGCACCCATGCGGCGCGCGGTCTCGTCGACGCGGTCGACGAGCTTCATCGCTTCGACCTTGTGCGGCAGCGTGAGGTTGCAGCCGGCGAAACCCAGCGCCGGCAGGCCGCGCAACGCGTCGGCCAGCTTGTCGATGTGCACCTGCAGCGGTACGTAGACGCCCTTCAGTCCGTATTGCGCGAGCCAGTGGTTGTGGATCAGCGGGGAACGCGAGTGGGTCACGGGCCAGCCCATGACGCCGGCCAGGCCGAATGAAGGGTGTGAAGACATGTCTTGGAAAGCTTGTTAGGGAGGTGGCAACTTCGCGATGAAGGCCCGGCTCGCTTCCAGGCACTGGCGCGCCCATTCCTTGGGGCCGACCAGTGGCATGCGCACGGCATTGGGCACTTCCACGCTGACCGGGAGTGTACGTGGCAGCGCGGCGAACAGGCCCGTCAGGTCGATGCCGCCTTCACCCGGCAGCAGCCGCTCGATGCGTGCGGTGTGGATCAGCTCGGCTTCGGTGAAGTCGGTGCCGGGCGTGGCATCGCAGAGTTGCGCGTAATGCAGCAGCGACTTCGGGATGGCGGCGATGTCGGCCAGGCTGGTGTGGGAGCGGCCGAAATGGATGCCGTCCACCAGGATGCCGGCGTTGGCCGGCATGCCCGCGGCGCGCACCACAGCCAGCGCGGCGTTGGCGTCGGAGACCGGCGTCCACGGCATGAACTCGAGGTCGGCGTTCAGGCCGAAGGGCCGCATCACCTCGCACAGGCGGGCGTACGAAGCGGCCAGGCGCGCCGCGTCCTTGTCGTCGCCAGCCACCAGCACGGCCTTGGCGCCCAGCTGCACACCGGCGTCGAACAGCCGCAGGTAGTCGTCGGGATTGAAGTTGTCGCCGATGCGGATGATCTCCAGGTCATAGACCTGCACGCCGGTGTCCTTCATCCGAGCCAGCGTTTCGCGCAGGACTTCCGGTGCGTCCAGCAGTTCCTGGAAGATGGCGCCCGGGCCGTTCGACATCAGGCGCAGGCCGACCTGCTGGTAACCGACTTCCGCGGCCACTTCGATGGCCTCGGGTGCGGTGAAGGAGGCGGCCGTGAGATAGGCCATGGAGAAATCGGGCAGCATGGTGGAACCTTTGCGGATGAAGAATCAGGGGGTGCGCATCAGGGCGCGTAGATCGGCTGCCGGCCCACGGGCTGCGGCTTGCGGTTGAAGAAGGGCGAGGCGCGGCTGGCCGCGGCCATCTGCGCGGCGAAGTCGAGCAGCTGCGGCGCCAGCGCCAGCATGCGTTCATCGGTGAAGCGCGCACTCGGCCCGGCGATGCTGATGATGCCCATCGGCGGCTGGCCCGGCAGGCGCACCGGTGCGGCCATGGCGGAGAGGCCCGCGGTGTAGGTGTCGCGGGTCATGCTGAAGCCGCGCTCGCGCGCGGCATGCACCTGTTCCAGCAGCTGCTTGAGCGAGGTGGGCGCGTTCGGGCCGAATTCGCCGGGCAGGCCCAGGCCCTGCTGCGCGACCAGCGCCAGCGCCTCCTCGTCGCTCAAGGCCAGCATCCAGGCGTGGCCGGACGACGAACAGCTGATGCGTGCATCGCTGCCCATGTCCGGGTCATAACGCAGGCCCTGGCGGGCGCCCTGCGCGCGGGCCACCCAGGTGAGGCGGGTGCCGTCGACCACGCTGAGCCGCACCAGCTCGCCCGAGATCTCCGCCAGTCGGTCCAGCAGGGGCTGGGCCACGTCGACGATGCCGGTGTTGCCGAGGAAGCTCAGGCCCAGCGAGACCAGTTTGGTGGTCAGCATGTATTCGCCGTGGTCGCGGCTCTGGCGCACGTAGCCGCAGCGCACCAGGTCGGCCAGCAGGCGGTGCACGGCACTGCGTGGGATGTCGAGCTGGTCGGCGATGGCGGCCAGTTCCATGCCTTCGCCCCGGGAGGCCAGCAATTCGAGGATGCCGAGGGTTCGTTCCAGTATTCCGTTCATGGGGCTCCAGCGTGTGTCGTTTGGGTCAATCGGCAATGGGGCAAGAGCGTACAGGATCGGATGGCGCGCGGGACATGGCTGGAATTTACCACGATAGAAGAATTAAATTCAATAGTTGAATAGTATTCCAGTTTTGGATAGGATCGGGTCATTCGCCACCACCCGTGGTGGCTTTCACCCATTCGCCTTCAGGAGACCCCATGAATTTCGAGCTCAGCGACGAACAGAAAATGATGATCGACACGGTTCGCCGCTTCATCAAGCAGGAACTCAAGCCGCTGGAGGAAGAGGTCGAGGAAAAAGGTTTTCTGGAGAAAGCCAAGGCCGAAGTCATTCATGAAAAAGCCAAGGAACTCGGCCTCTATGCGATGAACATTCCGGCCGAGCTCGGCGGCGGCGGCCTGTCGGCCGTGGACCGCATCCTGTGCGAGGAGCAGTTCGGCCACACCACCGACATCCTGATCCGCCGGGCCTTCGGCAACGTTTACGAGCCCATCCTCGAATGCCGGGGCGAGCAGGTGGCGCGCTGGCTCACGCCCACGGTCGAAGGCAGGCGCACCTGCGCCATCGCCATCACCGAATCGGGCGCGGGCTCGGACGCGCAAGGCATCAAGACCCACGCGAAGAAAACCGATACGGGCTGGGTGCTCAACGGCAGCAAACATTTCATCAGCGACGGCGAATGGAGTGATTTCTTCCTGGTCTCTGCGAAGACCGGCGAGAAGGACATCTCGATGTTCATGGTGGACAAGGGCCTGCCCGGCTTCACCATCGGCAAGGACCAAAAGATGATGGGCCTGCGCGGCACGCCGCACCTGGAACTGTTCTTCGACAACGTGCCGCTCGAGCCGCTGGCCCTGCTCGGCGCCGAGGGCCAGGGCTTCAAGCTGGCCATGGGCGCGCTCAACGTGGTGCGACTGGCCCAGGTGGGCGCGCGCGCCGTGGGCAAGGCCAGCCACGTGCTGGAGCTGATGAACGAATACGCGAATGAACGCAAGCAGTTCGGCCAGAAGATCGGCGACTTCCAGATGGTGCAGCAGATGCTGGCCGACAGTGTGATCGAAATCAACGCCGCGCGCTGGATGGTGATTCACGCCGCATGGATGATCGACCAGGGCCTGGACGCGCGCACCCACATCGCGATGGTGAAGGTGCACGCCGCCGAGACGCTGGGCCGCGTGGTCGACCGGGCGGTGCAGGTCTTCGGCGGCATGGGCTTCTGCAAGGAGTTGCCGATCGAGCGTTATTACCGCGATGCGCGCATCTACCGCATCTTCGATGGCACGAGCGAAATCCACCGCACGGTGATCGCCAAGACGGTGATGAAGAAGGGCGCGGCCCTCTTCGAGCTGAACCGTTGAAGGGGCGCGCCATGGCATCCAAGTTCATGACGGCCGCCGAAGCGGTGGCACTGATCCAGGACAACGACACCGTGGGCCTGATGGGCGGCGGCGGCGGGCTGATGGAGGCCACGCACCTGTTCGAAGCCGTGCAGGCACGTTATCTCGCCACGCAGTCGCCGAAGCGGCTCACCGTGGTGCATGCGCTCGGCATCGGCGACAAGAAGAGCAAGGGCATGAACTGCTTCGCCCACGAGGGCCTGGTGAAGCGCGTCATCGGCGGGCACTGGGTCTGGTCGCCGGCCATGCAGCAACTCGCCGAGCGCGAGAAGATCGAGGCCTACATCCTGCCCGGCGGCGTATCGTCGCAGCTGCTGCGCGAGATCGGCGGCGCGCGGCCCGGCCTGTTCACCCATGTGGGCCTGGGCACCGTGTGCGACCCGCGCTTGGGCGGCGGCAAGATGAACAAGTCGGCGGTTGAGGACCTGGCCGAGGTCACGCAGGTCGATGGCGTGGAATACCTGCGCTACAAGCCCTTCCCGGTGAACGTGGCGCTGGTGCGCGCCAGCGCGGCCGACGAGGACGGCAACATCAGCTTCGAACACGAGGCCGCGAACCTGGACGCGCAGTCGCTGGCCCTGGCCGCGCGCACCAGTGGTGGCAAGGTGATCGTGCAGGTCAAGGAACGGCTGCCGCGCGGCGCGCTCAAGGCCCGCGAGGTGCGCATCCCGGCCGCCTGGGTGGACGCTGTGGTGGTCGACCCGGACCAGCAGACGAGTTATGCGATCCCCTTCGATCCGGCCTTCAGCGGAGAACTGACGGGCGCAGCACGCTATCAAAGTGAGAGCGCCGACCACGCCGCCGAAAATGCTGTGCCGGCCGATGCCTTCAGCGAACGCCAAGCCATCGCGCGCCGTGCCGCGGAAGAAATCTTCAACACCGGCAAGGCCCGGCCGGTGGTGAACTACGGCGTGGGTGTACCCGATGCCGTGGCCAAGCTGCTGGCCAAACGCGGCCAGATGGACCGCATCTACCAGACCATCGAACATGGCACCTACGGCGGCACCTTGATGGACGGCGTGTTGTTCGGCTACGCGCGCAACGCCAGCGCCATGCTGGACGCGGCCACGCAGTTCGACTTCTATGCCGGCGGCGGGCTCGACGTGGCCTTCCTCGGCTTCGGCGAATTCGATGCGCAGGGCAGCGTCAACGTGTCGCGCCTGGGCGGGCTGACCGTCGGCCCCGGCGGCTTCATCGACATCGCCCAGAACGCGCGCAAGGTGGTGTTCTGCGGCACGTTTTCCGCCAAGGGTGTGAAGCTGGCTACGGGCGACGGCGAGATGCGCGTGGTGCAGCAGGGCGCGGTACAGAAACTCGTGCCGCAGGTGGAGCAGATCACCTTCAGCGGACCGCAGGGGCTGGTGCGCGGGCAGCAGGTTTTCTACTTCACCGAACGGGCCAACTTCAGGCTGACGGCCGAAGGCGTTGAGCTGTTCGAGATCGCGCCGGGCATCGACCTGCAGCGCGACGTGCTCGACCAGATGGGGTTTGCGCCGAAGATTGCCGCCGAGGTGAAGGTGATGGCGGCGCGGTTTTTTGTGGCCGCTGAGGGGTAGTTTGGGCAGTGCTTCGACAGGCTCAGCACGAACGGCTGATAGACCCCGTTCGCCCTGAGCTTGTGGAAGGGCATTCCCCGTTCGTCCTGAGCCTGTCGAAGGCCCGCTTCAAGTCAAGCCGGTGCCACATCCGCCCGCAAGGACTGCAGCGCCATGGCGATCGGCTGGTCGTCCATCGGCCGCACCAGCCGCGTGACCTCGCGCCCGTCCTGCAGAAACACCAGGGTCGGCCAGAGCTTGATGCCAAACGACCGGCCCAGCGGCCTGCCTCGGCCGTCCGCAATCTTCAGGTGCTTCACTTCGGGCCGCGTCCGCATCGCGGTTTCGATGGCCGGTCGGGCTGCTGCGCAGATGCTGCAATAGGCATCGCCGAACTCCAGCACCATCAGGCCGCGGGTGGCGTCGATGTCGGCCCGTGACGGCTCGGCGCTGGTGTATTCATTGCTCATGGTGGCCTCTTCGTTTTCAACGTGACGTACGTCTCGCAGCATCCGTCCCCGTGTCATTAGACACCTCTTCGGCCGCTTCGCGCACGGGGTCGGAAATGGCCTCGCCGAGCGATTCCAGCGCCGAGTCGATGTGGCCCGGTTCGCGGCGTTCCGCCGGCTTGGCCACACCCGCGTCAGGATCCGTGTCGCCCTTGGCGGCGGCTTCGCGCGCGGCCCAGTCCGCGTCCAAAGGCGCATCGGCACCGGCCGGCGCGCCGGCCGCATCGTCCTCGAACAGCCCGTGCTGCAGGTTGGTCGGCACGCCTCCCACGTCGGCACCGCTAGGCGGCTGGTTCGATCCGTCCGTGCGCTCCATCGGGCGGGTGGGCTTGGTGTTGGTGTTCATGGCTCGGTCCTTTCACGACATGAGCCATGTTGCGACGCGACCGACCCGGCCGCAGCGAGCCCGCGGCGCGAACTGCCGTCAGGGCGCTCCTACAGCGTCCGCGGGCGCCGCCACCTGCTGCAGCGCCAGGCGCCGGAACTCCTTGGGCGTCTGCCCGCTGTGCTTGCGGAAGAAACGGCTGAAATAGGCCTCGTCCTCGAAACCCAGCGCCGCCGCGAGTTGCTGGATGGTGATCGTCGAATACACCAGGTCGCGCTGCGCCTCGTGCATCACCCGCGCGTTGATCACGTCCAGGCTCGACATGCCGAGCACCTCGCGACACAGCCGCGTGAGCTGGCCCGGGGTCACGCCGAGTTCGTCGGCATACGACTCGACGCTGCAGCGCGTGCGAAAGCGCGCATCGAGCAGCGCGCGGAAGCGCTCGATCTGCGCGGCCTTGCGCGAATGAATGGGCGCGGTCGTCGGCTGGTGGCTCACATGGATGCGCGACACCTGCACCAGCAGCGCCGTCAGGAGCGACATGCCCACCGCCACCTGGCCGCGCGCATGGATGCGCGACTCCTGCTCCACAGCCAGGAACAGTGGCATCAGCGCCTCGGTGTAGCGCGTGGCGCCGTCCAGCGCGATCACGGCCGGTGTGCGGATGGTAGCCACGAGTTCGGGCATGACCACGGCGGCCAGCGATTCGAGCGGCTTCTGCGTGGCGGTGATCACCGGGCCGTTGGTATCGCGCTCGAAGCGAAAACTGTGCACGGTGCCGGCCGGCACCAGAAGCAGGCAAGGAGCGGAGACGGTCTGGCGCATGTTGTCGAGTTGCACGTCCACTCCGCCTTCGGTGAGGTAGAGCAACTGGATGAACGCATCGTGCACATGCGGCTGGATTTCCCAGTTGTAAGGCGCCGAGCGCTGCGGAATCCACTCGAAGTTGAACGAGTTGGACCACGCCGGTTCGGCCTGGTCGCCGTACAGCGCGTAGTTGGGGATGCTTCTGGCCATTTGCAGGAATTGTCCAAGTCTTGGCGTGAATCGTCAATTCGGAAACCTCGCAGGAAAACCAGAATCCAGCCACAACAACAGGAGACAAGATGAGTGAACATTGGCTGGGCCTGGCCCGCAAGGTGTGTGTGGTGACCGGCGCCGCAAGCGGCATCGGCGCGGCCGTGGCGCGCGGCCTGGCCGATGCCGGTGCGGCGGTCGCGCTGCTCGACCGCGACGCGGCGGGCTGCGAAGCCCTGGCGGCCGAACTGCGGGCCGCCGACCACACCGCCATCGCCGTGGCCTGCGACACCTCGCGCGAGGACAGCGTTGCCGCCGCCGCCGAAAAAGTCCAAGTCGAACTCGGCGACTGCCATGCGCTGGTGAACAACGCAGGCTTCCTGCGCGCGGGAACACTCGACGACGTGAGCCTGGCCGACTGGAACGCCGTGCTGGCCGTCAACCTCACCGGCTACCTGCTGTGCGCGCGCGCCTTCGCCAAGCCGATGCGCGCCGCCGGCCAGGGCAGCATCGTCAACGTCGCCTCCATCTCGGCCCGCTTCCCACAGGCGCGCAGCGGCGCCTACAGCGCGAGCAAGTCCGGTGTGCTGCTCTTGTCGCGGCAGATCGCCGTGGAATGGGGGCCGGAAGGCGTGCGCAGCAATGCCATCTGCCCGGGGATGATCCGCACGGCACTGTCGGCCAAGTTCTACGAAGAGCCAGGCTTCGAGGCCAAACGCGCGGCCGTCACCGCCAGCCGGCGCGTGGGCGAGCCCCAGGACATCGCCGACGTGGCGCTGTTCCTGGCGAGCCCGCGCTCGGCCTACGTGAATGGCGCCGAGGTGATGGTGGACGGTGGCATGAGTTCGATGCTCATGGACATGGTGCCAAGGCCCGGTTTTAACAATTCATAAGGAGACGAACATCATGTCCCAGAACATCGAATGCGACCTCGTGGTCGTCGGCTCCGGCGCCGCCGGCCTGGCCACCGCCATCACCGCGAAGAAACGCGGCCTCGACGTGGTGGTGCTGGAAAAAGAACCCGTGTTCGGCGGCACCACGGCGCTGTCTGGCGGCGTGTTGTGGATTCCGCTCGGGCCGCACGGCCGCAAGCAGAACAAGGCCGACACGCTGGAGGCCGTGCGCACCTACATGCGCAAGGAAACCGGCGCCTTCTACGATGAGGCCGCCGTCGAAGCTTTCCTGGAAAACGGCCCCAAGATGGTCGAGTTCTTCGAGCGCGAGACCGAGATGCAGTTCGTGCCGACGCTCTACCCCGACTACCACCCCGACGTCGCCGGCGGCGTGGACATCGGCCGCTCGATCCTGGCCGCGCCCTACGACATCCGCGGCCTGGGCAAGGACATGGCGCGGCTGAAGCCGCCGCTGAAGACCATCACCTTCATCGGCATGATGTTCAATTCGTCCAATGCCGACCTGAAGCATTTCTTCCAGGCGACGAAGTCGCTGACCTCCTTCGTCTACGTGGCCAGGCGCCTGGTGACGCACATGAAGGAATTGCTGCTGTACCGCCGCGGCATCAACGTGACCAGCGGCAATGCGCTGGCGGCGCGGCTCGCGGCTTCGGCGCTGGAGCTCGGCATCCCCATCCACACCGGCAGCCCGGTGCGCGAGGTCGTGATGGAGGACGGGCGCGCCACCGGCGTGCGGGTCAAGTCCGCAACCGGCGAGTTCACCGTGACCGCGCACCAGGGCGTGGTGCTGGCCTGCGGCGGCTTTCCACAGGACGTGAAACGCATCGCCCAGGCCTATCCGCATGTGCAGCGCGGCGGCGAACACCTGTCGCCCACGCCCTTGGGCAACACCGGCGACGGCGTGAACATGGCCGAGGCGCTGGGCGCGACGGTGGACATCCGTTTCAAGGACTCGGCCGCCTGGATGCCGGTGTCCAAGGTGCCCTACGCGAATGGCGAATTCGGCGTGTTCCCCCATCTGCTCGACCGCTACAAGCCCGGCGTGATCGGTGTGCTGCGCAACGGCAAGCGTTTTACCAACGAGTCGAATTCGTACCACGACGTCGGCGCCGCCCTCACGCGCGCCTGCGAAGGCCAGACGGAGACTGCGATGTGGCTGGTCTGCGACAAGCCCACGCTCGCCAAATACGGCCTGGGTTTCGTCAAGCCGGCGCCGATGCCGCTGGGCAAACACCTGCGCAACGGCTACCTGATCAAGGGTGACACACTGGCCGAACTGGCGCACAACGCCGGCATCGAAGCGACAACGCTGGAGGCCACCGTGGCGGCCTACAACGTCGGCGCCGCCCAGGGCGAAGACCCGTCCTTCCACCGTGGCAGCACCAGTTTCAACCGCTACCTCGCCGACCCGGCGCACCAGCCCAACCCCTGCGTGGCGCCGGTGGCCCAAGGCCCGTTCTATGCGGTAAAGCTGGTGATGGGCGACCTCGGCACCTTCGACGGCATCCAGACCAGCGTGGTGGGCGAAGTGCTCAAGCGCGACGGCACGCCGATCGATGGCCTCTACGCCGTGGGCAACGACCGCGCCAGCATCATGGGCGGCAACTACCCCGGCGCCGGCATCACACACGGGCCGAACATGACCTTCGGTTATGTGACCGGCAACCACATCGCGGACAAGGCCGAGGCCACGCAGCTGATCGCCAACGTGGTCATGGCCACGAAGAAGGACAAGGTGTACGCATGAGCGCGATCGACTACATGGCCAAGCCGCTGATCGACCACCGCATCTACACCATCGCGCTGCGCAAGATGCCCGAGTTCATCGAGGTGTTCGACCGGCTGGCGATGCCGATCCTGCGAGAGACGCTAGGCCACCCGATCGGTTTCTACACCAGCCTGGTCGGGCCGCAGAACCAGTTCGTGCACCTGTGGGGCTACGACGACCTGGCCGACTACGAACGTCGCTGCCGGGCGCGCGACTCGCATCCCGACTTCCCGGCCTACCTCAAGGCCTCGGGCCATTTGATCACCGCGCAGGAGACGCGGCTGATCAAGGCCAGCCCGTTGCAAAGCATGGCGGGCCGACCGCCGCGATGAAAATCAAGCCCCTGTCAGGGCTGGGTGCGCTCTTCGACGGCGCCGGCCTCGGCCGCATCGTCGCTCGCGTGATGGATCAGGTGCGGCTTGCGTCCGGGCTGGGGCGTCTCGGCCGCGTCGGGGGCGATCTCCTCGCCACGGTGCTTCTTTTCCTGCTGGACTTTTTTGTCGTGTGCGACATTGCGGGGATCGGTCATGGTGCTCCTTGGGTTGAAAAGCCCAGTCTGCGGAGCGCGCCGAAGCCTGCGCGTGGGACAACAGGCCGAATCTCCAGATATTTAGCCGCGTGATCCGGTGCCCAACACCTTCGCCACCGGGTTGTGCCGGAGCCGGTAAGCGTCTGGCAGCCCGGTGCCCAGCAGCGGGCGCAGGTACAGACGAAAAGCCTCGGTCACGTCGTTGCCGCTGGCCGTGATGAATTCGTCTTCCATCACCCGCGTCTTGCCCGCCACCGCTTCGAGCGGTTGCAGCAGGTAGTCGACAGCGTAGTCGCCGACCCGCCGGATCGCGACCGAGCCACTTTGGGCGCCAGCCACGGCGTATTGCACGGCCTTCTCACCGACCTCGCGGGCCTCGCGCTGGTCCACGTCGGAGACGCAGCCCAGGAACGAGCGCTGCAGGTAGCCGAAGGTGTCGCCGCGCACGCGTTTGATCTTCAGCTTGTCCTTGATCTCGTCGCACAGCAGATCGGCCAGCGCGCCGGTGCCCGAGAGCTGGACGTTGCCGTGGGCGTCGCGCTCCACCTCCTTGGCCAACAAGGTGGCGATGGGTGCGCCGCTGGCATCGTGGATGCCCTCGGAGACCGCCACCACACAGCGCCCCAGGCGGTCGTACACGGCTTTGACGTCGGCCAGGAAATGCTCGAGCACGAAGGTACGCTCGGGCAGGTAAACCAGGTGCGGGCCGTCGTCGGCGAACTTGCGGCCCAGCGCGGCGGCGGCCGTGAGAAAACCCGCGTGGCGGCCCATGACCACGCCGACGTAGATGCCGGGCAGCGAGGCGTTGTCGAGGTTGGCCCCGGCAAAGGCCTGGGCCACGAAGCGCGCCGCGGAAGGAAAGCCGGGCGTGTGGTCGTTGCCCACCAGGTCGTTGTCGATGGTCTTGGGGATGTGCATGCAGCGCAGCGGATAGGCGGCCAGCGCAGCCTGTTCGCTGACGATGCGCACGGTGTCGGAGGAATCGTTGCCGCCGATGTAGAAGAAGTGGTCGATCTCGTGCGCGCGCAGCACCTTGAAGATCTCCTGGCAGTAGGCCAGGTCGGGCTTGTCGCGCGTGGATCCGAGGGCCGACGACGGCGTGGCCGCCACGCCTTCGAGGTGGTGCCGCGTTTCCTGCGACAGGTCCACCAGGTCTTCGTCCACGATGCCGCGCACGCCGTGACGCGCGCCGTAGACGCGCTCGATGTGGCCGAAGCGCCGCGCCTCCAGCACCACGCCGGCCAGGGACTGGTTGATGACGGCGGTGGGGCCGCCGCCCTGCGCCACGAGGATTCTTCCGGATGCCATGGTGTTTCTCCTGCTGGTGCAAGCGCTGGTCGAAGTCGACCCGCGCATCCTAAACCAGCCGCCAGGACCACCACCGAAAGCAGGCCGGATACAGTCACCCTTTGCGCTGGGGCGTCTCCCGCCGAAGCCCCGCATCGCGCCAAATCAGAGATCGAAAGGAACGCCATGCACATCCAGAAAATCGCAGCCTTCTCGGAAGGCCAGACCGGCGGAAATCCGGCCGGCGTCGTCATTGCCGAGATTTTGCCCAGCGACACCGACATGCAGCGCATCGCCGCCGAGGTGGGCTTCTCGGAAACCGCGTTCGCCGCACCTGCAAACGATGGCTGGCGGGTGCGCTACTTCTCGCCCGAATCGGAAGTTCCGTTCTGCGGCCACGCCACCATTGCGCTGGGTGCCGCGCTGGCCCTGCAGCATGGGGACGGCATCTTCGCGCTCACGCTCAACCACGCCCGCATCACGGTGGAGGGCCGCCGAACGGGCGACACACTAGCCGCGGCACTGCAGTCGCCACCGACCCGCAGCGAGCCTGCGCCCGAGGCCCTCGTCGCCGAGGCACTGGCACTGTTCGGCTACGTGCAGGCCGACCTGGACCCGCGCATGCCGCCGGCACTCGCGCACGCCGGTGCAGACCACCTGCTGCTGACACTCAAGTCGCGCGCCGCATTGGCCGCCATGCGCTACGAGCTAGCCGCTGGCCGACGCTTCATGCAGACCCACGCGCTGGTGACCGTCGTGCTGGCCCATGCAGAATCCGCCACGCTGTTCCACACCCGCAACCCGTTCGCATCGGGCGGCGTCTACGAAGACCCGGCCACGGGCGCCGGCACCGCGGCATTGGCTGGTTACCTGCGCGACATCGGCTGGCCGCACGCCGGCGGCATCGATGTCGTGCAGGGTGAGGACATGGGCGTGCGTTCGCGCCTGCGGGCGGACATACCGCCCGAAATCGGCGCCTCTGTCCGCGTCTCAGGCAGCGCGCGGATCATGTAGCCAGTCCTCGTCGACCAGGCCCCGGCGCGCCGCAATTAGCGCGTCAATACAGCCGGATCGCCGCGTCGAAGCGCCAGGTACGGCGGATCTCGACCACGTCGTATTCGCGGGCCAGCGCGGGCTGGAAAGGCGGGTAGTTGGCCTGGCTCTGCACCACGTTGCGGATGGCCTCGTCGAGAGCAGGCACGCCGCTCGATCGCACGAAGTTCACCGATTCCACCGAGCCGTCGCTGCGCACGGCGACCATCACCACCGGATCGGCGTGCGGTTGGCGCACGAGCTCACGCACGGCGTCGAAGGTCATGTTGAGTTCGATCTTGCGGCTCCAGGCTTCGGCGTACAACACCAGCTCGGCGTTGGTGTCGCCGCGGCCGAAGATGCGGCCGCGGCGCGCCGTGCTCCACGAATAGGGCAGGTTGGACGCGTCGCGCGCGGCCTCGGCCGCCTTGCGCCGGTCGGCTTCCTCGTTCAACTGGCGACCGATCGCGCGCAGCCGCTCCTCGCGTTGCGCCTCCGCCGCACGCTTGGCCTCGGCCTTCGCGGCGGCGGGGCTGGCGGCGTTCGCGGCTTGTTGACCGGCGGCGTCTTGCTGCGCCGCTGACTGCTGCGCGGCCTCCTGCCGGGCCGCGGCCTGGCGGGTGGCCTCCGCACGCTCGGCTTCCTGCCGAGTGGCTTCGCTGCGGGCGGCATCCTGGCGTGCCGCCTCTTCTTGCACCGCGGACTGCCGGGCGGCTTCCGCGCGTTCGGCCTGGCGGCGCGTGGCCTCGGCATTCGCAGCCGCCTGACGGGCAAGCTCCTGGCGTACGGCCTCTTGCCGCGCGGCTTCCTGGTCTGCTTCGGCCTGCTTGGCCGCGGTCTGTCTTGCGGCCTCCTGGCGCTCGGCTTCTGCACGGACGGCCTCCTGGCGCGTCGCCTCCTGTCTCGCCGCCTCCCGCTGTGCAGCCTCCTGCCGAAGCGCAGCTTGTCGTGCGGCCTCCTGTTTGGCTGCGGCGAGTTTCTCGGCCTCCAGTCGTTCGGACTCGCGCTTCGCCGCCTCCTGACGCGCGGCGTCCTGCTGTGCGGCTTCCTGGCGTTCGGCTTGCGCGCGCAATGCTTCCTGCCGCGCGGCCTCTTCCCGTGCCACAGCCTCCCGCGCCGCGGCCTCTCTGGCCAGCGCCTGAGTCGCAGCCAACTGACGCTCGGCCTGCTGCCGCAAGGCCTCGGCCTGTGCCGCATCGCGGATGGCCGCGGCGCGTTGCGTGGCCTGCTGGCGCTCGACCTCGAGGCGCGCGACTTCGGCCTTGGCCGCTTCCGCCCTGGCCGCCTCCTGCCGCTCGCTCTCCTGTCGCTTCTCTTGCTCGGCCTGCCGCTGCGCCACCTCGGCCACGGCCGCGAGGCGTTGGGCCTCGGCCTCCTGCCGATCGGCTTCGATGCGCGCCATTTCCGCGGCTTGCTGGCGGGCGCTGGCCTGGCGCACGGCCTCCTCGCGTTCGACCTGCAGCCGCGCGGCTTCGTCGCGCGCCGCCTCCAGCCGGGCCGCCTCGGCCACCGCGCGCTCTGCCGCCTTCGCCGCCGCGTCCGCCTGCGCCGATTCCAACCTGGCCGCGGCCGATCGTTCGGCCGCCTGCCGTGCGGCCTCCTGCCGTTCGCCGTCCTGGCGTTTCGTCTCCAGTCGCTGGTTTTCCTTCAGCGTGTCCTCGGCGGAAAGCGCAGGCTCGGCCGGCGCCACGCTCACGGTGGCGGCATCGGGCAGCGGCGCTTTCTGGACGGGCTCGGGCGGCGCCATGGGCGGGGCCGGCTCAGGCGCCGTGGGCGCAGTGGGAGCGGGCGCGTCGGCGCGCACGACCGGCTTGGCCGATGTCGGCGTGGTGCGCGAGGGCACCTGCGCCGCAGCTGCGCCACCGCCCTCGTTCGGCGCCGGGGCCTTGGCCGGCCCGGGGTCGAGCACGATGCGCAGATCGGGCACTTCCGCGCGCCGCTCCTGCCATGGAAAACCGAAGCCGGGCAGCCCGAACCCGTCGCCGCCGAAGGTCAGGCTCAGCAACAGCGCGTGGCACAGCAGCGAAAGCAGCAGCCCCAGCGGCAGGCGCTTGCGCTCGGGACGCCAGTGCGGACTGGGCCAGAGGCCGTCGATGGGGATTTGCTCGGCGAGAGTGGACACGTAGGAATGGACGGCATCGCGCCCGGTCCGCGCCGGTCGCCAGGGTTTCGGTTCAGAACCGAATGTAGCCGCTGACGACGCCGCAACGGCATCGCCATGTCCGCCGGGCGGCGCAGCGCCTACTTCAGCGGCGAAACCGCCGTCGGCAGCGCGATCGTCGACACCATGTTGGTGGTGAGATGCGCCGGCCCGCCCTTGGGTGGCCAGATGCCTTGGGCCACGGCGTCGGCGCGGGCCTTGCTGCGCGCGTCGAGCGTGGGATAAGCCCAGATGTTGGTGAAGCGCAGCGGGCCGTCGAGCGCGACCATGGCCACCACGCAGGGCGAGATCTTTTCGCGCGCGGGCACGGCGCCTTCCCACAGGTCGATGGTGGCCTGCACGCCGCCGGGCCTGATGCCGTAGGTGCGGATTTCGTAGACCGGGCCGGTGATGCCCGACTCGGCCGACGGCCGCACCGGCTTCATCCAGCCGAAGCCCTGGTAGCTGTGCTGTTCCAGGCTCTGGAAGATGGCGCCGCAACCGAACGGGTCGGCGCTTTGCTGCGTGCGCTCGCGTTCAGCCTGCAGCGCGGCCAGGTCGTCGAAGCCGCGCAGCACGATCATCTGGTTGAGCTGGCCGATGTCGGTGAACCAGCAACCGAGCAACTCGCCCTTGGCGTCGGGCCCGCTCGCGTAGGCCTGGACGTTGGTGGCGGCCTGGCCGGCGGTGCCGAAGGGCAGGGTCATGGTGGCGAGTTCGTAGTACATCGAGAGTCCTTGGTGAATGATGGTTGAATTCGAAGCAATCGGTCAGGCGACCTTGTCTTCGCCAGGGACACCGTGGAACTGGCTCTGCCAGGCCACTGGTGTCGCCCCCTGCAAGGGGGTGGGCGCGACACGAAGTGCACAACCTGGGGGTGTGCCAAATGCCGCGTGGTGTGCGGCGATGAAACCGAAGGTCATGGCCGGGCCCAGCGTGATGCCGCCGGCGGGGTAGTTGCCACCCATCACGCTGTTCAAGTCGTTGCCGCCGGCGTACAGCCCGGCAATCGGTTGGCCTTGTGCATCGAGCACCCGCGCGTTGGCATCGGTCTTCAGGCCGGCGAAGGTGCCGAGGCTGCCGGGCACCACGCGCACGGCGTAGAACGGGCCTTTTTCGAGCGGCGCCATGCAGGCGTTGGGCCAGCCGGCGGCGGCGTCGCCCTGGATGCGGTTGTAGGGCGTCTCGCCCTTGGCGAAGTCGGCATCGCGGCCCTCGCGGGCCATGGTGTTGTAGCGCGCAACGGTGGCCTGCAGGCCGGCCGCGTCGATGCCGCAGTTTTCGGCCAGGGCAGCCAGCGTGTCGCCGCGACGCAGGTAACCGTTTCTCAGCATCGCGCCCATGGGCATCGGCGCGGGTTTGACAGCGCCCAGGCCGTAGTGGCGGATGAAGGCGTGGTCGCAGACCAGCCAGGCCTGCACCGGCTGGCCGGCCGGCGTGGCTTCGAGGAGGCCGTGCATGAAGTCGTAATAGGAGTCGGCTTCGTTGACGAAGCGCTGGCCGGCCGGGGTGACGGCGATCAGCCCCGGCTTGGCGCGTTCGATGAGGTGCGGGAAATGCGCAACGCTGCCGTCCTTGCGCGGCACCAGCGACACCGGCGCCAAGGCCGCGGCCTCCTTCAGGTCGCGCGCCACGGCGCCACCGGCGGCCTCCCCCAGCCGCAGGCCGTCGCCGGTGTTGCCGCGCGATGCGGCCGACCAGTGTTCGGTGCCGGTGGGCGCATGGGGGAGCAAGGCCTTGGCGCGTGCCGCATCGAAGGGAAAGCCGCCGCAGGCCAGCACCACGCCACAACGGGCCTGGATTCCCACGTCGCCTCCCGCCGAGCCGACGACCGCGCCGACGGCGCGGCCCTGCGACATCAGCAGGCGACGCGCGGGGCTGTTCACGTGGATCTCGACACCGGCCTCGAACGCCGAGGCGGCCAGGGCGGCGGCCAACGCATTGCCGTTGACCAGCCGCATGCCGCGCCGGTGCAGCAGCAGGTCGCGCCAGTGGCGCAAGACGAGCTTGGTGACGTGCCAGAAGGACGCCGGCTTGCGCATTGCATTCAGGAAATGCCGCAGCTCCGCACCCGAGGCGATGCCCATGCCCCAGAGCGTGGTCTCATACAGCGGCGGTTTGAGGGCATGGATTTTGTCGCCGAGCCGGTGGCCATCGAACGGCGCGGCGCAGACCGAACGGCCGCCCAGCCCGGCATCCGGCGTGCGGCCGTGGAAGTCGGGGATGCCGTTGCCGTCGATGAACCGCAGCGCGGTGTTGGCCTGGAAGAATTCGACCATGCGCGGGCCATTCTCCAGAAAGGCCTGCGCCCGAGCTTCGTCGAAATGGGCGCCGAGTTCGCGCCGCAGATAGGCCAGGGGCGCGGACGGGTCTTCCACAATGCCCGCCGCCACGGCCAGCGGATTGCGCGGAATCCACATCCAGCCACCTGACCATGCCGTGGTGCCGCCATATTGCGCCTCCTTCTCCACCACCAGCACCTTCAAGCCCAGATGCGCCGCCGTGACGGCCGCCGACAGCCCACCGGCGCCGGAGCCAATGACCAGTAGATCGCAGTGCGTGGCAATGGGTGCAGATGAGGAAGGCGCGGGCATGGCCAAATTCTATGCCTTTTCAAAATACTATTCCATACTTGAATAATATTCCAGTTTTAACTAAGATGCGGGCACCGAGACCATCCATCCCCTGCCGACATGAACGCTGAAGCCTTGCAAGAATCCCCCCGTGCCCTGCACCACCCACTGAGCGGCGCGACCCGTGTGCACTTCATCGTCGGAGACCCCATCGCCCAGGTGAAATCGCCAAGCGATGTGAGCGAGGCCTACCACGCGCGCGGCCACAACGCCTATGTGATGCCGGCCCACGTGAAACCGGCCGACCTGGCGGCCTGGCTGGCCGGCGTGTCGCTGGCGCGCAATGTGGACGGCGTGATCGTCACCGTGCCGCACAAGTTCGCCTGTTTCGACCTGTGTGCCACCACCTCCGACCGCGCCGCTTTCCTGCACACGGTGAACACCATGCGCCGCAATGCCGACGGCAGCTGGCACGGCGACATGTTCGACGGCCAGGGTTTCGTGGCCGCGATGCGGGACAACGGCTGCGAACCCGCAGGCAAGAAGGTGCTGCTGGTCGGCGCGGGCGGCGCCGGCTCGGCCATCGCCCATGCGCTGGTGATGGCCGGCGTGCGCGAACTGGCCATCTACGACGAGGACGCCGCGCGCCGCACCACCCTGGTCGATCGCCTGGCTGGCCTGGGCCGCTGCCCGGTGGCGCACGGCAGCGCCGATCCGACCGGTTTCGACGTGGTGCTCAACGCCACGCCCGTGGGCATGAAGGAGACCGATCCGTATCCGCTGGATGCAGGCCGCATCACCGGCGACATGTTCGTCGGCTGCGTGATCACGGCGCCGGCCGTCACCGCGTTGATCGCCGCTGCGCGCGCCAAGGGCTGCAAGACCATGACGGGCGCCCACATGTTCGGCCGCGTGCGCGACCTCATGGTTGATTTCCTGCTGGAAGACTGAGATGAAGATGCAATTGCTTTCCTCCCTGGCCGCGCTGCCCGAGGCCGCGGATTTCGACGTGGTGGTGATCGGCGCCGGCGGCGCCGGCATGTCGGCCGCGCTGTTCGCCGCCATCGACGGCAAGAAGGTGCTGCTCGTCGAACGCAGCGAATACGTGGGCGGCACGACGGCCGTTTCCGCCGGCACGACCTGGGTGCCGGGCACGCGCCACGCCGCCAAGGTGAACCCGAACGACAGCTTGCAGGAGGCCGCGCGTTACCTCGACAACGCCGTGGGCAGCCACAGCCCGCAAGCACTGCGACAGGCCTTCCTGCAGAACGGGAAGACGGCGGTCGACATCGTCGAGGACCACTCCGACCTGCACTACCGGCCCTACCCGAAACACCCCGACTACATCTCCGACCTGGGTGGCTCCACCCTCAACGGGCGTGCACTCGAGCCGCTGCCCTTCGACGGCCGCGAACTCGGCGAACTGTTCAAGCTGATCCGCCCGCCGATTCCCGAATTCACCGTGCTCGGCGGCATGATGGTGGACCGCACCGACATCAACCACCTGCTCGCGCTCGGCAAGTCGATGGCCTCGTTCAAACACGCGGTGAAGATCATCGCGCGCCACGGCATGGACCGGCTCAGCCATCCGCGCGGCACCCGCCTGGTGATGGGCAATGCATTGGTCGGCCGGCTGCTGCTGTCGCTGTCCAAGCGCAGCAATGTCTCGCTGCTGCTGAACACCTCGCTCGGCCAGTTGGTGCGCGGCGCGGAAGGTGCAAAAGGCGTGGAATCGGTGCTGCTGATCCAGGAAGGCCAGCGCCGCACGGTGAACGTGCGCGGCGGCGTGATCCTTGCCAGTGGTGGCTTCAACCGCCATGCACAACTGCGCAGCGAGATGATCCCCGGCGTGCCGGCCGAATGGTCGCCCACGGCACCGGTCAACTTCGGCGAGGCGCATGGGCTGGCGAAGCAGCTCGGCGCGCACTACGGCAAGGATGGCGCGAGCCACGCCTTCTGGGCGCCGGTGTCCTTGCGCAAGCGCGCGGACGGCAGCAGCGCCGCGTTCCCGCATTTCGTGATGGACCGCGCCAAGCCCGGCATGATCACGGTGAACCAGAAGGGCGAGCGCTTCGTCAACGAAAGCACCTCGTACCACCTGTTCGGCCTGGCCATGCAGCAGGCGCACAAGACCGTGCCCTCGATCCCCGCCTACATGATCGCCGACGCCCAGGCACTGGCCCAGTACGGCATGGGCATGGTGCGGCCCGGCGGCAAGGGCCTGGCGCCTTTCCTGGCCGACGGCTACCTGGTGCAGGCCGACACGCTGGACGAACTCGCGCAGAAACTCGGCATCGACGCCGAGGGCCTGAAGGCCAGCGTGGCCAAGAACAATGCCTACGCCGACAGCGGCGTGGACCCGGATTTCCAGCGCGGCGTGACGGCCTACCAGCAGAACATCGGCGACGCGACGCGCGGCGGCAAGAACCCGAACCTCGGCCGCCTGGCGCAAGGGCCGTACTACGCGATACGCCTCTACCCGGGCGACATCGGCGCGGCCACCGGCCTTGCCACCGATGCCGACGCGCGTGTGCTCGGCCAGGACGAACAACCCATCCCCGGCCTCTACGCCGTGGGCAACGACATGCAGTCGGTGATGGGCGGCGTGTACACCGCACCGGGCATCACCATCGGGCCGGGGCTGGTTTTCGGCTATCTCGCGGCGAAACACGCGGGCGCACGCGCGGCCACCAACCTCCGTTCGCCCTGAGCCTGTCGAAGGGCACCGATCATCCTGAGCCCGTCGAAGGGCCTGAGCCTGTCGAAGGGCCTGAGTCGGCACCACGGCTTCGACAGGCTCAGCCCGAACGGTCGTTGATACAGACCGAACGGCCAGTTAATTCAGCTCGACGCGAGTTGCGGTTTTGTCGTGTCCGCCGACAGCCTGGCTAGGGGAAAACACCTCCTCGAGGATGCATGAAATGTCCTGTTTCTGGCCTGAATCGTCGAAGGAAAAAAACGAGCCAGGAACCAGAATTCAGCAGCTTCAGAAGACCCGCCAACAGGGCCGAACTCATCCATTTCCGAGGAGACAACACATGCCCGATCACCCGTGCACCAGCGGCCTGGCCGCGATCGTCACCGGCGCCGCCGACGGCATCGGCTGGGCCACGGCGCAACACCTGGCGTCCGACGGCTACCGCGTGGGCCTGCTCGATCTGCGCGCCGAGGCCGCCACGGCGCGCGCCGCCGAACTCGGCCCGCAACACCTCGGCATCGCCTGCGACGTGACGCAAGCGGCGAGTGTCGAAGCCGCCGTGGCAGAAGTTGCGGCGAAGCTCGGCCGCATCGCGGTGCTGGTCAACAACGCCGGCATCGGCGACCAGACCGGTGCCACGGTGGACCAGAACGTGGACGCCTTCGACCGTGTGTTGTCCGTGCATCTGCGCGGCGCCTTCCTCATGAGCCAGGCCGTGGCCAGGCGCATGCTGCAGGCCGCGCCGATCGACGGCCTGGGCCGTGGTGCCATCGTCAACCTCGGCTCCATCGCCAGCACCGGCGGCCTGCCGACGCGCAACGCCTACAGCGCCGGCAAGGCCGGCATCCTCGGCATGACACGTGCCATGGCCAGCGAGTGGGCGCGCGACGGCATCCGCGTGAACGCCGTGGCGCCGGGTTATGTGCGCACGGCGCTGCTGATCGAACTCGAAGAAAAAGGCGCCATCGACGCCGCCGGCATCGCGCACCGCACGCCCATGGGCCGCATGGCGCAGCCCGCCGAGATCGCCGATGCCATCGCCTTCCTCGCCTCGCCCCGTGCGAGCTACATCACCGGCGCGACGCTGCCCGTGGACGGCGGCTGGTCGGCCTTCGGCGCCACCGAATCACAGCTCGCGGCGCTCGGCGCCTGAGTTCCAAGAATTTCAACTCCGGAGACAACGATGCTTGCCATCAACCTGTTCAACGGCCTGGTGTACGGCGCATTGCTGATCGTGATGTGCTCGGGCCTGGCGCTGATCTACGGCCTGCGCCGCGTGGTCAATTTCGCGCACGGCTCGCTCTACATGCTCGGCGCCTACCTCGGCTATTCGATCGCCAGCCACAGCAACTTCTGGGTCGCGCTGGTGGCCGCGCCGGCGCTGATGGCGGTGTTCGGCATCCTGCTCGACCGCTATGGCTTTCGCCTGCTGCAGGACCGCGATCCGCTCTCCGTGGTGCTGGTCACCTTCGGCCTGCTGCTGATCATCGAAGACTTCGTGCAGACGGTGTGGGGCAAGAGCAACCTCTCCGTGGCCGCGCCCGAACTGCTGAACACCTCGGTGGAGATCTTCGGCACCCAGCTCCCGGCCTACCGCATCGGCGTGATCGCGGTGGGCGCCATGGTGGCGCTGGGCCTGAGCCTGTGGCTGCGCTTCTCGAAGATCGGCCTGTTCGTGCGCGCCGCCAGCACCGACCCGACCACCACCGCCATGCAGGGCGTGAACACCGATGTGCTGAGCGCCGGCGTGGTCGGCCTGGGCTGCGCGCTGGCGGGCCTGGCCGGCGTGGTGGCCGCACCCTTCCTGTCGCTGTCGCCGTCGATGAGCGCGGACGTGATCATCGACTCGTTCGTGGTGGTGGTGATCGGCGGCCTGGGCTCGCTGATCGGTGCCTTCATCGCCGCCATGGCGCTGGGCATGGTGCAGGCGCTCGGCGCGGTCTACATCCCCGATTTCGCCGCCGTGCTGCCCTTCGTGATCATGGTCTTCATCCTGATCTGGAAACCCTCTGGCCTGGCCGGAAGCCGGACCTGAATCGGAGTTTCACATGACATCTTCCATCTCCAGAATCGGGCTCAACACCGTCGCCGCGCTCGCCATTGGCGGCGTGGTCGCGGCCACCGTCACGTCGAACACGGCGCTGTCGCTTTTGACCCAGGCCATCATCTACGCGGTGTTCGCCAGCGGCGTGGGCCTGCTGCTGCGGCAAAACGGCATGGCCAGCTTCGGCCACGCGCTGTTCTTCGGCGGCTCGGGTTACGCCATGGGCATGATCCTGCAGGCCAAGGCCATGCCGGCCGAGGCGGCACTGCTGTTCACGCTGGCCGCCATCGCCGTGCTGGCCTTCCTGGTGGGCCTGGTGATCGTGCGCGTGCCGGGTGTGGCCTTCGGCATGCTGACACTGGCCATCGGCCAGATGTTCTTCCTCACCGCGTCCAAGGCGCGCGGCATCACCGGCGGTGCCGACGGCATGAACATCGACTGGCCGTCCACACTCTTCGGCGTGCCGATCTCGGCCATCCTCAAGCCGGCCAGCATGTTCCTGCTGTGCTGGGTGGCGATGGTGGTGGTGATGGGGCTGCTGGCCCTGCTGCTGCGCAGCCGCTTCGGCAGCATCACCGAGGCCGTGCGCGACAACGAGGAGCGTGCGCGCTTCATCGGCATCCGCACGCTGGTGCCGCGTGCCGCGATCTATGCGCTGTCGGCCACCGTCACCGGCGTGGCCGGCCTGCTCTCGGCA
The DNA here is from genome assembly GCF_001955695.1 of Rhodoferax koreense. Taxonomy (NCBI): domain Bacteria; kingdom Pseudomonadati; phylum Pseudomonadota; class Betaproteobacteria; order Burkholderiales; family Comamonadaceae; genus Rhodoferax; species Rhodoferax koreensis. Next base: position 322,790 of record NZ_CP019236.1, on the reverse strand, counting down.
CTGAACACCAGCTTCGTCTCGCCGGAGAACCTGCACTGGAGCCTGTCCGGCGTGGCGCTGATGATGGTCGTGGTGGGGGGCTACAAGGCGCTGTGGGGCCCGGCCATCGGCGCCGTCGTGTACTTCCTGGCCAAGGACATCCTCGGCGATTACGCCAACCACTGGATGGCCATCTTCGGCGTGGCGCTGATCACTGTGATCGTGTTCTCGCCGACCGGCATCGCAGGTGCGCTGAAGCGGCTGTTCCTGGGCAAGAAGAAGCCGGCGATGCAATCCGCCGCACCCGCAACAGCGCACAGCACGGAGGTATTCCAATGAGCGACTATGTCCTCGAGGCCACCGACGTGGCCATCCACTATGGCGGCGTGAAGGCGGTGGACGGCGTTTCGCTGACCCTGCAGCGCGGCCAGATCCGCGGCCTCATCGGCCCCAACGGTGCGGGCAAATCCACGGTGATCGACGCCATCACTGGCCGGGTGCCGCTCACGCGCGGCTCGGTGCAACTCGGCGGCCAGGACGTGAGCGCGCTGGGCGCCACGCAGCGGCGCATGCGCGGCCTGTCGCGCAGCTTCCAGCGCACCAGCATCTTCGGCCAGATGCGCGTGCGCCAGCAGGTGGAACTGGCCTCGCACAAGATGGGCGTGGCCGATTCCGAGGCCGACGCCGACGCGGTGCTGCAGGAGCTCGACCTGATGCCGCTGGCCGAGGTCACCGCCGAAGACCTGGGCTACGGCGAACAGCGCCGGCTCGACCTGGCGCTGGCGCTCGTGGGCCGGCCCAGCGTGCTGCTGCTCGATGAGCCGATGGCCGGTCTTTCCGTGAAGGAATCGCACGACCTGGCCAAGCACCTGAAGGCGCTGACCTCGCGCTGGGACGTGTCGGTGCTGCTCGTGGAGCACGACATGGACGTGGTGTTCGGCATCTCGGACGCCGTCACCGTTTTCGAACTCGGCCGCGTGATCGCCAGCGGCGAACCGGCCGCCGTGCGCGCCGATCCGCGTGTGCGGGAAGCTTATCTGGGGAGCGCAGCATGAGCACACTTGACGAGGGGCCCCGCACGGCGGGGATCGGCAATAGTGCGAAGGCTGCCAGCCACCGACTAGCTTCACGTGGATCAACCACGCAACGTAACGGAGGTGGCGCATGAATGCCTTGTTGAAACTTGAAGATGTCAACGCGTTCTACGGTTCCGCGCACATCCTGCACGGCATGAACCTCACGGTGAATCCCGGCGAGCGCGTGGCCCTGATCGGCCGCAACGGCGTGGGCAAGACCACGGTGGTCAACACCATCCTCGGCCTGGCGACGATGCGTGGCGGACGCATCGGCCTCGGCGCGAAAACCTTGCCGCGGCCACGGCCCTACCTCGCCGCGCAGAACGGTGTGGTGGTGGTGCCGCAGGGCCGGCGCATCGTGGCCAACCTCACGGTGGAAGAGAACCTGCAGCTCGGCGCCGCCGTGGGCCGCAAGGGGCCGTGGAGCGTGCCCGAGATCTACAAGCTGTTCCCCATCCTGCAGGAGCGCGCCCACACGCCGGGCACGGCGCTCTCCGGCGGCCAACAGCAGATGCTGGCCGTGGGCCGCGCGCTGATGGCCAATCCGGCGCTGATCCTGCTCGACGAGCCCACCGAAGGCCTGGCGCCGGTGATCGTGGACCAGCTTGGCGTGATCTTCAACCAGGTTGCGGCGCAGGGCACGGCCTTGCTGCTGATCGAACAGAACATGAGCCTGGTGGTACGTGTGGCCGAACGTTATTGCGCCATGGCCAAGGGCTCGGTGGTGGCGCAAGGCAAGGTCGAAAACACCAAGCAAAGCCTGCACGACCTCGAAGCCCACGTGATGGTTTAACCCTGGTTTTCCAAGCGGCGGCCGGACCGATTCCGGCACTTTGATTCAGGAGACACAAGCATGTTCAAGATGAAAACCCTGCCACGTTCGCTCGCAGCCCTCGCCGTCGCCGGTCTGCTGCCCTTCGCCGTCCTGGCGCAGGGCAAGGAGCCGGTGAAGGTCGGCCTGGTGTCGTCCAAGTCCGGCGTGTTCGCGCAGCAGGGCGAGGAGGTGATGCGGGCCGTTCAGTTCGCGGTGGACGAAGCCAATGCCAAGGGTGGCGTGGACGGCCGCAAGGTGGAGATCACCACCGGCGACGACGAAGGCACGCCCGACGCCGGCCGGCGCGTAGCGGAGAAGATGGCGCGCGACGGCTACAACCTGCTGATCGGCGCGATTCCCTCCTCCATCTCGCTGGCCATCGCCCAAAACCTGGACCGCTGGGACGCGGCCTACTTCGCCGTGGCCAGCAAGTCGGACAAGCTCACCGGCGACACCTGCAAGCCGCGCAGCTTCCGCACCAACCATTCGGACGCGATGGACATCGCCATGATCAATGAGCTGGCCAAGGGGCTGAAGGAAAAATCCTTCGCCATCCTCGCCGCCGACTACGTGTGGGGCCGCGACTCGGGCGAATCCTTCAAGAAGGCCGCCGAAGCCGCGGGCAAGAGCGTGCCGCTGGCGCTGTACGCGCCGCTGGGCACCAAGGACTTCTCGCCCTACATCGCACAGCTGAAGGCCGCCAACGTGGAAGCCATCTGGGTGGCCGAGACCGGCCGTGACGCGATCGCCTTCGTCAAGCAGGCACAGGAATTCGGCCTGATCCCGGCCAAGAAGCTGATCGGCCATGCGCTGATCCAGAACTTCATGATCACGGCCACCGACAAGGCGCTCGAAGGCACGCAGGGCAACACCGCCTACACGCCCGAGATCGACTCGCCGCTGAACAAGAGCTTCGTCGCCGCCTGGAAGGCCAAGTTCAACCGCCTGCCCACCGACAACGAAGGCCAGGCCTACAACGGCGCGCAGGTGATGTTCGACGGCGTGCGACTGGCCAAGAGCGTGAAGCCCGCAGACGTGAGCAAGGCCCTGAGCGGCGCGAAGATCGACACGGTGTACGGCACCTTGACGATGCGCGCGGCGGACAACCAGTTGGTGATGCCGAACTACATGGGCCGCGCCAAGGTGGTGGACGGCGTGCTGCGCCCGGTGATCGAGACGCGCTTCGAGCCCTCGCTCACGCCGCCACCCTCGCCGCTGTGCAAGATGTCCTGATGCGCTCCGGCACGGCCGCTTTCAAGGAGACGACATGCGACAGCTGAAGAAGGTGCTGGTCACCGGCGGCAGCGGCTTTCTCGGCGCGTGGATCGTGCGCCGGCTGCTGGCGCAGCACATCGCCGTGCGGGTGTTCGACATCCACGCGCGGCGCGACACCGTGGCCGCCATCAACGGCGCGCCGGTGGCCGATGCGCTCGACTGGCAGGTGGGCGACATCAGCCGGGCCGACGACGTGGCGCGGGCCATGGACGGCTGCGACGGCGTGATCCACCTCGCCGGCGTGCTCACGCCAGACTGCAGTGCGCGGCCGGTGCGGGGGGCCGAGATCAACCTCATCGGCTCGCTGCACGTGTTCGACGCCGCCATCGCGCAGGGCATGGCCCAGATCGTCTACGCCAGCTCGGCCGGCGTGTTCGGCCCCGACGATGCGCTGCATCCCGCGCCGGCCACGCATTACGGCGCGTTCAAGCTCGCGGTGGAAGGCTCGGCGCAGGCGTACTGGCGCGAGCGCGGCATCGCCAGCGTCGGCTTCCGGCCGTTCGTGGTCTACGGCCCGGGCCGCGAAAGCGGTGCCAGCGCCGGCCCGAGCTTGGCCTGCAGGGCGGCGGCCCGGGGCGAACCGTTCACCATCGGCATCACCGGCGCCTGCGGCCTGGTGTATGTGGACGACGTGGCGCAAGCCTTCGTACAGGCGCTCCTCACACCGGTGCAGGGGGCGCCGGTCTACAACATGGTGGGCGTCACCGCGACCATGGACGAGGTGATCGCCGAGATCCGCCGCCAGGCGCCGGCCGCGCAATTGCGCGCGCAAGGAAAACCGCTGACGATCGCCGACGGCATCGCCGAAGACGGCCTGGATGCGTTCCTGCCCGGCCGGCAGAAGACGCCGCTGACGCAGGGCATCGCGGCCACGTTGCGGCATTACGGCGCCCATTGAGGCTTTCAAGGTTCAGGTCACCCCGAACCTCCGTTCGGGCTGAGGCTGTCGAAGCCCTTGGCCACAGCAAGCAGGCCCTTCGACAAGCTCAGGGCGAACGGGCGGAGCTGTCGCCCATACGAAATATCAACAGACAGGAAAGGAAAACAGCATGCGCAAACTTCGCCTGGCGGTGATCGGCGCGGGCGCCATCGGCCGCACCCACATCGCGCTCGCGCGCGACCACGCGCTGTTCGAACTGGTCGCCATCGTCGACGGCTCGGCGCCAGCCCAAACACTCGCAGCGCAGATCGGCGTGCCCTACCACACCGATGTAGCGGCGATGTTGTCGGCCGAAAAGCCCGACGCCGTGATCGTGGCCACGCCGAACGCCACGCATGCCGACATCGGCGTGATGTGCCTGGCCGCCGACGTCCACGTGCTGGTGGAAAAACCCATCACCGACACCCTGGCCGATGCGCGCCGGCTCTGCGCCGCGGCCGACGCGGCGGGCAAGGTCCTGCTGGTGGGCCACCAGCGCCGCTACAACGGCATCCTGCGCGCGGCGCGCGGCATCGTGCAGTCCGGCCGGCTCGGCCAGTTGGTGTCGGCCACGGGCATGGCGACCTTCCTCAAGCCCGATCCTTATTTCGATATGGCCTGGCGCCGGCGACAAGGGGGCGGGCCGATCCTGATCAACCTGATCCACGACATCGACCTGCTGCGCTTCCTGATGGGCGAAATCGACAGCGTGCAGGCCGCCAGCGCCAACGCCGTGCGCGGCTTCGAAGTGGAAGACACGGCCGCCGTGATCCTGCGCTTCAAGAGCGGCGCGCTGGCCACGATGACCGTCTCCGACAGCACCACCGCGCCTTGGAACTGGGACCTGGCCGCGGGCGAGTCGGCCCACTACCCGCGCCAGGACGTGAACACGCATTTCATCTCCGGCACCCACGGTTCGGTGACGCTGCCGCGCCTGGAGGTGTGGGAATACCGCAGCGACCGCGGCTGGCACCAGCCCTTGACGCAGGAACGCATCGCGCTGCACGATACCAACCCGTATGCCGAGCAGTTGCGCCATTTCGACGCAGTGATCCGCGGCCAGGAGGAACCCGTGTGCAGCGGCGTGGATGCGATGCGCAGCCTGCAGGCCGTGCTGGCCATCCACGAAACGGCGGCCAGCGGCGAGGCGGTGCAGATCGGGGACTGAAACTCCTCGGCTCGCCCTGAGCTCGTCGAAGGACACGAACCAACCCTTCGACAGGCTTAGGGCGAACGGAATTCAGCCCCCTCCCCGTTCGTCCTGAGCCTGTCGAAGGACCTGCTGAGCCCGCCGAAGCCCGCAATGCCCGGACCCACCCTTCGACAAGCTCATGGCGAACGGGAAAAAACCTGAAAGACCCTTGATGACCCACTCGACACCCACACCAACCACCGCCACTCCAGCCCCCATCCACGCCCTGGTCACCGGCGCCGCCGGCGGCATCGGCCGCGGCATCTGTTTCGCGCTGATCGCGCAGGCGCGAAGGGACGGTGCGCCCATCCACATCTCGGCCGCGGCCTCCGCGCCGAGCGAGAAGCTGGACCACCTGCTCGCGGAACTGCGCGCGGCCGGCGCCACGGCGCAGGGCATCACCGGCGACATCACCGACCCCGCGCAGTGCGTGGACCTCGTGGCCCAGGCCCATGCGGGCGGCGGCGATCTCACGGCGCTGGTCTGCAATGCCGGCGCTTCCGGCCCCGGCCGGCTGGTCGACCTGCCGGTGGCGCAATGGGACCACACCTTCCATCTCAACACCCGCTCGGTGTTCGTCATGGCGCAGGCGGCCTATCCGCAGCTGGTGCGCACACGCGGCAGCATCACGGCCGTGGCCTCGATGTCGGGCCTGACGCCGCATCCCGGCTACGGTGGCTATTCGGCGGCCAAGGCCGCCCTGATCATGCTGTGCCGGCAGATGGCGCAGGAATGGGGCGCGGAAGGCATCCGGGTGAACGCGGTCTGCCCCGGCATGACCCATACGCCGCTGACCGCGCCCGTGTACACCGATCCGGCGGTAAAGACCCAGCGCGAAAGCCTGGTGCCGCTGGGCCGCATCGGCCAGCCCGAGGACATCGGCCGCACCGTGGCCTTCCTGGCCGGGCCGGGCGCGGCCTACATCACCGGCCAGAGCCTGGTGGTGGACGGTGGCATCTCGGACCACATGCTCACGATGATCCCGGGCCGGCCCGGCCGGCCGCCGATCGGATCGGCCCCGAAGTAATGCGTTCGGCCGCTTGACCTGCCGCGCCGCGCTGGTTAGGGTGGAGGTGCATCACGAGGAGACCCAACATGCGCGTCAGCGATGAAGAGTATTTCCGCAGCTGCGTCGCCAAGGAGCGGCACCTGGCCCACCTGCTGGGCCACCACCAGATCGAGGAGTGTTACGAAAACGCCGGCACGCTGTGGGAGAACACCACGCAGTTGCCGAAGTGGACCCGCGACTGGGGCGCCTGCGGCCCGCTGATGACCGAACACGGCATCGACCTGCGCTTCACCACGCCGCCGGGCAAGACCACGCCGAGCGAGGTCAGGGCCGGCGCCACCACCGTGCTGGTGAGCGACCATCCGAACCGGGACCGCGCGGCCATGGTGGCGGTGGTGAAGGAGGTGATCTTCCGGCTCGAACACCACAAGGCGGCGAAGGCGGCGTGAGACGAGTGGGGATGGGGATGGGCATGGCGCGTGGGTGATACTGCGGTGGCATCGTTTTTGCACCCAGCTTCGTCATCCGCACTTCTCAGAGAATTCCATGGCCCGTTTCATCTCGCGGCGCTGCTTCGGCGCCCTGCTTCGTACCGCCGCATTCGGCGCCTTGTTCGCCGGCAGCCTGGCCCAGGCGCAGACCGGCGCCATCCGCCTGCTCGTGGGCTTCCCGGCCGGCGGCGGCACCGATGTGATCGCGCGCACGCTCGCCGAAAAACTCAAGGATGAGCTGGGCGCGCCGGTGGTGGTGGAAAACCGCGCCGGCGCGGGCGGCCAGATCGCCGCGCAGGTGCTCAAGACGGCCCGGCCCGACGGCTCCACGTTTTTCCTCACGCACGACCACACGGTGTCGATCCTGCCGCTGGTGGTGAAGAACCCCGGCTTCGACCCGTCGCACGACTTCGTGGCCGTGGCCGGTTTCGCCACGTTCGTGAACGCCCTGGCCGTCTCGGGCGGCACGCCGGCAAAATCGGTGGCCGAGTACCTGGCCTGGACGCGCAACACCCAGGGCGGCCGTGGCACTGTGGGCGTGCCCGCGCCGGCGTCGGTGCCCGAATTCCTGGTGAAGATCATCGGCGAGAAATACAACATCGACCTGCAGGCCGCGCCCTACCGCGGCAGCGCGCCAATGCTGGCCGACATGCTTGGCAACCAGATCTCGGCGGGCATCGGCTCGGTGCCGGATTTCATCGAGAACCACAAAGCCGGCAAGATCCGTGTGATCGCCGTGCTCGGCGACAAACGCCAGGCCTCGCTGCCCGACGTGCCGACCTTCGCCGAGCTCGGCGTCGCCGGCTTTGAGGACGTGCCCTACTACGGCATCTTCGCGCCGGCCGGTACCTCGCGCACCACCATCGACCGCTTCGCCCATGCCATCGCCAAGATCGTCGCCGAGCCCGAGGTGCGCGACAAGTTCACGGCCATGGGTCTTACCGTGGACTACATGCCGCCCGACGTGCTGGCCCGGCGCGAACACGCCTATGCGCAGACCTGGGCCCGCATCATCAAGGCCAGCGGCTTCCAGCCGCAGTGAAATTCTGAAAAGCCGGTTTTTCCGGCCGCTTTACCGCACTTCCGCGGCGCGGGCCTTGCTTAGCATGCAGCCATGAACAGCAAACACCTCCACCGCGAGTCGCCCTGGAACACCGACCTGATGCTGCCGCGCGTGACCGACAACGCCCGGCTGACGGAACTGCAGATCCTGCTCGGCGGCCTGTCGCTGGTGCTGAGCCGCGTGCACCCAGCGTTCGCCAAGACCCGCTTTCTGGCCACGCGCCGTCTCGCCATGCGCCTGACGCGCGGCCTGGAATACAACGACCCGACCAAGGCCCACGTCTGCAGCGAAGACCTGAAGACCGCGCTGGCCGAATGCGAAAGGTCGCTCGACCCCGGCACGCTCATCGTGCTGAAGAAGCTGCTCGCCCGGACGATCCGCGACGAGATCGAATACGCGAACTTCGACCGGCAGATCGACTTCACCTACAGCGATTTCATGGCCGAGGAGAAGATCACCGGGATGTTCGCGGGTGCCGAACAAACCCAGGCGACGGTACAGGGCGCGACGCTGAACTGAACGGGCGTGAGGCAGCACCTCCCTCGTACCGATGGTGCCGATCACTCCGGCAGGCTGCTGGCCTGCGGCAGGCCCGCAGCGATGGCGCGCTCGCGCACATACCTTGCCGTCGGCGGCGCGGTACTTCTCAGCTTGAGAAAGGTTTCCGTGGCCGCCGCGTTGTTGCCTTCCATGAGATAGGCCATGGTGATCAGCCCCAGCGCTGGCAGATGGCCGGGCTGCTGCTCGAGCAGCTTTTCCGCCTGCTGCCGCGCCTTCACCGGCAGGCGTGCCGCCATGTAGGACTGGACCAAGAACATCCGCGCATCGCTGGCCGACGGTACCAGGCTCAGCGCTTTCTCCAGCGCCTCGATCGCCCGACCGAGCTTGAGGGCGCGCATCTGCGCCTCGCCCAGGTTGATCCAGCCATTGGCCAGTTGCGGATCCAGCCGCACCGCGGTTTCGAGTGCCTCGGCCGCCTCGCCCAGGCGATTGAGCTTCAACAGGGCATAACCCTTGGAGCTCCAAGCAACCGATTCGGTGGGGTCGGCCGACACCGCGCGTTCGGTGTAGACCAGCGCGCCCTGGAAGTCGCCTTTGCGCCCCAGCACCCTGGCCATCACGAGGTTGAGGGCGCGCGGCACCGGCTCGGTCTTCTCGACTTCGCGCAGCATTTTCAGCGCTCCGTCCGCATCGTTGCGGCCCTGGCGGGCATCGGCCCAGTAAATGACGTACTCCGGCGGCAGGGCCTCGATGGCATGGGCGCGCGCGAAGGCCGCATCGGCGTCAGCGTAGGCCCGGGCTTCGAGCAACAAAATGCCGTAGGTGCGCAGAGCCCAGACGTCATTGGGTGCCAGCGCCAGCGCGGCCCGGACATCGGCGAAAGCCAGGTCGGTCTTTTTCCGCGTCCGGCGAACGTCGGCGCGGTTCGTCAACCAGGCGGGTTCGGCCGGCTCCAGCGCGATGGCCTTGCCGAATGCGTCCTCGGCCGCGTCCAGACGCTGCGTGGCCACCAGCACGCCGCCCAGGGCGTTCCAGGCCCTGGCCGAATCGGGTGCCAGCGCCACCGCCTTGCGCGATGCCTCCTCGGCTTGTGCGTACCTTCCGGCCTTGTGGTCGGCGTCGGCAAGGGCCACGAGCATTTTGGCTTCCTCGGCGGCCGTTGCGCCCTTCAACAAGCCCGCGCGGAAGGCCGGGCTGGCGTTGCCGTCCTCGGCGGCCAGCGCGGCCAGCCGGACCTTGGTAAAGGCCTCCGTGCTGCCCAGCCGAAGGGCGTTGGTGTAGGCGGCGATGGCTTCGGCGCGGTGACCCAGTGCCTCCTGGATGGCGCCGAGTTGTTCCCAGGCGTACGTGCGTTCGGGCATCTTGCGCAGCGACTCGCGGATCTGGGCCAGCGCGGCTTCCGGCTGCTTGGCCGCCAACAGGATGCGGGCGCGTGTCCGAGCCGGCTCCGGGTAGCCGGGCCAGAGCGACTCGGCCTTGGCCAGTGCCTGCTCGGCCTCATCGGGACGGTTCAGGTCGTACAAAACATCGCCGAGCGTCAGCCAGGCGAACGGCAGATGGTCGTCGAGCGCCAACGCCCGCCGGAAACTGGCCTCGGCCTCCTGCTTGCGGCCCGATGTCTGCTGGGCCTGCCCCAGGTAGACCCAGGCGAGGGCGGCCGTTGGCTGCACGGCGGTCCAGGCCAGCGCGTGCCGCTCCAGCTTGTCCCAACTGGAAGAAGCCTGCAGTTCTTCGGCCAGGTCGGCCCTGTGCCTCTCGGCCTCGGGCGGCACCACGGCGGGCGGCGGCGCTGCGCCGTGCGCCAGCAGATCCGCCACGCCATCGGCCACCACGATCTTGTTCAGGTTCTGGCCCGTGCCCAGCACGGCGGTGGTCAGTCCGAGCAGCCGGCCCTCACGGTCGAACAGGCCGCCACCGCTGGAGCCAGGCGATTGGGGCGCGGTGGCCACCAGCAGGGCGTAGGGCTCGCCCTTCTGCACGATGGTGAGCAGCCCGCTGCTCACGGCCAGCCCGAAACCGAGCGGGTTGCCCACGGCATGCACCGGTTCACCGACGGCCAGGCTGTCGCTGCGCCGCAGCGCAACCGGAGCGGCCTTGAGTTCGGGCACCGACAGCAGACAAAGGTCGACATCCGGCAACTGCGCCGTCCACGCGGCCTTGAACTCGCCGGTGGCGGTGACGACACGGATGACGGGTTCGTCGCGCACGACATGGCAATTGGTCGCGACCTTGCCCGGCGCGACCACCACGCCGCTGCCGTGGCCGTCCTGGACCTGCACCGTCACCACCGATGGCGCCACCCGGTCGAACACCCGCCGCGCATCGTCGCGCGTGTCCGCGGACGGCTCGGCAGACCAGGCGGGCGACGCGGCCCAAGCGGACATGCCCCACACCACCAGCGCGAGCGCTGTCAGCCACCGCGAGGAAAAGAGCGGCTTCCTCATGGCGCAGTCCCCTCGAAAGGCAGCATGCTGCGGCGGTAGCTGTCCGCCGCCGCCTTGGTGTCCAGGGCCAGCAACTGCTGGTAGGCGTCGCGGGCTTCCTTGTGCAGGCCGGCGGCGCGGCGCATGGCGACAAGCTCACTCCAGGCCAACACATCGCGCGGAGCGCGCTGCAGCACCCGCTCCATCGCGTTGGCCGCCTCGCGCGGCCGGTCCAGGCGTTGCAGCACGATGCCGAGCAGCCGCCAGTAACTGGCTTCGTCGGGTGACTTCGCCGTCAGGTCGCTGAGGATGGGCAAGGCTTCGGCGGCCCGGCCGCCACGGTTGAGCGACCACGCGAGGTTGTAGCGCCATCCGTCGTTGGAGGGCGTGGCATCGACGGCCGCCTGGAAGGCCGCGATCGCCTCGGGCCAGCGCTGCATCGCGCCCATCGCCTCGCCGATGCCGCGCCAAGCCTCCTCGCGGTATTCGAGCTGGCGCTCCAGGCTCTTGCGGTACGCCGCGACCGCCGCTTCCGGCGCATCCAGCCGAAGCAGCGCCACGCCGCGCCAGAACCAGGCAATCGAACCATCCTGGTCGGCCGCGGGCAACTGCTGCAGCACCGCGTAGGCGCGCTGGTTCCGCCTGGCCGCCATATAGGCCCTTGCCAGCTCGATACGCGGTTGCAGGCTTTCCGGGAACAAGCCGGACAAGCGCGACCAGATCGCGATCGCCGTCTCGTGGTCGCCCTTGGCTTGCGCCATGCGCGCCAGCCCTTGGTAGGCCTCCAAGAGCCAGGTGTCCAGCTCGATGGCGCGGCGGTACGAAGCCTCGGCCTCCCGATTGGCGCGAGCCACCTCCTGGGTCCGCGCCAGCAGCAGATGGGCCTTGGCGAATTCGGGTTGCGCGGCCACCAGGCGCTCGGCATGGGCCTTGGCCTCGTCGGCCAGGCCGCGCATCAGCAACAGCTCGCCCAGGCTCACGCCGATCCCGGGCTGCTCGGGGCTGACGCGGTACCGTTCGCGCCAAGCGGCCAGTTCCGCCGGTGCGTCTTTCAGCCCGGCCGCGGCGGCCACCGCGAAACGCAGCGCGTCGGCATCGTCGGGCTGCTCGCGCACCCAGGTGGCGGACAGCGCCGACAGTTCGGTCCAGCGCGCGTTGCGCAGCAGCTCCGTGGCCGCGTCGAAGCGCTGCAGTTGCGCAGCCGCCGCCTGAGAACGTGCCACCACCTCGTCGACCCAGGCCGCCAGCGGCGCGAAATTCACGTTCTGCCCGGCGCGGTGGCGGTAGTCGAGCACGCCGACGAGGCGCCCCTCGGCGTCCAGCAGCGCGCCGCCTTCGGAGCCGGGCGACACGGGCGCCGTGAACTGGATGTAACGCTGGCCGCGGAAGCTGCGCACACCGGAGACCACGCCTTCCGAGATGCCGACGCCCAGGCCGGCGGCGTTGGACACGGCATAGACCCGGCTGCCCACTGGCGGCAACTCCCGCTGCACCGTCAACGCCGACCCTTGCGGCATGCTCGCCTCGGGCAGGTCGACCAGGCACAGGTTGCGTTCCCGGTCGCGGGCTGCCACCGCCACGGGCACGCCCTCCTGCGGCCCGTCCGGCCAGCGCAGCCGCACGGTCTGAGCACCTTCGAGTGCTTCGCAGATGGTGACGAAACGACGCGCCTGCACCTGCGTGGCACTGGAGACACCGACGCGCCGGCCCGAGGCGTCCAGCGTCTCCAGCGCAGCGACCGACCCGCCGCTACGGGCGAAGACTTCCTGCGCCGACAGCGCCCATACCGGGTCTGGGTGTGCGAGCGCCAGCAGCGCCGCGAGAGAAACAAGGTGACGGGTCGAAGAAAAGGGTCGGAGGGGAACGGCGGAATGAACTGGCAGGTCAAGAAAAGGCATGCATGGGGGCCGAACAGGGAAAGACGGCAGTCGAGGCGTTGGGCGCTATTTTGGGTGTGCCACGGCCAGCAACGGCCGGGCGCATGACCCGGATGAGGGAAACAATTTGCATCGACCGCCATCTGTTCCGTCAATGCAACGATCGATGACTTGAAGCCCTTGCCGCTGTGCGGCGAAATGTACAAGTGGGCCTTTCGACCTGTGCCGCGGACCCGGTCGCGTCGCCGCATTGCAACCTTTTCACAACAGCCGGACCGGGTTCACCCAGGGGCCCGGTGGTACAGGCCGCGTTAAAGTTTGCGCACACCCTGGAGACAACGCGTTGAGCGACACCACTTTCGACTACATCATCATCGGCGCCGGCACGGCGGGCTGCCTGCTGGCCAACCGGCTCAGCGCGGATGCGAGCAAGCGCGTCCTGCTGATCGAGGCCGGCCCGAAGGACGACTACCATTGGATCCACATCCCGGTGGGCTACCTCTATTGCATCGGCAACCCGCGCACCGACTGGCTCTACCGCACCGAGCCCGATCCGGGCCTGAACGGCCGCACGCTGCGTTATCCGCGCGGCAAGACCCTTGGCGGCAGCTCGAGCATCAACGGCATGATCTACACCCGCGGCCAGGCCCGCGACTACGACCTCTGGGCCGAACTCACGGGCGAGGATTCCTGGTCCTGGCAGAACGCCCTGCCCTACTTCAAGCTGCACGAGGACTACTACAAGGGCGCCGATGCACTGCACGGCGCCAAGGGCACGACGCCTGAACTGCTCGGCGGCAAGAGCCCGGCGGGCAGCTACTGGCACACGCTGCAGCACCGGCATGCCGGCGGCGAATGGCGCATCGAAAAACAGCGCCTGCACTGGGACGTGCTCGACGCCGTGGCCCAGGCTGCGCAGCAGGCCGGCATCCCCGCCTCCAGCGACTTCAACCGCGGCGACAACGAAGGCGTGGGTTATTTCGAGGTCACGCAGAAGAACGGCTGGCGCTGGAACACCGCCAAGGCCTTCCTGCGGCCCACGTGTTATGCGCGGCCCAACTTCGAGCTGTGGACCGCTGCACAGGTGGCGCGGCTGACGCTGGAGCCGACCGACGATGGCCGCCGGCGCTGCACCGGCGCAGAAGTGTTCACCGGCTCCGGCCGGCTCAGGGCGCGCGCGACGCGCGAGGTGATCCTGTGCGCGGGCAGTATCGGCTCGCCGCAGATCCTGCAGCTGTCGGGCATCGGCCCGGCCGAGCTGCTGCAGGGCCTGGGCATCCAGCCGGAGATCGACCTGCCCGGCGTGGGCGCGAACCTGCAGGACCATCTGCAGATCCGCGCGGTGTTCAAGGTAAAGGACGTGCCCACGCTCAACGTGCTCTCGAGCAGCCTCTGGGGCAAGGCCAGGATCGGCCTGGAGTACGCGTTCAAGCGCACCGGGCCGATGAGCATGGCACCGTCGCAGCTCGGCGCGTTCACGCGCAGCGACCCGGGCCAGCCGTACCCGAACATCGAATACCACGTGCAGCCGCTGTCGCTCGACGCCTTTGGCGACCCGCTGCACAGCTTTCCGGCGATCACGGCCAGCGTCTGCAATTTGAACCCCACGAGCCGCGGCACGGTGCAGATCAAGAGCCCGCGATTCGAGGACGCCCCGGCCATCGCGCCCCATTACCTGAGCACTGCGGAGGACCGCCAGGTGGCGGCCGACTCGCTGCGGCTCACGCGGCGCATCATGGCGCAGCCAGCCCTGGCACGGCTGCAGCCCGAAGAATGGAAACCGGGCGTGCAGTTCCAGAGCGACGAGGAGTTGGCCCAACTTGCCGGCGACATCGCCACGACGATCTTCCATCCCGTGGGCACCACCAAGATGGGGCGGGACGATGATCCGATGGCCGTGGTCGACGCGTTCCTCAAGGTCCGCGGCGTGGCCGGGCTGCGCGTGGTGGACGCGGGGGTGATGCCGACCATCACCAGCGGCAACACCAATGCCCCGGCCTTGATGATCGCGGAAAAGGCGGCCCACTGGATCGCCGAGGCAGCGCGTTAAGCCTCGCTTTTGAACATGTAATTGCGCGCGATTTTTCGTTCCCGTTCGCTCTCGCGAGGTTTGGTTTGTATGCACATCACCGGTCAGGGTAAGTCCCAATGCCCCGGCTTGGTGCACCAACTACAGTAGCGCCACTTGCACTCAGGCCCCGGCCTGTCAAAGCGAGGGACCGAGGAGACAGCCCAAAAAGCAGAACACAATTCAGGCATCCGAACGAGATGTTTTTTCAAAGCGCCGCAACCCGGCGCTTTTTTTATGCCTGGCGACCGCGGCCGGAAGGCACATCCGTCTCGGATTTCGCCGGAAATGCGGGTGCGACAATGCCCGCCATGGAATTGCTGCTTGTATCAATGGCCTCGCTGCTGGCCGGTTTCGTCGATGCGATTGTGGGCGGTGGAGGCCTGATCCTGGTGCCCGCCCTGTTTGCCGTGTTCCCCACGACCCATCCCGCCACCTTGCTCGGCGTCAACAAGGGTGCCTCGATCTGGGGCACGGGTTTCGCCACATGGCAATATGCCCGGCGGGTCGACATGCGCTGGCATGCGCTGCGGCCGGCCGCGGCAGCGGGCTTTGCCGGCTCCCTCGGCGGTGCCTGGCTGGTCACGGTGATCTCGCCGGATTTCCTGCGCAAGCTGCTGCCGCTGGTGCTGGTGGGCGTGCTGGCCTACACGCTGGCCAAGAAGGAACTCGGCCGCGTGCACGCACCCCGTTTCGAAGGCCGACAGGAAATGTGGGCCGCCACCGCCATCGGCCTGGTCATCGGTTTCTACGACGGCTTCTTCGGCCCGGGCACGGGCAGCTTCTTCGTTTTCCTGCTGGTGCGCTGGCTGGGCTACGACTTCCTCAACGCCTCGGCCTCGGCCAAGCTGCTCAACACCGCAACCAACCTCGCGGCGCTGATCCTGTTCGCGGTCAAGGGCCATGTTTGGTGGCACTTCGTGGTGGTGATGGCGCTGGCCAACGTGATCGGCAGCCTGCTCGGCACGCGGCTCGCGCTCAAACACGGCGCGGGTTTCGTGCGCATCGTGTTCATCGCCGTGGTGAGCGTGCTGATCTTGAAGACGGGCTACGACGCGTTCCTGCGTTAGCGGGCCACCCATGGACTCCATCCTGTTCATCGTGGCGCTGGGCGCCATCGTCGCGGGTTTCGTGCAGGGCCTGTCGGGCTTTGCGTTTGGGCTGGTGGCGATGTCGTTCTGGGCCTGGGCGCTCGAGCCGCGCCTGGCCGCCACGCTGGTGGTGTTCGGCTCGCTAACCGGGCAGGTCATCGCCGCCGTCTCGGTGCGCCGCGGCTTCGACATCCCGAGCCTGCTGCCCTTCGTGCTCGGCGGCCTGGCCGGCATTCCGCTCGGCGTGGCGCTGCTGCCGCGCATGGACATGGACTGGTTCCGCCTGGTGCTCGGCGGCCTCCTGGTGGTGTGGTGCCCCGCGATGCTGATGGCCCGGCACCTGCCCCGCATCACCGCCGGCGGCCGGCCGGCCGATGCGGTCGTGGGCCTGGCGGGCGGCGTGATGGGCGGCCTCGGCGGCTTTACCGGTGCGTTGCCGACGCTGTGGTGCACGCTGCGCGGGCTGGAGAAGGACGCGCAGCGGGCCATCGTGCAGAACTTCAACCTGGCCATGCTGGCCGTGACCATGGGCAGCTATCTGGCCACCGGCATCGTCACACGCGCGATGCTGCCGATGTTCGGTGTGGTAGCCGCCGCCATGCTGGTGCCAACGCTGCTCGGCACGCGGCTCTACATCGGCATCAGCGAGGCGGCCTTCCGCAGGATCGTGCTCGGCTTGTTGACGGCCTCGGGTGTGGCGATGCTCGCGGCCTCGGTGCCGCGGCTGCTGGCCCGTCTCTGAACCCGGCCCCGGCTAGAGCTCGAGCGTGATCTGCCGCCAGTCGGCGCCCACGGTGTCGTGGACCACGGTGGCGCCGGTGAAGCCGATGCGGCGGCCGTCCGCCGCGGGCAGGCGCAGGACCAGGCTGTCCTGCGCTGGCGGGTGGACACCTTCGCGCAGCACGCCGATCTGCAGGCTCTGCGGCGTACACGCCACCTGCAGCCGCCACTGGCCGGATGCGCCGCCCTGCGTGCGGCCGTCGTCCTCGTAACACGTCGACTCGAACTGGCCCTCGCCGAGGAAGGGAAACAGCTGGAAGCCGCGCAGGTCCTCGACCCGGCCGAAATGGATGTCGCCGTAGTTCATCGGGATCGCGCAGCCTTCGCGCGCCAGCAGCGGCGGCGGGCCATCGAGCGGCGCCGCCAGCGTGATCAGCCGGCCGGCGGGGTGATGCCGCGCCGAATGCCATTCGTACCAGCCGCCCGTGCCCGGCAGCCATACCGCGCGTTCGGTCTGGCCCGGCTCGACCACGGCCGCCGACAGCAGGTTGGCGCCGACCAGCATGTCGTCGTTTTCTTCCAGGCAACGCAGGTCTTCGGGGAAGTCGTGGTAGGTCGGCCGGATGATCGGCTCGAAGCCGCGGTGGTAGCGCCAGACCAGGTCGTACAGGTAGGGCATCAGGCGGTAGCGCAGCACGATGAGTTCGCGGATCTGCGGGGTGACGGCCGGGTACATCCAGGGCTCGTTCACCGTCTGGTCGTCGTTCCACGAATGGATGCTGAAGCGCGGCAGGAAGATGCCGTGCTGCACCCAGCGCACCAGCAGCTCGGGGCCGGGGGCGGGGCCGGAAAACCCGCCGATGTCATGCCCGGTGTTCGATACGCCCGACATCGCCAAGCCCAGCCCCATGCGGATGTTGTAGCGCAGGGTTTCCCAGGCCGTGTAGTTGTCGCCCGACCAGGTCTGCACGTAGCGCTGCATGCCCGCCGCGCCGGAGCGCGACACGAGGTAGGGCCGCTCGGTCGGCGCGAACTCGGTCTGCGCGGCGTGCGAGGCCTGCATCATCAGCAGCGTCTGCAGCGGGCGCGCCTCGCCCACCGGCCGCGGCGTGCCGAAGCCGTGCGCCATGGCCTTGTCGCTCCACACTTCGAATTCGTTGTTGTCGTTCCAG
This sequence comes from Rhodoferax koreense, assembly GCF_001955695.1. Taxonomy (NCBI): domain Bacteria; kingdom Pseudomonadati; phylum Pseudomonadota; class Betaproteobacteria; order Burkholderiales; family Comamonadaceae; genus Rhodoferax; species Rhodoferax koreensis. The sequence continues at coordinate 305,120 of NZ_CP019236.1, read as the reverse complement.
GTGGTGGGGATGCCGTACTGCAGCAGTTGCTCCGTCACCTGTTTCTTCCACCAGGCGATGGTCGCGGGGTTGGTGAAGTCGAGGTAGGCGCCGGTGCCGTCCCAGAACTGCACGGCGGTGGGCTGGCCGTCCGGATCCTGCACCAGCAGGCCGGCCTGGCGCGCCTCTTCGAAGCGCGGGTGGTCGCGCAGCAGCGCGGGCTTGATGTTGGGCACGAGCCGCACACCGCGGTCGAGGTAGCTCTGCACGAACGCCGCGGGGTCGGGAAACTTCTCGCGGTTCCAGTGGAAGACGTAACGGCCCGGGCCGATCGAGGTGTAGCCCGAAGACAGGTGGAACGAGTCGCAGGGAATGTCGTGTTCCTCGCACCGCTGCAGGAATTCGCCCATGCGCTCCTGCGCGTCGGGCGCGTCGGTGTAGCGCATGGTCGAGCCCGAGTAGCCGAGCGCGTAACGCGGCGGGAAGATCGGCCGGCCGGTGAGCCAGGTGTAGCGCCGGGTGATGGCGGCCGGATCGGCGCCGGCGATGTAGTACAGGTCGAGGTCGCCGTGGTCGGCCACGAAGTAGCGGTAGTGGCCGTGGTAGTTGTCCATCTCCCGGCCCATGTCGAAGCTGCAGTCGGACAGGGTGTCGTAGAACAGGCCGAAGCAAAGGCCGGTGTCCTTCCCGCCACCCTTGCGCGTGATGTAGAACGGGATGTGCTTGTACAGCGGGTCGGTGCTGCGCGCGCTGTAGCCCATCGGGTCGAGGTTGCACATGCGGTAGCGCTGGCCCGCGCGGTTGGCGTCGCCCGCGCGTTCGCCCAGGCCGAAGTAGGCCTCGCCGCGTTCGCGCTGCAGGTAGTGGTAGACCTTCTCGTCCCACCAGCCGAAGTTGTAGCTCTGCGTGGCGCGGTCGGCGGCCGTGGCCTGCCAGGCGCCGCGGTGGCGGCTTTCCCAGCGGCAGAAGAAGCCTGCGAGCGCAATCGTGAGGCGTACGGCGCCGGTGGTGATCTGCAGCCGGGCATCGTCGTGCGTGAGCTTGAAGGCCGGCAACGAAAAGCCGCTCAGGTCGAACCGGTCGCGGCCTTCGGGGGGCAGGTTGTCGAGGCCCGGTGCCACGGTCCAGGTGCGCGGCATCTGCAGGTCGCCCTGCGGCAACACCAGCACGCGCACCATGTCTTCCTCCAGCACCCAGACATGGGCCGTGGCGAGGCCGCCGCTGCGCAGCACGATGTGGTTGCCGCTGTGTGATTGCAGGCTGAATACGGGAGCTTGGTCTAAACGCATGGTCGTCATCGATGGGTGGCGGGTCAGGGTCACAATCTCAGGCCTTGCGGGTCGAAGAAATGCAGGTGTTCGTCCGGCGCGCTGACACGCACGGTGTCGCCGCGCTGGATGCGCGTCTGGCCCGGCAGGATGACTTCGAACGCAGCCTCGGGCACCACGTTGCCGTGCAGGATGCTGGTGCTGCCGAGCTGCTCGACCTGCGACACCTGCATCGACAGCGGCCCCTGGTCGGAGAGTTGCGCGTGTTCGGGGCGGATGCCCACGGTGGCCGCGCCGGCCTTGGCGCGGGGCATCTGCGCTACCGGAACGAAGTTCATGCGCGGGCTGCCGATGAAGCCGGCGACGAACTGGTTGCAGGGCCGGTTGTACAGGTCCAGCGGCGAGCCGACCTGCTCGATGCGGCCGCCTCGCAGCACCACGATCTTGTCGGCCATGGTCATGGCCTCGACCTGGTCGTGCGTGACGTAGACCATGGTCGCGCCCAGGCGGGCATGCAGGTCGCGGATCTCGGCGCGCATCGACACGCGCAGCTCGGCATCGAGGTTGGACAGCGGCTCGTCGAACAGGAACAGCTTGGGTTCGCGCACGATGGAGCGGCCGATGGCCACGCGCTGGCGCTGGCCGCCGGAGAGTTGCGTGGGCTTGCGCTGCAGCAGCGGTGCGAGCTGCAGCATGGTGGCCGCGGCGTTGACCTTGCTCTCGATGACCGATTTGGCCACGCCCAGGTTCTCCAGGCCGAAGGCCATGTTGTCGTACACACTCATGTGCGGGTAGAGCGCGTACGACTGGAACACCATGGAGCAGCCGCGGTGCGCCGCGCTCACGTCGTTGACACGCTGGCCGTCGATGCGGATGTCGCCGCCGCTGGCCGGCTCCAGGCCGGAGATGATGCGCAGCAGCGTGGATTTGCCGCAGCCCGAAGGGCCGACGAAGACCACGAATTCGCCGTCGGCCACCTGCAGGTCGACGCCGTGGATGATGGTGGTCTTGTCGAAGGTCTTGACGACTTTGGAGAGTTCTAGCGTAGCCATGGGAGTCCTTATTTCACACCGGCACTGGCGATGCCGGTGGTGATGTATTTCTGCAGGAAGGCGAAGACGATGGTGATCGGGATCAGCGTGATCACGGTCATGGCCAGCAGGTAGTGCCATTGGGTGTTGAGCTCGCCCTGGAAGGCGTTGAGCGCGAGCTGCAGCGTGAAATGCTCCGACTTGGACAACACGATCAGCGGCCACAGGAAATCGTTCCAGCGCCACATGAACGAGAAGATGGCCAGCACGGCCATGGCCGGCGCGGCCAGCGGCAGGATGATCTTCCAGTAGATGCGCCACTCGCTGGCGTTGTCCATGCGCGCGGCTTCGAGCAGTTCATCGGGAATGGTCAGCATGTACTGGCGCAGCAGGAAAACGCCGGTGGGCGTGGCCACGGCGGGCAGGATCACGCCCCACAGGTTGTTGAGCAGGTGCAGTTCGGAGATCACCAGGAAGGCCGGCACCAGAATGATGGTGGGCGGGATCATCAATGTGCCGATGATCAGCACGAACACCGTCTTCTGCCCCGTGAACTGGTACTTGGACAGGGCAAAGGCCGCCATTGAGTTGAACAGCAGGGTGAGCACGGTGGCCACCACGGTGATGAAGACGCTGTTCCACAGGTAGGTGCCGAAGGCGAACTTGCCGAAGATCTCGGTGTAGTTGCCGCTGGCGAACTTGAGTTCGTTGACCGGCTGGCGGTCGTTGATGTTCACGCGGATCTCGGTCTGCGGCGCGGCCGGGTCCACCATGGTCGCCACCAGGCCGATGCGGCGCACCTGGGCGAGTTCGCGCACCTGGCCCTGGTCGTCCTTGGCCTTGAACAACGGCAGCGGTTTGTCGTAACCGGCCACCACGACTTCCTTCTGGCTGTAGGGCAGGAAGGTCGGCGGGAACTGGCTCAGCGCGCTTTCGGTCTTGAAGGACGACATCACGAGCCAGAGCACTGGGCCGAACATCACGACCAGGCCGGCCAGCAGGTAGGCGTAGGAGAGCCAGTCGGTCCAGTGCAGGCGGGTGCCGCCATGCCGGCGGCCTCGGGTACGGGTGAGGAAATTCGCCATCGCTGCGTCCTTATTTCTTGACCTTGCCGGCTTCACCGGCCTTGGACAGCCGGAGCTGCACGAGGGTGAGCGCCATCAGCCCCACGGCCAGGATCAGCGAGGCCGCCGCGGCCAGGCCGTAGAGGTGGATCTGCTCGGCGAACCCGGTCTGGTAGATGTATTGCACGATGAAAGTGGTGGCAGAGCCCGGGCCGCCGCCGGTGAGCACGAACACCTCGTCGAAGCTCTGCACCGCGCGGATCATCACCAGCACCAGTACGACGATCAGGTTGGGCATGAGCAGCGGCAGCGTGATGCGATAGAGCACGCGGAACGGCTTGGCCGCATCCATCTCGGCGGCTTCGTACACGTCCTTGGGAATCGCCTGCAGGCCGGCCAGCAGGATCAGCGTGTAGAAGCCCATGTGGGCCCAGATCGACACCACGACGACCCAGAAGAAGGCCCAGTGCCGGTCGAGCAGCCAGTCCATCGGCTGCGCGCCCATGGCCACCAGGCCGGCGTTGAACACGCCCTGGCTTTGCAGCAGCCATTTCCAGATCAGCGCCACCACCACCGGCGACAGCAGCACAGGGTAGAAGAACACGCCGCGCCAGAAACCGCGGCCGATGATCTTGCGGTTGAGCACCAGCGCCGTGACCAGCGAGAAGAACAGCATCAGCGCCACCTGGATCAGGCTGAACTTCACGGTGTTGAAGATCGAGCGCCAGAAGATGTCGGTGCGGCAGGACTGCAGGTCGGTGTAGTCGCGGCATTCGAGCAGGATCGCGAAATTCTCCAGTCCCGCGTACGGCCGCTGCGTCGGCAGCAGGTTCACCCCGCCCGTGAACGCATAAACCAGGTTCGCCACGATCGGCAGGAAGGTGAAGATGCTGATGATCAACAGGTTCGGCCCGACGAACAGCCAGCCGATGCGCGACGAGCCGAGCAGCTTTTGCCCGAGGCGGAACACCGGCTCGAACAGGTTGAAGAAGAAGCCCAGGAGGCTGGTGAAGACTGACATACGGACTCCGATCTACTTTCAGGCACATGCCCCACCGTCGAAGGCCCTTCGAAAAGCTCAGGGCGAACGGGGGGTGCTTCGACGAGCTCAGCACGAACGGGGTTGGCAGCGTTGGCGGACCAGCGTGTCTCATTCCAGAACAACCGCGGAACCGTCTTCGCCGGGCCGCAGGTTGTGCCCCCTGCAAGCCTGTCCTGAGCTTGTGGAAGGAGGGGTGGGCGGCTACACACAGTGCGCCAACCTGGGGTGTGCCTATTTTTCAGCCTGTTTGACGGCCTCGGCCATGTCGGCGCCGATCTTGGTCACGGCTTCGTCGACGCTGATCTCGCCGACGATGGCCTGGGTGACGCGCGTCACGGTGGGCAGCATCAGCGCGCGGTTGTACTTGTAGCCCTGCAGCGCGTAGGCGGCCGGTGCCAGCGTGGCGGTGCCGCTGGTGAACACGCCGAGTGCCGCCTGGGCCGCCGGGCCGGCACTCGGATAGGCCACGCCCTTCTTCGCCACGCCGGCATGGGCCGGGATGCTGTTGGTGCGCGAGGCGAACTCGGCCACCTGGGCTTCCTGCGCCATGAAGTCGAGGAAACGACCGACTTCCTTGGGCGACTTGGTGGTCTTCAGCGCCACCCAGGCCGAGCCGCCGGGCATGCCGGAGCAGGCGGCCGGGCCGCACGGGTTGGGCACCGCCACCCAGTCGAAGGCATTGCCGATTTCCTTCTGCATGCGGTTGATCTGCCACGAGCCCGACAGGATCATCACCAGCCGGCCGTTCTTGAATTCGCCCACGGTGTCGGCGTAGCTGGAGCCGCCGGAGCCGCCCCACACGTCCTTGAGCATGGTGCCGTCCTTGTGCCAGGCGACGAACTTACCCACGGCCGTCTTGTAGCCATCGTCCAGCGCCACGTTGCCCTTGGCGTCGAAGATCTTGGCGCCGAAGCTCACCGCCGGGCCGGCAAAGCGGTGGCCCGACCGGTCCCAGGCCATCGCCGCGGGCGTCTGCGTGGCCTTGGCCACCTTGCGCGCCGCATCGGCCCATTCGTCCCAGGTGGCCTTCGGGCCGGGCAACGGGATCTTCGCCTGTTCGAACAGCGTCTTGTTGACGAACGGGCCGGTCATGGTGAGCTGCGACAGGAAGCCGTAGATGCCCTTGTCGCCGGCCTTGTTGCGCATCCAGGGCAGCGTGCTGCCGAAGTTGTCTTCCCAGTACTTGCGGTCCTTCACATAGGGCGCGATGTCGATGTAGTTCTTCGACAGGCCGCCGATCTCCGCGACCCGCGCGATGTCGGGGCCCTGCCCGGCGGCGAGCTGGATCGGCAGCTGCTCGACCACGGTCTTGTATGGCACGGTGTCGAGGATCACCCTCGCACCCGGGTTCTGCGCCTCGTAGCGTTTGATGAGGTCGGCGGTGACCTCGCATTCGTTGCCGTCCTGGTAACACATGACGCGGATGTCGGCCAACGCGGTGGAGGCCAGGCCCATCAGCGCAATGCCGACGGCGGTGTTCAGAATTCCGGATAAGCGCTTCATGTGTCTCCGTGCTTTCTTGGTTATTGGGGGTCCGATGAATTATTATGGCAAACGTTTGCCAAAAAGACCAAGGCTTTGTCGATGCTCTCGGGAAAACCCTGAGCCGGGGCCATGGACGTCGCGCGGTGCCCCGGCTGCGACAATGACCGATGGGCACCGCGGCCCCTGCAAAGGCCCATGATGGACGGGAGATCAAGGAAAACATGACGGACGAAAGTCGCCCAGGCATAGGACCGGTGTCGCTGGCCACGGTGGCGGCGAAGGCTGGCGTCTCGATCGCCACGGTGTCGCGCATCGTGAACGGTGAAACCCGCCGCGCGTCGCCGGAAACGCTCGAACGGGTGCGGCAGGCGATCAAGACCGTCGGCTACCACCCCAACCAGCTGGGCCGCGCGCTGCGCAACCGCGAAAGCCGCCTGGTGGCGATGCTCGCCGCCAACCTCGACAACCCCGTCATGGCCACCATCGCGGCTTCGACCGAGGCGGCGTTGCGCGAGGCCGGCTACACCATGATCCTGTGCGACACGCACGATCGCCCCGACCTGCAGGACGACTACCTCAACGCCATGCGTTCGCAGGTGGTGCAGGGTTATGTGATGGTGGCCAGCCAGCCCAGCCCCGGGTTGCGCGACTTCGTGGATCGCGGCGCGCCGATGGTCTTCGTGAGCCGGCGCAGCCCGTTCGGCGAATGTGCCTTCGTCGGGCCGGACAACCTGGCCGCAGGCGCCGCCGCGGCCGACTACCTGCTCGACCGCGGCATCGACGCGCCGGCCGTGGTGTTCCCGTCGCGCGGCTCGTCCACCACGCGTGAACGCGTGAAAGGGTTCTGCGACCGTGCCACCGCCAGGGGCGTTCCGGCTGGGCAGGTTCGCCATGTCGAGGCGCCCGGTATCTCGCACCTGGAAATCGGCTATGCCGCCGCCGCCCACTTTGCCGCGCCCCAGGCCTGGCCACGCGGCGCGATGTGCATCAGTGACCAGGTGGCCTATGGCGTGCACCGGCTGGCGCGCGAGAGCGGTGTGCGGGTGCCGCATGACTGCGAACTGGTGGGCATCGACGGCAATCCGATCAATGCCTGGCTCGCGCCGTGGCTCACGTCGGTAGAGATCCCGCACCGCGACTTCGGCCCGCGTGTCGTCGATCTGCTGATCGGCCTGTGGGGCGGCCAGCCGCCGCGCGAACACCTGATGCCGCACCGCATGGCCGCGGCGCTGGAAAGCTGACCTAACGCCGGCTCTTTCGCAGCGCCCTGGCGGCAGCGGCGGCGCTGGTGGCGGCGCTGGCGGCGGACGCCGGCGGCACCGGCGTCATCGAGGCCGCCGAGGCCATGGCCACGGCCGATGCGGGCGCGGATGCCGCGGCGGCGACTTGTGCCGGCGTGGCACCCGCCCGCACGGCCGCTGGCGCCGAAGCGCCGGACATCGGCGGCACCGGCAGGCCCGGCACATCGGCCACGGCACGCGGCTGGCCCAGCGGCGTCTGCGCCTGGCCTTTCTGCACCGCGGCCAGATCCGCCTCGTTCGGGTATTGGTTCATCAGCCAGTAGTCGAACACGCGGCGCGCGATCGGCGCGGCATTGACGCCGCCGAAGCCAGCGTTCTCCACCACCATGGCCAGCGCGATCTGCGGGTTCTGCGCCGGTGCGTACGCCATGTACAAGGCGTTGTCGCGGAAGCGCTCTGGCATGGTGTTGGCGTTGTATTTTTCGTTCTGCCCGATGGTCACGACCTGGGCCGTGCCGGTCTTGCCAGCCGACAGGTAACCCGCGCCCTTGAACGCCGTGGCGCCCGTGCCTTCGCTGGTCACCCCGGCCAGCGCACGCTGGATGACGGCGATGTTGGCCGGTTTGGCGCTGATCTCGGCCTTGATCTCGCGCAGGGTCTCCTTCGAGCTCCGCGTGACCACATCCACCACCTCCTTGACCAGGTGCGGCTTCATCTTCACGCCGTCGTTGGCGATGACGCTGGTGGCCAGCGCGAGCTGCAGCATGGTGAAGTTGTTGTAGCCCTGGCCGATGCCCAGCGAGATGGTTTCGCCGGCGTACCACTTCTGCTGCTCGGCGCGCTTGTAGGCGCGGCGTTTCCAGGCGGTGGACGGCAACACGCCTCGCACCTCGCCGTTGATGTCGATGCCGGTGAGTTCGCCGAAGCCGAACTTCACCATCTCGTCGTGCATCAGGTCCACGCCCATGTCGTTGGCCAGGATGTAGTAGTAGGTGTCGCACGACTGCACGATCGACTTGTACATGTCGACCACACCGTGACCGCCTTCCTTGTCGTCGCGGAAGCGGTGGCCGGCGAACATGAAGAAGCCGGGGTCGACGATGCTCTGCTGCGGCGTGCGCTTGCCGGTCTCGAGCGCGGCCAGCGCCATGAAGGGTTTGTAGGTCGAGCCCGGCGCATAGGTGCCGCGCAGGGCGCGGTTGAGCAGCGGCTTGTCCGGCGACTCGTTGAGCGCCTGCCAGCTCTCTGAATCGATGCCTTCGACGAACAGGTTCGGATCGAAGGTTGGCTTGCTCACGAAGGCCAGCACCTCGCCGGTCTTGGGATCGAGCGCGACGAGGGCACCACGGCGGTCGCCGAACAGGTCTTCCACGAGCTTCTGCAGCTTGATGTCGATCGACATGACCACGGTGTTGCCCGGCGTGGCCGGATTGCTCGCCAGTTTGCGCACCGCCCGGCCGCCGGCGGAGGTCTCGATCTCCTCCACGCCGGTGAGGCCGTGCAGCTGCGCCTCGTAACTCTGCTCGATGCCGAGCTTGCCGATGTATTCCGTGCCCTTGTAGTTGTCGGCGTCCTCCGAGTCATCGATGCGCGCCTTCTCGTTTTGGTTGATGCGGCCGATGTAGCCGATCACGTGGCTGGCGAGTTCGCCGTATGGGTAGCTGCGGAACAGCCGGGCCTTCACGTCCACGCCCGGAAAACGGTAGCGCTGCGCGGTGAAACGCGCCACCTCGACGTCGGTGAGCCGGGTGCGGATCGGCAAAGACTCGAAGTTGCGCGATTCCTCGACGAGTTTCTTGAAGCGGCGCCGATCCCGCGGCTGGATGTCGACCACGTGCGAGAGCTCTTCGATGACCTGCTCGAGGTCGGCCACCTTGCTGGGCGTGATCTCCAGCGTATAGGCGGAATAGTTGCTGGCCAACACCACGCCGTTGCGGTCCAGGATCAGGCCGCGGTTGGGCACCACCGGCACGATGGCCGTGCGGTTGTTCTCGGCCTGTTCGCTGAGGTCTTCGTGCCGCACCACCTGCAGATAGACCAGCCGCGCCACCACCACCGAAAACGCCAGCACCACGACCAGGCCGGCGACGAGCAGGCGCAGCCGGAAGCGCGCGAGTTCGGAAGCGTGGTCCTTGAGTTCGGTCATAGGGGCCGGGTCTTGTCCGGATCCGGCGCCATGCGTTGCGGCGCGAGCAGCAGCACGCTCATCACCGGCCAAAGCAAGGCTTCGATCACCGGCGCGAGCATGAAGCTCCAGCCGGGGAAGGTGCCGCTGCCGAGCATGCGCAACAGGAACTCGATGAAATGCGCCACGGCGAACAGCGGCAGCACCTGCATGGCCTGCGAAGGCATGCTGAACCACAGCAGCCGCCGATGCATGGCGATGGCCAGGAAACTCAGTACCGCGTACGACAGCGCGTGTTGCCCCAGGAGGCTGCTCTGGTGCACGTCCATGCACAGGCCGAACACGAAGGCGATGCCGATGCCCACGCGCTGCGGCTGGTGCACACTCCAGAACACCAGCAGCACGGCCAGCAGATCGGGCACCCAGGCCGCGCGGCCCCACAGGCCCATGTTGCCGGCCATGTTGACGAGCAGGGCCAGCACCAGGCTCAGGGCGATGAAGACAGGATTGGCCGGCAGCAGCAGCTGCTGCTGGCCCGGACGCATGATCATGCGGACCTCCCATTGGCGGGGCGTTGGATGGACTTCATTTGCGGGCCTTCTTCGGCGGGGGCACGACCGGCTCGGCGCGCGGCGGCGGCTCCGGCAACTGGGCCGTCATCGGCGCGAGCACCATCACATGGCGCGCGCTGCCCATGCGCGCGGCCGGCACGCAATAGACGCGCGCAAACGCCGAATCGGCGCGGCGTTCGATGCGCTCGATCCTGGCGACCAACAGCCCCGTGGGATAGACGCCGTCGACGCCGCTGGTGGTGAGCACGTCGCCCTCCTTGATATCGGAATTGCCGGCCATGAAGCGCAGCTCGAGCAGACCGCCGGAGGCCGAAGGTTCGCCGTAGGCCACGCTGCGCGCGCCGGTGCGGGTGTTGAGCACCGGCACGGCCTGGTCCCGGTCGATCAGCAGCGTGACTTCGCTGATCAGGGGATAGACGCGGGTGACCTGGCCCAGCACACCGGTTTCGTCGAGCACTGGCGAGCCGGCCACCACGCCCTGTGTCATGCCCTTGTCGATGATCACCTTGCGGGTGTAGGGATCGGCGGCGTCGTACAGCACCTCGGCGGCCTGGCCCGGCGAGGCGAGTTGCTGGCGCAGCTGCAGCAGGTCGCGCAGGCGGCGGTTTTCCAGCGTGAGCTGTTCGACCTGGCCGGCGCGCACCGACTGCGTGGCCAGCTTGCGCTCGGCGGCATCGGCGGCGGCCTGCGCCTTGGCCAGCGATTCGACATAGCTGCCGCCGCCCTGTACCAGCCGCACCGGCGCCAGGGCGGCCCATTGCACCGGGAATAGCGCCGTGGCCACGGCCGCGCGCAGCGGCTGCATCAGCTTGAAGCGTGCGTCGGCCACCATCAGGAAGACGGCCAGCGCGCTGAACACCATCAGCTTGGTCAGGGCCGAGGGGCCCTGCTTGAAAAACGGGGGGGGTGTCCTGTCCAGCGTACCGAGTGGCATCGCCGTACCTCTGGTTGAGACAAAAGGTTGACCGTAACGGCTTCGCTGCGAGGGCGTCGCACCGAGGCCGGTGACGGATTACTCGCTGGTAAAAATGGAGCCGCCGAGCCGCTCCATCCGTTCCAGGGCGATGCCGCAGCCGCGCACCACGCAGGTCAGCGGGTCTTCGGCCACCAGCACCGGCAGGCCGGTTTCCTCGGCCAGCAGGCGGTCCAGGTCGCGCAGCAGGGCGCCACCGCCGGTGAGCATCATGCCGCGCTCGGCGATGTCGGCACCGAGTTCGGGCGGGGTCTGTTCCAGCGCGTTCTTCACGGCAGCGACGATGTTGTTCAGCGGATCGGTCAGGGCCTCGAGGATTTCGTTGCTCGAGATCGTGAAGCTGCGCGGCACGCCTTCGGAGAGGTTGCGGCCCTTGACTTCCATTTCCTTGACCTCGGAGCCCGGAAACGCCGAGCCGATGTTCTTCTTGATGGCTTCGGCCGTGGGTTCGCCGATCAGCATGCCGTAGTTGCGGCGGATGTAGCTGATGATGGCTTCGTCGAACTTGTCGCCGCCCACCCGCACGCTGCCCTTGTAGACCATGCCGCCGAGCGAGATCACGCCGACCTCGGTGGTGCCGCCGCCGATGTCCACCACCATCGAGCCGCTGGGCTCGGAGACCGGCAGGCCGGCGCCGATGGCCGCGGCCATGGGTTCCTCGATCAGGTGCACGGCCGAGGCGCCGGCACCGAGGGCCGCATCGCGGATGGCGCGTTTTTCGACCTGGGTCGAACCGCAGGGCACGCAGATGATGATGCGCGGGCTGGGCCGCAGCATGCCGCGCGGGTGCACCATCTTGATGAACTGCTTGATCATCTGCTCGGTGATCACGAAATCGGCGATCACGCCGTCCTTCATCGGGCGGATCGCCTCGATGTTGCCGGGTACCTTGCCGAGCATGGCCTTGGCTTCCTTGCCCACGGCCTGGATCGTCTTCTTGCCCTGGGCGCCGCCCTCATGGCGGATGGCCACGACCGAAGGCTCGTCGAGCACGATGCCCTTGTCGCGCACGTAGATCAGGGTGTTGGCCGTGCCAAGGTCGATGGCCAGGTCGGTCGAAAAATACCGACGAAAAGCTCCAAACATGCAGAATCCTCTCGGGCATGACTGGCGCTTCGGCCGGCCATCGCCGCTGTAAAACGGGTCAAAATAGGGGTTTTCGGTGCCAATACGGGCGACTTCGCAGCCGTTGGACCAAAGGCGGGATAATACCGCACTCCCTGTGAATAACTACCTTGTGCTTGAGCCAGGGCTGACTTTTACCTGCGCTTAACACCCTCCCCGACGCACCTTCAACGCACTCGCCATGGCCCTCAATTCCCAAGAAATCGAGCGCATCGCCAATCTCGCACGGCTCGAACTGCAGCCTGCGGAAAGCGAACGCCTGCTGACCCAACTCAATGGCTTCTTCGACATCGTCGAACAGATGCGCGCGGTGGACACCACCGGCATCGAGCCCCTGGCCCATCCGGTGGCGGTGATGGAAGACATCACGCTGCGCCTGCGCGACGACGTGGTGAGCGAGCCCAACCAACGCGAGGCCAACCAGCAGACCGCGCCGGCCGTGGAACGCGGCCTGTTCCTTGTCCCCAAAGTGATCGAATAAGCCAGGCGTCATGACCACAGAATCGAACAAATCTCTTCACGACCTCGGCGTGGCCGAGATGGCCCGGCAACTGCGCGAGCACAAGTTTTCCGCCGTCGAAGCCGCACAACATTTCATGGCCCGCATGGCCGAGCAGGACCAACTCGGCGCGTTTCTGGCCACCGATGCCGAAGTCACGCTGCGCCAGGCCGCGGCAGCCGATGCGCGGCTCGCCGCCGGCAACGGTGGTGTGCTCGAAGGCGTGCCGATCGCCCACAAGGACATCTTCGTCACCAAGGATTTCCCCACCACGGCCGGCTCGAAGATGCTCGCCGGCTACCGTTCGTCCTTCGACGGCACCGTGGTCGCCAAACTCGCCGGGCATGGCGCGGTCACGCTGGGCAAGCTCAACTGCGACGAATTCGCCATGGGCTCGGCCAACGAGAACTCGGCCTTCCAACCCGCACTGAATCCCTGGGACACCAGCCGCATTCCAGGTGGCTCGTCCGGCGGCAGCGCGGTGGCCGTGGCCGCGCGCCTGGCGCCGGCCGTGACCGGCACCGACACCGGCGGCTCGATCCGCCAGCCGGCTTCGTTCTGCGGCATCACCGGCATCAAGCCAACCTACGGCCGCGCCTCGCGCTATGGCATGGTCGCGTTCGCGTCGAGCCTGGACCAGGCCGGCGTGATGGCGCGCAGCGCCGAGGACTGCGCGCTGCTGCTCGCCGCCATGTGCGGCCCGGACCTCGACCGCGACTCGACCTCGCTCGACGTGCCGGCGGAAAACTATTCACTGGCGCTGAACCAATCCATCGAAGGCCTGCGTATCGGCCTGCCCAAGGAGTTCTTCAACGCCGGCGTGTCGGCCGACGTGCGCACGGCGGTCGATGCGGCGCTCAAGGAATACGAGAAGCTCGGCGCCAAACTGGTGGAGATCTCGCTGCCACGCACCGAACTGTCGATCCCCGTGTACTACATCATCGCGCCGGCCGAGGCCAGCTCCAACCTCAGCCGCTTCGACGGCGTGAAGTTCGGCCATCGCGCGGCGCACTACACCGACCTGATCGACATGTACAAGAAGACCCGCGCCGAAGGCTTCGGCGACGAGGTCAAGCGCCGCATCATGATCGGCACCTATGTGCTGAGCCACGGCTACTACGACGCCTATTACCTGCAGGCGCAGAAGATCCGCCGCATGATCGCCGACGACTTCCAGCAGGCCTTCCAGCAGTGCGACGTGATCGCCGGCCCGGTGGCGCCCACCGTGGCGTGGAAGCTCGGCGACAAGTCGGACGACCCGGTCGCCAACTACCTGGCCGACATCTTCACCCTGCCCTCCTCGCTGGCCGGCCTGCCCGGCATGAGCGTACCGGCAGGCCTGGGGGCCGGCGGCATGCCCGTCGGCCTGCAGTTGATCGGCAATTACCTGAAGGAAGGCCAACTGCTGAACATGGCGCACCGCCTGCAGCAGGCCACCGACTTCCATCTGCGCCAACCGGCAGGGGCCAAGTAAAAAATGACGACCACAAGCAAAACAAGCAGCCTGCTGGTGCACGGCTACGAAGTCGTGATCGGCTTCGAGACCCATGCCCAGCTCTCCACGCAAAGCAAGATCTTCAGCCGCGCATCGACCGCTTTCGGCGCCGAGCCGAACACCCAGGCCTGCGCGGTCGACATCGCGCTGCCGGGCACGCTGCCGGTGATGAACAAGGGCGCCGTCGAACGTGCCATCCAGCTCGGCCTGGCGCTGGGCTCCACCATTGCGCCGCGCAGCGTGTTCGCACGCAAGAACTACTTCTACCCGGACCTACCCAAGGGCTACCAGATCAGCCAGTTCGAGATCCCCGTGGTGCAGGGCGGTGCGGTCGAGTTCTATCTGGGGGACGAAAAGAAGACCGTGCGCCTGGTGCGCGCGCATCTGGAAGAAGACGCCGGCAAGTCATTGCACGAGGACTTCGTGGGGCAGACCGGCATCGACCTGAACCGCGCGGGCACGCCGCTCTTGGAGATCGTGACCGAGCCCGACATGCGCTCCAGCGCCGAGGCCGTGGCCTATGCCAAGGAACTGCACAAGATCGTCACCTGGATCGGGATCTGCGACGGCAACATGCAGGAAGGCAGCTTCCGCTGCGACGCGAACGTGTCGGTGCGCAAGCCCGGCGAGCCTCTGGGCACGCGCCGCGAGATCAAGAACCTGAACAGCTTCAAGTTCATGCAGCAGGCCATCGACTACGAGGTGCGCTGGCAGATCGAGCAACTGGAAGACGGCCACGCCATCCAGCAGGCCACGGTGCTGTTCAACCCAGACACTGGCGAGACCCGCGCCATGCGCACCAAGGAAGACGCGGCGGACTACCGCTACTTCCCCGACCCGGACCTGCCGCCGCTGGTGGTGGCGCCGGAATGGGTGGAGCGTGTGCGCGCCGAGATGGCCGAGCTGCCGCGGGTGATGGCGGCGCGTTTCGTCAAGGACTATGGGCTGTCGGACTACGACGCCGCCTCGCTCACACAGAGCAAGGCGATGAGCGCGTATTTCGAAGCCGCGGCCAAGGCCAGCGGCCAGGCCAAGCTGGCCAGCAACTGGATCATGGGCGAGATCTCGCGCCGGCTCAATGCGGGCGAGCTGGACATCGCGCAGGCGCCCGTCGACGCCGGGCGCCTGGCGCAGATGCTCCAACGCATCGCCGATGGCACGATCTCCAACAGTGCGGCACGCCAGGTGTTCGACGTGTTGTGGACGGATGGCGGTGAAGTGGACACCATCATCGAGGCCAAGGGCCTGAAGCAGATGAACGACAGCGGTGCCCTGGAAGCCATCGTCGACGAAGTCATTGCGGCCAATGCAAAGAACGTGGAAGAGTACCGCGCCGGCAAGGACAAGGCCTTCAACGCGCTGGTCGGCCAGATCATGAAGGCCAGCAAGGGCAAGGCCAATCCGACGCAGGTCAACGAGTTGTTGAAGGCCCGCTTGGGCTAGCGCCCGCCCCTTTGCCCTGACATCCCGTTCGTCCTGAGCCCGTCGAAGGCCACTCCGTTCGTCCTGAGCCTGTCGAAGGATGGACGGCGACGGTGCGTCGACAGGCTCAGCACGAACGGGGTTGGGGGCTCAGCCTGAATACGCTCGGGCCCAGCCTCCTACGGAGGTAGAGACCCACCCAAAAACGGTGGGCGCTCAGCGTGCGCCGGCCCACAGCGGCTTGAGCCGCGCCAGTTCCTCGTCGAAACGGTCGTTCACGCGTTTCTTCTCCAGCGTCTGGTCGGCGATGAAGCGCTGCTGTGCGCGCACGCTGTCCTCGTGTTCGGCGATCTGGCGGCGCAGCTTCGGCGGGGCCTTGGCGGGGTCGTTCTTGTAGAACTCGAGTTCGGCGTTGATGGCCTCGTTCTGTTTGTCGAGTTCGGCCAGGCGCTTGTTGGCGGCGGCGATGACTTCGTCGACCTGCTTGAGCGCATCGGCGCGCTCCCGGTCGTGCGCGGCCTGGTCCTGGTAACGCATCAGCAACGCACGGTTGCGGCGGCGTTCCTCATTGACGCGCACCTTTTCCTCGGCATCCTTTTTCTGCTGGGCCTCGATGCGTTCGCGTTCGCTCGCGGTGAGCGACGGGCCGACACTGCGCTTCACCGTGCCGCTGGGGTTGAGCTCGTTCTGCTCGCGATCCAGGCACTCGGGAATCGGCCGGTCGGAAGTGAGTTTGTTGCCGCGCGCGTCGGTGCAGCGGTAGATGCTCTGCGCCAAGACCTGGCAAAGAAAGCCGCTGCAAACAAGCGCCGCCGCGCCATACCGAGTCCACCGAGTCACATAGTTCCTTGGTCCACACCGTAACGTTGTCGATAGGCCAAAACTGCGGCGTGGTGTGCGCCGAGGCCGTCCTTGCCATGAAGGGCCAGATACTGCAATAAATCGGCCAGCTTCGCAATCGCGCACACCTGCAGCCCCAGGGTATCACGCACATATTGCACCGCGCTGTGCGGCACATCCTGGCCGTTCTCGGTGGCCATCTCCTGCCGGTCGAGGGCGATGGCCACCGCATGCGCCGTGGCGCCAGCGGCCTGGATGATGGCAATCGATTCGCGCACCGCCGTGCCGGCAGACATCACGTCGTCCACGATCAGCACGCGGCCCTTGAGCGGCGCGCCGACCAGCGAGCCGCCTTCGCCATGCGCCTTGGCTTCCTTGCGGTTGTAGGCAAACGGCACGTTGCGGCCCAGCCGTGCCAGTTCGATGGCCACGGCCGCGCCCAAGGGAATGCCCTTGTAGGCCGGGCCGAACACCATGTCGAACTCGATGCCGCTGGCCAGCAGCCGCTTGGCATAGAAGGCGGCGAGCCGACCCAGCTTGGCGCCGTCGTCGAACAGGCCGGAATTGAAGAAATAGGGGCTCATGCGGCCGGCCTTGGTCTTGAACTCGCCAAAACGCAGCACGCCGGAATCAACGGAGAATTGCACGAATTCCTGGGCCAGCGCATCCTGCGCCGCGTCCGCTTTGTCCGTTTTGCCAACCATGGAGAAGTCCTTGTTCAAGTTAACCAGCCTCAATCTCAACGGCATCCGCTCCGCCACCACCAAGGGTGTCGAAGCCTGGATTGCCGCGACCGGCCCAGATTGTATTTGTGTCCAGGAAGTCAAGGCCCAGGCCGCCGACGTGCGCGGCCGCTTCGAACAACTGGCCGGCCTGCAGGGCCATTTCCACTTCGCCGAGAAGAAGGGGTATTCGGGCGTGGCCGTGTACAGCAAGCATGTGCCGAGCGAGGTCGTGACGGGCTATGGGTCGGCCGAATTCGACGCCGAAGGCCGGTATGTGGAGTTGCGCTTCGACACGCCGACGCGCAAGCTATCGGTCATCAGCTGCTATTTCCCCAGCGGCTCCTCGGGTGAACTGCGCCAGCAGGCCAAATTCCGCTTCCTCGCGGAGTTCCTGCCGCACCTGGCGCGGCTCAAGGCCACGCGTGAGTTCATCCTGTGCGGCGACGTGAACATCGCGCACCGCGAAATGGATCTGAAGAACTGGCGCAGCAACCAGAAGAACAGCGGCTTCCTGCCCGAGGAGCGCGCCTGGATGACCCACCTGCTGGCCCGTGCCGACCTCGACCCGCTGGCCGCCGACGGCCTGGGCCTGGTCGACGTCTACCGCCTGCTGCAACCCGACACCACCGACACCGCCTACACCTGGTGGAGCAACCGCGGCCAGGCGTATGCGAACAACGTGGGATGGCGGCTCGACTACCACCTGGCGACACCCGCCACGGCGGCGCTGGCGCGCAGCGAACACATCTACAAGGACGTGAAGTTCAGCGACCACGCACCGCTGACCGTCGAATACGACATGGTCATCTGAACACCAGGGGGGATGCCGTCAACCCAGCGCTGAGTCAGTCCTTGCTGAACGCCCGCGCTGCGGCGGCCGTGTCCAGCGCTTCTCGCAGCAGCTTGATCTTGCCGTTCTCTGCGATCAGCAGACCGGCGTAGGTCTGTTGATAGACCTTGCCCGTATCGACCACCAGCGCTTCGACAGAGTATTCCGCAAAGACCTTGTCGGGCGTTTCGATCCAGACTTTGAGGTTCTTGAAGCGGAAGTCGGGCACTTTGGCGAGGAGGCCGGTGAGCAGCATCTCGACGGCCGCTGGACCTTCCGCGTGCGCGTTCACTGTCGGCAGTTCAAGAACGCCGTTTTCCGAGAACTGCGCCGCAGACACTGCGGGTGTCTGTACGTTGTCGAGGTAGGCCTGAAGCAGTTGCAATGCGGTTTTCATGTTGGGTCCTTGTGAGGTCGGCTCAAACCTGAGCGAGGCCGCCATCGGCGAACAACTCGATGCCGGTGATGAACGACGAATCGTCGGAAGCAAGAAACACCGCGGCGTTGGCAACGTCGTCGGGTTGCCCGATGCGCCCGATCGGAATCTGCGAGGTCAGGTAATCGAGCAAGCCCTGCTGCTGGACTACGTCAGTCCCTGCGAGTTCGACCAGGCCTGGCGTGTGGATCGGACCGGGCGACAGGGTGTTGATGCGGATCGCGCGGCCTTTCAGGTCCAGCACCCAGCTGCGGGCGAGGTTGCGGACGGCGGCCTTGGTCGCGCTGTAGATGCTGAAGTTCGCCGTGCCCTTGATGCTTGTTGTCGAACCGGCCAGGATGACGGAAGCGCCGTTCGCCGCCTTCTCGAGCAAGGGCAGCGCCTTCTGCACCGTGAACACGACGGCCTTCACGTTGCGATGGAAAGTTTGATCGAAGTGCGCCTCGGTGATGGCGCCGAGCGCCAGCATCTCTCCGCCACCCGCGTTCGCATACAACACATCGAGGCGGCCGTGATGGGCCTGTACCGTGTCGTAGAGGCGATCCAGGTCGTCGAGCTTGGTCGAATCGGCCCGGACGCCGATCGCGTTCTGACCGATGGCGGCCACGGCCGCATCCAGCTCGGCCTGGCGACGGCCGGTGATGTAGACGAACGCGCCTTCCGACGCGAAGGCCTTCGCTGCCGCGAGGCCGATGCCGGTGGTGCCGCCGGTGACGATGGCGACTTTGCCCGAGAGTTTGTTGCCCATGAAATGCTCCAGTGGTTGATAAGGTGGTTGCAGTCTAGGTAATTCATGGCCATGGATAAAGATGAAAAATTTGACTTCTTATTTCATGGCTGTGAATAATTACCGCCATAAAAACCACCACTGCCCCCATGGACCAACTGCTTGCCCTGCGTGTATTTGTGCGGATTGCCGAGTCGGGCGCATTCTCGAAAGCCGCGGACTCGATGAACATTCCGCGCCCCACCGTGACCAAGCTGGTGCAGGACCTGGAACGCCACCTGGGCACCAAGCTGCTGCATCGGACGACACGGCGCATCAACGTCACGCCGGAGGGAACCGCCTATTACGAACGCGCCAAACATCTGATTGGCGAGCTCGAAGACATGGACGAGAACGCGGCCCGTGCACGGGCCAGGCCGCAAGGGCGCATTCGCATCGACGTGGGGTCCGTGCTGGCCAACATGATCCTGATTCCCGCCCTGCCGAGCTTTCGTGCGCGTTATCCGGACCTGCACGTCGATCTTGGTGTGAGCGACCGTCCGATCGACCTGATCGGCGAAGGCGTGGACTGTGCCATTCGCGGTGGCGCGCTGGTCGACACATCGCTGGTGGCGCGACGCATCGCCAACATGGATTGGGTCACCTGCGCGAGCCCGCTCTATCTAAAGGCGCGGGGCATCCCGAGTCACCCGCATGAACTGATGCCGCGCGCGGCTGATGCGACAGACAAGACACGTGTCCCGGGCCACGCCATCGCCGGTTACTTCTCGTCGCTCACCGGCAGAGCCTTCCCGCTCGAGTTCCACAAGGGCGGCGAGCAGGTGCTGGTGCACGGTCAGGTGGAGGTGGCGGTCAACGAAAGCACGGCCCACCTGAGCGCGCTGCTCGCTGGCGTCGGCATCGGGCAGGCGTTCAAGTTCATGGCGGCCCCTCACCTCGAAAGCGGCCGGCTCCGCACTGTGCTCGACGACTGGACCCGGCCGCGTCAACCCTTTCACGTGCTTTATGCGAGCAATCGGCATCTGGCCGCCAAGATCCGGCTGTTCGTCGATTGGGTGGCGGAGGTATTCGCGCCGTTCGACGACCAGTGAACGCACAGAAGGTTGACGAGCACCCCGTGCTGGCGGTCCGACGTGTGGCTTCGCAGTCGTTCAAGCCACGCTGCGCCGCGTCTTGCGCCCCGCTTTGCTGACTTCCTCGATCACATCGGCCAGGGTGTCGAAAGCCGGCCCGATCTTTTCATTGGGCACACAACCGTAACCCAGCAGCAGCCCCACCTGCGCCGCCTTGGCCACACTGTAATAGGCGCTCAGCGGCCGGGCGATGATGCCGCGTTCCATGGCCGTGCGGCACACGGCCCAGTCGTCGCGCAGGTGCGGCAGGCCCAGCACCAGGTGCAAGCCGGCCTCGTCGCCCATCACCGGCAGGGCGTCGCCGAAGCGGCGCTGCACGGCGGCGATCAGCAGGCTGCGCCGCTCGGCGTACAGGCCGCGCATGCGCCGAATGTGCGAATTCAGGTAGCCCTCGTCGATGAACTCCGCCAGCACCGCCTGTTGCATCAGCTGGCCCTCGCGGTACAGCTCGGCCAGGCCCAGCGAGAACAGGTCGGCCAGCGGCGCGGGCACGGCCATGTAGCCCACGCGCATCCCGGGAAACAGGGTCTTGCTGAAGCTGGAGAGGTAGATCACCTGGCCGTTGGTGTCCAGCCCCTGCAGCGAGGCCAGCGGCCGGATGCCGAAGCGGAATTCGCTGTCGTAGTCGTCCTCGATGATCCAGCAGTTGTGCTGGCGCGCGTACTCCAGCAGCATGCGCCGCCGCGCCAGGCTCATCACCATGCCCAGCGGGTATTGGTGCGAGGGCGTGCAGATGATCAGCCGGGGCGGCCTGGCCAGGTGCTTCGCGTCGGGGTTGATGCCTTCGCCATCGACCGGTATCGGCGTGAGCTTGAGCCCTGAAGACAGCAGGATGCCGCGCAGGCCCCAGTAGCACGGCTCCTCGATCCACACCTGGTCGCCCACGTCGCACAGCAGGCGCACCGCCAGGTCCACCGACTGGTGGATGCCGGTGGTGATGACGATCTGCTCGGGCTGGCAGTTGGCCGAGCGGGCCACGCGCAGGTGGTCGGCCAGCGCACGGCGCAGCGGCCGGTAGCCGCCACCCGGCGCATAGGTCATCAGCTCGGGCTTGGGGTTGCGCCAGATGCGGCTTTGCAGGCGGGTCCAGGCCTTGAGCGGGAACTCGGTCACATCGGGCACGCCAGGCATGAAGGCGCCCCACTGCTGCTTCGACACACCGCTGAGTTCGATGGTGCGTTTGCCGCGCGCCGACAGGCGATGGCGGTCGCGCACCGCACGCCGCGGCGCACCGGCCGAGCCTTCGTCCACACGGTCGGGCGAGGTGTCGGCCACGTAGGTGCCGCTTCCGCTCTGGGTCTCGACGTAGCCCTCGACCAGCAACTGCTCGTAGACCTGGATCACGGTGTTGCGCGCGATGGCAAGGTCGGCGCCCAGCGTGCGCGACGACGGCAGCTTGGCGCCGGCGGCCAGCCGGCCGGACAGGATGGCCTGCTGCAGCAGCCTGAAGAGTTGGCGGTAGGCCGGCTCCGGGGCATCGGTATCGAGGCGCTCGAGCAGCCAGTCGGACAGGATGGCATCCATGTTTCTTCCTCGCTAACCCTTAGAAAGTGGTTCCATGAAAAAGCGCTGAATGGTTCTTCAGTATAGGACCGAAAGTCCGCACACTCCGGCCACGCTTCAACGATCCAGCCGAACCGAGGACCATCCAGTGAACAACCAGACCCTGCAACAACGCAAGGATGCCGCCACCCCGCGCGGCGTGGGCGTGATGTGCAACTTCTACGCCGACCGCGCCGAGAACGCCGAACTGTGGGACGTGGAAGGCCGCCGCTACATCGACTTCGCCGCCGGCATCGCCGTGCTCAACACCGGCCATCGCCACCCCAAGGTGGTGGCCGCGATCCGCGCCCAGCTCGACCGCTTCACCCACACCGCCTACCAGATCGTGCCCTACGCCTCTTACGTGGAACTGGCCGAGCGCATCAACGCCATCACGCCCGGCAAGCACGCGAAGAAGACAGCGTTGTTCAGCACCGGCGCCGAGGCCGTGGAAAACGCCGTGAAGATCGCGCGCGCCGCCACCGGCCGGCCGGGCGTGATCGCCTTCGGCGGCGGCTTCCACGGCCGCACCATGCTGGGCATGGCGCTGACGGGCAAGGTGGCGCCCTACAAGGTCGGCTTCGGCCCTTTTCCGAGCGACATCTACCACCTGCCCTTTCCGAACGCACTGCACGGCGTGACGGTGGATGCCGCGCTCAAGGCGCTGCAGCAGTTGTTCAAGGCCGACATCGACCCGACGCGGGTGGCCGCCGTCATCATCGAGCCGGTGCAGGGCGAAGGCGGCTTCTACATGGTGCCGCCCGAATTCATGCGCGAACTGCGCAAGGTGTGCGACACGCATGGCATCCTGCTGATCGCCGACGAGGTGCAGACCGGCTTCGCACGCACCGGCCGGCTGTTCGCCATGGAGCATTACGACGTGTTGCCCGACCTGATGACGCTGGCCAAGAGCCTGGCCGGCGGCATGCCGCTGTCGGCCGTGTGCGGCCGCGCCGAGATCATGGACGCGGCCCAGCCCGGCGGCCTGGGCGGCACCTATGCGGGCAATCCGCTGGCGGTGGCGGCGGCGCATGCGGTGCTGGATGTCATCACGCAGGAGCAACTGGCCGAGCGTGCCCAGGGCCTGGGCGAGAAGCTCAAGGCGCGGCTCCATCGCATCCGCAAGGACGTGCCGCAGATCAGCGACGTGCGCGGGCCGGGCGGCATGGTCGCGGTGGAGTTCAACCGTCCCGCCGACGGCGAACCCGACGTGGATTTCCTGAAGAAGGTGCAGTCGCATGCATTGGGCCACGGCCTGCTGCTGCTCAGCTGCGGCACCTATGGCAATGTCATCCGTTTCCTGTTTCCATTGACGATCCAGGACGCCGTCTTCGACGAGGCGCTGGACATCCTGGAAGGCGCGCTGCGCCAGGCCTGAAGCGATCACCCGAAGGAGTTCCCATGCCTACCGACAAAGACATCCTGGTCAGTTTCCGCGGTGTGAAGAAGACCTACGACGGCGAGAACCTGGTCGTGAAACAACTCGACCTGGACATCTACCGCGGCGAGTTCCTCACCCTGCTCGGCCCCTCCGGCTCGGGCAAGACCACCTGCCTGATGATGCTGGCCGGCTTCGAATTCCCCACCAGCGGCGAGATCCGGCTGGACGGCAAGCTGCTCAACCGCGTGCCGCCGCACAAGCGCAACATCGGCATGGTGTTCCAGAACTACGCGCTGTTCCCGCACATGACGGTGGCGCAGAACGTGGGCTACCCGCTGCAGGTGCGCGGCGTGAGCGGCGAGGCGCGGCAGCGCCAGGTCCGCGAGGCGCTGGCGATGGTGCGCATGGAGGCCTTCGGCGAACGTTTCCCGGCGCAGCTCTCCGGCGGCCAGCAGCAGCGCATCGCCCTGGCCCGCGCGCTGGTGTTCAAGCCGCAGCTGGTGCTGATGGACGAACCGCTCGGCGCACTCGACAAGCAACTGCGCGAACACATGCAGCTCGAGCTCAAGGCCCTGCACCGCCAGCTCGGCGTGACCTTCGTCTACGTGACGCACGACCAGGGCGAGGCGCTCACCATGTCCGACCGCGTGGCCGTGTTCGACCAGGGCCTCATCCAGCAGCTCGACCCCGTGGGCGCCTTGTACGAGACACCGGGCAACGCCTTCGTGGCCAGCTTCATCGGCGACAGCAACCGGCTGCAGGGCCAGATCGGCCTGCGCGAAGGTGATCGCTGCACGCTGAATCTTCCGGGCGGCCACGTGCTGCGCGGCGTGCGCGTTGGCGAGGCCACGCCCGGCCAGGCGGCCACGGCCAGCATCCGCCCCGAACGCATGCGCCTGGTGGATGCGAGCGATGCCGCCAAAGCCGCGGACGCCGGCAACGTGCTGCGCGGCCACGCCGCCGGCGTCATCTACTTCGGCGACCACGTGCGCCTGCAATGCGACTTCACCGAGCAGCCGCAATGCTTCGTCAAGGTGCCGCTCGACACACCCGCGCTGGCCAGCCTGGCACCGGGTCAGCCCGTCGCGCTGGCCTTCGAGCCCGAGCATCTGCGCATCTTTTCCTGATTCCTTCCCCGCCCTCCAAAACCTGAAAGGTCTTCACCATGCATCGTTTCACCCTCCATGTCTCCGCAGCCGCCGCCCTGCTGGCCTGCGGTCTGGCCTCGGCCAAGGACCTCACCGTCGTCAACTTCGGCGGCGCCAACGGCAACGCGCAGAAGGCGGCCTTCGTGCAACCCTATGAAAAGCAGACCGGCAACAAGATCATCGGCGTCGAATACAACGGCGAGCAGGCCAAGGTCAAGGCCATGGTCGAGGCCAAGCGCGTGACCTGGGACCTGGTCGAAGTGGAGACGGGCGATCTGGCGCGCGGCTGCGAGGAAGGCCTGTACGAAAAGCTCGACTACAGCAAGATCGGCCCGAAGACGAGCTTCATCCCCGAAGCCCCGCAGGAATGCGGCATCGGCATCTTCGTCTGGTCCACCGTGCTGGCCTACAACAGCGAAAAACTCAAGACCGCACCCACCGGCTGGAAGGATTTCTGGGACGTGAAGAAGATCCCCGGCAAGCGCGGCATGCGCAAGACCGCGCTGTACAACCTCGAGTTCGCGCTGATGGCCGATGGCGTGCTGGCCAAGGACGTGTACAAGGTGCTGGCCACCAAGGAAGGCGTGGACCGCGCGTTCAAGAAGCTCGACGAAATCAAGCCCTTCATCCAGTGGTGGGAAGCCGGCGCGCAGCCGCCGCAGTTCCTGGTGGCCGGCGACGTGGTGATGAGCACGGTGTTCAACGGCCGCATCGACGCCGCGCGCCGCGAAGGCAAGGCATTGAACGTGGTGTGGGACGGCGGCATCTATGACCTCGACTACTGGGCCATTCCCAAGGGCTCGCCCAACAAGGACCTGGCGCTCGAATACATCGCCTTCAGCGTGGCGCCGGCCCAGCAGGCCGCCTACGCGAAGAACATCGCCTACGGCCCGGTGAACCAGGCCGCGATCAAGATGCTCGACGCCAAGACCCTGGCCGACCTGCCCAACGCGCCGGCCAACAGCAAGAACGCCGTGCTGCTCGACGGCGCCTTCTGGACCGACCACGGCGAGGAACTGCAGCAGCGCTTCACCGCCTGGGCCGCGAAGTAAGCCGGAACGCCGTACCATGAACGCCGACACCGCCCTGCCGCCACCGCCGCTGGGCGGTGCCGCGTCCACGCCAGCCATGACCGCGCCCCCCGCCACCCCTGTCGCCGCCCCTGTCGCCGCCCAGCGCAAACTCAAGCAGGAGCTGCGGCGCGCCGAGCTGCGCAAGAAGGCCTCGGCCCTCGCGCTGATCGCGCCGCTGGCCCTGTTCCTGCTGGTGGTGTTCGCGGTGCCCATCGGTGCGCTGCTGCAGCGCGCCGTGGCCAGCCCCGAGATCCCGAACGCCTTGCCGCAGACCGTGGCCGCACTGGCCCACTGGGACCGCAAGGCCCTGCCGCCCGACGTTGCGTTCACGGCCCTGGCTGCCGACCTGGCCACGGCCCGCCAGGGCAACGCGGCAGGCGAACTCGCGCGCCGGCTCAACAACGAGATCAGCGGCTACCGCTCGCTGGTCACCAAGACGGCGCGCGCCATGCCTGTCGAAGGCGACGCCAAGGCGGCCCTCGTCGCCATCGATGCACGCTGGGGTGAACTGCCCTACTGGCAGGCCATCGCCAAGAACGGCAGCCGCACCACGCCCTTCTTCCTGCTGGCCTCGCTCGACCTGCAGCAGGACAACTTCGGCAGCATCCACAAGGCGCCGCCCGAAGGCGCCATTTACCTCGACATCTTCGGCCGCACGCTGTGGATCGGCGCGCTCACCACCGCGCTGGCACTGCTGATCGCGTTCCCGCTGGCCTACTGGGCCTCCACCCTGCCGGCGCGCCAAGCCAACCTGGTGATGATCTGCGTGCTGATCCCGTTCTGGACCTCGGTGCTGGTGCGCATCGCCGCCTGGGTGGTGCTGCTGCAGCAGTCGGGCCTGGTCAACACGGGCCTCATGGCGCTGGGCGTCACCAGCGGGCCGATCGCGCTGCTGTTCAACCGTACTGGCGTGACCATCTCCATGGTGCACATCCTGCTGCCGTTCATGATCCTGCCGCTGTACAGCGTGATGAAGGCGATTCCGCCGACCTACCAGCGCGCCGCCATCTCGCTGGGCAGCCATCCGTTCGCCGCGTTCTGGCGCGTGTACGTGCCGCAAACCTACGCGGGCATCGCCGCCGGTGTGCTGCTGGTGTTCATCACCGCCATCGGCTACTACATCACACCGGCGCTGCTCGGCGGGCCGGGCGACCAGATGGTGAGCTACTACGTCGCCTACTTCACCAACCAGGCCGTCAACTGGGGCATGGCGTGCGCCCTGGGTGCACTGCTGCTGGCGGCCACGCTGGTGCTGTACGCGGTGTACCAGCGCATCGTGCAGACCAATGCCAACGCCAACATCCGCTGACATCCAAGGACACGGACCCACCATGCGCACCCTGCTCCACACCTTCCCGCCCTACACCTCGCTGGCCGAGCGCGCCTGGTACTACACCCTGCGCGGCCTGTGCGCGCTGGTGCTGCTGTACCTGGTACTGCCGATCCTGGCCATCGTGCCGCTGTCGTTCAGCGACAGCAGCTTCCTGGCCTATCCGATCACCGGCTTCTCGCTGCGCTGGTACCAGAACCTGTTCGAGGCCGAGGAATGGATGCGCGCCGCGAAGAACAGCTTCATCGTGGCACCGGCCGCGACGCTCATCGCCACCGTGCTCGGCACCCTGGCCGCCACTGGCCTGGCCAAGGCCGAGTTCCGCGGCAAGGCGCTCTTGATGGCGGTGCTGATCTCGCCGATGGTGGTGCCGGTGATCGTGGTCGGCGTGGGCATGTACCTGTTCTTCGCGCCGCTGGGCCTGTCGGACAGCTACACCGCGCTGATCCTGGCCCATGCCGCGCTGGGTGCGCCCTTCGTCGTCACCACCGTGCTGGCCACGCTGCAGGGTTTCAACCACAACCTGGTGCGCGCCAGCCTGAGTTTGGGCGCAAGTCCACTGGCCACGTTCTTCCGCATCACCCTGCCGCTGATCGCGCCGGGTGTGATCTCGGGCGCCTTGTTCGCGTTCGCCACCTCGTTCGACGAAGTCGTCGTCACGCTATTCCTCGCCGGCGCCGAGCAGGTGACACTGCCGCGCCAGATGTTCACCGGCATCCGGGAAAACATCAGCCCGACGATCGCCGCCTTGGCGACCATCCTGATCCTGTTCTCCACCACCTTGCTGCTGAGTCTTGAATGGCTCAGAGGACGCGCCGCTCGCCGAGGCGCTTGATAGAAGGAAACCCATGCTGAAACTCCGCAAACCCGAACTCTTCCGCCAGCAGGCCTACCTCGATGGCCAGTGGTGCAATGCCGACAGCGGCGCCACGTTCGAAGTCACGAACCCCGCCACCGGCGAAGTGCTCGGCCACGTGCCCGAAATGGGCGCGGCCGAGACGCGCCGGGCCATCCTCGCGGCGCAGACGGCCTGGGCCACCTGGCGCCGCAAGACGGCCAAGGAACGCAGCGCCATCCTGCGCAAGTGGAACGACCTGATGCTGGCCCACACCGACGACCTAGCCGCCATCATGACCGCCGAGCAAGGCAAGCCGCTGGCCGAATCCAAGGGCGAGATCGCCTATGCCGCCTCCTTCATCGAGTGGTTCGCCGAAGAGGGCAAACGCGTGAACGGCGACACGCTGCAGTCCCCCGCGAATGACAAACGCCTCCTCGTGGTGAAGGAGCCGATCGGCGTCTGCGCGGCCATCACGCCGTGGAACTTCCCCGCCGCGATGATCACGCGCAAGGCCGGCCCGGCCTTGGCGGCTGGCTGCACCATGGTGCTCAAGCCGGCGGAAAGCACGCCGTTCTCGGCCCTGGCGCTGGCGGTGCTGGCCGAAGAGGCCGGCGTGCCGGCCGGGGTGTTCAGCGTGTTGACCGGCGACGCGCGCGCCATCGGCGGCGAACTCACGGCCAACCCCATCGTGCGCAAGCTCAGCTTCACCGGCTCCACCGAAGTGGGCAGGCTGCTGATGGCGCAAAGCGCGCCGAGCATCAAGAAACTGTCGTTAGAGCTCGGCGGCAACGCGCCGTTCATCGTCTTCGACGATGCCGACCTCGACGAGGCCGTGGCCGGCGCCATCGCCTCCAAGTACCGCAACGCGGGCCAGACCTGCGTCTGCGCCAACCGGCTCTACGTGCAGGACGGCGTGTACGACGCCTTCGCCGCCAAACTCGTCAAGGCCGTGCAGGCGCTGAAGGTGGGCGCTGGCACCGAGCCCGGCGTGGAACAGGGCCCGCTGATCGATGGCGCGGCGGTGGAGAAGATCGAATCGCACATCGCCGACGCCGTCGCCAAGGGCGGCAAGGTGTTGACCGGCGGCAAGCGCCACGCCTTGGGCCACACCTTCTTCGAGCCCACCGTAGTGGCCAACGCCAGCGCCGACATGCTCGTGGCCCGCGAGGAAACCTTCGGCCCGCTGGCGCCGCTGTTCCGCTTCAAGACGGACGCCGAAGTGGTGCAAATGGCCAACGACACGGAATTCGGCCTGGCCAGCTATTTCTACAGCCGCGACATCGCGCGCATCTGGCGCGTGGCCGAGGCGCTGGAGTACGGCATGGTCGGCATCAACACCGGCCTGATCTCCAACGAAGTCGCGCCCTTCGGCGGCGTGAAGCAGTCGGGCCTGGGGCGCGAGGGCTCGTCGTACGGGATCGACGACTACGTGGTTGTGAAGTACCTTTGCATGGGTGGGTTGAAGAGTCTTTGAGGAGCCGGTGCGTTGACCAGACGGCCTCAATGTCATAACACACATGCATTGAGGTCCCTACTCTCCTCATCCAAGGAGAATCAGATGTCCGTTCATACTTTTTCGAGCCGCAATTTCACGCGTGATGTCGGTGCCGCCAAACGTGCAGCGGCCGATGGCCCGGTGTTCATCACCGACCGCGGCCGGCCAGCCTTTGCCCTGCTGAAGATCGAAGACTATTACCAGTTGGCCGGACACCAGGAAGCGTCGCTGCTGGACGTGATGGACGCCTTGCCCGGCGACGCGGCCGACTTCGAATTCGAGGCGCCGCGGCTGGAGGTCGAGTTCCGCTCGGTCGAACTCGGCTGATGCCGCAAACTGTTCCGCCGGTGTTCATCCTGGACACCAACGTCCTCTCGGAACTGCGCCATGGCAAGCCGAACCAGTCGGCCGAGGTCCGGGCCTGGGCTGCCCGCCAGCCGGCGCGATGATTGCGGCCACGGCGGTGGAACACGGCATCGTGGTGGCGACGCGCAACCTGGCCGACTTCAACGGCACCGGCGCGCAGATCGTCAATCCGTTCGCGCCTTGAACGCCTGACGCGAGGCCAGTGGCCTACCGCTTCCTCGCCTGCTCGTACAAGCCCTGCACCCGCGGCACGTTGGCCTGCAGCTCGCGGATGCGGTTCGGCCCGCTCGGGTGGGTGGACAGGAAGCCCGGCCCGCCCGCGCCGCCGGAAGCCTTGGCCATCTTCTGCCACAAGCTGACCGAGGCCTGCGGATCGTAGCCGCCGCGCGCCGCGAGTTCCAGGCCGACCAGGTCGGCCTCGGTCTCATCATCGCGGCTGAACTTCAGCGTGACGAGTTGCGTGCCCATGTCGGCCGCGATGTTGCCGAGCTGCCCCAGCCCGAGCAGTTGCGCGCCAAGTGACAGGCCCATGCTCGTGGCCTGCGTCTTGGCCAGGCGCGAACGCGCGTGTTCGCGCAGCGCATGCGCCATTTCGTGGCCCATGATCATCGCCGCCTCGTCATCGGTGAGCTTCAATTGGTCGAGGATGCCGGTGTAGAACGCAATCTTGCCGCCGGGCATGCAGAACGCGTTGATCTGCTTGCTGCCAATGAGGTTGACCTCCCAGCGCCACTGGCGCGCGCGGTCGTTCCATTGCGCGGTCAGCGGGATCAGCCTTGCTGCGATGGTGCGCAAGCGCTGCAATTGCGGGTTGCCGTCGGGCGCGAGCGCACCTTTGGACTTGGCTTCGGCGAGCATTTTGCTGTACTGCTGCGTGGCCGAGGCTTCCAGGGTTTCGGCGGGCACGAGCTGGCGCATGGCGGACGCGTTGCCCACGTCGACCTGCGCCAGCGACGGCACGGCGACGGCGCTGGCACCAGCGGCCAGCAGAAAGCCGCGGCGGCTGGACCAGGGCGAGGCACCGGGGGTTTTGAGGTCGCATGAAAAACACATGGCTAATAATAGTCAGAACTTCCCGCCGCCCATGTCAGCCAAACCCCTTACAGAACCCAGCCCATCGAAACTGCCCTGGCGCGCCACGCTGAAGGTCTACCTGGAGCCGGCCACGCTGCGCATGCTGTCGCTGGGTTTCTCGGCCGGTTTGCCGCTGCTGCTGGTGTTCGGCTCGCTGAGTTTCTGGCTGCGCGAGGCCGGCATCGACCGCACCACCATCGGTTACCTGAGCTGGGTGGGCCTCGCCTACGCCTTCAAATGGGTCTGGTCGCCGCTGGTGGACCGCATGCCGATCCCGCTGCTCACGCGTTTCATGGGCCGTCGGCGCAGCTGGCTGCTGCTGTCGCAGCTCGGCATCATGGCGGCGCTGGTCGGCATGGCCGTCACCGACCCGAAGGTGTTGCTCGAACCCATCGTATGGGGGGCGCTGGCCGTGGCCTTCTGTTCGGCCACGCAGGACATCGCGCTCGACGCGTTCCGCATCGAATCGGCCGCCACCGACCGCCAGGCCGCGCTGGCCGCCGCCTACCAGACAGGCTACCGGCTGGCGATGATCTGGGCCGGCGCCGGCGTGTTGTGGATCGCCGCGCGCTCCGAGGTCGCAGGCGTGGCCGGCTACCAGCACGGCGCCTGGCAGACGGCCTACCTGGTGATGGCGGCCAGCATGCTGGTCGGCGTGGTCACCGTGCTGTTCTCGCCCGAGCCCGCGCAGCAGGCGATCCCGCCGAGCCGCAACGCCGCCGAATGGCTGCGCGGCGCGCTCGTCGACCCATTCGCCGACTTCATCCGCCGCTACCGTTGGCAAGCCGCGCTGATCCTGGCGTTGATCGCCACCTACCGCATCAGCGACGTGGTGATGGGCATCATGGCCAACCCGTTCTACGTGGACATGGGCTACACCAAGGACGAGGTGGCCAGCGTCACCAAGGTCTTCGGCGTGGTCATGACGCTGGTGGGCGCGTTCATCGGCGGCGTGTTGTCGATGCGGCTGGGCACGATGCGGGTGCTGATGCTCGGCGCGCTGCTGAGCGCGGCCAGCAACCTGCTGTTCGCCTGGCTCGGCACGCGCGGGCACGACGTGACGGCGCTGGTGGCCGTGGTGTCGGCGGACAACCTGGCCGGCGGCATCGCCTCGGCGGCCTTCATCGCCTACCTGTCGAGCCTGACCAACGTGAGTTATTCGGCCACCCAGTACGCGCTGTTCAGCTCGATGATGCTGCTGTTGCCGAAGTGGCTGGCGGGCTTCTCGGGCAAGGCGGTGGACCTGTACGGCTACGCCAATTTCTTCACCGCCACCGCGCTGCTGGGTGTGCCGGTGCTGCTGCTGGTATGGCTGGCCTCGCGGCTGGAAGTGCGGCCCCATGTTCCGGCGGTCGCCGCGGCCAAGATCGTCAACTCCTGAATCGATAGCGGCACGCGCAGTACTGAACGGCCTTGAGCGTCGATTTGGCCTGAAAACTGGCGCCCTGGCCTGCGCCGGTTTTACTTTACTTTACAGCGCCTACAACGCAGGGTGGCGGCAAGGGAACAACATGGCTCAAAACCACCGCAAAGGCTAGACTGACCCCATGAGCGCACAACTTTTGATGATCGAAGACGACTCCCGCCTGGCCCACATGGTGGGCGAGTACCTCGGGCAGTCCGGTTTCACGGTGACGGAATGCGCCACGGCGCAGGCCGGCCTCACGCACCTGCAGAACCCGCCGTCTGGCACCGCGCCGGAGCTCGTGATCCTCGACCTCATGCTGCCCGACATGGACGGCCTCGAAGTCTGCCGCCGCATCCGCGCCGCGCAGGGCGACATGGCGCAGATTCCGGTGCTGATGCTCACCGCCAAGGGCGATCCGCTGGACCGCATCATCGGCCTCGAACTCGGCGCCGACGACTACCTGCCCAAGCCCTTCGAGCCGCGCGAACTGCTGGCGCGCATCCGCGCCATCCTGCGCCGCCGCGTCGAGGGTGCACCCGTGGCCAACAAGCTGCTGCGCTTCGGCTCGCTGGAGATCGACCGCGATGCGCGCGCCGTGACCGTGGCCGGCCAGTTGTGCGACCTGACCGCCTACCAGTTCGACCTGCTGGTGGCGCTGGCCGAACGCGCCGGCCGCGTGCTGTCGCGCGACCAGATCATGGAAGCCGTGCGTGGCCGCGAGCTCGAGGCCTTCGACCGCTCCATCGACGTGCACATGGGCCGCATCCGCGCCGCCATCGAGGCCGACCCGAAGAACCCGAAACGCATCGTGACCGTGCGCGGCGCGGGCTACGTTTTTGCGAAACAACAAGACTGAATAGGCACACCCCCAAGTCGCGCACTGCGTGTCGCTCCTCCCCCTCCTTCGACAGGCTCAGGACAGGCTTGCAGGGGGCAACATCTGCGGCCTGGCAAAGCCAGTTCCGCGATGTTCTGGAATTGGCGGCTCGCTGCGCATCGCCTCGTAACCACACATGCCTGCAACTGAAATCGACGAGTCCACACTGCCCGGGCCCACTTTGCCCGCGTTGCTGCAGCGGCTGTACGTGCGCATCTGGATCGCGGTGCTGCTGGCGGTGGCGGTGTTGACCATGCTGGTGGGCTGGGCCTGGCGCATGGCCACCGACCCGCCGCTGCGCGATGTGGTGGTGCGCAACGATGCCGGGCAGATCATCGGCAAGGGCGTTTCCCGCCGTGCGGGTTCGCACCGCGGGCTACCCGGCCCGTCGTATGGCGTGGCCGATACCGAAGCGCCACCGCCGCCGCCGTCCGATGACGACGAGACCGACGAGGCCAAGTCACCGGTGGCCGAAGGCGAGATGCAGTCGCCCGGCGAACCGGGAAGCCGCGCGCCCGTCTCGCGCGGCCCGGAGTTCGTGGTGCGCATGCAGGACGGGCAGCGCCTGCTGGTACACCTGCCGCGCCCGCCGCGCTCCTCGTGGTGGAACCGGCCGCCGTTCGGCTTTTTCTGGATGCTCGGCCTGGTGGGCGTGGCCATGGCGCTGGCCATGTACCCGATCATCCGCCGGCTCACGCGGCGGCTCGAATCGCTGCAGCGCGGCGTCGACCAATGGGGCCGGGGCGACCTGTCGGCGCGGGTGCCGATCCACGGGCGCGACGAAGCCGGCCTGCTGGCGCAGCGCTTCAACTACGCGGCCGAGCGCATCGAGACGCTGGTGGCCTCCCACAAGACGCTGCTGCAGTCGCAGAAGTCCCTGCTGGCCAATGCCTCGCACGAACTCCGTTCGCCGCTGACGCGCATCCGCATGGGCATCGAGCTCATGGGTTCGACGCCGTCGCCGACCTTCAAGAACGAGATCGCGCGCAACATCGGCGAGTTGGACGAACTCATCGAAGAGATCCTGCTGGCGAGCCGGCTCGACGCGCGTGAAGCCGATCTCGGCACCGTGGAAGAAGTCGACATGACCGGCCTGGTGGCCGAGGAATGCGCACGGCTCGGCGCGAGTTTCGAAGGCAACCAGGAAGGCGACCCCGACAGCGTGCCTGGCGCGCTCGCATCGGCCGAAACAGAAGACACCGGAGAAGCCGAAGGCCCGCCGGTGGCCGTGCGCGGCGTCACCAAGCTGCTGCGCCGCGCCGTGCGCAACCTGCTCGAGAATGCGCGCCGCTACACCACCGGCCCGGTGACCGTGACGCTGCAGCACACAGCCGACCGTGCGGTGTTGCAAGTGTTCGACCGCGGCCCCGGCGTACCGCCCGACCAGCGCGAGCGCATCTTCGAGCCGTTCTACCGCCTGCCCGGCGCGAGCGAGCGCGACGGCGGCGTGGGGCTGGGCCTGGCGCTGGTGAAATCGATCGCCGAACGCCACGGCGGCAGCGTGCGCTGCGAAGGCCGCGAAGGCGGCGGCGCCTGTTTCGTCATCGACCTGCCGAGCGCGGCCTGAACGGCGGCGCGCTCAGGCCGCACCGGTCGCCAGCGCCACCACCAGGCGGCCGACCTCGGCCAGGGCCTGGTCGCGCACGGCCTGGTCGGCGCTGGTGTCGGTGAGGTAGGCGGTGACCAACACCGGCAGCATTGGCAGTCGGCCCGGCGGCCAGAGCACGGCGATGTCGTTGTTCGTGCCGAACGCCCCGGCGCCGGTCTTGTCGCCGACACGCCAGCCCGCGGGCAAGGCGGCGCGGATCTTCCGGTCGCCCGTCTTGTTGTCCACCAGCCATCGGGTGATCTGTGCACGCGAGGGTGGCGACAGGGCGTCGCCGAGCACGATGCGGTGCAGGGTCTGCAACATGGCCTCGGGCGTGGTGGTGTCGCGCGGGTCGCCGGGCAGCGCCTGGTTCAGCTCGGGCTCGATGCGGTCGAGCCGGGTCTGCCCATCCCCCAGTCCGCGCAAGTAGGCCGTAAGCGCCGCCGGCCCGCCGAAGCTGCGCAGCAGCAGGTTGCCGGCCACGTTGTCGCTGAGGGTGACGGCGGCGTCGCATAGCTCGGCCACCGTCATCGGTTCGCCGCCGACACGCGGCTGGGTCACGGGGGCATATGGAACCAAGTCGGAAGCCAGCACGGCGATGCGCCGGTCGAGTTGCTCCGCGCCGCTGTCCACGCGCGCCAGCACCTGCGCCGCCGCCAGGAACTTGAAGGTGCTGCACAGCGGAAAACGCTCGCCGCCACGATGGGCAAAAGCCGCACCGGAATGCGTGTCGCGCACGGCCACGCCGAGCCGGCCGCCGCTGGCCTGTTCGATGGCCTGCATGCGCTGGCGAAAACGCGCGGCCGGCGCATCGCTCGCCGCAGCGCTCGGGCCGGACCGCGGTAACGCGCAGCCCGAGGCAGCGATGGCGGCGAGCGCGGCGATGGCAGCCTTCGCAGCTTTTTGGGTGAAGTCTCGTCTTTGCATGGTGTTGGTTCGCTTGGTGTCGTCCGGGAATATGCCAGACGGCGCGGCCGGCGCCGCGGGCTAACATGCGCAATCGACCCGGCCAGGAGTTCGCCATGCCCGTCATCCACACGCATTGCTGCATCGCCGGCGGCGGCCCGGCCGGCATGGTGCTCGGCTATCTGCTGGCGCGTGCGGGCGTGCCGGTGGTGGTGCTCGAAAAACACGCGGACTTCCTGCGCGACTTTCGCGGCGACACCGTACATCCGTCCACGCTGCGTGTGCTCGACGACATCGGCCTGCTGGCGGCCTTCGACCAACTGCCGCAGCAGAAAGTGGATCACCTCGGCATGCGTTTCGGCACGCGGCTGCAGCCGGCGATCGACTTCCGCGGGCTGAAGCCCTTTGCCTATATGGCGCTCGTGCCGCAGTGGGACTTCCTCGACTTCATCGCCTCGCAGGGCCGGCGGCGTTATGCCCATTTCGACCTGCGCATGCGGCATGCAGCCACGGCCCTGATCGAAGAAGGTGGCCGTGTCTGCGGCGTTCGCGTGCGCGCGCCCGAGGGCGAATTCGACATCCGCGCGGAGGTGGTGATCGCGTGTGACGGCCGGCATTCAACGCTGCGCAGCGCCGCCGGGCTCACCGCCACCGACTACGGCGCGCCGATGGACGTGATGTGGTTCCGCCTGCCGCGTGAAGCCACGGACCCCGACGACACCTTCGCGAGTTTCAGCGAAGGCCACATGATGGTGTTGCTGAACCGCGGCGACTATTGGCAGGCCGCCTTCGTGGTGCCCAAGGGCAGCGACGCGGACTGGCGCGCGGGGCCGCTCGGCGTCTTGCGGACGGCCATCGAAAAACTCGCCCCGTTTTTCCACGGGCGTCTGCAGGTGCTGACGGCGTGGGAGGAAGTGAAGACCCTCGAAGTGCGCGTGGATCGGCTCGCACGCTGGACGCGTCCGGGCCTGCTGCTGATCGGCGATGCGGCGCACGCGATGTCGCCCATCGGCGGCGTGGGCATCAACCTCGCGATCCAGGACGCCGTGGCCGCCTCCAACCTGCTCGCGCCCACGCTTCGGGCCGGTGGCCCCATCGACGAAGCGCTGCTGCGCCGCGTGCAAAGCCGGCGCGAAGCACCCACCAGGCTGATCCAGGCGCTGCAATTGCAAGTCCAGCAACGCCTGATCTCGCGCGCCCTCGCGCACAGCGCCAAGCCGATCGAAGTCCCCGGTCTGCTGCGCTGGCTGCTGCAATTTCGCGCGGTGCGCAACCTGCCGGCACGGCTCGTGGGTTATGGGTTTCGCGCCGAACGTGTGCAGACGCAGGCAATGACACCGGTTCCATGATTCGTGATTCGCACACGCCGTACCTTGCCGCGCCGGCGGCTCGGCGATTCCGGCGAGCCCCTTCCCGGCTTTACAGGCCGAGATCGCTCAGGCTGGCGTGGTCGTCGGGCCGGCGGCCGAGCGGCCAGTGGAACTTGCGGTCGGCTTCGGCGATCGGCAGGTCGTTGATGCTGGCGTGGCGCTCGGCCATGAAGCCGTGGGCATCGAATTGCCAGTTTTCATTGCCATAGGCGCGATACCACTGGCCGGCCGCGTCATGCCATTCGTAGGCGAAGCGCACGGCGATGCGGTCGCGGTCGTTGGCCCACAGTTCCTTGATGAGCCGGTAGTCCAGTTCACGCTCCCATTTGCGCTGCAGGAACTGCACGATCTCGGCACGGCCGCGCGGAAACTCGGCGCGGTTGCGCCAGCGGCTGTCGGGCGTGTAGGCCAGGGCCACCCGCTGCGGGTCGCGGCTGTTCCAGGCGTCCTCGGCCAGCCTCACCTTCTGCACGGCGGTTTCGCGGCTGAAGGGTGGCAAGGGCGGGCGGGGCGCTTCGGCGGGGATGTTCATGGCGGGCTCCTGAAGGGTGGTGCATGCACTGTAGGGCGTCGCCGCCCCGAGCGGAATGCACACCCGGCCCAATTCACCATTGCCAACGTCGGAACAATTCGGGCCGGCAGCACGCCTTGATGGACACTGCTAGGCGGCCAAGCCCGCCAGCACCCGCTCCGGCGTTACATCGACCAGGCAACGCGTGTGCCCCAGCGGGCATTCGCGCTGGAAGCATGGCGCGCAGTCCAGCGGCGGCTGGTAGGCCGGGTCCTGCTTGAGCCACACCACGGCGGCGCGATCGTTCAAGGGCGGCGTGTGCAGCGGGCTGCTCGATCCGAAGATGGCCGCCTGCGCGACGCCGAAGGCCGCCGCCACATGCATCAGGCCGGAATCGTTGCTCACTACCAATTTGGTAGCTGATATCGCAGACAGCGCCTGCGCCAGCGTTGTTTTTCCTGCGAGGTTTTGGGCCCAACCCGGGCGCTGCGCGTTGACCGCCGAGGCGATCTCCTCGCACAGCGCCGCCTCCTTGCCGGAGCCGAGCAGCACCACGGGTACATCCAGCCGCAGGCCCAGCCCTGCGAAATGGCTGGCGGGCCAGCGTTTGGCCGGGCCGTATTCGGCGCCGGGCGCGAACACGGCATACGCACCGCGCTGCAGGTGGAGTGCCGCCAGGGCTTCTTGGACCTGCTGCGGATTCATTGCCAGGTGCGGCACATCGACGTCAACGTTGCTTTCGCCACTGAGCGCCGAGTAGAACGCCACCATTGGCGGACGCACGTCCCGGGGCGGATTCCTGAGCCGTTCGTTGAGCAGGCCGATGCGCGATTCGCCCAGGTAGCCCACGCGTCGCGGAATGCGCGCCAGAAAGGGCAGCAGCGCACTCTTGAGCGAATTCGGCAACACATAGGCCGCGTCGAAACGGCCCTTGAGCTGGGCGGCCATGGCGCGCCGCGCGGCCCACTGCAGGCCGCCGTGCTGGAACGGGAAATCGATGACCTCGGCCACCTGCGGCATGGCGCGGTACACCGGCGCCACCCAGGGCAAGGCCCCGACGGTAAGCCGCTCGCCGCGCGCGGCCAGGCGGCGCATCAGCGGCTCGGTCATCACCGCGTCCCCGATCCACTGGGGCGCGACGACGAGGCTGTTAGTGGCCACCGGCGAAGTGCTCGCCCGCTTTCAACTGATAGACCGTGCCGCAATACGGGCACTTGGCCGAGCCGGTGCGGGCTACGTCGAGGTAGACCTTGGGGTGGTTATTCCACAGCTTCATGTCGGCCTTGAGGCTGGGGCAGAACACACCGCCTTGCGGGTTCAGATCCTTGGCGAGTAATTCAACGACGGCATTGGTGGACATGTTCAGACTTTCGCGAGCCAGTGGGCGTATTTTTCGTTGCGGCCGTTGACGATGTCAAAGAAGGCGCTCTGGATTTTTTCGGTGATCGGACCCCGCGTCCCGCTGCCGATCTCGATGCGGTCGAGCTCGCGGATCGGCGTGACTTCGGCGGCGGTGCCGGTGAAGAAGGCTTCGTCGGCAATGTAGACCTCGTCGCGGGTGATGCGCTTTTGCACCAGTTCCAGCCCGAGGTCCTTGCAGATGTGCGAGACGGTGTTGCGGGTGATGCCGTTCAGCGCGCCAGCCGACAGGTCGGGCGTGTAGACCACGCCGTTCTTCACGACGAACACGTTTTCGCCCGAGCCTTCGCTGACGAAGCCGGAGGCATCGAGCAGCAGCGCCTCGTCGTAGCCGTCGTCCAGCGCCTCGGTGTTGGCCAGGATGGAATTGGTGTAGTTGCTCACCGCCTTGGCCTGCGTCATGGTGATGTTGACGTGGTGGCGGGTGTAGCTGGAGGTCTTGACGCGGATCCCCTTGGTCATGCCGTCGTCGCCCAGGTAGGCACCCCAGGCCCAGGCGGCCACCATCAGGTGGATGGTGTTGCCCTTGGGCGAGACGCCGAGCTTGCGGTCGCCGATCCAGGTCAGCGGGCGCAGGTAGCAGCTTTCCAGCTTGTTCTCGCGCACGACGGCCTTCTGCGCCTCGTTCACTTCTTCCTTGGTGAACGGGATCTTCATGCGCAGGATCTTGGCGCTGTTGAACAGGCGCTCCGTGTGCTCTTCCAGGCGGAAGATCGCCGTGCCCTTGACGCCGTTGTAGGCGCGCACGCCTTCGAACGCACCGCAGCCGTAGTGCAGCGTGTGGGTCAGCACGTGGATCTTGGCATCGCGCCAGTCGACCATCTGGCCGTCCATCCAGATTTTGCCGTCGCGGTCGGACATGGAAGGTGCTGGGGGGATCAGGCTCATGCGGGCGTCCTTGTGGGGTGTTCTGGCGGAATCCGGCAGGGCAACGCCGGTTCCGCGCGTGGTTTTTCGGGCGAAGCGGCTGATTTTACGGCGCGGGCGCGCCTGTTGCGCCGTTGGCGTCGTCGGCCTGCACGGGGCGGAACAGCGCCCACTGCACGAGCTTGCCGTCGGCGAATTCGCAGTCCACGCGCGACTGCGTGCCGTCCGTCCAGCGGAAGATTTCGGGCTGCACGTCCTTGGCCGAGATTTGCTCGCCCAACGCCTTGGTCATGGCGATGACGTGCAGCAGCGTCATGCCCGGCTTGAGCTTGGCATTCAGCATGACGGCACTGCCGACATAGCCGATCGGCCGGTTGGCCGCGTTCTGCATCACCTTCATCGTGCGCGTGATGTGCAGCAGCGCCCACATCACGATGCCGCCGGTGACGACCAGCACGCCCTGCCAGCCGAAGCGCTGGTAGGCGAAGACGGTCAGCGCGACGCCGACCAGCATGGGGACGTATTTCATCAATTTCATGGGCGGCATTTTCGCAGGCCGATGGGGATCGCCTTCAGGTAAGACCACGTACCACCTCCATCGCCTCCTCCACCCGCTCGACCGCATGC
Source organism: Rhodoferax koreense (assembly GCF_001955695.1). Classification (NCBI taxonomy): domain Bacteria; kingdom Pseudomonadati; phylum Pseudomonadota; class Betaproteobacteria; order Burkholderiales; family Comamonadaceae; genus Rhodoferax; species Rhodoferax koreensis. The sequence goes on along the minus strand of NZ_CP019236.1, from coordinate 265,289 downwards.
ACCGTCAAGCCTTCGATCGGCTTCTTCGGCGCATTGGCCTTGGGCACCACCGCCACGCTGAAGCCGAGCTTGGCGGCTTCCTTCAGCCGCTCCTGGCCGCGCGGCGCGGGCCGTACCTCGCCCGCCAGCCCCACTTCGCCGAAGGTGATGAAGCCCTTGGGCAGCGGCTTGCCGCGCAGGCTCGAGGTGATGGCCAGCAGCACGGCCAGGTCGGCCGCGGGCTCGCTGATGCGCACGCCGCCCACGGCGTTGACGAACACGTCCTGGTCCATGCACGAGATGCCGGCGTGGCGGTGCAGCACGGCCAGCAGCATGGCCAAGCGGTCGCGGTCCAGGCCGACGCTCAGGCGCCGCGGGCTCGGGCCGCCAGTGTCGACCAGCGCCTGGATCTCGACCAGCATCGGCCGCGTGCCCTCCAGGGTGACCAGCACGCAACTGCCGGGCACGGGCTCGGCATGCTGGCTCAGGAAGATCGCGCTCGGGTTGGTCACGCCCTTCAGGCCGCGCTCAGTCATGGCGAAGACGCCGATCTCATATGGGGTGTTACCGTTACATACTGATCATCTCTAAAAACCGTCTTTGCCATCAAGAACTGTTCGCTGAACTTGGTGATAAGCACACTTGGTTAGCTCAAATGGGGTGTGATAATTTACCGATTACCACAAGCCTCGGAAGTAGCTCCAGACTGCTCGGGAGAGCAGATCTGAACGGTGAGACGCACCGGAACGGATGTTCCGACCATGGCCTTGCGGCAGGTTCCGAAGGTTGTGATTTGCTTGTTGTTTAGTACAGCTTGACGCCTCGAAAGGCTACAACAGGGCAAGAGCGCAACCTATTAAGAATAATAAATTTTCTTTAGAAAAAAATAAATAAGCCAATCAATGAATCACGTTCGCCGATATTGCAATCTTATTACCGACAATACTGGCGTCACGACCAATGCCTTGGTAATACTTACAGACAATGGTCCAATTATTCCGCTTCTACGCTTTGTCGAAGAAAACCTTTATCGAAGCGCGAGTTGGCTAATAAAACTACATCAAGCGGTAAGCTTACTGATCGACTACATAAGCTCAAATCAGAATATCTTCTCGAGTGCAGACAAGCTATTCGGCGGCTTCGTGAAGCGACTTTATTCAGGAACCGTTGGAGCTGATGGGAAAGATCCGAGTGAGCTTTATTGGACTGGGAAAAATTCAACATTGGTCAGGCAGTTAGTTGGTCCATTGTCTGAGTTCTCTGATTGGATGGTAAAAGAAGGTTACTCCCAAAGCCCTATAAATCCCTGGAGGCCTGCCAATCATGTCGAAGAGATTCTCGCTTGGGCATCTTGGCAGCATGCAAACAGGAACGCATTTTTAGGACACACGTGGAATAAGAACGTCGCAGCGATCGAAATGAGCCAAGCTAGAAACGTCCTACTAAAAAGAGAGCCAGCCATAGATCACGCGGCGACAAAACGCTTTCCGGGTGATTCAATTGGAAAATTATTATTTAACGGCTTCTTGGTTCCACGCAAGAACTCATCCGATGGACTTGGTGGATTGAATCTGAGGGACATCTTAATCACGATGCTGATGCATTATGGTGGGCTGCGCGTTTCCGAGCCGTTTCACATATACGTCCATGATATACGACCAGACGTCATCAATCCTCAAATGGCAAATGTCCGAGTCTTTCACCCATCTGAAGGCAAAGCTCCCTTAGATTGGAAGGACGCCATAGGAAAACCGATCAATACAAATAGAGCAAATTATCTGAAGGGCAAATATGGTCTTCTCCCGCGGACAGACTACAAGGATACCAGCCAGATGTATGCAGGCTGGAAAAACAATTTACTAACCGACAGCACGAAAAGCATGCACGTACATTGGTTCCCAACATGGGCGGGCGAGCTCTTCCTAAAAATTTGGTCTCTTTATTTAATTCGCAGAGCGCAATTCAATGATCACCCGTTTGCATTTGTTACCCTCTCTGGAAAACCCTACGCGCTTGATTCTTTCCAATCCGCCCATAAAGCAGCAGTCAAAAGAATTGGACTCTCCTATTCGAAATTTGAGGGCACAACTCCTCATGGCCATCGGCATGATTTTGGACGCCGACTTGCTGAAGCCAAGGTAAATGAATTAGTAATAAAAAAGGCCCTTCACCATAAATCAATGAAGGCGCAAGTCGTATATACCGAGCCAGATATAAATCAAATATCGAAGATCTTTGAAGAGATAACATCCGAAAATTCCGACTTAAACATCACCCCAGCATCAAACCCTGTGGATTTTGGATTTCCGCAGTTAAGCTTGAGTGATTATTTTAAAAAACATTTCGATTAAGACAAGAAAATGGCGAGAAAAAGAAACTATAACCGACTGGGTGGACCCGAAAATATCGATCTGACTTTCGACGCAGATTTTAAATTCCTTTGCCAATCTGACAAAGAATTCGCCGCCTGGTCCAAGTATGCTGCAGAGTGGTTTAGTTTGGAGACAACTAATCGCTACACAAAGCAGACCGCCTTAACTTGCTTTTTCTTTGGATACATTAAAAAAAACTCAATAAGCAAAGATCCAGTTGCACTCTTTGACTCAAGTAGTCAGCTGCCTGATTTTGTCTCGATACTCAAAAATGATTTCGACCTATCCAAGAGCACGATCAATCAATATCATGGAACGATTTCTGAATTTTTGAATTGGGTTTTATATACATATTTCTCTTCTATTGATGGCGACGGCTATAGGGTTGTTCAATCGGGCCTGATGCACCCGTTCCCTAGGGATACCACTAGATATAACAAGCATAGAAGTAATCTCGATTTTCCAGACATTCGTCAGCCGCATCCAAAAATGGGGCCATGGTGTGATTTTGCTCGTGAGTGGATAACATTGCCAGACTCACCGAGAGAAAAGCGGCTCAATGCTGTAAGAGCATTTTTTGATAGGTATCTTATTCCCAAAAATGTCACACAAAATCCGCTTGCTTTTTTCAGTCGGAAAAATTCATTGCCGGATTTTCTTGAATCGTATGTGACATCAAAACTTCGAAACCCTGGGATTAAAGCGTCAACGGACGTTTCTGTGCATAACTATGTCACGGAATTTTTGGACTGGGTACTTAAAGAGAAATTTTCTTTCAGCGATGGCTCAGATGAAAATCGAGTTATTCCCACTGATTTGCGAAACCCGTTTAAAAAGGCTAGTTATTCTGGCCTTGAAACTCCTAATGAGTCCGTGCGGGCCCCGCTCTCGATACGCTATATCAACGACCTCCGGAAAATGGTGGCACAAGGTCCGAATTTCTGTGATTGGAAGCGAATGCAAGATGATCGTGGTGATCCTGCTGGCGGCGACTGGTTTTATATCGATTTTATTCCGCCGGATCATGGGGATCCCGATTGTGTTATTCGATACCGTGAAACCAGTAGATGGGAGCAGCAGCAAAATAATCTCCCAGAGATTGTCACAGAGATGTGGAGCCCGGTTCGTGCTGTGGCACTGTATCTAAAACTTGAGCTTCCACTTCGCACTTTCCAAGTTCGGATGCTTGATTCCGGTGAATCGGATACTTGGCGATACGTGCGCACCAACGGAGCTGGGACTGGAACGTTCGTACGTAGTGAATCAACCTTAGCTCGAGGCACGCCTGCACGCCCCCGCCAAACCGGTGTTTTTCATAGAACGCTTAACGAAGCGGATGCTGGCATTTATGTAAACACGAACAAGACAGCCGACATCAATAAACCCGAAAACAAAAAGGGATACGTGATCCCATGGGCTCACGCGGAAGTTCTTTACTGGCTCGAAAAACTGCGCAATTGGCAGGAACGGTATAACCCGATCATTGAACCCACGCCATGGAATACCCTTGACGCCAAACATTTTGGAAGAATAAAGCCGGCTCCCAGTGTCTTAGCTGAGCGCGGCGCGGCATGCTTTTTATTCAGGGATGCAGCAGGCCAAGGAGATGACAAGAAGAAGCCGATTACATCAGCCGCATTGGATGTTCCCTGGTTTCATCTATTGCACGATTTACAAAGGATGGTGCATCAACGTGGTGAGCGACTAGAAGACGGAAGTCAAATTGAGTTTGCACACAGTGACCGGCGCACCACGCATTACCCAATGCATAGCCTGCGCGTGTCACTGATCAGCTATTTAGTTCTCGATGTGCAACTGCCTCTTGCTGTGGTTTCTAAGTTGATCGCAGGCCATTCGCGCATTCTCATGACGATCTATTACACCAAGTTTGGTAAGGAATACATGCGTGAAACCATGGAGTTAGCCGAACGGCGGCAGTTGGAAATTGATCAGAAAAATCACATTCGATGGTTGAAAGACGCTTCAGTTGAACAGCTTGAAAATCGATTAGCTTGCTTTTCGCCCGATGCATTTGCGGCAGCCGTAGAACAGAGCAGCGCCGCGTCTTTCATTGTGGAAGATAAGGGAATTTGCCCCGTATCAGCATCGATGTGTAGCAGCGGCGGAGAGGAACTTGAGAGAAAAGGCTCTTTTGGTCCGGTACCTGGATGGCCAAAAGAGAGAAACTGCCCACGTTGCAGATTCTTTCTAACAGGGCCTGCTTTTTTACCAGGTCTACATGCGCATTTCAACACCTTGAGTTTTCTTGCTCATGAACAGTCCGAGCGACATAACGACTTGCAGGCCAAAGTCTCCGATTTGGAAAATCAACGGTTCGATTGCGAGAATGCCGGCCTAGCGTTTACCGGTGCACTAGATCTGCAAAAATTTCAACAGAGGTATGAGGCCGAGGCTGAAGGCCTAAGTAAAGCAGTCAATGATTTGCAGGCTACTTACCATTTGATTCGGCGAAGCTTAGAGATCTTAAATGACGAACACAAAGGCGCAGTTCAATTGGTCGCCGCTGGAAATATATCTGATGTGAAAGTTGGTTTCTACCAAGATGCCTCGAAACTCCATCAACTACAAGTCTTGTGCGAGAACGCTGTCGTATATCCGGAAATCGATGCACGTAAACCGTGCTTGGAAAGAAGCCAAACACTCGATGTCATGCTCGAAATGAACGGACTAGGCCCTGTCTTCTTTAAACTCACGCCTGAGCAACAACTCGCCGCCGGCAATGCAGTCATGCAACTCATCCAAGCGAGAACTGGATCGTTGAAGACCGCTCTCGACTTCGTCGAAGGAACACGCCTGTTGCAAGAAATTGGATTGGTTGAAGCGACCCAAGAGTTAATCGAAGGAGAAATTTCAACGGGATTGCCGCAGCGGGTGCTCGCTCGTCCTGGTCTCAAAATAACCTCATACGGAAACCAAAACGATGGCCAAAACAGCTTACACCTGCAGTGAATGCGGGGGGTCACAGCGAAGTGGCTAGGGAAATGCCCCAACTGCGGCTCATGGAACACGCTCATTGAAACCCGAGCCGAGAGCACTGGGCCAAGCAAAAATCGCTTTAAAGGTCTTGCTGCAAGTCAGCCTGCGAAGCTTCTCAACCAAATACCCGCAGAGGACGTACGCCAAATACCTACTGGCCTAGATGAACTAGATCGAGTGCTAGGCGGAGGCATCGTGGCTGGAGGAGTTGTGCTGATCGGAGGCGATCCCGGTATCGGCAAATCAACGCTCCTGTTGCAGGCGGCCGCATCGCTGTCACAGGCCATGGATGTCTTATATGTCAGCGGAGAGGAGAGTGCACATCAGGTTGCACTACGTGCGCAGCGTCTTGGTTTTGGAGACAGGCCAATCCACGTTCTCACTGAGATCAATCTTGAAAAGATTCTCCAAACGATCGACGCAACAAAGCCAGCTTTTGTGATCATCGACTCCATTCAGACTTTGTACAGTGAAGAGTTGACATCCGCTCCCGGGTCGGTCGCCCAGGTCAGGGAATGCGCTTCTCATCTCACAAGAACGGCTAAGGCAACAGGGTGCAGCATCGTTCTCGTCGGGCACGTGACGAAGGACGGTGCACTCGCAGGCCCTCGCGTGTTGGAGCACATAGTCGACACGGTGCTCTACTTCGAGGGTGATTCGCACTCAAGTTTCCGGCTTGTCAGAGCCATAAAAAACCGATTTGGAATGTGCGAACTTGCGGTCTTCGGTATGACCGAAAGAGGGCTCAAGGGAGTGACAAACCCTAGCGCTCTATTTCTTTCGACCCATGAAGATCCAGTTCCAGGATCATGCGTGCTAGTCACTTTAGAAGGCACTCGACCGCTCTTGGTCGAGATACAGGCGCTGGTGGACAGTGGTGGAGCAAATCCGAGGCGGCTCAGCGTCGGCTTAGAGAAGGACCGGTTAGCGATGCTCCTCGCCGTGCTGCATCGTCATGCAGGAATTTCATGCACCGACCAGGACGTGTTTATCAACGCAGTGGGTGGTGTACGGATCAGCGAGCCCGCGGCCGATTTGGCTGTTCTGCTCGCTATTCACGGTAGCCTTCGAGGCAAGGCTCTTCCGACGGGCTTTGTGGCGTTTGGGGAAGTCGGACTAGCCGGAGAGGTGCGTCCCGCCCCACGCGGACAGGAGCGTTTAAAGGAAGCAGCAAAATTGGGTTTCCGCGTCGCGCTTATTCCACGAGCTAATGCCCCCAAGAAACCGATCGAAGGATTGACCGTTCATTTGGTGGACCGAATAGAGGATGCAATTGAATCCGTTCGCGACCTGCATGATGGCAAAGCTTGACCACAGTTGAAAGAATCAAATGCATCCTGATGATTTTTTAGTTCAACTGAAAGCCAAATCAAACCCGCGAAAGCAACGCAATCTTGAAATAATTCATGCGGTTTGCAAAGAACAGTCTGAACGTGGCAGCAAAGATTTCACCATAGCGACGGTCGCGAAGTACGCAAAAATCGCGGGCGGTCCCGCCGCATCGACGATCCACAATCGTACTGGTGACGACTTCAAAGCACTGATCGCAGTTTGGTCAGCACATGTGGGCGGTGAAGAGAAAAAGCCCCGCCCAGTTGCAGAGGACCCTTTCACGACGGTCTTAGATCAGATTGATAATCCGGCGGTTCGAGCTTTGATGGGAGCAGTGCTAGCTGAGAATAAAAAGCTTAAACGCGAGATTAACCTACTTAAAGCGAATACCGATGTCACCATCGATTTACGCGGCGGAAGTGGCCCTGTCAAGTCAACGCCTTCGGCAAATGACCGATCATTACCGATCGGGTTTGAAGCTTTACCTGCGACAGTGACATTCACCAGTTCTGAGCGCGACGCTTTATTACACGCCATTAGCGAGCGGTTGCTTGTTGATGAAGGGTGGAAGAAAGATGCATATGGCAGGATTTTGACCAATGCAGGACGGCAAATCTTTAAACCAGGGTTCTTGACTGCAGTTTCCAAAGTTGTTGCCGGTCCGGAAACTTCGCCCCTTGAGATCCGCGATGGCGCAAGCGCGTTGGCCCCGCTCAAAACCTCTAGATAGGTCCAGTCAGATCGCTCAGGTTTTGCTGTTTTCTCGTATGCGTCCCGCCAAGTAATCTTGACCTGAACGGCCAGCGCAATCAGGCGGCGGGTGCCAGATTCGGCAGCAGTTCACTGATGCGCGATGCCGGCTGGGTCGGCGACCGCTCGAGCACGTCTTTGAAATATGCGTGGGATCGTGCCCCTTGATCCGGGCCGAATGCAGCAGGCTCATGATCGCTGCGGCACGCTTCCCAGCGCGCAGGCTGTCGACGAACAGCCGGCTCACGAACCCGCTTTGTCGACGTGTGCACCATGGCGAGCGCAATACCGGTAATTGATGAAGTGGCGGAGCGTGGCCGCTACAGCCAGACGCTCGCGAAACACGCGGGCCAGACCCGTGCACAGAAGTCCTCGCCAGGACTCCCTAAAGATGCGTCGGCAATGCACCTTGCTCCAAGTAGTCCACGAACGCTGCGTCGGCGATGACGCCGGTATAGAACACGTGTCCCCACGAGTTCGCCGACTCCTTGGCTAAGCCCTACGGTAGCGCGCAACTTCTTTAAAAACCTCGGCTCACGCTGTAGATACGACATGGTCTCCAAATCTCGACATAAGTTTGACTGCGAGCCAATCTCGGCCTATAGTTATATGCTTTTAGTCACCGGCTTATAGTCACTCATCGTAACTAACCGGTTTCGGCTGCATAAACGGAACGGGGTGAAATGGTTTCAAAAGACGTTCCACCGTCACCAATAAGTGATGTGTCGGATGGAACCAACAATTACTGCGGAATTGCTTGGGATTGGACAGGGATCCTGTGCGCATTCTGCGATCGGGAGTCTGATGATGTGACACCCCGACTCCTGTTGATAGCACCCACTTTTGAGGGCCTAACAGCATTTCTGGAGGACGGTCCTGCCACCCGAACTGTTTGGCTGGTGTTACCTTCGCGAAGAACCTCCAGTCTCAAAAGAACGGAGATCGTTGATCGCATCACTGTTTGGGATGCGCGGTCAGTTAAGGGCGAACCCGTAATAGTGCTTGAGTGTCGCTCCGGTGCAAATTTTGCGGTGGGTCCTTCAGGATGCACAAACTGGGCGCCAACCGGCGTCGTCTGGAGTGCCGCGAGCGAGCGCGCCGCGTTGGCGCCTAGTTCATGGGTGACACTCGGAGGAGGCCATCGCTCGCGTGATGAGCGGTTTAGAGATTTTCAGTGCGACGATCGTGACGCTGCATGACTTTGATTGGCGCATTCAACTTCGTGCGTCTAAGCTGTCAGAGCCTAGGCGGGAACATGGCGTGAAGGTCGAGATCTCCACTGGGAACTGAGGACTCACGCATGGCGTCCACCATTCCTGCTGCCCATAACTGCCTCTGATCCACTCGACTGGGTCGAATTTTGTAGCGGTCGGCTTTGCACCGCGAGCCACGCTTATCCTGATGGCAGCCATCGCTGAGCGGCAGCAAGCTGCCGACACAACATCTCGGGCAAGCATTAGCATCGGGCGATGACGACACAGGTCCATGATTCACTGCAACACTGTGGCGAACAGCATGTCCTGTTGGCGTGCAGCGATTGCCAACCGTTTTCTCCCGCCGACGCGGGATACCGCCCATTCATGACAAGCACGGCCTGTTGGCGGGGGTACATCGCCCAGTACCAAGTCGTCGATGGCCAACTAAAGTTGCATGATCTGTCCCTTAACCATCGCCCCAGAGTGGTACCAGGCCCGCGTCGCTTGGAACCACCCAGCCTCAATGGCGTGCAAGCGGTCCGTGAAGACGAAATGTTCTTCTGCGACTGGGGTTTCTCGAACGTCAATCTGCCGCTTGGCTACACCGGCGGCGTGGTGATCGGCCGAGACTTCATCGATGATCTGTCGACGCACCGGGGATTCGACCCGGTCTGGGAGTACCGACGCGTTCAAGAGCTGGTGTTTGACAAGGGGCGTCTGGTTGAGACGAACGATGCAAGTAATGACCTGGATCGCCGGCGAATCGAGTTGAAAAGCCAGGGGGCTTTTGATGATGCCGCGAAGCTCGGCGCGATCGACACGAAGATGATTGAAGGCTTGAGACGAAGCTACTTTCGGTAAGCCGGATCCGGGGTGCTACGCCGAATTATGGGGAATTATGTTGAGGCCCAAGAAGGACTTACGAAGCCCGCTCCGCTTTTCCGCGCGCGAGCACCGCAAGGATCTGTTTTAGCTTGACCGGTCATGGGCATTGCCCGCGCGAGACTGCGCAATCGCCTTCACCGACTGCGCGGGGTGGCGACGACGCTTCCGCAGTCGTCGCAGACCCCCACGAGGATGTTCTTGGCGATGCCTTGGCCATCGCTGAACCGAACATCGCGCAGAAGGATTGTCGTGTGAACGATATCCAAGCAGTGGTAGCAGTAGGCTCTGCTCTTGTCGCCTGCAGTGAAGACCTTCATCGCGCTCACTTTTGATGGGTGCTGCTCGCGGCAACCTGGATGGTCGGGTCCGGATGCCTCGGTTGCCGTGCAAGACCACCGGCGCCCTCTGTCGTTGTGGACGGCGGCTGCCACGCGTGATCGGCAATGCGCCCATCGATGCGGCTAAGTTGGTTACGCTCCACGATCGGTGCGCGTCTTCGAAGCGACACGTGGGAGTGCGCGCATTGCCGAGTGGTACGTGGATGGCTTGGCACCGCCCTCCTGGTCAAGCTTCCGATGCAGCGCAGTATTGAGAGAGGTGATCGGCGGTGCGACCGAATGTGCCAGGGGTCCAAAATGGAACTTGAAAGTTTCCAGCTCGAGAAACGCGAAACGACCGGTCGGCATCCACCCGCCGGTATCGATGTAGAACACGTTGCCCAGGGCCTTGGGCATTTCCAATGTCGCGTGGCCGTGAACGATCGCGCGCACATTCTTCACCGGTTCGTTCCAGCCGTTCGTCAGCCTGCGCGGCGACCAAAGACATTGGGCGGCAAGGCCATGCAGTTGGTTCATGTAGGACCAGTCGATACATCCGAAGCGTTGCCAGTCCTGCTCGGGATAGTCCGCGTGAACGATGGCGACCGGCCCCGCGCCTGTCTCGACCACCAACGCGCCTGGCAACGCGCTCAGCCTCCTCGCGACCAGCGCTCGCTGAGGTGGGGTAAGCGATTGGACCCAGGCGCCACCATGCGCCTGGTGGTTGACGCCATTGAAGGCCTGTCCCATGACCGAAAGCCAAGCCATGACGTCGTGGTTCCCCACGCAACTCGCAACCCACGATTCTCCGAGCAGCTCCACCATCTCCATCGATTCCGAGCCACGGTCGACGAGATCTCCGGTCAGGAACAACCGATCTTTCCCAATGTCGAATCCGATGTACTCGAGCGACCGCATCAGCACGCTGAAGCAGCCATGGGTGTCGCCACACGCAAAGTCGCGGCCCTGTGTATTGCGGTCGAAGTGGATGACAGGTGTGACGGCAAGCTTCGTCCCGGGAGCCGTCGACAATGAAGGTGGCATCAATTCAGCCTCCGTTGCATCTCCGCCCAGACTGCGTGCGTGACATCCGATACAGGCATCGGAAGCGCCGCATGCACGGCGGAGATCAGAATGTGGGCGCTCGCGAGCGAATCCCCTGGCGGTTCATCGCACAGATACCGGCGGCCCGACACTGTCACAAGAAGACGTTGGACATAGTCAATCGCCTGGACCTCAGTGGTCAGGCGCACTTGCTTGTGTTGAAACCTCAGTCCGAGCAGATAGAGCTTGCCATCGCTCGCACTGATCACACGCCATTCGCGCAGCCGCACAACAGGCTGCTCATTCACGGAAGGCGCACGTTGAGAGGGGATCATCACCTACCTGAGGTCACCGTTTTCCGACGCCGAATGGCAGAGCGACACAAACCGGCGCGATGACCACATTTGGGCCGTTGCGGAAGCTGTTTTCTGCGCACATGTGGAAACTCATCTGCCCATTCTCGGGCGATATGTCAGCAGACCCAAATCAGCGCCGAGGGATTTATGCGATTCGATGGAATGCTGATACCTCCCACACCATCGTGCCAAGAATTCACATGAAGTGTGGCCCGTAACCGGTTCTTGTAGAAGCTCCCGGTCGCCACGGAAAATTTCGCAGTAACCACTTACTGCACTTGGTTATGTACGCCCTCGGCGCCCAAATGAAAACAGGGAAGCTGGCTCAAGCAGTCACTCGCCGCCTGCTTCTGAGCTATGTGTCTTGCTCCACTCGCGATGAACCATCGCTACAACCTTCTGTGGTGTTTGATCGACAGCTTGCGCGATTGAGAAGATCAAACTCAAGCTGGGCTGCCTGGATCCCGCTTCAAGTCGACTGACAGATGTTCGATCGATACCAGAGATCAACGCGAGCTCTTCTTGGCTGAGCCCATGGGCTTGCCGCAGTTGCTTCAGGACTGCTGAGAAAGCTGTGGTTATCCCTTCATCGCGCGATTTCGTCATACGCTTGACCGTAACCAAGGCGAGGCTTATAGTCCACGGCGTTTAGTCACCGGCTTTTAGTCACATATATTTTTGTTTTTCCGAAAGAGCAGATGACGGTTGTTCCTAACGGAGAGCCTGGAGATTGCTTATCTTCAGCCACTTTAAGGTGCGGTATATCCGAAGCCGCCCATGGCTGACCGGTCGGTGATGCAGCGATACAGCTCCAATCAGGAGTAGCCGATGTGCCTCTGGGGCGGAAGATGCCAGAGGCAGCAGCCAAAACCGGCTGTGCGCGCTCTCGGTCAATGCGTCCCGCACTGACTATCACGAGGGTCGATCCTTATCCTTTTTAGGATAGAAGCAAGATCACGAGCGGGTATCAAGTGCCCATCGGCCTGCCCCCATCACTGGTCGTGCCGCAAATGCACTGAAAGGGCCTTTCAACGCGTCACGCATCAAACGTGGAATGACCTCGCCCTGTCCTGAAAAGCCCCCTACGGCCGGTTTGAGTAAGGTGAAGCATGGCGGTGAATGTGCAGTATGAACTCGTTTGCGTCGACAGCGCTCAAAGTGAAGAGGACGTCGCTCTCGGTATCTTTTTCCCGCTCGAAGCTGTCACCACGGATGAGTTGGAAAAAGCGCATCGGGTTGCTTTTGCGCTGCTGGACTATCGGCCCACGGACCGCGCTGAGCACCTGTATGCGGGCAGATGTGGGTAAGCGCGCGGCAAACCCATCTTGACAAGGGGTTGCGGGGGCTAGCCTAGCGGCTGCCAGCGATGCGGCAACAGTTCATGTACCAAGCTGGCCCGTTGGGTTGGCAGGCGCGTCAGCACATCTTTGAGATAAGCGTATGGGTCATGCCCATTGAGCCGGGCGCTTTGAATCAGGCTCATCATAGCTGCGCTGCGTTGACCCGCCCGTAGCGAACCGGCGAACAGCCAGTTGTTGCGGCCGATGGCAATCGGTCGGATTTGGTTCTCGATGTGGTTGTTGTCGACGGGCAATTGCCCATCATCCACGAAGCGGGTCAGCGCCTGCCACCGCCGCAGGCTGTAGTCCAGCGCTTTGGCTGTTGCCGGTAAGCGCGCAGCAAACCCATCTTGACGAGGTAGTGCAGTCGCAGGCTATGTCTGCGGTTGCCAGCGATGCGGCAACAGTTCATGAACCAAGCTGGCCCGTTGGGTTGGCAGGCGCGTCAGCACATCTTTGAGATACGCGTACGGGTCATGCCCGTTGAGCCGAGCGCTTTGAATCAGGCTCATCACAGCGGCACCACGCTGACCCGCCCGTAGCGAACCGGCGAACAACCAGTTGTTGCGCCCGATGGCTATCGGTCGGATTTGGTTCTCGATGTGGTTGTTGTCGACGGGCAGTTGCCCGTCATCCACGAAGCGGGTCAGCGCCTGCCACCGCCGCAGGCTGTAGTCCAGCGCTTTGGCTGTTGCCGTGCCATCCGTGACCTTCTGCCGGGTCAACAGCAGCCACGCGTGCAACGCATCGAGCAGCGGTTTTGAGTGTTCCTGACGTCCACGTTGGCGTTCTTCGGCGCTGCATGCTTTGAGCTCTCGCTCAATCTCATAGACCTGTGCAATGTGCTCCAACGCGCGCTGCGCCACCGGGCTCTTGGTCGCCGTGTGCAGGTCAAAGAATTTGCGCCGGGCATGGGCGAGGCAACCGACCTCGGTGACGCCCTGCACCATGAGCTGTTTGTAGCCACTGAAGTCGTCACATACAAGGCTGCCACGCCAGGTGCCCAAGAAGGCTTTGGCGTTCTCCCCGGCGCGTGATGCACAGAAGTCATACACCACCGCCTTGGTGTCTTCGAACGCACCGGCGGCGTACGCCCACAGGTAGGCGCGGTGGGTCTTGCCGTGTCCTGGTTGGAGCATCTGCACCGGCGTCTCATCGGCGTGCACCACCCGGTGCGTCAGGATGTCTGCTTTCAAGGCGTCGACCAGCGGCTGGAGCTGCACCCCACAACTGCCCACCCAAGCACCCAGTGTGGAGCGTGGAATGGCCAACCCGGCCCGGCCAAAGATGGCCTCCTGGCGGTACAGCGGTAAGTGGTCGGCGAACTTGGCCACCAGCACCTGGGCCAACAATCCAGTGGTCGGGATGCCTTTGTCGATGACGTGTGCCGCCACGGGGGCCTGCACCAGAGTCTCACACTGGGCGCAAGCCCATTTTCCCCGCACGTGGCGCTCAACACTGAAGACACCTGGCTGGTAGTCCAGCTTCTCGGCCACGTCCTCCCCAATGCGTTGCATCTGACAGCCGCAACGGCAGGTGGTGACGTCTGGCTCGTGGCGGATGTCGATGCGTGGCAGGTGCGCAGGCAACGGTTGGCGCTTGGGCTGGTCTTTGACGCGCGCCGGGATAGGTTCGGTATTGAGCTCGGCCATCTCGTCATGAACGGCCTGCGTGTCCTCATCCAGCGTTTCTTCCAGCAGGCTGCGTTGCTCGGCGCTGAAGCGCTCGGACTGCGCCGCAAACTTCAGCCGCTTGAGCAGCGCGTTCTCATGCGTGAGCTTGTCGATGGTGGCTTGTTTGAAGGAGACAGTTTGACGCAGCGACTGCACCATCTCACGCAGTTCGTCTGCGTTCAGATGGGAGAGCGTGTCGGTGGCGACGTCCATGAGGCAGAGTCTGCCAAACCAAGCCCTACCCAGCTATCGGCACATCTCCCGATTGATGGTCACCGCCACGTCACGCGTCAGATGAGGGTGATGACGCCAGCCTCACCGAGACGCTGCCACGGTAGGCCCAGCACGAGGGCGTCGAGTTGCTCACGTTGAAGAGATTGCTGCGCCGTGCCGCCCGGTGAGGGCCAATGGAAGCGGCCTTGGTGCAACCGGCGTGCGGCCAGCCAGATGCCCATGCCGTCGTGCACCAGAACCTTCAAACGCGTGCCGCGCTTGTTGGCAAACAGGTAGGCCGTGTGCGGGTGTGCCGCACCGAACACCGCCACCACCCGCGCCAAAGCCGTCTCAGTGCCCGCTCGCATGTCCATGGGCGTGATGGCCAGCCACACGGCATCGATGCGAATCACTTGAGCACCGCCGCCGCCCACTGCGCAAAATCGGCCGCTGCATGTATGGGCCAAGTGACGGTCATGGACAGGGGCCCCTTGCGCAGTTCGACCTTGAGCTCGACCGGGACGGCCTCAGTGGTGGAGTTGGACAGGCGCAGGGGGATGAACTCTGTAAGCGTCTGGCCATCCCACGTTGACGCGATCGATCTGCCGTGATCTCGTTGTTCAGCGAGTCGGGGTCCACCGATGTGGCAGCAATTCGTCGATGCGATGGTTCGGATGCATCGGCAACCGTTCGAGCACGTCCTTGAGGTAGACCCAAGGATCATGACCATGTAGCTTGGCCGAGTGCAGGAGGCTCATGACGACTGCAGCACGCTGACCGGCGAGCTCGCTGCCCGCGAACAGCCATGCCTTTCTTCCCATGGCCCACGGACGGATCAGGTTCTCGCAATGATTGTTGTCGATGCTCACGTCACCGTCTTCCAGGAAGTGGCCGAGCGCCTTCCAGCGATTGAGGCTGTAGTCGAGCGCTGCGGCTGCGCCGCCACCATCAGGCACCTTGCGGCGTTCAGCAATCATCCAGGCATGTAGGGCGTTCCAGAGCGGCCGGCTGCGCTCGCCTCGAGCCTCCAGACGTTCACCCGTCGTGACCGTGGCAACTTCGTGCTCAATGCGATAGAGGGCAGCGATGCGCTGCAATGCCGGTGCAGCGATCGCACTTGCGCCAGCCTTGAGCAGTTCGTCGAACCTTCGTCTGGCGTGTGCCATGCAGCCCGCTTCGACGCGATCCTCCAGTTTGAAGACCACGTCGTAGGCACCGTAGTCGTCGCAGGTGAGCGTGCCGCTCCACCCACGTAGGAAGGCGACCGGATGCCGCGCCGCCCGGCTGACGCAGAAGTCGTAGACCACGCCCGGGATCTTGTCGAACACACCTCGCGCGTAGGCCCACACATAGGCCTTGCGCGTCTTGCCAGCGCCGGGGTCGAGCAGACTGACGGGCGTCTCGTCGGCGTGCAGCACTCGCGTGCCAAGGATGAATGCGCGATGTGCGTCATACAGCGGCGCGAGTGCTGCACCGGCTGCTCCGCTCCAACTTGCCAGCGTCGCGCGCGGCGTCACGACGCCCGATCGCGCGTTGATCTGCTCCAGTCGGTAGTAAGGCAGGTGGTCGATGAAGCGGCCGACGAGCGTGTGGGCGACCAAGCCTGCGGTTGGCATGCCTTTGTCGATGATCTGCGGATCCACTGGCTCTTGCACCAACGTCTGGCAACACCGGCACGCCCACTTGCCGCGGATGTGACGGTGCACGAAGAACTCGGCCGGGATCACGTCCAGTCGCTCACTCACGTCCTCGCCCACGCGAGTCATAGGCTGGCCGCAGCCGCAGGTGGTATCGGCCGGCTCGTGATGGTGGTCGACCCGGCGCAGGTGATCGGGCAAGGGCTTGCGGCGCGGTTGCGTCTTCGGCCTGGACGAGGGTGCTCCAACGGCCGACGTGTCATGACCTTGCAGCGCAGCGAGTTGGGCGGCCAGGTCGGCTTCGTCCTCGGCAGCCGTGGTCTCGAACATCTGCCGCTGCTCGGCGTTTAGTCGCTCGGTATGGGCGCCGAACTTCCACGCCTTCAACCGCGCGAGTTCGAACGTGATCTTCTCGAGCTTGGCGTCCTTGAAGCGGATCGTCTTCGCATCGCGCTCGGCCTGCACAGTGCGAACCTTGAGCTCGGCCAGCAAGCGCGTGGCCAGCTCGGTGACGACGCCAGGGCTCAGACCTTGAAGGTCCTCGGCCTGGAGCGAGGAGAGATCGACCATGAGCGCCAATTGTGCTGAGAGCACTGGCGCTCGCCATCAGAACAACCTCGAATTGCCGAAGCCCTCAGCATCACATCACACATAGGCGATGCGCTGCATTTCTTCAAGCCGCGCCCATGGCAGCCCGATGATGAGCGCGTCGAACTGCGGCTGCGTGAGCGCTACGCCGTTGGCCGCGGTCTGTGCCGTCCACAGGAAGCGGCCCTGATGCAGCCGTCGAGCAGCGCACCAGACCCCGAAGCCATCGTTGACCAGCAGCTTGAGTCTCGTGCCGCGGGCATTAGCGAAGATGTAGCCATGATGCGCCTGGGCAGCACCGAACACGGCCACGACGAGCGCAAGAAGCCGGCCTGGCCCAGCGCGCATGTCCACTGCCTCCGTAGCGAGCCACATCGCGTCGATGCGGATCATCGCAGCAGCTCGCGCATCCAGGCCGCGCACTCGGACGCCGCGCCTACCGGCCACGTCACGCTGATCGCCATCGCGCCGCGACGAAGTTCTACGCGGATCTCCGACAGCGGCGGGCTGGGTGGCAGGGATGCCGGAACAAATGGCGGAGGTAGCGCCAGCTTCGGCGACGCCGTCTCAACGGCGCGGTCCTCCTGGACAGGCACGCGATCACGCGCGCCACTTGCATCGAAGATCCAGCGTCGCGCGAGGTTGGCGTTCACCCCGTGGGCCATCGAGACTGCCGCGATGGATACGCCCGGCTGGCTGCAGGCAGCAACGACCTGTACCTTGAATTCATCGCTGTGCTTGCGCCGTCGGCGGCCAATCAGGATGCTCGGTTCAGAGATAGTGTTCACGAGTCCACGGAGAAGTTAAGTGGACTGGAGGCTCCTATGTCCTCGGCTTCGAATCAAGATGGGATGGCTGTTCGCTTACTGAACTCTGGCATCGAAGGTGATGGTGTCGGCGCGATGGGCTGGTGGCATCCAGTGCGCTCATGCTCCTTGAGCCAGCGATGCAGCACGTTGGCGTTCATGCCATGACTGCTGGCCAAGGCCGCGATGGAAGTTCCGGGTTGCAGGCAAGCGGCAACTAGTTCTGCCTTGAAGGCCGGGGCGTAAGTCCGATGGGTGCGTCGAGCCGCGTATCTCGCAATGTCTGAGTCTTTGAGCATGGTGTGCACGATGGTTACGTGCACACGATGTTGCGAGACGGAGAGAGTCACCTCAAGATGGGTTCACTGGGTGCTTACAGATGTGGCGCGAAGATAGTGATGGGAGAAACCACGGCCGACGTAGCCACCGCGGAATTTAATTTGGCGAAACTCGACGTGAAATCGATCGGAGCGATCGCAGAAATCGCGGCCGAGATGCGATGCAAACTCGTACCTCGCTGTGGCGGGCCGGCTCTGGTCCCCACCACTGCGGCCTTGCTGCTCGACCTGGCACGCCGTGCGGCTCAAAATGTATGTCCGTCTAGCACGACGTTGTTCGATGATGCCTGCGCCAAGAAGCCCGGGCTCAGAGATTCTGAATTGGTGTGGAACCTGGAGAGGATGTCGATTGACCAAGCCAAGTATGCCTCTCAATGATCGCTACCGGCCGACCGAGCTTTACAAAAATGCCTCGAGTTGCACCGGATCGGAGTGCACAAAATCCCGTGGGAGCCACTATTGTTTCCTTGCGTTCAAGAAACGCTTGGTCCGCGGTACCACAGTAGGCTGCCGCAGCACGGCCTGGCCTTGCTGCGTGATAAGGCTTCGTCGACCATGGAATGGAGGTCGCTTTGTTGATCGCACTGGGAGATTCTGAACGTGCTCGAACCTTGCGGCAATCATCGCCGTTTGCGGGGATCCTGACCGAGGTGGAGCGCGTCGCATTTCTGAATGCCTGGGGATCTGTCGCACGAGCCGCTGCAACAAATACCGGGCTCATCAACTCAGCGGCTCGCACCGTTTCTGCAATTTCCTCCAGATGCGGCGTTTTCCAGAAACTCTGAGAGGCTCATGGTGCAGGGCGCGCATGGTTTGGTTCTGATCCGCACCGGCCGCTCGCCACGGTGAACCCAGAGCGTTGTATCTCCGCTGTTGAGATTTTCCCGCGCGAGTGCCCTCAACCCCTCGCAAAGGCATTCGAAGAAATCGATTTCTGACGGCATGGCTAGCTCCGCGGATCCACGGCGCAAGTCCGCACTAGGCCGAACGCGGAATCGACGCAATGGTCCCAATGCGACTCATCCGCGATATGGCGCCGGATGTCGTCCCCGGTATCTGGCACGCACCAGGCATCAATCTCAAATGCCGAAGGGAAATGCCGGAGGGTCCGGCGTACTGCGTCACACCACTCATCCTGCTTGTCTCTCGAAATCGCCGAATCGACGAGCAGTTCCCGCACCATGTGCATAGCGCATGCGAGTTCGAGTGGTACAGGCATATCGGGTTGCTTCAGAAAATCTACCCAGCGTTGCGACGTGGGGTAAACAGTCAATGCTTTTTTCGCGATATCACGCATGAGAGGCGCTACTGAGCGGTCGATTTCGAGTATCTCAGACAGTTCGCGCCCGAATCGAAGCGCACGCATACGTTCAGAAGGTGTTGTCATAGTAGTGGGCTTTCATCAATACACAGCGTCTGATCAACTGTTCGGACGACCTTACGCCTCTCAGCCGGCGCTGTCCGGAAAAACCACACCAGCCAATATCTTCCCAGACGTGTGCGGTCGATGCTGTATTGAGCACCGTTCCGAAGCGGACGCGCGTTGCCACCGGACGGCTCCACGGTCACCAGCGGTTGTGCCAGGGTAGCATGCCCCTGGAAGGCGAAGAGCAGCACCAAGGTCAGCAGCAGCGCGGAAATCGAATACGGCCCCAGCTTGCTCACGGCGGCCTGGAAACGCGCCTTACCACCGGCCAGCAAGGCCTTGCGAATGAGCTGCGACACGACCACCGGCACCACGATGCAGGCCGACCGAGATGAGCAAGGTACGCGGAAATACGCACTCCGCGCTCCCGGCGATATATTCGTTTTCACCGGACCTCGTCGATCAACGCCCCAAGACCATCGGCCAAAGCCGAGTTTGGATACCAAGCCATACCTGGAAAGTGATTTACAGCCCTGGGGAAAATCGTGCTTGGGCGTATTGGAGGACCAATCCCGGAGGCAAGCACAGCCTTCAACCGATCAGCTACCAAGTATTCCAGCAGCGATCTGGCATCACCCTCCTTCGAACCGATACGCCAGCAGGTTCTCAGCTGGGCAGCGGTGATTGACGACGTCCATCGATGATAGGGAAGGTCAAGACAAAAGACGTTTCATCGATAGGCCGATGGAATGAAGACACACTGCCGCCGTGGGAAATCATGATTGAACGCACGATGGCCAAGCCCAAGCCGTTCCCACCATCCATTCTCGCCCGTGCCGAATCAACGCGGTAGAAGCGATCAAAGATTCTTTTTAAGTGCTCGTCGGCGATGGCTTCACCATGATTCATCACGGTCAACGTCACATTTCTTTCGTCAGTCGAGATGTTGATCGCGATCGTCGTATTCTCGTAAGCATGCCTGATGGCATTCGTCAACAAGTTGGATATCGCTCGTTCCAGCAGAAGGAAATCCCCCATCACCTCAGCATTACCGTGGACTTCTACGGATACGTTTCGCTCCTCCGCAACGATGGCAAGGTAGCTTGCGACTTTCTGGGTCGCCAGCGTTAGATCGACAGATTGGAAAGCAGTTGGCTTATCTACGCGCTCCGTGCGAGCGATAAACAACATGTCGGAAATAAGGCGAGACAGACGCTCAAGTTCATCAACATTACCCTCGATCACTTCTCGAAGTTCTGCGATGGTGCGCGTATGCGAAAGTGCGACCTGTGATCGACCAAGCAGGGTGGAGACCGGTGTGCGCATTTCGTGTGCGAGGTCACCTGAAAACTCCTGCAGGCGCTGATAGCCTTCATGCACCCGCTCAAGCATGCTGTTGAACTCTGTGGCGAGTTCCGTCAATTCTGCGGGCAATCCGGCAGAAGAGACACGGTGACCCAGCGATTGGGTACCCACAGATGCGGCCAACCGATGGAATCTGTGAAGAGGCGCCAAGCCGGTTTTTGTGATGATCCAGCTCCCCAAAGCAACGATCAATAGGAGCACAGGTAATCCTGCCATCGTCGATCGGATGAAGTCGCGAAGCAGCTGTGCGTCGCGCTCGCGATCAAGGGACAGATAGACCCTCACTTCCTGACCATTGCGCAGTCGGCTCGTTCCCTTGAAGGAATCCAATCTTGCCCCAGTCGCTGAAAACCATGTACCGGTTGAATTTTCTTGGACATCTTTCAAAGCTGCCAAAGACTGGTCCGCCAAAGGTGAGAAACTAGCCAGAACTTGGCCAGTGTCTGTCCTCACTACTGCAAGGTGAAGATCCCCATGGCCGGTGAGTAAATCGCCGAATCGGTGGTTATCTGGTCCGATATCTTCAATTGCGGGAACTTCGGACAAGGCGTGCAGCACCAGATCCCGCTTTCCTTCGATTTCAGTGCGGGAACGGGTATCCAGCTGCGTTGACAATGCAACACACCCAAGCAGGATGGCGCCACTGGCAGTAATCAAGCCGAACAAGGCCGAAGCAAATGCGGTCCGTAGCGCAAACGACATTGGTGCTGTCAACCGAAAAAATCGAAACTGCTTCACGCCGTCATTCCCTTGCGCGGTGCTCCATCACGTAGCCCACACCTCTTACTGTGTGAATCAATTTTTCCTCGAATGGGTCGTCGATCTTGGCTCTTAGCCGCCGCATGGCAACCTCCACCACGTTGGTGTCGGAATCGAAGTGAATGTCCCAAACCAAAGAAGCGATCTGTGTGCGTGAAAGGACTTCGCCCGTCTTTTGAGCCAGGAGACTCAGCAAAGCAAACTCTTTCGCTGAAAGATCGATCCGCTGACCGGCTCGGGTGGCGCGGTGCCGTATCGGATCTATAAGAAGATCAGTTACTCGCAAAGTTTGAGCAGGCACCTGCGATTGCCCGCGCTTGAGCAATGCTCGCACGCGGGCTAGCAGCTCTGGGAACTGAAAAGGCTTGACGAGGTAATCGTCGGCACCCATGTCGAACCCCCTCACCTTGTCATCAACATTCTCTCGAGCGGTAAGCATCAGCACAGGTATTTGCCTGAACGTACGCAACGCGGACAGCACGGCAAAACCATCGATGCCTGGAAGCATCACGTCCAAGATTACCAAATCGTGGTCGCCATTAGCAGCCGCATGCAAGCCATCGGTGCCGTTGTAGGCTACCTCGACCGCATAGCTGCTTTCCGTCAGTCCCTGACGTAAATACTCAGCTGCCCGTGGTTCATCTTCGATCACCAGAATTTTCAAGAGACCTCCGCAAGCGTTGACTTAGGTGGGGCCAATGCCGCACGTGAGGCATTTTGGCGCATATGCCAGATCGCGGGATTGGGTGTAGGCGAACATCTCAAATCTGTAATGTACGGGTCATGCCTCTGTGCGCGTGGCATCTCTACATTCACTACCAGTGATGCAAAAAGCGCGTCACTGGCCCCAAAAAATTTGGGGATTTCGCAAAATATCTTATGGATTTCAAATGAACTTTCGTACAGCAATCGTGTCTTTCGCCCTTCTCGCCCCGGCCTTGTCTGCTTTTGCAGTGGATCAAGCAGACATCGAGAAGTCGGTCCAACTCAAGGACGGCAGTACCGTGCATATGTTCAAGGACGGCAAGATGGCGATGGAAAGCAAGTTCGGCCGGGCTTACCGGATGAAGGAAGGTGAGAGCATGCAAGCCGCTGATGGCAGCATCATCACGATGAAAGGTGACGAAGTAGCGCGCCTTTCCAGCGCCCTTCAAGCACACTACGGCGGTGGGAACAAGTAAACTGTCGCAATTTGCGCACTGACCCCACGTATCGCTAGAATTCCTGTCCACATGCGACTCCTCTCGTCATTTTTGCTATGGCTCGTGATGCTGGCGATTCCTGTTCAGGGATTCGCTGCCGCATCAATGCTGTACTGCGGGATGGGCGCGGAGCATCACGCTGTGCAGGTTCAGACGATGCCAGAGTCAGCTCAAATGGCTCAGCCCACCGTTCACATGGACCACGGTGGTGGTGCCATGGATGACGAGGCCATGATGATGGTGATCAACGCACAAGTTGATCAGCCCGATCACATGTCGGCCAAATTACCCGATGCCACGCACAAGTGTGGCATCTGCGCTGCTTGCTGCAATCTCATCGGTATTGCAGAGGTGCCCTCACTGATGGCATTCGCCATTTCTCCCCCCGCGCAGTATCTGGAGCCCTTGGCCCAGTCCTACGCCGCGCCGTCAAGCCTTCTCGAGAGACCGCCCCGCTCCTGACGCACCCTACCGACAGGGCCTGATGGCCTGAGTGGTTCGAGGTGCCTTTTCATTGCCCGCCTTAAAGCGTCCCGTTGCGGGTTGCTTTCTGTGCGCCGTCCCATGAATTGCAAGGAATTCCATGATCAATCCTTTATTGGCTGCCGGCATGGTGCTGTGCGCTGCCGTCCCAGCCACCGCTGGAGCGCAGAACACGCCCCTTCCAGCTCTCCCCGCTTCACAAGCAAAGGCAGCAACGCCGGACACCTACCGTTCCGCTTTTGAGGGCTACAAGCCCTACACCGAAGAAACCGTTGGCGATTGGAAGGCCATCAACGCGACGACCGCCAAGATTGGCGGATGGCGTGTCTACGCCAAGGAGGCCCGTGAACCCCAGGTTCCCAATACCACCGTCGACCCAGGCAAGGGCATTGCGCCCGCTGAACCCGCCAAACCTTGACTGGATCACCATGAAAAGCTTTTTTAAATTGGGCGCGGTCGCGATGGCGACCTTTGTCCTGGCCGGATGCGCTTCGGTCAACTTCGACCAAACCCTCGCCGATACGAGCAGCAGCGTGGGAACCTTTACCGGTGGCAAGCTTGAGCTGAGCCGCACTAAACAGCAGACGCAGGCGCGGAACAAACTTACAGCAGACCTGTTGGCGCAGCCACTCGGAATGAACGAAGCGGTTCAGCTGTCGTTGGCCAACAGTCCATCGTTGCAAGCCTTGCTGGCCCAAAGCTGGGCCGAAATGGCGCAGGCCGAGCAGTCTGGCAGGTTGGCAAATCCCGTGTTTACCTTCGAGCGCATGCGTTTTGTTGACGAACTGGAGATCGGTCGGCTGCTGTCGTTCGGCTTGCTGGATCTCCTGACGCTCCCGCGACGCCAGGCCATCGCGCAAGGCCAGGTCGCACAGGCGAAGATCCAGCTCAGCGCGTCCGTGGTCGAACAGGTCACTCAGGTACGTCAAGCCTGGGTGCGTGCGGTCGCAACTCAGCAAACGCTGCAATACGCACAACAGGTCAACGCGGCAGCACAGGCAGGTGCCGAATTGGCGCGCCGTATGCAACAGGCTGGCAATTTCAACAAGTTGCAGCGTGCCAAGGAACAAAATTTCTACGCTGAAGCTGCAGCGCAACTGGCAGCTGCTCAACACGCTTCAACGGCCGCACGGGAAGAGTTGGTTAGGCAGTTGGGGCTGACGGATGCGCAGGTCGAACAGCTGAAGTTGCCTGAACGTTTGCCTGATCTCCCGAAAACGCCAATCCAAGCCAGCGTCCTCACGGCGAGCGCAAAAGAGCAGCGCCTGGACGTGCAACTGGCCAAGCATCAGTTGGATGTTGCCGGCAAATCGCAAGGTTTGAATCTTCTCACCAGCTTGCTGGATGTCGAGCTCGGCATTCGCCGCGACACGGTGTTTGACAACGGTGCCGGTACCTCCGCAGTCCGCAAAGGTTACGAGTTGGACGTGCGGCTGCCCATCTTCGACTGGGGAACGTCGCAGCGCGCAGCCATGAATGCGCAATCGCTCGCCGCGGCCAACCGGTACGAGAGCACCGTGCGCGGTGCCTCTTCCCAGCTTCGCGAGAGCTACTCAGCCTACCGGACCGCCTACGACGTCGCGCGTCACTACCGCGATGAGATCGTTCCTTTGCGCAAGACTATGGGTGAGGAAACCATGCTTCGCTACAACGGCATGCTCATCGGCGTGTTCGAGTTGCTGGCAGACACCCGAGAGCAGATCTCGAGTGTTTCCGCAGCGATCAACGCCTATCAACAGTTCTGGCTTGCGGATGCCGCCCTTGCTGCGTCCGTGACCGGAAAGCCCACCTCTGCAGGCGCGATGTCGGTCTCGAGCGCCGCAACTGCTGGCGCCGAAGGCGGCCACTGAGCCGACCTCAATCAAATACGGAAAACATATGACGAACAGAAGAAATTTCCTGACCGGCGCCGGCGCAATCACTACGGCGGTAGCTGCAGCTTCCGTCAGCCGAGTGGCGATGGCGGCTCTGCCCGAGCCGGTGTTGCAGACAAAGCCCGACACCATGGATCCCTTGGTTCCCAACACGGGACGACCCTACAACCCAGTGGTCACGCTCAACGGATGGACGCTGCCTTGGCGGATGAACAACGGTGTCAAGGAGTTCCACCTAGTGGCCGAACCTGTGGTGCGTGAGATGGCGCCGGGTTTCAAGGCCCATCTTTGGGGCTACAACGGCCAGTCTCCTGGACCGACCATCGAAGTGGTCGAAGGCGACCGGGTGCGCATCTTCGTGACCAACAAGTTGCCCGAACACACCAGCGTTCACTGGCACGGCCAACGGCTTCCCAATGGCATGGACGGTGTCTCCGGTTTGAACCAACCGGCGATTCCATCAGGCAAAACCTTCGTCTACGAATTCGTAGCCCGTCGCCCAGGCACTTTCATGTACCACCCGCATGCCGACGAGATGACGCAGATGGCGATGGGCATGATGGGTTTCTGGATCACGCATCCAAAGGCCAAACATCCACTAATCGACGAGGTCAACCGCGATTTCGTGTTCTTGCTGAACGCCTATGACATTGATCCGGGTGCCTATACGCCCAAGATCATGACCATGCTCGACTTCAACCTGTGGAGCTGGAACAGCCGCGTGTTCCCGGGCATCGATCCGCTGGTCGTCCGCAAGAACGACAAGGTACGCATCCGTATTGGCAACTTGACGATGACGAACCACCCGATCCATCTGCACGGTCACGAGTTCCTTGTGACCGGTACCGATGGCGGGCCGACACCAAAATCGACACGCTGGTACGAGGTCACTACCGACGTGGCAGTCGGGCAAATGCGGCAGATCGAGTTCCTGGCTGACGAAGAAGGCGACTGGGCGTTCCACTGCCACAAGAGCCACCACACCATGAATGCGATGGGCCATGAAGTGCCGACCATGATCGGCGTGGACCACCGAAAGGTTGCACGCGACATCACCAATGTGATCCCCGACTACATGGTGATGGGTGAGCGTGGCATGGCCGACATGGCGGAGATGGAGATGCCACTGCCTGACAACACCGCGCCCATGATGACCGGGACCGGCCCCTTCGGTTCCGTTGAAATGGGCGGCATGTTTTCCGTGGTCAAGGTTCGCAAGGACCAGAAAGCCGGTGATTACAAGGATCCTGGTTGGTACAAGCACCGACCCGGAGAGGTCGCCTACGAATGGACGGGGGCCCTGCCAAACCCTGCCCGCTTTGCCGCGGAAGGAGGTAAGTCCATGCCGGTACAGAACATGCCGGCCAAAGAAGTTGAAGTCCAGGTACGCAAGCCCATGGGCAACATGAAGCACTGAGTCAGTTTTTTTACACCCACAGAAAGGTTATTTTTATGAAAGCAATTCACCTCCTCATCGCAGTCCCAGCCATCCTTTTGGGGATGAGCGCCATGGCCTCGGGCAACCACGCAGGCGGCCACGGCGATGATGCCATCGGTAAACCCGGCGTCGCATCCAAAGTGACCCGTACCGTGAACGTCGACATGACCGACGACATGAAGTTTCACTCATCCCTCATCGACGTGAAGCAAGGCGAGACCATCAAGTTCGTCGCCAAGAACTCCGGCAAGGTCAAGCACGAGATGGTGCTGGGGACAGAGAAAGACTTGCAGGACCATTACGAGGTCATGAAGAAAAACCCTGAGATGGAACATGCGGACGCCAATATGGTCACCGTGGCTCCGGGCAAGACTGGGGAGATCATTTGGCAATTCACCAAGTCCGGCAAAGTTGATTTCGCCTGCTTGCAGCCTGGCCACTACGACGCCGGCATGAAGGGGCTGGTCAACGTCTCCAAGAAGTAGGTCGCGAACCTCAGCACCTGCGTTTACCACCAGCAGACGAGGTGCCACCTTTGCTTCTGACAATTTCGTCAAGTGACAATTTTTAAGGACAAGTCATTATGAAAAAGCTCAACACGTTGATGATCCTTGCTGCAGCTCTGGTTGCCGCAGTCCCAGCATTTGCCGCCACGCCCGCGGGGACACCAATGGTGATGGCCGAAGGCGCCGCCGCAGGTGACATGGTCGATGGCGAAATTCGCAAGGTCGACATGGAAGCCAAGAAGATCACCATCAAGCACGGCGACATCAAGAACCTGGACATGCCTGGTATGACGATGGTGTTCCAGGTGAAGGACCCGGCCATGCTCGACAAGGTCAAGGCAGGCGACAAGGTCAAGTTCAAGGCTGAAAAGGCCGGTGGCGCGATCGTGGTGACCGAGATCGCTCCTGCAAAGTAAAGCATCGGCGTAGGCTGTGGACGGGTTGTAGTCCGAGCTGCTCCAAATGCGGCAGCGACTTGCCCTTTAAGGCAGGTCGCTTTTGTCTTTTCCAACTCCAAGGGCGATATGGACCATCCACACCATGAGCACAGCAGCGGCCCCTCGAAGACACGGGGCGGAGCGATTCCCGTTAAAGCGGAACCCACCACTGTTGACACGCCGACCTTGAAGGATCCGGTGTGCGGCATGGCAGTGACGGAGCAGTCGCCGCATCAGCTCGAACATGGAGGGCTAAGCTATTTTTTCTGTAGCACCCGGTGCCAAACCAAGTTTGTTTCAGAGCCTGAGCGCTACTTGAAATCGTCCTCGACCACGGCCAGGCCGCCAGTGGCCCAGGTCGAGCAGACTGGCAAGGTCTACACCTGCCCTATGCATCCAGAGATTCGCCAGGACCATCCCGGCAATTGCCCCAAGTGCGGGATGGCACTGGAGCCGGAAATGCCGGCGCTTGATGATGACGAAAATCCAGAACTGAAAGACTTTACAAGACGGTTTTGGTGGACCCTTCCCCTCACGGTTGTTGTGACGGTTTTGGCCATGTTCGGACATCAGCTTGGATTTCTGGAAATGGCAACACAAAGCTGGGTGGAGCTTTGTCTTTCTCTTCCAATCGTTCTATGGGCGGGTTGGCCATTTTTTTTGCGAGGTTGGGAGTCGGTGGTCAATCGCAGTCCCAACATGTGGACCTTGATCAGTCTAGGCACCTCCGCCGCGTTCATCTATAGCGTCATTGCCACGGTCAAACCTTCGGTATTTCCGACCAGTTTTGTGTCCATGGGGCGGGTGGCGGTCTACTTCGAAGCCGCGGCCGTGATCATTTCCTTGACGCTGCTGGGGCAACTTCTTGAACTCAAGGCACGTTCACAGACGTCAGCGGCGATCAAATCCTTGCTAGGCCTGGCACCTAAAACCGCCCGGCGCATTGCGGCGGACGGCACCGAAGAAGATGTGCCTTTGACGCATGTTCACGAGGCCGACCTGCTCAGGGTACGGCCTGGCGAAAAAGTGCCCGTGGATGGAGTGGTGATCGAAGGTAGCAGCGCCGTCGACGAATCCATGCTCACCGGCGAACCCTTGCCTGTGACAAAACGGCCGGGAGACAAACTCATCGGTGCAACCCTGAACACGTCGGGGGCACTCGTCATGCGGGCTGAGCACGTAGGGGCATCCAGTGTTCTTTCTCAAATCGTCCAATTGGTTGCGCAAGCCCAGCGATCCAGGGCGCCGATGCAACGCATGGCGGATCACGTCGCGGGCTACTTTGTCATGGCCGTTGTCGTAGCGGCATTGCTAACCTTGGTACTTTGGGGTTGGCTTGGACCACAGCCAAGTTGGGTTTACGGCCTCATCAACGCGGTTTCCGTGCTCATCATTGCCTGCCCTTGCGCACTGGGTCTGGCCACACCGATGTCCATCATGGTGGCCACAGGAAGGGGGGCAACGCAAGGTGTTTTGTTTCGGGATGCTGCAGCCATCGAAAATTTGCGCAAGGTCGATGTTTTGATCGTGGATAAGACAGGGACTTTGACCGAAGGAAGGCCAACGTTCAACAGAGCCGTTCCCGCAGAAGGCATCACCGAGCAAGAGGTTTTAAGGCTGGCTGCCAGTATGGACCAAGGGAGTGAACACCCCTTGGCTCAGGCGATTGTCAGCGCTGCACATCAGCAGGGTTTGACGCTTGCAAAAGTTGACGCCTTCGATTCGATCACCGGCATCGGGGTACGCGGCCTCGTTGAATCGCGCACCTTGCTGCTTGGGAACACAGCGCTGATGTCTCAGGAGGGTGTTGTCATCGATCCCAGCGTGACGGCGAGCGCTGAAGCATTGCGTGTCGAGGGGGCCAGCGTCATGCTGCTTGCCGCAGACGGAAAGTTCACGGGTTTGCTCGCCGTGTCCGATCCGATTAAAGCGAGTACCCAAGAGGCGCTCCAGGCGTTGCGTGCTGCGGGTATTCAGATTGTCATGGCCACTGGCGATGGCGTCACGACGGCCCGGGCAGTGGGGCAAACACTTGGTATTGACGAGGTTCACGGCGAGGTCAAGCCGGCTGACAAACTAGAACTGGTGCGAAGCCTGCAGGCCCAGGGACGCATTGTGGCCATGGCAGGTGATGGCATCAACGATGCCCCGGCGTTGGCGAAGGCGGATGTGGGTATCGCCATGGGTACCGGCACCGATGTCGCCATGAACAGCGCGCAGGTGACACTGGTGAAGGGAGACCTTCGCGGTATCGCCACCGCCCGCGACTTGTCGGAATCAACCGTCGCGAACATGAAGCAGAACTTGGGCTTCGCGTTTTTTTACAACGCGTTGGGGATACCCTTGGCCGCAGGTCTGCTTTATCCCTTCACCGGCTGGCTTCTGTCCCCCATGATCGCGGCTTTGGCCATGAGCCTGAGTTCCGCCTCCGTGATCACCAACGCCTTGCGCTTGCGCCGCACTAAATGACGCTCCTTAAAGATCACTGGCGTTTTGCCTGGTTTCGACGCTGGCTCATCTCTACCGTGGTCATCGGAGCCATGACGTCAGGGGTGCATGCGGCCCCCAACCAGGTCTACCTGGACGACATGACGTGGACCGAAGCCCGGGATGCCGTTCGATCCGGTGCGACCACTGTCATTGTCCCGGTCGGTGGCACCGAGCAGAGCGGCCCTCACATGGCGCTTGGCAAGCACAACGTCAGGGTGCACGTTCTGGCGGGTCAGATCGCGGAAAAACTCGGTAACACCTTGGTTGCTCCCGTTGTCGCTTATGTGCCGGAAGGCATCATTGGTTCGCATTCCGGACACATGAGGTTCACAGGCACGATCTCGATACCAGCGGATGCCTTCACGGCCGTGCTTTCCGGCGCTGCCCGCAGCCTAAAGCAACATGGGTTTCTGGATGTCGTGTTCGTTGGGGACCATGGCGGCTATCAGAGTCTGCTGCAACAGACAGCAGACCGCTTAAACCGCGAATGGACTGGCTCGAAGACCCGCGCCCACTACGTGGCGGACTACTACCGGGCAGCAGACAACGGCTTCTCGCAGGCGTTGCGTGCCAAGGGTTTTACAAGCGCTCAAATTGGGGCACATGCTGGGCTCGCGGACACATCGCTGATGCTCGCCGTCGATCCGAATCTTGTCAGGATGGACAAGCTTAGCGGCTTCTCGACTCCTGAGTCTGTCACCGGAATCTCAGGAGACCCCAAGGCATCGAGTGCGGTGATCGGAAAAATTGGCACTGAGCTGATCATTGAGTCGAGCGTCAGGGCCATTCAGGAAGCCGTCGATCGACGACGCTAAATCATTCGCTTGATCATCCATTGAAATTCATGCATACGATGAAATACCTCAACTCATCGGCACTACCAGCCGTCGCTCTTTCCGTACTCTCTGCCGTATCCGTGGCGACCGGTTACGCACAAACTACCAAAGAAGGCGTGCCTGAAAGTCGAGCCTTGCCTGCGACGAAAGATCGTCCTAACGTCTACAGTGAGACCACTGCGGGGCGACTCTCTCCTGCCGTCAATGGCGCTCTGAACCGAATTTATGTCCCAAACCGCTCTGCTGGCACTGTCTCAGTGATTGACCCCACCACGCTGAAGGTAGTGGACACGTTGAAAGTAGGCGTGGATCCACAGCACATCGTGCCTTCATGGGATCTCCAGACACTTTGGGTTGCCAATAATGCTGAAGGTCGATCCGACGGAAGCTTGACACCCATCAACCCCCGCACAGGAAAAACCGGAACATCAATTCCGGTCGATGATCCCTACAACCTCTACTGGACGATAGACGGCCGCTATGCCATCGTGGTGGCCGAAGCCTTCAAGCGGCTCGACTTTCGGGATCCTCTCACGATGAAGCTGGCTTTCTCAATTGAAACCCCGCTGTGCGAAGGCATCAACCACGCCGACTTCTCTGCAGAGGGCGACCAGGCGGTGTTCACTTGCGAGTTCGGTGGTGCCATCACAAAGATCGACATCGGTAAACGCAAGGTCGTACAGACCCTCAAACTCAGTGCTTACTTCGACCGCCCGCAGGTGCTTGCCTTGTTGACCGATTCGGGCAAAACATTCATGCAGATCCCTGACCCTGAGAACCCCACGCTGAAGATCAGCACGGCACAAGGCATGCCACAAGATATTCGAGTCTCGCCAGATGGAAAGACCCTCTTTGTTGCCGACATGGTGGCTGGCGGTCTGCACGTGGTTGACTTCGATTCATTTCGACAGGTCGGGTTCATCACCACGGGGGTCGGTGCACACGGCCTTTATCCCAGTCGCGATGGCAAGCACCTCTATGTTGCCAACCGAGGCACCAACCGAATTCGTGGAAAGCCAGGTGGCAAAGGCAGTGTGTCGGTCGTCGACTTTGCCAAGCGCGAAGTGCTGGCGACTTGGAAGGTGCCTGGCGGTGGGAGTCCCGACATGGGCAATGTGAGCGCAGACGGAAAATACCTTTGGCTATCGGGCCGTTACGACAACGTGGTGTACCGATTTCAGACCTCCACCGGTTCGGTCGACAAGGTGAACGTGGGCAAAGAGCCACATGGACTGACAGTCTGGCCTCAACCCGGCCGGTACTCCCTGGGGCACACTGGAAACATGCGCTGAGTCAGCGATCCGAAAATGTGCCCAGATTGTCGGATAACCCGCTTCTGTCAGCGCCTACGCAAACGTGGTGCGATCTGCTGCGGACTGAACGCTGACCTTTTTGGTGGGTAAGTCGACCTCAACCAATGCACCAGGGTCGATCTGTTTGACGGTTTTGGTTACGTTGCCGACACAGTGGCCGCAGCTCATGTTCTTGACTTCGAATTCGATCATGGAAACTCCTTGATTTTGGAAATTCAAACTCTAAACCTTGTCCTTGTGGGAGAGTCAACTGTCATTCCGTTCCAGCTCATTTCAAGTACGACCGGCTTTGTTGCACCAAGCGCCCGCCCCGCGCTGGTAGGCTGAGCTGATGGAGCAAGACAAGCCGAAGCAGGGCAAGTACAAGACGACGAACTGGGCGAGCTACAACACTGCACTGAAGGCGCGGGGCTCGCTGACGGTGTGGCTGGATCGGGACATGCGATGGCTGGCCGAGCCCACCGGCAAACGAGGTTGCCAGCCGATCTTCTCGGACGCAGCGATCCAGTTCTGCCTGAGCGTCAAATGCCTGTTTGGTCTGCCGCTGCGGCAAAGCCTGGGCCTGGTGCAAAGCCTGCTGCAACTCGCCCAACTCGACTGGCCGGTGCCTGACTTCAGCACCGTGTGTCGGCGACAGGCCCGGCTGCAAGTGCAGCTGAGCTACCGGCCCAGCAGCGCGCCGTTGAACCTGCTGGTGGATAGCACCGGCATCAAGTTCGTCGGCGAAGGAGAATGGAAGCGCAAGAAGCACGGTGCCGAGTACAGGCGGCAGTGGCGCAAGGTTCACCTGGGCATCGACGAGCAGACGCTGGAGATCCGGGCCATCGAGGTGACGGACAACACTGTGGGCGATGCGCCCATGCTGGCCGAGCTGCTCAAGCAGATTCCTGCGGACGAAGCGCTGGCCAACGTGAGCGCTGACGGCGCCTACGACACCAAGGGCTGCCATGCCGCGATTGCCGAGCGGGGCGCGATGGCGGTGATCCCGCCGCGCAAGAACGCGCAAGTCTGGAAGGGCGCGGGGGTGGGGGCGCAAGTGCGCAACGCGGCCGTAGCGGCATGCAAGCGCCTGGGCCGCACGATCTGGAAGTGCTGGAGCGGCTACCACCGGCGTAGCCTGGTGGAGACCAAGATGCACTGCTTCAAGCGCCTGGGCGAGCGGGTGATGGCCCGCAGCTTCGCGCGTCAGGTCGTGGAGCTGCATGTGCGCGCGGCGCTGCTCAACCGCTTCACCCAACTGTGCACTCCCGCCACGGTCGCCGTGGCATGAGTGCGTCTGGGGTAGGGGTTATTGCGGCTGATCGTCAATTTGCGCAACAAAGCCAGTACGACCGCATGGCGCCAATCACGACATCCCACCCTTTGCCTATCGACAAGGCCGAACTCGCCAAGATGCTCCATGAGATGGCATCCCAGCGTTCCGAACAGTCTATGACGTTGCATTTTCCGTCATCTATGCTCCGTACTTATTCAAGAACAAGGCGATCGGCAGAACCGCGTCCTCGCTCACGTCCAAAGTCTGATCTGGTTCGTTTCAGCGAGGAACACTGTTCACTTCGCATTAATTCTTGTAATGTTTTTGCAATGCCTGATTCAGTCGGGCAACTTCGTCACCGACCATAGTGATGGATTTGCCATCGGCCGTTTCCATGACCGTGCTGTGGTTCAAGTGAGAGGCTCGCCCGTATTTGTCTTCCATGGCCATTTTTCCATCGCTGAACTCGTGCAATACGGCGCCACCTTTCAAAGGTGTGGATTTGACGATACCGCTCGAATCGAGAGCGAAGGCGGACAATGCAGGGAGAGAGAGGGCCAGGACAATGATCGATTTGCGAATGGACATGATGGGTATCTCCTTGGGTAGTACGTGATGCCCCAGTTTGTGTGGAGCAGTGACGCAAGTGCTGCATCACTGGTAGTAAATGTAGATATTGAGCACCGTGCCCTGACTGACCAAAACATTACAAGTTTGATACCCAGGCTGGGGGTGGCTTCATAGATTCCATTACCGAACTCCACTGGAAGCCGCATTTGGCAATGCCTACTGTTCGGTCCACCCATTCGGCTGCTGGGGCAGGTCATGGCATCAACGATGCCGCTGCGATTGCACCAGTCGGTACTGAAAGCCTGAGTACGGCTCAATTTAGGCAACCGGCAAAAGTAAGCTCAGCGGATAGTGGAAAATCTAGTACCCCTGCGATCGCCACACTGCCAAAATAGTGCTTGTATCAAACAGGAACTTTTTGTACCGACAGCAATCGGAAACGTTCAGTTACCAGTCATCTGCAGTGCAACTACCGTTCTCATAAGTCCATGCCCTCCCGTCGCCAATCCCGCCTCATCACAGTGTTCATCGCACTGGTGAGCCTGCTGTTCATGCAGCTGGCGGTGGCAGGCTATGCGTGTCCAGGTGTGCAGCAAAAGATCGCAGAAGCTACTGCTATGGCCGAGGCGACGATGCCCTGTGCCGAATCCATGTCCATTAACATGGACGATGCCCAACCCAACCTGTGCCAGGCACATTGCCAGGTGGGGCATCAAACGGCAGACAAGTACGAACTGCCCGCGCCGCTAGACATCAGTGCGGTTCCAGTCAGCTTTTTACTGCCGGATATGGCTTCAGTGCTTGGGGGGGCACCACTGCAGCAGCCCCACTTGAAGCGCACCACGGCACCGCCCGTGGCCATACGATACTGCTGCTTCCGAATTTGATCCTCCAGACGATCTTGCACTGACTGCTTTCAAGCTGGAAGTGCTTTTGTCGTGCTCGTTTGCGGTTGCCGGATCCCCTCCTGCACCGGCGTGCCGGGCCGACATGAAACCCCCGTTTCATTGTCTGGAGATTCCATGTTTTCTGTTCTCTTTCAGCGCGTGCACTCACGTCCTCGGCACGGCCGCCGGGCTTATTCGGTCTGTCTACTGATCCTGGCTTCAACCCTGCTGTGCCTGGGTGCCCAGGCCCAGCAGGCATTGAGCCTCGACCAAGCCCTGCAGCTCGCACAAGACCGGTCGCGCCAACTCGTCGCCCAAGATGCCGTAGCACGATCGTCCCGCGAGATGGCTGCCGCCGCCGGGCAACTGCCCGACCCGGTCCTCAAGGCAGGAGTCAACAACCTGCCCATCAATGGCGAAGATAGCTTCAGCGTCACGCGGGATTTCATGACTATGCGCTCAATCGGCGTGATGCAGGAAATCACTCGGAGCGACAAACTCAAGGCCCGCTCCACTCGCTTCAACCGGGAAGCCGAGGCCGCCGAAAGCAGCCGTGTAGTGGCACTGGCCAACCTACGACGGGATACCGCGATGGCTTGGCTGGACCGCTACTACCAGGAACGCATGCTGGATGTCTTGCGCGCACAGCGGGCCGAGGCCAGCCTGCAGATCGAAGCCAGCGATGCCGCTTACCGGGGCGGGCGCGGTAGCCAGACCGACGTGTTTGCCGCACGCTCGGCAGTGGCGCAGATGGACGACCGCATCCGGCAAACCGAGCGTCAGATCAGTACCACCAAGATCAAGCTGGCACGCTGGATCGGAGAGCCCGCCAGCCAAGCTCTGGCACTTCCACCCAACTTGAACCAAGTCCACCTCGAACCGACCAGCCTGGATGCGCAATTGGCCCACCATCCAGAGATCGCGCTGATGCTCAAGCAGGAAGAGGTTGCACAGGCAGACGTGGATATCGCGCAAAGCAACAAACGTTCTGACTGGAGTGTGGAGCTGATGCTGAGCCAGCGTGGCCCGGCCTACTCCAACATGGTGTCATTCAACGTCTCGATCCCGTTGCAATGGGACCAGAAGAACCGGCAAGACCGGGAAGTGGCCGCCAAGCTGGCCATCGCCGAGCAGATGCGCGCCCATCGCGAGGAAGCCACACGTGAACACGTCGCCGACACCCGCATGTGGCTCCAGCAATGGCAGAGCGACCGTGACCGTGTGGCCCACTTCGACAGCACGCTGGTCCCGCTTGCTGCCGAGCGCACCCGTGCAGCCTTGGCCGCCTACCGTGGTGGCAGCGGCTCACTTACTGCTGTGCTCGAAGCCCGGCGTATGGAGATCGATACCCGCATGGACCGCCTTCGCTTGGAAATGGAAGCTGCCAGCCTGTGGGCGCAGCTGGAATACCTGCTGCCCGCAGACCACCCAGCCACCACGACCACCTCAAGGGAGAAATGACCATGCCGAAACTCAAAACTTTCATTGCAGGCCTGATCTGTGTCGGTGTGCTCGGGGCCGTAGGTTATGGCCTCTATGCCATGGGCATGCAGCGTGGCAAGGACCTGACCGCCATGCCGGCGTCTTCAGAATCTGCTGCAACGACACCAGCGTCGACGGTGGCTGTGGCCGGACCGCAAAGTGTGGCCCAAGGCGAGGAAGCAACCCGTCGACATATCGCGGCGGGTATCAAGGCGGGGGATATCGATCCCACCACTGGAAAGAAGATCCTCTACTACCACGACCCCATGGTGCCGGGGAACAAGTTCGACAAGCCTGCCAAGTCTCCATTCATGGACATGATGCTGGTGCCCGTCTATGCCGACAGCGACGGAGATGGCAGCAAGGTCACAGTGAGTTCGCGCATCCAGCAGAACCTGGGCGTACGTACTGCGGAAGTGACACAGGGCACACTGGCGCCCCAGCTATCCGCCGTCGGCAACATCGCATTCAACGAGCGCGACCAAGCCTTTGTGCAAGCCCGGGCCACGGGTTACATCGAACGTCTGCACGTGCGCGCTACGCTCGACCGAGTCAACAAAGGGCAGCCTTTGGCCGAGCTCTACGTGCCGGACTGGATTGCCGCACAGGAAGAGTTTCTCTCGGTGCGGCGCATGCAGGGGACGGATCTGGCGAGCCTGGTCGATGGCGCACGCCAGCGCATGCGCCAAGTCGGCATGAACGAGGAACAGATGCGTTGGGTCGAGAGCAGTGGCAAGACCCAGCCACGGACCACGCTTTTCGCACCCATCGCCGGTGTGGTGGTGGAACTGATGGCCCGCGAAGGCATGACCGTCATGCCCGGTGCAACGCTGTTCCGCATCAACGGTTTGTCGTCCGTCTGGGCGAATGCCGAAGTACCGGAAGGCCAGGTTGCGTTGATCCGCCCTGGCACCAAGGTCCAGGCCAATAGTGCCGCTGCACCCGGCACCGCCCTGCAGGGCACAGTGCAAGCCCTGGTACCCGAAGTGAACATGGCCACCCGGACCCTCAAAGCCCGAGTGGAACTGCCCAACCCCGGCGGCCTGCTGGTACCCGGCATGTTCGTCAATATGCAGTTCATGGACATGCGGGCCGAGAAATCGCTGCTGGTTCCGACCGAAGCGGTGATCCAGACCGGTAAGCGTGTTGTGGTCATGCTCGCCGAAGACAAAGGCAAGTTCCGGCCCGTCGAAGTGGAAACCGGTATCGAGAGCAATGGACAGACTGAAATCAAGCGAGGCTTGCAAGCCGGGCAGCGCGTGGTGGTGTCATCCCAGTTCCTGATCGATTCCGAAGCGAGCCTCAAAGGCATCGAAGCCCGTCTGAACGACACACCCCAGCCCAATGCGGCCAACACGGCACCCCGCCACGAAGGTGAAGCCAAGATCGAAGCCATCGGAAAAGATGCCATCACGTTATCGCATGCGCCGATCGCCTCACTCAAATGGGGTGCAATGACCATGGATTTCAAGCTGCCGGCCAGCGGCAAGCCTCGTAATCTGGAGCGTGGCGACAGGGTCAGCTTTGAGTTCTACATGGACGCCGAGGGCTTGCCGCAACTCACCCGCATCACCTCCGTGGCTCCTGAATCCCAGGCTGCGCCGGCCAAAGTGACAGGAAACAAGCCATGATCGCCAAGTTCATCCGCTGGTCCATTGCCAACCGCTTCCTCGTCCTGTTGGCAACCGTGATGTTGTGCGCCTGGGGGATCTATTCAGTCGTGCGCACACCGCTGGACGCATTGCCTGATCTCTCGGACGTGCAGGTCATCATCCGCACCACCTATCCTGGGCAGGCACCGCGAATTGTCGAGAACCAGATTACCTACCCGCTGACCACCACCATGTTGTCGGTGCCGGGGGCCAAGACGGTGCGCGGCTATTCGTTCTTTGGCGATAGCTTTGTCTACGTGCTGTTCGAGGACGGAACCGATCTCTACTGGGCCCGTTCACGGGTTCTGGAGTACCTGAACCAGGTGCAGTCACGCCTGCCGGCCGCGGCCAAGGCGTCCATCGGGCCAGACGCTACCGGAGTGGGCTGGATTTATCAGTACGCGCTGGTGGACCGCAGCGGCACCCAGGACGCTTCGCAGTTGCGTGCCCTGCAAGACTGGTTCCTCAAGTTTGAGCTGAAAACCATCCCCAACGTAGCCGAGGTCGCTTCAATCGGTGGCATGGTCCGCCAGTACCAAATCGTGCTCGACCCAAACAAGCTGGTGGCCTATGGCATTCCACACACCAAGGTGGTCGAAGCCATACAGAAAGCCAACCAGGAAACCGGCGGCTCGGTGCTGGAGCTGGGCGAGGCCGAGTACATGGTACGTGCATCGGGCTATTTGCAAGGCCTGGACGACTTCCGCAAGGTGCCCTTGATGACCACCGCTGCGGGTGTGTCGGTACGTCTGGGCGACGTAGCGCGCATCCAGCTTGGCCCGGAAATGCGCCGTGGCATCGGCGAACTGGACGGTGAAGGCGAGGCTGCAGGTGGCGTGATCGTGATGCGCTCTGGCAAGAACGCGCTGGAGACTATCACTGCGGTGAAGGAAAAACTCAAAACCTTGCAGTCCAGCTTGCCCCAGTGCGTGGAGATCGTGCCCGTCTACGACCGCTCCAACTTGATCGAACGTGCGGTGAACAACCTGACCTACAAGTTGCTGGAAGAGTTCATCGTTGTCGCGGTGGTGTGTTTCCTCTTCCTGTTCCACCTGCGCTCCGCTTTAGTGGCCATCGTCTCGCTGCCACTGGGCATTCTGGCGGCATTCATCGTCATGCACTACCAAGGCGTCAACGCCAACATCATGTCTTTAGGAGGGATTGCCATCGCCATCGGGGCCATGGTGGATGCGGCGGTGGTGATGATCGAGAACGCGCACAAGCACTTGGAGCAATGGGGTCACGCGCATCCAGGGGAAACGCTGCACGGAGAAGCCCGCTGGCGGGTGATTGGCGATTCAGCCGCGGAGGTGGGGCCGGCTCTGTTCTTCTCGCTGCTGATCATCACCCTGTCGTTCATTCCGGTGTTCACCCTGGAGGCGCAGGAAGGCCGCCTGTTCTCACCGCTGGCATTCACCAAGACCTATTCGATGGCCGCTGCAGCAGGCTTGTCAGTGACCCTGATCCCGGTGCTGATGGGCTACCTCATTCGCGGTCGCATCCCCGAAGAAAAGAACAACCCGCTGAATCGCCTCCTGATCGCGGTGTACCGCCCGCTGCTCAATGCGGTGCTGCGAGCACCCAAGATGACCTTGGTGGTCGCAGCGGTGCTGCTGGTACTGAGCCTGTGGCCCCTGCAGCACATCGGCGGCGAGTTCATGCCGCGTCTGGACGAAGGCGATCTGCTCTATATGCCCTCCGCTCTGCCGGGGCTGTCCACCGGCAAGGCCAGCGAGTTGTTGCAGCAGACTGACCGCCTGATCAAGACCGTGCCCGAAGTGGCCAGCGTCTACGGCAAAGCCGGACGGGCCGAGACCGCAACCGACTCCGCGCCCATGGAGATGTTCGAGACCACGATCCAGTTCAAGCCCAAGGAGCAGTGGCGCCCCGGCATGACGCAGGACAAGCTGGTGGAGGAGCTGGATCGCATCGTTAAATTACCGGGATTGGCCAACATCTGGGTACCACCAATCCGCAACCGCATCGACATGCTGGCCACCGGTATCAAGAGCCCGGTGGGCGTCAAGGTGGCGGGGACCGATCTGGCCGAGATCGACCGTATCGCCGGAGAGATTGAGCGTGCAGTAAAAGACGTGCCGGGTGTGAGCAGCGCCTTGGCCGAGCGCTTGACCGGTGGCCGCTATGTGGACATCAATATCCGTCGGGAGGAAGCTGCGCGGTTCGGCCTGAACATTGCCGATGTCCAGTCGGTGATCTCGTCGGCGGTCGGTGGCGAGAACATCGGCGAGACCGTCGAGGGCCTGCAACGCTTCCCCATCAACCTGCGCTATCCCCGCGAAATCCGGGATTCGCTGGAAAAGCTGCGCGTACTACCCATCGTCACGGAACGCGGCCAGCGTCTGGTTCTGTCGGATGTGGCCGATATCCGCATTACCGATGGCCCGCCCATGCTGCGTAGCGAGAACGCCCGCCTGTCCGGCTGGGTCTACGTGGACATCCGCGGGCGCGACCTGCGCTCCGCGGTGCAGGACATGCAAAAGGCTGTGGCGCAGCAGGTCAAGCTACCTCCCGGCTACTCCGTCTCGTGGTCGGGCCAGTTTGAGTACCTGGAGCGCGCCACGGCCAAGCTCAAGGTGGTAGTGCCATTCACGCTGCTCATCATCTTCGTACTGCTGTACCTGACGTTTGCCAGTTTTGGCGAAGCAGTGCTGATCATGGCAGCGCTGCCGTTTGCGCTGATTGGGGGCATCTGGCTGCTCTACCTTCTGAACTACAACCTGTCGATCGCCGGCGCGGTGGGCTTCATTGCGCTGGCCGGGGTGTCCGCCGAGTTCGGCGTGATCATGCTGCTGTACCTGAAGAATGCTTGGCATGAACGGCTGGACCAAGGCAAAACCACGGAAGCTGACTTGCTGGATGCCATACGGGAAGGGGCGGTACTGCGGGTGCGGCCCAAAGCCATGACGGTCGCGGTCATTCTTGCGGGTCTGTTTCCGATCATGTGGGGCACCGGTACCGGCTCCGAAGTAATGCAGCGCATCGCAGCGCCGATGGTCGGCGGGATGATCACTGCACCCCTGCTGTCGATGTTCGTGATTCCGGCTGCCTATCTGCTGATGCGGCGTCCAAGAGAAGCTAGGGCCAACGCCTCCAGGCGGGTATTGTTTTGGACAAAGTAATCTGCAGGCCGGCCGCAACGCACATGCCCGGACCTTCAAAACCTAGCCTCTGAGTGAGAAAAAGCGGTGGTCAACAAAACCCCCAATTGGTAAATATCACCACGTCATCATGTTAGAAATACCAACTCAGCGGGGCAGTGAATCTCGGAGCGCTTCGAGAATTCGCTCCTCTGGATCATCTACGCCCAATGATGCCGAGGCGGTGTTTCCGAAGATGATCGTACCGATGCTTGGCTTGGTAAAACGAAGCTGAATCTTCTCCATGGAAAATTTTCGCGGACCAGTCAATGTCGTGCAGGAGGATCGGACGTCACGATCTCCTTTGATCACAATCTTTGCGCGAATACCAGGTTCGAGCTCCAAGGAATTGACCTGCAGCGAGTC
The DNA here is from genome assembly GCF_001955695.1 of Rhodoferax koreense. NCBI lineage: Bacteria > Pseudomonadati > Pseudomonadota > Betaproteobacteria > Burkholderiales > Comamonadaceae > Rhodoferax > Rhodoferax koreensis. The sequence continues at coordinate 224,027 of NZ_CP019236.1, read as the reverse complement.
GACCACTGATGTAAGTTCGGCCAGGCTTTGGAACTTCGCGCTCCATGCAAGTACGTCCACTGCCTGAGCCGTGATGGCCACCTCAAAGTCAGAAGCCTCTGAAAGCCGATTAAGCAGCGACTGAACGCTGCGTGGTGGGTCTCGCAGCTCCAACCCTGGGCCCGATGGAGTCGCGCGAAATGAACTCTGACGGAATTCAACTCGCTCAAAAGCCAACTCGACGCCGAAGGGATCAGTCACGGTGTCTGTGTACTCGATGCGCTCGATGTATCGTCCCTCTAACAAGTCATCGCGTACCCGATCAATCACGAAGCCATGAGAAACGTCGGAGCCAAACGGCCGCGCCTTCAGACGCTTGCCGAGCGCACGCATCGAGATAGGCCAGTCAGCCTGCAGCCAACGATATCGTTTCAAGGCTTTTCTCCCTGTTCGCCATCGCTACCTTGCGAAAGCTCAGCATCTTCTGCAATTAGCTCAACTAGCACCTTGCGCGCGGTCGTTTCAATCAAACCAAGCAACTTGGCCTTCTCAGTGTCGCCCACTGGAGCGATCGTCTTACGATGAGCGCCTTTATGTGCGCGGAAAGCGCCCTGCACGTTGTACTTGAAGCCAGTCCCCAGTTTTCGGTCTTGAAAGCCAGCCTCAAACTGAACTATGTCAGGAGGATTTGCATCCTGCTCTGAACGCCACGAGATAGAAGTGATGTAGAAGCCCCGTGCAGTTAAATCTTTGTATTCCTGTGATTGCACCAGATTCTGCCCCGACAGTGCCATGCTATGGACAACCGCGAACATTTCAGCACGTGCTTCGCTTTCTTCAACATCCTCAAGATCCAGTGCCTCATCATCTTCACCCTGTTCCGAGAGGTTAGACGACACGCGCAGATTCATCACGTTTTTCAACTTAAAACCATCCAACGTTGAAATCAGTCGCGTAAAGAACTTGGACCGCAATGCCACCGAGCTGAGTCCCCCCAGCTCGATCACCTCTTCTTGAATCGATTCTTTTCGTCGTCGTTCAACGTTGTCTTTTAAGGCCTCGACGATCCGCTTTGCTTTCTCGGTGGCGGGCATCCGAACGACCGTCTGTCCATCTACAACGAAAAACTCAATATCGGCCTCTTGTCGCTCGCGTTGAAGAAGACGAGCGCGCGAATGATTGAATTCCTCATACTTCACATTAACGATAAAGCCTTCATTGCTTGCAGGCCGGTGAGTAACACGCTCCGTTCTGGCCGCTCCTCCAATGTATTCCTCCACCGCGGCCCGAAGATCCGCCGGAGGGACAACGACGTTTAGCCGGATCGACGTCATCTTCTCCTTACGGCCACCAGGCTCGCGCTTGTGCACGATGCTCGCCACGTCTTGAAATGCATGAGGCAAAATCGAGAGGTAGTCGGCCAAATCCTCTCGAGAGTCCTGTGGCGAACAGAAAATTCCCCGATCTCGGGCAAGCTCCCTGAGAACGTTTTCCGTGATCTTCTGCCTGCCGGAAATCAACAGATCGTAGATGTCGTTGTCGTTCGCACTTAGATGGTCAAGAAAGTCGCTCATGACCACGTCCCCAGGTCAATGTTGGAGTACACGCTACGCGTCTCCCTCATCGGTTCATAACGGATCGCTTTAACGTACTCACCAAGATCGGTGTCCACGCCTGCGCCGGTAAGCCCCTCAATGTATTGAAGCTGCGCCTTCTGAAACGTGGGAGACGAAATAGGTGAGGCGCCAAGCGTTTTGACCTTCACGGACGTGTTTTCGTCGAGAAGTTCGTACTTGCGCATGGTGTCGATGAGATACATAAACTCGTCTACGGTGTCACCTGGCCTCGAATAGAAGACGATTACCCCACGCTGGTGCGAACGACGAGGGTCGCGGTGCTCCAAAATGATGATCGGAGACGTCAGTGTCTCAAGCGTTGCTGCTTTTGCCTTCTTCACTTGCAAATTTGCGCGCCGCATCAGTTGAGGATGAAAAAAGAAACAGAACTCAGGCGCAGGCACCTCAGGGTTGCTTTTTCCACGCATCTGCTGAATATCGGCGCGGATGTTGTCAAGCCAAAAAATTTCCTTCGGACCAAGAACGAAAAGCTTGCTACCGCGCGGTAGTTGAAGACTTTCCGGTGCGATATGCATCAAATTTTTCTGGAAGTCGGCCTCATATTCACCGTCGTGGTTGTAGACGAAAAGTAGGCCGCTAACTGAAAAGGTGACGTTGTCGTGAGTGTGCAGCTTGCGCCACTCTTCGCTTCGCTCAGCGCATGCCACCTGTTTTGCCAAACTCTCAACAGCCGCTTTCACTGCCGCCGCTGTGATTGTTCCCTTGGCATAGCTTTTAAGATCACAGTGCACGTACGTCTGTCGAGCCGCATAGGGCTCGTCGTAGTAGTACACGACATCACAGGGGTGAGTGGCAACTTGATGACGTTCTTTGTCTTCACATGGCCAGTCGTGGTTTGTAGGTCCAAGCTTCGACCAGAAAAATTCCGAAAAGAGCTCGCTTGCCAAAAGCTCGGCTTGATGCGCCGTATGTTCGTTTTCTGCCAAAGTACCCCCCATTTTTGGCAAATGTTACAGGGCGCCGAGAACTTTGTGATGTTGTAACTCAAAACATGCGGATTTTTGAGTGTTCATTTACATGGCTGCGTGCTGCAAGTCGTGCTGAGTTGATGCGGTAGGCATTGCTACAGGAGCTGAAATCTGCTGCCTACTGGGCGACCATATCGTCACCGGTTCGTGGTGATCGGAACGACGTCCGCGCTCACAACAATTATGAAATGGGTCGATCGCGCTTTGAGCATAAAAAATTTTGAGCCTTCGCTGAACTCGCCAAGTGCGCCAAGTCGTTTATTGAATTGAGGCAGAATCTCCTGGTAATCGTGAAACTCTCACGGTTGCATCCGTTCATGTCGAGATATAGCAATTCCAATAGAGAAAACTAAAATGGGAGCTAATAATAATTTATTTGCGATACAGTGGCGCAGATTATTTTTATTGTTAGCTAACCATGCCCTTTAAGAGGGCCTCATAGTTCATTGACGGAGGTGCGCCTCGGAAATAATCGTCCGCTCCAGCAGGTTCTTCAGAAAATCTCTGAATCTGAAGATGTTCAGCGGCCTTCTGCTCAATAACACTCTTCAAATCGGAATTTTCAGAGATAGTCTGCATAAAAGGCTTTGCTGATTCAGGAAAGTCTTTATGGTAAACGTGTGTTACTAAGCCCTTGAGAAATTCAAATTCATTGATTAGTACGCTGCCTCGAAGCTGCATTTCAGGTCGCTCGGTCAGCCAGAGCGAGATATCTGTTTTTTTCCCCTCGTGCTCTATCCAAGCATGAGAAGTAGCCCCCGCCCAACTCTCGTCTGTGATCCATCCTACGATCATCTGAACACCGATGCCTTTTTCTCTCGCAAGATATTCGCGAAGAAAAAACGCAAGGTGATAACAACCAGCAAACATTTTTCGAGGAATTACGATATTTTCAAATGCATAGATTGCTGCCTCTGCCACGACTTTAGAATCACCCTTTAGATCATTTCGCCAAGCTTGTACGCGATTTTTTAATTTCTCGATCTCTGCCTTGCGGCGTTTTGCATCACCCACAACCTGCTCCCTTTTTAGTTTGTAGTTAAATTTTTTTAAAGTACCGTCCATGATGTCGGGCGTAGTATCAGCTGGGTATCTTTCGCAAGGGCTAGGGAAAAGTTGCCAAAATGAACTCGGTCCAAAATTTTTTATATTTTTCTCTAGGGAAGTTCGATTTTTCTGCACGCTGAACCTAGTGAGTGAAATGGAACGGAATACCCAACTCGCTGCTTATTATGGGGAAAGGCTGAAGAGAACGAGGCTTCGCGCAACGCAGACACTAACCGTCAAGCACGCGTTCGAGGCATCCAACGGCGAGCTAAGCAGGACAAGCAAGACACAGATGGAGCTCTCATACTGCCACTGCCCCACGACGCGTTGATAGCATTGCTAACCCCTGAGAATAGTAGAGATTAGTAGTAGTCTTACTATTAAGTCATCATCCCATCTTGACTGGCTCAGGTCATCAATAGTAGTGATCCCACACCCCATTGGATCTCGTTGACCGCGCCGAAGCGGTTCTTGATGGCCCGCACCAGGCGAAAGCTGCTGTGGGTGTCGCCCTCGAAATACAGCACGGTATCGACCATGTGTTCCAGCACGCGCGGCCCGGCGAGCGCGCCCTCCTTCGTCACGTGGCCGACCAGCACGATGGCCACGCCACTGGCCTTGGCGGCGCGCGTGAGGTGGGCCGCGCATTCGCGCACCTGGGCCACGGAGCCCGGCGCCGAGGTCAATTGCTCGGAATAGACCGTCTGGATCGAGTCGATGACGGCGATGTTCGGCTGGTGCGCGTCGAGCGTGGCCAGGATTTTCTCGAGCTGGATCTCGGCCAGCACCTGCACCCGACTGCCCTCGATGCCGAGCCGGCGCGAGCGCAGCGCCACCTGCGCGCCGCTCTCTTCGCCCGTGACGTACAGCGTCTTCTGGCCGGCGCGCTGCAGCGCGTCGAGCGCCTGCAGCAGCAGCGTCGACTTGCCGATGCCCGGATCGCCGCCGATCAGCACCACGCCGCCTTCGACGATGCCGCCGCCGAGCACGCGGTCGAGCTCGTCCATGCCGGTGGGCGTGCGTTCGACCTCGCTGGCTTCGATATCGGCCAGCGCCACCACGGCCGCCGTCTTGGCCAGCGCGGCAAAGCGGTTGCGCGCGGGCGCGGCGCTTTCGGCCACCGACTCGACGAGTGTGTTCCAGGCATTGCAGTGCGGGCACTTGCCCAGCCACTTGGGCGTGGTGCCGCCGCACTCGTTGCAGACGTAGATTGTTTTTTCTTTGGCCATGCCGGAATATAACTGGACGGATAACCAGTGTCGACCCGTGTCGATGCGCGCCACCCGGCCAAACCTAGAATCGATGCGGTCACAACAGCCCAGCCAGGAGACCAGATGCACACGCCGATCAACCCGTTCAAGCAGGCCATGCGCGAGGGCCGGCCCCAATTCGGCCTGTGGCTGGGCCTGGCCGACGCGTATGCCGCCGAAATCCTCGCCGGCACCGGCTACGACTGGCTGCTGGTGGATGGCGAACATGCGCCCAACGACCTGCGCAGCACCTTGGCGCAACTGCAGGCGATCGCGAGCTCGAACGGCGCCTTCGCGGCCGAGCCCGGCTCGCACGCCGTCGCACGGCTGCCGGTCGGCGAAACGGCGTTGATCAAGCAGTACCTGGACCTGGGCGTGCAGACGCTGCTCGTGCCGATGGTCGACACGCCGGAACAGGCGCTGGCGCTGGCGCAGGCCATGCGTTATCCGCCGCAAGGCATCCGCGGCATGGGCAGCGCGCTGGCACGCTCGTCGCGCTGGCAGCGGTATCCGAACTACATCCATGAGGCCAACGACCAGGTGTGCCTGCTGGTGCAGGCCGAAACCGTGGAGGCGATGCGCAACCTCGACGCGATCGCCGCCACGGACGGCGTGGACGGCATCTTCATCGGGCCGGCCGATCTGTCGGCCTCCATGGGTTACCCGGGCCAGCCCGGCAATCCCGAGGTCCAGGCCGCGATCGAGGACGGCATCCGCCGCATCCTGCGCGCGGGCAAGGCGCCGGGCATCCTGGCCACGACCAAGGACCAGGCCGACAAGTGGCTTGCGGCCGGCGCTTTGTTCGTGGCCATCGGCATCGACACCATGCTGTTGACCGCAGCGGCGACGCACCTGCTGACGCAGTTCAAATACACGGCCACGCGCGGTGACAGCTATTGAGCGGACCGTTCAGTACTATCGAAACATGAGCACTCGGCGCTCACAATTCATGGCCTCCAGGCCGATTTGATTCACGAAGCCAACGTCGTCGATTGGTTTGCACTGCGCAACGCCTGCCGGCGAGATTGCCATAGCCGCAGGTAGCGCAGGCTGGGTCTTTCGATCCAGAAAGTGAAGGCGCTCGCCAGCGCCAGCACGCCGGCGAGGACGATGAAAAATGAAATGCGACTGTCGACACCCAGCGCATGCAGCTTGAAAAGCGCCACGTATCCGACGTTGCGATGCACCAGATAGAGCGAGTAGGAAATGGCGCCGAGCCACAAGGTGGGTGCGGCAACGAGCAGACGCAATTTGCCGCTCAGTGCCAAGCCCATCAGCACGAACACCACCGCAGCGACCACGCCGATTTCGGTACCCCCGGTGTTCCATGCGGTGAGCACGCACAGCGCGAGGACACCCAGCCCGGGCATCGGCGTCTTCCAGGCGGATTTCCGCAGCAGGTGGAAAACCATGCCGCCCACGAAGTAGGGCGCGTAGACCAGCACGCCGGCAAGCGTCTTGATCACCGGGAACTGCACTGCCGGGACGTCGATGACCAACGGCCATAGGTTGGCCACGAACAGCCACAGCACGGTCACGGCCACCGCATGACGGATCGCGCCCGTGACCATGAGCAGCGCCATCAAACCGTAGAAGGTCATTTCGACCGCGAGACTCCAGAACACGATGTCGATGTCTCCCTCGCCAACGAAAGCCTGCAGCATCGTCGCATTCCAAAAGTAGGCCCTGAGCCAGGGGTGCTGGTGGGCGATCAGGACCTCATAAGCCATCCATGCCGCCAAGGTCGCCCAATACACGGGATAGAGCCTGCTGAAACGCAGGGCCAGAAACTCCCGGGCGTTTCGGCATTTCTCCACCGTCATGAAGATGAAAAAACCCGAGATCACGAAGAACATCTGCACGCCATAGTGACCGAGCTGGAAATCGAATGGGAAATCCGTCATGTAGCGATGCAGGTGCCCGGTAAAGTGAAAAACCACCACGGCCAACGCCGCCAGACCGCGGAGCACGTCGATCTCCCCAAGCCGCGTACTCGCCGTCTGCCCTGTCGAGTTGCTCATCGCTCGATTCCTTTTTTAGTAGCAGCGCTCTGGAACGCTTTCATTGACGCCTCGAAGCAAGTTACGCTTACGCGTTGCGTCGCTCGCACCATCGTACTTGGACTCCAGGCATCAACATGATCACCAGCAAAATCTCGCGTGTTTGCATCTACGGCGCCGGCGCCATCGGCGGCTGGATCGGCGCGCGGCTGGCCGCCATCGGCCAGGACGTCAGCGTGGTGGCCCGCGGCGCGACCCTGCAGGCCCTGCAACAGCATGGCCTGCGCCTGGAGGCAGACGGCGCGACGACCTCGGCAGCCGTGCAGGCCACTACCGACCCCGCCACGCTCGGCGTGCAGGACCTGGTCGTCGTCGCCGTGAAGGCGCCGGCGCTGCAGGACGTGGCGCGCCGGATCGGGCCGCTGATCGGCCCGCACACCATCGTGCTCACCGCGATGAACGGCGTGCCGTGGTGGTTCCTGCAGGGTTTCGGCGGCGCATTCGAAGGCCGGCCGCTGCAGGCCGTGGACGCCACCGGCGACATCGCGCGTGCGATCCCGGCCGCCAATGTCATCGGCTGCGTGGTCCATGCGAGTTGCGCGCTCAACGGCCCCGGCTTCGTGCGCCACCACTTCGGCAACAAGCTGATCCTCGGTGAACCCTCGGGCGAATACACGCCACGGGTGCAGGCCCTGGCCGCGCTGCTCGCACAGGCCGGCTTCGAGGCGCCGGTGTCGGAGCAGATTCAAAAGGACACCTGGTTCAAGCTCTGGGGCAACATGACGGTGAACCCGATCAGCGCCTTCACCGGCGCCACCACCGACCTGATCATGGACGACGACCTGGTGCGCGGCTTCGTCTCGCAGGTGATGCTCGAGGCCAAGGAGATCGGCGCGCGCCTGGGCATCGCCATCGACCAGCAACCCGAGGACCGCCATGCCGTGACGCGCAAGCTCGGCGCATTCAAGACCTCGATGCTGCAGGACGTGGAAGCCGGCAGGCCGGTCGAGCTCGACGCGCTGGTCACGGTGGTGCGCGAACTCGGCGCGATGACCGGTGTGGCCACGCCGTTCACCGATGCCCTGCTCGGGCTGGCGCGGCTGCATGCGCGCAGGCACGGGCTGTATTGAGCCCGGCCGCCCGGAACGCTAGTCCACCACCACCGGCACCCGCGGTGCCAGGCCGCACATCAGCTCGTAGCCCACGGTGCCCGCCATGCGGGCCACCTCGTCGATCGGCATCAGCGCGCCGTTGGCCGCCCGGCCCCACAAGGTGACTTCGCTGCCGAAGCCCGCGTCCGGCACCGGCGTGAGGTCCACGGCCAGCATGTCCATGCTGACGCGGCCGACCGTCTGCGTGCGCACGCCGTCGACCAGCACCGGTGTGCCGGTGGGGCAGATGCGCGGATAACCGTCAGCATAACCGCAGGCCGCCACGCCGATACGCATCGGCCGCTCGGCGACGAAGTGGCAGCCGTAGCCCACGGCCGCGCCGGCATCGAGTTCCTGCACGCCGATGAGCTTGGCGGCCAGCGTCATCGCCGGCTGCAAGCCCCACTGCTCGGCCGTGTACTCGGGAAAATCGGGCGCGCTGCCGTAGACCACGATGCCGGGGCGCACCCAGTCGGCCGCCACCTGGGCGGCGAGATCGGGCCGCTGCAGCGGCCCGCCGACGGTGTGGCGCAGCGTGGCGGCGCTGTTGGCCACCGTGCGTTCGCCAGGCAGGTCGGCCGTGACGGCATTGAACACCGCCATCTGTTCGGCCACGCCGCGCCGGCCGTCGGAATCGGCGAAATGCGTCATCAGCGAAATCTCGTCGACCTGCGGCAGGGCGTTGAGCCGGGTCCAGGCGGCGCGGTAACGCTGCGGCGTGAAGCCCAGGCGGTTCATGCCCGAATTCATCTTCAGGAACACCCGGTGCGGCACCTGCGTCTTGTGCGTGGCCAGCATGTCGATCTGCTCGTCGCAATGCACGGTGTGCCACAGGCCGAGCCGCGAGCACAGCTCGAGGTCGCGTTGCTCGAACACGCCTTCGAGCAGCAGGATCGGGCCGCGCCAGCCGAGTGCGCGCACACGTTCGGCCTCGTTCAGGTCGAGCAGCGCAAAACCGTCGGCGCCGCGCAGGCCTTCGAACGCCCGTTCGATGCCGTGGCCGTAGGCGTTGGCCTTGACCACCGCCCAGACGCGGGCCTCGGGTGCGGCCGCGCGTGCGCGGGCCAGGTTGTGACGCAAGGCTTCGGTGTGGATGGTGGCCTGGATCGGACGTGGCATGGCAAAAAACCTGATGTTGGATCAGGCCATTGGGCCGGTTGCCGGCCCAGGGACCTAGGAGTTGCGGGGCTTTCAGGGATTTTGGCATTGGCCCGCGTGATATAACCCGCTCTCCTAAGAGAGATGTCTTAAATCACCCTGCATCAGCCCCACTGATGCCGCCCACAGCATTTAATGAAGCGCGGTTTTTTCACCATCATGTCGGCGCAGTTTTTCAGCTCGCTGGCAGACAATGCATTGTTCGTGGGTGCCGTGCAGTTGTTGCGTACCAGTGGTGCGCCGGAATGGCAGCAGGCCGCGCTGGTGCCGATGTTCGCGCTTTTCTACGTGATCCTGGCACCGTTCGTGGGTGCGTTCGCCGACGCCATGCCCAAGGGCAAGGTCATGCTGTTCAGCAACGGCATCAAGGTGCTGGGCTGCCTGATGATGCTGTTCGGCTCGCATCCGCTGATCTCCTACGCGGTGGTGGGCCTGGGCGCAGCCGCCTATTCGCCGGCCAAGTACGGCATCCTCACCGAGTTGTTGCCGGCCTCGCAGCTGGTCAAGGCCAATGGCTGGATCGAGGGCCTGACGATCGGCTCCATCATCCTGGGCGTGCTGCTGGGCGGCCAGCTGATCGGCGCGGCAGTGTCCAAGCACCTGCTGGCCATCGACATCCCGCTCATCGACACCGGTGTCGACACCCCGGCCGAGGCCGCGATCTCGGTGCTGATCCTGGTCTACGCGCTGGCCGCCTGGTTCAACACCCGCATTCCGCACACCGGGGTGGAGATGCGGCCCATGCCCAAGAACACCATCGCGCTGCTGCCCGACTTCTGGCGTTGCAACAGCCGGCTGTGGCGCGACAAGCTGGGCCAGATCTCCCTGGCCACGACCACGCTGTTCTGGGGCGTGAGCGGCAACCTCAAGTACATCGTGCTGGCCTGGAGCGCGGCCGCGCTGGGCTACAGCACGACGCAAGCGTCCAGCCTGGTGGGCGTGGTGGCCATCGGCACGGCGGTGGGTGCGGTGGTGGCGTCGATGCGCATGAAGCTGGACACCGCCACCAAGGTGATTCCGCTGGGCATCGCCATGGGCGTGCTGGTGATCCTGCTGAACTTCATCCACAACGTGTGGATCGCCGCGCCCTTCCTGATTCTGCTCGGCGGCCTGGGCGGCTTCCTGGTGGTACCGATGAACGCGCTGCTGCAGCACCGCGGCCACAACCTGATGGGCGCGGGCCGCTCGATCGCGGTGCAGAACTTCAACGAGCAGGCCTGCATCCTGGGCCTGGGCGCGTTCTACACCCTGTCCACCGGCATGGGCCTGTCGGCCTTTGGCGCGATCACCGTGTTCGGCCTGGTGGTGGCCGGGTTCATGTGGCTGATCCGCCGCTGGCACCAGCGCAATTGCGTGAACTACCGCGAAGAGGTGGATCACCTGCTGTTCATCGCGCGCAACGACAACCTGCATTGAGTTTTTGGAGTCCAATGGGCGCATGACCTCTTCCATCTACGACTTCGAAGCGCTCGGCATCGACGGCCAGCCGGTGCCGCTTTCCCGGTTCAAGGGCCAGGCCCTGCTCATCGTGAACACCGCGAGCGCCTGCGGTTTCACACCGCAGTTCGCGGGGTTGGAAGAACTGCACAAGGCCTACGGCCCGCAAGGCCTGGTGGTGCTGGGCTTCCCGTGCAACCAGTTCGGCGCGCAGGACCCGGGCGCCAACGCCGAGATCGCCAGCTTCTGCCAGCTCAACTACGGTGTCGATTTCCCGATGATGGCCAAGATCGACGTGAACGGCGCCAACGCCCATCCGCTCTACCAATGGCTGACCAAGGAGGCGCCTGGTTTGCTCGGCACCAAGGCGATCAAGTGGAACTTCACCAAGTTCCTCGTGGGCAAGGACGGCCAGGTCATCCAGCGTTTTGCGCCGACGGACACGCCCAAGAGCCTGCGCAAGGACATCGAGGCCGCACTCGCGGCCTGAGCCGAGGATGGATAACTAAATCGGCCTCTGGCGCAATCCATCTCTGCGCAGGTAGCTATATTTTAAATAGCAATTCTAGCCAGCGCTATTTCCGTTATTGCCCCGTGCCGCCTTGGCGGCCAGTTCCCCTTTGACCTTGCGCAGCATGTCGGCCAGGGTCTTGCCGGCTTCGTCGCGGAAAGACGCGTCCAGCACCTGCCATTGCCGGATGCGGTCGATCCGGAAACTGCGGAAATCCTGCCGCGTTTCGCACCAGGCCGACAGCGTCCAGATCTTGCCCCAGTAGAAGCAGCCCAGGGGGCGCACCACGCGCTGGCTCGGAAGGTCGGCCAGGTCCAGATAGCCGAGCCGCAGCTTGCGCCGGGCCTGCGCGGCCTCGCGCACCGCCTGCAGCAGGTTCTGCTCCGCTGGTGTCAGGCCGCCCACTTCCTGCGCATACAGCGCCAGGCTTTCCGCCGAGGCCCGCGCCGTCGGCGGCAGCACCGAGAGGATCTTGCCCAGCGCGCCCTCCACCTCGCCCGCCAGCCCCGCGTCGAGCCAGGCCTGCGCCACCCGTGCGGCGGCCACCAGCGCGTTGGCCTCGCCCTGGGTGAACATCAGCGGCGGCAGTTCGAAGCCCCGGCCCAGCCGGTAACCCACGCCGGCCTCGCCCTCGATGGGCACGCCCTGGTGCTGCAACTGGCCCACGTCGCGGTACACGGTGCGTTCCGACACCTCGAGCCGCGCCGCCAGGAAAGCCGCCGTGGTCAGGCGCCGGCCACGGATCAGCTGGACGATCTGGAACAGGCGGTCGGCGCGGCGCATGGGCAGTCACTATTTCGACGAATAGAGCAGGTGGATACTGCGTGAGAAGCTATCAAAAACAGAGTGCATCGAGCGGCGCCGCCATCGCTTGCGCGATGAGCCGCATGTCCGGACCACTCACTTCGAACAGGCCGAAGCGGAACTTATAACCCCAACGGCTGCGGTCCTCCACGAATTCGAAGGCATCCAGCAGCGGCGCGATCGGCGCCTCGCGGGCCGGCACGTAGGCCACATCGCGCCGGTAGGGCACGAAGCCGCCGCCCATGTCGACCGTGTACGGCGCGCCCGGCTGCACCAAGCCGATGGCGACGAAGCTCTGCAGCCTGTCCTTGCCGCCCATGGTCAGCGCCGGCGCGTAGTAGGCCACGCGGTCGCCCGGCGCCACCTTGCGCAGCGGTGCAGCCTTGCCGTGGCAGACCTGCATGAAGCCCGAAGGCTGCGCCGCGCAGCCGCGCCGCGCGTGTTCGGCGCTGGCCACGGCGATCCAGTTACGCGGCGGCATGCAGGCCCACCCGGTTGCCCTCGAGGTCCTGGATGTGGGCGAAGCAACCCATGCCCGGCGGCAGCGCCGTCTTCGCCTTGAGCAACATGCCGCCGGCCTGCCGGCAACGCGTGATGGCCGCATCGATGCTGTCGCCGCAATCCAGGTACACCAGGCTGCCCTCGGTGCTGGAGGCCAAGGTATCGTGCCCGCTCATCAGGCAACCCTTGGTGCCGTGTTCGGTGGCGGGAAAAATCGCCAGAGGGTACACCTTGTCGCCCATCGGGAACTGCTGGCGCAGGAGTGTCTTGCGCAGCACGGTTTCATAGAAATTCTGCGCACGGTCGAGGTCGCGCACGGGAATCTCGAACCAGCTGATGGCGTGTGGGTTGGACATGATGGAGGGACCTTTCGAACAAGTTGTGAAGGCCTCCATGGTGGGCGGGGGCTGCTGACAACGTGGTGTCAGCAGGCTGTCACGCTGCGGCCAGCGCCGCGTCGAGCACCTCCACCCAATGCCTCACCGGCGTGGCCGTGCCGCTCTGCAGATGCGTGATGCAGCCGATGTTGGCGCTGATGATGGTCTCGGGCTGGTCGGTGCCGAACGACTGCGCGAGGTGGCCGAGCTTGCGGTCGCGCAACTGCGTGGCAATGCCGGGGTTCAGCACCGAATAAGTGCCGGCCGAGCCGCAGCACAGGTGTGCTTCGTTCACACAGGTGCGCACGTCGAAGCCGAGCGCGCGCAGGTGGGTTTCCACGCCGCCGCGCAGTTGCTGGCCGTGCTGCAGGGTGCAGGGCGGATGGAACGCGAGTTTCTCGCCCGCGTGCGCGGGCCGCGCCTGCAGCGCCGCGGTGAGCGCGGGCAGCATCGTCGGCAGCAACTCGCTGAGATCGCGCGTGAGGGCGCTGATGCGAGCGGCCTTTGCGGCGTAGGCCGGGTCGTCGGCCAGCAGATGGCCGTATTCCTTGACGGTGACACCGCAGCCCGAGGCGTTCATCACGATGGCTTCGACCTGTTCGACGAATGGCCACCAGGCATCGATGTTGGCGCGCATCTGCGCCTTGCCGCCTTCCTGGTCGTTGAGGTGGAACTTCACGGCCCCGCAGCAGCCGGCCTCGGCCGCCACCAGGGTCTGGATGCCGGCCGCGTCGAGCACGCGCGCGGTGGCGCCGTTGATGTTGGGCATCATCGAAGGCTGCACGCAGCCCGTCAGCATCAAGACCTGGCGCGCGTGGCTGGCGCTGGGCCAGACGCCGGCGCTCTGCGGTGCCGGCACCTTGGCCTTGAGCTTGCCCGGCAACACGCCACGCACGGCCTGGCCCAGTTTCATGGCCGGCCCGAACATCGGCGAGTTCAGCCCCTCCTTCAGCGCCCAGCGCATGGCGCGCTCGCTGGCGGGGCGCGGCACCTTGGCGTCCACGATCTTGCGGCCGATGTCGACCAGGTGGCCATAGTCCACGCCGCTCGGACAGGTGCTTTCGCAGTTGCGGCAGGTGAGGCAGCGGTCGAGGTGCAGCTGCGTGCTGCGCGTGGGCTCGGCGCCTTCGAGCACCTGTTTCATCAGGTAGATGCGGCCACGCGGGCCGTCGAGCTCGTCGCCGAGCAGCTGGTAGGTCGGGCAGGTGGCGGTGCAGAAGCCGCAATGCACGCACTTGCGCAGGATGGCCTCGGCGGCCAGACCGTCGGGGGTGTTCTCGAATTCCGGGGAGAGCTTGGTCTGCATCGTGCGGTTTCTCAGGCGGGCGGTGACGCGGGTTTGCGGCCGCGGCGCAGGCGTTGCCCCAGCGCGACCAGGCGCGCGCGCAGGTACAGCGAACGCCGCAGGTCATGCCGCACGGTGGGCAGGGACAGCGCCAGCAGCAACGCAGCCAGCGGCACGACCCACAGGAATCCGACGTACTTGAAGCCGGCCGCGCCGAACAGGCCACCGGCGATGAACATGCCGATCAATCCGCCGTGCAGCGTCATGCGGCTGCGGTTGGAGCGCACCTGCGCCTCAGGCGGCGTGCCGTTGCGGTTCCAGTACAGCAGCTTGCCGAGTTCCATGCCGAGGTCCGTCAGGTTGCCGGTCATGTGGGTGGTGCGGATGCGCCCGGCGGAAACCTTGCTGCCCACCGCGTTCTGCAGGCCCATGATGAAGGACAGCAGCAGCACCGTCAGCGGCACGGCAAAGGGTGTGTCCCAGGTGAGCGTGATCGCCCCCATCAGGCCGAACGGCAGCAGCAGCGCGGCTTCCAGCAGCAGCGGCAGGGCGTAGGCGCTGCGCAGCCGGTGCACGCGCGCCCAGTTGACGATGATGGCGGTGGTGGCGGCACCCGCGGTGAAGGCCAGCAGCGCGCCCAGCGCGCCGAGCAGCAGGGTGACGTTGCCCAGCACCAGGCTGTCGGCCACCTGCGAGGCGAAACCCGACATGTGCGAGGTGTACATGTGCACCACCAGCAGGCCGCCCGCATTGATGGCGCCGGCATTGAAGGCCAGCAGCAATCCGAGCAGCCGGGTGGTCGAGGCTGTGCGGTGGCGGTCGGCAACGTGGAGCAGGCGGCGCACGGTGTGGATGGGTCAGAACTGCGGGTACAGCCGGCCAGGGTTGAAGATGCCGGCCGGATCGAACTGCTGTTTCAGGCGGAGATGGATGCCGTCCAGCGGCGACAACAGTGCATCGAAACGCGCCTCATCGGCCACCGCTTCTGTGGCGTCAGCTCTGAAAAGAGTAGCACTTCCGCCGACTTGCCGGGCCGTCGCGCGGATGCGGGCTTCGTCGCCGGGCGCCGCCTTGAGCCAGCGCTGCCCGCCGTGCCATTCGACCAGGGTCGGGCCGGGCAGATCGAGCACCGGCGCGGTCTGTGGCACGGAAAGCCGCCACAACTGGCTTTCGGCGGGCGTTGTCGATCGGAACCAGGGCAACCGATGGTTGCGCAGCGCCTGCCAGGCGAAGCCGTCTTCGCCTGCCAAAGCGGCGGGTGCGAGCAGCTCCCCGCCCAGGCGCGTGCAGGCCGCTTCCACCGCGGCCACGGCGCCGCGCAGCCGCAGGAACAGCACGCCCTCGCCCGCCGGCGCTTCCATCCAGCAGCTCGCGTTCAGCGGCAGCGGCTGGCCGCCCCAGGCGTGCAGCAGGCGCAAGGCTTCGGCCTGGCCGCAGGCGAAGCGCAGCGTGGCCTCGGCCGGCGGCACCGGCAGCACCTTGAGGTGCACTTCGGTGATCAGGCCGAGCGTGCCGAGCGAGCCGGCCATGAGCCGCGACACGTCGTAGCCCGCCACGTTCTTCATGACCGTGCCGCCGAAGCTCAACAGCTCGGCGCGGCCATTGATCAGCGTCACGCCTAGCATGTAGTCGCGCACCGCGCCGACGCTGGCCCGGGCCGGGCCGCTGAGGCCGGCAGCGACCATGCCGCCCACCGTGGCACCTTCGGCGAAATGCGGCGGCTCGAACGGCAGGCACTGGCCTTTCGCGGCCAGCACGGCCTCGAGTTCGGAAAGCGGCGTGCCGGCACGTGCCGACACCACCAGTTCGCTCGGCTCGTAGCTGGTGATGCCGGAGAACACCGTGGTGTCGACGATCTCGCCCCGCAGCGCCTGGCCGTAGAAATCCTTGCTGCCGCCACCGCGAAAACGCAGCGGCGTGGCCGTGGCCGCCGCATCGGCGATGCGCGTGATCAGGCTTTGCAGTGCGGCGTCCATGCCGGTCATGGTAACTGTTGGTATCCGCTGCGGCGCTGGAGCGGCTTGTGAATTTTTTGCAGGCGCGGCGTGCAATTCTTGCGCGGCTTCACAACAGGTCAGTCCTGGAAGAAGTTGACCGGCAGGCCCGGCACATCCACGTCCATGGCGAACACGCAGCCCGATCCCGGCAGGGCCGCGAGTTCGGCCGCCGGGCGCTTGTGGCGCGCGGTGGTGAGGTAGAGCGTGCGTAGTTCCGGCCCGCCCAGGCAGGGCATGGTCGGGCATTGCGCCGGGGTTTCGATTTCGGCGAGGAGGCGGCCGTCGGGTGCGAATTTGCAGACGCGCCGGCCTTCGAACATGGCGGCGTAGTAGTTGCCTTCGGCGTCCACGGTGGCGCCGTCGGGTCGGCCGCCATAACCCCCGTTGTCCGGCAGGCCCGGCGTCCAGCCCGCCGGTTTGCCGGCGAACTGCTGGAACACTCGATGCCGCGTCAGCGTGTTGGTGTCGGCCGCCCAGTCCCAGGCGTGGATGACGTGGTGCGGCGTATCCGACCAATACACCGTGTCGCCACGCGGCGACCAGGCCAGGCCGTTGGCCGTGATGGCGTCGCCGGCCTGCAGCTTCACCTCCGGCGCGCGGCCGCCGCGGCCATCGACGGAATACAACTTCGCCTCGTTGGCGCTGCGCGGCTCGAAGATGGTGCCGGCCCAGAAGCGGCCCAGCGGATCGCATTTGCCGTCGTTGAAACGCGTGGTGGCCGGGTCGTAGTCAAAAGTCGCGATGCGCGTGAGCGCGCCGCCCCATTCGTGTGCGCGGTACACCCCGTCGCGCAGGGCCACGACCAGCCCGCCGCGCGCCGCGGGGGCGATGCAGCCCGGCTCCTGCGGCACGGCCCAGCGCTCGACCAAGCCGCTGCCGGGCTGGGTGCGCAGGATCAGCTTCGCCTCCAGGTCCACCCAGTAGAGCCGCTGCTCCGCCGGATGCCAGAAGGGGGACTCGCCGAGTTCGTTGGGTTCGGCCACCACGGTGCGCCAGCGATCCGTCATACGGCCTCCACGCTGATGCTCATGGTGGCGGTCTTGGTTTCGCCGGGCTGCAGCACGCTCACGCCGAGTGCCGCGGCGTTGTAGCGGCCGGCGGCCATCAGGTTCAGCGCGTTGTTGACGTGGCTCACCGGCTCGATGGCGACGAAGTTCTTGCCGGCGTTGGTGAACACCACCAGATGGTCGAGGTTGGAGCCGATGCGGATGCGCAGCCTTTCGTCGGTGAGCTGCACCACGCCGTTCCAGCCGTCGAAGCAATGGTCCACGTCGATGGCGGCGCAGTCGGCGTCGATGCCTGTGCTGGCCTCGCGGTGCGTGGGCAACATGTCGGCGCCGTTTTCCCAGCGGCCGGCGGCGGTGAAGGCGATATGCGCCTCGCCGCGTTTCGCGAAATAGGGATGCCAGCCCAGCCCGATCGGCGCTTCGGTGGCGGATCGGTTGGTGGCGCTCAAGGTGATCTCCAGCGCGTGGCCGGTAATGCGCAGGCTTTGGGAGGTGTCGAAGGCGAACGGCCAGGCCGCGTCGGGCCGGTGCTCGAAGCCGATCAGCGCCGAGGTGGCGTCGCACTCGAGCACTTCCCATGCGCGCTGCCAGCCATGGCCGTGGATGGCATGCGGCTCGGGGCCGTTGTTCTGCACCAGCGGATGGCTCGTGCCCTGCCAGAGCAGGTGGGCCTGCGCGATGCGGTTGGAAAACGGCACCATCGCGTAGCTGCCGCCAAGCCGCGCGGTGGCCACGGTGTGGGCCGGTGCGGAGCGCAGCACCGGCACGTCGCCGAACCAAAGGCCGGTGATGCAGCCGCCGAGTTCGGGCCTGAGTTCGCAGCGCAGCGCGCCGCTTTGCAGGACGAGGGGAGAAGTCATGGGAATGTCTCTAGAGGTCGCGAAATTGTTTCGCGCCATTGTGCGCCGACTGACATCGACCAAAGACAAAAGCCCGCGGGAACCGGAGCTCCTGCGGGCTTTTCGAGACAGGAGCCGGAAGCGCCCTGCGCTCCCGGTTGCCTCCAGCTTATCTGTTGTAGGCGGTTTCGCCGTGGGACGTGATGTCCAGGCCTTCGCGTTCGTCTTCTTCGCTGACACGCAGACCGATGGTCATGTCGACGATCTTGTAGGCGATGATGGAAACCACACCCGACCAGACGATGGTCAGCAGCACGGCCTTGGCCTGGATCCACACTTGCGAAGCGATGGAGTAGTCGGCAGCGGTGACACCGGTGGCCGTGACCCAGTCGGCCACGAAGCCGGGGCCGCCCAGGGAAGGCGAGTTGAACACGCCGGTCAGCAGCGCACCGACGATACCGCCGACACCATGCACACCGAACACGTCGAGCGAGTCGTCCGCGCCGAGGATCTTCTTCAGGCCGGTCACACCCCAGAGGCAGGCGAAGCCGGCGATGAAGCCGATGATCA
Source organism: Rhodoferax koreense (assembly GCF_001955695.1). NCBI lineage: Bacteria > Pseudomonadati > Pseudomonadota > Betaproteobacteria > Burkholderiales > Comamonadaceae > Rhodoferax > Rhodoferax koreensis. The sequence continues at coordinate 205,509 of NZ_CP019236.1, read as the reverse complement.
GGCCGCCGCCGATGCCGACGTTGCCGGCAGCCGGCGTGATGGCGACCAGGCCGGCCACGGCGCCGGAAGCGGCACCCAGCATCGAAGCCTTGCCCTTGTGCAGCGCTTCACCGATGGACCAGGCCAGCACCGCGGCCGCCGTGGCGCCCAGGGTGTTGATGAAGGCCAGGGCGGCGAAGCCGTTGGCTTCGAGTGCGGAGCCGGCGTTGAAGCCGAACCAGCCCACCCACAGCAGCGAGGCACCGACCATGGTCAGCGTCAGGCTGTGCGGCGCCATGGCTTCCTTGCCGTAGCCGATGCGCTTGCCGACCATGAAGGCACCGACCAGACCGGCGACGGCGGCGTTGATGTGCACCACGGTGCCGCCGGCGAAGTCCAGCGCGCCCCATTGCCAGATCTGGCCGGCCTTGCCGTTCATCGCGTCGACCACTTCCTTGCCGGTGTAGGCGTCAGGGCCCATCCAGAACCAGACCATGTGGGCCATCGGCGCGTAGCTGAAGGTGAACCAGATGACCATGAACAGCAGCACGGCGGAGAACTTGATGCGTTCGGCGAAGGCACCGACGATCAGCGTACAGGTGATGCCGGCGAACGTGGCCTGGAAGGCGGCGAACACGATTTCCGGAATCACGACGCCCTTGCTGAAGGTCGCGCCGTTGGCGAACGTGCCCGCGGCGTTGTCCCAGATGCCCTTCATGAACAATCTGTCAAAGCCCCCGATATAGGCATTGCCCTCGGTGAATGCGAGGCTGTAGCCGTAGATGAACCACAGCACCACGATCAGCGAGAACGTGACCATGACCTGCATCAGCACGGACAGCATGTTCTTGCTGCGCACCAAGCCGCCATAGAACAGGGCCAGGCCGGGCACGGTCATCAGGATGACCAGCAGGGTGGAAACCAACATCCAGGCGGTGTCGCCCTTGTTCGGAACGGGAGCGGGCGCAGCGGCGGCGGAAGCCGCATCAGCCGGTGCGGCAGCAGCAGGCGCCGCGGCGGCGGGAGCGGCGGCAGCCGGCGCCGGTGCGGCGACGGAAGCCGCAGCGGCCGGCTCGGACGCGGTGGCGGCCGGCGCCTGGGCCATGGACATCGTGCCGCCGGCCAGCAAACTCAGGCCAAGCACAAAAGAAGCAAGCAGTTTTTTCATTTCGAAGTTTCTTTCTTTTTGCGAATGCGGCTTACAGCGCCTCTTTGCCGGTCTCGCCGGTGCGGATGCGGACAACCTGCTCCAGGTTGTAGACGAAGATCTTCCCGTCGCCGATCTTGCCGGTGCGGGCCGCGCCTTCGACGGCCTCGATCACGCGGTCGACCAGTTCCTCGGAGACGGCCGCCTCGATCTTGACCTTGGGCAGGAAGTCGACCACGTACTCGGCGCCGCGGTACAACTCCGTATGGCCCTTCTGGCGGCCGAAGCCTTTGACTTCGGTCACGGTGATGCCCTGCACACCGATGCCGGACAGGGCTTCACGCACCTCGTCAAGCTTGAACGGTTTGATGATGGCCGTTACGAGTTTCATATTGCATTCTCCAGTGGAAGATTCAGGAATTGCCGCAGACGCGGCCAACGGAGACCGCCCCGACAGCGCAAGCCAAGGTGTTGTCGGGCGCAGGTGCCGGCTGTGCGGAAACACGGCCGGACGCTGCGGGATCCACAAGAACCAAGGTCTTGGGGGCTGTCAGTTTCATGGTTCGCTCCAAATGTAAAAAAAGGAATGACGCGTCGTCATAAGCACGGAGCGTGCCAAATTCCCCAAGGCCAGGGTGCACGCGGCACCCGCGTAGCGCGTTAAACCCAGACACCCATGGTGGTATTGGCACCATGGTGGTGCGAACAAACTGATGCATTGTTTTACTTTGCGCGCATGCACCGAATGAGGGAGGAATGAACGAATGAGCTTATCTTTGGTGCAAAGCCGCGCTTTGCTGGGGTTGGAAGCGCCGGCTGTCACCGTTGAGGTGCATCTCGTCAACGGTTTGCCGAGCTTCACCCTCGTCGGTCTCGCCGATGTGGAGGTCAAGGAGGCCCGCGAACGCGTGCGGTCGGCCATCCAGAATGCCGGGCTAGCGTTTCCGCACAACAAGCGCATCACGGTCAACCTGGCCCCGGCCGATCTGCCGAAGGACTCGGGCCGCTTCGACCTGCCGATCGCCCTGGGCATTCTTGCAGCCAGCGGACAGATCGACGGCAGCCGCCTTGCCGGCTACGAGTTCGCGGGCGAACTTTCGCTTTCGGGTGCGCTGCGACCGGTGCGCGGCGCCCTCGCGGTGAGCCTGGCGCTGCAGGCGCAGCAGGTGCGCACGCGTCTGGTGCTGCCGCCGGCCAGTGCGGAGGAGGCCGCACTGGTGCCCGATGCCGAGGTGTACCGCGCGCGGCATCTGCTGGACGTGGTGCGCCACTTTCTGCCGGAACCCGCAACGGCAACGGCCGAAGACAGCCACCTTGACGCCGATGGCTGGGCACGGTTGGCACCGCGCGTGCTGCCGCCCACCGCGCCCTACGCCGACCTGTCCGACGTGAAGGGCCAGGCCGCTGCCAAGCGTGCGTTGGAGATCGCCGCGGCCGGAGGCCACAGCCTGCTGATGGTCGGTCCGCCCGGTTCCGGCAAATCCATGCTGGCCCAGCGTTTCGCCGGGCTGCTGCCGCCAATGACCGTGGAGGAAGCCCTGCAAAGTGCCGCCGTGGCCAGCATCGGGGGGCGTTTCGTGCTCGAACGCTGGGCCACCCGGCCCACCTGCACACCGCACCACACGGCCAGCGCCGTGGCGCTGGTCGGTGGCGGCTCGCCGCCGCGCCCGGGGGAAATTTCGCTGGCGCACCACGGCGTGCTGTTCCTCGACGAACTGCCCGAGTTTCCACGCTCGGCGCTCGAGGCCCTGCGCGAACCGCTGGAGACCGGCCGCATCACCATTGCGCGTGCGGCGCGGCGAGCGGAATTTCCGGCCCGGTTCCAGATGATCGCGGCCATGAACCCTTGCCCTTGCGGCTACCTCGGCTCCAGGCAGACCGCCTGCCGCTGTTCTCCCGATCAGGTGCTGCGTTATCAGAGCAAACTCAGCGGGCCGCTGATCGACCGGATCGATCTCCACGTGGAGGTGCCGGCGCTCGCACCGCAGGAGCTGATCCATGCGCCGCCCGGCGAATCGACCGATGCCATCCGCACACGCAGCAGCGCGGCGCGCACACGGGCCATCGCACGCCAGGGCAAATCCAACCAGGCGCTGGAGGGGCAGGAGATCGATGCGCAATTGCGGCTGGACGCGGGGGCGGCGAAGTTCCTCAACACCGCGGCCGCGCGATTGGGCTGGTCGGCGCGCAGCATCCACCGTGCGCTCAAGGTGGCGCGCACCATTGCCGATCTGGCCGGGGCGGAGAACACCGAAACGGCCCACGTGGCCGAAGCCGTGCAATACCGGCGGGCATTGCGCCCGCAGGCTTGACGCCGAGCGCGTCAGTGCAGTGCGAGCAGTTCGCTATTGGTTTCGAAATCGGCCTGGGAAGACACCACCGGCAAACCGGCTGCGTAGGCGACGTCGAGCTGTTTCTCGATCGCGTGCCAGATCGGTCGAAACAGCGTGCGCAAGCCGGGGTAGATTTCGGCCACGCGCATCACCGACGGCACCCGGATGCCATGGAAGTCGATGGGTTCGCCGATCGGGGTGATGTTCACGCCGAATTTGGCGAAATGCTTGGACAGGCGCGGCTCGGTCAGGACGAACAGGTATTCGATGTCCTGGCGCTGCGCCATCAGCACGGCCGCGCTGTACAGGCTCAGGGGGATGTTCGGGAAACGGTGCACACCGACGCCGCCGAAGTCCTGCTCGTTCAGGCTCGCGTCGGCCGAGAGCTTCTCACCCTTGCGCCGCCGAAAATCCGCCATCACGGCGAGGCGAGACACCTCGGCGATGCGGTGGCGCGGCAGCTTGGCCGGGTCAATGATGCTGCGGTCCAGCGTGTCGCGGCAGGCGATCTCGAAAGGCAGCGGCGCATGCGGTGCGTCGGGGTCCGGCATGACGATGCGGGCACAACCCACGAGGTGATCGGCGTCGTCGGCGGTCTTGACGATGCAGTGCAAGGAATGGCGGTCGTAGGCGTCTGTCTCTTTTTCGTCAGCACGAAGCGGTTCGAATCCGAATTCCCGTGCGTAAACCTCGTGGCGAATGTGAAACACCTCGTTACGAAGTTGATCGCACAAAGCCGGGGCAATCTTGAAATAGCGATTGAACCGATCCCCGGGCTGCGTGTGATGTTGTTGTGGCATTGGAGTTCCCTCGGACTGTGTGCCATTGCAGTAGACACCGCTTGTATGACATCTTTAAAACTACAATGCTACGGGCATTCGTCCTACGATGAGGTCACAAAATGTCAGTAAACGTGACTAGTACCCTTTGATTTCAGGGCAGACTCTGGTATAGCGGGCTGTCATCATATTGACGCAAATCGGCGTTTCCAAAAGGCGGAAAAGGCCGCAGCCGCTCGGCCTTTTTTGACCATGATCTGCTATTAAATCAGTAGCTGCTTCTGCAGACTGCGCTTGCGGAATGGACGATTTTCGTATTTCCCTGGCTGGATTGCCACCCGAGTAGGGGCAGCGGTGGCACGGTCGGCGGACTGGCGACACAACTCATTACCTGCACCGGCGTTTATTACGTCTCGGGGTCGCCGTCAGCCCGGCGCACCGCGGTCGAGCGCGGCGTCCGCAATGCAACGCGCGCAACAGGCGGAAAACAGCAGGATGGCGGAGGAGAAATAGATCCACATCAGCATCACCACCAGCGAGCCGGCGGCACCGTAGGCCGACACGGCCGCCGCGCCCGACAGGTACGCCGCGAGCAGGTGCTTGCCCAGCGTGAACAGCAGGGCGCCGACCATCGCCCCCATCACCAGGAAGCGCAGCGACGGTTTGCGGCCCACGCTCATGCGCATCAGCGCCACGAACAGGCCGGTGCAGAAGGCAAAAGACACCAGTTCGTTGAGCACGAAAAACACGGCCTCGAGCAGCCATCGGCTGCCGGCCCATCCCGAGACGAAGTTCAGCGCCGCCGAAATCACCAGCGACACCAGCAGCAGGAAGCCGAAAGCCAGGATGTAGGCGATGCCGCGCAGGCGCAGCGAGGCACTGCGCCACCACTTCGGCTTGACGGGATTGGGCACGCCGTGCTGCCAGAGCATTTCGAAGGCGTTCTGCAGTTCGGCAAACACCCCGGTGGCGCCAGACAACAACAGCACGAACGCCACCACCGATGCCAGGGCGCCCTCGGCGGGCCGCTTGGCGCTGTCGAGCGCCTGCTGGACGAGCTGCGCCCCCTGCACGCCGATCAACTCGCGGATCTGCTGGATCAGGTTGTGTTCGATGATGCTTTTGTCCACCCACCATCCGACCACGGCCACCACCAGCACCAGCAGCGGCGCGAGACTCAGGATGCCGTAGAAGGACATGGCGGCGCTCATGCGCAGGCCGTCGGCCTCGAGCCAGAGTTCGACGGCGCGATGCACGGTGCGCACGGGCGCGGTCAGCGTGGAAAGAAGTCTTGGCAAGGACAGGCGCATGGCCACATCCTAAGGCGCCGCGCCGCCGCGCGTGAAACGCCAACCCCGGTCAAGCGGGGATCAGGCGCTGGCGACGCGCAGAACGCCGTGCTCCAGCATCACCGGGGTGCCCACCGCCAGGCGCTTTTCCACACGTACCGTCTGGGCGCGACCATCCTCCATGCGCACCCTGACTTCGAACACGGTCTTCTTGCCGGACGCCTGGACATGCGGCATCGACGCGACGGCTTCCACCCTGCCGCAGACGGCGCAGGTCGGCGTGGCCGCGGCCTGGGGTGCCGCGGCTTGCGCCGCAGGGCCCACACCCAGCGGAGAACTTGCGGCCCAGTCCCGGTCCAGCGCATAGCCCGGGGAAGCCACGTGCTCCTCGCTGCCTGTGTAGACGAGGGAAACGCCAAGCGAGGCGGCGGCCAGCAGCCACACGCCTGCCTTCATCCACGGCGAGGAGAACAAGCCTGGCGCGGGCACGGGCGCCCGGTGGGAAGATTCGACAGAAGAAGGGTGCGGCGAAGTCCGCATCTCGGCACGTAACATGAGGTTCCTCAGAGTCAAAGACCCTGACGCAATTTAGAGGCCAGAAGGAAAGGTAAATCCGCACAGCGGTACCGTGGCGCCTTTTTTGTAAGCCAGGGTAAACCCGAAGTGGGTGACGGCGCGTCTCGGAAAATGCCATCCAGAGCGGATGGAGAGCTCAACTCATCCGCGGTCACCCCAGCACCGGCGCCAACAGCCGCCGCAGTTCGCCCTCGGCCATGCCGCGTCGGCGCGCCAGATCCTGCAACTGGTCTTCGCCGATGCGGCCTACATTGAAATACACACTTTCCGGCTGGCCGATGAAAAAGCCACTGACGCTGGCCGCGGGCCACATGGCCAGGCTCTCGGTCAGGCTCATGCCGATCTCCTCGCACTGCAGCAGATCGAACATGGCCGGCTTGACGCTGTGGTCGGGGCAGGCCGGATAACCGGGCGCGGGCCGGATGCCCTGGTATTTCTCGCCGATGAGTTCCTCGATGCTGAGCGACTCGCGCGGCGCATAGCCCCACAGGTCGGTGCGCACGCGGTGGTGCAGGCATTCGGCGAAGGCTTCGGCCAGCCGGTCGGCAATCGCCTTGAGCATGATCGACGAATAGTCGTCCAGGTCTTCCTGGAAGGCCTTTTCCTTTTTCTCGGCGCCGATGCCGGCCGTGACCGCGAATACGCCCGCGTAGTCGGCGATGCCGCTGGAAGCGGGTGCCACGAAGTCGGCCAGGCAGCGGCTCGGGCGCATGACGCCATCCACCGCCTGCTTTTCCGCCTGCTGGCGCAGGCCGTGCCAGGTCAGCGCGATCTCGCTGCGCGACTCGTCGGTGTAGAACGCGATGTCGTCGTCGTTGACCGTGTTCGCGGGGTACAGGCCGACGACACCGTTGGCGGTGAGCCAGCGGCCTTCGATGGCGCGCTTGAGCATGCGCTGGCCATCGGCGTAGACACGCACCGCCTCGGTACCGACAACCTCGTCCTTCAGGATGGCGGGAAAAGGCCCGGCCAGGTCCCAGGTCTGGAAGAACGGGCCCCAGTCGATGTATTTGGCGAGTTCGGTCAGGTCGAAATTCTTGAACACGCGCCGGCCCAGAAACTTCGGTTTGGTGGGCTGGTAGGCGCCCCAGTCCACCGGCGTCTTGTTGGCGCGGATCTTGGCCAGCGGCCACAGCGGCACCTGCTTCTTGTTGGCGTGCTGGATGCGCACCTTCTCATAGTCGGCGTTGAGCTCGTCGATGTATGCGGCCGCCTGGTCGGACAGCAGGCTCTGCGCCACGCCCACGCTGCGCGAGGCGTCGGGCACGTAGACGACGGGGCCCTCGTAATGCGGCGCGATCTTCACCGCGGTGTGCACGCGGCTGGTGGTGGCGCCGCCGATCATCAGCGGAATCTTCTTGATGCGGAAGTGGTCGTCCTTCTGCATCTCGCCGGCCACGTACTGCATCTCTTCCAGGCTCGGCGTGATCAGGCCACTCAGCCCCACGATGTCCGCGCCCTCCACCTTGGCCTTGGCCAGGATCTCGTGGCAGGGCACCATCACGCCCATGTTCACCACCTCGAAGTTGTTGCACTGGAGCACGACGGTGACGATGTTCTTGCCGATGTCGTGCACGTCGCCTTTCACCGTGGCGATGATGATCTTGCCCTTGGTGCGCACGTCGCGGCCGGCGGCCTCGTCCTGGCGCTTTTCCTCCTCGATGTAGGGGATCAGGTGCGCCACGGCCGACTTCATCACCCGCGCTGACTTCACCACCTGCGGCAGGAACATCTTGCCCTGGCCGAACAGGTCGCCCACGATGTTCATGCCGGCCATGAGCGGGCCTTCGATCACGTGCAGCGGCCGGCCGCCCTTGGCGAGGATGGCCTGGTAGGCCTCTTCGGTATCGGGCACGATGAAGTCGGTGATGCCGTGCACCATGGCATGGGCGAGCCGGTCTTCCACGCTCACCGGCGCCTCGGGCGTGCCGCGCCAGTCGTTCTTCTTGCTCTCGTCCTTGGCGCCGCTCTTGGCGGTTTCGGCCACCTCGACCAGGCGCTCGCCGGCATCGGGCCGGCGGTTCAGCACCACGTCTTCCACGCGTTCGCGCAGCACCGGCTCGAGCGCGTCGTACACGCCGACCATGCCGGCGTTGACGATGCCCATGTCCATGCCGGCCTGGATCGCGTGGTACAGGAACACGGTGTGGATGGCCTCGCGCACCGGGTCGTTGCCGCGGAACGAGAAGCTCACGTTGGAGACCCCACCCGACACCTTCGCGCCCGGCAGGTTCTGCTTGATCCAGCGCGTGGCCTCGATGAAATCGACGGCGTAGTTGTTGTGCTCCTCGATGCCGGTGGCCACGGCGAAGATGTTCGGGTCGAAGATGATGTCCTCGGGCGGAAAGCCCACCTCGTCCACCAGCACGCGGTAGGCGCGCTCGCAGATCTCGATCTTGCGCGCGAAGGTATCGGCCTGGCCCTTTTCGTCGAAGGCCATGACCACGGCCGCCGCGCCATAGCGCCGCACCAGCCGGGCCTCGTGCTTGAACTTCTCGATACCTTCCTTCATGGAGATCGAGTTGACGATGCCCTTGCCCTGGATACAGCGCAGGCCGGCCTCGATCACCTCCCACTTCGAGCTGTCGACCATGATCGGCACGCGCGCGATATCGGGCTCGGAGGCGATCAGGTTCAGGAAGCGCACCATGGCCGCCTTGCTGTCGAGCATGGCCTCGTCCATGTTGATGTCGATCACCTGCGCGCCGTTCTCCACCTGCTGGCGCGCCACCGACAGGGCCTGGTCGAACTCGCCGTTCAGGATCATGCGGGCGAAGGCCTTGGAGCCGGTGACGTTGGTGCGCTCGCCGATGTTGACGAACAGCGCGCCTTCGCCGATGGAGACGGGCTCCAGGCCGGACAGCTTCAAGGGAGGAACGGAAATTTCGGGCATGCGGCTCACCTGTGGGTCGAGGAATCAGGCGAGCGTCGTTGGTGTTCCCAAGCCTGACGGCACCCATCCGGGTGGGCCGCTGCAACGCTCCTTGGGAGCCCGGATTTTACCGCCACATCCCGGCGCCAGCAGCGAGGCGGCTTCCACCCGATAATCGAAGGTTTTTCGCCGTGTTCGCCGCCTGCGCGCCGATGCCCATGCCACACCCTCTCGTCCAGATCACCCCAGAAACCCACCAGGTGCAGCTGCACCTGGCCTATGCCACGCCGGACAACGTTGCCGGACAGCGCATCTACGACCGGGCCGTCTGCCTGCTGCACCGCGACGCCGAAGCCTGCCTGCGCCGTGCGGTCGCGCTCGCCGCGGACGCCGGCTACCGCCTGAAGATCTTCGACGCGTTCCGTCCGCACGAAGCCCAGGTCAGGCTGTGGGAAACCGCGCCGGACCAGGCCTATGTGGCCGACCCGAAGATCGGCTCCAACCATACCCGCGGCACGGCCGTGGACCTGACCCTGGTCGATGGCCAGGGCGCCGAACTCGACATGGGCACCGGCTTCGACGACATGACCACGGCCTCGCACCATTTCAGTGACGCCGTGTCGCCGGTTGCCCAGGCCAACCGGCTGCTGCTGATGAAGGTAATGGAAGACGCCGGTTTCGTGCACCTGCCCCACGAATGGTGGCATTACGCCCTGCCGGCGAACGACCGTTATCCGCTCATCGACAGCGCCCTGCTCGGCGAACTGAGCCCGATGCACCTGGCAACGACGGAGACCGCCACCGAGGGTTAGCATGGTTCTTGCGTTGGAAGTCGATCGGTAAGCTTCACCCGTTTGCCGCTATACAACAGAAGGACTTCCCCATGCGCACCCTGAGCCCCGTGTTGAATCGCCGAATCCTCGTCGCGGCCGCCGCGTCCGCCCTCGTGCTCGCCGCGGGCATGCATTCCGCCGTCGCCGCCACGCCCAAGGACACCCTGGTCGTGGCCTTCGGCTTCGACGACATCATCACCATGGACCCGGCCGAAGCCTTCGAGCTGTCTGCCGGCGAGATCATGGGCAACACCTACGACCGCCTGGTGCGCCTGGACCCCGCCGACTCCTCCAAGCTCGTCGGCGACGTGGCCAAGGCCTGGACCATCTCGCCCGACGGCAAGACCTATACCTTCGAACTCAAGCCCGGCCTGAAGTTCGCCTCGGGCAACCCGCTCACGGCCGAGGACGTGGCCTATTCACTGCAGCGCGCGGTGATGCTCGACAAGTCGCCCGCCTTCATCCTCACCCAATTCGGCTTCGGCAAGGATTCCGTCAAGGACAAGATCAAGGCCACCGGCCCGCTCACGCTGACGATGGAAACCGACAAAGCCTACGCGCCGTCGTTCGTGCTCAACTGCCTCACCGCCAACGTGGGGGCCATCGTCGACAAGAAGCTCGTCGCCAGCCACGAAAAGGACGGCGACTGGGGCTACGCGTGGATGAAGACCGGCTACGCCGGCTCCGGCCCGCTGAAGCTGCGCGAATGGCGCGCCAACGAAGTCATCACCCTGGAGCGCAACGACAACTACTACGGCCCCAAGATGCCACTGGCGCGCGTGCTCTACCGCCACGTGAAGGAATCGGCCACGCAGCGCCTGCTGCTGGAGAAAGGCGACATCGACATCGCGCGCAACCTGGCGCCGCAGGACCTCGCCGCGCTGGCCAGCAACAAGGACGTCAAGACCACCTCGGCACCCAAGGGCACGGTCTACTACATCAGCCTGAACCAGAAGAACCCGAACCTGGCCAAGCCGGAGGTGCGCGAGGCGTTGAAGTGGCTGGTGGACTATTCGGCCATCGGCGACACCCTCATCAAGAACATCGGCGTGATCGACCAGAACTTCATGCCGGTCGGCCTGCTCGGCGCGAGCACCGAAATGCCCTACAAGCTCGACGTGGACAAGGCCAAGGCGTTGCTGACCAAGGCCGGCCTGCCGAACGGCTTCAAGGTCACCATCGACATGCGCACCATCCAGCCGGTGCAGGGCATCACCGAATCCTTCCAGCAGACGGCCAAGCGCGCCGGCATCGACATCGAGATCATCCCCGGCGACGGCAAGCAGGTGCTGACCAAGTACCGCGCGCGCACCCACGACATGTACATCGGCCAGTGGGGTGCCGATTACTGGGACCCGCACACCAACGCCACCTTCGTGCAGAACAGCGACAACAGCGACGACGCCAAGGCCAAGCCGCTGGCCTGGCGCAACGCCTGGATCGTGCCCGCGCTCGACAAGATGGCCGACGCCGCCGTGCTCGAACGCGACACCGCCAAGCGCAAGAAGATGTACGAGGACATGCAGGCCGAGTTCCGCAAGACCAGCCCCTTCATCATGCTGTTCCAGCAGACCGAAGTGGCGGCCGTGCGCAGCAACGTCGATGGCTTCAAGCTCGGCCCGACCTTCGACACCAACTACATGTTCCTGGTCAGCAAGAAGTAACTGCCGAAGCCGAAGTTGAGCGTTTCGAGCCCACTGCCCGGCGCCGGGCCAGCCAGGAACCGTCGCCTGCGCGCGCTCCGCAACGCAGGCCGTTTCCTGGTGGTCATCCTGTTGACCTACCTCGGCCTGCTGGCCGTCACTTTCTTCATCGGCCGCGTGATGCCGATCGACCCGGTGCTGGCCATCGTGGGCGACCGCGCCTCGGGCGAACTGGTGGCGCGCGTGCGCGAGGAGATGGGCTTCAACAAGCCGCTCTACGAGCAGTTCGTCATCTACATCGGCAAGATCCTGCGCGGTGACTTCGGCACCTCGGTGCTGAGTTCGCACCCGGTGATGGACGACATCCGCCGCGCGTTTCCTGCCACGCTGGAGCTGGCTACGCTGGGCATCCTCATCGGCGTGGGCTTCGGCGTGCCGCTCGGTGTGTGGGCCGCCGTGCGCCAGGGCCGCTGGGTCGATCAGATCGTGCGGGTGATGGGCCTCATCGGTTATTCGGTGCCGATCTTCTGGCTCGGACTCATGGCCCTGGTGCTGTTCTACGCCCGGCTCGGCTGGGTCGGCGGGCCGGGGCGGGTCGATGTGGTCTACGAATACACGCTGGCCAACGTGTCGGGCCTGCTGCTGCTCGACGCGGCCATGGCCGGCCAGTGGGATGCGTTCGCCAACGTGTTGTCGCACCTGATCCTGCCCGCCTCGCTGCTGGGCTATTTTTCGCTGGCCTACATCAGCCGCATGACGCGCTCCTTCATGCTGCACGAGCTGTCGCAGGAATACGTGGTGGCGGCGCGCGCCAAGGGGCTGTCGGAGGCGCGCATCATCTGGCGCCATGCGCTGCGTAATGCCATGGTGCCGCTGGTCACGGTGATCACGCTGTCGTACGCCGGCCTGCTCGAAGGCTCGGTGCTGACCGAAGCCGTGTTCGCCTGGCCGGGCCTGGGCCTGTACATCACCAATTCCTTGCAGAACGCCGACATGAACGCCGTGCTCGGCGGCACCATCGCCGTGGGCTCGGTGTACATCGGCCTCAATCTTTTGTCCGACGTGTTGTACAGAACCTTGGACCCACGCACCCGTAGCCGATGAGTACATCGCCCATCAAACCCGGCCTGCACGACTGGCTGATGTCCGACCGGCCCGCCTCGCGGCGCCAGGCGGCCTGGGGCCGGGCCTACGGCGCCTGGCGCGTGTTCATGCGCAACCGGCTGGCCATGCTCGGCCTGTTCATCGTGCTGGCGCTGATCCTGGTGGCGATCTTCGCGCCGCTGCTCGCGCCCTATTCGCCGACGGTGGGCGACCTGCGCACCACGCGCCTGTTGCCGCCTTCGGGCCAGTTCTGGCTCGGCACCGATGACCAGGGCCGTGACATCCTTTCGCGGTTGATCCACGGCTCGCGTATCACGCTCTTCGTCGTCGTGCTGGTGGCGGTGCTGGCCGCGCCCATCGGCCTGCTGGTCGGTACCGTCGCGGGTTATGCGGGCGGCCTGGTGGACGCCACGCTGATGCGCATCACCGACATCTTCCTGGCCTTCCCGCGGCTGATCCTGGCGCTGGCCTTCGTGGCCGCGCTCGGCCCGGGCATCGAGAACGCGGTGATCGCCATCGCCATCACCGCCTGGCCGCCTTATGCGCGCATGGCCCGCGCCGAGACGCTGACGATCCGCCAGACCGACTACATCGCCGCCGTCAAGCTCATCGGCGCCTCACCGTGGCGCATCGTGCTGCACCACATCATGCCGCTGTGCCTGTCGTCGCTGATCGTGCGTGTGACGCTGGACATGGCCGGCATCATCCTCACCGCCGCCGGGCTGGGTTTCCTCGGCCTGGGCGCACAACCGCCGATGCCTGAATGGGGCGCGATGATCGCCAACGGCCGGCAGTACGTGCTCGACCATTGGTGGGTGGCGGCAGCACCCGGTGCGGCGATTTTCCTGGTGAGTCTGGCGTTCAATCTGGTGGGCGACGGACTGCGCGACGCACTCGACCCCAAGGGGGTCAAATGACCGAGCCGCTCCTCGTCGTCGACGACCTGCGTGTCTCGTTCCCCAACCGCGAAGGCGGCCGGACCGAGGTGGTGCGCGGCGTGTCGTTCACGCTGGGCCGCGAGCGCCTGGGCATCGTGGGTGAATCGGGCTCGGGCAAGTCGCAGACCGGCCGCGCCATCCTGGGCCTGACGGCACCGGGCGGCATCGTCACGGCGAAGCGCCTGGCCTTCAACGGCATCGACCTGTTGAACTGCCCGCCCAAGCAGCGGCGCGCACTGCGCGGCGGCCACATCGCCATGGTGCTGCAGGACCCGAAGTTTTCGCTCAACCCGGTGATGACCATCGGCGAGCAGATCGTCGAGGCGCTGCAGGCCCACACCAAGGTGCCGGGCGGCGAGGCGAAAAAGCGCGCGCTGGCCGCGCTTGAATCGGTGCAGATCGACGACCCCGAACGCGTCTACCAACTTTATCCGCACGAGGTCTCGGGCGGCATGGGGCAGCGCGCGATGATCGCGATGATGCTGATCGCCAACCCCGAGCTGCTCATCGCCGACGAACCCACTTCAGCGCTCGACGTGACGGTGCAGTTGCAGGTGCTGGCGATCCTCGACGCCCTCGTGACCGAGCGCGGCATGGGCCTGGTGTTCGTGTCGCACGACCTGCGGCTGGTCTCCACCTTCTGCGACCGCGTGCTGGTGATGTATGCCGGGCGCGTGGTCGAGGAACTCAGCGCGGGCGGCCTGGCCCAGGCCAAACACCCGTACACGCTGGGCCTGCTGAATTGCCTGCCGCAACTCGGCGAACACCGGCATCCCTTGCCCACATTGGACCGGAGGCCGGAGTGGGCCCTGTAAGTCACCAACCCATCGGCCTCGACGTGCAGCACCTGCGCGTGAGCTTCGACGGCTTCGTCGCCGTGGCCGACAGCTCGTTCACCGTAAAGCCCGGAGAGAGCTTCGGCATCGTCGGCGAGTCGGGCTCGGGCAAATCCACCGTGCTGCGCGCCATCTGCGGGCTGGCGCCGCGCGAATCGGGCGAAGTCAGGCTGCTCGGCCCGGGGCCCCAGCCCGAACCCGGCAGCAAGGCATTTCGCCGCCTGGTGCAGATGGTGTTCCAGGACCCGTATGGTTCGCTGCACCCGCGCCACACCGTGGACCGGTTGCTGGCCGAGCCGCTGGCCATCCACGGCATCGGCGACGAACAGGCGCGCATCGAGCGCGCACTCGACGAGGTGGGCCTGGGCACGGGCTTCCGTTTTCGTTATCCGCACCAGCTGTCCGGTGGCCAGCGTCAGCGCATCGCCATCGCCCGCGCGCTGATCCTGGAGCCGCAGATCCTGCTGCTCGACGAACCCACCTCGGCGCTCGATGCCTCGGTGCAGGCCGAAGTGCTCAACCTGCTGGAGACGCTGCGCGCGCGCCGGGGCCTGAGCTTCGTCATGGTCAGCCACGACCTGGCCGTCGTCACGCACCTGTGCGAACGGCTGATGGTGATGCAGCGCGGCCGCACGGTCGAGATGCTGGCCTCCGGCGACCTGGCCGCGCACCGTGTGGCCGAACCCTATACCCGCCAACTCATGGACGCCTCCACCGGCTTCCGCCGCAAACCCGTCATTTCCTGAAAACCCCATGATCCCTGCCCGCGTCAATTGGGAATCCCATGCCTGCCTGCCACTGCACCCGCAGGCCAGCTTCGCGCCGATCGACCGGCTGCGCGAGGCCGGCGTGAACTACGTGTCGATCAATGTCGGCATGGACATGAATCCGGTGGCGCAGGTGATGGCCGTGATCGCCGGCTTCCGCGCCACCATCGCCGCCCATCCCGACCGCTACCGGCTGGCCGGCAGCATGGCCGACATCGCGCAGGCCCAGGCCGGCGGCCAGATCGCCATCGGCTTCGACCTGGAAGGCGCCATGCCGCTGCTGGAGCAGCCCGACATGGTGGCGCTGTACGCGAGCCTGGGCGTACGCCAGATCCACTTCGCGTACAACCGCAACAACAGCGTGGCCGACGGCTGCCATGACGTCGAGCGCGGCCTGACCCCGCTGGGCGTGCGCATGGTGCAGGCGGTCAATGCGGCCGGCATGTTAATGGACTGCTCCCACACCGGCCGCCGCTGCAGCCTGGACATCATGGCCACCTCGAACCAGCCTGTGATCTTCAGCCACGCGAATCCGCTGGCGCTCGTCGAACACGGCCGCAACGTCAGCGACGAACAGATCCGCGCCTGCGCGGCCACCGGCGGCGTGGTGTGTGTCTCGGGGGTGTCGTTCTTCCTCGGCAACGATGCGCCCACCGTGCAGGATGTGGCGCGCCATGCGGCCTATGTGGCCGACCTCGTCGGTGTGCGCCATGTCGGCATCGGCCTGGACATCAGCTTCCACCAGGGCGAACTCGACGACCGGCCGCCGGGCGACTACGACCCGGCCTACTGGTGGCCCCGCTCGGCGGGCTACGACCGCGCCATCATGAAGGCGACCTACACGCCGGTGGAGAGCTGGCGGCTGTTGCCCGACGCGCTGCGCGCGGTGGGCATGGACGGTGACGATGCGGCGCTGGTCATGGGCGGCAACATGGCGCGCGTGGCCCAGCAGGTCTGGCGCTGAAGCGTTGGAGCTCCAAAAAAATGGCCCGCATCGGCGGGCCATTTGTATGGGGATTCGGTCGCTTCAAGCCGTCCGGCGCGCCATCTGCGCTTCGTCGATGATTTCCTTGCGCATGCGGTCGTAGTCCGCCTTCGGGATCGGCACGGCGTTCGGATTGCCCAGGTCGTTCATGCGCACGCGGTAGGTTTCGCGGGCGGTGAAGGCGGCGATGGCGGCGATCACACACACGGCCAGCGTGATCGAGCCGATCATGATCGGGATGTTGGCCGCGCCGGGAGGCGCCACGGCCACGAACAGCGCCGGCAGCAGGGCCGACACCAGCGTGCCCAGGTTCTGCGAAATCGCCATGCCGGAGACACGCGTGCGGGTCGGGAACATCTCGGGGTAGAAGCTCGGGAAGATCGCGTTGTAGCCCTGGTAGACCACGCCCCACATCAAGAGCGACATGACGATGGCCAGCGGCACGTTGTGGATGCTGATCGCGTACAGGTAGCCGAACGACAGCAGGCCGGCGAGCAGCGAGCCGATGATGATCGGCGGCTTGCGGCCGATCTTGTCCGACAGGTTGCCCACGAACGGGATCACCAGCACGGCGACGATGTTGCCCATCACCGGAATCCACAGGTAGACGTCTTTCGCGAAGCCGATGCCGTAGCCCGGTTGCACCGCGTAGGCCGCGCCGAAGATGGTCGTGACCACCGGGATCACGTTCATCAGCGAGCAGCACATCACGCGCAGCATGTCGCGCCAGTTCTCCGTGACGGCCTGGATCACCGGCGCCTTCGGAATCGCCTGGCGTGCGCCTTCCTCGGCGAAAGCGGGCGTTTCATCGACTTCGCGGCGGATGATGTAGCCGGCCACGATCACCAGGAAACTCAGCAGAAACGGAATGCGCCAGCCCCAGGTGTTGAAGGCTTCGGTCGGCATGTAATGCGCCAGCGGCAGGAACACCGCCGCGGCCAGGATCTGCCCGGCCTGCACGCCCTGCAGCGTGAAGCTGGCATAGAAGCCACGCTGCCCGAAAGGCGCGTGCTCCAGGATCATCGAACTCGCGCCCGAGATTTCCCCGGCCACGGCGAAGCCCTGGATCAGCCGCAACGTCACCAGCAGCGCCGGCGCCCACAGGCCCACCTGTGCATAGGTCGGCAGCAGGCCCACGGCCACGGTGGAGAAACCCATCAGGAACATGCAGATGATCAGCACCGTCTTGCGGCCATGGGTGTCGCCCCAATGGCCAAGGAAAAACGCGCCGATCGGCCGCGCCACGTAACCGACGCCGTAGGTCGCCAGCGAGGCGATGATGGCCACCTTGGGATCGGTCTGCGGAAAGAAGATCTGCGGGAAGATCAGCGACGCCGCGGTGGCGTAGATGAAGAAGTCGTAGTACTCGAGCGCGGAGCCGATCCAGCCGCTGGCCGTGGCCTTTTTCGACTGATCCTTGTTGTGCGCGGCTTGTCCGGTGTGATTGGCCATGGGATGTCTCGCTAGTTGATGCTGATGAAGGCGCAGGCCATCGACGTGGACGGCCACACCTGTGAGGCGGGGAATGGGGGGTGCACGCTTGTCTCCTGGAAATGTCCTGGCCGCTTTGTACGCACGGCGACCATTGAAAGTGGTGCGACTTTACGTCTGATCGCAGTGACGCCGCCATCCCCGCCACCGTTTGCGCGATCGCTGAGTGAACGCTTGCGTACACTATGCGCACAAAACACGGGTTACCCCTATGACCAACTTCATCAAGGATGCACCGGCGCCGATCAATCCCCGGCTGCTGATCGAGGGCCTGGGCAAAGGCTTGCGCGTGATCGAAGCCTTCACCGAAGACCGCCCCCGCCTCACCGCCACCGAGGCGGGCGTGCTCACCGGCCTGACCCGCACCGCCGCGCGCCGCTACCTGCTGAGCCTGGTGCACTACGGCTATGCCGATACCGACGGCAAGTTCTACTGGCTGCTGCCGCGGGTGCTGCGGCTGGGCCAGGCCTTCCTGGAAGGCGCGCGCATTCCGCGCATGGTGCAGCCGTACCTGCAGCGGGCCTCGCTGCAATGCGGCGAAACGCTGAACGTGGGCGCGCTGGACGGTCACGAGGTCGTCTACCTGGCGCGCAGCAGCGCACCGCGCATGATCTCCATCGGCTTCCACCCCGGCGCCCGCGTGCCGGCGCATGTGGTGGCCCAGGGTTTCGCGCTGCTGTCCACGCTGGACGACTTCGCGCTCGACACCTGGATCGCCGAACACGACTTTGCCAACTTTACCGGCTCCACGGTCGACGACCCGGCCCTGTTCAAGGAACACATCCTCGCCGCGCGCAGCATGGGCTACTGGGCCGCCGACCAGTACCTGAGCTTCGGCCTGCGCGGCCTGGCGGTCGCGCTGAAGGACCGCAAGGGCCGCTGCCACTATGCCCTGAGCGTCACGGTGCAGCGCGATGCCTATCCGGGGGATCAACTGGTGGCGAAGTTGTTGCCGGTGCTGCGGGAGGTGGCGGAGACGCTGCGGCCGATCTTGTGAAGCGGCGCGGGCAACCGCGCGCTTCGGGCCCACCCCGCTCAGCCCAAGCCCGCCAGCAAACCCGGCAGACGCCGCGCCAGATCGGATGCGCACGGCAGCGGCGCGCAACTGCCTGGCCCCAGCAAGCGCGCCAGCGCCTCCGGCTTGCCCGGCGGCAGGACGAGTGCACGCACGACCATGCCGCGCTGGCGGGCCTCCATCGCGGCGCGGCGCAGGTCGGCGCCGAGGTAAGTGGGGTTGGGCACGTCGATGTCGTGCGGCTCGCCGTCGGTGACGAACACGATCACGCGGTGCCAGCCGGGGCAGCGCACCGCATCGGCCGCACACACGGCCATGGCGTGGCGCAACACGGCGCCCAGGCGCGTGGAGCCGGCGCTGTGCAGCGCGGCCATGCGGCGGGCGACGGCGGGCGCGTGTACCGGTTCGTCCCAGTGCTTGAGGCAGGGCATGTCGATGGATTGCCGGCCATTCGAAGCAAAGGCCCATAACGCGGCGCGGTGGCCCAGCGTCTGCAGCGCGGTGCCGGCGCCAAGCGCGGCGTGGCGGATTTCGTCGAGCAGCGGCGCATCGGCATCCGGGCCCCGATGCGCGGTGGAGGCGGACGCATCGAGCAGCAACAGCACGGCCAGCGGTGGCGCGGGGCGCGACACGCGGCGGTAGATGCGCGGGTCGGGCGGCTGGCGCAGGTGCCGGGCGATGCGCGTCTCCACGAGCGCGCCGAAGTGCAGTTCGTCGCCTTCCCGGGCGCGGCTACCCGTCAGCATCGCGGCACCCTGAAGGCCGGCCAGGGCCTGGACCAGGCGGCTTGGCGTAACGGGAACCGACGACGCAGCGGTCGTCTCCGCAAGGCGTGGCGAAAACACCTGGCACCACGCGGGCCGATAGCGGCCGATCACGCGGTCCCATTCGGGGTAGACGGCCACCGGCGCTTCCGCCTCCTGCGGCGGGCCGCTGTCCCGGGGCGAGGGCGATGCCGGCAGCACCATCGGCGCCCCGGCCGCGTCGTCGGGCTGCGCCGATGCGCCCTGCCCGCCTTCGAGCGGCGTGTCCGACGGCGGCAGGTCGTCGTCGGCTTGCCACAGGTGGCTGTTGTCGTCCCGGTAGGCCGCATGGACGCGGTAGGTGCGCACGTTGAACGGCAGGCGCATCTGGCCGATGTCGGCGCCGAGCAGCGAGGCCGCTTGCCGCACGGCCTCAGGCGTGTGCAATGCCGGCGTTTGCCCATCGGCCTCGAAGAACACGGCACGAGCCTTGGCCACCCATGGGTGCGGATCAATGTGTGCTGGATCCAGCAGCGTTCGCGCCAACCGGCCGAGCAAGGCGTCGAAACCGCTGCCCTGGGCCGCCCCGGAACCTTCGTGAAACGGCAACCACAGCCCGCGCAGCCCAGGCAGCGCCTGCAGCGCCAGCCACTCGACCCGTGCGTCCTCGAGCACGCCGAGCAGCGCCTGCTGCACGGGCTTCAGCTTGCCGCGCGGAATCGGCGGCCCGCCGAATCGCCAATGGGCAGCGGCATGACTTGCGGCGGCCTGGCGCCATGCGTCTTCTTGTGCGAACGTGGCGTGCAGCGGCAAGTGCAGCACGCGGGGATCGATGCCCGAGAGGATGGGCCGCGGCGGCACATCGGCTTCGTTCGGCGACGGCTGCATGGGTGCCAGGCGCGGCTCCATGCCCCAGAGCGCGGCCAGGTAAGGCGGCAGCGAGGCGCCGGGGGTGTTGGCCTCAGGCGAAGCTGGCATGGACCACGCCACGCAGCGCGACACCAATGTCCGCGTCGTCCGAAAGCGGCGTGGCGATGGCCTGCAGACACGCCGCCCGCGGCGCCAGCCCTTCGCGCAACAGCACGGCCGCATGCACCAGCATGCGCGTGGAGGCCCCTTCTTCCAGGCCATGTTCCTGCAGCCGGCGTGTGCGTTGGCCGAGTGCGACCAGACGCGCGGCCATGTCGAGTTCAACACCGCCTTCACGCGCCACGATCGCGGCTTCGATCCCCGCTTCGGGGTAGTCGAAAGCCAGTGCCGTGAAGCGTTGCCGCATCGACGGCTTGAGCCCCTTGTGCAGGCCCTGGTAGCCGGGGTTGTAGCTCACCACGAGCTGGAAATCAGGATGGGCGTGCAGCAACTCACCACGTTTTTCCAGCGGCAGCACGCGGCGCGTGTCGGCCAGTGGATGCAGCAGCACGGTGGCGTCGGAGCGTGCCTCGACCAGTTCGTCGAGGTAGCAGATGCCGCCATAACGCGCGGCCTGCGCGAGCGGACCGTCCTGCCAGTGCGTGCCCTCGGCGTCGAGCAGCCAGCGGCCGGCGAGATCCCCCGCGCTCAGGTCTTCGTGGCAGGCAATGGTGATCAGCGGCAAGCCGAGCCGCCAGGCCATGTGTTCGACGAAACGCGTCTTGCCGCAGCCGGTCGGCCCCTTGAGCAGCAGCGGCAGGCGTGCGGCGTGCGCGGCCAGGAAGGCTTCGACTTCTTGCCCCGCCGGCTGGTAGAACGGCTCGGCACGCAGCCGCCAGGCGTCGAGCTGGTGCACGACCGTACCACCGTCACCCATCATTCCCATGGCCTCAGCGGTGCCCGGCACTCTCGGGATTCGGAATGCCCTCGATCGGGCATTCCTCGGTGCCGACCATCGGCCGCGTGAACGCCTCCACCGACTTGCGCGTGCCTTCCGGGTCGTTGACCCAGCGCGTGTAGAAGTCGTAGGGGCAGGCGGCCACGCCCTTGTCGCCTTCCTGCGAATTGATCATGCCGGTGTAGCCGCGGTGCAGCAGCTTGAACAGGTGGTTCTCGCTCTGGCCGTTCTTGCGGAAGTCGCGGATCAGGCTGGTGGACAGCGCCGCGTACTGCACGCCGTATTCCTCCTCACCACATTCGCCGAGCGTGCGCCCGTCGAAGCCGATGAGCGCGCTGTGGCCGAAGTAGCTGTACACGCCGTCGAAGCCGGCCGCGTTGGCCACGGCCACATAGGTGTTGTTGGCGAAGGCCATGGCCTTGCTGATCAGGATCTGCTGCTCCTTGGCCGGGTACATGTAGCCCTGGCAGCGCACGATGAGCTCGGCACCCTTCATCGCGCAGTCGCGCCAGATCTCGGGGTAGTTGCCGTCGTCGCAGATGATGAGGCTGATCTTCAGGCCCTTGGGGCCTTCGCTCACATAGGTGCAGTTGCCCGGGTACCAGCCTTCCACCGGCACCCACGGCATGATCTTCCTGTATTTCTGCACGATCTCGCCCTGGTCGTTCATCAGGATCAGCGTGTTGTACGGCGCCTTGTACGGATGTTCCTCGTGCTGCTCGCCGGTCAGCGAGAACACGCCCCACACCTTGGCTTTGCGGCAGGCCTCGGCGAAGATCTCGGTCTCGGCGCCGGGCACGGTGGCGGCGGTCTCGTACATCTCCTTGGCGTCGTACATGATGCCATGGGTGCTGTACTCGGGGAAGATCACCAGATCCATGCCGGGCAGCCCAGCCTTCATGCCGACCAGCATGTCGGCGATCTTGCGCGCGTTGTCCAGCACCTCGGCCTTGGTGTGCAGGCGTGGCATCTTGTAGTTGACGACCGCGACGCCGACGGTGTCCTTGCTGCTTGAAATGTCGCCGTGAATCATGGGGTTTCCTGTTGATCGAATGTCTGGAAACCGATTATGGAAACCGCCACGTCCGGCGCGAATACGTTGTTTGACGTAGCGGCGCCGGACGAAAAAATGGGCCTGTTCCACGTTGGTGAAACAGGCCCCGAAGCGATCGATCAAGGGAGGTGGCTAGTGGCTGATCATCCAGGGCCGCTTCGACGGGAATGTCTTGTTGCCATTCGCACCGGTGACCGTCGCCCCGCGCTTGCCCGCCGTGCTGCAGCAACCGCAGCCCGAGCCATGTTTGAGCCGCGCGTAGTCGCCCGAGCGTTTGGGCTCGTGCGAAGCGCGTTCGTTGGTGGCGATGGCACGGCGCGTGCCGTCGGCCATCAGCGCCAGGCGCGGCGCGGCCGACATCACGCGCACCGACGCCGCGCTGCAGTCCGGGCAGGCGATGGGTTCGTCGCGTTCGCTCACGCTGCGCCGGGCTTCGAAGCCGCCGCAGGCGCTGCATTGGTAGTCATAGGTCGGCATGGCGCGGGTTCCTCTGTAGGTCGGTTCGGCTTATAGATCGTGCGACAGCGGCATCTGGATGCTGCCATCGATGAACTTCGTCGGCCCATTCGCATTCGGGTTGATGTCGAAGTCGAAGATGCCGGTTGGCAGCCATAAGGTAGCACAAGCGTTGGGCACGTCCACCACGCCGCTGATGTGGCCCTGCACCGGTGCCGTGCCAAGGATGGAATAAGCCTGCGCGCCCGAGTAGCCGAACTTCTTCAGGTATTCGATGGCGTTCAGGCAGGCCTGGCGGTAGGCCACGTTCACGTCGAGGTAGTACTGCTTGCCGGTCTCGTCGACCGAGATGCCTTCGAAGATCACGTAGTCGTTGTACTGCGGCGTGATCGGGCTCGGCTTGAAGATCGGGTTCTTGATGCCGTACTTGGCCATGCCGTCCTTGATGATCGACACCTTCATGTGCACCCAGCCGGCCATTTCGATCGCGCCGCAGAAGGTGATCTCGCCATCGCCCTGGCTGAAGTGCAGGTCGCCCACGGAGAGGCCGCCGCCGTCCACGTACACGGGGAAAAACACCTTGGATCCGCGCGACAGATCCTTGATGTCGCAGTTGCCGCCATGTTCGCGCGGCGGCACGGTGCGCGCGCCTTCGGCCGCGGCCTTGTCGCGGGCCTCGCCCTTCATCTTGCCCATGTGGGCGGTGCCGGGCGATGGCGGATTGGCCAGGCCGCCGGTGGGGTTGGTGTCGATGAGTTGCTGCTCGCGTTTATTCCAGAGCTCCAGCATCTTGGGATCGGGCAGGCAGCCGATCAGGCCGGGGTGGATCAGGCCGGCGAAGTTCACGCCCGGGATGTGGCGCGAGCTGGTGAACATGCCCTTGAAGTCCCAGATCGATTTTTGCGCTTCGGGGAAATGTTCCGTCAGGAAACCACCGCCGTTCTTCTTGGAGAAAAAACCGTTGAAGCCCCACAGGCTGTCCTGCTTGGCACCGATGTCGAGCAGTTCCACCACCAGCAGGTCGCCGGGCTTGGCGCCTTTCACACCCACCGGGCCGCTCAAATAGTGCACCGTGGTGAGATCGATGTCGCGTACGTCGTCGGCACTGTCGTTGTTCTTGATGAAGCCGCCGGTCCAGTCGAAGGTCTCGAGGATGAAGTCGTCACCCGGATTGACCCAGCAGGCCATCGGGATGTCCGGGTGCCAGCGGTTGTGGATGTTCTCGTTTTCGGTGGGCGACTTCGTCAGGTCGACTTTGATCAGCGTGTCTGTCATTGCAATGGCTCCTGGGTGGTTGTGGTGAGTGAAAGGATCAGACCGACAGATAGGCTTTGATGTGATTGATGTCAGTCTTGTCGCGGGCCGTCTCATGGACGAGCCGGCCGCCTTCGATGACGAACAGCCGGTCGGCCACGTCCATGGCAAACGACAGCACCTGCTCGGACACGATGATGGTGATCTTGCGCATCTTGCGGATCTCGTTGAGCGCCTTGGCGATGTCCTTGATGATGGACGGCTGGATGCCTTCGGTGGGTTCGTCGAGCAGCAGCACTTTCGGGTCGGTGACCAATGCACGTGCGATCGCGAGCTGCTGCTGCTGGCCGCCGGAGAGGTTGCCGCCCTTGCGCCGCTTCATGTCCCACAGCACCGGGAACAGCGCGTAGATTTCCTCGGGAATCTGCTTGACCTTGGCGTTCTCCAGGCCGGTCTGGATGTTCTCTTCCACGGTGAGCGTGGGGAAGATCATGCGGCCCTGCGGTACGTAGGCGATGCCCTTGGCCACGCGTTTGTAGCTCTCGTCCTTCGACACGTCCTGCCCGGCCACGGTGATGCTGCCGCTCTTGAGCGGCAGGATGCCCATCAGGCTCTTGAACAGCGTGGTCTTGCCCATGCCGTTGCGGCCCATGATGGCCACGGTCTCGTTGGCATGGCCTTCGAAGCTCAGGCCGTGCAGGGCCTCACTCTGGCCATAGGCGACGTGCAGGTCGTTCACTTTCAACATCACGCTGCTCATAGGTTCTCCTTTAGTCGTGGAACACCGCGGAACCGGCTTTGCCGGGCCGCTGGTGTTGCCCCCTGCAAGGGGGTTGGTGGCCACACGAAGTGGGCAAGCCTGGGGGTGTGCAACATTTTTTCAGTGCCCCAGATAAACGTCGATCACCTTCGGGTCGGCCTGCACCTGCTCCATCGGCCCCTCGGCCAGGATCTTTCCCTGGTGCATCACGGTGACCTTGTGCGCGATGCGCTTGACGAATTCCATGTCGTGTTCGATCACGATCACCGCGCGGTTCTTGCAGATGCGCTGCAGCAGTTCCGCAGTGAGCTCACGTTCGCGCGAGCTCATGCCGGCGATGGGTTCGTCGAGCATCAGGAGCTCGGGCTCCTGCATCAGCAGCATGCCGATCTCCAGCCATTGCTTCTGCCCGTGGCTCAGCAAGCCGGCCTCGGTGTCGAGCTTGTCGGCCAGGCCGATGTCCTCGGCCACCACCTGCACCTTGGCCTTGACTTCGTCCGTGCACTTGAAGCCGAGCGCGCCGAACACCGAGCGCCCGCCGGGGTACGACACCTCGAGGTTCTGGAACACCGACAGGTTCTCGTAGATCGACGGCGTCTGGAACTTGCGGCCGATGCCCATGCGCACGCGGCGGTATTCGGCCATCCTGGTGAGCTCGGTGTTCTTGAACTTGATGCTGCCGCTGCTGGCGCGCGTCTTGCCGCAGATCAGGTCGAGCAGCGTGGTCTTGCCGGCGCCGTTGGGGCCGATGATCACGCGCAGCTCGTTCTTGTCGATGTACAGGGTCAGCGTGTCGATGGCCTTGAAACCGTCGAAGGACACGGTCAGGTCTTCGACGGCGAGGGCAAAGTCGGTGTTGCTCATGGGAGTTGCTCGGTGGACGTGTCGGGGGATCGAACGCTTCAGCTGCGCGCGCCGTCGGGCAAGGCGTGGTCGGGCGCCTGGGGCACCGTGGCCACGGCCGGGGCGGCAGGCACATGAGCCGCAGGCGGGTGCACTTCGGCGCGGCGCAGGGCTTCGCGGCGGCCTTTCCACCAGGGCACGATGTGGCTTTCCCACAGGCCGGCCAGCCCCATCGGGAAGGCCATGGTCACGCCGATGAACAGGCCGGCCATGAGGAACAGCCACAGGTCGGGGAAACTTTCTGAGAAGAAGGTCTTGCCGGCGTTGACCAGCAGCGTGCCGTAGACCGCGCCCACCAGGCTCATGCGCCCGCCGACCGCGGCGTAGATCACCATCTCGATCGAGGGCACGATGCCGACGAAGCTCGGCGACATGAAGCCCACCTGCAGCGAAAACAGCGCACCACCGATGCCCGACAGCGCCGCCGCCAGGCAGAAGGTGAAGACCTTGAAGTTCGCCACGTCGTAGCCTGAAAAGCGCACGCGGTCTTCCTTGTCGCGCATGGCCAGGAGCAGCGTACCGACCTTGCCGACCTGGATCCAGCGGCACAGCAGGATGGCGCCGGTGAGCAGGGCCACGCACAGGTAGTAGAGGATGTACTTGGCGCTGTCGGTGCGGGTGTCCCAGCCCAGCACGGTCTTCAGGTCGGTCATGCCGTTCACGCCGCCGGTGTAGCCCTGCTGGCCGATGATCAGCACGGTGAGGATCAGCGCAACGGCCTGCGTGATGATGGCGAAGTACACGCCGCCCACGCGCCGCTTGAACATGGCGAAGCTCACGATCCAGGCCAGCAGCGTGGGCACGGCGATGATGGCGATCAGGGTCAGCGGCAGGCTCTTGAACGGCAGCCAGAACGCGGGCAGTGCGGTGATCTGGTTCCAGTCCATGAAGTCGGGAATGCCGGGTGTGGACTGGATCTTGGTGGTGATCGGGTCCGAGGCCTCGAGCTTGAGGAACATCGCCATGGCGTAGCCGCCGAGGCCGAAGAACACACCCTGCCCCAGGCTCAGCACGCCGCCGTAGCCCCACACCATCACCAGGCCGATGGCGACGAAAGCGTAGGTGAGGTATTTGCCGACCAGGTTCAGGCGGAAGATGTCGAGCGTGAGTGGCAGCACCACGGCCAGCAGGAACACCAGCAGCACGACGCTGGTGAGCTGGTAGCGCAGGATCCAGAACTTGAGGGACTTCATGAGAGGGCTCCGGGGCAATGCAATAGGGGGAACGGGCGCTTATCTGCGGACCTTGGAGGCGAACAGGCCTTGCGGACGCATCATCAAAATCAGCACGATCAGTGAAAGCGTGATCACTTTGGCCATCGAGCCGGCCAGGAAGAACTCGGTGATCGATTGGGTCTGCGCGATGCCGAAGGCAGACACCACCGTACCCAGCAGGCTGGCTGCGCCGCCGAAGGTGACGACCAGGAAGGCGTCGACGATGTACAGCGAGCCTGAGGTGGGGCCGGTGGAGCCGATGGTGGTGAAAGCCGCACCCGCCACGCCGGCGATGCCGCAGCCGATGGCGAAGGTCAGCCGGTCGGTCTTCTTGGTGTCGATGCCGATGGCGTTGGCCATGACGCGGTTGCTCACCGTGGCGCGCACCCGCAGGCCCCAGCGGCTCTTGTGCAGGGCCAGCAGCACACCGCAGGTGACGACCACCGTCAGGCCGAGCACGAACAGGCCGTTGATCGGGATGTCCAGGCCCTCCGAGGGCGCCCAGGAGCCGAGCAGCCAGTCGGGCAGCGTCGGGCTGACCTCCTTCGGGCCGATGAAGGTACGAAAGCACTGTTGCAGTGCCAGGCTCACGCCCCAGGTGGCCAGCAGCGTGTCGAGCGGGCGCTTGTAGAGGTGGCGGATCAGACCCCACTCCACCAGCCAGCCCGCGATGAAGGCAAAACCGAAGGCCGCGAGGATGGCCAACGGGAAGTAATAGGGCATGAACTGCGGCGCGTGTTCGGCCGTGAGCACGGAGCCCAGGTAGATGGTGTAGGCGCCGATGGTCATGAACTCGCCATGCGCCATGTTGATCACGCCCATCTGGCCGAAGATGATCGCCAGCCCCAGGCCCATGAGCAACAGCACGGCGAACAGGCTCAGACCCGCGAAGCCCTGCATCAGGCCGATGTTCATCATCTCGGAAATAGTCATAGCGGCAATCTCATCAAAGACATCAAACGGTCAACAACAGCTTGCCGCTCCTCAAACGGCAAGCGCAGCGAAGCCCCTTCCAGGGACACCGCGGAACTGGCTTTGCCAGGCCGCTGGTGTCGCCCCCTGCAAGGGGGGAGGAGCTACACGAAGTGAGCGACTTGGGGGTGTGCCCAGTTCACTGATAGCCTTTTGGAAACGGATCGGGTTTGATCAGTTCTGGCGATTCGGCAACGACCTTGAAGGTCGCGTCCGGCATGCCCATGGCGATGCGCGACTTGCTCCACAGGTGGTGGTTCGCGTCGAGCTTCACGTAGCCTTCGGGCGCGGTCTTGAGTTCGATGCCGGGCGAGGCGGCAACCACCTTGTCCACGTCGAAGCTCTTGGCCTTTTCCACGGCGGCCTTCCACAGCCAGGGGCCGAGGTAGCCGGCCTGGGTCACGTCGCCGATCACGGCGTCCTTGCCGTACTTGGCCTTGAACGCGGCCACGAACTTCTTGTTGTTCTCGTTGTCGAGCGACTGGAAGTACTTCATCGACGAGTAGAAGCCGGCGAAGTTTTCGCCGCCCACGCCGGTCATTTCGTCTTCGGTCACGGCCAGCGTCACAAGCAGTTGCTTGTCACCGGTGATGCCCGCGGCCTTCAGCGCCTTGTAGAACGCCACGTTGGAGCCACCGACCACGGCGGCGAAGATGCAATCGGGCTTCTGCACCTTGATCTTGTTCATCAGCGAGCCGAAGTTGGTGCTGCCCAGCGGGTAGTACTCTTCGCCGACGACCTTGCCCTTCTGGAAGTTCTCGATGTGCTTGCGCGCGATCTTCATGGAGGTACGCGGCCAGATGTAGTCGGAGCCGATCAGGAAGAAGGTCTTGGCCTTCTTCTCGGTCTTGGCCCAGTCCAGGCTGTACAGGATCTGCTGCGTGGCTTCCTGGCCGGTGTAGAACACGTTCTTCGACTGCTCCAGGCCTTCGTAGAAGGTCGGGTAGTAGAGCAGGCCGTTTTCCTTCTCGAACACCGGCAGCACGGCCTTGCGCGAGGCCGAGGTCCAGCAGCCGAACACCGCGGCGCAGTGGTCGTTGATCAGCAGCTTCTTGGCCTTTTCGGCGAAGGTGGGCCAGTCGGAGGCGCCGTCTTCCTTGATCACCTTGATCTTGCGGCCCAGGATCCCGCCCATGGCGTTGATTTCGTCGATGGCCAGCTGTTCGGCCTGGATCGCGCCGGTTTCCGAGATCGCCATCGTGCCCGTGGCCGAATGCAACTGGCCGACGGTGACTTCGGTGTCGGTCACTGCCAGCTTGGTGGTGTTGACCGAAGCGGTCGGCTGGGCGGAAGACCAGGCCGGCAGGCCCGCGACCGAGGCGGCGCCCAGTGCCTGCAGCAAACGGCGGCGGCCAGCGTCCGTGGTTGGGGTGGGGACGTTGGCGTCGGATTGATGCTTCATGATGGAAAAGCTCCTTGCAGCGGACAGGTTGAGGTTGGTTCGGCGACGGTTTCTGGGTGGTGCCGCGCTGGAGAGAAGGTTAGGGACAACCCCTAAGCACGCACATACGTCAATTAACGTAGGCGGGCGCTGACACGCCACGAAGTGCTGGCCAAATCTGCCTAGAACGTTTCTTGCATCAATCCCCCATGGCCCTTCCTCCCGTTCTCGAACCCAAACCTGCCGGCCCGGCCGCGCCGCAGACCATCTTCCGCTTCCGTCGCGAATACAACGCCTGGGTGGCCGACGAGACGATGGAGGACTACGCGCTGCGCTACACGCCCAAGAGTTTTCGGCGCTGGAGCGAATTCCGCGTGGCCAACACCGCGTTCGGCTCGCTGTCGTTCCTGGCGCTGGAAGCCATCGGCGGCGCCATCGCGCTGAACTACGGTTTCGCCAACGCGATGTGGGCGATCCTGGCGGTCGGCGTCATCATCTTCCTCACCGGCCTGCCGATCGCCTACTACGCGGCGCGCTACGGCCTGGACATGGACCTGCTC
Organism: Rhodoferax koreense; assembly: GCF_001955695.1. Classification (NCBI taxonomy): domain Bacteria; kingdom Pseudomonadati; phylum Pseudomonadota; class Betaproteobacteria; order Burkholderiales; family Comamonadaceae; genus Rhodoferax; species Rhodoferax koreensis. The sequence continues at coordinate 175,818 of NZ_CP019236.1, read as the reverse complement.
ACCCGCGGCGCGGGCTTCGGCTACCTGGGCTCGACCATCACCTCGCTGATCTACGCGGTGTTCACCTTTATCTTCTTCGCGCTGGAGGCGGCGATCATGGCGCTGGCGCTGCAGATGGTGGTCGACTGGCCGCTCGAATGGTGCTATGTGCTGTCGTCGGTCATCGTCCTGCCGCTGGCCATGCGCGGCATCACGCTGATCTCCAAGCTGCAGGCCTGGACGCAGCCGCTGTGGCTGTTCCTGCTGTTGCTGCCCTTCGTGTGGATCGGCATCAGCCAGCCGCAGCTGTACCGCGACTTCGCCGGCCTGTCGGGCCTGAAATCGGGCAGCAGCGGCTTCGATCCGCTGATGTTCGGCGCCGCCGCGGCGGTGATCTTCTCGCTGGTGGTGCAGATCGGCGAACAGGTGGACTTCCTGCGCTTCCTGCCCGAGCGCACGGCGGCCAACCGCAAGCGCTGGTGGGGCGCGGTGCTCGTGGCCGGCCCGGGCTGGGTGGTGATGGGCATGCTGAAGATGGCCGGCGGCGCGTTCCTGGCCTTCGCGGCGCTGCAGTTCGAGGTGGGCGCGGGCCGCGCCGCCGAGCCCACGCAGATGTTCCTGGCCGGGTTCAACCAGATCATGCATGCGGTGGGCCTGCCCGGCGCGGCGGTGGGCATCACCGTGCTGTTCGTGGTGGTGTCGCAGATCAAGATCAACCTGACCAACGCCTATGCCGGTTCGCTGGCCTGGTCGAACTTCTTCGCGCGCGTGACGCGCAGCCACCCGGGCCGCGTGGTCTGGCTGGTGTTCAACGTGGGTATCGCCACGCTGCTGATGACCATGGGCGTGTTCGGCGCGCTGGAAAAGGTGCTGGCGGTGTACAGCAACGTGGCCATCGCCTGGGTGGGCGCGCTGGTGGCCGACCTGGTGATCAACAAGCCGCTGGGTCTGTCGCCCAAGGGCATCGAGTTCCGCCGCGCGCATCTGTACGACTTCAACCCGGTCGGCCTGGGCGCGATGATCCTGGCCGCCATCGCCGGCTGCTGCGCCTATGCGGGATGGCTGGGCGAGACGGCTGCCGCGTTTTCGCCGATGGTGGCGCTGGTGGTGTCGATGGCGCTGGCGCCGCTCCTGGCCTGGGCCACGGGCGGCCGCTACTACCTGGCGCGTTCGCCCGACACCGGCTGGGCGCCGGGCGAGATCGTGCGCTGCACGGTGTGCGAGAACCAGTTCGAATCGGAAGACATGGCCCGCTGCCCGGCCTACGGCGCGCCGATCTGCTCGCTGTGCTGCTCGCTCGAATCGCGCTGCCACGACCGCTGCAAGACCGGCTCGCGCGCTACCGACCAGCTGCGCGCCGTGGCTGCCCTGCTGCTGCCGCGGCAGTGGGCGGCCAAGGTCAACTTCCGGCTCGGCCAGTATTTGATGGTGATGATCACGTTGTGCGCGGTGATGGCCTTCCTGGTGGGCGTGGTGTACGTGCAGGAAAGCCTGGAGACCCCGGCGCAGTTCCTGCGCGCGCCCTTCCTCAAGGTGGCGCTGCTGCTGGCGCTGCTGGCCGCCGTGTGCGCCTGGTGGGTGGTGCTGAGCACCGACAGCCGGCGCATGGCGCAGGACGAATCCGAGCGCCAGACGCAACTGCTGCTGCAGGAAATCGAGGCCCACAAACGCACGGACGCCGAACTGCAGGCCGCCAAGGACCATGCCGAGTCGGCCAGCCTGGCCAAGACGCGCTACGTGGCCGGCATGACGCACGAGCTGCGTTCGCCGCTCAACAGCATCCTCGGCTACACGCAGATCCTGCTCAAGAACCCGCAGACCGATGGCTGGATGCGCGAGACGCTCTCGACCATGCAGCACAGCGGCCAGCACATGCACGCGCTCATCGACGGCTCGCTGGAGCTCGCGCGCATCGAGGCCGGCCGGCTGAGGCTCGACCCGGCGCCGCTGCCGCTGGCCGGCCTGCTCGACGACGTGGACGGCATGCTGCGGCCGCAGGCCGAGGCCAAGGGCCTGCGCTTCACCGTGCAGACCGAAGGTGCGGCGCCGGCCTGGATCCGCGCGGACGCCAAGCGGCTGCGGCAGATCCTGATCAACCTGCTGGCCAACGCCGTGCGCTTCACCGACCAGGGCGAGGTGCGCCTCAGGCTCGACTTCCGCCAGCACGTGACCCGCATCGAGGTCATCGACACCGGCATCGGCATCGCGCCGCAGGACCAGGAGCGCATCTTCCTGCCGTTCGAGCGCGGCAGCGCGGGCCGGCGCGCCAGCGAAACCGGCACCGGCCTGGGCCTGACCATCACCCATCTGCTCACGCAGTTGATGGGCGGCGAGCTCAGCATGACCAGCACACCCGGCCAGGGCAGCACCTTCACCGTGCGGCTGTACCTGCCCGGCATCGCCGCCGACCCGACACGGCCGCCTCTGCGGCCCGTGGCGCTGCGCCCGGTCATCGGCTACCTCGCGCCGCGGCGCACGCTGCTGGTGGTGGACGACCAGCCGCTGCAACGCCAGCTGCTCGCCGGCCTGCTGGTGCCGCTGGGCTTCGACGTGCGCGAAGCCGCCAGCGGCCGCGAATGCCTGGAAATCGTGCAGCACGAGCCGCCCGACCTGGTACTGCTCGACTTGACCATGGACGACCTCGACGGCTGGCAGACCGCGGCCCTGCTGCGCGGCCTGATGCCGGCCGGGCAACTGCCCATCGTCTTCGTCTCGGCCAATCTGTTCGACCACCAGCCTGAACGGCTGGCGACGCTGGATTGCCAGGGCTTCGTCGGCAAACCGGTGATCGAGTCCGAACTGCTCGATGCGCTCGAGCGTGCGCTGCAGCTCGAATGGGTGCGCGACAACACGCCGCTGTCGCTCGTGGACCGGCACCGGCCGATGCGCACGGCCGGCACGCCCTATGATGCGATGCGAAGCGATGACGACGAGGCCACGCCGGGCCGGGCGAATGCCGATCCTGCCGCACAGCTGGCCGCGTTGCCGCAAGCGCTGCGCGAAGACCTGAACCGGCTGGCGCGCCAGGGCCAGGCCGGCGCCCTGCGCGAAACTTTGCGCACGGCGCGGGCCACGTGGCCCGAACACGCCGCCGCGCTGCAACGGCTGCAGGCCTGCGCCGACCGTTTCGACTTCCAGGCCCTGGCCCACCATTTGCGAGAACCCGAACATGACGCGACATGAACCGATTTGACCCCCCACCCGAACCTGCGCGCCGCGTGATCCTGGTGGTGGACGATGCCCTCGACACGCTGCGCATGCTCGTGGATGCGCTCGACGCCGAAGGTTATGCGGTGCTGGTGGCGCGCGACGCCGAAGAGGCCCTGCAGCGCTTCGAGATCGCCGTGCCCGACGGTGTGCTGCTCGACGCGGTGATGCCCGGCATCGATGGCTTCGCCCTGTGCCGCCAGCTCAAGGCGACACCACCGTGGTCGCATGTGCCGATCGTGTTCATGACCGGCCTGTCGGAGACCGAACAGATCCTGCAGGGCTTCGCCGCGGGCGGCGTGGACTACGTGGTCAAGCCACTGCGCATCCCCGAGGTGCTGGCGCGGCTCGCCACGCACGTGCGCAATGCGCAGGCGACACGGCTGGCGCGCGAAGCGGTGGACGTGGCCGGCATGGGCGCCGTGGTGCTCGACGGCCTCGGCCGCGTCGCCTGGCGCTCGCCGCAGGCCACGCGCTGGCTCGACGAAGCCTTCCAACCCGACGCGGCGGATGAACGCACGACCTGGCTGCAGTCGGCCATCGGGCTCGGCCAGACCAGCGCGGCCATGCCCGGTCGCCGGCGCCTGGTGGCGCGGCACATGGGCCAGAGCGGATTCTCAGAGGCCACGCTGCTGCTCCATGTGCTCGCGGCCGACACGGTGACCGCGCTGCGCCAGCCCGACGTGCCGCTCACGCCACGCGAGACCGAGGTGCTGTCGTGGCTGGCCAAGGGCAAGACCAACCGCGACATCGCCGACATCCTCGGCATGAGCCCGCGCACGGTGAACAAACACCTGGAGCACATCTTCGAGAAGCTCGGCGTGGAGACGCGCTCCGCGGCCACGGCCATCGCCGGGCGGCTGCTGCCGCCGGCTTAGGTTCACCTGATCACCCGTTCGCCTTGAGCCTGTCGAAGGGCCGTGCAAATGCTTCGACAGGCTCAGCACGAACGGCAAGCGTGGATCAGAACTTGCCGTGCCGCAGGTACGCCTCCTGCGGGTCCACCCCCTCCAGGATGGCGTTGCGCACCAGGTTCTCCTTGCCCATGGCCTCCTCGGCCGCGGCCACGATGGACTCGGCCTGGGCCTTCGGCAGGCGGACCATGCCGTCCGTGTCGCCGAACACGTAGTCGCCCGGCGCGATCGTCACGTCGCCGATCTGCACCGGCACGTCGAACGCATCCGGCAACCAGTGGCTCACGATGTCGCGCGGCGTGAAGTAGCGGTGCCAGACTTGCAGCCCCATGTCGATGATGAACTCGGCGTCGCGCGTGCCGCCATCGGCCACCACGCCGCGTACGCCGCGGAACTTCAGCGTCTCGGCCGAGAGCTCGCCCATGTGCGCCACGGTGGAATCGTTGGGCTGGATCAGCAGCACATGGCCCGGCTTGGCTTTCGACAGCAGCCCCGTCCAGGCCAGCAAGGTGGTGTGCGCATCCGCGCTGGTGTCGACCTTGCCGCTCACGGTGAACACCGGCCCGCACAGCTTCTGGCGCGGGATCAGCGGGCGCAGGCTCGGCGGCAGCGTGAAGTCACGCAGCCCTTGGCCGCGCATCACGTCGTTCAGTACGCCGGAATAGGTTTGTTCGAGTCGCGCGACCAGAGGGTCGAGGGTCATGGCCAGGTCCTTTTGGAAAACCTGCATGTTGGCCTGTGCGGGGCGGGCTGTCCATTCGGTCAACCAGGGTTGACAGGACTCAGAGTTTCTTCACCGGCACATGCATGGGCATCACCACGCTGACGGCCTCGGGCGCGCCGTCCACGGTGTAGGGCGCGAAACGCGCCTCCAGGAGTGCCAGCTTGGCGGCCTCATCCACGCGGGCGTGGCCGCTGGATTGTTCGACGCGTGAGCGAACCGCCTTGCCCTGCGCATCCACATGCACCACCAGCACGGTGGTCAACACGCCGCTCTTTTCCTCGGAGGTGTGGATGAACTTCATCCGGATCGGCGTGAGCACTTTCATCTGGTCCACGCTGACCACCTTGGCTGGCCAGGGCTGGGGATCGGTGCTGGCACAGCCGGCCAGTGCGGCGGCGATCAGTACGGCAGCGACACGTACGTTGAAAACTCTCAAGGGATTCCTCCTGCTGTTGGAATGAAACGCGGTTCGTCACGCCGCGCACTGTCGAGCGACAGCAGGAATCCTACCGCGTGCCCGGTCCGGTCTCAGGCCGCCGCTTCGTAGAAGCGCACGTTCCCGCCCAGCAACGCCCGCCCCGCCAGCGGTGCCACCGCCTCATGGATCGCCGCGATGTGGTCCGGCGTGGTGCCGCAGCAGCCGCCGACGATGTTGACCAGGCCCTCGGCCGCGAACTCGCGCACCAGGGCCGAGGTGTCGGCCGGGGTTTCGTCGAAGCCGGTGTCGCTCATCGGGTTGGGCAGGCCGGCGTTCGGGTAACAACTGATGAAGGTGTCGGGCGCGGCGCGGTTGAGCTCCTGGATGTAGGGGCGCATCAGCGCGGCGCCGAGGGCGCAGTTCAGGCCGATGGCCAGCGGCTGCGCGTGGCGCACGCTGTGCCAGAAGGCGGTGACGGTCTGGCCGCTCAGGATGCGGCCGGAGGCATCGGTCACCGTGCCGCTGATGATCAACGGCAGGCGTTCGCCGGATTTCTCGAAGTATTCGTCGATGGCGAACAGCGCAGCCTTGGCGTTCAGCGTGTCGAAGATGGTCTCGACCAGCAGCACGTCGCTGCCGCCTTCGACCAGGGCCTCGGTCTGCTCGTAGTACGCGGCGCGCAGTTCCTCGAAGCTCACGTTGCGCGCGCCGGGGTCGTTCACATCGGGGCTGATGCTGGCCGTCTTGGGGGTAGGGCCGAGGGCGCCGGCGACGAAGCGCGGCTTGTCCGGTGTCGAATATTTGTCGCAGGCGGCGCGGGCCAGTTTGGCGGAGGCCAGGTTCATCTCGCGCGCCAGGTCGGCCATGTCGTAGTCGGCCTGGGCCACGGTGGTGGCGCCGAAGGTGTTGGTCTCGATCAGGTCGGCACCGGCGGCGAGGTAGCCCTCGTGGATGTCGGTGATGACGTCGGGCCGCGTCAGGCTCAGCAACTCGTTGTTGCCCTTCACGTCCTTGTGGAAGTCCTTGAACCGCTTGCCCCGGTACTGCGCCTCGCCCAGCTTGAAGCGCTGGATCATGGTGCCCATGGCCCCGTCGAGGATGGCGATACGCTGCGCCAGGATGGCGGGCAGTTGCTGGGCGCGGGTGTAGGTGGGCGTTTTCATGAGGCCTCGATTGTAGGAACAGCCGGTTTTCCTTGGACAATACGGGTTGATGCCGCGCCGCATGCGCCATGTTTTGAATCAAATCAGCCTCTCGCGCAATTTCCATCTACGCTTCCAGCTATCTTTTGGATAGCAATCTCTCCTTTCCCATCGCGCCATGAATTCCAACCTGACCGCCATCCTGCGCGAGACTTTCGGCTACGAGCAGTTCCGTGGCCCCCAGCAGGCCATCGTGGAGCACGTGGTGGGCGGCGGCGATGCGCTGGTGTTGATGCCCACCGGCGGCGGCAAGTCGCTGTGTTACCAGATCCCGGCGATCGCGCGGCAGCAGGCCGGCCAGGGCGTGGCCATTGTGGTGTCGCCGCTGATCGCGCTGATGCACGACCAGGTGGGTGCCCTGCACGAAGCCGGCGTGTCGGCGGCGTTCCTGAATTCGACCCTGAGCTTCGACGAGGCGAACGACGTCGAGCGCCGGCTCCAGCGCGGCGAGATCACGCTGCTGTATGCCGCACCCGAGCGGCTGACGACGCCGCGTTTTTTGCAGCAGCTCGACGCGTTGCATGCGCGCGGCCAGCTCAGCATGTTCGCCATCGACGAGGCGCATTGCGTGAGCCAGTGGGGCCACGACTTCCGCCCTGAATACCGCGCGCTGACGGTGCTGCACGAACGTTTTGCCGGCGTGCCGCGCATCGCGCTCACGGCCACGGCGGATGCGCTCACGCGCGCCGACATCGTGGAGCGGCTGCAACTGGAGGAAGCGCGCCATTTCGTCAGCAGCTTCGACCGGCCGAACATCCGCTACACCATCGTCGAGAAGAAGGACGCGACTTCGCAGTTGCTGCGCTTCATCCAGCGCGAACACGCGGGCGCCGACTTCCAGGACGCGGGCGTGGTGTATTGCCAGTCGCGCAAACGCGTGGAAGAGATCGCCACCATCCTCAGCGACAACGGCATCAAGGCCCTGCCCTACCACGCCGGGCTGGACGCCAAGGTGCGGCAGGACCACCAGGACCGCTTCCTGCGCCAGGAAGGCATCGTGATGGTGGCCACCATCGCCTTCGGCATGGGCATCGACAAGCCCGACGTGCGTTTCGTGGCGCATGTGGACATGCCGAAGAACATCGAAGGCTACTACCAGGAGACGGGTAGAGCAGGCCGCGACGGCCTGCCAGCGGCCGCGTGGATGACGTACGGCCTGCAGGACGTGGTGAACCAGCGCCGCATGATCGACGAAAGCCCGGCCGGCGAGGAATTCAAGCAGGTGATGCGCGGCAAGCTCGATGCGCTGCTGACGCTGGCCGAAGCCACGGATTGCCGGCGCGTGCGGCTGTTGCGCTACTTCGGGGAACAGTCGGTGCCTTGCGGGAACTGCGACAACTGCCTGACGCCTCCGCAGGTCTGGGACGGCACGGACGCCGCGCGCAAGCTGCTCAGCACCATCTACCGCGTACAGCAGGCCAGCGGCATCAGCTTCGGCACCGGCCACATCATGGACATCCTGCGCGGCAAGGCAACGGACAAGGTCAAGCAGTTCGGCCATGAACGCGTGAGCACCTTCGGCATCGGCGCGGAGTTCAGCGAGACACAGCTGCGCGGCGTGTTGCGCCAGCTCATCGCCATTGGCGCGGTGGCGGTGGACTCCCAGGCCTTCAACACCTTGCAGCTCACCGACGCCTCACGCGCCGTGCTCAAGGGCGAAACCAAGGTGCAGCTGCGCGAGACGTTGTCCAGCCCCACCGACCGCAAATCGCGCCGCAGCAACGGTGAAAAGACCGCCGCCCCGCCCGCCGCGCTCGGCCTGGACGACGCGGCGCAGGTGCGCTTCGCCAACCTCAAGGCCTGGCGCGCCGAGGTGGCCAAGGAACACAATCTGCCGGCCTATGTGATCTTCCACGACGCGACGCTGGCCGCCATCGCCGGCCGCTCGCCGCATTCGCTGGAAGATCTGCAGGGCATCAGCGGCATCGGCACCAAGAAACTCGAGGCCTACGGCGCGGAAGTGCTGCGGGTGTGCACGGCGGGCTGATGCCGCCTGGCCCGCCGCGCACGGGGCTCAGGGCGCGAGGGTGACCGGCACCGGACGGGTGAGCAGGTCGACGTAGAGTTCGAAGAAACGCTTGTTGTCGAAGGTCTTCACCACCGTCATCTTCTGCAGTGCCGGCCCGGCGGGCTGCTCGGCATAACCGACCGAACGGCCGTTGTCCGCCGCGCCGGGCTTGGCCAGCACGTCGACGTAGCGCTGCACGGTGCTGGTGGCGTAGGCCGGGTCGAGCAGGTAGGCCAGGGTCAAGGTGTCCCAGATGTTCTGGGTGTAGCTCGGGTTGGTCTCGAAGCCGTTCTTGCCGTCGAAGCCGTAGCCGTTGAGTTTCTGGAACACGTCCGTCACCGCCGTGGGCTTGGCCGGATGGGCGATGCGGTCGTAGACCGTCTTGTCGAGCAGCACGGTGTCGGTCACGTCGAGCGGCACCACCACCTGCGGGATCGGCAGCCGCACGACTTCCTGCGCGGCTTCGGGGTCGAACCACCAGTTGAACTCGGCCAGCTTGGTGGTGTTGCCAGCCACATCGACGGCGCCGCCCATGTAGATGATCTGCTTGATCAGCGGCACGATCTCGGGATTGCGACGGGCGGCCATCGCGATGTTGGTCAGCGGGCCGATCGCGAGGATGGTGACCTCCTTCGGATTGGCCTTGACCGTGTCGACGATGAAATCCACCGCGCTTTTGGCCTGCACCTTGGTATGGGTGGCGAAGCCGTCGGGCGAGGGTTTCAGGTCGGCATCGCTCAGCGGCTCGGGGCCGTTCCACGCACCTAGGTAACCGTCACCGCCCGCACCCGCGGCGAGTTCACGCTGGATCGTGGCGAAGTCGTGGTTGAAGGCATGGTTCGCGCCCGCGTAGACACCGATGCGGTCTTCCACACCGAGACGCTCGACCGATTTCAGCGCGTCCGCCACGCCCTGCTTGAGCCATTGGTTGCCCGACACCACGCTGATGCCCATGACCTTGAGTTTGCCCTGCGCCTGCAGTTGCGCCGCCATGACACCCAGCTGGCCGTCGTCGCTCATGGTGTTGTAGTCGCTGTCGATGATGACCTTCGGCACCACCGCGGAAGAACTGCTGCCGCCACCGCAGGCAGACACCGCCACCGAAAGAACCGCCACCGCCAGGAAAATACGCCGCTGAATTTTCATTCCCACTCCCGTTGTTGTCCGATCACGTTGAAAAAGCAAACGTTTGCGGCTTAAGCGGGATCGAGTCTAGAGGGCAGGTCGCGCGGGCGGCAAGGAGGCGCTTGTAAAAATTTGCACGCCGCCTGATTCGCGCAGAATCGATTCACGGCAGGTGGAGAAACCCAGTCAGACGTTTCATCAAATGTGCGGCGACCATCGGTCGCCGCGTTGCGCGCGCCGACTCAGCGCATGAAGCCCATGCCGCGGGCTTCGCGCACCTCGGGCTTGATGCGGTGTTCGGCTTCGAGCTGGTCGAGGAACTCTTCGGCGGGCAAGGCTTCGCCGAGGATGTCGGACTGGCGTTTCACCGCGGCGAAGTCACCGGGACATAGCTGCTCGAGCCGGGCCAGCCGCGCGGCCAGCGCCGCGTCCAGCCGGGCGGCATCGCCGGCAAGGGCCTCGACCACGAACATGGCTTCGCGCTGCGCCCGCGTCAGCGGATTGAACTTGATCTTGAAAGTGAAGCGGCGCAGCGCGGCCTGGTCGATGCGGTCCAGCAGGTTGGTGGTGCAGACGAAGATGCCGCGGTAGCGCTCCATGCCCTGCAGCATTTCGTTGACTTCCGTGACTTCGTAAGTGCGCTGCGCACCGCGCCGGTCCTGCAGAAAGCTGTCGGCCTCGTCGAGCAGCAGCACGGCCTGCTCGGCTTCGGCCTCCCGGAACATCGCCGCCATGTTCTGCTCCGTTTCCCCCACGTATTTGCTCATGAGGTCGCTGGCTTGCTTGATGATCAGCGGCTTTTCGAGCGACTTGGCGATGTGTTCGGCCAGCGCGGTCTTGCCGGTGCCTGGCGCACCGTAGAAGCACAGCGTGCCGTGGCCGCGGGCCTTGAGCGCCTCCACGATGCGCGGTACTTCGAAGCGGCTTTCCACGTTCAGCATGTCGAGGCTGTAGGTGGTGACGCTGAGCCGGCCGGTGGTGTCCGCGCTGCGGTTGCCCAGCGCCATGTCGGCATTGCGCAACTGGCGTTCGATCAGGCTTTCCATGCCCGCCGCATCGTTCGTGGCAAGGTCGGCAAAACGCACCGCGGTGCGGATCTGCGCCGGCGTCAGACCCTTGCGTTCGGTAAGCTTGGCCACGAAGGCATCCGACACCTGCACGCCTTCGAGGGTCTTGCGCACCAGGCCTTCCCTTGCGCCGGGAGGCGGCGACTTGAGCTCGAGGTGGTAGGCGAAACGGCGCCGGAACGCCGGGTCGATCTGCTCGATGCGGTTGGTCACCCAGATGGTCGGCACGCTGTTCGATTCGAGGATCTGGTTGACCCAGGCCTTGCCGCTGACCGAGCCGTTGCTCGGCGCCACGACCTGCTCGGCGCGCGCCATGAGCTGCGCGGCCTCGGAACTGATCGGCGGGAACACGTCCTCGACTTCGTCGAACAGCAGCGCAGCCTGCACGCTGCCCTTGAGGAACACCTGCGCGATCTGCAGCGAGCGGTAACGGTCGCGGCCGCTCAAGGAATTGCCGTCGCGGTCGGCGTACTCGACCTCGAAAAGATCCAGCCCCGCGGCCTGCGCCACGACGCGCGCGAGTTCGGTCTTGCCGGTGCCGGGCGGGCCGTACAACAACACGTTGACGCCCGGCTCCTTGCGCACCACGGCGTTGCGCAACAGCGCCAGCAACACCTGCGCATCCTCGTCGACGAAGGTGAAATCGCGCAGGCTCAGCGTGCTCTTGGTGGCCGGCCGCGTGAACACGGCCATGAGTTCGTTCTGGTCGCGGTATTCGCGCATCAGCACCGGAGGCAGCTTCTCGCTGACCTTCATCAGGTCGGCCAGGTCGGTGATGTTGTGTTCGGAGATCAGGTTCTCCACCAGGCCGATACGTTCCAGCCGGGAGCCGGCACGCAAGGCCTCGCCGACTTCGGCCGCGCTCACGCCGGCGACTTCGGCGATCGCCGCATACGCCTCGGGCGCGTTGTTGACCTTGACCTCGACGAGGATGGTGCGCAGGTCGCGCTGGTAACGCGCGAGCGTGCCATACAGCAGCAAGGCGCGCTCCGCCTTGTTCAGCTGCAGCAGGCCCGACAGCGCGTCGATGTTTTTCTCGACGAGCGTGGATTGTTTCTTCAGCACGTGGGTCAGCCAGTCGCCAGTGACGGCGAGCGCGGCCAACAGATCCTTGGGCTGATCCTTCGCATATTCGTCGAGGTAGAAGAACAGCGTGCCTTCTTCGTAAGGACCGCGCCAGACACCGTGGCGCTCGAGGAACTCCGCCGTGTCCAGCGTGGTGTGGCCGCGCCAGAACTCGTTGTCCTTGCAGCGGCGGCCGAGGAATTCGCGCAGGCGCAACAGCACGGGTTGCGGCCAGACCAGATGCCGGCCGGCCATCGCCAGCAGACTGTTGAGATCTCGCCGCACGTTGAACTTGGCGCCTTGCCGGGCCACCAGCGTCAGTACGAAATGCGAGCACATGAGATCCAGCACCGGCGCTTCCTGCAAGCCGGGAGACGGGATCAGATGGGCGTCGGCCGCGGAGGCAAACGAGCGTTTCATGGGGAAAGCATGCTCCAGCAACGAGATACGTTGGTCCGCACCATAACGCAGCCCGACAGGCAAGGGAATACCGGCCGGCCGAAAATGCGCCAGCCGCATGGGCATTTGGCACACAATCCGAGCATGACATCGATCGACGACATCCGCCAGGCCGCCGCGCGCCTGCAAGGCCAGATACTGACCACGCCTTTCGTGGACTCCCGCACGATTTCCGAAATCGCGGGTGCGCACGTCTTCCTGAAATTCGAAAACCTGCAGTTCACCGCCTCGTTCAAGGAACGCGGTGCGTGCAACAAGCTGGCGCAGCTCGTCGACGCCGAAGCCGCCCGCGCCGCCGGCCTGGCCCCCGATACCCCGCACCTGCGCGGCGTGGTGGCGATGAGCGCGGGCAACCACGCGCAAGGCGTGGCGTACCACGCCCAGCGGCTCGGCCTGCGCGCGGTGATCGTCATGCCGCGTTTCACGCCCGGCGTGAAGGTCGAGCGGACCCGCGGTTTCGGGGCCGAAGTCGTGCTGCATGGTGAAACGCTGGAAGAAGCGCGTGCCCATGCCTTCGAACTCGCCGAGCGAGAGCAGCTGGTCTTCGTGCATCCCTACGACGACGTGGCCATCATCGCCGGCCAGGGAACGGTCGGGCTGGAAATGCTGGAGCAGGTGCCGGACATCGACACCCTGATCATCGCCGTCGGCGGTGGTGGGCTGATCGCCGGCATTGCCACTGCCGCGCGGGCGCTGAAGCCCGGCATTGAGATCGTGGGTGTCCAGGCCTCTCGCTTCCCGGCCATGGTGAATGCGATCCAGGGCACGCACCACGCGCAGGGCGGCAGCACGATCGCCGAAGGCATCGCGGTCGGGTCGCCGGGAAAACTCACGCAGGAAATCGTGAGGCAACTGGTGGACGACCTGGTGCTGGTCGAAGAGGCCGACATCGAACAGGCCATCCTGATGCTGCTGGAAATCGAGAAAACCGTGGTCGAAGGCGCCGGTGCGGCGGGCCTGGCCGCGCTGTTGAAATACCCCGACCGCTTCCGCGGCAAGAAGATCGGCCTGGTGTTATGCGGAGGCAACATCGATCCGCTGCTGCTGGCGGCCATCATCGAACGCGGCATGGTGCGCGCGGGCCGGCTGGCGCGCATCCGCGTCGGGGCGCGCGACAACCCGGGTTCGTTGGCGAAGATCACGGCCACCGTGGCCGGTGCGGGCGCCAACATCGACGAGGTGCACCATCAGCGCGCGTTCACCGCGCTTTCGGCGCAGAACGTGGACATTGAACTGGTGATCCAGACCCGCGGCCGCACCCACATGGACGAAGTCATCGCCGCGCTGCACGCCGCGGGCTTCGAGGCCAGCGAGCAGAGGTAGAAATCCTCTGCTCTAGAATAGCGCGAACCTGCAAGGAACCCTCCATGTCCAGCCCGACCCCGTCCGCCGACCGTTCGGCCGAAAACCATGCGGCCGATCCCATCGAAGCCATCGTGCCGCTGATCCCAATCGTGCTGCCCGTCGTCGGCGGCGTGCTGATCTTCCTGCTGGCATTCATCGCCGTTTTCATGGCGTAATCGCGCCGAAGCGCCCGCCTGTTCGGCGTAACTCGCTTCCAATTTCATAGCAGATTCTCTTCGCCCCGATGCCGGCGCGCATCGGCTGGGCCGCATGCCCTGCGGCGCCAGCGCGCTCAATGCCCCACTTTCCTCTTATTGAGCCGGTTGCACCTACCGGCTCAGCCGCTGCATGTACGCGCCAAGCCCCTGTTTCGCCGCAATAGTTTGATGCATAACCCCATGCGTCTTTTGCATGAAATTCGCTCGTAATCGTTTGGTAACTCGGGGGCATCTCCCTAAAATCGATTTCCCAGCCGACCCGCGGACCTTGGAACCCTCTCGGGATTCGACCCGCCGCCCGCCGACTGAGCAGCCCAAGCCGTTTTCTGAAAAGGCCGCTCTCAGCATTCAAGTCCGGAGCTCCTTTTGAAAAGACGATTTTCAACTTAGGAGTTTCCCCCGATGAACGCACCCACCATGCCGGGTCTGCAGATCAATGCGCCCAAATATGTGAAGAACGCGAAGCTGATCGCGTGGGTGGCCGACATGGCCGCCCTGACCCAGCCCAAGGACATCTATTGGTGCGATGGCAGCGAAGAGGAATACGCACGCCTGTGCCAACAACTCGTCGACGCGGGTACCTTCAAGAAGCTGAACCCGGCCAAGCGCCCCAACTCCTTCCTGGCCTGCAGCGACCCGAGCGATGTGGCGCGGGTGGAAGACCGCACCTACATCTGCTCCGAGAAAAAGGAAAACGCCGGCCCCACCAACAACTGGATGGCGCCCGCCGAAATGCGCGCCACGCTGCAACCGCTGTTCAGCGGCTGCATGCAGGGCCGCACGATGTATGTGGTGCCGTTCAGCATGGGCCCGCTGGGTTCGCCCATCGCCCACATCGGCATCGAGCTTTCCGACAGCCCTTATGTCGCCGTCAACATGAAGACCATGACCCGCATGGGCCAGGCTGTGTACGACGTGCTGGGCGTGGACGGTGAATTCGTGCCTTGCGTGCACACCGTGGGCGCACCGCTGCAGCCCGGCCAGGCTGACGTGAAGTGGCCTTGCAACAGCACGAAATACATCGTGCATTACCCCGAAACGCGCGAGATCTGGAGCTATGGCTCGGGCTACGGCGGCAACGCGCTGCTGGGCAAGAAATGCTTCGCGCTGCGTATCGCGTCGAACATGGGCCGCGACGAAGGCTGGCTCGCCGAACACATGCTGATCCTGGGCGTGACCAATCCCGAAGGCAAGAAATACCATGTGGCGGCGGCGTTCCCGAGCGCCTGCGGCAAGACCAATTTCTCGATGCTGGTGCCGCCCGCCGGCTTCGAAGGCTGGACCGTCACCACCATCGGCGACGACATCGCCTGGATCAAGCCCCAGGCCGACGGCACGCTGCGTGCGATCAATCCCGAGGCCGGCTATTTCGGCGTGGCGCCCGGCACCAACATGCTGACCAATCCGAACTGCATGAAGAGCCTGGACAAGAACGTCATCTTCACCAACGTCGCGCTCACCGACGACGGCGATGTGTGGTGGGAAGGCATGGAGCAGGATGCGCCCGGCAAGGCTTTGCCTGCACATCTCATCGACTGGCAGGGCAAGGACTGGACGCCGCAGATCGCCAAGGAAACCGGCGCGAAGGCCGCACACCCGAACTCGCGCTTCACCGTGGCCGCCACCAACAACCCGGCGCTCGACGGGGCCTGGGACGACCCGAAGGGCGTGAAGATCGACGCCTTCATCTTCGGTGGCCGCCGTTCGACCACCGTGCCGCTGGTGACCGAAGCCCGCAACTGGGTCGAGGGGGTCTACATGGCGGCGACCATGGGTTCGGAAACCACGGCCGCCGCCACCGGCCAGGCCGGCGTGGTGCGCCGCGACCCGTTCGCCATGCTGCCCTTCATGGGCTACAACATGAGCGACTACTTCCAGCACTGGCTCAACCTGGGCGAAAAGCTCGCGAAGTCCGGCGCCAAGCTGCCGGCGATCTACACCACCAATTGGTTCCGCAAGGGCGCGGACGGCAAATTCGTGTGGCCCGGCTACGGCGAGAACATGCGGGTGCTGAAGTGGATGATCGACCGCATCGAAGGCAAGGCCGACGGATCGGAGCATGTGTTCGGCGTGAGCCCCACCTATGAAGAGCTCAACTGGACCGGCCTGGACTTCAGCCCCGCGCAATTCGAGACGGTGACCAGCATCGACAAGGCCGCCTGGCAGAAGGAGCTGGCCCTGCACGCGGAGCTTTTTGCCCAGCTGGCCTACCACTTACCCAGGGAGCTGGAGGAGACCAAGGCGCAGATCGAACGCCGGCTGGCCGCCTGAGAGACCAGCCCGAGAGCCAACAAGATCATCTTGGCGGGCGGCGCATGCGATGCGTGGCCCGCAAATGGCAGACCCGGTCACAAGCCGGGTTTTTTTTCGTCCGATCACGGATGCTGCGCACATGAAAAAGCCACCCGCAGGTGGCTTGAAGATGTCGTCCGGCCCAGGGGCCGGGGTGACCAGACGTGGATCAGACGTAGTAGGCGAACTTGGGGCGCAGGGCAAACAGCGCCTCGCGCAGGGATGCCGCATTGTCGGCCTTGATCAGCGTTTGCGTCTCGGCGGGCAAGGTCTGTTGTGTTTCGACTTCGGCACGGGACTGCGCAGCCATCAAGTCGTCCATCACACGAGAGTCGCGTTGCGCCACGGCCCACAGGCGGGCGTCGGCGCGGGCACGGGCGGCATCGGCACGCCATTGTGCAAGGGCCTTGCTGGCGGAGAAGGTCTGCTTCGGCGCAGCGACGGCGATGGCCGGAGCCGACACTTCGCTGCGTTCGATGGCGGCCTTCAGGTCGGCCATGACGCGGGGATCGTTCTGGGCCGTGTTCCACAGGCGCTCATCGGCACGGGCCTGGGCCACGCGGAACGACCAGGCATCGAGCGACTTGACCGTCACCGAAGCCACCTTGCGAGCAACACCGGCGAACAGGGCGATGGCGGCGAAGCCGACGACCCACAGCAGGATCCAGGCGGTCATCGAATCGCTGGCGAAGCTGTCGACCATGCGGTCGGCGGCCACGATGAGGGCCGAAGCGACGGCGGCGAGCAGCACGGTCGACAGGCCCTTGGTGCTGTCGAAACCGCGACGCAGCCGGCTGGCCGCGGAGAAGACCGATTCCGCACGCGCCACGCCCGGATGCACGTTGGAGTAGGTGGTATGGACAAAGCTGGTCATGGTGAATTCCTTTTAACAATCACACCAGAAGGCCGAATGGCTTGGTGCGTGACTGAATATTAGGGTTAACACTAGTCGTCTTCAACTTTATCTTGGTGATTGGATTCATTCACCTTGGTGATGAGTCAAACCGGACCTGTGGTGCCTGTGCCGCCTTCCGCCGCGAGAGCGTGAAATAGTTGGCAATTCAGATTTGTCATTGATTTTCAACGGTTTTTGGCAGTTACGTGAAGCTACATGCGCATATAGCGCTACATTTAGCATAGCAAATCTATTGCTTGAAATGTTGCGACGCAACAAATCTTTGGCTTTCTACGGTTCAAAGCCACCGCAGGGAAAGTGACATCGTCAATTGGGCGTGCAACTCTAATTTGCAATAAAACAACAGTTTACAGGCCAAGGTCTGCTGCGCGGCAACACAGCCAGGGGGCCTTGCGGTGAACACCGCCGCCAGCGTATGCAAGGGTTTTCACTTATATGATCCAAGCCAAGGCAGCGCACGCTCCACATTCACCACAGTGATACACCCCTTCCAGCCATGTCGACCACCGCGCCCAACTTCCGCACCCTGGATCTGAATCTCTTGCGTGTCTTCGACGAGGTGATGGCCGAACGCAGCCTCACGCGGGCGGCGCGCAACCTTTCCCTGACCCAGCCGGCGGTGAGCAACGCGCTGCGCCGATTGCGCGATGCGCTCGGCGATGAATTGGTACGACGCAGCGGCCAGGGCATGGAGCCGACGCCGCGCGCCCTGGTGTTGTGGCCCGCGGTGCGCGAGGCCCTGCGGCAGTTGCAGCAATCGCTCGCGCCGAGCAACTTCGAGCCTGCGGAGGCCGACAACACCTTCGTGCTGGCGATGGCCGACGCCACGGCCGCGGCGCTGATTCCGGGGCTGGTCGACATCGTGGAGACCGAGGCGCCCGGCATCTCGCTGCGCGTGGTGCCGCTCACGACGCGCGACCCGCGCAAACTGCTGGAAGAGGAAACCGTGGATTTGGCCGTGGGCTTCTTCCCGGCCATGCTGGCCGACCTGACGGCCCGCGCCCAGGTCGGCAAGAACGTGGCGTTCGCACACCAGCGCCTTTATGACGGCCAGTACGTGTGCGTGATGCGCAGCGGCCATCCGCTGGCAAGCGGCGCGTTCACCTTGAACCGCTTCTGCGCCGCGCGCCACCTGCTGGTCAGTTTTTCGGGCCGGCCCTATGGCTTCATCGACGAGTCGCTGGCGCACCTCAAGCGCGACCGGCGCGTGGTGCTGACGGTGAATCAGTTCTTCACCGCGGGCCGGGTGGTGGCCAATTCGAACCTGCTGACGGTGCTGCCCAAACATTTCGTGGGCGTGACCGGCATCGCCGATGAACTCGTGCAGCGGGAGCTGCCGTTCGACGTGCCGGCCGTGCACGTGGATGCCGTCTGGCACCGCCGGATGGAGCACAGCGGCGCCCATGCCTGGCTGCGCCACGCCATCGCCCGTTCGGGCGGCCAGGCCTTCGAGGGGGAAACGATGCTCAGCGAATGACGCTGAGGAATGCCAGGGCGGCCCCGCGCAATTCGGCGGCTTCGTGCGGGTTCTGCCCGGCACGCGCCTCGGCGGACTGCATCAGACCATTGGCAACACCGCCGGCGGCCGGGTCGGCGCCGATGGCGCTCTTGCCCAGTTGCCAGTAACGCAAGTGGGCCATTTGGTTGATGAGATTCAACATGGTGAGGTCACCGGGTTGGCGGTGAAAAGTTTCGATGCATGAAGAATAAGGGTTTTCCCTTATTTTCCAAGCCCATCCTGATGCGCTTACGGCATAACTTGCCAGCGACCAGGAATGAAGTCAGGTTTCGCCGACGATTTGTGAACGATTCGTGGTTTTTGATCACCCGCCGATCTGCCCCTAGACTCGCAGCGCCATGCAAATCCAGCTCCTGTCCGACCTGCACCTCGAAGTCCACCCCCATTTCAAGCCCGAACCCGCGCACGGTGCCGACGTCCTGGTGCTGGCCGGCGACATCGGCTCCTACCAGCCCGGCTCGCTTTTGCAGGATACGGATTTCGGTCTGGCGCGCTTCTCGCCGCTGCCGCAGTTCGCCGGCTGGCCGACGCCGGTGCTCTTCGTGCCCGGCAACCACGAATACGACATGCAGGATTTCGACGTGGCGCACGCCCGGCTGCGCGCCATCTGCGAGCGGCTGGGCATGGTTTGGCTCGAGCGCGAAGTCGCGCACATGCGCTTCGGCACGCAGGCCGTGCGGTTTGTCGGCACCACACTGTGGACGGACTTCGACGCGCTCGGCCCCGCGGCGGAGGATCCCCAGGCCACGCTGGCCGACGCACTCAAAGCCCGGGACAAGGCCTTTCGCGCAGCGAACTTCTACCTGAAGAAAACCGGCAGCACACGCAGCGGAGAAGCCATGCTCGCGCCCGCCATCCGGGAACAGGGCCTGGCCTGCCAGGCGTGGCTGCGCGAGGCCCTGGCGCGCCCGTTCGACGGCGACACGGTGGTCGTGACCCATTTTGCGCCGAGCCTGGCCAGTGCGGACCCGCGCTATGGCCTGACACCCGGCACGGCCGGCTTCTGCAATGCGCTGGATGACTTGCTGCCCCAAGCCCGCCTGTGGCTGCACGGCCACCTGCACGCGCCGAGCGACTACCTGCGCAACGGCTGCCGCGTGGTGGCCAACCCGCTGGGTTATGCACGCAAGAATGAGCAGCAGGGGTTCGATCCGCGTCGCCTGATCCAGCTTGCAGCGCGCTGACGCCCAAGATTGCACCGGGCATCACACGCCGGATGCAGGAAACGGTGACATCGCGTGGTCCGATGGCAAGACCAGCCTGAAGACGCCTCTCGGAGGCGCCGATCGCCTCAGCGGGTCCGCAGCCCGTCGAAACAGCTGGACAAGACCAGCTCGATGATTTCCCCGTCGCTGTGTTGTCCGCCTGCCTTCAGGAATTCAAGCACCGGGTCGCAGGCGCGCGCGTACAGGGTGTAGAGCACCACCAGGGGCGGGAGCCGGGTGCTGAGCTGGCCTTGCTGCTGCGCGGCTTCGATCCAGCCACCGAGTTCGTCGCTCACCGTCACCAGCGCATCCAGATAGGCCTTGTTGCCCAGCAGGTTGGCGCGCAGGCTGGAGTTCTGGCTCGGCAGCGAGGGCATTTCACCGGCCAACTGCACTTCCATCGCCCACCGTGCCACCGCGCGCAGCTTTTCGATGGGCGCATCATCCTCGGGCAGCGTGGCGAGAAACACCTGGGCGCGGTGCAGCACGCGCACCATCGCTGCGGCAGCCAGGTCTTCCTTGCTGGCGAAATGCTTGTACAGGCTGGCCTTCGCAATGCCTACGCCGGCCGCCACTTCGTCCACCGTCATCGCGTCGAAACCCTTCTCGGCCAGGAGGCGGTTGACGGTCTGCACGATCGCTTCTTCCCGCGCCTGCAGCATCTTTTCCTTGAACGAGATCTTGGCGACGGTGTTGGTTTTCATGCGTCGATTTTAACCTCCATCGTCGTTAGGCAGTACGCCAGGCTGTTTAAAAACCAGCAAGTCACAAAACATTCGGAACGAACGCACAAATAGTGTTTCCAAACGTCGCATCGGTACTATCGTGATCACATGGAGGTCTGCCATGAAAACTGTCTGGCTCAACACTTTGGCCTGGATCGCCGCGATCCTGGCCGCCATGACCCTGGCCGTGGCGACGCCCACGGAGTCCTCCGTCATGGGTCGCCTGCCCTCGCTGATGGTGACGCGGTTCGACCAGCAGGCCATGCCGCTGCAGGCCGGCCTTTCCGCTGATCGCACGCTGGCGCTGATCGGGTTCGACCGCAGCCATCGCGCCGACATCGAGAGCTGGATCAAGGGCCTGTGCCTCACGCGCAGCGACGCGATCCCGTGGGTGCGCATGCCCGTGCTCAACGATCCGGGCGATGCGGCGGGCCGCCAAGCCATCGAAGAGCGCCTGCGCACCCGGTATGCCAACGATCCCACGCGTGCCAGCGTGATGCCGGTGATCACCGACCGCGCCGCGTTCAGTCGCGCGGCGGGTCTTTCGAGCACCGACAAGGCCTATGCCGTGGTGATCAACCGGCACGGCGAGGTGCTGGCCCGCGTGGAAGGCGAATACAACCCGGAAAAGGCACAGACGTTGCGCGCCACCCTGGAAGACGTGAACCCTTTGTACGGGTTCTGAAGCGGGCGGCCGCGCGCCAGGTTCAACCCAGCGCCGCGGCGGCGGCCAGCGTCAGCGCGGTGCTCAGCGTGTCGAGCACCTCCGACTGCAGGTTCCAGCAATGCCAGTAGAGCTGGATCTGCAGGCTGTGCGCGGGCGCCAGATTCACCAGTTGCCCCTGCGCCAGCAAGCCGCGCACCAGCAGTTCCGGCACCACGCTCACACCCCAGCCGGCCAGCACGGCGCGCACCTGGCCTTCGGAACTCGGCACGAACAACTGGCTCAGCGTCACGCGCTTCAGGCCGAAGGCGCGGCCGACGAACTCGGTCTGCATGTCGTCCTTGCGGTTGAAGGCCACGAACGGCACCTTGCGGAAGTTGTGCGGGGTGAGGCCGCCTTGCAGCCGCTCGGCTGCGAACGCGGGCGCGGCCACGGCCACGTAGTTCATCGCACCGAGCGGCACCACCTTGCAGCCACGCAGCGCCTGCTTGAAGGTGGTGACGCAGCCCAGCACCTGGCCCTCTCGCAGCCAGTCCTGCGTGAAGTCCTGGTCGTCGGTGATGATCTCCAGCGGAAGGCCCTGCTGCACCACACCCTGCAGAGCCCCCATGGCCCAGGTGGCGATGCTGTCGGCATTGATGGCGATCGAGATGCGTTCCTCGTCGCGCGAGCCGCCGAGCAGGCTGGGCGCGAGTTCGCGCATGTCGCGCTCCAGGTCGGCCCGCAGCAGCCGCAGCTGTTTCGTGTGTTTCAGCAGCAGATGGCCCGCGGCCGTGGGCCGCAGCGGCCGGCTGCGCACGATGAGCACGGTTCCTGCTTGCGACTCGAGGGAACGCAGGCGCTGCGATACCGCCGACTGCGTGATGTTCAGCCGCTGGGCCGCGCGTTCGAAGCCGCCTTCCTCGACGATGGCGGCCAGGCATTCGAGGGCGTCCGGGTCAAGGGTGCTCATCTTCCGCTGCTCTTTGTTGAATTAGTTCTACTGATGTTTTCACTGTTAGTTTAATTTTTCTTTTGTTGAAACGCCACTTCGCAGAAACTTCACTCCCATGAAAATCATCGTTCTTGGCGCAGGCATCATTGGCATCAGCACGGCGTGGCACCTGCTCGAGCGGGGCCATGAGGTCACCATCGTCGACCGCCAGCCCGATGCCGCCCTGGAGACCAGTTTCGCCAACGCGGCGCAGATTTCGGTCAGCTACTGCGAACCCTGGGCCAACCGCGACGCCCCGGCCAAGCTCGTGAAATGGATGTTCCGCAACGACGCGCCGCTGCTGTTCCGCCCGCAACTGGACTGGCAGCAATGGCGCTGGGGCCTGCAATTTCTGAGCCAGTGCAATGACACCGCCTTCGAGCGCAACGTGCAGCAGATCGTGGCCCTCGGCGCCTACAGCCATGTCGCGCTGAAGGAAGTCGTGCGCCGCACCGGCATCGAATACAACCGCCTGGAGCGCGGCATCGCCCACTACTACACCGACCAGAAGTCGTTCGACACGGCCGGCGACGCCGCGGCGCTGATGCGCAAGTTCGGCGTCGACCGCAAGGTGGTGAGCCGCGACGAACTGATGCGGATCGAGCCCGCGTTCAAGTCCTTCGCGCACCGCATCGTCGGCGGCACCTACACGGCCAGCGACGAGAGCGGCGATGCACGCGTCTTCACGCAGGAACTGGCCAAACGCTGCGCGGCGCGCGGCGCGCAATTTCTGTACAACCACGACGTGCTGCGCTTGAACCAGGATGGCGATGCTATCAAGTCAGTAGCTGTACGCGCACGCTCCACGAGCGCTGGAGGCCAAAAAGACCAGGTATTGCAAGGCGATGCCGTGGTCGTGGCCTGCGGCTCGTACACCGCGCCGCTGCTGCGCACCGTGGGCGTGGACCTGCCGATCTACCCCGGCAAGGGCTACAGCGCTACCTTCAAGCTGCTCAGGCCCGAACTCGCGCCGATGGTCTCGAGCATCGACGACGAGGTGAAGTGCGCCATGAGCCGCCTGGGCGACCACCTGCGCGTGGCCGGCACCATCGAGGTCGGCGGCTACGGCCTGTCGCTCGACACGCCGTTGGCGCGTGCGCGCTGCCAGATGCTGGCCGACCGCATCGAGGCCGTGCTGCCCGGTGTCTGCGACACGCGCAACGAAGCGCAGGGCGGCCAGCCGAATTTCTGGACCGGCCTGCGCCCGGCCACCCCGACCAACATCCCCTACATCGGCCGCACCAAGGTCGGCAAGCTGTGGGTCAATGCCGGCCACGGCACGCTGGGCTGGACCCACGGCGCCGGTTCGGGCAAGGCCATGGCCGAACTCATCAGCGGAGAGCAGCCGGCGATGCAGTTCGGGTTCTACGGGTTCAAGGCCGGCAAGCGCCACGGGGAGATGGCGAACGCCTGAACCAGGCCCGGGTTCAGCCGATGCCGTGCGCCTGCCGCAGGCACTGCTGGAAGGCCAGCGCCACCCGCGACGGCTGGGGTGAGCGGCGCAGGATGCCGAAGAAGCGGCACTCGTAACGAAACAGCGACGGCTTCACCGCCTGCATCTGGCCGGCATCGACAAAGCCCTGCGCGTAATGGTCGGGCAGGAAGCCGAGGTAGCGGCCCGACAGGATCAGGTTGGCGATCGACTCCTGGTCCGAGCCCGTGGCCTTGCGCGGCAGCCGCATGCGCTGGCTGAGCTCCATGTTGGGCGAGTGGTAGCCGAGCCCCGCGAACTGGTGGCGGCGCAGCGCCTCCCAGTCCATGGCGGCGTGGTCGGCACCGAACAACACGTGGCGCGCGCCGCAGTGCAGGCTCATGGTCTCGCCGAACAGATCGTCGTAGCTCAGGCTTTCGGAATGGCGATGGCCGGGGATCACGCCGACCTGGTATTGCCCGTCGATCACGCCGCGTTCGATCGCGTTCAACGAGCCGACATGCAGGTTCAGCCCCACGTCGGGCGCCTGCTCGCTGAACAGCGCAATCGCGTCGCCAAGATGCGCTTCGGGATTGCTGGCCGTCTTGTCGAACACCGCCACATGCAGCTCGCCGCCCATGCGCCGGTGGATCTCGTCCACGCTGTGTCGGAAGGCATCGGCACCGGCGAGCAGCCGCAGGGTTTCGGCGTAGATGCGCTGGCCCTCGGCCGTGAGCGCGAAGCCGGCCCGGCCACGCCGGCACAAGGTCAGGCCGAGCCGGGTTTCCAGGTCCTTCACGTGCCGGCTGACGGTGGAGGTACCGATGTTGAGTTCGAGCTCGGCCGCGGCCATGCCGCCGCAATCGACCACGCTCTTGAACACCCGCAGCAGCCGCAGGTCCATGTCGGTCAACTGGCCCAGAACGGCGCGGCTTTTTACTTGCATGGATCGTCAACTGAACATTGATATTTAGGCCTTTATAAGAGTAACAGAGGCGACAAGAATGGGCGAGCACTCCGCACCACCCAGGATTTCCCATGGACATGACCGACGCCAGCCACCTCGCCACGAAAACCGCCGTCCGCACCGATGCCGCCTGGCTCGACGCGCACTGGATGCCCTACACCGGCAACCGCGACTTCAAGGCGAATCCGCGCATGATCGTCGGCGCCAAGGGTTGCCACTACACCGATGCCGACGGCCGGCAGATCCTGGACGGCCTCTCCGGCCTGTGGTGTTCGGGCCTGGGCCATGGCCGCAGCGAAATCACCGAGGCCGCCACGCGCCAGCTGGCCACGCTCGACTATTCACCGGCCTTCCAGTACGCGCATCCGCTGTCCTTCGAGCTGGCCAACAAGCTCAAGGAACTCACACCGGCCGGGCTCGACCACGTGTTCTTCACCGGCTCGGGTTCGGAAGCCGCCGACACCTCGCTGAAGATGGCGCGCGCCTACTGGCGCGCCAAGGGCCAGGCCAGCAAGACGCGGCTGATCGGCCGCGAAAAGGGCTACCACGGCGTGAATTTCGGCGGCATCTCGGTCGGCGGCATCGCGGCCAACCGCAAGGTCTTCGGGCAGACCATGGAAGCCGACCACCTGCCGCACACCATGCTGGCGAAGAACGCGTTCTCGCGCGGCCTGCCGACGCAAGGCGCCGAACTCGCCGACGAACTGCTGAACATCATCGCGCTGCACGATGCGTCGAACATCGCCGCGGTGATCGTCGAGCCGTTCGCGGGATCGGCCGGCGTGATCGTGCCGCCGCAGGGCTACCTGCAACGCCTGCGCGAGACCTGCACGGCGCACAACATCCTGCTGATCTTCGACGAGGTCATCACCGGTTTCGGCCGCACCGGCGCCTACACCGGCGCCGAGGCCTTTGGCGTGACGCCCGACATCATGAACGTGGCCAAGCAGGTCACCAACGGCGCGCAGCCGTTGGGCGCGGTACTGGTCAAGAAGGACATCTACGACACCTTCATGGGCCAGGGCGGGCCCGACTACATGCTCGAATTTCCACACGGCTACACCTACTCGGCGCACCCCGTGGCCTGCGCCGTGGGCCTGGCCGCGCTGGACATCCTGGTGCGCGAGAACATGATCGACCGCGTGAAGGCCATCGCGCCGCACTTCGAGGCCGCCGTGCACGGCCTGAAAGGCGCGAAGCATGTCACCGACATCCGCAACTGCGGCCTGGCCGCTGGCCTGACGCTGGCCGCCCACCCCGGCGAGCCGGCGCGCCGTCCGTACGAGGTCGCGATGGCCATGTGGAAAAAAGGCTTCTACGTGCGTTATGGCGGCGACACGATCCAGCTCGCACCGCCGTTCGTCATCGAAGCCGCGCAGATCGACAGCTTGGTCAACGCATTGGGCGAATGCCTGAACGCGGCCGATTGACCTATCCCCCATCCCCCGTTCGAACTGCGCACGTCGAAGTGCCTCGTCGGCATCACGCAGGGATTTCGACAGGCTCAGCCCGAACGGTATTTCTCAAGCGGCCGCCGGGCCGTCTTCGATCAGCCGCTTGCCCAGGGCGACCACGTCGTCCTGCCTGTAACCCAGCGCCTCGTAGAAGGCCACGACGCCCGCGTTGCTGCTGCGCACCATCAGGCTGAGCTTGGGGCAACCCAGCGCCGTGAGCCGCTGCTCGGCCTCCTGCATCAGTCGCCGGCCGATCGACTGCTTGCGAAAGGCCGGTGCCACCGCGAGGTAGTTGATCCAGCCGCGGTGCCCCTCGTAGCCGATCATGATGCTGGCCATCAGCACGCCGTCCACCGTCCCCACCAGGAACAGTTCGGGGTGTTCGCCGAGCTTGCGGGCGATGTCCTTGCGCGGGTCGTTCCACGGCCGGGTCAGGCCGCAGTCCTCCCATAGCCGCACCACCGCCTCTTCATCGCCTGGCGCGAAACACCGGATCTCCATGGATGGCCTCTCCTTCTGGAACCGTGGAATACGGCCTTTCCATTGTCCCGCAAGTACTGGAGCGTTGACCGGGTCGGTATTACACTGGATTACATCGGGTGCCCGAACTCGCATTCGTTTACATATTGTCCGGGCTTCGGTCGCGGTCGGTTCAGGAGAGCGCATGGCAACAGGGAAAGACGGCCTGGAAGGCTTGCTTGCTGCGGCTGGACAGCGTTCCAGATTTCCCCGAAGTGCCCTGGGCGCCTGGGCCGCCCTGATGGCGCTGGCCTGGCTGCTCGCCGGCGGCGCGTTGGCCTATTGGCTGTCGAACCGCATCGTCGTGGCCCATGTCGAGGCCATCGCGGCCAGCGCCGACCACGACGCCGTCGCTACGGCGCGCATCATCGACCGCAGCTTCATCGAGATGGCCAGCATCGCGCAGATGGTGGCCCGCCAGCGGCAGACCCTGGAGCTGGCGCTCAAGTACAACGAGCGCCACCAGGACGGGCCGATGCCGCAGGCGGTGCGACGCGACGCATTGCGCGAGGACTTTCAGGTGCGCACGCTGAGCGAATTCCTCGAGCAGATCGCCGACGACATCGGTTACAGCCGCATCTTCGTGCTCGATGCCCGCGGGGCGGTCACGGCCTCCAGCGACTGGCGCAAGCCGGAATCGATGCTCGGCCAGTCGCAGCGCGACAGTGTCTTCTTCAGCGACAGCGTGGCGATGGGCAGGAGCCTGCAATTCACGGCCGGCCTCGCCCCCGACTTGCCCGGCTTCTATTTCTCCAGCCGCATCGACCAATGGGGTGTGCCGCTCGGCGCCGCCGTGATCAAGCAGGACGCCGACCAGGTGCTGACCATCCTCTCCGGTGGCCGCCTGGCGCTGGTGGTCGACAGGCAGGGCACCGTCGTCAGTGGCTCGCGCGCCGACTACATCCTGCGCCACATCGGCCCGCTGGCGGAGGATCGTGCGGATCCGGCCGCGGCGCGTGACGTGCCCGCCGCGGATGGACGGCCGACCCTCCCCATCGCACGCCCCGCCCGTGTCCTGAACGCCGGGCACTGGCGGGTGGATGGCGACGACTACCTGGTCACGCGCAAGCCGCTGGCCCAGAACGCCTACCAGCTGATCACGCTCAGCGGGCTCGGCGATATCCAGGCCACGCGGCGCTGGCATGCGGCCGTCGCCGCCGTGGTGCTGCTGCTGGGACTGGCGCTGATCCTGCTGGGCCATCGCATCGCCCGGCAAAGCGGGCAAAAGCATGAGGACGAGCTGCGCATCCACACCGAGCACAACCTCTTCCTGCAGGCAATGATCGACCGCATTCCCAGCCCGGTGTTCTACAAGGACCGGGAGGGCCGGTTCCTGGGCTGCAACAAGACCTTTCTCAGCGCCTTCGACTACCGGCTCGAAGACCTGATCGGTCGGACGGTGCTCGAGATGAAGCTGTCCGACGAAACCAAGCGCCCGGCCTTCCTCGCGCTGCACGAAGAGCAGCTGGCCCTGATGAACAAGGGCACGGACCTGCACCGCGAGCAGGTCCTCACCTTCTCCGATGGCCAGCCGCACAACACCCTGTATTCGGTCAGCACCTTCGAGAACGCGCAGGGCGAGGTCGCGGGCGTGGTCGGCGCGATGGTCGACGTCACGCCGCTGGTGCACGCCCAGGCCGAACTGCGCAAGGCGCTGGCCCTTGCCGAGGAGGCCACGCAGGCCAAGTCCATCTTCCTGGCCAACATGAGCCACGAGATCCGCACGCCGATGAACGCCGTCATCGGCCTGTCGCACCTGGCGCTGAAGACCGAGCTCTCGCCGCGCCAACGCGACTACCTGACGAAGATCCACACCGCCGGCATGTCGCTGCTGGGGCTGATCAACGACATCCTCGACTTCTCCAAGATCGAAGCCGGCAAACTCGAAATCGAAGCGGTGGATTTCGAGCTGGATCAGGTGCTGGCCAACGCCACCGCGCTCGTCGCCGACCGCGCGGCCGACCGTGGCCTCGAGCTGTTGCTCGACGTGTCGCCCACCGTCACCCAGTCCCTGGTCGGCGATCCGCTGCGCCTCGGCCAGGTGCTGGCCAACCTGCTGAGCAACGCGGTGAAGTTCACCGAACACGGCAGCGTGACCGTGACGGTGCGCCAGACGGAGGCAACCGCCGAGCGCGTGCAGCTGCAGATCGACGTCAGCGACACCGGCATCGGCATGGACGCCACGCAACAGGCGCGCCTGTTCAGCGCCTTCACCCAGGCCGACGGTTCGGTGACCCGCAAGTACGGCGGCACCGGGCTGGGCCTGGCCATCACGCGCAACCTGGTGGAGCTGATGGGCGGGCACATCGAGGTGCATTCGGCACCCGGCCTGGGCAGCAGCTTCGGCTTTTCGATCTGGTTCGGCGTGGGCGGCGCCAGGACCAGCCGCAACGTCGTGCCCGACGTGCTGAACCGGGCGCGGGTGCTGGTGGTGGACGACAACGCCTCGGCCCGCCACATCCTGGCCGAGCACCTGCGCGCGCTCGGCGCCGGCCTGAGCGTGAGCGAGATGGACTCCGGTGCGCGTGCCCTCGACGCCGTGCGCGAAGCCGACGCCGACCATCCCTTCGACGTGGTGATCCTGGACTGGAAGATGCCGGGCCTGGACGGCATCGAGACCGCGCGCCGGCTGCGGGCGGACACCAGCCTGGGCGCGCCACCGCGCCTGGTCATGGCCACCGCCTTCGGCCAGGACGAGGTGCGCAGCCAGGCCCGCGGCGTCGGCATCGAGGCGTTCCTGGTCAAGCCGGTGAGCCAGTCCACACTGGCCGACACGCTGATGGACATGTTCGCGCACCAGGCGGCGTCGGCCGAAAGCTCTTTGCCGCCCGGCCCCGCCGTGGCCGACGCCGTGGCCGGCAGCATGGCCGGTCTGCGCCTGCTGCTGGTGGAAGACAACGAGATCAACCAGCAGATCGCCCTGGAGCTGCTGCGCGGCGCCGGTGCCGAAGTGCAATGGGCCGACAACGGGCGCAAGGCGGTCGACATGGTGCTCGCAGCGGGCCCTTCGGCCTTCCACGCCGTGCTGATGGACCTGCAGATGCCGGTCATGGGCGGACTGGAGGCCACGCGCCTGATCCGCGCCGACGCGCGCTTCCAGGCGCTGCCGATCATCGCCATGACGGCCCACGCCATGCGCGAGGAGCGCGAGCGCTGCACGGCCGCCGGCATGGTCGACCACATCAGCAAGCCGCTGGACCCGAACAGCATGCTGCTCACCGTAGCGCGCTGGGCCCGGTCGCACACCGCGGCCAGCGCCGCGCCTGCGCCCGAAGCCCCGGAGGCTCCCGATGCGCCAGCACCGCCAGCGGGCATCGGCGCGCCGATGGCGCAAGCCGTCGCCAGTCCGGTTGGCGACCAGCCGCCCGCCAACCCCTTCGCGACAGGCGCTCTGGCCTCCGTGCCGGGCCTGGACGGCCAGGTCGGGCTGCGCCGCGTGGCCGGCAACCAGGCGCTCTACCTGCGCCTGCTCGGCCAGTTCCTGCAGAACCATTCACAGACGCCGCAGCACCTGGACCAAGCGCTGGAACGTGGCGACCGCGAGGCCGCACTGCGCATGGCCCACACCATCAAGGGTGTGGCGGGCAACATCGGGCTGGGGCCGCTGGCGCAGGCCGCCGCGGCGCTGGAAGATGCGCTGCGTCAGGGTCTGGGCCCGGCCGAGCTGGCCCCGGCCCTGGCCCGCTTTCAAACGGCGAACGCCTCGGCCGTGGACGGGCTGCGGCAGGCCCTGGCGCTGCCTCTCGAGCGCGCCAGCACCACCGGGGGCATGCCGGACGGGCCGCCGGTACCGACGCTGCCGATACAGCCGGCCGCGACCGCGCTCGCGGCGCTGACACGCCTGCTCGAAGACAGCGACAGCGAAGCCGTCACCTTCTTCGAAAGCCAGGCGTCCCACCTGCGCACCGCGATGCCGCCCGAAACCTTCGGCGCGATGGAAGCCGCGGTGCAGCGGTTCGATTTCGAGGCTGCGCTGCGGCTCATCCGGCCGTTGCAAGGCGCCTGAACCCCGCGCCGAGCGGTGTTTCGCCGGCTCGGCCAGAATCGCGGCTGGCCTCAACGCTCCAGATTTCCGCAACATGCCCCAGACCCCCTCTCCGAACCTGCGCCAGGACGGGCGCCATTTCCTGTTCCTCGTCGGCTCCACCCGCGAGCCCGGCCATCTTGGCAACACCGAATGGCTGGCCCGCCAGGCCGCGGCCGCACTGCCCGAAGGCACGCGCCAGACCTGGCAACCGCTCGCCCGCCTGCAACTGCCCACCTTCGTCGACCGGCGCCACACCAGCGGCAGCTACGCGCCGCCCACGGGCGACATGGCCATCCTGCTCGAAGCCACCCTGGCCGCCACCGACATCGTGTTCGTCGCGCCGGTGTACTGGTACGGCCTTCCCGCGCCGCTGAAAACCTACATCGACCACTGGAGCGCCTGGATGCGCACGCCCGGCGTCGCCTTCAAGGAAGCCATGGCGCAGAAGACGCTGCGCCTTGTCACCACCAGCGGCGATCGCGCCAAGGCCCAGCCGATGATCGACTCGGTGCGGCTGTGTGCGCAGTTCCTCGGCATGGCCGACGGCGGCGTGCTGTGGGGCAAGGGCGGGCCGCCGAATGCGGTGTTGGCCGATGCCGAGGCCACGGCGCATGCCGCTACGTTTTTGGAAGCAACTGGCGCTTGATCCGCCTGCGCCGCAACCCGTTTTGATGCATCGAAAAAGGAACCCAGGATGACCACGCCACTGACCATCGACATCGTCTCCGACGTCGTCTGCCCCTGGTGCTACATCGGCAAGCGCAAGCTCGAAGCCGCGCTCGCCCTGCCGGAAGCGGCCAGCCTGCCGCCGGTGGTGATCCGCTGGCATCCGTTCCAGCTCAACCCCGACCTGCCCGAGACGGGCATGCCGCGCAAGCAGTACCTGGAGGACAAGTTCGGCGGACCCGAACGCGCGGCCACCATCTACGAACGGGTGCGTGCGGCCGGCAGCGCCGTCGGCCTGGCACTGAACATCGACGGCATCGCGCACCAGGCCAACACGCTGGCCGCGCACGCGCTGATCGCGTTCGCGCAGCGCGGCGACCGGGACGGCAGCGACATGAAGGAGCGCCTGCTCAAGGCCTACTTCGTGGAAAACCGCAACATCGGCGACATCGAGGTGCTGGTCGCCATCGCCACGGAGGCCGGCTTCGACCCGGCCGCGGCGCGCGCCTTCATCACCAGCCCCGAGGAACGCGCCGCCGTTTCCGAATCCGACCAGCAGGCCCGCCAGCTCGGCGTGAGCGGCGTGCCGTTCTTCATCTTCAACCGCCAGCTCGCGGTGTCGGGCGCGCAGGATCCGGCGACGCTGCTCGAGGCGATGAAGCAGGCCGTGGCGGGCGCGCCAGAAGCGGCTGGCGACACGGCCGACCGCTAATCCAGCATCTTCCGCACCTTCTGCGCCAGATCGACGAACTCGAAGGGCTTGGTGATCAGCGCCATGCCCGGGCCGAGCAGGCTGTCGCCGGTGGTGCCGACGTGTTCCACATAGCCGGTGATGAACAGCACCTTGAGCGCGGGCCGCACCAGCCGCCCGGCCTCGGCGATCTGCTTGCCGCTCAGTCCGCCAGGCAGGCCGACGTCGCTGATCAACAGGTCGAGTTGCTGGTCGGACTGCAACACGGCCAGCCCCTGCGGGCCGCTCTCGGCCACGACCACGCGGTAGCCGGCCTCCGTCAATTCCTCGTCGAGCAGCGTGCGGATGATGGCATCGTCCTCGATCAGCAGGATCACCTCCTGGCGAGCCGTCGCCGGGGCGGGCGCGTTGCGAGCCCCGGCTGGTGAGTCCGGCGCTGCGGCGTGCCAAGGCAGGTACAGGTTCATCGTCGTGCCCTGCCCTGGCTCCGACGCGATGCGTACCTGGCCGCCCGACTGCCGCACGAAGCCGTAGACCATGGACAGGCCCAGCCCCGTGCCTTCGCCGAGCGGCTTGGTGGTGAAGAACGGATCGAACGCGCGGGCCATGACCTCGGGTGTCATGCCGCAGCCCGTGTCGGCGACCGAGATGCAGACATAGGGCCCGGGCGGCAGGTCCAACTGCGCGGCCGCCTCGGCGTCGATGCGGCGGTTGGCGGTGCCGATGACGAGCCGGCCGCCGCCGTCGCGCATCGCGTCGCGCGCGTTGATGCACAGGTTGAGCAGCGCGTTCTCGAGTTGCGGCGCATCGATCAGCGTCGGCCACAGCCCCTCTTCCAGCGCGGTCCCGACCTCGATGCCCGGGCCGACCGTGCTGCGCACCAGGTCGCCAAGGCCGGCGATCAGCTGGTTCACGTCGGTCGGGCGCGGGTCCAGCGCCTGGCGGCGCGAGAAGGCCAGAAGGCGCTGGGTCAGCGAAGCGGCGCGTTGCACCGCCCGCTGGGCCATGTCGATGTAGCGCTGGTTGTCTTCGGTCTTGCCGAGCTGCAGCCGCCGTTGCAGGATTTCCAGGCTGGTGCCGATGCCGTGCAGCATGTTGTTGAAATCGTGCGCGATGCCGCCGGTGAGCTGGCCGATCGCCTCCATCTTCTGCGCCTGGCGGAACTTGGCCTCTATCTCCATCAGTTCGCGGCCCCGGGCCTCCACCTTGGCTTCCAGCGTTTCGTTGGCTTCGCGCAGCCGCGCCTCGCTGAGCCGCAGCGCGGCCTCGCCCCGGGTGCGCGCCAGCGCCGACCAGGTGCGCTCGGCCACCTCGCGAACGAAGGCCAGCTGTTCCAGCCGCCACTCGCGCACCTCGGCCGCGTTCACGAACAGCACCGCCACCAGCCGGCCATGCTCGACCACCGGCACGTTGATGAAAGCCCGCGTCGAACGGCCTTCGAGTGCGGCGGCGGCGGCCTGGGTGCGCGGGTCTTCGCGCACATCGCCGATGGCGACGAAGTCGTCGCACTTGAGGCTGTCGATGAAGGCGCCGTAGTCGCGCAGCCGGGTCACACCGGCCAGTGACTCGACGCCGGGTGCCGTCCAGTCGCGCTCGACGTGCAGGGTTTCCGCATCGTGGTCGATGCGGCCGTAGCCGACCCGGCTCGCACCGAGGGCTTCACCGAGCGCCTGGGACGCCGCGAAAACCACCTCGCCCGGCTCGCTCAGGTCGCGCAGGTGGTCGGCCAGCGAGGCCAGCCTTTCGCGCAGGCGGTCGGACGCGACGCGGCTGGTCACGTCCACGCCTTCGATGAAGATGCCATCGACGGCACCATTGCGGTCGCGGATCGGCTGGGCCACGAAATCCGAGAACGTCTCCCGCCGCGGCGCCCCGGGCGCCGCTTCCAGCACGAACCGGAAGGCCTCGGCCGAAAACGCCTCGCCGGTGGCATACACCTCGTCGAGCAGCGCCACGAATCCCTGTTCCACGGACTCGGGCAGGACTTCGGCCAGGGGACGGCCGATCACGTCGGCCCGGTCCAGGGCACGCAGATAACTCGGGTTGGCCAGTTCGATGCGGTGCTGCGGCCCGCGCAACATGGCCATGAAGCTCGGCGCCTGCTCGAACAGCTGGGCCAGCCGCTCCCGCTCGCCGCCGAGCAGCCGCTCGGCCTCCACCTTGGCCGTGGTTTCGACGACGACGGCCAACACCCCGGCGGGCACGCCCTCGGCATCGAGCAGCGGCGAGTAGTCCAGGTTCATCCACACCGGCTCGGCGCGGCCGTTGCGGTGCAGGATCAGATGCTGGTCGCGGTAGCTCAACGTGCCGCCGGCGAGGCCGACCTTCATCACATGGTCGTTGAAATCGGCCACCTCGGGCCAGCCTTCGCGCACACGGGAGCCCAGCAGTTGCGGATGGCGCCCCCCGGCGATCTTGGCATAGGCGTCGTTGTAGACCATCACGCCGGATTCCCCCCACAGCATGACCATGGGCACGGCCGTGCGCAGCATCAGCGCGGTGGCCACGGTCACATGCGGGGGCCAAACGGCGATCGGGCCGAGTTCGGTCCGTTGCCAGTCGAAGGCGGCGATCAGGCCCCCGAGCTCACCACCACCTTGCACAAATGAAAGGGAGGCGCTTTCCGATTCGACGTGCGGCATCCGTGTTTCCTTGACTCTTTTGTTGCATTTTGAGGCCAGGTGCACCGATTCGGCGATCGCCGGCTTCAGAACCGCCGTGGTCCTACAAGAGGGCGCGCGCGAGGTTCATAAAATGCAGTTTTTATCGATGGAAACAAGGCGAGTCGATGTCCCAAGATGACGTTCAAGTGCTGGTGGTCGACGATTCGCTCGACGCCGCCGCCGGCATGGCCGAATTGCTGGAACTGGACGGCTATGTCGTGCGTACCGCCTCCGATGGCCACGAAGCCCTGCGCCTGGTGGCGCAGCAGGTGCCGCACTGCGTGATCCTCGACATCAACATGCCGGGCATGGATGGCTGCGACCTGGCCCAGGAACTGCGTGCGCGGTACGACAACAGCATGGTCATCATCGCCATCACCGGCATGGGCGACAAGTCCGAACGCGTGGCCAAGACCATCGCGCTGGCCGATCACTTCCTGCGCAAGCCCTTCCAGTCCTCGGTCGTGCGCAAGCTGCTGCGGCCATCGCACCGGCCTGCCGCCGAGACCTGAATCAAGGCTTCGCGCGTTCCTTGCGCACCACGTAGAGACCGCTGCCGATGATGATGGCGCCGCCGAGCAGGGTGGCTTCGTCGGGCACGGTCTGCCAGAGCAGCCAGTCGAGCACCACACCCCAGGCCAGCGCCGTGTATTCGAACGGTGCCACCACGGCCGCCTGGCCATGGCGGAAAGCCTGGGTGATGGCCAGCAGTCCGAAGAAGCCGGTGAAGGCCAGCCCCGCCACCAGCGGCCAGTGCGACGGCTGCACCGGCACCCAGCCCGGCTGCGCCAGGACGCCCCCGGACACGGCCACGAACGCGGTGGTCCAGAACACCAGGCTCGCCGTCGAATCGGTGCGGGTCAGCACCCGGCCGATGATGGCGGACAGCGCGTAGCAGGTCGCGGCGCCCAGCACCGCGAGTGCGCCCAGGGTGAAGAACGCCTCCTGGTCGGGTCGCATGGCCACCAGCACGCCCAGCAGGCCGACAGCGATGGCCAGCCAGTGCGCGGGCCGCACCCGTTCGCCCAGCACCACGGTGGACAGCGCCGTGATCAGCAGCGGCGCGATGAAGAAGATGGTGTAGGCCTCGGCCATCGGCAGCGACTTCAGCGCGTAGCTGAACAGGCTCAGCGTGAGGATGTTGCACACGCCGCGCAATACATGCAGCCCCCAGCGCACGCGCCCCAGGCTCGCCACCTCGCGTCGCCACAGCACATAGAACGTGACCAAGGGCAACGCGGCCATGCCACGCAGCGCGGCCACCTGGATCGGCGGATAGGTGCCCGCCAGCGTCTTCATGAAGGCGTCCATCAACGAAAAGCAGCCCACGGCGATGAGCATCGCGCCGATGCCGCGCAGGTTCTCCGCTTTCGATCCGTGTCCGCCCGCGAGGGGCTTTGCTATTGTTTCGGTAGCTGCTTGTACAGGATGGGATTGCGCTGGAGCCCGATTCGACTCAGACAATCATGCCCCCTGTAACAGGCTCCACAGACGGCCTGGCGACAGCGGCATCTGCAGCCTGGTCGTCAAGCCGGCATGGCCGGCCCGGGCCAGCGCGTCGGCCACCGCATTGACCACCGCGGGTGCGGCGCCGATGGTGCCGAGCTCGCCCACGCCCTTCACGCCGAGCGGATTGTTCTTGCACGGGATGGTGGTGTTCATCTCGGTCTTGAAGTCGGGCGCATCTTCCGCGTGCGGCATGGCGTAGTCCATGAAGCTGCCGCTCACGAGCTGGCCGGTCTCGCCGTCGTACACCAGGTGCTCGCACAGCGCCTGGCCGATGCCCTGCACCGCGCCGCCATCGAGCTGGCCTCGCACCACCATCGGGTTGATGACTCGGCCCACGTCGTTCATCGAGGCATAGGCCACCACCGCGACCTGCCCCGTGAGCGGGTCGATCTCGACTTCGCTGATGTGGCAGCCGTTGGGCCAGGTCGGCCCGTCCACGGTGCTGGTGGAATCCATGAAGATGCGCTGCTCGGGCTGGCGGCCGGCCAGGTCGAACAGGCCGATCTGCAGGTCGGTGCCGGCCACGGTGAAGCGGCCTTCGGCGTATTGCAGGTCTTCGGGCGCGGCCTCGAGTTCCTTGGCGGCCAGTTGCTTTGCCTGGTCGATGGTGCGTTCGGCGCCGATGCGCACGGCCGAGCCGCCGGTGAAGATGCTGCGCGAGCCGGCGCTGCCGAAGCCGTTGCCGCGGTCGGTGTCGCCGAGCACCACACGCACCTGCTCGATGCCGACGCCGAACGCGTCGACCACCAGTTGCGCCAGCGTGGTGGCGATGCCCTGGCCCATGGCGTTGACGGCGGAGAAGACCTCGATGATGCCGTCGGCCTGCACGCTGACGGTGACGCGCTCCTCGAACACGTTGCCACCGGTCCATTCGAGAAACGTGGCGATGCCGAGGCCACGGAGCTTGCCGTTTTTCGCCGACGTTGCGGCGCGCGCCTCGAAGCCGTTCCAGTCGGCCAGCGCCAGGCCCTCGTCCATGATCTGCTCGAAGTGGCCGGTGTCGTAGGTCTGGCCCATCGGGTTCTTGTACGGCATCTGCTCGGGCTGGATGAAGTTGCGCCGGCGCAGCGCCACGCGGTCGATGCCGGTCTGGCGCGCGGCCTCGTCCATCAGCCGTTCCATCATGAAGATGGCCTCGGGCCGGCCCGCGCCGCGGTAGGCGCTGGTGGGCGTGGTGTTGGTCAGCACGGCCTTGAAGTTGAAGTCGATCGTGGGGATGTCGTAGACGCTGGTCTGTACCCAGGGGCCGATCAGCAGCTGGATGGCCACGCCGGCGCCGGTGGCGTAGGCGCCGACGTTGGCCAGCGAGGACAGGCGCAGCGCGAGGATCTTGCCGTCTTCGGCGAGCGCGAGTTCCGCATGGCTGTGCAGGTCGCGGCCATGGTAGGCGGCGAGGAACTCCTCGCTGCGTTCGCTGACCCATTTCACCGGCCGCTTCAACAGGCGTGCGCCGTAGGCCACGGCCACGTCTTCGGGATAGACGCCGGTCTTCATGCCGAAGCCGCCACCCACGTCGCCGACGATCACCCGCACCTGCTCCTGTTCCAGGCCGAGCGCCGCGGCCACCGAGTTGCGCACGCCGGTCGGCATCTGCGTGCTCATGCGGATGGTGATGCGGCCCGGCCCCTTGTCGCTGTCCGCGTCGGCCTCGGCCAGCACGGTGCGCGGCTCCATGGTCACGGCGACGATGCGCTGGTTCACCACCTCGAGCTTCACGGTGTGGCGGGCCTTGGCAAACGCCGCGTCCGTGGCCGCCGTGTCGCCATGGTGGGCCACGGCCGCGATGTTGTCGGGAGCGGCCTCGGCCAGCGCGGGTGCGCCCGGCGCGGTGGCGGCGGCCATGTCCACCACCATCGGCAGTTCTTCGTAGTCGACGAACACGGCCTCGGCCGCGTCGCGCGCCTGCTCCAGGGTTTCGGCCACCACCAGCGCCACGGCCTCACCAACAAAACGCACGCGCTCGTGGGCCAGCACCCGCTGCGGCGGTGTGACGGCCGCGCTGCCATCGGCGCGCTTGAAGCCGCTGACCCCGGGCAACACCTTCACGCCCTCGGCTGCCAGGTCGGCGCCGGTGACGATGGCCAGCACGCCGGGCAGTTCCAACGCCGGGGAGGTATCGACCGACACGATGCGCGCATGCGGATACGGGGAGCGCACAAAGACGGCGCTGGCCTGGCCCGCGGGCACCACGTCGGCGGTGAAACGGCCGGCACCGGCCAGCAACTGGTCGTCTTCGAGGCGTCGCACCGACTGGCCGCTGCCGAAACGTAGGGGGTTGTTGTTCTGCACTGAGGTCTCCATGGGGGAAGTGGTCCGGCCGCCGGCCACGCGAGGCGGCGGCAGCCTGGGAATACCGAAGGGAACACTATAGGCGGAGTCGGCGCGGCCTGCAGGGACCGGCCGCCCGGTCTCAACGTTCGGTCAGCATCGTCTGTGTGATCGCCCGGCCGATCTGCTCGAAGGCGCGGCCGGCCTCGGCGTGTTCGTCCAGGCCTTCCGCGCAGGTGGCCACGACGATGGCCGCGCGGCCGCCGTCCTGCGGGTCGATCACGCCCATGTGGCAGGCGCGGTGCATCTGGGTGCCGGTCTTGTGGATGAACTTCACCGTGCGCGGCAGGCCGGCTTCGAGCCGGTAGGCGTCGTAGGTATCGAACTTGAGGTCGGTGTAGAGCAACTTCATGTGTTCGGCCGACAGCAGCTTGCCGCGCACGAGTTGCTCCAGCATGCCGCCGTAGCCTTCGAGCGTGGCGGTGTTGGCACCTTTGGCGTAGTACCGCGCATAGGCCTCGTCGATGGTCTTGACCCGCACCGCGGCCTTGTCCACGCCCATGGTGCGCACCAGGGTGTCGAAACGTTTCGGGCCGAGCGGCGCGGCGGCGGCGCGCACCAGGTCCATGTTGCTCAGCTTGCGGGCATCGGTGTGGATCTCGGCATAGACGTCGTAACGCACGGCCGTGAAATCGGTGATCTTCTCGAAGCCCTTGCGGCCCAGGTAGTCCCTGGCGTAGTCGTTCAGTGTGTCTTCGCCGATGGTGCGGATCAGCATGTTGGCGGCGGTGTTGTCGCTGTCCATGAGCATGCGCTTGAGCAACGAATCCACGGTGTAGGAGGTGCCGTTTTTCTGCCAGACCACGGCGCCCGAGCCGTCGACCTTGTCGGTCTCCTTCAGCACGAGTTTGTCGCTCAGCTTGATCTTGTTTTTCTCCACCTCCTGCAGCAGCGCGATGGCCACGGGCAGCTTGGCCGAAGAGGCCAGGTACCAGGGGCGATCGGCTTCAAAGCGCATCGTCTCGCCGTTGTCGAGCCGCTTGACGTAGACACCGAGCTGGCCCGGCGTGGCCTGGTCGATCTGCGCCACGCGTGCCTTCAGCGCGTCGGACCAGTCCGCCGCATGGGCCGGTGCCAGCCATGCCAGGCTAGTCAGCAACAGTGCCAGGCACGAGGCTGGGCGTGGCGAAACAAATGGGTTCATCGGGTTTCCCGTCGGTCAGCAGGCCGGATTTGCAAAGGGCCGTGCCCACCTGCCGCAACGTGTGGTCCGACCGGGTGGAAGACAGCTCGCCGCTGGTGCAGGCCACCACGACCACGCGCTGGTCGCGGCCGAGCCTGGGCAGGGTGACCACGCCCGAGTCGCAGGTGCGCGCGCGCTGCGTGCCGGTCTTGTGCGCGAAATGGGCGCGCGGGGGCAGGCCGGCCTTGATGCGGTTGGGCCCGGTGCGCACGCGCTCCATCACGCCGAGCAGGTACTTGGTGCTGCCCGCGCTCAGGGCCTTGCCACGCGCGAGCAGTTCGAGCAGGTCGGCATACGCATCGAGCCGGCCCGAATTCAGGCCGGTGGCGTAATACGCCTCGAAAGCCGCGCCGACGCTGGGCAGGCGGAACGCCGCGGTCGGCACCTGGATCAGGTGGCTCAGCGCGGCCTGGCGTTCGGCATCCGTGCGTTGCGCCTTGAGCAGCAGGAAGTCGTAACCCGAAAGCCGCGCGGCCTCGGGCGCCAGGTTTTCGTAGGCGTGGCGGCGCACATCGGCGAGCGTGGTGATGCGCTGGAACCCCTGCGGCACGAGTTCGTGCACCACGGCGTTGACCGCGTCGATGCCGACCAGGCCGATCAGCATGTCGCTGGCGGTGTTGTCGCTGTAGACGATCATCTGGTTCAGCAGGTAACGGATGGACAGCGGCGCGCCCACATGCTGCTTCACCGTCTGGCCCGCGCCGTCGACGAGATCGGTGTCGCGCAGCACGAGCCGGGTGTCGAGCCGGTAGTCGCCCCGATCCACGCCGCGCAGCACGGCGATGGCGATCGGCACCTTGACCGTGGAGGCCAGATACCAGGTTTCCTCGGCACGGTGGGAAGCCGCATGGCCGGTGCCCAGGTCCCGGACGTAGACGCCCAGGCCCGCGCCGCTCTGAGTTTCGATGCGCGTGAATTCGGCCTGCATGCGGCCAACCCATTCCGGCTCTGCGGTCTCACTGGCCGCCTGGG
The DNA here is from genome assembly GCF_001955695.1 of Rhodoferax koreense. Lineage (NCBI taxonomy): Bacteria > Pseudomonadati > Pseudomonadota > Betaproteobacteria > Burkholderiales > Comamonadaceae > Rhodoferax > Rhodoferax koreensis. The sequence goes on along the minus strand of NZ_CP019236.1, from coordinate 135,404 downwards.
CCGGACCCTGGACCCAAAACATGCAGGCGGCGACGGCCGGCACGAAGCCGAGCACGACGGCCCGGCGAAACCCTGGGAGCTGGCGCAGTGAAGGCCTGGGGAGGTGCATGCGCGGCGGGCAACGCCTCAACGCTGCTTCTGGTAGGCGCGGTCCATCTCCGCCCCCTTGCTGGTGTCTTCCAGGCCGCGCTCCACGTCCTTCGCGGCCTGCCGCACCTTGGTGCTCGGCACGCCGTCGGTCATGTGGCTGCTCTGGTCGCGCTCGTGCGGAAGCGGCATGTCGCCCTGCACATCGCCGCCATCCTGCCGGGCGGCCTTGGTATCGGGCTCCGCAGGTGTTTTCGTCGGGCCATTGCTGCGAGTGGCAGCAGGGCCTTTTTGCGCTTGATGCGCATCGTGCTGGGTGGCTGCGGTCATGGTCATCTCCTGGTATCACACCAGTATCGAAAAATCACCGCCAGCCATCTGTCGGCCGGCCGTCAGCGCCTCGCGTAGGAGACTGCGCCGCGCGGCCGGCCCGCAGACCCGGCTCACCGCCGGCCCATGACCGCCTCGACATCGGCCAACCGCTGCACCAGGCGGGGCGACGCAAAGTCCAGCAGCGCCCGCAGCTTCAAGGGGATCAACCGCTTGCCCGGGTAGACCAGGGTCACGGGGTAAGGTTCACTGTCATGGGCCGTCAGCACGGGTACCAGCCGCCCGGCCGCGACATGCGGTGCCACCTGGTAGCTCGTGGCCTGCACCAGGCCGAGCCCGGCGATGGCGGCCTGCAGCGCCGACTCCGGCGTGGTGGTGGACGTGCGCACGCGAACCGGCACCTGCGCATCGGTGCATCGATCTGCCCGGCGCACCGTCAGGGTCCAGACCCTGTGGGGCCCCAGCCCCGTCCAGCTGATGCAATCGTGATCGGCCAACGCCGCCAGATCCGGCGGTGTTCCACGCGCCGCAAGATAGTCCGGCGACGCACACACCACGACCCGGACCGCGCCCAGTTCGCGGGCCACCAGGCTGCTGTCACCCAGGTTGCCAATGCGCACTGCGCAGTCCACATGTTCGTCCACCAGCGCCACCACCCGATCGGACAGCTGCAGGTGGACATTGACCTGCGGGTAGGCGCGCAGGAACTCGTGCACCACCGGCTGCAGATGTTGCTGGCCGAAGCCCAGCGGCGCGGTGACGACCAGGTCGCCCTTGGGCTGGCGGTATTCGCCAGTCACTTCTTCGTCGGCGTCGCGCAATGCATCGATGACCCGGCTGCAGGCCTCGAAGTAGCGCTTGCCGGCTTCGGTCAGGGCCACGTGCCGGGTGGTGCGCACGAACAGCCGCACGCCCAGCGCATCTTCGAGCAAGGCCACCTTGCGGCTGACGTTGGCCACCGGGGTGCCAAGCGTGCGGCCGGCGGCCGAGAAGCCGCCGGCACGGGCGACGGCGACAAAGGCGGTGATGGCGTCAAACCGGTCCATTGTTCCAGTTTTCAAGAAGGTTATTCACAAATCATCTGGATTATCAAACTCAATGGTAAGAAAAATAATCCTTCCACGCCAACAAGGCGTGTACCTCAACCCACTTCTGGAGCACCTCATGTCCCGTCTGAACACCCCCGCCACCATCGACGCCGCACCCGCCGCCACCCACACCGCATTGAAGACCGTGGAAAAGCAATTGGGCGTGGTGCCCAACCTGTTCAGGGTGGTCGCCAACAGCCCTGCCGCGCTGGCCGGCTACCTGCAATTGAGCGGGGCGGCCGCGCAAGGCGGCCTGGACGCGGCCACCCGCGAGCGCATTGCCTTGGCGGTGGCCGAGATCAACGGCTGCGGCTATTGCCTATCGGCCCATGCATACCTGGGCCGCAAGCTGGCCAAGCTGGACGACGCCGAGATCGCAGCCAACCGCCACGGCGCGTCCAACGATCCCAAGGCCGACGCCGCCGTGCGCTTTGCGGTTGACGTGGTGCGCCAACGCGGGCATGTGAGCGACGACCAGGTCGGGGCGGTGCGCAGCGCCGGCTACAGCGACGCACAGGTGCTGGACATTCTGCTGGCGGTGGCACTGAACACCTTCACCAACTATGTCAACGAAGTGGCAGAGACCGAAATCGATTTCCCGGTCGTCCAACCGCTGAAGCTGGCGGCCTGATGACGTGATGCCAGAGCATGCGAACACCATGAGCGCATCCACCGCCTCCATCCTGGTCGAGCACCACCATGTCGACGTCAAGGGGCTGAGCATGTTTTACCGCGCGGCCGGCCACCCGGCGAGCCCGGTGATCGTGCTGCTGCACGGCTTCCCGTCGTCGTCGCACATGTTCCGCGACCTCATCCCGCTGCTGGCCGACCGCTTTCGCGTCGTCGCGCCCGACTACGTCGGCTTCGGCCATTCGGCGGCACCCACGGTCGACGAGTTCACGTACAGCTTCGATGCGCTCGCCATGCAGGTGGGTGCCCTGCTCGACCGCATCGGCGTGACGGACGCCATCTACTATATGCACGACTACGGAGGCCCCATCGGCCTGCGCCTGGCCACGGCGCACCCGGAACGCGTGCGCGGCCTGGTGGTGCAGAACGCCAATGCCTACATGGAGGGCCTGACCCCGGCGGTCGCTGGCGTGTTCATGCCGCTGTGGGAGAAGGGCGACGAGACCGGCGCGCGACAGATGCTGCTGGCCGAAACGACACGCATGCAATACGTTGCCGGCGCGCGCCAACCGACGCTGCTGAATCCGGATGCCTGGGTCATGGACCAGGCCCTGCTGGACCGAGCGGGCAGCGCCGAGCGCCAGATGGCGCTGTTCAGAGACTACCGGCACAACGTGCCATTGTTCGATGTGTGGCAGGCCTACTTCCGTCGGCATCAGCCGAAGACGCTGGTCGCCTGGGGGCGCGGCGATCCGTTCTTCGGCGTGCCCGGGGCGGAGGCTTTCCGGCGCGACCTGCAGGACGTGCGCGTCGAACTGCTGGACAGTGGCCACTTCGCGCTGGAAGAGGATGCGCCCCGCGTCGCGGAGCTGATCAGGCAGACGTTCTGAGCTGCCCCCGGGTCGCGTGTGAGCGGCCCGGCCGAGGCCATCGCGCGTGCTCGATCCGGCCTCATCGCTCCCTTGAGCCGGCCTGAATTGCCAGGGTTTGTCTGCATGGCCCCTGCGCCACTGTCGAGCCGCAAACCCACCGGACTCGGCTACAGTCTTTTTGGACGACCCGCAGCCAAATAAAAAATCGGGCGTACGACGGGGGAACACGCGATGAAGCAGCAAGCCAATCTTTCGCATCCTGCGCTTGACACAGGCATGCCCGCCGCCACCGCGCAAGCCCTTCTGGGACGCCTGCTCAGCCCCCACGACGATCAAAGGACTGCCGCGTTGGTGTGGACGGTGGCCGAAGCCCTTGACAGCCTGGGCGTGGCGATCTGCCTGTTCGACGAATCCGACAATGTCTGCCTGTGGAACCGCTGCTTCACGCGCCTGTTCCCCGAACACGCCGGCCACGTGGCCATCGGCGAAAACTACCGTGGCATCCTTCAGCGTTTCTACCAGGTGCGGCTTTCGGCCGAGGAGTTGCCGGCCATCGATCGCTACATCGAGGAGGCGGTGGCGCGGCACCACACGCAGCGGCGGCCTTTCGATTTCGAGCACCACGGCGTGCGCCTCTCGGTGGCGTCGCTGCCGATACCGGGCGTCGGACGCATCCGCATCTGGCAGCAGCTGGCGGCGCCTCCCACTCAAGCCATGCAGCCGCCGGCCGCGGTGGAAGGGCCGCTGCCGATCGACGGTGCCGCTTTGTTCGATCAGCTGGCCGATGGGGTGATGGTCAGCCGTGCCGACCACCGCATCGTCTGGGTGAACCTGCCCTTCGTCGAGATGTACGGCCTGGGCGCACGCAGCGCCGCGCTCGGTATGCGCTTCGAGGACGCGTTTCGCAAGGCCTGGCAAACGGTGCCGACAGCAAGCCGCGCACTCTTCGACCGCGGGCTGGCCATCCTCGCCGATCAGATGCGTTTCGCCGGCGCACCTTTCGAACTGCCGCTGCCGGGGATGCGCTGGACGCGGGTGATTGAGCAGCGCAGCGCAGACGGCCACTGCTTCTTCATGCATGTCGACATCACCATGCTCAAGCGCCAGCAGCAACAACTGCTCGAGGCCGAGCGCCGCGCGCGCGAGAGCGAGCAGGTGCTGCAGGAAAAGTCGGCGCTGCTCGAGGCCACGCTGGAACGCATGGAGCAAGGCGTGATGATGGTCAATGCGGAGCAGGTGGTCGAGGTTTGCAACCGCCGCGCGCGCGAGTTGCTGGACTTGCCGCAGGCCTTGATGGACAGCCGGCCCACGCTGGACGCGCTGGCGCAATACCAGATCGCCCAAGGCGAATTCGACAGCACACCGCCGGACCTCATCGCCTCCAGGAGCACAGGCCGAGCCTTCCGCCAGGCCTATTCCTATGACCGCAAGCGCCCGAACGGCCGCGTGATCGAGGTCTCCAGCGTGCCGACCGAAAGCGGCGGCGTACTGCGCACCTACACCGACGTCACCGAGCGCAAACGTGCCGAGGAACGCATTCGCCACGTGGCGCGCCACGATGGCCTGACTTCGCTGGTGAACCGCGAGGTGTTCCTCGAATGCCTGTCGGCCGCCCTCAACGATCCGGTGCGACGGGCCGAAGGTTTCGCCGTGCACTTCATCGACATCGACCGCTTCAAGCCCATCAACGACCGCTGCGGCCATGCCATCGGCGACAAGGTGCTGGCCCTGCTGGCCAAGCGCATGCGGCAGGTCGCGCGCGATGTGGACGTGGTGGCGCGCATGGGTGGCGACGAGTTTGCGGTGCTGCAATACCAGGTCGACCAGGCCGAGGGGGCGGTGGGCCTGGCGAACCGGCTGCGTGACGGCGTGGCGCGCCCGATGGAGATCGAAACCCAACGGCTCACCGTGGGGGCCTCGGTGGGCATCGCGCTCTACCACGCCGAGGATACGCAGGCCGAACTCGCCTGCGGGGGCGCTCGGCCGCAGACCGCCGACAGCCTGCTGCGCCACGCCGACGCCGCGATGTATGCGGCCAAGGCCGCCAATGGCGTGCGCATCTTCGGCGTGGACGGGCTGGACAGCCACTGGGCGGCGATGCAGCCCTAGTCACCTGCGCGCTCAGTTGAGCAGGCTGGGCATCGCCAGGAAGTTCAACACCAGGCCGTCGAAATCGTCAGGCGCCTCGAGCTGCGGCAGATGGCCGATGCCAGGCAGTTCGAGGTAGCTGCTGCCGCCGATGGCCTGGGCCATCTGGCGCATCACGGCCGGAGGCGACACGGTGTCGGCCGCGCCGCCGAGCAGCAGCGTGGGCACGTGGATCCGGTCCAGGCTGGCCTGGCGGTCGAAGCCGACCAGCGCTTCGAGCGCACGCCGGTAGGTGGCCGGGCTCAGCTGCGCCATCACATGCTTGGCCAGGGCCACGCCCTCGGGCAGGGCCGCCGGGCCGATGAGCTGCGGCACGACGGTCTGCGCCAGCGCGGTCATGTCCTGCCCATCCTCGAGCGGCGCGAGCGAGGCGGCCACGTAGTCGCGCTGCCAGTCCAGCCGTGCGTCGGCCTCGGCCGGGCCGACCTGGGCACTGGTGGCGCACAGGACGAGCCGGCGTACGAGTTCGGGCCGGCGCGCGGCCACCTCCTGCGCCACCATGCCGCCCATGCCGTGGCCGAGCAGGATCACGCCGCCGCCGCCGCGCGACTGCATGAGGCTGTCGATGAGCACGCCGCAGCTCTGCGCCAGGCCCTTGAAGGTGTAGGGGTCGATGGGCGCGCTGTGGCCGTAGCCCGGCATGTCCCAGGCCACGGCGCGGTAGCCGGCGGCGGCGAAGCTTTCGACCTGCGGCGCAAAGGCGCGGTGGCCGCCGCCGATGTCGTGCAGCATCAGGATGGTGGGGCCGGCGCCGAGGGTGGTGAAGGTGGGCAGAGTGGTCATGGGAGAGGCAGGCGTGATCAAAGGCTCGGGTCGTTCGATCCATTATCACCATGGGTCCGCGGCCGCGTCCTGGCGGGGGAATGGGGTAAATTCCAGGCATGCCCTCTTCTCCCCCGCCGCCCAAGGCCAGCCCGCCGAGTTTCTCGGCCCAGGAATTCCGCAGCGCGCTGGGCATGTTCGCCACCGGCGTGACCATCGTCACCGCGCGCACGGCCACGGGTGAACTTGTGGGGCTGACGGCCAACTCGTTCAACTCCGTGTCGCTGAACCCGCCGCTGGTGTTGTGGAGCCTGGCGCGCGCGGCTGGTTCGATGCCGGCGCTCAGCACCGGCTCCCACTACGCGATCAACATTCTCGCGGCGGACCAGAAGGCCCTGGCCGAACGCTTCGCCACCAAGGGCGTGAAACGCTGGGCTGGCGTGGAATTCAGCGAGGGCGTGGCCGGCGCACCACTGCTGGCCGGCGCCGCCGCCACCTTCGAGTGTTTCAACCGCAGCCGCTACGAGGAAGGCGACCATGTGATCTTCGTGGGCGAGGTGGAGCGTTGCCACCACGCGGCGGGCGCCTCGCCGCTGCTGTTCCACGGCGGGCGTTTCTACACGGAACACGCGCTTTAGTCGGCCTTCTTTTTCAGCCGCGAAGCCGCAAAGTCTTCGTACCACGCCAGGCAGGCCGCGTTGGCCATGGCGTCGCGGTTCAGCACCTTGGCCAGCGGCTGGCCGAGCAGCAGCTTCTTGATCGGCAACTCCTGCTTCTTGCCGGTGAGCGTGCGCGGGATCTCGGGCACGGCGAGGATGTCATCAGGCAGGAAGCGCGGCGACAAGGCATTGCGGATTGCCTCGCGCAGGCGTTCACGCAGGGCCGCATCCAGCACCGCGCCGGGACGCAACACCACGAACAGCGGCATGTAGCTGGCGCAGCCGAGTTCCTCGATGTCGACGACCATGGCATCGAGCACTTCGGGCAGCGCTTCCACCGCGCGGTACAGCTCGCTGGTGCCCATGCGCAGGCCGTGGCGGTTCAGCGTGGCGTCGGAGCGGCCGTAGATGGTGCAGCCGCCATCGGCGTCGATCCGGAGCCAGTCGCCATGCCGCCACACCGGGCCGCTGCCGCCATGCCGGCCATGGCCGGGCGGGTACATGTCGAAGTAGCTCGCCAGGTAGCGCTGGTTCTGGTCATCGCCCCAGAAGTACAGCGGCATCGAGGGCAGCGGCTGGGTGCAGACCAGTTCGCCGACCTCGCCGATCACGGATTCGCCTTCTTCGTTCCAGGCCTCGACGGCGCAGCCGAGCAGGCGGCACTGCATCACCCCTGGGGTCTGCGGCAACTCGCGGTTGCCACCGATGAAGGCGCCCGCGAAATCGGTGCCGCCCGAGATGTTGTCCCACCAGATTTCAGTGCCGAGTTTTTTGAATTGATCCGTACCCCAAGCCTGCACCTCCGGGCTCAGCGGCGAACCCGTGCTGCCCAGGGCGCGTACGCGCGACAAGTCACCGCAGGTTGACAGGTCGAGCCCGGCCTTCATGCAGCCCGCGTAGAAGGCCGCGCCAGCGCCGAAGAAACTCACTCCCGTGCCGGCGGCGAAACGCCACAGCGTGGACCAGTCGGGCAGGTTCCTGCCGGTGACGGGGTCGATCTTCGCGCCGGCCGGGTTGCCATCGTAGATGCAGGCCGTGGTGCCGTTCAGCAGCGCGGCCATCTGCACGTTCCACATCACCCAGCCGGTGGAGCTGTACCAGTGGAAACGCTCACCCCAGGTGTTGGGCGCGTAGCTGCAGCCGGCGTCGTTGTGCAGCACGTTGAGCACCAGCGCCACCAGGATGCTGCCGCCATGGCCGTGCACGATGGGCTTGGGCAGGCCGGTGGTGCCGCTCGAATACACGATCCAGGCCGGATGGTCGAACGGCAGCCAGCGTGGCTCGAAGGCCATGACTTCGGCATCGTTTCGCGCAGTGGCGCTCGTGAAATCTGCGGTGTCTGCTATCATTTCTGAAGCAACCGACTGGTATTGCACGATCACGTGCTGCAGCGACGGCAGGGCCGCGCGCAGGGCCTGCACCACCTCGCGTCGGTCCAGATCGCGGCCACCGTAACGCACGCCGTCCACGGCGATCAGCACCTTGGGCGCGATCTGGCGGAAGCGGTCGAGCACGGCCTGGCTGCCCATGTCGGGCGCGCAGATGCTCCAGATGGCGCCGAGGCTGGCCGTGGCCAGGAAGGCGACCATGGCCTCGGGAATGTTCGGCAGGTAGGCGGCCACGCGGTCGCCGGGTTGCAGCCCCTGGGCTTGCAGATGCAGGGCCAGGGCCGAGGCCTGGCGCCGCAGTTCGGGCCAGCTCAATTCGATGCGTTCGCCGCGCTCGTTGAGGCTGACGATGGCCGGCATGCCGGCCGCATGCGCCGCGTCCACATGCCGCCAGACTTGCCGGGCATAGTTGCACTGCGCACCGGGAAACCATTGCGCGCCGGGCATCGTATTGCTGGCGAGCACCGCGCCGTGCGGCGTGGGGGAGACAAGTTCGAAGTAGTCCCAGATGCTTTGCCAGAAGGCCGGCAGGTCGCTCACCGACCACTGCCACAGGGCCTGGTAGCTGTCGAAGCGCAGGCCGCGCTGCGTGTGCAGCCAGTCCTGGTAGAGGCGAATCTGCGGAAGGTTCTGTGGAAGAGTCCGAGGACTGTGGGCGGGCAGGCTTGTCATGGCCTGCGAGCTTAAGGCGCCGGTCGTGCCGCCGCACAGCGGGAATGCCCGAGGCGCACGGCTACGGCCGCCGCGGCGCGGGCTTCGGCGGCGGGTCGTCGCGGCCAAGCAGCTTGTCGATGGTGGCGCCGATGCGCGCGCCGATGGCCGTGCCGATGCCGGGCAGCACCGCGGTGCCGACCACCGCGCCCGCGACCGCGCCGCCGGGCACCGACACCTGCATCTTGGCCAACGGCCCGGTGATCCGCAGCGGCACGCCGACCACGCCGTCCACCAGGTCCACCGCCGCCGTGGCGTCGATCTGCTGCTGCGCCAGCGTGACATCGCCCGAGGCGGTGAGGGAGCCCGATTTGGCCTTGAGGCCGGTGAAGCGCACGATCATGCCGTCGGCGGAATTCTGCGTGTCCATCAGCCCGGTGAGCGTATCGAGCCGGGTCGTGCCCGCATGCTCCTTGCCGAGCGTGCGCACGGCGCGGTCGAGGTCGAAACGCACCAAGGTGGCCGGCGCCATGCGGAAACTGGTGTGCGTGTGCGCAGAGCGCACGATCTCACCGAACTTGAGGCCCTGCGCCGCGACTTCGGTCTGGCCCGAGGCCCGGCCCGAAACCGGCGAACGGCGGCCGAAGGCGTCGAGCGCGCTCTGCACCTCGATGTTCTTCGGCGCCAGCTGGCCGCTGATCTTCAACAGATCACCGGGGTCGATCTGCAAGGCCAGCTCGCCATCGGCCGTGCCGCCACCGATACGGACCTCGGTCTGCCAACGGTCGGCACCGTCGACGCGCATGAGCTGCAGTGTGGCGGGGTCCGTTGCACCGGGCCGCCGCAACCGCGCGCTGTGCGGACGCCAGCCGGGATCGAAATCCGCCTCGCCCTCATAGACCGCGGTGCGGCCATTGCGAGAGATCCAGCGGATGTCGCGTACCTGGAGGTGCGCCAGCGGCCTCTCCTGCTTGGCTAGGTGGGAAGCGACCGGCTGGCTGTCCGCTGCGCCCAGGCCGCGCAGCGAGAGTTGCGGCACGGTTGCGCCGTCCACCTCGAGCCGGGTGAGCTCGACCTGGCCACGCCACAACGCCGCGACACGCAGCGTGGCGTTGGCGCGATCGATCACGATGGGCTGCGGCTGGTCCGTTCGCACGTTCTCCACCTGCACACCAGGCGCCGGCAGCAGCTGCCAGTGCAGCGCCCCCACCGTGACCGGCACGCCGAGCCGCTCGCTCGCCGCCCGGGCCGCGCGCTCGGCCAGGTCCTGCTCCGAAGGGAACCACCAGGCCAGGCCAAGGCCTGCGACCACCGCCACGCCCCCCGCGATCAGCAGGCGCGGGTGCCTGCGTCGCCCGGGGGAAGGTGAATGCGGATCGGTCATGGGAACAGGGTAACTTAGCGCGGATGGCTGCCACGTAGGCGACCACCGCTAACGGCGGCGGGGCCGCGGACCCAGCCGGAATTACCTATAGTCGGGCCTTCGTCTTTTCCTTCTCTTGCAGGACCCGGCCATGCCCATCTGGAAACGCCCCATCAGCCTCGAAGCCCTGAATGCCGCATCGCCGAACACGGCCATCGCCCACCTGGGCATCGAGTTCACGGAGATCGGCGACGACTTCCTGCGTGGCCGGGTGCCGGTGGACCACCGCACGGTGCAGCCCTTCGGCCTGCTGCACGGCGGCGTGTCGGTCGTGCTGGCGGAAACCCTGGGCTCGATGGGCGCCAACTATGCTGCGCCCGAAGGATGGGGCGCGGTGGGCCTGGACATCAACGCCAACCATCTGCGCGCGGCCACCTCGGGCTGGGTGACGGGCACGGCCCGCGCCGTGCACGTGGGCCGCACCACGCAGGTGTGGCAGATCGACATGGTCAATGACGAAGGCAAACCGTCGTGTGTCTCGCGCATCACGATGGCGATGTTGCCGCCCAAGTCGTGAATGTGGCCACCCGGGCGTTGGCGCGCGTCCAAAGATGATTTGACTATTTGGATTCAATAAATCAGTCGTTTTCAAACTAAGGCGGCGTCTCCACAATCCGGCTTCTGTCCTTCTGGAGCCTTTTGCCGCGGTTTTGCCGCGCCGCCCGCCATGAACTTCCAACAACTGCGCTCCGTGCGCGAAGCCGTGCGCTGCAGCTTCAACCTGACCGACGTGGCCAACACGCTGCACACGTCCCAGCCCGGCGTGAGCCGGCAGATCCGGGAACTCGAGGAAGAGCTCGGCATCGAACTCTTCGTGCGCGCCGGCAAACGCCTGACCGGCCTGACCGAGCCCGGCGGCCACGTCCTGCCGATCATCGAACGCATGCTGCTCGACAGCCACAACCTGAAGAAGGCCGGCGAGGAATTCGTGGCCCAGCAAAGCGGCCTGTTGTCGATCGCGGCGACCCACTCCCAGGCGCGGTACGCCCTGCCGGGGGCGGTACAGGAATTCCGCGAACAGTTTCCCGGCGTGAAGCTGCACCTGCACCAGGGCTCGCCCAAGCAGGTGGCTGAGATGCTGCTGTCGGGCGAAGTGGATGTGGGCATCGCCACGGAAGCACTGAGCGAATACGACGAATTGCTGGCCCTGCCCTGCTACCGCTGGACGCATTCGATCGTGGTGCCCGCGGGCCACCCGTTGCTGGACGGACCACTGACGCTGGAAGCGCTCGCGGCCTATCCGCTGATCACCTACGGCCCGGGCTTCACGGGCCGCAGCCACATCGACGAGGCCTTTGCCCAGCGGCAACTCACGCCCAACATCGTGTTGACCGCGATGGACGCGGACGTGATCAAGACCTATGTGGAGCTGGGCATGGGCGTGGGCATTGTGGCGTCGATCGCCTTCGAGGCCGAGCGCGACACGGGTCTGCGTGCGCTGGACGCCGGGGCGCTGTTCGGCATCAACCAGACCAAGCTCGCGGTACGCAAGGGCAGCTACATCCGCGGCTATGTGTATGCCTTCATCGCGTCGTTTGCGCCCAGCCTGCCGCGCGAGGTGGTGGAGCAGGCGCTCAAGGGCGAAGTCGAACACCTGCACGAGGGTCTCTGACGCCGGCAGCCCGGGTGCCTAGAATGCGGGGTTCCTGCACGGCGGCTTCGGCCATCGCGCCGCTTTTCGAATCCCCCTCAGGAGACACCCATGCTTCGTAGAAAGCTGCTGACCTTTGCGTCGCTCACCCTGGCCATGGCGGCCGGTCACGCGCAGCCCGCGCCGGCCTTCCCGGCCAAGCCGATCCGCCTGATCGTGCCGTTCCCGCCCGGCGGCGGCACCGACATCCTGTCACGCCTGGTCGCGCAGAAGCTCACCGAGACCGCCCATTGGACGGTGGTGCCCGACAACCGCGGTGGCGCCGGCGGCACCATCGGCATCGCGGAAGCCGCGCGCGCCGCGCCCACCGGCTACGACATGGTGATGGGCCAGAAGGACAACATGGTCGTCGCCCCGTGGCTCTACAAGAACCTGAGCTACGACCCGACCAAGGACCTGGTGGCGGTGGCCCACGTGGCGTATACGCCTGTGATCATCGTCACCAATGCCAATTCGCGTTTCAAGACGCTGGCCGACGTGGTGAAGGCTGCCAAGGCCGACCCGGACGGGTTGACCTATGGTTCGCCAGGGAACGGTACCACCATCCATCTGGCGGGCGAGATTTTCAAGACGGCCGCCAACATCAAGATGCGCCACGTGCCCTACAAGGGTTCGAACGCGGCGCTGATGGACGTGCTGGCCGGCAATGTGGATCTGCTGATGTCTTCCGTGCCATCGGCGATCCAGCAGATCAAGTCGGGCAAGCTGCGGCCACTCGCCGTGACCTCCGCGAAGCGCAGCAGCTCGTTCCCCGACGTGCCGACGGTGGCCGAACTCGGCTACAAGGATTTCGACGTGAGCACCTGGTACGGCCTGTTCATGCCGGCCAACACGCCGAAGGACATCGTCGCCACGGTGAACGCCGAGGTCAACAAGCTGCTGGCCACGGCGGACATGAAGGCACAGATCCAGGCCCAGGGCGCCGAAGCCGAGAGCATGACGTCCGAGCAGTTCGGCGCGCTGCTGAAGTCCGATTACGCGAAGTGGAAGGGCATCGTGCAGGCCTCGGGCGCCACCGTCGAATGATTCATCCGGGCGGCGGCGTTTGCGCTGCCGCCAGCCGCTCGCTTTTCCAGTAGACGTCGTCGCCGCCGTTCAGGCGGTTCAACACCCGCGCCAGCACGAACATGAGATCGCTCAGGCGGTTCAGGTATTGCCGCGGCGTGTCGTTCAGTGTTTCCTGCTGCTGCAGCGCTACGACGCTGCGCTCGGCACGGCGCGCCACCGTGCGGCACACATGGGCCAGCGCCGCCGGCCGGCTGCCCGCGGGCAGGATGAATTCCTGCAGGCGCGGCAGCGCGGCATTGTGGTCGGCCAGGGCCTGGTCGAGGTGCAGCACGGCCTCGGGCTTGAGCAGTTCGAAGCCCGGGATCGACAATTCGCCGCCAAGGTTGAACAACTGGTGCTGAATCTCGACGAGCAGGGCTCGGACCGCCGGGGGCAGGTCTTCGCACAGCAATACGCCGATCTGCGAGTTGAGTTCGTCCACGTCGCCCATGGACTGCACACGCAGATGGTGTTTGGGCACGCGGGTGTTGTCGCCCAGCCCGGTCGTCCCGTCGTCGCCGGTGCGCGTGGCAATTTGTGTAAGGCGTTGGCCCATGAGGTCTCCTGTTGCAGCGTTCGGTTCGGTCCCGTGGTTCGGTCCCGTATTAGAACGGAGCGCGATGTGTCGCATGTGTGGCCGAATGTTGCCGGAGATTTGTCTTTAGTTGTGAGCGAGAGAAACAGCGGGCAAGAGTGCTGGCCTCCGGGCCTGGGCTGGGGTGCAATCCGGTCCTGTTCCACTCTTGAAAGACAAGCTCCATGTCCGTGAAGCGACGAAACAAGTTCAATCTCCTGCCCAATTTTGAAGCCTGCAGCGTTGCGCTGTTTGCCGCCTGCGCCATTGGTGCCGCCGTGGGTGCTCACGCCCAGTCGCCGAATGGCAATGCCGGTCGCAGCCGCAGTGGAGACACGGCTTTTTCGCGCGCGGACACCAACAAGGATGGCAAGCTGAGCCGGGACGAGGCGAAACTGCTGCCCGCGATTTCGGAGCGATTCGATGAGATCGACGCGGATCGGGACCAGTTCATCTCTCGTTCCGAGTTCGAAGAAGCCTTGAAACACTGACGGCCACAGCTGCGGCCAATAGGCAGGAGACCGGGCATGCCGCAAAATGGCGTCTTCAAGGAGACACCATGAACGCGCCCACCCATCCAGACGATCTGATGCCCGAAGTCCACCAGCGCGAGGTGCCGCAGGTGCTGATCGACGCGCTGAAGGTCCGTTTTTCCGAACGATGCTCCACCGCATTGGTCGTGCGCGAGCAGCATGGCCGCGACGAATCGTCCTTCACCGTACCGCCGCCTTCGGCCGTGGTGTTTGCGGAAAGCGCCGCCGAAGTGGCCGAGATCGTGCGCCTCGCCAGTGAGTACGCGGTGCCTGTGATCCCCTTCGGTGTGGGGTCCTCGCTGGAAGGCCATCTGCTTGCGGTGCAGGGGGGCATCAGCATCGACGTGAGCCGCATGAACCGCGTCCTTTCGGTGAACGCCGACGACTTGACCGTGACGGTGCAGCCGGGCGTGACGCGCAAGCAACTGAACGAAGAGCTCAAGAGCACCGGCTTGTTCTTCCCGATCGACCCGGGCGCGGACGCTTCCATCGGCGGCATGAGTGCCACGCGCGCCAGCGGCACCAATGCCGTGCGCTACGGCACGATGCGCGAAAACGTTCTGGCACTCGAAGTGGTGACAGCGAGCGGAGAGATCATCCGCACCGGCACACGTGCCAAGAAATCGAGCGCGGGTTACGACCTGACGCGGCTGATGGTGGGCAGCGAAGGCACGCTCGGGGTGATCACGGAAATCACGCTGCGCATCTATCCCTTGCCGGAGGCCATATCGGCCGCCATCTGCTCTTTCCCGAGCATCGAAGCCGCGGTACGTACGACGATCCAGGTGATCCAGCTCGGCGTGCCGATCGCGCGCGTGGAGCTCATCGATGCGAACACGGTGCGGATGGTCAACGCCTATGCCAAGCTGGGCCTGCGCGAGGAGCCGATGCTGCTGATGGAGTTCCACGGCTCACCCACTGGCGTCAAAGAGCAGGCGGAAACGGTCCAGGAGATCGCCTCGGACCACGGCGGCAATGCCTTCGAATGGGCCAGCACGCCGGAAGAACGCACGCGCCTTTGGACGGCACGGCACAACGCCTATTTCGCCGCTGTGCAGTCACGACCGGGTTGCAAGGTCATCTCCACCGACACCTGTGTGCCGATCTCCCGCCTGGCCGATTGCCTGCTGGATTCGGTGCGCGAAACCGATGCCTCGGGCATTCCCTATTTTCTTGTCGGCCATGTCGGTGATGGCAATTTCCATTTTGGCTACCTGCTCGATCCCAATCTGCCGGAAGAACGCGTCATTGCCGAGAAGCTCAATCACGACCTGGTCAGCCGTGCGCTGCGCCTGGAAGGCACTTGCACGGGGGAACACGGCGTGGGCCTGCACAAGATGGAATTCCTCGTGAACGAAACCGGCGCCGGCGCGGTCGACATGATGCGCACGATCAAACGTGCACTTGACCCGAAGAACATCATGAATCCCGGGAAGATATTCGCGATGTAGGTGATGCGGCGGTCGCGGGCGCCCAGAACTTGGCCCCGCTGACGAAAATGGGAACAGAAGCGGGTCGGTCAGTTGATTTGTAGGATGATATGACCCTTCCACAAGCGGCTTCAGATTGAACGACAATTTGGACATGCCAACCACATCACCCGCCACTTCCTCTCGAGCAGAGGTCTCCGCAGTTTCAGCATCCACCCTGAGTTCGCCGGCCACGAGTGCATCGGACACCGTGTTCTACGGCATCGTCAATGGGCTGGAGGTGCAGACATTTGTTCCGTCGCAACGCCTGGTGGAATCGGACTTGGCCGCCTTGTTCAAGGTCGGGCGGAACTCTGTGCGGGAGGCACTGCAGAGGCTTGCGGCCGAGGGTTTTGTCGAACTTTCGCGTCACAAGGGCGCAGCGGTCCGGCTGCTTTCTGCGGAGGACACCCTAGCCGTTTTGGATGTGGCCGAGAGGATGACGGGCTTGTTGGCCAGGTCGGCGGCAATCAATGCCTCGTCGTCCGGGTTGGTTGCGGCATTGAAGACATGCGTCGAGGATATCTCTGCCGCCGATGCCGCGCAGGATGTCGTTCTTTTCGCGAAGGTCAGGCGTCGTTTCTACCGTGTCCTGCTCGACATGAGCGGAAGCCGCGAACTGAAGCGACTCTTCCCTGCGATCCAGTTGCCCATTGTCCTGGCACAGCACCGCTTGCCCTCCTTGCAAAAAATCCGCGTACGGGACTATCGGCAGATTGCCACCGCAGTCGCGGCGGGACAGGTTGATGCGGCGGACGCGGCAGGCATGGCCCACGTGCAGCATGTGCGCGAAGAGATTGTCCGTTTGTTGAACGACCCACCGGCCGATTGACGTGATCGAATCGCACTCGACATGGCTGCATGGTCGAGAGGGAATCTGACGAGACGTTACGCTTAGTGTTCAGGACAGGCGTGGAGGTAGTTGATTTGCGCAAAGCAAAACGCCCAGCCTGTTGAGGGGCTGGGCGGTTTGGGCTGTAGGAGCCTGACGATGACCTACTTTCACACGGGAACCCGCACTATCATCGGCGCGGAGTCGTTTCACTGTCCTGTTCGGGATGGGAAGGAGTGGGACCAACTCGCTATGGTCATCAGGCATAACTTGGTGCTTTGTTGATTTTGTGGTCAACAAGGCGAATTCATAGAGATTTAATCAGTACCGGGGTAGCTTTTGTGGCGTACCGGTTGTTATTTTGAATGCGTCTACTTGGCATAACTAATTCTTTGAATCACGGGATGGTGATCAAAGTTATAGGGTCAAGCCGCACGAGCAATTAGTATCAGTTAGCTTAACGCATTACTGCGCTTCCACACCTGACCTATCAACGTCCTGGTCTTGAACGACTCTTTAGGGGGCTCAAGGCCCCGGCAGATCTCATCTTGAAACGAGTTTCCCGCTTAGATGCTTTCAGCGGTTATCTCTTCCACACTTAGCTACTCGGCAATGCCACTGGCGTGACAACCGATACACCAGAGGTGTGTCCACTCCGGTCCTCTCGTACTAGGAGCAGGCTTCCTCAAATCTGCAGCGCCCACGGAAGATAGGGACCAAACTGTCTCACGACGTTTTAAACCCAGCTCACGTACCTCTTTAAATGGCGAACAGCCATACCCTTGGGACCGGCTACAGCCCCAGGATGAGATGAGCCGACATCGAGGTGCCAAACACCGCCGTCGATATGAACTCTTGGGCGGTATCAGCCTGTTATCCCCAGAGTACCTTTTATCCGTTGAGCGATGGCCCTTCCATACAGAACCACCGGATCACTATGTCCTGCTTTCGCATCTGCTCGACTTGTCAGTCTCGCAGTTAAGCACGCTTATGCCATTGCACTATCGTCACGATGTCCGACCGTAACTAGCGTACCTTCGAACTCCTCCGTTACGCTTTGGGAGGAGACCGCCCCAGTCAAACTGCCTACCATGCACTGTCCCCGATCCAGATAATGGACCTAGGTTAGAACCTCAAACACACCAGGGTGGTATTTCAACGTTGGCTCCACAAGATCTAGCGACCCTGCTTCAAAGCCTCCCACCTATCCTACACAGATCTGTTCAAAGTCCAATACAAAGCTACAGTAAAGGTTCATGGGGTCTTTCCGTCTTTCCGCGGGGAGATTGCATCATCACAAACATTTCAACTTCGCTGAGTCTCAGGAGGAGACAGTGTGGCCATCGTTACGCCATTCGTGCAGGTCGGAACTTACCCGACAAGGAATTTCGCTACCTTAGGACCGTTATAGTTACGGCCGCCGTTTACTGGGACTTCAATCAAGAGCTTGCACCCCATCATTTAATCTTCCAGCACCGGGCAGGCGTCACACCCTATACGTCCACTTTCGTGTTTGCAGAGTGCTGTGTTTTTAATAAACAGTCGCAGCCACCGATTTTTTGCAACCTCATTGGGCTCCGGGAGTAAATCCCTTCACCTACTAAAGGCACACCTTCTTCCGAAGTTACGGTGTCAATTTGCCGAGTTCCTTCTCCTGAGTTCTCTCAAGCGCCTTAGAATACTCATCTCGCGCACCAGTGTCGGTTTGCGGTACGGTCGTGTGTAGCTGAAGCTTAGTGGCTTTTCCTGGAAGCAGGGTATCACTCACTTCGGCTGCAAGCAGCCTCGTTATCACCCCTCATCTAAGCCCGGCGGATTTACCTACCAGGCACGACTACAGGCTTGAACCAACATATCCAACAGTTGGCTGAGCTAACCTTCTCCGTCCCCACATCGCACTACACATCGGTACAGGAATATTGACCTGTTTCCCATCAACTACGCATCTCTGCCTCGCCTTAGGGGCCGACTCACTCTACGCCGATGAACGTTGCGTAGAAAACCTTGCGCTTACGGCGAGGGGGCTTTTCACCCCCTTTAACGCTACTCATGTCAGCATTCGCACTTCTGATACCTCCAGCACGCTTTACAACGCACCTTCACAGGCTTACAGAACGCTCTCCTACCACTTGCAATAAATTGCAAATCCGCAGCTTCGGTAACTGGCTTAGCCCCGTTACATCTTCCGCGCAGGACGACTCGATCAGTGAGCTATTACGCTTTCTTTAAATGATGGCTGCTTCTAAGCCAACATCCTGACTGTTTTAGCCTTCCCACTTCGTTTCCCACTTAGCCAATTTTAGGGACCTTAGCTGGCGGTCTGGGTTGTTTCCCTCTTGAGTCCGGACGTTAGCACCCGGTGCTCTGTCTCCCAAGCTGTACTCGTCGGTATTCGGAGTTTGCATTGGTTTGGTAAGTCGCCATGACCCCCTAGCCAAAACAGTGCTCTACCCCCGACGGTAATACTTGAGGCACTACCTAAATAGTTTTCGGAGAGAACCAGCTATTTCCAAGTTTGTTTAGCCTTTCACCCCTATCCACAGCTCATCCGCTAGTTTTGCAACACTAGTCGGTTCGGACCTCCAGTACCTGTTACGGCACCTTCATCCTGGCCATGGATAGATCACTTGGTTTCGGGTCTACACCCAGCGACTGAGACGCCCTATTCGGACTCGGTTTCCCTACGCCTTCCCTATTCGGTTAAGCTTGCCACTGAATGTAAGTCGCTGACCCATTATACAAAAGGTACGCAGTCACCCTTGCGGGCTCCTACTTTTTGTAAGCATGCGGTTTCAGGATCTATTTCACTCCCCTCCCGGGGTTCTTTTCGCCTTTCCCTCACGGTACTAGTTCACTATCGGTCAATGATGAGTATTTAGCCTTGGAGGATGGTCCCCCCATATTCAGACAGGATTTCTCGTGTCCCGCCCTACTTGTCGCAAGCTCAGTACCACACAGGTCATTTCACGTACGGGGCTATCACCCGCTATGGCCAGCCTTTCCAAGCTGTTCCGTTATGTCTTGTGCTATCACTTGCAGGCTTCTCCGATTTCGCTCGCCACTACTTTCGGAATCTCGGTTGATGTCTTTTCCTCGAGCTACTGAGATGTTTCAGTTCACCCGGTTCGCCTCGCATGACTATGTATTCATCATGCGATACCTTTCGGTGGGTTTCCCCATTCAGAAATCTCCGGATCAAAGCTAATTTGCCAGCTCCCCGAAGCTTATCGCAGGCTATCACGTCTTTCGTCGCCTATCATTGCCAAGGCATCCACCACATGCTCTTATTCACTTGACCCTATAACTTTGATTTCTCTTATCGAGATTTCTCCGTTGTTTCAAGGAATGTCTGTCAGGTCTTGCACCTGACGCGTTATGCCGTAAACGACTCTAGCTCTTTCGAGCCATCATCGTTAATTTTGAATTTCAAACCTAAGTCTGAATATTCGTTTTGACGCAATCAAAAATTTGTCGCTAACCACCACCACCAGGCACGGTCTGCACTAAACCTTTACGAATGTGCAGTTTCCCAGAGGCAGCTAAACGGTTAGCAACACTGATTAAACTCTATGAATTTTTAATGAACAGCCGATTGACCAGGAGATCCTGATCAACAACAAAGTAGCCTCGTTAAAAGCCACTTTGGTGTTGATTTTTTTGTTGTCGAGAAAGAATTGGTGGAGGTGACAGGACTCGAACCCGCTACCTACTGCTTGCAAAGCAGCCGCTCTCCCAGCTGAGCTACACCCCCAAAGCACTAGGTATTGAAGGAATGGTGGGTCTGGTTGGTCTCGAACCAACGACCCCCGCCTTATCAAGACGGTGCTCTAACCAACTGAGCTACAGACCCGAGTCGGTCACCAGCAACCAGTCTCCAGCAAAGCCAGAGCCTCAGTCGTCAGCGACTACCTTCCAACAACCGATAAGTGTGGGCGTTCAAATTTGATTGCAGTTTCCAGAAAGGAGGTGATCCAGCCGCACCTTCCGATACGGCTACCTTGTTACGACTTCACCCCAGTCACGAACCCTGCCGTGGTAATCGCCCTCCTTGCGGTTAGGCTAACTACTTCTGGCAGAACCCGCTCCCATGGTGTGACGGGCGGTGTGTACAAGACCCGGGAACGTATTCACCGTGACATTCTGATCCACGATTACTAGCGATTCCGACTTCACGCAGTCGAGTTGCAGACTGCGATCCGGACTACGACTGGTTTTATGGGATTGGCTCCCCCTCGCGGGTTGGCAACCCTTTGTACCAGCCATTGTATGACGTGTGTAGCCCCACCTATAAGGGCCATGAGGACTTGACGTCATCCCCACCTTCCTCCGGTTTGTCACCGGCAGTCTCATTAGAGTGCCCAACTGAATGTAGCAACTAATGACAAGGGTTGCGCTCGTTGCGGGACTTAACCCAACATCTCACGACACGAGCTGACGACAGCCATGCAGCACCTGTGTTACGGCTCTCTTTCGAGCACTAAGCCATCTCTGGCAAATTCCGTACATGTCAAAGGTGGGTAAGGTTTTTCGCGTTGCATCGAATTAAACCACATCATCCACCGCTTGTGCGGGTCCCCGTCAATTCCTTTGAGTTTCAACCTTGCGGCCGTACTCCCCAGGCGGTCAACTTCACGCGTTAGCTTCGTTACTGAGTCAGTGAAGACCCAACAACCAGTTGACATCGTTTAGGGCGTGGACTACCAGGGTATCTAATCCTGTTTGCTCCCCACGCTTTCGTGCATGAGCGTCAGTACAGGCCCAGGGGATTGCCTTCGCCATCGGTGTTCCTCCGCATATCTACGCATTTCACTGCTACACGCGGAATTCCATCCCCCTCTGCCGTACTCTAGCGATGCAGTCACAAATGCAGGTCCCAGGTTGAGCCCGGGGATTTCACATCTGTCTTACATCACCGCCTGCGCACGCTTTACGCCCAGTAATTCCGATTAACGCTCGCACCCTACGTATTACCGCGGCTGCTGGCACGTAGTTAGCCGGTGCTTATTCTTACGGTACCGTCATGAGCCGTCTTTATTAGAGACAACCTTTTCGTTCCGTACAAAAGCAGTTTACAACCCGAAGGCCTTCATCCTGCACGCGGCATTGCTGGATCAGGCTTGCGCCCATTGTCCAAAATTCCCCACTGCTGCCTCCCGTAGGAGTCTGGACCGTGTCTCAGTTCCAGTGTGGCTGGTCGTCCTCTCAGACCAGCTACAGATCGTCGCCTTGGTGGGCCTTTACCCCGCCAACTAGCTAATCTGATATCGGCCGCTCCAATCGCGCGAGGCCCGAAGGTCCCCCGCTTTCATCCAGAGATCGTATGCGGTATTAGCACAGCTTTCGCTGCGTTATCCCCCACGACTGGGCACGTTCCGATATATTACTCACCCGTTCGCCACTCGCCACCAGGATTGCTCCCGTGCTGCCGTTCGACTTGCATGTGTAAGGCATGCCGCCAGCGTTCAATCTGAGCCAGGATCAAACTCTATAGTTCGATCTTGATTTTTTTGCCACCGACTATTACCACCGGTGGCCACTCAAAGAATTGAAGGAAATTCACAAGTGAATCTCTCTTCTATTTCATGAGCGTTTGATAGTGACAAGCACTAGTTCCGAAGAACTTGGCAATCGCACTCAAACGCCCACGCTTATCGGCTGTATGTTTTTAAGGAACCCGAAGAACTCAACCAGCCTCGCAGCCCGTCAACCTCTTCTTTTATCAGCGCGCTGTGATCAGCGCAGCCTTGAATTATATACCGAATTTTTTGCTACTTTCAAAAGTTTCGAAAAACTTTTTTTACTTGCAACCCACTCGACCTACTCTTCGCCTCGACCGATCTGAACAAGTCCATCATCAGCCGAGCCCTCGACTATAGCACCGTTTTGACACGCTTGGCAAGACCCGTGTGAAAAAGCGGAACAACCAAAGAAAATGGCCTCCCCGGCTGGCGCCGGGGAGGCCATTCGATCGATTCTGCTGGGTGCTTACTGCTTGGACAGTTCAGCCGAGGTGGCGGCGTCCAGGCGGCCCGTCTGCGGCAGGTTGCGGCTTTGCTGGAAGGAGCGGATCGCCGTTGCGGTCTTGCGTCCCATCGCGCCATCGGGCGTGCCGACGTCATAGCCGAGCGTATTGAGTTTCTCCTGCGCGGTCTTCAGGCTGATCAGAGGAGCACCTGCAGCGCCCGGGGCGTAGGTTTGCGAAGGAGCGGCCGCCCCGTCCACGCCCAGCCGGCCGCCGCCGCCCAGGCCCTGCCCTTGCACGCTTTGAGCTTTATAGGCGCGCAGCGACTTGACCATGCCGTTGTAGGCATCCATAAAGGCCGCCGCGATCACCTTGCCTTGGGGCGTGCTGCTGTAGCCACCGACGGCACCTGCACCCGAGCCGCCGAACAGGCCGGCCATGCCGCCCCAGTCCGTCTTCGACGCGCTGCCCTCCGAAGCTGCGATCTGCACGCTTGACCGGTTGTCGATCATGGTCAGCATCACGCTGGCTTCACGCGTGGCCGTTGCGCCGGCGACGGTGCCCAGCACCCGGCCGGCGTTGCCGAAAAGCCCACCCAGGGAGGCCGCCGTGCCGCCGGTGTTCTGGTTGAAGATCACTTCGGGCGACAGGCCGTAGTCGGACGACACCACCTGGCCCTTGCCGAAGTTGCTGCCGGCGCGCATTTCACCCGAGCCCTGCAGTGCGCGTTCGCGGCTCATGGCGTTCATGCCGGCCGCAGAGCGTTCCACCACCACGAAGCAGTTGGACTGCTGGATCATCAGGCGCAGCAGATTGGCCGTGGGCGGCAGGCGGTATTCGTTGCGCAGGATGGTGTACCAGCCCGCCTGTTCGTTTTCGATCAGCGAAACCGTGCCCAGGGGCGACTGGCATTTCTCCAGCTGGGAGTTCTCATTGGTCGCCGTGGCTCCGCCAGCGCTGCCGGTGGCAACCGTCTTGGCTTCCGAACTACCCATCTTCATGTCCGTGGTTTCACAGCCGGAAAGCAAAGCGGCGACGGCGATGGCGCTGAGAGACAGGTAGCGGATTTTCATGATTTTCGGGCCCAGGGCGGGACTGTAATAAGAGGTCAACAGACGCCGGTCCTTGCACCGAGAGCGCAACAAACCGGCAAAGGCGTAACAGTTTACCCGTGGAAAGGCGCCCGATACAACCAGATCAAACGCTGATTTTGGGTAGTAAGCACAGTGTCGGCGCGCAATCCGGCCGCCTCGAATTCCAGGCTCACCAGCCAGGCGCCGGGCCGCAATTCGGCACGCGCCTTCTGGACGGCGCGCGGCATGCTTTCGGGTCGCTGGAACAGGTACACCATGTCATAGCCGCGCCAGTCCGCGCGCCAGATGTCCCCGTGCCGCACACGTGCCCAGGGGCAGCGCAACGCAGACGCGGCGCGCAGTGGCCAGCTCCATTCCAGCCCATGCAGACGCGCGCGTGGATACGCCTGGTGCAGTGCCTGCAGGCCGTGGCCGAGTCCGCAGCCGGCGTCGAGCACCAGCGCGCCATCCGGGAGCGGCGCGGCGGCCGCCAAACCGGACAGCGCGCCCGATGGCGTGGGAAACAGGGGCGCATCGCGCCAAGCATTGAGCGGATAGATCAACAGGCACAGGCCCAGCGGCAGCAACCAGGCCCAGCCGGGCAAGGCCGCCGCGCCCGACAAGGCCAGCGACAGCGGAAAACCCAGCGCGATCCATCCGCGCCGCCACCAGGTGCCGCCCAGCCCACTCAGCGCCACACCCCAGGCGGAAGCGAGCGCCAACGCCATCAACGCCGACAGCCCGAGGCGCCCCAGACCTAAGAAAAGCCCCCAGGCACTGGCCCAGGCCAACAGGGCGGGCAGCGGCCAGACCAGCCAGCGCGGCGTCGCCACAGACTTAACGCCCGGCCGCGCGCGTCAGCTTTTCGATCAGGCCGTTGAGTTCGTCCATGGAGCCGAATTGCACCACCACCTCGCCCTGCTCTTCCACGCGGCCATGCCGTTTGACACGTTTCTTGATGCGGATCTCGACATCGGCCATCAGCAGGTCGGACAACTCTTCCTCCACGCGCTTGAGGTCGCGCGATTTTTCCTTCTTCGGCTTGTGCGAGGTCAGGGCGAACTCCGCGCCGAGTTTCTTCACCAGGCTCTCGGCCTCGCGCACCGACATCTTCTTCGCCGCAATCTGGTTGCCCGCGGTGATCTGCGTCGCGCGGTCGAGTGCCAGCAGCGCCCGCGCATGGCCCATGTCGAGGTCACCGGCCATCAGCATGGTCTGCACCGGATCGGCCAGGTTCAGCAGCCGCAGCAGGTTGCTCGCCGCGCTGCGCGAACGGCCCACAGCCTGCGCCGCCTGCTCATGGGTGTGGCCGAACTCGCGCACCAGGCGCTGCAGGCCCTGGGCTTCCTCGAGCGGGTTCAGGTCCTCGCGCTGGATGTTCTCGATGAGCGCCATGGCCGCCGCGGATTCGTCGGGCACGTCGCGGACCAACACCGGCACGCTGTCGAGCCCGGCCAGCCGCGCGGCCCGAAAGCGCCGCTCGCCGGCGATGATTTCGTAACGGCCTTCGTTGACGCCACTGAGCAGCCTGCGCACCAGCACCGGCTGCATGATGCCCTGCACCTTGATGCTTTCGGCCAACTCATACAGGGCGCCCTCATCCATGCGGGTGCGCGGCTGGTACTGGCCGGGCACCAATTCGCTCAAGGCCAGCACGGTCGGCAGGCCGGGTTCGGCGGGCGTGTCGGCGGTGGCGCCCTCCTCCACCTTGGGTCCGAGCAAGGCTTCCAATCCGCGGCCGAGGCCCTTGGGTTTTTTCGTCGCCATGTGCGGATCAGCTTTCTGTTGGATGAGAGGAATGGGGCAGCGCCAACAGCCAGGCACGGCCCTGGGGCCAGTCGCCAAGGCCGGATTCGGCGTTGACATGGCCACGTGCGCCGACATCGGCCAGATCCGCGCCCCAATCGCGCGCCAGGTCGGCCGAGGCTTCGAAGCTGCAGTACGGGTCGTCGGTGGAGGTCACCAGCTTCGACGGAAACGGCAGCGGCTGCAACACGGTTGGCGACCAGCGGTGCAGTTGCGGCGGGAAATTGTCGCGCCGCACATCCGGCGGCGCCACGAGCAAGGCACCGGCCACACGCGCCGTCTGCTGCGAATGAGCGGCCCAGGCCGCGACCAGATGACAGCCCAGGCTGTGCGCAGCCAACAGCACCGGCCGGTCCTGCTGCAGCAACACTTCTTCGAGCCGGGCGATCCAGTCGCCGCGCAGCGGCTGCATCCAGTCGTGCTGTCCGACGCGTTCGTCGCCGTAGGCCGCTTCCCAGCGGCTTTGCCAATGATCCGGGCCGGAGTTCTGCCAGCCGGGCAGCGTCAACACCTTGAAATTCATGATGCTATCTTTTATGTAGCTAGATACGCAGGAAAAATCTGTGTCCTACATCGATTTGATGCGCTGGACCATTTCTTCGGCGAACTGCAGGTAGGCCAGGCTGCCTCTCGCCGCCGGATCGAACACCACACCGGGCAGGCCATAACTCGGCGCCTCGGCCAGGCGCACGTTGCGCGGGATCACGGTGTTGAACACCTTTTCGGCGAAGTGCGACTTGAGCTGTTCGCTCACCTGTTGCTGCAAGGTGATGCGCGGATCGAACATCACACGCAGGAGGCCGATCACCACCAGTTCCTTGTTCAGGTTCGCATGCACCTGCTTGATGGTGTTGACCAGATCGGTCAGCCCCTCGAGCGCGAAGTATTCGCACTGCATCGGCACGATGACGCCATTGGCGGCGCACAGGCCGTTCAGCGTCAGCATCGACAACGACGGCGGGCAGTCGATCAGTACGAAGTCGTAACTGGATGCCGCATCGGCCAAGGCCAGCTTCAGGCGGGTTTCGCGGCGCTCGATGGCCACCAGCTCGACCTCGGCGCCGGCCAGGTCGCGGCTGGCGCCCAGCACGTCATAGCCGCATTTCTCGGAATGAACCTTGGCCTCGGCAATGGACGCCGATTCCAGCAGAACGTCATAGACCGACATCTCCAGCTTGCGCTTGTCCACACCCGAGCCCATGGTGGCATTGCCCTGCGGGTCGAGGTCGATCATCAGCACCCGTTGCCCGACCTTGGCCAAACCGGCGGCCAGGTTGACCGTGGTGGTGGTCTTGCCCACCCCACCCTTTTGGTTCGCGATACAGAATACTTTTGCCATGGGTTTATTTGCTCAGAGCCAGTTTGACGCCGAAACCGATCAGCATGACGCCGGCGAGCTTGTTCAGGGCGTTCGCCACCGAGGGATTGGCACGCATGCGGGCGGCCAGAAAGTGGGTCAGCAACACCGCCACCAGGCAGTAGGCAAAGGTCAGCACCGCCACTGTAGCCGCCATCACGCCGAAGGTGAACAGACCCTGATGCCGCGCGGGATCGACAAACAGCGGGAAGAAAGCCATGTAGAACACGATGGCCTTGGGGTTGAGCAAGGTGATCATCAGCGCCTGGCGCAGGAAGTGAGAGGGCCGGATGTTCAAAATCGGCGCCGCGCCCGGCTTGGCCAGCAGCATCTTCACGCCCAGAAAGGCCAGGTAAGCCGCACCCAGCCATTGCACGGCCGCAAATGCAAGCGGGTAGCTGGCTAACAGTGCCGCCACACCCGCAACGGCCGTCCACATCAACAGCTGGTCCGCCAGGATCAGGCCGCACGCCGCCGCCAGACCGCCACGGATACCCCCCTTGCCGGTGGAGGTGATCAGTGCCAGGTTGCCAGGGCCGGGAATCAGCAGGAATACGATGATGGCGGCGACAAAAGCGCCGTAATTTGCGATGCCGAACATGCTTACTTCCGCGGGGATAGGAGTCGGAGTTTAAGCGACGACTCCACCTGCTCGGCTGTCTTCTAACTCAGCCGGCGGAAGCGCGCATCCAGACGATGCAGCGTTCGGCATCCAAACCGGGCACTTTCAACTGTTCCACGTGAAACACCTGCACGGTGGGTGGCAATGCAGCCACCTCTTCCACCGGATTTTTGCCCTTCATCGCCAGCCAGACACCATCGGCGGCCAGCGCCTGTTTCGACCACGCCGTGAAGTCCGCCAGCGAGGCGAAGGCGCGTGAACTCACGACGTCGAAAGTTTGCGTCAAACTCTCGACCCGGGCATGCACACCGCGCAGATTGCGCAGGCCAAGCTCGGCCGCGGCCTGCTGCACAAAGGCCGCCTTCTTGCCCACCGTGTCGACACAACTCACTTCCAACCCCGGGCAGCAGATGGCGAAGACGACCCCCGGCAGGCCGGCACCCGAACCGACATCCAGCAGTCTGCCGCTCCTGCCCTGCAGGTGCTTCTGCAAAGGCGGCACCGCCGCCAGGCTGTCCAGCAGATGGTGCGTGAACATCTCCGCCGGCTCGCGCAGCGCGGTGAGGTTGTAGACCTTGTTCCATTTCTGGATCAGCGCGAGGTACTGCAGCAGCTTGCCCAACTGCGCCTCGTCCAGCGAAAGCCCCATCTGCAGGGCCAGCGCCGGAAGCTGAGCCGGTTCGATCGATACCGCACTCATGCTTCGATCTGCACGGCAGCCTGGCGGTCTTTCCAGCCATGCTTCTTCAGATGCACGAGCAGCAGCGAAATCGCCGCCGGCGTCACGCCCGAAACCCGGGACGCCTGCCCCAGGGTTTCCGGCCGCAACTTGCTGAGCCTTTGACGCACTTCGAAGCTCAAGGCCGTGACCTGCAGGTAGTCCAGCTCGGCCGGAATCTTCAGATGCTCGTAATGCGCCGCGCGATCGATCTCGTCCTTTTGGCGGTCGATGTAGCCCGAATACTTGGCGCTGATGTCGATCTGCTCCACCACGGCGTCGATGAAGCTGAACTCCGCTGTTTCACGTGGAACATCTGCATTGCCGACCGGCAACTCGGCACTGGCAAACCGCCCCGCATCCAACGACATCAGGCTCGCATAACTCACGTCCGGCCGGCGCAGCAGTTCGGCGAGGCTGTATTCGTGGTCGATGGCCTTACCGAGCACGCGCTCCGCTTCGGCCGCGGCCAGGTTTTTCGGGCTGATCCACAGCGAACGCAGTCGCTCTGTTTCACGTGAAACAGCGTCGCGCTTGCGGCTGAAAGCTTCCCAGCGCGCATCGTCCACCAGGCCCATTTGGCGCGCTGCTTCGGTCAAGCGCATATCTGCGTTGTCTTCGCGCAGCTGCAGGCGGAACTCCGCCCGGCTGGTGAACATGCGGTACGGCTCCGTCACACCCTTGGTGATCAGGTCGTCCACCAGCACCCCGAGGTAGGCCTGGTCGCGGCCCGGCAACCAGGGCGCCTGTTCCCGGCACAAGAGCGCGGCGTTGATGCCGGCGAACATGCCTTGCGCCGCCGCTTCCTCGTAGCCGGTCGTCCCGTTGATCTGGCCGGCGAAGAACAGCCCCGCGATCGGCCGCGTCTCGAAGTTGCTCTTCAGTCCCCGCGGGTCGAAGTAGTCGTATTCGATGGCATACCCAGGCCGCAGGATGTGCGCGTTCTCCAGTCCGGCCATGGAGCGGACCAGTTCGTACTGGATGTCGAAAGGCAGGCTCGTCGAGATACCGTTTGGATAGATCTCGTGTGTCGTCAGCCCTTCGGGCTCCAGGAAGATCTGGTGGCTTTCCTTGTCGGCGAAGCGGTTGATCTTGTCTTCCACGCTCGGGCAGTAGCGCGGCCCCACCCCTTCGATCTTGCCGGTGAACATCGGGCTGCGGTCGAAACCGGAGCGGATGATCTCGTGCGTGCGCGCGTTGGTGTGGGTGATCCAGCACGGCACCTGCTCGGGGTGCATGCCGGCATGGCCCATGAAGCTGAACACCGGCACCTTGTCGCCCATGCCGCCCGGCATGCCGTCGCCGGGCTGTGGCGTGCACTTGCTGAAATCGATGCTGCGACCGTCGATGCGCGGCGGCGTGCCGGTCTTGAGCCGGCCCTGCGGCAGCTTCAGTTCCTTGAGCCGCGCGCTGAGCGACACGGCCGGCGGATCACCGGCGCGACCGGCCGCGTAGTTGTTCAAGCCGACGTGGATCTTGCCGTCGAGGAAGGTGCCGGCGGTCAGCACCACGCTGCGGCTGCGAAAACGGATGCCGACCTGCGTCACCGCCCCCACCACGCGGTCGCCTTCCACCATCAGGTCGTCCACGGCCTGCTGGAACAGCCACAGGTTGGGCTGGTTCTCCAGCATGCGGCGGATGGCCGCCTTGTACAACACGCGGTCGGCCTGGGCCCGCGTGGCGCGCACGGCCGGGCCCTTGCTCGAATTGAGAATGCGGAACTGGATGCCGGCTTCGTCCGTCGCCAGCGCCATGGCGCCGCCCATCGCATCCACCTCCTTCACCAGGTGGCCCTTGCCGATGCCGCCGA
The DNA here is from genome assembly GCF_001955695.1 of Rhodoferax koreense. Lineage (NCBI taxonomy): Bacteria > Pseudomonadati > Pseudomonadota > Betaproteobacteria > Burkholderiales > Comamonadaceae > Rhodoferax > Rhodoferax koreensis. The sequence goes on along the minus strand of NZ_CP019236.1, from coordinate 105,912 downwards.
TCGAGGGGTTGCAGCTCATCTGGCCCAGGGTTTCGATGTTGTGCGTCAGCAGCAGCGTCTTGCTGCCCATGCGGGCGGCCGCCAGCGCGGCCTCGGTGCCGGCATGGCCGCCGCCGACCACGATGACGTCAAATTCTTGGGGGTACAACATACGCTTCCTCTGGGAGTTCAGGCGCCCAGGCTGGCAGACTGCGCCAGGGCGGCACATCGAAAATCAGGTGGGCAGGGGGTGATTTTAATAAGCTGCCCATTTCCGTGCGAGGCCACGCTTATCATGGCCGACCTTGTCCGAAAGCCGTCCCCCCTTGAGCCCATCCCTTCCCGCCGCGATGCCATGCCAAACCGCCTGCCGCGATGGTTGCGGCGCGTGCTGCATCGCGCCGAGCATCAGCTCGCCAATCCCGGGCATGCCGGTCAAAGATGGCATCAGCAAGCCTGCAGGGGTGCGCTGCGTCCAGCTGGACGATGCCCAGCGCTGCCGCATCTTTGGCCGACCGGAACGGCCGGCCGTGTGTGGCGGACTTCAGCCGTCGCGTGAGATGTGCGGCGACACCGCGCCCCAGGCCATGCGCTACCTGGTGCGGCTCGAAGAGGCTACGCGGCCTCGCCCGCCGTCTCGCTGACGGGCGGTTCGGTCGGCTGTTTCTGTCCCGCTGCCATGATCGGCACGACGTTGGTCGCAGGCCGGGTGCGGCCGTCGTACACGTCGAGCAACATGCCGGTCATGTAGGCCGCGCCGAACAGGGTGGCAAAAGCCACGTCCTTGGCGTCGCGGCCGCTGCCCACGCGCACCAGTTTTTCCACCGGCGCCATCTTGGTCGGATCGAACAGTACCCAGCGGTCGCCGAGCCAGGCTTCGAAGATTGCGTGGAAATCCTGCGGCGGCTCTTCGAACTCCACATAACCCACCACCAGGCGCGCCGGAATGTTGAGGGCGCGGCAGAAGGTGATGGCCAGGTGAGCGAAGTCGCGGCACACGCCGGCGCGCTGCACGAACACCTGCTGCGCGGTGGTCGTGGCGTCGCTCGAACCGAGCATGTAGGCCACGTTGTCGTGCACCCAGTCCACCACCGCCTCCACCCGCTTGATGCCGGGTTCGATGCCGCCGAACTGCTGCTGCGCCGCACGCGACATCAGGTCGGATTCGCAGAAGCGCGTGGGCAGCAGGTAATGCAGCGCGGCGTCGGGCAAGGCATTGATTGAGGCCTGGGTCAAACCGCTGCGCGAATGCTTGCGCCGCACGAGTTCGACCTTGGCCTTGTAGCGCACCGAGACCTTGCCGGGCTGCGCATCGAAACGAAAGAAGCGGTTGCCCTTGGAATCGTCCATGAAATGGTGCACCTGCACCGGCGGACTCACCGTCAACGACTCCTCGATGATGCGCTGGCTGGAGTGGTGTGCGGCTTCGAGGTTGAACAGGAAATGCGTGTCCTGCTGTACTTCGTAATCCAGCGTGGCATCGATGTTGGAGGTGGTCATGGTGTCGCTCGGCCCGGTCAGGTGGTGCGCAGTCATTTCAGGGCTTTGCGCGCCGCGCCTACGCCGAGCGCGGCCAACACCACGAACACCACCGCAAGGATGAGAAACAGGCCGAACAGGATCTTGGCAATACCAGCTGCGCCGGCCGCGATGCCGCCGAAGCCCAGGGCACCGGCCACGATGGCGATCAGCGCAAAAATGATGGCGTACTTCAACATACAAGGCTCCTTGCGCGGACGGGCCGCAGTGGTTTCAACGATGGTTCAATCCTACGAAAAGCCGTGTATGCAACGCATCGGCCAAACCCATCTCGGGATGTAGGACAACGGCACAAGCCACGCCGCGCCCTGGCTGCGGCAAAATCGGTCCGCTCACCCCTCCGCGATCCCCTTCCTATTCCCAGCACATCCAAGGAAAACCATGAAGCTGTACTACTCGCCCGGCGCCTGCTCCCTGTCGGCCCACATCGCGCTGCATGAATCCGGCCTCGCCTTCCAGGCCATTCCCGCGCCCACCAAGACCCACCAGTTGCCCGACGGCACCGACTACTACACCATCAATCCCCTGGGCTACGTACCGCTGCTGGAACTCGACGACGGCACACGGCTGCGCGAAGGCCCGGTCATCGTGCAGTACGTGGCCGACCAGGTGCCGCTGAAGAACCTCGCCCCGGCCAACGGCACGCTGTCGCGCTACCGCCTGCAGGAATGGCTGTCCTTCATCGGCACGGAATTGCACAAGGGTTTCTCGCCGCTGTTCAATCCCGCCATGCCGGCGGAAGCCAAGGCCATCGCCACCACCAAGCTGCTGTCGCGCTACAAGTGGCTCAACGCCGAACTCGAAGGCAAGCAATTCCTGTTGAACGACCACTTCACCGTGGCCGACGGCTACCTGTTCACCGTGACCACCTGGGCCGCGAAGGTGGGCGTGGACCTGTCCGGCTTCGCCAACATCCAGGCGTTCCAGGCCCGCATCGCCGCCCGCCCGGCCGTCCAGGAAGCCTTGCGCGCGGAGAGCCAGGCTGCCTGAGAATTTAGAAGAATTGGCCTATAACGCAGTCTGCATCTGCGTTGGAAGCTATCTAAAATATAGCGTCTAGCGATCCAGCGGGCGTTGCCGCCAGGCCAGCGCCGCGCCCAGCCACAGCGCGGCGGCTGAGAACACCAGGCCACGCGCCAGTCCGCCCGGGCCGTCGGCGATCCAGCCGACCACCGTCGGCCCGACGATCTGCCCGGCCGCGAACACGATGGTGAATGCGCTGATGCCCGAGGCCCAGGCACTGGCGGGCAGGTTGTGGCGCACGAGCGCCGTGGTCGACGCCACCACCGACAGGAATACCCCGCCGAACACCAACCCCGACAGCAGCACCGCCGGCCAGGCCGAGGTCAGCGCCGGCAGCACGGTCGCCACGCCCAGCAGCGCATTCAGCCGGGCCAGCGCCTCGCCACCCCGGCTGCGGTCCAGCAAACCGGCCCAGATGCGCGAAGACGCCAGCACCGCCAGGCCGAGCAGCGCGTAGAACACCGTCACGGCCGTGGCACTGGCGCCCTGCTCGCGCAGCAAGGCGATCACGAAGGTCATGTAGCCGATGTAGCCCACGCCGAACATGCCGTAGCCCGCCAAGGCAAAGCCGAAGGGCCGCCAATGGAAATCCGGCGCCGCCGCGGCGGGCTGCGCGCTCGCCGCCTGCGGGCCTTCGGGCAACACGCGAGCCGGCCAGCACAACACCGCCGTCGCAAGCACACAGGCCAGCGCCAGCGCCCACCATGCCCAGGCCCAGCCGTGCGGCGCACCTTGCATGGCTGCCAGCACCGCCGGCACCAGCCAGGCCGACAGCACGATGCCCCAGCCCGTGCCGCCGTAATACAGCCCGAGCACCAGGCCCCCGCGGCCTGGCTGCTGGCCGCCCAGCCGCGCGGCCAGCAAGCCACCGGCGATGAAGACGAAGGCGCTGGCCACGCCCGCCAGCAAGCGTTGCGCCAGCAGCGGCGCCGCCTCGGTGAAGAACCCGCTCAAACCCATGAACAGGCTTGCCAACACCGCGCCCGCCACCAGCAGCCTGCGCGGGCCGTAACGCCGCATCAGCCTGGGTGTGACCAGCGCCCCGAGCAGATAACCCAGCGCGTTCACCGTGTTCATCGCCCCGGCCAGCGTGTACGACCAGCCAAGGTCGGCACGCATCGGCGGCAACAGCAGGCCGTAGGCGAAACGCGTGATGCCCAGCGAGATCGCGGCGCCGAGCGACAAGGCCAGCGCCAAAGCCAGAACCGGTACATGTGCATGCTCGGGTGCAGGCATGTCATCGCTTGAGGAAGATTTCAGTTGTTCGGTCATGGCCCGTCCATTGTCGCGGGGAAGCAATACCACAGGCGCGCCACGCGAGTGACACACAAGGCTTTGTATTTGGGTTTACCCTGCAATCCCGCCAGACCCGTCTGGCGAAATTTTTTTCCAGGAAAAAACCAATGACTTCTCTGTTCGAACCCACCAAGGCCGGCCGCATCGAGCTCGCCAACCGCATCGTGATGGCGCCGCTCACGCGCAACCGCGCACCGGGCGCGGTCCCCACGGCGCTGATGGCCGAGTACTACGCCCAACGCGCCAGCGCCGGCCTGATCGTCACCGAAGGCACGGCCATCAGCCAGCAAGGCCAGGGTTATGCGGACGTGCCCGGCCTGTACGGCACCGAACAGCTCGATGCCTGGCGCGTCGTCACCGACGCCGTGCACAAGGCCGGCGGCAAGATCGTGGTGCAGCTCTGGCACGTGGGCCGCGTCTCCCATGTGGACCTGCAGGAAGACGGCCAGGCGCCGGTCGGCCCGTCGGCCATCGCCGCCAAGACCAAGACCTTCCTGATCAAGGACGGCAAGGGCGGCTTCGTCGAAACCTCGGTGCCGCGTGCGCTGCGTGCCGACGAATTGCCGGGCATCGTGCATGCGTTCCGCCACGCCGCGAGCAACGCCGTGCACACCGCCGGGTTCGACGGCGTCGAAGTCCACGGCGCCAACGGCTACCTGTTCGACCAGTTCCTGAAACTGGGCAGCAACCAGCGCACCGACGACTACGGCGGCAGCATCGAGAACCGCTCGCGCCTGCTGCTCGAGACCATGCGCGCCATCGCCGACGAAATCGGCGGCGACCGCACCGGCCTGCGCCTGTCGCCCGTCACGCCGGCCAACGACGTGAACGACCCGCATCCGCAGCCCTTGTTCGAACACGTGGTGCGCGAGCTCGCGCCGCTGAACCTGGCCTTCCTGCACATCATCGAAGGCGCCACCGGCGGCCCGCGCGAACTGCCCGACCGGCCCTTCAACTACGCCGACCTGGAGGCCGCCTACCGCAATGCTGGCGGCAAGGCCGCCTGGATGGTCAACAACGCCTACGACAAGGCCCTGGCCGAAAAAGCCGTGCAAAACGGCGCCGACCTGGTGGCCTTCGGCAAGGCCTTCATCGCCAACCCCGACCTGGTGCGCCGCCTGCGTGAAGACGCACCGCTGAATGCGCCGGATCAGAAGACTTTTTATGGCGGTGGGGCGCAGGGGTATACGGATTACCCGGCGTTGGGGTGAGTCCCCTGCTCCGCGCGCCCTGAGGTTGTCGAAGGGCGTTTGAACATCCAGATGGCCCGACCGATTGAGTTTCGTCGGGCCATTTCAATTTGCAGCTGGTTTGAAGATTCTGAACCTGACTTCGGGAGCGGTTGTACGATGGCTGCTATCGGCCAAAAGCGGACCTTCGACTTATGACCAGAGTTCAAAAGCTGTGCGCGGCCTACGAAAGCTTCGGAATCGCCATTGCGAATGTGCCAGATGACCGAGCGAAGGTCCTGTCACGGACGAGTGCGGGTGTTCGTGAGTTCGTTACTGCTGCTCTTCAGCGTGTTCCAAAGCCCACACCCTCGCAGGTTGCAACAGGCTTAGAGCAAGGCTGGCGCGAAACGCCAGGACTCATCCAGGAAATTGCTCAACAGTGGCGATCTGACGTATCGCGAGCCTGGACAGACGCAAATCGGGCGCACTACCCCGAGTTCCTTGTCAACGAGGAGCAGCGTCTTAACAAAGTGATCGCACGCGGGAAAATCAAGACCGAATCTGAGTTCTTTCGGGTGAGGCACCAGATCGATATCTTGGAAGGGGAAGTGGCTCAAAAAGACGACCTGCAAACCTTGTATTCATTGGTCGATGCCTACGAGAGCCGCTAACGGCCAAGAGCCGACATTCAACGGTCAAGTCCTACGGCATTCTCAGTCAACAGTAAAGTTGCGGAGGGATTTATACATGCGCTTTTTGAAGGGAGTCTTCTCGTTAATTTTGGTGGCCTGCTCGTCTCTCGCATCGTCGCAGCAAAGAGACGAGAATGAAGTTGTGTTGGTTGGCGAAACAGACCCGGAAGTGGTCGCTGCGATAAAGCAGGCTCGTAAAACGCTGCCGGAATTTCTCAAGCTTGCCGCTGCACCTCCCTCTAACACGGACGACTACAAACTGAAGGTAGTCGTTGTTGACGGTACCAAAACCGAGCATTTTTGGGTGACGCCGTTTAAGACCTTGCCAAATGGGTTCGCAGGCGTACTTGCCAATGAGCCAAAGGTCGTTGGTAACGTGAAGAAAGACCAGATCGTGCGCTTTGATGAATCACTGGTCTCCCACTGGGGATACGTCAAGGACGGCCGTCAAGTCGGAAGCTTCACGGTATGCGCACTCTTCAAGAAGATGCCAATTGCGCAGGTTGAATACTACCGAAAGACCCACGGATTTGATTGCTAGGGCATTCGGCAGCAGTTGGCCAGAAGAAGACGTTGGAGATGCGACCTATGTATGCCTTGGCACGGCTTGATGCGCTTGTGAACGAGCGATTGGGAGGTGACAAGTCTCGCCTCTTCGAACTGTTTGAAAGTCGAGAAGTCTTTGATCTTTTACGAGCTGCCGACCAACCTGAGGATTGGTATCACTTCGAGCCCAAAACCTTCGACGGGGACTATCTGGTGGAAACGCCTGAGGGTTTTCAGATTTATTGGCAAGAGCGAGGCACCAAGGCCGCCGTTCGAAATTTCACATTGCTGCTCGATGCTGCAAGGGCATTTTTCCGCTGACGCCGAATGCCGGCTTTCGCAAGCCTCGAACTTCTGCAAAGGGCCCAAAGCAGTCCTAGCGTTTGCTCCATAGCTGACATTCACCAGTCAACCTATCCCTGTGGCGAGGCCTCGTCGGAACTATCACCATCCGAGGTGTCGGGACCGTAGATGTCGAGTGACAACCGAATGCCGCGCTGCCCCAACGCAAGCATGGTGGAGGGCAAAATCTCTACGCCTTCATTCCCGCTGCCCATGAACCATCCGCAAAACAAATCAACGCGAAACCGGGCCGTGAGCTCGTGCCAGACCGATGGGTCCGAAGTCACTCGACCGAGCAACTCAGAGACTTGGCCGTTCAAATCTTCTGGCTCGCTATCTGTCGCTTGGAGACGCCACATGCCCGAGTTCCTGGTGACGATGCGACCCGACGGTTCAGAGAGAAATTGAGGCCCTTTCACATGCGCAGACGTGGGCTCAGCGTTGAGTAGCCTCGAAACTTCTTCGGGCACAAGTTCGTCGCCCATAAGCCGCAAAGTTGCCACTGACCGTTCAAGTTGAGCCATCGGAGAAGCCTATGCAGATTGGGGATGACGAGAGACCGTTACTGGCCGATAGACGCCATGCCTTACAGGTAGTCTACCGGTGTACCCGGTTCAACGTAACCGAATATTTTGAATCCGCTATCAGTCGCTACGCCAGGTACATGAACACGGCGGAGCACTGCCAAAACTGCCGCTCGCTGCGCAGGGGAGACCACGGCAATTTCAACCCACTCATCTTCTTCGTGGCGTCCGTAGAAATGATGAAACCATTCGCCATCCCAAGCCCCGATAAGACCTGATTTGATGCTACGCGCTCGGTATCTTGGATGCGGGCCTTTCAATGCACACACACCCAGGCGAATTTCGTTCCATTTTGTGTTGTTCATGACAGGCGTCATCAGCATCCCCGATGATGATTTTTATGTCAGGTTCTGGTCGATTGGCGTCACTGCCCAAGAGCTAGCAGAAGGTCTCGGGCTGCTCTGCGGGGGGCGTCCCAAGCGGCATGACTCATGTCCGCCAGAGATGCTGCGGCTGAAGTATCACTATTTCTTGCTTCTGGGGGAACTCTGCCGACGCAAGCGCGAAGGCGTTTAAGGGCATCTCTTTGGTCGTCAGACATCGCCAATTCATCAAGTACAGGCAATGGCTCTTGCAGAAAATGGAAGAGTTCTGTAGCCACCAGATAACTTCCTTGGTCCTCGCAGCACTCTTTTGGACTCATGGCAAGGGAGCGAACGTGCCCGATAAACCATGCTGCTGATTCGCTTGAATGGAACACGGTTTTTGGCATATTGGTCATACAGGAAACTTCTGGGCTTGAATGTCCGCTTCTGGCCGATAGCAGCCATCCTACAGTCACCACAAAACTCTATCGCCCGCGATTCTCCCCAGCCCCCCACCGCTTCAACAACAACGCATTCCCCATCACACTCACCGAACTCAACGCCATCGCCGCGCCGGCCAGCACCGGGTTGAGGTAGCCCAACGCGGCCAGGGGGATGCCGGCGACGTTGTAGGCGAAGGCCCAGAACAGGTTCTGCCGGATCTTGTGCACGGTGCGCCGGGACAGGTCGAGCGCGGCCGCCACCAGGCGCGGGTCGCCGCGCATCAACGTGATGCCGGCAGCCTGCATGGCCACGTCGGTGCCCTGGCCCATGGCGATGCCGACATTCGCCGCGGCAAGGGCCGGTGCGTCGTTCACACCGTCCCCCACCATCGCCACGGTATGGCCACCTTGTTGCAGCCGCCGCACTTGATCCGCCTTGTCGCCCGGCAAGACTTCCGCCAGCACTTCGCCCTCTTCCGGTTTCAGGCCGATGCGCCGCGCCATGGCCTCGGCCGCGCCGCGGTTGTCGCCGGAAATCATCACAGGGCGGATGTGGCGGCGACGTAATTCGGCAATGGCTTCGGCGGCGCCGGGCTTGGGTTCGTCGCTGAATGCGAACACGGCGCGTGCCAGATGGCCTGCGCCCTGACGCTCCGCAAGGTAGGAAACAGTCGCACCCTCGGCCTGCATCGACCGCGCAAGGCCCACCAGGGGCCCCAGATCGACCGCCAGCGCCTCCATCCAGCGAACGCTGCCCATCACCATCGCCCGCCCGTCCACGTCGCCCTGGCTGCCCCTGCCGGGCACGGCCTGCAGGTTGGCCACCGTCGCGAGGGCCAGGCCCTGCTGCTTCGCCGCGCTGCGCACGGCCTCCGCCAGCGGATGTTCGCTGCCGCTTTGCAGGCTGGCGGCCACGGCCAGCCAGCGCGCCGCGTCGCCATCCACCGCCTCGGTGCGCGTGAGCTGCGGCCGGCCGATGGTCAGCGTGCCGGTCTTGTCGAAGGCCACCACGTCGACCTGGTGCGCGGTCTCCAGCGCTTCGGCGTCCTTGATCAGGATGCCGTACTTGGCCGCCACGCCGGTGCCGGCCATGATGGCCGCCGGCGTGGCCAGGCCGAGCGCACAGGGGCAGGCGATCACCAGCACGGCCACGGCGCGCAGCAAGGCGGTTTCCATCGGCAGGCCCAGCGCCAACCAGGCCAGCAGCGTGGCCAGCGCGATCACCAGCACCACCGGCACGAACACGGCCGACACCTGGTCCACCAGGCGCTGCACCGGCGCCTTCACGGCCTGGGCGTCCTCCACGAGGCGGATGATGCGCGCCAGCGCGGTTTCCGCGCCCACCGCCTGCACCTGCATCACCAGCCGGCCTTCGCCGTTGACCGCGCCACCGGTGAGCGGCGCCTCGGGTTCCTTGGCCACCGGCAGCGGTTCGCCGGTGAGCAGCGATTCATCGACCTGCGACCGCCCCTCGAGCACCCGGCCATCCACCGGGATGCGTTCGCCCGGCCGGACCACCAGTTGGTCGCCGACCAGCACCTCGGCCACCGGCACGTCGATTTCCCCATCGCGGCGCAGCAGGTGCGCGGTGGCGGGCCGCAGGGCCTGCAGCGCGCGGATGGCCGCCGTCGCCTGGCGCTTGGTCCTCGCCTCCAGCCACTTGCCCAGCAGCACCAGGGTGATGACGACGGCCGACGCCTCGAAGTACACGTGCGGCATCTCTCCCGGTGCGGCTGTCAGCCAGAGCCAGACCGACAGGCTCCAGGCCGCGGTGGTGCCGATGGCCACCAGCAGATCCATGTTGCCGCTGCGCGCCAGCACGGCATGCCAGCCGGCCCGGTAGAAGCGCGCGCCCAGCACGAACTGCACTGGCGTTGCTAACAAAAACTGTAGCGGGGCCGGCAGCATCCACGTGCTGTGAGGGCTGAAAAAACCGATGAACATCGGCAGCAGCAACGGCGCGGACAGCACCAGGCCCAGCGCCACCGGTAGGAACCCGGCCCAGGGCGATAGGTCCTGTGAAGCTTCGGCTTCGGCCTGGGTCCTCGGCAGGTAGCCCGCATCGCGCACGGCCCGGCGCAGCTTGGCTTCCATGTCGGCGTCGGCGGTGTAGGTGATGCGGGCCGTTTCGGTGGCCAGGTTCACGCTGGCGCTCTGCACCCCCGGCACTTTCTTGAGCGCGCGTTCGACACGCGCCACACACGAGGCGCAGGTCATGTCGCCGATACCGAGGTCGAGGGAAGTTTCCATGCGGCAAGACTAAACCCTTCCATCGTGGGAGGGTCAAGCCATCATGTTCAGTGTCATTTTTAGGATCAACGCAGTCTGAATCTGCGCTGTTAGCTATCAAAACAGGAGCAAAAGAAATTTTTTCGGCTCGTTTTGGTGTTCAGGCTGTCCAGCTTGTCTTCTCTTCTAATGGTTCTATATCTAAATAGTAGTAGTAGTAAGGGTCCGGCCACCCTGTGGGTAAGCCTTCTTTCCTGTTTTGGATCAAGCACTTGCATGACTTTGACGGGTGTGGGCGAGCGCGCTTCGCTACTGCGCCCGGAATATGAACAACTTTGCCGCAAGGCTCTGGCCTGTGGATAAGCCTGCGGTTGTGCCGGAACTATCCACAGTGTTGTTAGGGCCGGCCGAAACGGCTTGACCTTGCCACCGTGTCAGGGTTCAACATCGGGGTTTCAGAAGGGGAAAAGAGATGACGCAACACCAATTCCAGGTCCAGGGCATGACCTGCGGCCACTGCGAACGCGCGGTGACGCAAGCCGTGCAACAGCTCGATCCATCGGCCACGGTGGTGATCGAACGCGCCAGCGGCGCCGTGGAAGTGACGTCCGAGCAACCGCGTGCCGCGTTGGCGCAGGCCATCACCGAAGAGGGCTACCGGGTTGAAGGCTGAGGCGCAGGAACTGACGGCCGGGCCGATGACCATCGGCGCTGCGGCACGGGCCAGTGGCATCTCGGCCAAGATGCTGCGGCATTACGAATCGCTGGGTTTGTTGCCGCCGGTGGCGCGCACCGAAAGTGGCTACCGCCTGTACCGCGCGGAGGATGTGAACACCTTGCGTTTCATCCGGCGTTCGCGCGAGCTCGGTTTTTCGATGGCGGAAATCGCCGAACTGGTGAGCCTGTGGCAGGACCGCAGCCGTGCCAGTGCCCAGGTGAAGCACATCGCGCAGCGGCACGTGGACGATCTGGACCAGCGCATTGCCGCCATGCAGGCCATGCAGCGCAGCCTGCAGAAGCTGCTGGCGTGCTGCCATGGCGATGCGCGGCCCGAATGCCCGATTTTGGACGACCTGGCCGGCGTGGCGCCGGCCTCGGGCAGCGAGGTTATTTCAGCAATGTCGCCTTGAGCGAGATGTCCGGCACGCTGGCCAATGCCTTCGACAGAGGGCAGTCGCGCTTGGCGCTGGCGGCGATGGCCTGGAACATTTCCTCGTCGATGTCGGGCACCCGCGCCTCCAGGCTCAGGCCGATGTGGCCGATCACGAAGCCTTCGCCGTCCTTGTCGAGCCGGACCTGTGCCTTGGTGTCCACCGCATCGGTGGCGAAGCCGGCCTTGTCGCAGGCGAACGAAAACGCCATGGTGAAACAGGCAGCGTGTGCCGCGGCCAGCAGTTCCTCGGGATTCGTCCCCTTGCGATCGTCCTCGAAGCGGCTGCCGAAGCCGTAGGGATAGGCACGCAGGGCCTCGGTGTCGGTGCTGATCTGGCCCTGCCCCTTCTTGCCTCTGCCCTCCCAGTGCACGCTGGATGTCTTGGTGATCATGGTCGCTCCTCACATTGGTTTTGAAAAACAAAAGTTTCGGACAGCAAGGCGGCCCACACCGTGGGACATGGCCGCAAGCGCAACAGGGCACGGGCCTACACCCCTGGCACGCGGGTGGCGCTCTAATGAGCTTACGCTTCTGAAGGACTTCTGACCATGCTGGAAAAACTACCCGAAGCCGTGGGCCACCTGCTGCGCGACCAGCGCGCGGGTCTGGATGCGGTGGTCTTCAACCGTGTCGACTTGCGCAACGGCACCGGTGCGCTGGTCCTGCAGAGCCTGTCGTTTCAGGACCATGCGCCGATGCCGGCCTTGTTCACCGCCGATGGCGAAGGCATTTCGCCGCCGCTGCACTGGAGCGGCGTGCCCGAGGAAGCAGCTTCGCTGGTGTTGGTGGTGGAAGATGCGGACGCTCCCACGCCCCAGCCCTTGGTGCACGCCATCGTGGTCGACATGCCGGCCAGCCTGGCCAACCTGCCCGAGGGTGCGCTGAAAAGCCCGGACCACGATGGCACGGGCTTTCATACAGGGCGCAATTCCTACTTGATGCAAGCCTGGCTGCCGCCGGATCCACCACCGGGCCATGGCGTGCACCGCTATGTATTCCAACTGTTCGCGCTGCGCGCAGGGCCCGATTTCGAGGAAACGCCTGGCCGTGACGCCGTGGTGGAAGTTCTGCGCGAGCGTGCCGTGGCCAGCGGCATGCTGATCGGTACCTACACCCGGCCCGACGGCAGCATCAAGGCCGATGAAGAAGCCGTGGATGAGGCGCCGGTCAACCCCGTGGGATCAGCTCGCCTGGCCTGAAAACTTCAGGCGATCGCCTGCAACGGTGCCTTGGCGCTGGCGTTTGCGGCCTTGCCCGAAGCCGCGGTGCCGAAACTGATCTCGCCGGACAGCTGGCCGCCCTCTTCGATCACCACCTTGCCGTAGCGGATCTTGCCGGTGACGCGACCGGTGGCATAGATCACCAGCTTTTCGCGCACGGTGAGGTCGCCATTGAACGCGCCGTGGATTTCCGCGATGTCGATTTCGGCGGAGCCGTTGAAGGAACCCATCTCGGCGATCTGCATCACCCGCGAGTCCATCGTGGCTTCGACCGTGCCTTCGACCACCAGGGTGTCGCAATCGGTGATCTCCACGCCCTTGAGCTTGATGTTCGGGCCGACGGTGAGCTTGCTGCCGCCTTCCTTGGCGGTGCCGGAGGGGGTGGTGCTCGAAGCGGTGGTGTTGGTCGTCATGGAAGTGGCGCTGGAAGGCGCTGGCTGGGACAGACTGTTGTGAGAACCGAGCACCGAATGCGCACCCGCGCTGGCGGGCTGGGTGGTCGGGCGGGTACCCAGGGATTCGTTTTCTCGCTTGCCGAAAAAGGGTGATTGCAGGGCCACTGAGATACCTCCTAAAAGCAGTGGATGCTACGGGCGCCCCACCGGCAAAGCGCCACCCGCGATGCAATATCTGTAACGAAAATAAAACGATGGCGGCTGCAATTAGGCGTTAAATTGTTACGGCTGAAAGCATGCGCTTGGTGGCGCACCATGCAGGCGCTTGAGTTCCACCAGCAACCCCTTGAATGCACGAGCAGGAACCGGTGTGCACGAAGGCGGTGCGTTTTTGTACGCAAAGAGGCTCCTCCGTTGAGTGCAAGGCTGGCACGCTGTTTGCACACAGGCAGGCCATGCAAGCTCCCAACACCTCCGTGACTTCCTTGGCGACACCGGCGCCCGCGGCCATCGAAATCATTTCCTTGACCAAGCGTTACGCCCAGGGCAAGCCGGCGGTGGACAGCATCAACCTGCGCATCGCCAGCGGCAGCTACTGCTGCCTGCTCGGCCCTTCGGGTTGCGGCAAGAGCACCACGCTGCGCATGATCGCCGGGCACGAGTCGGTGACCAGCGGGGACATCCTGCTCGAAAACCGCAACATCACCGACCTGCCCGCGGCCGAACGCGGCACCGCCATGATGTTTCAGAGCTTTGCGCTGTTTCCGCACCTCTCGGCGCTGGACAACGTCGCCTTCAGCCTGAAGATGAAGGGCGTGGACAAGGCCAAGCGCCAGGCCGCGGCGAAGGATCTGTTGGAGCGTGTGGCCATGGGCCATCTGGCCGAACGCAAGCCGGCCGAACTCTCCGGCGGCCAGCAGCAACGCGTGGCGCTGGCGCGCGCCCTGATCACCCAGCCGCGCGTGCTGCTGCTCGACGAACCGCTTTCCGCACTCGACCCCTTCCTGCGCATCCAGATGCGCGCCGAGCTGCGCCGCTGGCAGAAGGAACTCGGCCTGACCTTCATCCACGTGACCCATTCGCAGGAAGAGGCCATGGCGCTGGCCGACACCATGGTGGTGATGAACCACGGCCTGATCGAACAGGTCGGCCCGCCGCACGAGGTCTACAACCGGCCCAACAGCGAATTCGTGGCGCGCTTCATGGGCGGCCACAACGTGATCGACACACCCGCCGGCAAGATCGGCGTGCGCACCGACCACATGCTGGTCACGCCGGCCGCCGAAGCCGCCGCCGACGGCCCGCACAACATGCCAGCCGTGGTCACCGACGTCGAATACCAGGGCACCTATGTGCTGCTCGGGCTGCAGAAGCCGGGCAAGGCACAGACGGCCAGTTCCACCGCCGAGTTTTCGGTGATGGTGTCGGAGGCGCAGTTCGGTGCGCGTCCCTACCAGGTCGGCGAGCCGGTGCAGCTTTCGTGGGCACCGACCGCCGCGCATTCGTTGACCACATTGACCAAGGCCATGGCGGCTTCCCCTGCGGCTGCGATGGCCTGACGGCCGACTTCCTCTTCACGCGCTTTCGCTTTTTTCACATGCCTCAAGGAGCATTTCCCATGTCCGACTCTCTTCCAGAATCCATCGACGCTTCCACGGCCGCCAACGTCAAGCGCCGTTCGCTGCTCAAGGGCACGGCCGGCATTCTGGCCGCCGGTGTGTTTCCCGCGATCCACGCGCAGGAAAAAATCGTGCTGCGCTACCTCGGCACCGCGGTGAACCAGGACAAGGCCATCGCCGAAAAATTCAAGGCCGATACCGGCATCGAAATCCAGTACGTGGCCGTGACCACCGACGACGTCACCAAGCGTGTGGTCACCGCACCCAACAGCTTCGACCTGGTCGACACCGAATACTTCTCGCTGAAGAAGATCGTGCCCACCGGCAACCTCAAGGGCATCGACACCAAGCGCATCAAGAACGCCGACAAGATCACCACGCTGTTCACCACCGGCGAAATCGGCGGCAAGAAGGTCGGCGACCAGGGCACGGCGCCGAAGAAGGTGATCTACCTCGAAGGCGAGAAGAGCAAGGTCTTCGCCAAGAGCCCGACCCAGTTCATGTCGCTGATCCCCACGGTCTACAACGCCGACACGTTGGGCATCCGCCCCGACCTGATCAAGCGCCCGATCGATTCCTGGGCCGAACTGCTGAACCCCGAATTCAAGGGCAAGGCCGCGATCCTGAACATCCCGTCGATCGGCATCATGGACGCGGCCATGGTGGTGGAAGCCAAGGGCCTCTACAAGTACCCCGACAAGGGCAACATGACGAAGAAGGAGATCGACCTCACCATCAAGACCCTGATCGAAGCCAAGAAGGCCGGCCAGTTCCGCGCGCTGTGGAAGGACTTCAATGAGTCGGTGAACCTGATGTCGTCTGGCGAAGTGGTCATCCAGTCGATGTGGAGCCCCGCCGTCACCGCCGTGCGCACCAAGGGCATCGCCTGCAACTTCCAGCCGCTGAAGGAAGGCTACCGCGCCTGGGCCGCCGGCTTCGGCCTGCCGACCACGCTGTCGGGCAAGAAGCTCGACGGCGCCTACGAGTTCATCAACTGGTTCCTCGACGGCTGGGCTGGCGCCTACCTGAACCGCCAGGGCTACTACAGCGCCGTGCTGGAGACCGCCAAGGCCAAGATGGAAGCCTACGAGTGGGCCTACTGGATGGAAGGCAAGCCCGCCACGCAAGACATCAAGAGCCCGAACGGCGACGTGCTGGCCAAGACCGGCCAGGTGCGCGACGGCGGCAGCTATGAAGCCCGCATGGGCGGCATCGCCTGCTGGAACGCGGTGATGGACGAGAACAACTACATGGTCCAGAAGTGGAATGAGTTCGTCGCTGCGTAAATAGGCTTACCCCCAGGTTGGCTCACTGCGTGTAGCCGCCCACCCCCTTGCAGGGGACACAACCAGCGGCCGGGCACAGCCCGTTCCGCGGTTGTTCTGGAATCAGGCAGGGGCGTCCGCCAGCCACCGTTCGTGCTGAGCCTGTCGAAGCACTGTTTGCTGGGCCGAGGGTGCATTCGGCGCCCAAGAATTTTCAAACCTAGAGAACTTTCATGAGCTCCACCGCCGCCCCGCCGCCCTCCGCCAACGCCAGCCCGGCGCCTGGGCGCAGCCTTTCCGCCTGGTGGCAGGCGACGCCGCTGACGGTGGTGTTCGCCTTGTTCTTTTTGATCCCGCTGGCCCTGATCCTGATGGTCAGTTTCTGGGACTTCAACGAATACGAATTGCTGCCCGGCTTCACGTTCAAGAACTACATTTCGGTGTTCGACGGCTGCAGCAACATGGCCGACATGTGCACCACGCTGCGCACCTACCTGTCGACCTTCAAGTTCTGCCTGCTGGTCTGGCTGATCACGCTGGTGATTGGCTTCGCGGTGTCGTATTTCCTGGCCTTCCACGTGCGATCCTCGGGCGTGCAGACGCTGCTGTTCGTGCTGTGCACCATCCCGTTCTGGACGTCGAACGTGATCCGCATGATCTCCTGGGTGCCGCTGCTCGGACGCAACGGGCTGGTGAACCAGACGCTCATGGAAATGCACCTGGTCGATGCCCCGGTCGAGTGGCTGCTGTTCTCCGATTTCTCGGTCACGCTGGCCTTCGTGCACCTCTACACCATGTTCATGATCGTGCCCATCTTCAACTCGATGATGCGCATCGACCGCAGCCTGCTCGAGGCGGCCAACGACAGCGGCGCGAGCGGCTGGCAGACGTTGTGGAACGTGATCGTGCCGCTGTCGCGCACCGGCATCATTATCGGCTCGATCTTCGTCATCACCATCGTCATGGGTGACTTCGTGACGATCGGCGTGATGGGCGGCCAGCAGATCGCCTCCATCGGCAAGATCATCCAGGTGCAGACCTCCTACCTGCAATTCCCGCTGGCCGCGGCCAACGCCGTGATCCTGCTGGCCATCGTGCTGATGATCATCTACGGCCTGACGCGCCTCGTCGACATTCGCAAGGAGCTCTGACCATGTCCCTGAGAGAAAAACGCGCCGCCAGCTTCTGGCCGCTGGCCCTGGTCTTTTCGCTGTTCGTGCTGTTCATGTACGGCCCGATGCTGGTCATCTTCATCCTGAGTTTCCAGGGGCCCGAAGGCGGGCTCACCTTCCCGGTGCGCGGCCTGTCGCTGCACTGGTTCTACAAGCTGGCCGAGGGCCTGGGCGTGGTCGACATCGGCGCGGCGCTGCGGCGCTCGCTCGGCCTGGGCCTGGCGGTGATGGCCTGCACCGTGGTGCTGTCGGTGCTGGCCGGGCTGGCGTTCCGCAAGAAGCTCAAGGGCGGCAACGCGCTGTTCTTCATCGTCGTGGCCAGCCTGATCATGCCGTCGATCATCGTGTCGCTGGGCATCGGGCTGGAGTTCCGCCTGCTCGACACCGGCATCAAGGCCGCGCTCGGCGCCTTCGGCATGGACAGTGCGCTCGAAGGCTTCGGCACATCGCTCGGCCTGTTCACCTCGGCGCTCGGCGCGCATCTCACCTGGACGCTGCCTTTCGGGCTGCTGATCATGTTCGCGGTGTTCAACCGCTTCAGCCCCTCCTACGAAGAAGCCGCCCGCGATCTCGGCGCCACGCCGTGGCAGGGGTTTCGCCACGTGGTGCTGCCGCTGATCGCGCCGTCGGTCGTGGGCATCGGCATGTTCGGCTTCACGCTGAGCTGGGACGAGATCGCACGCACCTCGCAGGCCATCGGCGACGTCAACACGCTGCCGCTGGAACTGCAGGGGCTGACCTCCACCGTCACCACGCCGTCGATCTACGCGCTGGGCACCGTCACCACCATCGTCTCGTTCGTGGTCATGGGCCTCACGCTGGCCCTGGTCTGGCTGCTGGGCCGGGGACGCAAGGGCCGCGCATCGGCATGACATCTCCTTCGATGGCCGTCAGCGCGCCAGCCGTTCCCGTGAAAAAGAAGACCATGTCATCGCCAGTTGAATCTCCGACGCCTGCCAGCGCCGCGCTCAGCGACAACGACATCTACGAACGCGTGATCTCCGCCATCCTCGACCATCGGCTGCCGCCCGGCACCAAGCTGGTCGAAGACAAGCTCGCCACGGCCTTCGGTGTGTCGCGCACGCGCATCCGGCCGGTGCTGGTGCGCCTGGCGGGCGAGCAGGTGGTGACGCTCACGCCGAACCGTGGCGCCGCCATCGCCCAGCCCACGGTGCAGGAAGCGCGCGAGGTGTTCGAGGCGCGCCGCATGATCGAGCCGCGCCTGGTGGCACTCTTCATCGCCCAGGCCGGCGCCGACGACATCGCCAACCTCATGGACGGCATCGCGGGGGAAGAAGCCGCCCGCAGGGCCGGGGACATGCGCCGCGCGATCCGGCTCGCGGGCGACTTCCACCTGCGGATTGCGCAGGCGGCGGGTCACCAGACGCTGGGCCGGATCCTGCGCGAACTGGTCTCGCGCACCTCGCTGATCCTCATGACCTACAGCCCGAGCCACACCAGCGAACGCGAGGAGGCCACCGCCTGCGGCTGCCGCGAACACCGCGCGCTGATCGACGCGATCCGCCTGCGCGATGCGAAGGAGGCCGCGGCGCTGATGCTCGACCATCTGGTGCGGCTCGAATCGCAACTCGATTTCAGCCCGCCGGGCACGGCTGCGCCTGATCTGGTGAGCCTGTTCGGCCAGGCGGCATAGATGGAACACCCCCGAAGCGCCTGCGGCGCCTCCGCTGAAGCGGTGCTGAGAAGCTAGGATCGGTGTGATGCGCAACCTGCTCGTCATCAATCCCAACACCTCCGCCAGCGTCAGCGCGCTGCTGCAGCACCACGTGCAGGCCGCGGCCGGCAGCGCGGTCGCCGTGTCCACCCGCACCGCGCGTTTCGGTGCGCCGTACATTGCCTGCGAGGCCAGCTTCACCGTGGCCGGACACGCCACGCTCGATACCTGGGCCGCGGCCCTGGCCGAGGAAGACGCGCCCGCGCCCGACGCGGTGCTGATCGGCTGCTTCGGCGACCCTGGCCTGCTGGCGCTGCGGGAGAGCAGTCCGGTGCCGGTCACCGGCCTGGCCGAGGCCTCGTTCATCGCCGCGACACGGCGAAGCGATGGGGGCCGCTTTGCCATCGTCACCGGCGGCGAACGCTGGGCGCCGATGCTGCAGCGCCTGGCGCTCTCGCTCGGCCATGGGCCGGCCCTGGCGGGCATCCATACCGTGCAGCCTACCGGTGCCCAGCTGGCGGCGGATCCGGTGGCGGCCAGGCTGCTGCTGGCCGAGGCCTGCCGCCAGGTGGCGCGCCAAACCGGCGCGCGGGCCGTGGTCCTCGGCGGCGCGGGCCTGGCTGGCATGGCCGCGGCCATCCAGTCGCAGGTGGATGTGCCGGTGATCGACAGCGTGGTGGCGGGGGCGACCTGGGCGCTGCGCGGCGACGCGCCTGCGGCGGAACGCAGCCTGCCAGGCTTTGACGTGGCCTGGGAGCACGTGTCCGCCGAACTCACGGCGCTCGGAACGACCCGGCGCTGAGGCCGGAAACCCCTCGGAAGAGGGGATTCGCGTGGCGCGCCGTGGCGCAACACAATGCCGGGACGCTGGCCGCCAACCGGCCCGCCCACCCGCCATGGAAACTCTCGATCCTGCCGTCAGTCCGTATTGGTCCTTTCCTTCCACCACGTTCGTGGACGAGGCCTGCGCGTCCCCGCGCGGCCGGCAGCTTTTCAAGCTCTCCTCGGCGCGCCATGCCGCCGCCGCGCGACGGCTGACGCCCGAGCTGCCCGACATGGTCTTCGATCTCGACATGGTGGCCGGCCTGCGCCGCGCCGGTGGCGACCGCAGGGCCTATTTGGACCTGCTGCGCCGTTTCGGGCGCAACCAGCGCAGCTTTGCCACCCAACTCAGGGCCCCGATGGCGCGGCAGGACTGGAGCACGGCCGAGTGCGTGGTCCACGGGTGTGCGCTGGCCGCCGACCGCATCGGTGCGCACCATCTGGCCGCGCGGGCGCAGGTGCTGGAGACCGCCTTGCACGAGCGGCTCGACATGGGCCAACTCAGGCCGCTGGTGCGGGAAGTGGCCGCGCTGGTGCAGGCGCTGGCCCAGCAGCTGCACGCCCAGCTGGCGCCGGACGCGGCCAGGGCCTAGAAGGGGGCTTCTGCGGGTTCTGCAGCCGTCGCGGGGGCTTCGGGCGTCGCCTCGTCCTTGGGTGCGGCCACACCGATCTCCACCTCGCCGCCGAGCGCCAGCATCAGCGCCGGGATGAGTTGCTGCATCTCGCCGGTGGCGATCGCCGCGTCGGCATCGAAGCCGTCTTCCTTTTCCTGCTGTCCTTGCGAAGGGCCGTCGAACACACCGTCGAGGAAAGCGATCTTCTTCACCTGCAGGCCTTCGGTCAGCATGAAGGACACACGGCCTTCCCAGGTCAGGGCCAGCTTGGTCGGGATCTTGCCCTCGGCCACGTGCTGGCGCACCTCCTCGATGTCGAGCGCATGGCGGGCGTATTTCACCACCGACTTCGATTCGTCGGCGGCCTTGAGTTCGCATTCGCGGTCGATGCTGAAGCCCGCCGGTGCTTCCTGCGTGGTCAGCCACTCGGCCATGGCCGCGGCCGGCGAGAGCTGGGTGTTGATCTGCATCACGCTGAAGCCGTCGATGGCCTTGACCAGGTTGCTGATGACCTCGTCGGCACGGCCCTGGCTGCCGGCGTCGATCACCAGCGTGCGCGATGCCGGGTCGATCCACACCAGCACGCTGCTGCGCTTGGTGAAGGCCATCGGCAGCAGCGACTGCTTCACGTCTTCCTGGATTTCCTTGGATTCCTTCTTGCCGGGCTTGCGGCCCGTGGTGGCCTCGATCTCCTGCAGCCGTTCCGCGGCCTTGCGCTTGATCACCGAGGCTGGCACGGACTTGCTTTCGATCGAGAGCTTGAGAATCCACTGGCCGCCGACGGATTCGGCCAGCGGGCCATGCGCCTCGCCGCGCGGCTCGGACCAGCCGAGCGACATTTCCTGGCTCGCGCCGCATTCGACGAAGCGGTGCTTGTCGAGGCTGGCTTCGATCTGTTCGAGGGAGGGGGACCAGGCGGGTCCGATGCGGTACACCATCACGTTCTTGAACACGGGCTATCTTTCTGCGATCTGGGTTGGGTTGGACGATGCGTGGGCGCGCGCAAGGGCGGCCCGGACGCCGGCCGGGGAAACCGGCGGATGTCCTATTGTCCGTGTTCGCGCGGGCCCGCTGCCCGCGATGGAGGCACGTTTCCGGCGGCGCCCGGCCCTACTCCGCTTTTGATAGCGGCCTGCGCAGAATTGATCTGCCCTGTGGCGTGTCAAGCAGGCTCAAAAGCCATAGAGCGACGCAGGGTTGTCCACCAGGATGCGCTGGCGCGTCGCGCTGCTCACGGCCCAGTCGGAGAGCAGTTCGTACATCGCCGCGTCCGACGGCGCCGGATGGCGGCCGGGGTGCGGCCAGTTGCTGGCCCAGAGGCAGCGTTCGGGAAACTTCTCGGCCAGGGTGCGCGCCAGCAGGCTCACGTCTTCGTAGGCCGGTGCGCCGGTCTTCGAGGTTTCATAGGGCGCCGACAGCTTGATCCAAGCGCGGCCGGTATCGAGCACCCGCAGCAGCGACTGGAACGATGCGTGCTCGGGCCGCACGGGCTCCAGGAACTTGCCGACGTGGTCGATCACCAGCGGGCACGGCAGGCGCTTGAGCACGTCTTCGTGCGCCGGCATGTCGCGGCCGTCGAGCTGCAGGTTGACCATCCAGCCGAAGCCGGCCAGCCGCGCCGCCATCGGCGCCAGCACGTCCCAACCCAGGGGCCTGGGTGCGTCGCCGATCATCATGAAACGCACGCCGCGCATGCCCGCGGCATGCAGGCGATGGATTTCGGCGTCTGGCGCATCCGGTGCGATCAGCGCGATGCCACGCGCCGTGTCGCCGAGCTGACTCAGCGCGTCGACGGCGCAGCTGTTGTCCCAGCCGTAGCCGCTGGGTTGCACGATGATGGCGCGCTGCAGGCCCAGCGCCTGCTGCACGGCCCGGTAGGCCGAGACGGGCGCATCCGGCGGCACCACCGGGACGTTGGGGATCAGCGCGAAGCGGCTGTCGTAGACGTGCACATGGCTGTCGCAGGCGTTGGGGTAGGTGGTGGGGGCCGTTGTTTGCATGTCGATCCTGTCAAGCCGCGGGGGCAAGGCTGCGCTGCCAGCGCAGGGCGTGGGGGGCATTCACCGCGCCAGCCGGGATGCGGCCCTGCCGCAGTTCGGCGACCTGGGCCACCGTCTCCAGGGCCTGGTGTTCCACGGCCGGTGGCGTCAATCCACCGATGTGCGGCGTGGCGATCACGCGCGGATGGGCGGCCAGTGCGGGCGACGGCATCTGGTCGGGTGCGCGGCCCACGTCCATGGCACAGCCGGCGATGCGGCCTTCGTCTAGGGCCCGCAGCAGCGCGGCTTCGTCGACCAGGTTGCCGCGCGACGCATTCACGAAGAATGCGCCCGGCTTCATCGCGGCGAAAGTCTCCGCGTTCATCAGGTTTTCGGTTGCCGCGGTGGCCGCGGCCAGGCAGACCACATAGTCCGCGCCTTGCAGCAGCGGCAGCAGGTCGCGCTGCGGCAGCTCCGCGCGGCCGGTGGCGGTGTAGGGGTCGTGCACCACGATGCGCATGCCGAAGGCCAGCACCAGGTCGCACAGGTAGCGGCTGATCTGGCCGTAGCCGATCACACCGAGCGTGGCGCCGCGCAACTCGCGGCCCATCACCGGCGTGACGGGCCGGCCCGCGTGGTAGAGCGCGGTCGAGGCGCTGATGTGGCGGCTCAGGTCGATCATCACGCCGACGATCCACTCCGCCACCGAGGCGATGAAGCCGGCGCTGGCCTGCGTGACCAGCACGCCGTGGCGGCTGGCCGCGGGCACGTCGATGTTGCGGATGTCGATGGCGCAGCGCACGAAGGCCTGCAGCCTCGGCAGCGCGGCGAACAGGGCCTCGGTCCCGGGCGTCTGGCGGTAGGCGATGATCACCTCGCAATCGTGCGCGAGCGCGGACAGTTCGGCGGCAGGCAGGTCGGCATTGCCGGGGTTGAAACGCACTTCGGCGATGGCCTGCAGTGCGGTGGCGGCCTTGTCGCCGAAGTAGTGGGCGAGCTTGTCGCGCGGGTGGCTGACGAACACCTTGGTCATGCAATGGCCTTGTTCAGATGGATTTCGATTTCGACGCAGGCGGCCTGGCCACCGACTCGCGGCTGACCAGGCTCGGCTGGAACATGAATTCGCCGGTGGGCACTTCGGCGTCCGCCAGGCGCAGCATCAGGCGTTCGACGATGGTATGGGCCATCTCGGCCACCGGCAGGTGCACGGTGGTGAGCGCCGGCTGCATCAGCGCGGAGAGGAACACGTCGTCCATGCCCACCACCGACATGTCCGCCGGCACCGACAGACCGGCCTCGCGCAGCCCGGCCATCAGGCCCAGGGCCATCATGTCGTTGACGGCAAGCACGGCGGTAGGTCGCTGACCCGCGGGCATGGCGGCGATCTTCGCGGCTTCGAGGCGGCCGAGCTCGCTCAT
Source organism: Rhodoferax koreense (assembly GCF_001955695.1). Lineage (NCBI taxonomy): Bacteria > Pseudomonadati > Pseudomonadota > Betaproteobacteria > Burkholderiales > Comamonadaceae > Rhodoferax > Rhodoferax koreensis. The sequence continues at coordinate 82,430 of NZ_CP019236.1, read as the reverse complement.
CACCGCGTCGCCGTATTCGTTGTGCGGCGTGCCCTCGATCACCTGCGCGCCCGCGGTCAGTCCGGCACGCGCGGCGGCGGCGTGGAAGCCGCTGATCTTCTCGCGCCGGCTCATCGTGATGCCGGCGGCCGTCACGAAGGCCAGCCGGCGGTGGCCGTGGGCGATCAGGTGCTCGGTGGCCAGCCGGGCGGCCTCGAAGTTGTCCACCGAGACGTGGTCGATGCCCGAGTCCACGCCCGGTGTGGCGCGTCGGTCGTAGCTCACCACCACCAGGCCGCGTTCGCCGGCCGACTCGAAATGCTGCTCGTCCACCAGCGAGGAGATGATCACCACGCCGCGCACGCCGTGCGCCATCAGGTCGTCGAAGAAGCGCGCCTCCTTGTCCTTGTCGCGGTAGGTGTTGCCGATCATGATGCGAAAGCCGTGGCGCTCCTGCGCCTGGGTCTCGATCTCGCGTGCGATGGCGCCGTACATCGGGTTGGCGATCGACGGCACGAGCAGCCCCAGCAACGGCGTGTGGCCGGTCTTCAGCTGGCGCGCCGTGGTGTTGGGCCGGTAGCGCAGTTCGGCGATCGCCGCCTCGACGCGCGCCAGCGTCTCGCGGGCCATGCGGTCCTTGCGGCCGTTGAGCACGTTGGAGACCGTGCTCGCGGACACGCCGGCGCGGCTGGCGACATCCTGGATCTTGCTCACACACACCACCTTTTCATCGTCACAGGCCCATGCGGGTGGGCAGCCAGAGGGAGAACGCCGGCACCAGGACCAGCACCACCAGCGTCACGAACAACACCGCAAGATACTTCATCATCGGCCGCGCCACGTTCTTGACCTCGGTACCGGTGATGGCACAGGTGGCGAACAGGCCCAAGCCCAGCGGCGGCGCGAACAGGCCCAGGCCCATGGCGATCACCATCACCGTGCCGAAGTGCAGCGGGTTCACGCCGAGCTGGGCGGCGATCGGCGTGAGCAGCGGGCCGAAGATGATCAGCGCCGGCGCGCCTTCGAGCACGGCACCGAAGACGATCATGATCAGCACCGACAGCATCACGAACATGGTGCTGCCGAAGCTGTGCGCGAAGTCGATCATGAAGGCTGAAAGGTATTGCGGGATCTGCTGGATGGTGAGCGCGAACGACACGCTGGAAGCCGCCGCCACGATGAACATGATGCCACCGGCCATCGAGGCCGAACGCATGAAGAGTTTCGCTACCGAGCGCAGCGACAGTTCGCGGAAGGCCAGCCCGCCGACCACCAGCGCGTACATCACGGCGAAGGCGGAGACCTCGGTGGAGGTGGCCACGCCCGAGGTCACGCCCTTGCCGATCATCGCCACCATGAGCAGCGCCACCAGCGCGCCGCCGAGCAGGCGCAGCATCGGCGTCTTCACGTCGAAGGCCTCGTCGGGATCGATGCGCGTGCCCACGTAGATGGTCACGGCGGCCAGCGACGCCGCCAGCACCACGGCGGGCACCAGGCCGGCCATGAACAGCCCGGCGATCGAGATGTTGGCCACGAAGCCCATGATGATCATGTTGATGCACGGCGGAATGGTCTCGGCCATCACGGCGGTGCAGGCCAGCAGGCCGGCGGTCTCGTTCGGGTCCTGCTTGGTCTTGCGCACCGCCGGCATGATGATGCCGCCCACGGCCGCGATGTCGGCCAGCTTGGAGCCCGACACGCCCGAGAAGAAGGCCGTGGCGGTGATGGTGATCAACCCGAGCCCGCCGCGCACGCGGCCGAACAGGCGCAGCAGCAGCTCGATGAGCCGGGCCGACATGCCATTCGATTCCATCAGCAGGCCGGCCAGCACGAAGAACGGAATCGCCAGCAGCACGAAATGGTCCATGCCGGCCATCACCTGCTGCGAATACACCAGCATCGGCAGCGACGGGTCGGCCATGAAGAACACCAGCGACGACAGCGCCAGCACGAAGGCGATCGGAACGCCCAGCACCAGGCCGCCGACGAAGCCGATGGTCAGCAGCATCCAGGGCTTGACGGCCAGCGCGGGCAGCAGATGGTTCCATGCGGTCACCAGCAGCACCAGGCCCACACCCACGGCCAGCGTGCGCCACACCGTGTGCCGCGGCCCGTTGAGCGCGTTGGCGCAGCCGAACATCGTCATGAACAGGCTGCCGATCACCACCGGGTAGACGTAGATCCATTGCGGCATGCCGATCGGCGTGGTCATGTCGTAGGAATCGACCAGCAAGGCGCAGGACGAGAGGAACAGGCTGGCCGACACGCCGACGATGATCCAGCTGCCGAACTGGATCAGCGCCGGCTGCCAGGCCGCGGGAAAAAAGCCGCGGAACAGGTCGATGCCCACGTGCTGGCTGCGCGCGAGCACCGTGGCCGCGCCGAGGAACACCAGCACCACCATCAGCGCGCGCGCCACCTCCTCGGCCCAGTCGAAGGGCTCGTGCAGGAAGTAGCGGAACACCACGGAGGCGAACACCACGAGCACGTCGATGGCCAGCACCAGGCCCGCCGCACGTTCGGTCCAGCGCAGCAGCGCGGCCAGCGCACGGCCGGCCGTGCTGCCGACGTCGAAGCCCAGGCCCGGCGCGGCGCCGTGCCCCGGCGGGTGCGCGCTCGGCAGGGCGGAAGAAGGCAGTGCGCTCATCGCCTCAGGCCCGTGCCTGCGAGATCGCGGCGAACAGCGGCGCGGTCACCGGATACTGCTTGGCGAAGTCGGCCCACAGGCGCGCTTCCATCTGCTGGCGCACGGTGTCGCGCTCGGCCTTGGCCATGGGGCTGAACACCATGCCCAGCTTGGTCAGGGCCTCGATGGCCTGCGCGCCCTTTTCGGTGGCGATGGCGCGCTGCTTCTGCGTGGCGTCGGCCACCGCCTTGGCGAAGGCCGGGCGCAGGTCGGCCGGGATCTTGTCCATGCCGCGCTTGCCGATCACCACCACCATCGGGCTGAACAGGTGCTCCGTGAGCCAGCCGTACTTCACCACCTCGTTGAGCTTGCTGGCCTGCACCGTGGCTGCGTCGTGTTCGAAGCCGTCCACCACGCCGGTCTGCGCGGCCATGTACAGCTCGCCGAACGGGATCGGCGTGGGGATCGCGCCCATGATCTTGAAGGTCTCGATGAAGGCCGGCGTGGGCAAGACGCGCAGCTTCACGTTTTTGATGTCGGCCAGCGACTTCACCTGCTGCTTGGTGTAGACGCTGCGCGCGCCGAAGTGCGAGGCCCAGGTGAGGACGGTGCAGCCGGTGGCCTTCTGCAGCATTTCATTGAGCTTGGCGCCGACGCCGCCGTCCATCGCCTTGGCCACGTGGTCGTAGCTGTCGAACAGGTAGCCCAGGTCGAGCATGCCGAACTGCGGCGCCACCGTGGCCCAGATCGACGAGCCGGTGACCATCATGTCGATGGAGCCGACCTTCACCTGCTGCACCACGTCGCTTTCCTTGCCCAGCTGGTTGTTGGGGAAGTAGTCGATCTTGATGCGGTCGCCGACCAAACCCTTGAGGTTGGCCTCGAGCTGCTGGAACCACACGTAGTGGGCGGCGTTCTGGTCGGCCACCATCGACGACGAAAAGCGCAGGTTGATCGGCGACTGGGCCTGCGCCAGCCGGGGCAGGCCCGCCGCAAAGGCCACCGAGGCGGCGGAAGCGGACTGGACGAATCGTCGGCGTGAGGGGGAATACATGCTTGTCTCCTTTTTGGGGTTGCTTGACGGACGGAAAAGGGCTTTGTGCAACGATTTACTGTATCGTTGCACCAAATACCCGGTCAAGCCGTTCCCGGCGCGTTCGCCTAGGTGTATTCCTCCGTAAACGGTGCCTCGTCGGCACCGGGCCTGCTCAACGCGCGAAGAGGCTGCCCCAGTGCGAGAGCCGGCTGGTGTCGATGCCTGCGAGTTGCAGCGACTTCCATACCACGGTGGCGATGGAGTCATAGACCGGCACGCCGAATTCGGCCTCGAGCTCGGTCACCAGGGGCGCGCCGCGCAGGTTGGTGCAGAGGATGGTCACGGCCTGCGGGCGATGCCCGGCGCTTTCGCCGCTGTCCGCCATCACGTCGCGCACCATGGCGCGGATGTCCTCGCCGCTGACCTCGGAGAAGGAAAAGTTGTCCTGCAGCCGCAGGTGGCGCTCGGCCACGCAATCGATGCCGATGCTCGCGTAGTTGCGCACGATGGCCGCCTGCACGTCGTCGCGGTAAGGCGTGACCAGGCCCAGGCGCTGCACGCCGGTGGCCTGCAGCACTTCGTTGAGCGCCAGCACCGAGGTGCAGGCCTTCGCGCCTGTGCGCGCTTCGATGGCGGTGCACAAGGCGCGGTCGGTATCGAAGCCGAGCCAGCTCGACGAGGTGCCGTTCCAGCCGATCACCTGGCAGTGCGCATGCGACAGCAGCTCGGCCGCGGCCAGGATCTCGCGGTTGTCGAATTGCGCCAGCGCGTTGGCCGACAGCGCGATCTCCGTCACGCGGAAGCGGCCGAAATGGGCACTGACCTCGGGCAGGTCGGCCAGCATGGCGGCGGTGACCGGCTCCAGCGTGGTGTTGGACGAAGGGGTGAGCATTCCGAGAAGCGTGCGGGCCGACATGGGCTTTCTCCATTGGATCTGGATGGACATGACGCCAGAATCATGCCAGCTCAAAATTTTGGATACGATCGTCGCAAAAGTTTGTATCCATGATTTGCAGTGCGCTTGCACGCTTTTTGCAAGCCCCCGATCCGATGGCCACACCAAGCAAATCCAAACCGAAATCCGCCGCAGCCGCGAAGGCGTTGCCCGCGGCGCGCAGCGTCGCCAGCCAGGCCGACATCCACCAGAGCGTCTACGACGCCATCGTCGAGCATCGTCTGCTGCCCGGCACCAAACTCTCCGAGGAGCGCGTGGCCGAGCTGTTCGCGGTCAGCCGCACCCAGGTGCGCGGCGCGTTGCAGCGGCTGGCCACGGAGCAACTCGTCACGCTGATCCCGAACCGTGGCGCCTTCGTCACCACGCCCAGCGCGGAAGAAGCCCACGACGTGCTGGCCGTGCGCCGCACGCTCGAGCCCGCGGCGGTGGAGCGGCTCATCGAACGCATCGCGGCCGGCAAGGCACCGACGGCCGTCAAGCAGTTGCGTGCGCTGGTCAAACGTGAGCAGCAGGCCCACGTGCGCGGCGACCGCCGGCAGTCGGTGCGGCTCTCGGGCGATTTCCATGTGTTGCTGGCCGAACTCTCGGGCAGCAGCATCCTCGCGCGGCTCATGCGCGAACTCACGCCACTGACCTGCCTGGCCATCCTGACCTTCGAGGCGCCGACCGCCGTGGCCTGCCCCAACGACGAACATGCGCTGCTGATCGACGCGATCGAGGCCGGTGACGTGGCTGGCGCATCGGCCATGATGGTCGAACACCTGAACCACATCGAGAACGCGCTGAAGTTGGACGCGCAGACGGTGGCGGAGGTGGACCTGGCGGACGTGCTGTTCGGCTGAATTTGGCTCACCCCCAGGCTGCGCGCACTTCGTGTCGCTACGCCAACCCCCCGCTTCAACAAGCTCAGGACAGGCTTGCAGGGGGCAACACCTGCGGCCCGGCAAAGCCGGTTCCACGGTGTTCTCGAAGGGGCAGCTTCAATCCATCAAAGGTGAGAACAGGCCGCTGCCCAGCACCTGCTCCGCATGCCAGCCGAGCTGCAGCACCAGTGCATCCGCATAGCGTGGCCCGGCGATCTGCAGCCCCACGGGCAAGCCCTGGCGGCCGGTGCCGCAAGGCAGGGAGAGCGCCGGCACACCGCCGTAGTTGAAGATCGGCGTGAACGCCGCGTGGCCCCGCGGGCCTGCGGGCAGGCCTCCGATCTGGCTCGGCCCCAGGCTGCCGAGCGGCCAGGCTTCGACCGGGCTGGTCGGGCAGAGCAGTGCGTCGAATTCGCCGAAGAAGCGTGTGAAGCTCGCGTGGAATTCCTCGCGCAGCTTCAGCAATTCCGTGATGCGCGTGCCGGTGATGCCAAAGCCGAGTTCGATCTGCGCGCCGATGTCCGGATCGAGCATCTCCGGCGTCTGGCGCCACACCGCGCCAAACCGCTGGGCCAGCGCGGCCTGCTGCAGCGCGATCAGCGGGTATTCGCGCGCCTCGGGCGGCCAGGCCGGGTCGGCGCGTTCGATGGACCAGCCGGCGCGGCGCAGGGCATCCACTGCGGCTTCGAAGGTGGCGAGCACGTCGCTGTCCACGGCCAGTTCGCAGCCGAGCTGTGGCGACCAGGCAATGCGCATCTTGCGTAGCGGCTGCTTGAGTGTGTCCATGGCATCCGGCACCGCGAATGCGGGTGTGGACAGGGTGTCGGCCGGCTCCCAGGCGGTGAGTGCGTCCAGCATCAGCGCCACATCCTCCACGTCGCGGCCGATCTGGCCGATCACCGACAGCAGGTGGTTCGGGTCGTCGAAACCCCATGGGTTGGGCACGCGGCCCAGCGTCGGCTTCATGCCCACCAGGCCGGCGTGTGCGGCCGGCCGGCGCGTCGAGCCACCGGCGTCGGTGGCCAGCGCCAGCGGGCCGATGCCTGCGGCCACCGCCGCCACCGCGCCGCCCGAAGAGCCACCCGGCGTGCGCGCCAGATCCCAGGGGTTGCGCGTCTCGCCGTGCAGGGGCGTGGCGGTGATGCCCTTGCAGGCGAATTCGGAACAGTTGGTCACGCCCAGCGGTACCGCACCCAGCGCACGCAGCCGCGCCACGCACCAGGCATCGCGCGGCGCCACGAAGTCGGCGAACACCTTGGAGCCGAAGGTGGCCGGCCGGCCGCCGAGCCACAGGTTGTCCTTCACCGTGAACGGCACACCGGCCAGCGGCAGCTTTTCGCCCGCGGCCAAGCGGGTGTCCACCTCGCGCGCGGCGGCCAGCGGCACGGCCGGGTCGAAGTCGGCAAACGCGTTGAGCTGCGGCTCCAGCCGCGCCACGCGGGCGCACATCGCCTCGGCCACCTCGGTGGCGGAAAGCGTTCCGGCCGTGACCTCCTGCGCGAGGCGCCGTGCCGTCCAGCGATGAATTTCGTCCTGCATGCTTGCCTTTGGTATTGAAGTGGATGCACCACTGTGCGTATTTTGTATCCAATCTGGTGCGATCCTGCACCGGATTGCGCCGCCCGCGCAGCGCGGACCGTAGCTGCAAGCAAGACTGGTTCCAGCCTGTCCAACACGTTCGCCAGGGGGAAAAGCTTAGGGCCCATGTCTTCGATAGATTGGATACAAAGCTGGCACAGCGTTTGCATGAGCTTCGCCATGGAATCGACCGCCGGACAAAGCCTCACCCTCGACGACATCGTGCACCGCTACGGCGGCTCGGTGGCGGTGGACCACGTCACCCTCGAAGTCGCCGCCGGCGAACTCGTCGCCTTGCTCGGCCCGAGCGGCTGCGGCAAGACCACGCTCCTGCGCATCATTGCCGGCTTCATCACCCAGACCTCGGGCAAGGTGGTGATCGGCGGGCGCCGCATCGACGAATTGCCGCCGGCCAAACGCAACGTGGGCATCGTGTTCCAGAACTATGCGCTGTTTCCGCACATGACGGTGGCCGAGAACGTGGGCTACGGCCTGGCCGCGCGCGGCACCGACAAGCACGCCGCCAACAAGCGCACGGCAGAGATGCTGGAGATGGTGCAGCTCGGCCATCTGGCCGGCCGGCTCACCAAGCAGCTCTCGGGCGGCCAGCAGCAACGCGTGGCGCTGGCGCGCGCGCTGGCCATCGAGCCGCGGGTGCTGCTGCTCGACGAACCTTTCTCGGCGCTCGACAAGAGCCTGCGGCTGGACATGCAGATCGAGATCAAGCGCATCCAGCGCGCCGCCGGCACCACGGCCATCATCGTCACGCACGACCAGGAAGAAGCCCTCGGCATGGCCGACCGCGTGGCCGTGCTGAGCCAGGGCCGGCTCGAACAGTTCGCCGCGCCATCCGCCGTGTACGACACGCCCGCCACCTACTTCGTGAACCAGTTCGTGGGCACGGCCAATGTGCTCGCCGGCACGCTCGAATCAGTGGGCACCGATGGCACGTTTGTCCATCTCGACGACGGAACCGTCATCCCCGCACGCACCCCTGCCGGTCTGGCCCAGGGCAGCAAGGTCGTGGCCTGTGTGCGCCCGGAAAACATGCGCCTGGCCGACGAGCCGCTCGGTGCGCTGGCCGGTACGGTCGAACTCGGCATGCCGCTGGGCGCGACCATCGTGCACGAGATCCGCACCGCCAGCGGCCAGCGCATCAAGCTCTCCGAGCCGCGCATGCCGGGCACCGTGCCGCGCGAGCCCGGCACCCGCGTTTGGGTCAAGCCGGTCACGGCTTCCAGCGTCACGGTGTTCGCCGCCCCCTGATTTCAATTCACTTCAACCCAAGAGGAACGCCATGGAACTCAACCGCCGTCACCTGCTCGGCAGCGCACTCACCCTGAGCGCGATGCAACTCTTCCCCGGCATCAGCCATGCGCAGGCGCGCAAGCTGGTGTTCGCCACCTTCACCGGCAGCTGGGAAGAGGCCCACCGCGACGTGCTGGTGCCCGCCTTCAAGAAGGCCACCGGCCAGGACATGCTGCTCGACGCGATGCTGTCGGTGGACCAGATCGCCAAGGTCTCGGCCGCGCGCAACAACCCGCCGATCGACGTGATGCTGCACGATCCGGGTCCGGCCCTCACCGCCGTGCGCCAGGACCTGGTCGAGCCCTTCCCCGTGGCCACCAGCAAGAACTACAAGGACCTGATCCCCGAGGCGCAGGACCCGATGGGCCCGTCGATGTTCTTCCAGGTCGTGGGCCTGACCTACAACCCCGAGAAGATCAAGACGCCGCCGACCTCCTGGGCCGACCTGTGGAAGCCCGAATACAAGGGCCGCGTGGGCATCACCAACCTGAACTCGACGCTCGGCACCGGCTTCCTGGTGGAGATCGCACGCATGCACGGCGGCAGCGAAGGCAACGTCGAGGAAGGCTTCAAGGCCATCGAAAAGCTCAAGCCCAATCTCGCGGCCGTGGCGGCCAATCCGGGCGCGCTGGCGGCACTGTTCCAGCAGGGGCAGATCGACATCAGCCCGGGCAACTTCAACGCCATCCAGATCCTCAAGGCGCGCGGCGTGCCGGTGGAATTCGTGGCGCCGAAGGAAGGTGCCATCGCCTTCAAGACCAGCATCCACATCGTGAAGAATTCGCCGAACAAGGCGCTGGCCGCACAGCTCATCGACGTGGCGCTGTCGCCCGAGGTGCAGGGCAAGCTGATGCAGGCGCCCTACCTGGTGGTGCCGACCAACGCCAAGGTCAAGATGGAAGGCGAGATCGCCCGCGTGCTGGCCAAGGACACGGCCGAGATGAAGAAGAAGTTCGTGTTCCAGGACTGGAAGAAGATCAACGAGAACCGTTCTTCGTGGATCGATCGCTTCAACCGCGAAATCAAATTGTGATTGGCACACCCCCAGGTTGCGCACTTCGTGTCGCGCCCACCCCCTTGCAGGGGGCGACACCAGCGGCCCGGCAAAGCCGGTTCCGCGGTGTCCCTGGAATGGGTCACGCTTAACTTCAACTCTCCCACTCGATGAACACTGCCGCCACCCTCAAAGGCCCACCGGTCACAGGCTACAGCCTGGGCTTCGCCACGCCGCTGGCGGTGTTCTTCGTGCTGTTCTTCCTGGCTCCGCTGCTATTGCTGATCGCCATCAGCTTCTACACCACGCCGGATCTCACGGCCTTCGGCACCGACCAGTACGTGAAGATCGCCACCGACGGCTTCACGCTGCCGGTGTTGTTCGACACGCTCTGGCTCGGCCTGCAGACCACCATCCTGTGCCTGCTGCTCGGCTATGCGCTGGCCTGGAGTTATGTGCGCAGCCCGGCCGCGCTGCAGAAGGTGCTGATGCTGATCATCATCATGCCGTTGCTCACCAGCGTGGTGGTGCGCACCTTCGCCTGGGTGGTGATCCTCGGGCGGCAGGGCATCGTCAACAACCTGCTGGCGCAGTTCGGCTGGATCGAGGAGCCGCTGAAGCTGCTCTACACGCGGTACGGGCTGATCGTCGCGTTGGCCAATGTGCAATTGCCGCTGATGGCCTTGCCGCTCATCACGGCTTTGCAGAAACTTGATCCGAACCTTGAAGACGCCTCCTCGGCTCTCGGTGCGAGTGCGTTCCGCACCTTCTTCAAGATCACCTTGCCGCTGACCTTGCCCGGCATTTTGGCGGGTTGCCTGCTCACCTTTGCGGCCAGCATCACGGCCTTCATCTCGCAGTCGTTGATCGGCGGCGGGCAGATGTTGTTCATGCCGATGTACATCTACCAACAGGCCTCTTCGCTGCAGAACTGGCCGTTTGCGGCGGCGATTTCGTTGGTGTTTCTGGTCGCAGTGATGTTGTGCGTCACCATCTTCAACCTGCTGGGGCGACTGAGCCGCGGCCACATCGCAGCATGACGCCATGAGTTCAGGCCGCAGGCACCAAGCCTCCACCATCTTCCTGACCGCCATCCTCGGCGGTATCGCCACGCTCGCCACCATTCTGCTGCTCGCGCCCACGGTAGTCGTGGTCGTCCTGTCCTTCACCAACGGCTTCTCGCTGAAGTTCCCGCCGCCAGGCTACTCGCTGCGCTGGTACGAATCGTTGCCCGACGCCTACCAGTTGCAATACGCGGTGATGAACAGCCTGAAGGTGGCGTCGGCTTCCACGCTGATCGCGGTGGTGCTCGGCGTGGGTGCGGCCATGGCCATCGCGCGGTCCGAGAAGGCCATGGCGCGTGTGCTCGATGCGTTCTTCATGTCGCCGCTGATCCTGCCCGCACTCGCCTTCGGCCTGGCCTCGCTGATCTACTTCTCGCGCATCGGCATCGAACTCTCGCTGTGGACGCTGGTGATCGGCCACACGGTGGTCGGCGTGCCCTATGTGATCCGCACCACCATCGCCGCACTGTCGCAGATGCCGCCCGCGCTGCTCGAGAGCTCGGCCAGCCTCGGCGCGAGCCGTGCCTACACCTTCCGCCGGGTCACGCTGCCCCTGATCGCACCGGGTATCGCGGCCGGCGCCTTCATCGCCTTCATGTCCTCGTTCGACAACGTGCCGGTGTCGCTGTTCCTGCGCGACGCCTCCACCGACATGTTGCCGATCCGCATGTGGCAAGACCTCGAAGGCCGGCTCGACGTGAGCATCGCCGCGGTGTCGAGCCTGATGGTCCTTGTCACGCTGATCCTGATGGTGGTGATGGAAAAACTCACCGGCATCAGCAAACGCATCAGATAACCCAACGCCAAATGACCACTGAATTCGACCTCGTCATCCGCAACGCCCACGCCGTCACGGCGTCCGATGAATTCGACTGCGACATCGCCGTCAAAGGCGGCCGCATCGTGCAACTCGGCACCGGCCTGGCCAAAGGTGCGCGCGAGATCGACGCCGCCGGCCGTACGGTCACGCCAGGCGGCGTCGATGCGCACTGCCACCTCGACCAGCCGATGCCGCCGCCCACGCGCAATGCCGACGACTTCAACACCGGCACACGTTCTGCGGCCTGCGGCGGCACCACCACGGTGATCCCGTTCGCGGCGCAGCAGAAAGGCCAGTCGCTGCGCGCGGCCGTGGAAGACTACCGCGCGCGCGCCGCCGGCAAGGCGCACGTGGACTACGCCTTCCACCTCATCGTGAGCGACCCCACACCCACCGTGCTGCAGGAGGAACTGCCCGCGCTGATCAGGGAAGGCTTCACCTCGTTCAAGATCTACATGACCTACGACGACATGAAGCTCGACGACGGCCAGATCCTCGACGTGTTGTCGGTGGCGCGCGAGCACGGCGCCATGGCCATGCTGCATGCCGAGAACTCCGACTGCATCGAATGGCTCACCAAACGCCTGGAGGCCGCCGGCCGCACCGCGCCGCGCTTCCATGCGCATGCACGGCCCATGCTGGTCGAGCGTGAGGCCACGCACCGCGCCATCGCACTGGCCGAACTCGTCGACGTACCCATCCTCATCGTGCACGTGTCGGGCCGCGAAGCCGTGGAACAGATCCGCTGGGGCCGCGCCCACGGCCTCAACATTTTCGCCGAGACCTGCCCGCAATACCTGTTCCTCACGGCCGAAGACCTCGGCATCGACGACAGCTACAAGGGCGCCAAATGCGTGTGCAGCCCGCCGCCGCGCGACAAGGCCAACCAGGAGGTCATCTGGGACGGACTCAATGATGGCCTGTTCACCGTGTTCTCTTCCGACCATGCGCCGTTCAAATACGATGCGCCAGAAGGCAAGAAACCGAACGGCGAAGAGGTCGGCTTCCGCCACATCCCGAACGGCATTCCTGGCATCGAAACCCGGATGGCCCTGCTGTGGTCCGAAGGTGTGCTCGCCGGGCGCATGACGCCGAACAAATTTGTCGAACTCACGTCCACCGGCCCGGCCAAGGCCTACGGCCTGCACCCGAAGAAGGGCGCCATCGCCATTGGCGCCGATGCCGACCTGGTGATCTGGGACGAACGCAACTTCGTGCTGAAGAACGAACAACTGCACCATGAGGTCGACTACACGCCTTACGAGGGCATGCGCCTGAAGGCCTGGCCAGGCCTCACGCTGGCGCGCGGCGAGGTGGTGTGGGACGGCCAGGATTTCCACGCGCAGCCGGGCCGTGGTGAGCTGCTGGTGTGCGGTCTGCCCACGCTGATACCGAAGCGGCCAGTCGCCCGTTCGTCCTGAACTCCTTACCCGTTCGTCCTGCGCCCTCCCTCTTCCGTTCGTCCTGAGCCTGTCGAAGGACTTGTCTCGTGCCCCCCACCGTTCGGGCTGAGCCTGTCGAAGCCCTCTACAGTCCCTTCGACAAGCTCAGGGCGAACGGATGAGAACCCAGGCTCAACGGGTAGAAATGAGCCACCGCCTTTTGGAGCCCCGCCATGCGCCTGCTGATCATCAACCCCAACATCTCCGACAGCGTCACCGCGCTGATCGAGGCCGAAGCCCGGCGCAGCGCATCGCCGGGAACGCAGATCACGATGCAGACCGCGGCCTTCGGCGTGGCCTACATCGAGACGCGTTTCGAAGCGCTGATCGGTGCCTACGCCACGGCGCAATTGGCCGCGGAGCACCACGCGGGGCATGACGCGGTGATCGTCGCCGCGTTCGGTGATCCGGGCCTGGCCGGCCTGCGCGAGGCCCTGCCCGTGCCCGTGCTCGGCATGACCGAATCGGCGCTGGCCACGGCCTGCCTGCTCGGCCACCGCTTCTCCATCATCGCCATCTCGCAGCGCATCCAGGCCTGGTACCGCGAGGTGGTGGAAGCCAATGGACTCATCGGCCGGCTCGCCAGCATCCGTGCGCTGGACCGGCCGCTGGCCAGCATCGGCAGTGTGCAGGACGACCATGCCGAGGCCTTGCGTGCCTTGTGTGAACGCGCCGTGCGGGAGGACGGCGCCGAGGTCATCGTGCTCGCCGGCGCGCCGCTGGCGGGCCTGGCGCGTGCGCTGCATGGGCAGTTGCCCGTGCCCGTGGTGGACGGGGTATCGAGCGCCGTGCGGCATGCCGAAACCCTGGGCGCACTGCAACCCGGCAAGGCCACCCTCGGCAGCTTCGCGCCGCCGCCGGTCAAGCCGAATCACGGCCTGCCGGACGCGATCGCACGTTTGCTCGCCCGGTCGTGACAAGCGCCATTTCGCGCACGCTGCCCGCCATGACGGCGGTGCAGGCCGTCACGGCGATGGGCACGTTCGCGCTGTCCGTGCTTGCGCCGCAACTCGGTGTTGGTTTGTCTGCGCTGGGCGTGCTCGGCAGCGTGCTGTTCGGCATCGGCGCATTGTCCTCCCTGGCCACTGGCCGGATGATTCGTCGTTTCGGCGACCTGCCCTTAGCGGCCATGTGCATGGCTGCGGTGCTGCTGGCGATGTTGTGCCTGGCTGGCGGTGCCTTGGCCGGCGGCCTGTCGCCGTGGTCACTCTGGCCCGCCGTGTTGTTGCTCGGCCTGGCCTTCGGCCCGGAGACGCCGGCCTGCGCCTCGGTGCTGGCGCGTGTCACGCCACTCGCGCGCCGGCCCTGGATCTTCTCCATCCGCCAGACCGGCAACCAGATCGGCGCCATGGCCGGTTCACTCGCCCTGCCGCTGCTGCTGGTGCAACACGCGGCCCTGCCCTTCGTGCTGGTGGCGGTGATCGCGCTGGTGGTCGGCCTCTGGTGTCTTCGGTTGGTGACCAGCGACGGCGGCGCGCCCACGCTCGCCTCAGCACCAGGCGACGCCAGCGGGCTGCGCGAACTCTCGGGCTCGCCCGCGCTGCGTCTGCTTACGTTGACCCTGGTGGTGTTCATGGCCACCCAGGTCTGCCTGAATTTCTTCGTGATGAGCCATGCCGTGCGGCATTGGCAACTGCCCGTGCCGCAGGCCGCGGCCTGGGTGGCGCTGATGCAGGGCGCGGGCCTGATCGGGCGGCTGTTGTGGGGCCGTGTGGCGCAGCGTCCGGGCGTGGTTACGGCGCGGCTGCTTGGTGCGCTCGGCCTGTTGATCGCCAGCGCGGGACTGGTCTTGTTCCTGTGGCCCGGCACGCCCCCGGCTGTGGCGCTGACCGTATTGTTCGTGCTGGTCGGCATCAGCGCCAGCGGCTGGAACGGCGTGATGATGGCCGAGATCGCCCGCATCGCCGGCCCGGCGCGCGCGGGCGCGGTTACGGGGGCGGCGCTGATGTTCGGGTATGCGGGCTTGGCGCTGGCGCCCATGCTGTTCGCCGCCGCGGGCTCGGTCTGGGGCACGGCAATGACCTATGCGGGAATGCTGGTGATGACTGGCGTGATGGGAATCTGCCTGCTACTGCGCAGCGGTTGAAGCGCATCGGGCACCCAGATCCTTCGCCCTCAATTCGCGCTGGAAGCATACCAATTCGACCCGTTATTCGCGCAGTCTTCGTGCGTTGACTTTTCCCTGTTGGATCGACACGATTTACGCTGTTTCAAACAGCGTGGGTCTCCCACAGCAGAGGCGATCATGTCGACATATTCCGCAGTTCATACACTCGAAATCCAGAGCGAAGCCATTCCCATGGTCAACGGCCGCCCGGTCCTGGCGCCGGTAAGGCTGTCGGGCCATGACGGGCTGAACGGTCTCTTCGAATACGAGCTGTTGCTCAAGACCCCGGACGGCTTGAACATAGGTGCCAGCGAGGCCGCGGACTTCGACCTCGACGGCTTCATCGGCCGCGAAATCTCATGCCGCATCCAGCTCGACGGCGCGGGCCTTTTCCTGCCAGGCGGAACCGGTGCGGCAGCGGACCACGTCGGCGCCGGCGTACGCGAGATCAACGCTCTCATTACCGAGGCCGAGTTCTGGGGCGAGGAAGGCCGCTTCTCGCAGTACCGGCTGGTGCTCAAACCCTGGTTGTACCTGGCCACGCGCAACACCGACTGCCGCATCTTCCAGAACCAGACCGTGTTGCAGACGCTGGACGCGTTGCTCGCGCGTTACCCGTTTCCGGTGGACAAACGGCTCATCGAAAACTATCCGCTGCGCGACTACCAGACCCAGTTCAACGAAACCGACTTCGAGTTCTTCAGCCGGCTCACCGCCGAGAACGGCATTTCGTATTTCTTCGAAAGCCGTGGTGGCCATCACCGGCTGGTTCTGATCGACAACATGGGCGCCTACCAGCGCATGCCCAGCGCCGCCTACCAGCAGGTCGACTACCACCCACCCGGCTGGAGGACCGATGCCGAGTACATCCACAGCTTCGTACCGCACCATCGGCTCACCAGCGGGCGCTACAGCAGCCGTGACTACGACTACACCCGGCCCCGAGCGGATCTTTCCGTGAGCCGCGCGGAGCCGTGTCCCACTGGCCAGGCCGATGGCGAGGTCTACCAGTGGCACGACGGCCTGGCCGGCAGCCACTACGCGCAACCCCGCGCTGGCACGGCCGAGGCCAATGACCCACAGGCCGAGGGCCGCGACTTCGCCCTCCTGCGCATGCAGGCCCTGCGCACGCACGGCGCCCGCGCCCGGGCCAGCGGCAACCTGCGCGGCATAGTGCCGGGCTGCAGCTTCGAGCTCAAGCTCCATCCGCGGCAAAAGGCCAACGCGGAATACCTGGTGCTCGACACGCGCTTTCTGATCGAGGACACCGATCAGGCCAGTCAGGTGAAGGAGGCCAGTCCCGGGCGTAGGCAACAGTGGCGCGTGGAGGTCGACTTCACCGCGCATCCCATGCGCGAGCCATTGCGTCCGGCCCTGACCTTTCCCAAGCCCTACAGTCCGGGCGCGCAGACCGCGCTGGTGGTCGGCCCCGACGGAGAGAACCTGTGGACCGACCAACTCGGTCGCATCAAGGTCCAGTTTCCGTGGGACCGGATCGGCATGAAGAACCAGCACAGCAGCTGCTGGGTACGGGTTAGCAGCGAATGGGCGGGCAACCAGCTGGGCGCCATGCACCTGCCGCGCATCGGGCAGGAGGTGTTGATCAGCTTCATCGGTGGCGACCCCGATCTGCCAGTCTGCACCGGCCGCCTGTACAACCAGAACAACCTGCCACCATGGGCTCTGCCGGCGCAAAGCGCGCTCAGCGGCCTGCGTAGCCGCGAACTTGCGTCCCAGGGCGGCAATAGTGCGGCGGGGCGGTCCAACCACCTGGTCCTGGACGACACCGCTGAAAAACTGCAGGTGCAACTCAAGAGTGATCACCAGTGTTCCAGCGTGAGTCTGGGCCACATCGCGCGCATCGAAGACAACGCCGGGCGCAAGGAGCCACGCGGCGAGGGGGTCGAGGTCCGCACCGACGGGCACGTCGCCGTGCGCGCCCAAAAAGGTCTGCTGCTCACGACCGACGGTCGCAGCGAGGCCGTGGGTGGCATGTTGAGCCGCAACGAACTCGTGGCCTGCCTCGAGAAAGCCCTGGCCATTGCCAAGGACCTCGACCGCACCGCCGGCCAATGCCAAGCCGGCGCTCGCGAGACCGCGCCGCAGCAGCACCTCAGCGAAGCGGTCGTGGCCCTCGGCCACGGCGCCAATGACGAACCACTGGCGAGCGGCACGGTGCCCGGCGGCCAGCCGGTGCTGGCCCTCAGCGGCGCTGCGGGCATCGCGAGCGCCACGCCCAGGGACCATACCCAGTATGCCGGCCTGAACATTGACACCATCGCTGGTCACAACCAGCAACACTACGCCGACCTGTCGATCCTGCAGGCCGCCGGGCAGGACATCGAACAGTTCGCGCACCGTGGCGACATCCGCGCCATCGCCAGCAAAGGCAAGATCATCCAGCAGGCCCAACACAACAGCGCCGAGTTGACCGCGCAGAAATCCGTCACCGTCACCTCCACCGAGGAACACGTCATCCTGCGTGGCAAGAAAAGCATCCTGCTCGTGTTGGAAGACGGGACCTACCTGCGGCTGGCCGACGGCAAGCTGGTGGCCGGCATGCAAGGCGAGTTCACCGTCAAGTCGGCGGGCCGCCAGTTCGAAGGACCTGCCACGCTGGCCACCGACCTGCCGGAATTCAACCGCACCGACCTCGCGCAGAAGTTGAAGCTGCACAACGGCGCCGACCGGCAGTTGCATGCGCCGCAGCGGGCCTACCAGATCGTCAAGGGCGAAGGTGCGCCTGTCGTCGACAAGACCGGCGCCGACGCGGCCGCGGTCATGAAGCCGTATGAGCCGTTCGACATCGGATTCTGAAGGTGAGCACACCATGAGAAAGATGGCGACGACGGCATTGGACATCCCAAGCCTTCACTTTCAGAAAGCCGCCGCATGAACATCAAGAACAGCCGCTTCCAAACAACCGTCGCCGTTGGTGTGGCAACCCTCCTGCTGACCGCCTGCGGCGTAGGCGGGCCCTACCCCGACGTGCCCGAACTGCTGCCAGCCAACAGCATCCCGGTGTACCGCGGGCCGGTGGCGCCACCGCAGATCACCTATCGGATTGACGAGAACCGGTACTTCGAGTACCTGCCGAGGGGCGCAGGCGCTTGTACCAACGCCATGGTTTATTACAACGACAAGAAGCTTGGCATTCGCAGCGCTGTGGTGGAACTCGACAGGGCCGTTGCGGGCGCGAGCAACTTCATCATCGATGCGGCCAATGACCAATATCTTGTGGGGCCGATGACCAGGGGCAATACGGATTGTTCGTCGGGGGGAGGCGGGTGTGGCGGGGCGACGTTGCCGTATTCCACCGATGGCGGTCGAACGTGGAATCGTGCGATTCCAGGAGCTTACGGTGGTTACGCCGTTTATATGAGTGGCGACCAAGTCTACACGTCTGGTATGCGTGCCAAGCTGTCCGAATTGTCGAGTGGGCCCAGCGTATGGACCGATGATTTGCTTAGCAACTTTCCGCCACCGCGCAGACAGCCTCTCGACAAAAAATTTCGGTGCACGGCCAACGGAAAGGAGTAGAGATGAAAGGTCTCAGTTGGATAGACGCAGTGGTTCCCGATCCCGGCAAATACCAGTGGGTCAAAGGTCAGTTCACCGGCGTCGAACAAGATGCAAGCGAACGCACCTATATGGTCGGCATTCCGCACCTGATGCCTGGCACGATCATTTTCGTGCATGGGGTGAATTCCGAGGGTGAGTGGTACGGCGATGCCGCCGCGCAGTTTTGTTTGGGTTTGAACTACCGCCTTGGCCGGACTGATTTGACCAGTGCGACGGTAGATCCCGTCAGCAAACGTTTCAAAGATAAAACGGAGGCGGGCAAAAAACCCAACTCCCCCATCATCCCCTTCTACTGGGGCTACAGCGCCGCCCGCGACGCCCAAAAACAGATCGTCAAGAAAGAGGTCGTCGGCTCCCCCGACGCCATCACCGACCAATACGGCAACCCCTTGGAGCGGGACGGCAGTTGGGGCGGTGGCCCGTTCCAGAACGGTACCAACGACCTGCTGTCCTTCTGGCGCAAGGAGGGCTTCAACCCGAAGATCGGGCTGATCGACGTGAACTGGATCAACCCCGTGCTCGGGCGCAAGCTCACGCCCTGCCCGCCGCGCCTGTACTACGCCCACGCCGCGCGCCGCCTGGCCCATCTGGTGAGCACCATCCGCACCGACTTCCCCAACGAGCCCATCAACATCGTGGCCCACAGCCAGGGCACGATGGTGGCGCTGTGCGCCTTGTTCTATGGGAAGCAAAGCGGCCTGCGCGGGCCTGATACCGTCATCCTCAACAGTTCCCCCTACCGCTTCGACACCTTCGCCACCGACTTCCTCACGGCCGCCAACGGCGGCAAGGAAGTGCAGAGCGCGGCGGCGCGGCTGAAGACCTTTGCCAACGCCGCGGCCATCGTCAACGAATCCAAGACCCAGTTCACCTACCGGCCCGCGCCGGACGCCGCCTGCACGCGTGAACACACGCCGGCCCATATCCATGACGACGTGATCTTCATCCACCAGCCGGCCGACAACCCCGACTGGCGGGCCGAGATCGGCGCGGCACCCGTGAAGGGCGAACTGCGCTGGTGGAGCGTGCCGCAGCACAAGCGCGACAACCGCGGCAAGCTGTTCGTGAACTTCAACCCCGCCGACCGGGTGATCGGCGTCTCCGCCGTCGAGGGCATCGGCTGGCGCGGCCTGCCCACCAAGTACTTCGATGCCGGTAACAACCAGCTCGGCGCCAACGTGATGCAGCGGCTTTTCGTGCGCGGCAGCAACAATGACCACAACCCCGCAGTGGGCGCGCGCACCGGCTACAAACAGCGCTATTTCTACAGCCAGATGGAACGCACCCAGGCGGCCTCCGGCGACGCCGGCGTGCAATGGCGGACCGGCTCCGGCGGCGCCTTGATCACGGAAAACGAGAACTGGCACTACCTCGACGGCAACAGCCCGAACACGCAGTGGCGCGTCGCTTCAGAGAGGATGCTGCTGGTCACCACCGTCCATGGCGACCTCAGCCCGCGCGGCGACCACGGCGAGAGCGAATCCGTCTACATCAACGCGCCGGTGGTCCCTGAGCCGGCGGTGCTGGGCGACGACTTCGATGCGAAGGCCGTGTTGTTCAGCGGCGCGGCGCGCCCGGCCAAAGGCGATCAACCGGCCATCGAGGCCAATACCGAACAGCAAGCCACCTGGAAAGAATTCCTGAAGTACCAGGATCGGGAAAAACTGCCCGCCACGAAGCAGAAGGTGCCGTGCGTGGACGCTTGTGGCCTGCCGAGCACGCGTTACGAGACCGACCTGGAACTCGCGCAACGTCTGGAGCAGAAAGTCGGCCAGGAGGTAGTGTCGCCGACCAACCACGCGCAGATCCTTCGGTATGGCGTTGACGGGGCGGGGCCGGTATCGCAAGTCCTCAGCTACGACCTCACCGTCGGCCAGGGCTACGCCTTCCACGACGAAGCCTACTGGAACTACCTGCTCGACCTGGCAGACTGGAAGCGCAGCGATCCGTATTTCAAGTCCGGCGCGCTCGACCCGCAGGCCGAGGCCATGCCACCGGGCATCGACCCGGAGACGGTGTCGTCATGACGGCGCAGCGGTACCGTTACGAGCCGAGCGCGGCGCCAGACATCCTGCCCGTGGCGCTGCAGGTCTTCGGCGTGGGCATGCGCATTGCCCACCATCCGGCGCGCGACCTCTGGGCCCTGGTCGAGGCCGGTGGCGGGCGGTTGATCGAGCAGCCGGCCCCACCCGGTTCGCTGCGCGCCTGCCAGGACGAGGCCGCGCTGTGGCGGCGCACCACGCTCGGCGACGTATTGCGTTACTGGCCCGCCGGTGACGGGCCCCGCAAAACCTTCGTGGAGAACTACCCGGTCCCGGCCGTGCTGGTCGGCCCGACCCGCTGGGCGCAAGCCGCCGCCTCGGCGGCGGTGAACCGGGCCTACTTCGAGAACCTGGTGTGGTCCATGCAGAGCAGCGGCCTGCCCTTCCATCGGCTCAGCGGCGAGCGCAGCACCGTCAGTTGGGAGACCGGCAACGACAACCTGTGGACGGCCATCTTCCAGCGGTTCGACAAGGCCGGCGACCTGAACAGCCTGCTGCTGTGGGCCGAGGACGGTTATGCCATGCGCGCGCAAACCGGGGGCTGGCAGGCACCACCCAGCGGTGCGGCTGGCGCGGGCCAGCCGGAGACCCTGCAGGCCATTCTCTCGCGCGACCGGCGCGCCAGCGACTTGAGCGACGCTTTCGTGAGCCTGCTGCTGGGCCGACACGCCGCGGCTGAATGGCTGCGCGAACTGGCGCCGCATGTGGTCGACAGCGTTGAGGTGACCCAGTTTCCCGACGGCCGGTCGGGCCGCGGGAAGCACGGCTTCGGCGGCCTGGGCCGGTACAACGACGTGGGCCATACGACCTACCGTTCACCCAGGACCTACACCCGCACGCCCCATGTGCCCGAGCCATGGAGCCAGGCGCAGATGGCGCAGTACGACGAGACACCGACGCTGGCCTGGGTCTATCGGCCGGCGGAGGCCAGCTACAGCAAGGTGGAACCGCAGGCGCAACGCGTGGCGGCGCTGCAGCAGGCATTGCAGTCCGCGCTCGATGGTCCCTTACAGGGCCAGCCGCCGGCGCGCATCATGTTCGATCCTGGCGTGGGGGAAACGAGTCAGGAGCGCATGCTCGTGTTGCGCCAAGCGGTGCGTGCGGTGCTGCCTGCATTCGCGTTGCACGATCCGCGCGCCGGTTACCACCTGGGCGAAAGGCTCGGCGACTGTGGGGCGGCCAGTGCCTTCGCGGGCATTGGCCTGGCCAGCCTGGCCGCCTGGGAAACCGGCGCTTCGGCGATCGTGATCAACGCGCGGCGCGACGATGGCGCCACGGTGCTCGTGGTGCAGCCCAACAACCCGGCCTACCGGGCCCATTTCAGGAAACGCCCTTATGAACACGCATGAGTTGGCGAGGTTGGCACCGGTCACACGCAACTTGGCGGGATGAGCCATGCCGAGATACATCATCCTGGTCGGTGACCGTACAAGCGACGGCGGTGTGGTGATCACCGGCTCGCCCACGGACCATGTGCACGGCCGCGCCATCGCTCGCCAAGGCGACCTGGTGGACTGCCCACGTCATGGCGTGAATGCGATCGTCGAGGGCGATGACGTCACGCGGCTCGATGGCCGGCCCATGGCGCTCGAGGGGCATCGCACCGAATGCGGCTGCACGCTGATCGGCGGGGGCCACGGCACGGTGGTGTGACGCGCCGGACATCTTTACAAAATCTCATCGGCGCGTTATGGCGCCGATACATCGCCGCGCGAGACTCGTTTCCAACCTGAGACCGATGTTGGCATCAGGCGTCTTCTAGAAAGGAAGCACTCTCATGCGATCAACCTCCACCTCCCCGTTCAAGCACCTGGTATTGGCTGGCCTGCTGGCCTCCATCGGTCTGGCGGCTTCCGCCCAGACGGCGGCGCCTGCCGCACCGGGCACCCCCCCCGCACCCATGGCCGACAAGGCCGGTCCGCCGACTGCGCGCCCTGGCGAACGCATGGGCCGTCACGACCCGGCCAAGATGCAGGAACACATGGCCAAACGCGCGGCCGAGCTCAAGGCCAAGCTCAAGCTCACACCGGCCCAGGAACCGGCCTGGACCACCTTCACCACCAGCATGCAGCCGCCTGCGCCGCACGCACGCATGGAACGCGGCGACATGGCCAAGCTGACCACGCCCGAACGCATCGACAAGATGCGCGCCATGCGAGCCCAGCGCGATGCCGAGATGGACAAACGTGGCGATGCCGTCAAGGCCTTCTACGCCGTGCTCACGCCGGAACAGCAGAAGGTGTTCGACGCCAATGCCATGATGCACCGACCCGGTGGCCGGGACGGGCATTGGGGCCGAGGCGGCCCGGACGGTCGCCCCCACGGTGGTCCTGAGGCCCAGCCCAAAGGCTGATCGCGCAGTCCGATGAACAGCAAAGGCCCCTCGGGGCCTTTTCTCATTTCAGCATGCGCTGCAGCTCGCCGCTCTGGATCAGCCGTTCCAGGTCGCTTGCGCCACCCACCAGCGTGCCGCGCACGAAGACCATGGGCAGCGTGGGCCAGCCGCACCACATCTTGAGCTGGGTGCGTTCGCGCCAGCCGCCGAAGTAACTGCCATAGCCCAGGTAATGGAACGGCACGCCGGCCGCGTCGAGCAGGCGCCGCGCCTTTTTCGGGTAGGGATTCAACCCCATGCCCACGACCACCACCGCGTGTGCCGCGATCGCGGCCTGCACCTCGGCCACGATGGGTGCAACGGCGGCCAGCCTGGCGCGAACGGCCGGGTGGACATGGTTTTCGTCGAGAACGGGACGCGGCATGGGTGATTCCTTCAAATGGCAGATGGCCAGGCCGGGAGGATAACGCGCGGGGTTCCGAGCCTGTCCGGCATTTCTCGCCCAAACGGCAATGTCGATACCATGGCGGCATTCACAGTCCCGGCGTTCCGCCGCCACCGCACCGTTTGCCATGTCCATTCCCGAATCGCCACCCGTCGCCGCCCCATCCGTCCCCTGGTCCGCCCTGGAGAACAAGACTTTCCTGCTGCTGCTCGTGGCGGTCACGCTGGGCTTTGGCTGGATCCTGTGGCCGTTCTACGGCGCGGTGTTCTGGGGGGTGGTGATGGCGATCCTGTTCTCGCCCCTTTTTCGCCGGCTGCTGAAGGCCTTCGGCCAGCGGCGCACGCTGGCCGCACTCGGTACGCTGGTGGTGTTCCTCGTGATCGTGATCCTGCCCATGACGCTGATCACGGGCATGCTGGTGAAGGAAGGCAACGGCCTGTACCTGCGCATCCAGTCGGGTGAACTCAACTTCGGCAACTACTTCGGGCAGATCCTCGCCGCATTGCCCGACTGGGTGAGCAATCTGCTCGACCGCTTCGGCCTGGGCAACCTGAAGGATTTGCAGACCCATCTCAGCGCCCGGCTGGCCCAGGGCAGCCAGGCGCTGGCGGCGCAGGCACTGAGCATCGGGCAGAACACTTTCGATTTCGTGATCAGCTTCTGCATCATGCTGTACCTGATGTTCTTCCTGCTGCGTGACGGCGCCAGCCTGTCGCGCCGCATGCGCGACGCGATCCCGCTCGACGCCAACACCAAGCGGCAGCTGTTCACCAAGTTCACCACCGTCGTGCGCGCCACGGTGAAGGGCAATGTGCTGATGGCCGTGGCACAGGGCGTGCTCGGCGGCCTGGCGTTCTGGTTCCTCGGCATCCATGCCACGGTGCTGTGGGCCGTGCTGATGGCGTTTCTCTCCCTGCTGCCGGCCGTGGGCGCGGCCGTGGTGTGGGTGCCGGTGGCGGTGTACTTTTTGGTCACGGGTGCCATCTGGCAAGGCGTGGCGCTGACTTGTTACGGCGTGCTGGTGATCGGCATGGTCGACAACGTGCTGCGCCCGGTGCTGGTGGGCAAGGACACCAAGATGCCCGACTACGTGGTGCTGATCTCCACCATTGGCGGTATCGGCATCTTCGGGCTCAACGGCTTCGTGATCGGCCCGGTGATCGCGGCCATGTTCATGGCGGTGTGGGACATCTTTTCCGGTACGCTGGAAGAGGCGACGGCCGGCACCAACGCGGCCACGGCCGAGCCGCCCGCGACCGCCCCCGCATCCAATCAGCCTCTGCCCTGACCATGGCGGATTCGACTTCCGCGCGCGCTCCCGGGCGCTGGCGTATCGCCATGGCCGGCATGGTGGCGCTGGCCGTGGCCATGGGCATCGGCCGCTTCGCCTTCACACCGCTGTTGCCGATGATGCTGCACGACGGCGTGATCGACCTGCCCGCCGCGAGCTGGCTGGCCAGCGCCAACTACCTCGGCTACATGGTGGGCGCGGTGTGGTGCACCTTCCAACCCTTGGTCTGGCGCCAGTTCCGCCGCCTGCCGCCGGTCGTGGCGTCGCACATGCTGCATGCGGGGCTGATGGCCACCTGCTTGCTCACCCTGGGCATGGCCCTGCAACTGCCGGCGCTGTGGCCGCTGGCGCGTTTCCTGGCCGGTGTGGCCAGCGCCTTCGTGTTCGTCTACACCTCGAGCTGGTGCCTGGCCGCGCTGGCGCGCCTGGGCGTGCCGGCGATGGGCGGCTTCATCTACGTGGGACCGGGCGCGGGCATCGTGCTCAGCGGCCTGCTTGCCGGCGCGATGGTGGCCTGGGATTGGCGGGCCGCTTCGGCCTGGCTGGTGTTCGGCGCGCTGGCCGTGACGCTCACGGCGCTGGTCTGGCGTGTGTTCCGGGCCCCGGCAGCACCCGCCACGCCGGCTGCGTCGGCCTCGGCGGCGGGCCCGGCGGCAGCGGCTCCTGGTGCGCCGCCGGCCCCGGCCGAGCTGGCGGGGCAGCTGACGCTGCTCACCGTGGCCTACGGCATTGCCGGCTTCGGCTACATCATCACCGCCACCTTCCTGCCAGTCATCGCGCGCGACGCATTGCCCGGTTCGCCCTGGATCCAGCTGTTCTGGCCTTTGTTCGGCCTGGGCGTGATGCTCGGCGCGATGCTGGCCACGCGCGTGCCCGCGCACGCCGACATGCGCCTCTGGCTCGCGGGCTGCTACGTGCTGCAGACCCTCGGTGTGCTGGCCAGCGTGGTCAGCCCGAGCCTGGCGGGTTTCGCGCTCGGCAGCTTCATGCTGGGCTTGCCATTCACCGCCATCACCTTCTTCGCGATGCAGGAAGTGCGCCGCCTGCGGCCGGTGGCGCCGGCCGCGACCATGGGCCTGCTCACCGCGGTTTATGGGTTGGGCCAGATCGTCGGACCCCTGCTCGTGGCCTGGGTGCTGCGGCAAGCCGACACGCGCGGCGCGGGCTTCACGCTGTCGCTGGAGATGGCCGCCGCATCGCTGGCCGTGGGCGCGGGCTTGTTCGGCTGGATGGTGCGGCGCAATCCGCTGCCGCGGGCCTGAACTTCCGCGGTGCGGCCGGGCCTTCACCGAAATTGCGGTATCTTCCCCCGATGCTTCACGTTGCGCCGGACCTCGAGGACTATCTTGCCGAATTTGTGGCCCATGGGCGCCGTGGCGACCGCCTGCCCCCGGTTCGCGACCTGATGAAGCGTCACGGCCTGTCGCAGGCCGTGGTGCAGCGTGCGATTCACCGGCTGCGCGAACATGGCGTGGTGGAGGTGCACACCGGCAAAGGCATCTTCCTGGTGGCCGATGGCAGCGGCGAGGCGCCGGCGCAACCGCGGGCTGCCGCGCTGAACGCCGATGGCGCACCCGGGGCGGCTGCGCGCGCGCGTTCGGTCCTTGTGTTGCGCCGTGCGGTGCGTTTCGACCGTGGCCGCCAGTACATCGAGCAGTTGGGGCGGCGTTTCATGGCCAGCGGCCACAAGCTCATCGAGGTCTCGTATTCCGATGCCGAGCATGCGCAGCAGGTGCTCAAGGGCCTGCCGCGCTTCGACGCCTGCGTGATCCAGTCCGTCTACCACGCCATCACCAGCGGCATGCTGGCCACGCTGCAGGAGAAGACCCCCGCAGTGTTGTACGACGGCATCGCCATGGTGGGCAACGGCTTCGACTCCATCGGCACCGAATGGGGCGAGCCACTGGCGCTGGCCGCCGCGTTGCTGCACCGGCGCGGCCACCAGCGCCTGTGCTTTGCCGCGACCTCGGTGCCGCTGCTGTCGACCACGCTCGGATTCCGCCGCTGGGCGCACCTGGCCCAGCACCAGCCCGGCGTTTCGCTGCAGACCATTCGGCTGCCCTTCATGCCCGACGAGGGCTATGTCGAGGCGCTGGTGGCCGAGCTGCGCGCCCTGCAGGACGCCGATGGCCGCCTGCCGTTTTCGGCGCTGATCGTGTGGGGCATCTGGGACGGCGCGCGTTTTCGCCAGATGCTCGAGGAGGCCGGGGTGTCCGTGCCCGGCGCGCTCAGCGTGGTGCTGCTGGGCCGCACCGACCAGCAAAACGAACACGCCGACTTTTTCGAAGTGGTGGGCGCGCGCATCGAGGACCAAGTGGCGATGATGTTCGAGGCCACGAACCGCCGTTGGGCCGACCCCACGCTGCCGTTCGGCGCCGAACTGGCCCCCGTGACCCACCGGCCCGGCGCGTCGGTGGCGGCCCCCGCCGAGCGCGCGGTGGCCACGGCCCGCTGAACGCGGCTCAGCCCTTGCGTTGCGCCACGCGGCGCACGGTGTCTTCGGTGAGCGCGACCGATTCGCCCAGATTGGTTTCGGGATCGAGCCAGCGCGGCAGGTTGTCGGGCACCGGCGTATGGCGGAATTCGGGGTGTTCCTGGATGGCCGTGAGGTAAGGGACCTTGTCCGACTGCGCGCGTTGCGCCGCCTCGTACAACACGTGGTGGGCCTTCGGGCGGCCGATCTCCAGGCCCAGCCGCATCATCGCGGTCTCGGCGGCGATCAGGCCGTTGGTGAGGCCGAGGTTGTGGCGCATGGCGGCCTCGTCGGCCTGCAGGCCCTGGGTGAGGCGCGCCAGGAAGGCCACCAGCGACAGCGCGGTGATGCCGATGTCGGGCAGCAGCACATCGGTGACGAAGCTCGCCGAGCCGTCGCCCTCGTCCTGGCGGACCATGGCCTCGATGGCCACGGGCACCCGTCCGCGCAGCAGGCGCGCCATGCCGATCATCGACATGGCGGTGTTCGGGTTGCGCTTTTGCGCCATCGTCGAGCTGCCCATCTTGCCCAGGTGGAAGGCCTCGGCGACCTCGGCGATCTCGGTGCGCATCAGCAGCACCACGCTGGTCCCGATTTTTTCGATGGTGGCTGCCAGCAGCCCCAGCGTGGTGCAGTAGTCGGCCGCACGGTCGTACGAGGCACGGGAGGGCATGAGGTTGGCCTGCAGGCCCAGCAACTCGGCCACGCGTTGCTCGACCGCGCGCCCCACCGCGCCGGTGGCCCCATAGGTGCCGATGGCCCCCCCGAGCAGGGTGGGGAAAGAGGGCGCGAAACGCTCCGCCAGACGCTGGCGCTGGCGGTCCAGCTCGTCGATCCAGGTCGCCACCTTGAGGCCGAAGGTGGTGGGCAGGGCGTGCTGGCCATGGGTGCGGCCCGCCATCGGCGAAGCCTTGTGCGCCAGCGCCAGCCGCGACAGGTGGGCGATGGCGTCGTCCAGGCCTTGCACCAGCAGGCGGTGCGTCTGCGCCATCTGCAGCGAGGCGCCGGTGTCGAAGATGTTCTGTGTGGTCGCGCCCCAGTGGATGTAGCGCGCGGCCGGTTCGCCGCACAGGGCTTCGAACTGGTGCAGCACCGGCACCAGCCCGTGCTGGGAAAAGGCGATGTCGCGGGCCAGGCGTTCGCGGTCGAACAGGCTGGCTTGGCCCTTGGCCGCGATGACCTCCGCCGCCGACGCCGGGATCAGTCCCAGCTCGGCCTGCGCCCGCGCCAGCGCGACTTCGACGTCGAGCCAGGCCTGCAACGTGGCCGAATCGTTCCAGATGCGTTTGGCATCGTCGCTGAAGCAATAGGACGTCATGAACGATTCGAACATTCCAATGGGCATGGGGTCTCCGGACGGCTGTGGATGGGTGTGTATTGTATTGTATTTGGCGTATTGCGTATTCTCAAGTATTCAATACAATGTTCCTCAGGCCCGCGTGGCCGCCCACTACCACAACAGAAACAGGAGACTTCCCATGCAACGCCGAACCGTATTGAAGATCGCCTCAGCCGGTGCCTGCGGCCTCGCCCCGGGCTGGGCGCTCGCCCAGTCGGACAAGCCGATCTCGATGGTGCTCGGGTATTCCGCCGGCGGCACGACGGATTTCGTCGGTCGGCTCGTGGCCACCGAGATGAGCAAGGTATTGGGCCGCCAGATCGTGGTGGACAACGTGCCGGGCGCCAGCGGCATGATGGCCGCGCAGAAAGTCAGCCACGGGCCCACCGACGGCAGCGTGATCTACCTGGGCGGCACCGACACCATCGTCATCCCCATGGTCAACGACAAGACCAAGGTCGACTGGCGCCGTGATTTCCAGCTCATCGGCAGCTCGAGCTTCGTCTCCATGGTGTTCGCCGTGAGCGCCAAGTCGCCCTACCAGTCGATGTCGGAGCTGCTCGCGGCCTTGCGCAAGGGCAAGAAGGATTTCAACTACGCCACGCCCGGCATCGGCACCATGCAGCACCTGTTCGGCGCGCTGATCAACGAGAAAGGCAAGGTCGCCATGCTGCACGTGCCGTACAAGGGCGCGGCGCAGATCAACACCGACCTCGTCGGCCAGCACGTGGACAGTGCCATCCTGACCACCACCTCGGCCTTGCCTTTCATCAAGGACGGCTCCATGCGGGCGCTGGCGATCGCCGACAGCACGCGTTCCTCCATGCTGCCGAATGTGAAGACCATCGGCGAAGAGGAGGGCTTCTCGTCGCTTTCGCTGCCGCTGTGGCAGGCATTTTTCGTGAAAGCCGGCACGCCGCCGGCCATCGTGGCCGCGTATGAAAAAGCGCTGATGACGACGATGGCGAATCCCGAGGTGCAGAAAAAAATGCGCGATTCCGGCGCCACCCCGTGGGCCACCAACGGTCGCGACATGACGGCCTATGTGGCGCAGCAGGTGCCGGTCTACAAGGAAGCCATCGACGCCGCTAAGATCGTCGCGGAATAGCGCGCCGCGGGCCGGAACATTTCGCGCGGGGCTGGCCGCGCGTCAGCCTGCCGTCCTACAGCCGGGTTGCGGGTGCGGCCCTACAAACGAAGACGGATCTCTACCCGCCTTGCCCGCCATGACCGCCCCCCTCGCACACTTCGCTTTCAAAGTCCTCACGGTCAACATCCACAAGGGCTTCACCTTCTTCAACCGCAAGTTCATCCTGCACGAGTTGCGCGATGCGGTACGCGCGGTGGCGGCCGACGTGGTGTTCCTTCAGGAGGTGATGGGCACGCATGAGAAACACGTGCAGCGCGTGCCGGGCTATCCGGATACGCCGCACTATGAATTCCTGGCCGACACCATCTGGCCGCAGCACGCCTACGGCCGCAATGCGGTGTACCCGCACGGCCACCACGGCAACGCGGTGCTGTCCAAGTTCCCCATCGTGCATTATGAAAACCGCGACGTGTCGATCGCCGGCCCCGAGCGGCGCGGCCTGCTGCATTGCGTGCTGCGCGTGCCCGGCCAGCCGCACGACATCCATGCCTTCTGCGTCCACCTCGGCTTGCGCGAGTCGCACCGCCGCCAGCAATTGCACCTGCTCAGCCACATGATCAAGGCCGAGTCCGATCCCCTGGCCCCTGTGGTGGTGGCAGGTGACTTCAACGACTGGGGACGCCATGCGCATCGCATCCTCGAGCGCGAGGCGGGCTTGAAGGAAATTTTCGTGCAGGCCAACGGCCAGGCCGCGCGCACTTTCCCGGCGAAGATGCCGATGCTGCAACTCGACCGCATCTATGTGAAGAATTGCAAGCTGCATGCACCGATTCCGATGCCCAAGAAACCGTGGTCGCACCTGTCCGACCATGCGCCGCTGGCGGCGGTCATTGAAATTTAGTTCAGCGCTGGCGTCCGGGATGGATGTGCTGACGCGCCACCGTGGCCGCGGCCAGGCCCAAGGCCAGCAGGGCGAATGAGCCCGGCTCCGGGACGCTGGCCGGCTGGCCGTCGAACAACGCGTACGCGATGTGAATGTCGTAGAAGTCGCGGCCCACGGTCCCCGTGCCGTAATCGGTGACTTCCACCTTGGCGTAATGGCCTTCTGCGGTCAGTACGGCGAAAGTGTTGCCGACGTCGAGCAAGCTGCCGCCCGGTGGACCTTCGATGAATGGGGTCGAATACACGTAGCCCAGCAGATCGGTTTCGGTGATGCCGGCGAAAGGCGTGTTGCCCAATGCCAAGAGCGCAGCCGTCGAGTTGAGGAAAGCCGGCTGCAACTGGCGCGTGGTGCCCGTGAGCTGGTTCCAGAAGATGTCGGCCGTGGGCGACACACCGCTGATCGTGCCGCTTTCGAAATCGAACTGAAAAGTCCCTGGGATCCAAGCGCTACCGCTGTTGATCAAGCTGGCTTGGCTGGGCATGGACCACGCCAGAGCGAGGCCGAGCAAGGCGAGGATGGCTTTGTGTTTCAAGACAGGCTCCTTTTGCAGTCCAGTTGCCCATCATACGGAGGCGCTGCAAAAAGCGGGCCCATCGGCCGAAAATTTTTTTGTTCCGGGTTCAGTCGGCCTTGACCAGGCGCAGGTGCGTGATCTCCGACGGTGCGCCCAGCCGGTTCGGCGGGCCCCAGTAACCGGTGCCGCGGCTTGTGTAGACCCATAGGTCCTGGAGCTTGTGCAACCCGGCCGTGAATGGCTGTTGGAACCGCACGAAATGGTTCCAGGGCCAGAACTGGCCGCCGTGCGTGTGGCCGG
The DNA here is from genome assembly GCF_001955695.1 of Rhodoferax koreense. Lineage (NCBI taxonomy): Bacteria > Pseudomonadati > Pseudomonadota > Betaproteobacteria > Burkholderiales > Comamonadaceae > Rhodoferax > Rhodoferax koreensis. Next base: position 51,304 of record NZ_CP019236.1, on the reverse strand, counting down.
AGAGCTGCAGCTGGAACCCTGCCTCGGCTGCCGCCTGCGCACTGCGCGGCTGGTGCGCGAGCAGCAGGTGCATGCCCGCGTCCGAGGGCGCGCCGAGCATGGCCGCGGCCGGATCGCTGCGGTGCGAGGGATCGAAATGGTGGGCGCCGTAGTCGGCCACGCCGGCCAGCACCAGCGGCGCGCCGTGCTGCAGCACCACATGCTCGTTCATCAGCACGTTCACCCCGAGCCGTTCCAGTTCGGCCACCCAGGCGTGCGCACCCGAGTAATACTCGTGGTTGCCGGTGACGAAATAGGTGCCATGGGTGGAGGACAGCTTGGACAGCGGCGCCACGTGCGGCGCCAGCTCGGCGACCTTGCCGTCCACCAGATCGCCGGTGATGGCCACCATGTCGGCGTCGAGGGCGTTCACCTTGCGCACGATGGACTGCAGGTAGCCCCGCTTGATCGTCGGGCCGACGTGGATGTCGCTGATCTGCGCGACGGTAAAGCCGTGCAGGGCCTCCGGCAGGCCGGTGATCGGCACGTCGACCCGCACCACCGCGGCCGTGCGGCGCGCGTTCAGGAAGCCGATCGAGGTGGCCGCCAGGCCCAGCACGGGCACGGCGGCGGCGCTCCAGGCGTGGGCCTCTTCCCAGGCCGCAACCGAAACCAGTTCCGGCGCAAACGATGAGAGGCCCCAGGCCGCGAACAAGGCCATTTCGCGCAGCAGCGTGAGCACGAACAGCGAGGAGAACAGGCCCATGCACAACAGGCCGACCCAGGTCAGCACCTCGGCCGTGCTTCGGCCGCGCGCCAGGCGCTGGCCGATCAGGCTCATCGGCATCAGCACGGCCGACACGCCGAGCAGCAGCGCCAGCGCGATGGCGGCGTCGGGTGCGAGGGTGTCGAGCGCCGGCACGATGCGCCAGCCGACGAAGGCATGCAGCAAGAACGAAAGAAGGTAGAGCGGAACGATGGACATGAAGACTCGCGCGTGCGCAAAAGGCGCGCCGCGGACCGACCAGATGCGAGGCGTCGGCGGCGGTTTCAAGCCGCCGAATGTGACGCGCAGGTAAAGCCGGATGCCGCGCCACGGGCGATCGCGGCGCTGCCGGCACAAACCGTCCAGGCGTCGCAGAATCACCATCGTCCGTTCATCATCAGGAGCCTCATGTGTTAACCACCCAACTTGGCCGCACCGGCCTGCAAGTCTCGCGGCTCGTGCTCGGCTGCATGACCTATGGCGCGCCCGGCCAGGGCCACCATCCGTGGACCCTCGACGAAGCTGCGAGCCGGCCGTTCATCAAGAAAGCGCTCGACCTGGGCATCAACTTCTTCGACACCGCCAATGTGTATTCGGCCGGCAGCAGCGAAGAGATCGTCGGCCGCGCGTTCAAGGACTACGCGCCGCGCGACGAGGTGGTCATCGCCACCAAGGTGCATGGCCGCATGCGGCCCGGGCCGAACGGCGCCGGCCTGTCGCGCAAGGCCATCTTCAGCGAGATCGACCACAGCCTGCGCCGGCTCGGCACGGACTACGTCGACCTCTACCAGATCCACCGCTGGGACTACGCCACGCCGATCGAGGAAACGCTGGAGGCATTGCACGACGTCGTCAAGGCCGGCAAGGCGCGCTACATCGGTGCCTCTTCCATGTACGCGTGGCAATTCGCCAAGGCGCTGGCGACCTCCGAGCGCCATGGCTGGACCCGGTTCGCCACCATGCAGCCGTACGTGAACCTGCTGTACCGCGAGGAAGAACGCGAGATGCTGCCGTTGTGCCGGGCCGAAGGCATCGGGGTGATTCCCTGGAGCCCGCTCGCGCGTGGCCGCCTCACGCGCGCGTGGGACAGCCAGAGTGCGCGGGCCGAGACTGACGACTTCGGCAAGACGCTGTACGCCAGCACCGCCGAGGCCGACCGCAAGGTCGTCGAAGCCGTGATGGCCGTCGCCAAGGCGCGTGGGGTGCCGCCCGCGCAGATCGCGCTGGCCTGGGTGCTGCAGGTGCCGGGCATCACCGCACCGATCATCGGGGCCACCAGGGTACAGCAGCTGGACGATGCGGTTGCGGCACTGTCGATCAAGCTCACGCCCGAAGAGATTGCGGCGCTGGAGAAGCCCTACGTGCCGCATGCAGTGGTCGGCTTTTCCTGATCGGCCGTGGCGGACAAGTCTGTGGATGGAAACAGCACAAGCCGTGGCTTATCCACAGCGAAAGGCGTGGCGCCGAAGTTGTTCATGTGTCGGGCGCAGCCCGAAAGCGCAGTCACCCACAAGGGTTGAGCGGCTGCAAGCCTTTGATCTGTCAGGGGAATCTCCGGTTACCCACACAAAAGGCCGCACTCTATGACTACTACTATGTATTCCTAAGGGCTTTAAAGAATAACTGGGCTTTCAAGGCTCGAGGGCCTGACCGGCCGCTTTCTGCACGGCGGCGGTCAGCCGGTCCAGCATCGGAATCTTCAGCCTGGCGTGTTGCCAGACCAGCGGCACCAGCAGGTCGTTTTCCGGGCCCGGCAGCAGCCGCACGAGCGCTCCGCTCTTCAAGTGCCCGGCCACCATCGCCATCGGGTTCATGCCCCAGCCCATGCCGGCCAGCGCCGCCTGCACGAATCCCTGCGAGGACGGCAGCCAGTGCTGCGGCATGGTCACCGCCTCGCCGCTGGCCCGGCGGGCCCACGTCGCCTGCAATTGGTCCTTGCGGTTGAAGCTCAGGCAAGGGGCATTGGCCAGGGCCGCCGCGGTGAGCCCGTTCGGGAAATGCCGATGCACGTATTCGGGGCTGGCCGAGGCCACGTAGCGCATCTGGCCCAGCGGCACGGCGTGGCAACCCTGGACCGGCTTGGTCGAACTGCTGACCGCGGCCAACACCGTGCCTTCGCGCAGCCATTCGGCGGTGTGGTCCTGGTCGTCGGCACTCAGGTCGAGCAGCGCCGGCTCCGCCTGGGTGAAAGCCTGTGCCGCGTCGATGAACCAGGTGGCCAGGCTGTCGGCGTTGACGGCGATGCGCAGCGTCACCCTGCCGTCGTCGGCGTCGAGGGCCGTCAGTGCGGGCAAGGCGGTGTGCAGGTCGCGCTCCAGCATGCCGACCTGCTCCACATGCCGGCACAGCCAGTGACCGGCCTCGGTGGCCGTGCAGGGCGTGCCACGGACGATCAGCGCCAGGCCCAGCCGCTCTTCGAGCAGCTTCACGCGTTGCGATACGGCGGAGGCTGTGACGTGCAAGGCCTGCGCTGCGCGTTCGAAGCTGCCTTCGCGCACCACTTGGGCCACGGCGGAGAGGGACACGTAATCGAGCATGCTTAGTAAAACTTAATAGGATGAAGAAAGTTTAACTGGGCTAATCCATCGACGCGTTGCATGCTTCGCCCATGACCGGTCTACCTTCCTACCTTTCCGCCTTCACCGCAGGGCTTGGCCTGTGTTTCGGCCTGATCGTCGCCATCGGCGCCCAGAATGCCTTCGTCCTGCGCCAGGGCTTGCGCCGTGAGCATCTGCTGCCGGTGGTGCTGTTCTGCTTCGGCGCCGACACCTTGCTGGTGCTGGCGGGTGTGGCCGGCATGGCGAGGGTACTGGCGAACCGGCCGACCCTGGCCATCACCCTCGCGGCGGGCGGTGCCGTGTTCCTGTTCGCCTACGCTGCCCTGGCCCTGCGCCGGGCTTGGCGCCCGCACGCACTGCAAGCGCAGGGCACGGCCGGTCTGCGCGCGCCCCTGAAGACGGTGATGCTGCAGCTGGCTGCTTTCACCCTGCTCAATCCCCACGTCTACCTCGATACCGTGGTGTTGATCGGGTCGGTGGGCGCGGCCCAGCCAGGCGCGGCGAAATGGTTCTTCGCGGCCGGCACGGCCCTGGCCAGCCTCGTCTGGTTCAGCGCCCTCGGCTTCGGCGCGAGGTTCCTGGCGCCCTGGCTGGCCCGGCCCGGCGCCTGGCGCTGGCTCGATGCAGGTGTGGGGCTGGTGATGGCGGTGCTGGGCGGCGTGGTCGCGCGACAGGCGTGGAGCTTGCTATCAAGTCAGTAGCTGACGGCGCCCGTATCGATTGTTCCGAAGCCGGATTTGATGCTGATTCTCAAGCGGCCTTTCCTTGCCCCAGCCGCGCCCCCATGAAATCCAGAAAACACGCGATACGCGCCGACAGCTGCGTGTTGCGGTAGTACACGGCGTGCACGGGTTGGCGCACGTCCAGCGTCTCGCGCGGCAGCACCTGGACCAGATCGCCGGCGGCGCGGTCGGCGTGGGTCATGAAGTCGGCCAGGCAGACGATGCCGGCGCCGGCCAGGGCCAGCTGGCGCAGGGTTTCCCCGCTGGAGGCCAGCAGCGAGGGGTTGATCTGCAATTCATTGCCGTCGGCGTCGCGCAGCGGCCAGCGGTTCAGCGAGGCCGGTTGTGTGAAGCCGAGCAAGCTGTGTTCGGCCACCAGCGCGGCCACGGTCCTGGGTCGGCCGTGGGCCTTGAGGTAGGCGGGGCTGGCCAGCACACGCAGGCCGTTGGTGCCCAGCGGGCGCGCATGCAGCGTTGAATCCTGCAGCGCGCCGATGCGGATGGCGATGTCGGTGCGGTGCTCGAGCAGGTCGATGATGGCATCGCTGCTGTTGAGCTCCAGTTCGATCGCCGGGTACAAGTTGCGGAACTCCGCTACCAGTGGCACCACCACGTGCAACATGTAGGGCACGGCGGCGTTCACGCGCAGCCGGCCGGCGGGTTGCTCGCGGCGCACGGCCATCTGCTCTTCGGCCTCGTCCACGGCCGCCAGGATCTTGCGTGCCTGGGCCAGGAAGATCCGGCCCTCTTCGGTCAGCTCAAGCCGGCGCGTGGTGCGCTGCAGCAGCGTGGTGGCGAGTTTGGCCTCTAGCCGGCCGAGCGCGCGGCTCACGCCCGAACTGGTCTGCCCGAGCTGGTCGGCAGCCGCCGTGATCGAGCCGGTGTCCACCACGGTGGTGTAGGCGCTGAGCTCCTCGAGTGTGGTTTTCATCGCTTGATTATTGACCAGTAGTCAAGAATCTTGTGCCGATCACCAGCTTTTTCTGCAAGAGCCAAAGCCTCAGACTCCAGCCATTCATCCACTGGAGTCCACCATGCCCCTTGCCTTGCTGGCGCTGACCATCAGCGCCTATGCCATCGGAACCACCGAATTCGTCATCGTCGGGCTGCTGCCCGTCATCGCCGCCGACTTGCAGGTGAGCCTGCCGTCGGCCGGCCTGCTGGTCAGCCTCTATGCCCTGGGCGTCGCCATCGGCGCGCCGGTGCTCACCGCGCTCACCGGCCGGTTGCCGCGAAAGGTGCTGCTGCTGAGCCTGATGGTGCTGTTCACCGCCGGCAACCTGCTGGCCTGGCAGGCGCCGGGGTATGCCTCGCTGGTCACGGCGCGCATCCTGACCGGCCTGGCGCACGGTGTGTTCTTCTCCATCGGCACCACCATCGCCACCAGCCTGGTGCCGCGCGAGAAGGCCGCGAGCGCGATCGCCATCATGTTCACCGGGCTGACCGTGGCGCTGGTCACCGGCGTGCCGCTGGGCACCTTCATCGGCCAGCATTTCGGCTGGCGCGAGACTTTCCTCGCCGTGTCGGCGCTGGGCCTGGTCGCGTTTTTCGGCAGCCTGGCGTTCGTGCCCTCCGGCATTCGCCACGCGGCGCCGGCTTCCTTGTTGCAGCAGGTGCGTGTGCTGGGCCAGCCGCGCCTGCTGCTGGTCTACGCCACGACGGCGCTCGGCTACGGTGGCTCGTTCATCGCCTTCACCTACCTTGCGCCGATCTTGCAGGACGTTTCGGGGTTCAGTGCCGGCACGGTGAGCTTGGTGCTGCTGGTCTACGGGGTCTCGGTGGCGGTGGGCAACATCTGGGGCGGCAAGCTCGCTGACAGACATGGGGCGATCCGCGCGCTGCAAGTGGTGTTCCTGGGCCTGGCCGCGGTACTGTTCGCGCTGACGTTCACCGCGCACAACCCGTGGTTGGCCGTGGCGACGGTGCTGCTGTGGGGCGCGGTGGCCTTCGGCAACGTGCCGGGCCTGCAGGTCTACGTGGTGCAGCAGGCCGAACGCGTGACGCCGCAGGCGGTGGATGTGGCCTCGGGGCTGAACATCGCGGCCTTCAACCTCGGCATTGCCGGCGGCGCGCTGGCCGGCGGCACGATCGTCGAAAAACTCGGCCTGATGCACACGCCGTGGATCGGCGCCATCGTGGTGCTCGGTGCGCTCGGCCTGACCACCTTCATGGGCCGTCTCGACCGCAGGCTGCCTGCCTCCCATCGACCCACCGCGATGCGCTCCCGCGCCGTCGCCCATTGATTCCTCCAACCCATCGGACCATGACCATGACCCTCCATACCAAACGCCTGGGCGCCGGCCCGGCCACCATCCCCTCGCTCGGCTTCGGCACCTTCCGCATGCCCGGTGCCGACGTGCTCGACATCCTGCCGCAAGCGCTTGCCATCGGCTACCGCCATGTCGACACCGCGCAGATCTACGGCAACGAGGCCGAGGTCGGCCAGGCCATCGAAGGCTCGAACGTGCCGCGCCAGGAGATCTTCCTCACCACCAAGGTCTGGGTCGATCACTACCGCACCGGTGACCTGCAGAAGTCTGTCGAGACCAGCCTGCAGAAGCTGCGCACCGACCACGTCGACCTGTTGCTGCTGCACTGGCCCAATCCGAAAGTGCCGTTCAACGAGACCATCCAGGCCTTGAACGCCGTGCAGCGCGCCGGCATGGCCCGCCACATCGGCGTGAGCAACCTCAACACCACGCAGATGGCCGAGGCGGCCCGCCTGAGCGCTGCCCCGCTGGTGACGAACCAGGTCGAGTACCACCCCTACCTGAACCAGGACCGGCTGCTGCAGGCCGCCCATGCCGCGAACATGACCGTCACCGCCTATTACGGGCTGGCCGACGGCACGGTGGTGAATGACCCCCTGCTGCGCGCCATCGGCGAACGCCACGGCAAATCGGCGGTGCAGGTCACGCTGCGCTGGCTGGTGCAGCAGCCCAGCGTGGTGGCCCTGACCAAGACCGTGCAGCCGGCGCGGGCCTTGTCCAACTTCGACATCTTCGACTTCGAACTGAGCGCCGACGAGATGGCGGCCGTGCATGCGCTGACCGCACGCCACCAACGCTTCGTGAGGCCCGACGGCCTCGCCCCCGAGTGGGACGCGGCCTGATCAGAGCGGCGCCGGCGCCGAGACCGGCGTGGCGGCCTGCTGCAGGAAATGTTCCAGCTGCGGCAGGGCCAGCGGCCGGCTGAAGAAATACCCCTGGTAGGCCAGACAGCCGTGGGCCAGCAGGAAGTCGCGCTGCTCGGCGCTTTCCACACCTTCGGCGATCACGTTCAGGCCGAGGCTCTGGCCCAGGCCGATGATGGTGCGCGCGATCACGGCATCGTTCGGGTCGGTCAGCACGTCGCGTACGAAGGACTGGTCGATCTTCAGCTGGTCCAGCGGGAGCCGGCGCAGATAGGCCAGCGACGAATAGCCGGTGCCGAAGTCGTCGAGCGAGAAACTCACGCCGTGCGCGCGCAGCACCATCATCTTGTCGATGATCAGCTCCATGTCGTCGACCAGCAGGCTTTCCGTGAGTTCGAGCTTGAGCCGGGACGGGTCGGCGCCGCTCCTGGCGAGCGTGTCGCACACCTGCTGCACGAAGTCCGCGTGCTTGAACTGGCGCGAACTGACGTTCACCGCCAGGCTCAGGTGTGCCGTGTGTTCGTCGCCCGCCCAGGAGGCCAGCAGCCCGCAGGCCTGCTGCAGCACCTGGCGGCCGATCTCCAGGATCAGCCCGGTCTCCTCGGCCACCGGGATGAACTCGGCCGGCGACACCGTGCCGCGCAGCGGGTGGTGCCAGCGCACCAATGCTTCTACGCCGGTGCACAGGCCCTGGGCGTCGATCTGCGGCTGGTAGTGCAGGAAGAACTCGTCCTGGGCCAGCGCAAGGCGCATGTCGGCTTCCAGCGAGGCTCGCGCCGTCACCGCGGCCTGCAGGCCGGGGTCGAAGAAGCGCACCGTGTTGCGGCCCGCGGCCTTGGCCTGGTACATGGCGATGTCGGCCTGCTTCAGCAACTCGCCGACGCTGTCCACCTGGCCGGTGAAACGCGTGATGCCGATGCTGCAGGTGCTCTGGTGTTCGTTGCCCTCGAGCTGGTAGGCCGCGCTCAGCGTCTGCAGGATCTTTTCGCCGATGGCCTTGGCCCGCACGCCGATCTCCTGCGTGTCCTCGCCGAGGTCTTCGAGGATCACCACGAATTCGTCGCCGCCGAGCCTTGCCACGGTATCCATCTGCCGCACGCAGGCGGCCAGGCGCCGCGCCACCTGCTGCAGCAACAGATCGCCGCGGTCGTGGCCCAGGGTGTCGTTGAGCGTCTTGAAGTTGTCCAGGTCGATGAACAGCAGGGCGCCACCACGGCCGTTGCGCGCGCAGCTGGACAGGGCGTGGCGCAGCCGGTCGGTCAACAGCTGGCGATTGGGCAGTTGCGTCAGTGCGTCGAAGAAGGCCAGCTTGTGGATTTCGTCCTCGGTGGCCTTGCGCTGGGTGATGTCGGTGTTGATGGCGAAGATCGAATGGGGCTGGTCGTTGGCGTCGCGCACCAGCGTCCAGCGCGCCTCCACCATCAACTCGCTGCCATCCTTGCGCACCTGGGCGATCTCGCCATGCCATTCCCCTTGTTCGATCACCGCTTGGTTGGCGAACTCGAAGCGGGATGGGTCGCCGTACAGCAGGTTCACCAGCGAGCGGCCCACGACCTCCTCGGCCGTCCAGCCGTACAGGCGCGCGGCGCTCTGGTTCCAGTACAGCACGCGGTGGTCGATGCCGCGCACGATGATCGCGTCCTGCGCCTTGTCGAGCAGCGAGGCCTGGTGACGGATCTGCGCGTCCGAATCCTGCCGATCGAGTTCCGCGGCGGCGCGTGCGGCGAAGATCTGCATCGTCGAAAAGATGAACTCCGAATGCTGCAGCGGCTCCTTGAACAGCACGAACAGCAGGCCCGCCGGTTCTCCGTTGCTGCTGTCCAGCCGGCGTCCCACGTAGGTGCGCGCGGTCAGTCCCGCGAGCGAAGGAATGCCGGCGAACATGCCGCACAGCTTCGGCGACACCATGCAGGTATCGACCTCGGCCAGGTTGTCGCACGGCGTGCCGGCCAAGGCGAACGCGAAGTTCGGCAGCGCCCGGCCTTCCAGCACCCCGGCCATGGTGTGCGCCATGCGCGGCGGTGCGGCGTCGGGCGTGGTGCCGGCCGAGTCCACTGCGGGCAGAGGCATCAGGCGCACGATGAAGCCCGCTTGCGCGCCGAGCGCCTCGGCCATGTTGCGCGCCAGCTGCTCGAAGAACGCGGTGCCGGTGCTGGCCGACACGCCGGCGGCCACCTTCATCACCGCGGCATGCAGCCGGCGCTGGCTCTCCTGGGCGCGCAGGTGCAGGATGCCGAAGGCCAGGTCGTTGGCGAGTTGCTGCAGCAGGCGCACCTCGTCGCTGCCGATCTTCACCACCTCGGGTGCGTACAGGTAGAACAGGCCGAAGGTGCGGCTGCCGTCGCGCAACGGCAGGCTGGCCGCGCCACGGAAGCCGCTTTGCAGGATCTGCGCGAGCCACGGGGCGAAAGAAGGGTCGCGGGCCACGTCTTCGACGATCACCGCCTCGCCGCTGCGGATGGTGCGCCCGGCGGGGCCCTGTCCGCTCGGCGTGTCGGCGTCCCAGGACAGCGGCTCGCCTTTCATCGAATCGGCACCCGTGCCGGCGTTCGCCACGGCCACGATGGAGCGCTCGGCATCGTCCTGCGCAAAGCCCACCCAGGCCATGCTGTAGCCACCGATCTGCACCGCGATGTTGCAGATCTCGGTGAGCAGCGCGCCTTCCGAGGCGGCGCGCACCAGGGCCTCGTTGCAGGCGCTGAGCAGATGCTGCGCGCGGCTGACGCGGGCCAGGTCGCGTTCGGCCCGGCGGCGTTGTGTCACGTCGTGCACCAGCACCAGCCGCGCGGCCTGGTTGTTGAAGCTGATGGCATCGGAGGAAATCTCCACATCGATGATGCTGCCGTCCTTCAACCGGTGCCGCCAGGGTACGGCCAGCACCTTTTCCTCTTTCGGCGTGTCGTTCCAGCGGGCCTCCAGGTCCTGGGCGCTGACGTCGATCCAGAGGTCGCGCACGTGCATCTGCAGGAATTCGGCCTCCGTGTAACCGTAGTGCACGATGGCCGCGCGGTTCACCGCGAGCAGTTTGCGGCTGTCGCGTGCCGCCACCCACATCGGATAGGGATTGTTCTCGAACAGCATGCGGTATTGCTGTTCGGAGGCGCGCAGCTGCTGGCCCATGCGATAGCGCTGGATGATGCCGCCCAGCGACTCGGCCAGCGTCGCCAGGCTGCTGCGTTCGCGCAGGCCGAAGGCGTCCACCTTTTTCGACTGCAGCTGCAGTACGCCGATGGCCTCATTGCCGACGCGCAGCGGCGTCGTCAGCAGGCTGTGCACTTCTGGCATGAGCCGGACCGCGAGCGGGCTCGCCAGCGGATGGGCCTCGATGTCGGGCGCGTAGACCGTCTCGTTGCGGCCCAGGGACAGGCCGGCCAAGCTCGTGTCCATGGCGAAGCGCATGCCCACGTGCACCGCGACCAGGCCGGCACCCGCGCGGCAGACCAGCTCGCCGTCTTCGGCCAGGTCGATGGCGCTGCCGTCGGCGCCCGTGAGCAGCAGCACCCGCTCGGTGATCAGCCCCATGACGGTTTCGAGGCCGACGTCCGGATCGAGCTGGACCTGAGCCAGCTCCTGCTGGATGTCGCGCACACGGCGCCAGGCTTCGGCATCGAGCGTGGCCGCGGTCTGCGCATTGCGTGCCTGGACCGCCTGCGCCTCGTGCCAGGCCAGTTGGCTGGCCACATGGGCGGCCAACTCGGTCAAGGCCTGCTGCTGAGTGGCACCCAGCAAGGTGCCGGCGGGTCCCATGACGACGAGAACACCGTTGGTGTCGGGCAATGGCCAGCCCGCGAGGAAGCCGTCCTCGGGCGAGGTTTCCTGGAGCGGCTGGCGCGTCAGCGCCACCCTGTCTTGTATGCGCATGGCAAGGCCCTCGGCCGCGTTGGGCAAGCCGAAGCACGCCACCAGGCATGGCCCGTCCTCATCGGCCAACAGCAGCGCCGCGGTGGGGCAACCACAAAGGGTGGCGGCCATGCGCACCAGTGGGTCGAGCCGGGCTGCCTCGTGGACAGCACAGTCATGCATCGGGGGCGAGCCTGGGCACGGCGCGCCAGATCGGCGCAGTCGCTAAGACAGGGGTGGACATGGAACGTTACAGAAGGCCTTTGGCTACGTATAGTTACACGTACGCTCCTTCCGCGTCAAGGCGAGGGCGCCAAACTGTGGCGTCCGCGCTTGGCCTCTGTCGATGTGGCCGGTCTTCGGTCGTCGACGGACTCAGCCTTCGATGGCGTCGTGGGTCGCGGCGCTGCCATGGCGCCAATAGCCGGCAGCCTTGGTCCATTTCGGCTCCGCGCCGCGCTCGCCGACCAGGTGGCTGCGCAAGGCCTTGGCCACGCCGGTTTCGGCGGCGACCCAGGCATGGAATTCCCCGGCAGGCAGCGTCAGGCCACGCAGGGCGGCCAGCAGGTGCTCGGTTTGGCCGGGTGCCGCACCGCGGCGATGCACCCAGTGCAGCGTGACATCCGCGGCGCTGTGCAGCGCGAGTTCGTCCTCGGGTGAATCGACTTCGGCCAACACCACGGCGCGGGCGCCAGCGGGCAGTTGTGCAAGGCGGCGCGCGATCGCCGGCAGCGCCGTGTCGTCGCCGATCAGCAGGTGCCAGTCGAACTCGACGGGCAGGATGAAAGAGCCGCGTGGACCTCCAACGCCGAGCCGTTGGCCGGGTCGGGCCTGCAACGCCCAGGTGGTGGCCGGTCCGGCATCGTGCACGGCAAAATCGATCGTCAGCGTCCGGGCCTGGATGTCGAAGTGCCTTGGCGTGTAGTCGCGCATCGTCGGACGCGGGCCGTCCAGCGCCTTCTCCGGGCCATTGGCGCCCAGCTGTGGCATGGCGATCTCGCCGGTCGCGGGGTCGGGAAAGAAGAGTTTCACATGGTCGTCGAAACCAGGGCTGTCGAAGCCTTTGAGATCGGCGCCGCCGAGCGTGACGCGCACCATGCCCGGCGTGAGGCGCTCGGCCCGCACGACCTCGACCAAGCGGAACCTGAGTTCGTGGCGCACGCGCCGCGGCGTACGGTCGGGAGGGGCGCTCGCTGCTGCACCTTCGGGTGCTCGGGCGGCGCTCACGGCAGCCTTTCGATGTTCTGCGCCGCGGTGTCGAGCACGGCGGCGAAAGCGTTGGCCTGGTCCTCGGTCAGCGGCGCCCGCCCGAGGCGCATGCGCACGGCGAGCTTGAAGTTCTCGAGCGCCCGCACCACCTGTGGCGGCCGGCCGTTGCCCGGGCTGCCGGCTTCGTTCATGCGTGCCAAAAGGGCGTCGGCCGCCTCGCGGTTGGCAGCCAGGAAATCGAGGCCTGCCGCCGTGGCGCTGTAGAGCTTGCGCCCGCCTTCGCTGTCGGCCACGGTGGCGTAGCCCAAGTCTTCGAGCAGGGTGAGCGTCGGATAGACCACGCCGGGACTCGGGGTGTAGGCGCCGTTGAGCCTTTCCTCGATGGCCTTGATCAGCTCGTACCCATGGCTGGGTTTGTCGGCGATGAGCTGCAGCAGCACCAGGCGCAGTCCACCGTGTCCGAAGACCCGGCCACCCCCACGGCCACCGCGGCCGCCCCGGTCGCCGGGTGCGCCGCCCAGGCCCGCGCCATGCGGCGCATGGCCGTGGTGCCTGCCCCGCGAAAAATGATCGAAGTCGTGCATTTCAGATCCTATTTAGATATGTCGATTTTAAGAAGATATATCTAAACTCGATCTAAAACAAGCGTCGGAGACTTGCCCCTTCCGTCCAAAGGGGCAAGAGGGCAATTCAGGCGTCGAGGCCTGCGATCACGGGCGATCTTTCGCGGATGAATGCGGCCAGGGCGGCTTCCGTCAGCGGCCGGCTGTAGAGGTAACCCTGGTAGGCATGGCAGCCGTGGCTGGACAGGAAATCGCGCTGCGCCTCGGTTTCCACGCCTTCGGCGATCACGTTCAGGCCCAGGCTCTGGCCGAGCGCAATGATGGTGCGGGCGATGGCCGAGTCGTTGGCATCGGTGAGCACGTCGCGCACGAAGGACTGGTCGATCTTGAGTTGGTCCAGCGGCAGCCGTTTCAGGTAGGACAGCGACGAATAGCCCGTGCCGAAATCGTCGAGCGAAAAACCGACGCCCTGGCGCTGCAACTCCGTCATCTTCTCGATGGTGACGTCCATGTCGTCGACCATCAGGCTTTCGGTGAGTTCCAGCTTCAGGCGATGCGGATTGGCGCCGGTGCTGCGCAGCACGTCGGTCACATGACCCACGAAATCGGGGTGGCGGAACTGGCGCGAGCTTACGTTCACGGCCATCGTGAGGTGCGCGGTCTCGGGCCGTCGCGCCCAGTCGGCCAGCAGGGTGCATGCGATCTGCAGCACCTTCTGGCCGATCTGCAGGATGATGCCGGTCTCCTCGGCCAGCGGGATGAATGCCGCGGGCGAGACCGGGCCGCGCTGCGGATGGGCCCAGCGGATCAGCGCTTCCACGCCCGAGATGTGTCCCCGCCCGTCGGACTGCGGCTGGTAGTGCAGCGTGAATTCGTCCTGCGCCAGCGCGGTGCGCAGATCGGCCTCGAGCGAGGCGCGCGCCGTCACCGCCGCCTGCAGCCCGGGGTCGAAGAAGCGCAACGTGTTGCGGCCCGCGGCCTTGGCCTGGTACATGGCGATATCGGCCTGTTTCAGCAGTTCGCCCATGCTGTCGTGGTGGTTGTTGAAGGGCGCGATGCCGATGCTGGCGGTGCTCTGGTGTTCGCCGTGGGCCAGCCGGTAGGGCGTGGCCAGCGTGGCCAGCACCTTTTCGCCGACCAGCTTGGCCTGGGTGGCGATCTCGGCCGCGCCCTGGCCCAGGTCTTCGAGCATCACCACGAATTCGTCGCCGCCGAGCCGGGCTACCGAGTCGGCCCCGCGCACGCAGGACGTCAGGCGCAGTGCCACCTGTTGCAGGAGCAGGTCGCCCTGGTCGTGACCGAGTGTGTCGTTCAAGGTCTTGAAGTTGTCCAGGTCGATGAACAGCAGCGCGCCGCCGCGACCGCTGCGTGCGCTGGCGGCGAGCGCTTGCTGCAGCCGGTCCATCAACAGGAGCCGGTTCGGCAACTGGGTCAGCGGGTCGTAGAACGCCAGCTTCTGGATCTCGCGCTCGGCCGTTTTCCGGGCGGTGATGTCGGTGTTGATCGCCAGCACCGAGACCGGCGAGCCAGCCGCATCGCGCACCAGGGTCCAGCGCGCCTCCACCGTCAGCAGGCTGCCGTCCTTGCGCATCTGGGTGATTTCGCCGCTCCACTCGCCGCTGGCCATGAGCTCGGCATGCGCCTGCTCGAACGCGCCCGGGTCCATGTGGGTGCGGTCCGCCAGCGCCTGGCCCAACGCCTCCTCCGAGGTCCAGCCGTACAGCCGCTCGGCGCTCTTGTTCCAGTACAGCACCCGGTGGTTCAGGCCGCGCACGATGATCGCGTCCTGCGCCTTGTCGAGCAGCGAAGCCTGGTCGAGGATGCGTGCGTCGGCCTCCTGCCGTTCGATTTCGGCGGCGGCGCGCGCGGCGAAGATCTGCAGCGTGGAGACCACGAAGTCCGGCCTGGTCAGCGGCGCGTCGAACATCACCGCGATCACACCGATCGGCTGCCCGGCGCTGTTGTCGAGTCGCCGGCCGGCATGGGCCCGCACAGGAAAGCCGGCCAGGGTGGAGGAGGTTGGCAGTCCGCCCACGGGAATGTCCGTCAACAGCCATTGACCTTGCGTCAGGTCTTCGCACGGCGTGCCGGACAGCGGGCAATCGAAGGGCGGCCGCGGGGCACCATTGACCACGGCCGACAGCACACGCAGGCTGGGCGGCGCAGATGCCTCGGCGGGCAGCAACTTGGCGATCGCACCGACTTGCGCCCCGAGGGCCTCGGCCATGTTGCGCGCCAGGTGTTCGAAGAAGGTGGAGCCGGTGCCGGCCGACACCGCCACAGCCACCTTCAGCACCGCAGCCTGCAGCCGGCGCTGCTCTTCCTGGGCGCGCAGGTTGGCGATGCCGAAAGCCAGGTCGTTGGCGAGTTCCTCGAGCAGGCGCACCTCGTCGGCACCGATCTGCAGCACCCGCGGTGCGTACAGGTAGAACAGCCCGAAGGTGCGGTCCGTGGGGCCGTTCGCCCCGCCGTCCGCCGTGCGCAGCGGCAGGCACACCACGCCGTGGAAGCCGCTGGCCAGCGCGCGCTGCACCCACGGCGCGAAGCTGTCGTCCTTGGAGATGTCTTCGACGATGACCATCTCGCCGCTGCGGATCGTGCGCCCGACCGGCCCCTGGCCGATGCGCACGTCGGGCGACCACGACAGCGGCAGGTCGTGCAGGTAGTCGGTGGCCTTGCCCCAGTGGGCCGCGATGGACACGCTCTTCTCGGCGTCGTCCTGCGCATAGCCGACCCAGGCCATGCGGTAGCCGCCGATGTCCACGGTGATGCGGCAGATTTCCTGCAGCAGGTCGGCCTCCGACGTGGCACGGATCAGGCTTTCGTTGCAGGCGCTGAGCATGCGCTGGGCGCGGCTCACGCTGGCCAGTTCACGCTCGGCGCGCAGCCGGTGCGTCACATCGTTGGCCATGGCCAGCCGCGCGGACTGGCCGTTGAAGACGATGCTGTTGCCCGAACTCTCCACGTCGATGAATTCGCCATTTTTCTTGCGGTGGCGCCGCTTCACGGCGTACTGCGGCCGGTTGTTCAGCACGGCGTCGCTGAGTTGCGCGAAGGCGGCCACGTCGTCCGGCGGCCAGATGTCGCTCAGCCGCATCGACAGGAACTCGGCCTCGCTGTAGCCGTAGTGGTCCATCGCCGCCTGGTTCACCGCGAGAAAGCGCCAGTGCTCCGCCTCATAGACCCACATCGGCATGGGGTTGTTGTTGAACAGCAGCCTGTACTGGCTTTCGGACTGACGCAACTGCTCGGCGATGCGGTGGCGCTGGATGATGGTGCCCAGCGAGGTCACCAGGATCTGCATGTTCACCACGTCGCGCTCTGTGAACGCCTGCGGTACATCGGACAGAACCTTGAGCACACCGATCATCTCGGCCCCGGAACGCAGCGGCGCGGCGATCACGGAACGCGCGCCGATGTGGTGCGAGGCGGCCCGGTTCACGCGCGCGTCGGTCTCCACGTCGTGGCTGATCAGCACATCGCCGCTCTTGAGTGCGCGGCCCGACAGGCTGTCGTCGAGCGGAAGCTGCACCCCGATCTGACGCGCCGTCTTGCCCGACGAGGCGCGGCACACCAGGTACGCGCCCTCGAGCAGTTCGATCAGCCCGCCGGTGGCGCCGGTCAGCATGCGTGCGCGCTCGGCGGTGAGCGTCATCACGGCCTGGAGGTCGAGGTCGAGCGCGGCGATCTCCTGCTGGATCTTGACGATGTTGGCCCGCGTCTCCGCGTCCAGCAGCGCCTCTTCCTCGGCCAGCCGCTCTTCACTCAGGTCGCTCATGCCGCCGACCATGCGCACCGCCGCACCGTGCGCATCGTGGATCACGAAGCCGCGATCGAGCACCTCGGCATACGAACCGTCCTGGCGGCGGAAGCGGTACTCCGCGCTCCAGTTCCGGCCACCGCCGTCGATGACTTCGTGGATGCTGTCGAGCACCCGTTGCCGGTCGGCAGGATGGAGACGCGACACCCAGGAGGCGCTGTCGGGTGCGGTACCTTCCGGCGCCACGCCGAAGAGGTGGTTCAGCCCCTCGTTCCACCACATCGCGTCGGTGCGGAGATCCCAGTCCCACACCGCGTCGGCCGTGGCCCGGCTCACGTACTTGAAACGCTCCTCGCTCAGGCGCAGATCTTCCTCGATCTGCTTGCGGTCGGAGATGTCCTGGAACGCGCCCTGCACGCGGCGCACCCGTGCCTCGCCGCCCGCGTCGCCCTCGGCAAAAACCGCGCGGCCCATCACCCGCACCCAGCGGCGCGCGCCGCGCGCGGTGACGATCTGCAGTTCCAGGTCGAACGGGGTGCCGCGCTGTGCGCATTCGCCGAAGGCCTCGCGGATCGCGGCGCGGTCATCGGGGGCATACAGCGCGAATGCCTCCTCGAGCGGCGGCGTGGTGCCCGGCGGCAGTTCGTGGATGACGGCCACCTCGTCCGACCAGGTCAGCTGGCCCCACGGCAGATCGACGATCCAGCCGCCGATGCGGGCCACCTGGCTTGCCACCTCCAGCGCCTCGGCATGCGCGGGCCGCACGCCAGCGGATGCGGGGCGCGGCAGGTCGTGTCCGTCGGTTTTAGCCAGGATGCCCAGCGTGCTGGGTTCCCGCTGGTTGCCGGCATCCGGGGCGGAGGTTTCGTCTTTCACCGCCGAACTTTAGCGTGAACCATGCGAAATTCCGGGATTGGACCGAAAAAGTCAACGATTGTGCAATCGATTTGTGTTGTTTGTGCGCGAGAGCAGCGTCGGTCCACCACCACGGATAATCCCCGTGCGGCCCATGCGGGCAAGGACTTCCAAGGATCGACGCCATGCCATCTCTTCCGCTGCTCTGGTCGGATGCCATCGGCTGGACCGGTGCCCATATCGTCGTGCCGGTGCTTGCCGCACTCCACATCGGTGCCGCCGCGGGCGACCCGCGCGAGGTTGCCGAATCGCTGCTGATCGCGGGTATTCAGTTGTTGCTGATCGCCGGCGTGATGCGGCCGCTGGAGGGCCTCTGGCCGGCCGAGCGCTGGCAGGACCGGCGCCTGACCACGGTGGACCGCCACTACACGCTGCTGATGCTGCTGGGCCTGTTTCCGCTGTTCAGCTTCCTGGTACTGATGCCTTTCGCACAGCTGCTCGGCGGCGGGCCGGCCGAGGACGAGCCGGGTGGGCTGCGTGCGTGGTTCCCCTGGTTCACCGGGCACCCGTTCGCGATGTTCTTCGTCTACTACGTGGTCTATGACCTCGCCTACTACTGGATGCATCGCGCCCAGCACGCCATTCCCTGGTGGTGGGCGCTGCACAGCATGCACCACAGCCAGCGCCAGATGAGTTGCTGGAGCAACGACCGCGGCAGCTACCTCGACGGCGTGCTGCAATCGTTCATCCTGGCCGGTGTCGGATTGGCCATGGGCGTGGACGCTTCTGAATTCGCGCTGCTGGTGCTGCTGAGCGAACTGATCCAGAACCTTTCCCACGCCAATGTCCGCCTTCAACTCGCCGCGATGGGACGCATCGGCGAACGCTGGCTGGTCGGGCCGCGCTTCCACCGGCTGCACCACATGCGCCGCGACCCCGAGCGGCCGACCCTGCACAACTGCAACTTCGGCCAGGTGCTGTCGGTATGGGACCGTTTGTTCGGCACCGCGCTGTATGGCGCCGCGCTGCGGCCGACCGGCGTCAGCGATCCGGTGGTCGACGCCGACAACGAGCGCGGCCTGGTCGCCATGCAGTGGCACGTACTCAAGCGCTTCTGGGGCGCGGTGCGCAGGCCGTCGGGCTGGCGGCTCGGCGACGTGTCGTTTGGCGGCCCGGGCTATGCGCCACTGCGCGACGATGAACCCGATCAGCACCGGCATGACGGCCGGCGATGATGGCGGGTGGACATCGCGTGCTTCACCGCGGTGGCCGCCGGACGCGCCACAGGCCCTCGATCGCCACCATGCACATGCAGAAGCCGGCCAGCAGCGCCACCGCGAAGAAGTAGTCGAGCGCGCCCATCAGCGTGGCCTCCTGGTTCACCCACAGGCCGAGCTGGGCCAGCGCCATGGCCGGCGCCCTGGCCGTGTCCTGTGCGGCCGCGAACCAGCGTGTCAACAGCGCCAGCGAAGGCTGCAGCGCGCCGTTGCTGGCCGACAGGCTTTCCGTGAGGTGGGCGTAGTGCAGGCTGCTGCGCCACTGCAGACACAAGGTGGCCAGCGCCGTGCCCGCGGCCACGCCGAACTGTCCCAGCATGCTCTTCACCTGGTTCGCATGCGAGAACGTGACCTCGTCGCGCTGCAACGTCTGGAAGGTCTGCATCGCCGTGGTGGACAGCGCCAGGATCACGAAGGCACCGTTGCACAGCAGCGCCGGCAGTACGCTGCGCCAGGGGTCGGCCGCCTCGCTGATGGACGACAGCCGCAGGCCACAGGCGAGCAGCGCGGCGAAGCCGGCCAGGTAATACCGCGTCGGCCCCGGGCTTTTCGGCATCAGCCGCGAGACCACGATCCAACTGGCCACACCGGCCAGGGCGCCGATGCCCATGTAACGGCCGATGACTTCGAGCGGCAGGCCCAGTGCGCGCTGCAGCAGCACCGGCAGCATGGTGTTGTTGGCGCCGAGCACCAGGTAACACAGGGCGAACATGCCCAAGCCGACGAGGTAACGACGCTGTGCCAGTGGCCGGAACGCGATGGGCGCGGCCGCATCGCGCCGGCTCAGCCACACGAACATCGCCAGCGCGATCAGCGCCAGCAAAGCGCCGGCCCATAGCAGGCGCGCGCCGTTGAAGAAGTCGTAGTTCGAGCGCTGCAGCACATGCAGCAGGGTGAAGCTGCCGCCGATCAACAGCAGCAGGCTACGAGGCAACGCCAGGTGCGGCTTGGCCTGGTCGTGCGGCGTGTTGTCCAGCGCCAGGCTGGCCAGCATGAAGATGATCGCCGCCGGCAGCAGCAGCGCGAAGAAACCGAGCCGCCAGCTGTGCGAGGCGAGCGCCGCCGCGGCCAGCCACGGCCCGGCCACGCCGCCCCAGGCCAGGCCCGACGCGAAGAACTTGATGCCGGTGAAACGCCTGGGCGACAGCGGGATGTGGTTCACCAGCACCCGGCCCGCGGTCAGGAACGAGGCGCAACCCAGCGCCATCAACACCCGGCCGAGCGCAAACAGCGGCAGGCCCTGGCTCAAGCCGCAGACCACGGCGCCGCTGGCGAAGAACAGGCTCGCACCCTGCACCATTCGGCGCCAGCCGAGCCGATCCAGCAACTGCCGGTGCACGGCGATCACGGCGATCGCCACCACCGCGTACAGCGTGGCCACGCTGCTGTATTCCTCGGGGCTGGCGGCGATGTCGCCCATCACCGGCGCGGCGCTGAAGGCGACGATGCCGGTCTGCAGGAAGTCGCTGAACGGCAGGCTGCCGATCAGCAGATAGAGCAGGTACGGCCCGCGTGGCCCGCGGCTGGCGGTGGTTGGTGTCGGCATCGCGGTCTCGCTGCTTATTCGGCCAGCGGCTGCTTGACCTGGCCGCCTTCGTCCATCAGCAGCCAGACCAGCAGCCTGGCCGGCCGTGTCTGGCTGGCGTTGCGCGAAACGCGGTGCGGCGCATGCGGTGTCTCGACCCAGGACTGGCCTGCGTGGAAGGTCGTGGCCGGCTGGTCGCCGACCTGCGAGACCACGCTGCCTTCGAGCACATAGGCCATCACCGTGCCGCCATGCTGGTGCGGCGTGCTGGCCTGACCGGGCTGGTAAGCGACCACGGCCATGACCGCCTGCTTGCCGGGCAGCTCGCGCAGCAATTCGTGCTGCAGCGGGGTCACGGTTTCTTCGCCGGCCCCGTGTGCCGCAGCCACGCCGGCCAACGTCAGCAGGGCGGAGAACAACACCGGCGCGAAAGACGTTCGGATTTTCATCGTGGCTCCTTATGCGGGCATCTTGCGGAACGCGACCGACAGCCGGTTCCACACGTTGATCAGGCCGATGGCCAGCGTCAGGTTCACGCGTTCGGCTTCCGTGAAATGTTCGGCGAGGTCGGCGTAGTCGGCGTCCGGCGCATGCGTGTCGGCGATGCGGGTCAGGGCTTCGGTCCAGGCCAGTGCGGCGCGTTCGCGCGGCGTGAAGAACGGCGTCTCGCGCCACACCGTCACGGCGTTGAGGCGGCGTTCGGTTTCACCCTTCTTGCGCGCGTCGCTGCTGTGCAGGTCGACACAGAATGCGCAGCCGTTGATCTGCGAGGCGCGCAACCGCACCAGCTCCTGCAGCGCGGGTTCGATGCCGAGTTTGGAAACGGCCGTTTCCAGTGCCACCAGCGCCTTGATGGCATCGGGCGAGGTTTTGTACATGTCGAGACGTTGTTCCATGATGATCTCCAGCTGTGTTGAGGTAGGTCTATGCTAGGTAGCCAATGGCATCCCATCGGCGGCCAATTCGAGGCATTTCGAGGAGACCAATTCATGGAATTGCACGTCGTCATCGAAGGTGACAAGGACCTCACGGGGCAACTGGTGCGGCAGTTGCGCGAGGCCGTGCGCGCCGGCCGGCTCGCGCCAGGCGCGAAGCTGCCACCGTCGCGCCTGCTGGCCGAGCAGCTCGGCCTGTCGCGCAAGACGGTGAACGAGGCCTATGCGCGGCTCACCTACGACCGTGTGCTGATCGGCCGTGTCGGCAGCGGCACCTTCGTTGCCGGCAAGGCGGTGCCGCAGGCGCCCGCGCCGCAACGTTCCGATTTCGCCGGTGCCGACATGCTGGCGCGCTGGCGTGGTCTGCACACGCCGCTGCGGCATGCGCCGCACGAGGGCGGTTCGCGCTTCGAATACATCGGCGGCGCGCCCGACCGCAAGCTGTTTCCGCAGGCCGAATGGCGCCGCTGCGTGATGCAGGCGCTGCGCGAGAGCAGCCGTTCACGCGGCCTGTATGGCCCGACCGAAGGCCTGCCGGCTTTGCGCGAAGCCATCGCCCGCCACGTGGCGTTCTCGCGCGGCGTGCGTTGCGGCGCGGCCGACATCATCGTCACCAACGGTGCGCAGCAGGCCTTCGACCTGGTGGCGCGCGTGCTGGTGGCGCCGGGCGCCACCGTGGCCGTGGAGGAGCCGGGCTATCCGCCCGTGCGGGCGCTGTTCGAGGGCCTGGGTGCACACGTGGTCGGCGTGCCTGTGGATGGCGAGGGCCTGCAGGCGGAGCGGATTCCCGACGGCACCTGCCTCATCTACGTCACACCCGCGCACCACTTCCCGCTCGGCATGCCGATGAGCACACGCCGCCGCGAGGCTTTGCTGGCGCGCGCCGAGGCGCTCGGCGCGCTGGTGGTGGAGGACGACTACGACAGCGAATTCCGCTACGAGGGCCGGCCCAACGATGCCTTGCAAAGCCTGGACCGGCACGGCCGCGTGGCCTTCGTCGGCAGCTTCTCCAAGACGATTTCGCCCGAGCTGCGCCTCGGCTACCTGATCGCGCCGCCGGCCATCAACGAAGCCGTGGCTGCGGCCAAACATCTGGTCGACTGGCACACCGCTTTGCCGGCGCAGGCCGCGCTGGCCAAGTTCATCGACGAGGGTGAATTGCTCAAACACATCCGCCGCTGCCATGCGGTGTACGCGGCGCGCCGCGAGCGGCTGATGCAGCGTTTCGCCGCCGACCTCGCACCCTGGCTCGAACTGGTGCCGACCCAGGCCGGCTTCCACATGGCCGCACTCGCGCGTCGCACACTCGACATGGACATGCTGCTCAAACTCACGCGGCGCGTCGACGTGGGGCTGTACAGCATCGATGGCTTCTACCATTTCTCGCCACCGCGCCAGGGCCTGATGTTGGGCTTCGGCGTGATCGCCACCGAGGACATCGACACCTCGCTGGACCGCCTGCGCGACATTCTGCAGCAGATGGGCTGAAAGCTACCGCGGGGATTTGCCGCGCCGCGCGCGCACGGCCTCGGCCAGGCCCTGCAGCACGGGCAGGGTCTGGGCCATGCTGATGCAGGCGTCGGTGACCGAAACGCCGCGTTTCAGCGGCTGGCCGGGCACGATGTCCTGCCGCCCTTCCTCGAGATGGCTCTCGATCATCAGGCCGACGATGCGCCGGTCGCCCGCGGCGATCTGCGCGGCCACGTCGGCGGCCACCTCGATCTGGCGGCGGTGCTGCTTGCTGCTGTTGGCATGCGACACGTCGATCATCACCTGCGGGCGCAGGCCTGCGCCCTGCAGCAGTGCGCAGGTGGCATCCACGTCCGCAGCCGCGTAGTTGGGCTGCTTGCCGCCGCGCAGGATCACATGGCAGTCGTCGTTGCCACGTGTCTCGAAGATCGCCGCCTGCCCCATCTTGGTCATGCCCATGAAGGCGTGTTCGGCCTGCGCGGCCAGCATCGCGTCGCTGGCCACTTTCACCCCGCCGTCGGTGCCGTTCTTGAAGCCCACCGGGCAGCTCAGGCCGCTGGCGAGCTGGCGATGGCTCTGGCTTTCGGTGGTGCGCGCGCCGATCGCGCCCCAGCTCACCAAATCACTGATGAACTGCGGCGACAGCAGGTCGAGGAATTCCGTGCCCACCGGCAGGCCCAGCGCCAGCAAGTCGAGCAGCAGCTGGCGTGCGCGCTCCAGGCCTTCGTTGATGGCGAAGCTGCCGTCCAGGCGCGGGTCGTTGATGTAGCCCTTCCAGCCCACCGTGGTGCGGGGTTTCTCGAAGTAAACGCGCATCACGATCAGCAGCTCGTCCCGCAAGGCGTCGGCCTGCACCTTCAGCTGCCGTGCGTAGTCGAGCGCCTGGTCGTGGTCGTGGATCGAGCACGGCCCGACCACCACCACCAGCCGATCATCGCCACCGTGCAGCACCCGCGAGATGGCGCCGCGGCTGACCTCCACCAGGGCCTCTGCGGCCTCGGGCGCGGGCAGCCATTCCTGCAGCAGGGCAGGGGTGATCAGCGGGCGCACGGCCTTGATGCGGGTGTCGTCGATGCGCGTCGTGTCATGGGTGCGCGGCGCGGCCGCAGCGGCGGGATGGGCGTGGGTGGGCATGGCGGGGCCTCTTCTCTTGTTTTGTGTACGACTTCTCGTTGGGACGAGGATGGTACTGCGACGCGCGCGGCGCCTCAATCCAGTTGAACGAGGGTCAGGCGGTGGCGGGCTCGGCGTGGCGCGCCAGCAGCGCCGCCACCGCCGGCTTGGCGCAGCGCTGCAGCGCCATCAGCAGCGTGTGCTCGGGGCAGGCCACGCGCCAGCGCTGGCGCAGGTCGTGCTGCATGTGGGCCAGCAGCGCGGCCGCCATCTCGGCGTCGGCCAGCGCGCGGTGGGCCTGACCGAAGCGCGGCAGCCGGTGGAAATCGACAAGCGAGCCGAGCTTGTGGTTCGGCGCGTGCGGATACAGGCGGCGCGACAGCAGCACCGTGCAGGCGAAGGGCTGGGCCGCCTGCACTTCGGCCCGGGCGAGTTCGGCCTGCCAGAACTTGCGGTCGAACGCGGCGTTGTGCGCCACCATGGGCAGGTCGCCGACGAAGCGCGCGGCGTCCGCCATCACCCGCTCGGCCGGCGGCGCGGCGGCCACCATGGCATTGGTGATGCCGGTGAGCTGCGTGATGAAGTGCGGCACATGCACACCGGCGTTCATCAGGCTCTGGAAACGATCCACCACGCGCCCGCCTTCGAGCAGCACGATGGCCACTTCGGTGGCGCGCGCGCCCTGGCCCGGCGAAATGCCGGTGGTCTCGAAGTCGATGACGGCGATGGGCGACAAGATGGTCAGCGCTTGGCGACGAGGCGGCAGGCCGCCTGGATGATGCGCTGCGTGGGATTGGGCGTCATGTCGCGGAACGCCATCATGCGCGGCGTGCCCGTGGAGTAGTCCACCGTCTTGTCCGGCTCCCCCGGCCATAGCGGTTGCCCGTGGTAGCTCAGGCTCAGGTAACGCGCCTGGTTCCTGTCGCACTCGAAGGCCACGTTCGAGGTGTACGAACGGTAGGGCACGCCGTCCCAGCTGCTGCGCGCGGTTGAGCGGCTCACGCGCACGCGCATGGTGCGGGGATTGCCGTCGTGGTCCACAGGATCGACCTGCACGGTGTCGACGTTCGGGTCTTCCGGGTCGCCCACCACGGTGAACCAGGTGGTGCGCGAGGTGCTGACCGGTGCCGGGCTCTGGGCCTGGGCTGCGGTCCCGGTGAGTGCCGCCAGCAGCAGCGTGGTTTTCAGCATCTTCATTTCAGGGCATTTTAGCGCCCTCGTCCACTGAGGACTGACGCGGACAGCTATCAATACAAGAGCTAAAAAAAGGAGCCAGGGGCTCGAACGAATGACCCCTGCGAGTGCCCGCATGGTGCGACCCACGGGACAGCACAACCGCTCGGCCTCCTACATGCGGCCCGCCCGGGCCCGCGTACGCTGGACGCAACTCTGCTTTGCATTGAAAGGAAAAGCCATGGCCATGATCGCCACCGATGAACTCACCAACGGCCAGTTGATCGACCTGCCCGCCGCCGCGGGCGACCTCACGCAGCCGCGTTTTGAACCGGTGGACGACTGGCTGCGCGGCGCGCCCGAGCTTGAACAGAAGACCGCGATGTGGCGCTGGTTCGCCACGCGCTACGAGGAGATGGAACTCAACACCCCACACGACGAAGAAGGCAACTTCCTGATCGGCGAGAAGAAGCCTGTAAAGGCCGACGAAGTGCTGGCCGAGCGCTTCGGCGCGGTGGTGCCGGCGCCGGTGCTGCAGTCGCTGGTGCAGACGCTGAAGGACAAGGTCGGCAATCGCTGGGCCGTCATGCCGCTCGACAAGGTCGGAAGCTGATGCAAACGCCGGGGCAAACCGTCGATCCGGCTGTGGTTGGTGTTGGCTGGATTTGGGCTGGCGCGATGATCGCTCCGCCTCCTACACGCGTCGGGGCGCGTTGCATTCAGCATCAACCCAAGGTGGATTGCGCCGCCAGTTCCGATTCAGCTTCTTCAACCGACCGACCCCAGCGAGGTGCCAATTGATTGCCATCATCGTCCCCGCCCACAATGCCCAGGACACCATCGACGCCTGCCTCGAGTCATTGGTGCGTGCCGCACGCCACCCGGCCCTGGCCGAAGATGACGTGCAGATCACCGTCGTGCTCGACCGTTGCGACGACCGCACCGGCTGGCTTGCACGCAGCTGGGGCGTGCACACCATGGACGTGGAGGCGGGCAATGTCGGTGCCGCGCGCAAGGCCGGTGCCGATGCGGCCGTGCGCGCCGGCGCGCGCTGGCTGGCTTTCGCCGATGCCGACAGCGTGGTGACGCAAGACTGGCTCGCCGCACAGATCCGCCAGAGCACCGACGTGGTCTGCCCCGCCGTGGTGGACGGTGCGCTCGACGAAGGCAACGCCCTGTTCCACGCTGCCAACTTCGGCCTGAGCGCCAAGGCCTATCTGGCCGCCGACGAACGCAAGGCGGCGCAAGCCGTGGCACCCTCCGCCGGACAGGCTGTCTCACCCGTACCCACGATGCTGGCCGTGCCGGCCGCGCGCACCATCGGCGCCGGCGGCGGTGCCAAGTCCATCCTGCAAGCCGCGCCGCGGCGCATCAGCATGGGCTGAAGCATGGCCCCGGCCGGCCATGACCTGGAGCGATTCGTGGCGGCGCAGGCGCCGGTGTTCGATGACGCAATCGCCGAACTCCGCGCCGGCCGCAAACGCAGCCATTGGATGTGGTTCGTGTTTCCCCAATTGCGCGGCCTTGGCAGAAGCCAGATGGCTTGGCGCTATGGCATCGTCTCCATCGACGAAGCCCGCGCCTACCTCGCGCATCCGGTACTGGGCCCGCGCTTGAAAGCTTGCTGCGAAGTGCTGATGCGCCTGCCGCCATGTTCGGCAACGCAGGTCTTCGGCTCGCCCGACGACCTCAAGCTTGCGTCCAGCATGACTTTGTTTTCAGAGGCAGCCAATATGCCCGAAGACAGGGGGCTGTTCGATCGCGTGCTGGCCCAGTTCTGCGGTGGTGAACGTGATGCGGCAACGCTGGCGTTGCTGCGCTGAGGCCTCAGCCCAACCTCAACACACAGCCATCCCCCGTCGACTCGCGCCACACCCGTACCGCGCTGAGCATCGACGCGTAGCTCGCCATGCCGTCGGCGATGAACCTGCACAGATTCTCCAGCGTGGGCACGCCCAGGCCCGGCACTTCGTCGAGCAGGCGGTGGTCCAGCTGTTCGCGCAGCGTGGCGATGTGGGCGCGTACCTGGCCGAGGTCGACCACCATGCCGGTCTGCGGGTCGGGCTGGCCGGCGAGCGTGACCTCGGCATGGTAGGTGTGGCCGTGGATGCGTGCGCTGCTCTCGGCTTCGATCTCGCGTTGGAGCGTGTGGGCCGCATCGAAGAAGAAACGCTGGCTGACCTCGAACCTGCCGAGCAAGGCTTCGGTGCCGGGGGTGTGGGGCTGGCTCATCGAATGCCCGTGAATTTGTGGGTCTGCACGCTGAGCTTCCAGGCCGGTTGCGCCATGCAGGCGGCGATGCACAGGCCGGTGTTGGTCTTCTGCAGCGGGCCGTCCATGGGTTGCAGGTAGTGGTGACGAAACGGCAGTTGTGCCAGCGCCGGCAGGTCCAGCCCGGCTTGGGGCCAGACCACCTTCAACTCGTCGCCCTGCTTCTGGACCAGTTGCGCGCCCGCTTTGGGGCTGATGCACAGCCAGTCGATGCCTTCGGGCGCGACCACCGTGCCGTTGGACTCGACCGCGATCCGGAAACCGCGGGCGTGCAGGGCCGCTACCAGGGCGTCGTCCACCTGCAGCAGCGGCTCGCCGCCGGTGAGCACGGTGAAGCGGTGGGTGGCGTCACCGGCGGGCCAGAACGCGGCGATCTGCTCGGCCAGCAACTCAGCCGTGGCGTATTTGCCGCCGGACGTGCCATCGGTGCCGACGAAATCGGTGTCGCAGAACTGGCAGACGGCTTTGCTCCGGTCTTCCTCGCGGCCCGACCAGAGGTTGCAACCGGCGAAGCGGCAGAACACCGCCGGCCGGCCGGCGTTGGCGCCTTCGCCCTGCAGCGTATAGAAGATTTCTTTGACCTGGTAGCCCATGGCAATCGCGTGTGTTTCGTCTGAATCGGAGCCCCGTATTGTCGCCGCTGCCGGGGCACCGGTCGAGGAGGCGCTGAGCCTGATACCTTTTGCGCATGACGCCAACGGTATTGGCCGGACGCGGCATGGCAGCCTAAGCTGGGGGTTGATCCACCACAGAAAGCCCGCCGTGACCTCTTCCTCCGTTTCTTCACACGTTTCTTCGCCCGCCCCTTCCTCCCCCCGCTACGCCGCCGGCCTCGCGCAGCTCGCCCGCATCGAAGGCCGAAGCCCGCCGTCGCTGGAGACCGCGCTGGCCGACATTGCGCCGGACCTCGCGCGGTTCGCCATCGAGTTCGCGTACGGGGACATCTACGCGCGGCCGCAGCTCGACCTGGCCCAGCGCCAATTGGCCACCTCGGGTGCGCTCGCGGCGCTCGGCAATGCCAGCCCGCAGTTGAAGTTCCATCTCGCGGGCGCGCTGCAGGTGGGCTGTACCGCCGAAGAACTCGTCGAGCTCGCGACCCACATGGCGGTGTACGCGGGTTTCCCGGCGGCGGTCAACACCGCACTGGTGCTGAAGGAGCTGTTCGCGGAGAAAGGCATCGCCCTGCCGCCGAAGCCTGACGCGCAGGCCTTGGAAGGGTCACGCTACGCGCGCGGCTGGGCCGGCCTGCAGGCCATCGACGGCCACGCCGGCGAACGCGTCATTGCCGCGCTCGGCGAGGTGGCGCCGGATCTTGGCCGCTACATCGTCGAGTTTGCGTTCGGCGACGTCTACGCGCGCCCGGGCCTGAGCGTGCTATCGCGTGAACTCGTCACCGTGGCGGCCCTCACCGCGCTCGGCACCGCCCCGGCGCAACTCAAGGTGCACATGCACGGCTTCATGAACGTGGGCGGCAAGCGGGAGCAGTTGGTGGAAATCGTCACCCATACCGCCGTCTACGCGGGCTTTCCGGCCGCCATCAACGCCGCCCTTGTCGCGAAGGAAACGATGGCCGAGCGAAACCTGGGTTGACCGGCTCCCGCCGTTTCAACCGGCTTTCGGCAAACCCAGCCCATGGTGGTCGCGCAAGGCCTGCAGCACGAGCTCCGCATGCGAAGACAGACCTTCGCGCGGATAGGCCACAGCGATCTCGATGCGCAGGACGGACTGCTCTTTCAGCGGCTTGTAGACCACGCCCTCGCGCGCGATCGTCTTCAGCGAAGAAGGGATCAGCGCGATGCCCTGGCCGGCGGCGATCAGCCCGAGCAGCACATGGTGGTCGGCCGGTTCCTGAAGCCGTGGCGGATCGAAACCCAGTTGCCGGAACACGGTGCCGAAGTGGTCGAAGTAGGCCGGATTCAGCGAACGCGCAAACCAGAACAGCGCATCGTCGTTCAACTCGGCCAGCGCAATGCGTTTGCGCCGCGCGAGCGGGTGCTGTGCAGGCAGCGCCGCCACCAGCGGATCGACGGCCAACACTTCCACCGCCAGCCCGCCGGTCAGCGAAGGCAGGCCGATGATCGCCAGGTCCAGCAAGCCGCGGCGCAGGTCGGCCACCGACTGCTGCGAAATCTGCCGCTTCTGCGTGAGCGCCAGGCCCGGCACACGCTGGCGCAACGCCGGCGCGAGCCAGGTGAACAGCGCCGCATCTACCACGGTGGTGATGCCGATGCGCACCTCCTCGCCCTTTGGTGCGCCGCGCCGGGTCTGGCTCACCAGTTGCTCGGCGCGCTCCAGCAGATCACGCGCCTTCGCCAGGAAGGCCGCGCCGCTGGCGGTGAGCGCCACACCCGTGCGGTCGCGCTGCAGCAGTTGCACGCCCAGGTCATCCTCCAGCGCGCGGACCTGCCGGCTCAGCGGCGGCTGCGTGATGGCCAGGCGGTCCGCGGCGCGCCGGAAATTCAGTTCTTCGGCGACGGCAACGAAATAGCGGAGCTGGCGCAGTTCGAGATGGCTGGTCATGGTGGGCCTGAACGCTAACACGGGAACACCGATTGCAGGCAACATCGGGTCCATGAGAACTTTTTCCATTCTCTTCGTCTGCATGGGCAACATCTGCCGCAGCCCCACCGCCCATGGCGTGTTCCTGCACAAGGTGAAGGCCCTCGGCCTGGAAGATCGCATCCGCGTGGACTCGGCCGGCACGCACAACTACCACCCCGACAGCCCGCCGGACGCGCGCTCGCAGCAACATGCCAGCCGCCGCGGCTACGACCTGTCCGCGCTGCGCGCGCGGCAGATCATCGATGCGGACTTCGAGGCGCATGATTTGATCCTGGTCATGGACTGGGACAACCTGGCCCTGGCGCAGGACCAGAGCGATCCGCGCCACCACACCAAGATCCGCCGCCTCACCGAGTTCTGCGAGCGCCACGACAGCCCGGTGGTGCCCGACCCGTACTACGGCGGCGAGCGCGGCTTCGAGCACGTGCTGGACCTGGTCGAGGATGCGTGCGACGGCCTGCTGAAGCAGGTACGGCAGCGGCTCGATCCTCTGCCTTGATCAGGCTCGTCAACTGCGGCCCAGCATGGGCCCCAGCAAGGCCCACACATCCTCCCCAAAAAGCATGGAACCATACGGCGTGATGTGGTACGTGTCCTCATACAGGCCGACGTCTCGAAAGGACATTGCGCATACCGTGGCGCATATCTTGGCGGCCGGGTCGAAGACGCGTGTGTGACGAGTGCGCCCGCTGGTCATCACGCGGGCCAGGGTTTCGTGAACCACGGCCGACTCCTCTGCGTGTTGCGCGGCTGGCTTGAGTGGCATCGACGCATTCGATCGGATGAAGGGCAGGCGGTCGACCTGGTAGTTCGGCAAGGTCAACAGGCTCGGCCAACTGTTGAATACCAGGACGTTGGTCACATCGTCCAGCGCCTCGATGGTGAGCGGCAACTGGTTGCGGATGGCGGTAATGCTCGATGTCCGGTCGGCGTCGGCGCTTGGATCCGTGGTGATGTATTCGTTGGTGGCGGCGTTTTCGTCCCGATAGTGGCTGTAACCGACCCAGGCACCCATCAACACCACCGCTTGAGGCTGCAAGGCGGTGATCGACTGCAGCACCACTTGGCCCAGGCGTGCGTCAGAACAATACCGGTTGGATTGGGGGTGGTGGTGGAAGGACTTACGCACGCCGAGCAAGGGCGGACACGAGGGATGGCTGAACAGGACCACATTGAAGTCATGCCGTTCGGCAAGTTGGTAGAACATATGGCTCCAGGCGCCACTCGACGAGTCACCCCATAGGAGCACCGTAGGAGCACCTGCGCGCACGACATACTGACGGCAGTGGGGCTGCAGCATTTCCGGGATGGCGTTGTTGCCGGAACATGGAACGACTCCCACCGGGATCGCCGCCTGGAACACGAGACTCGGGCTGCGTTTGTTGGCGTTGCGTGCGGCAATCGCCCGATCGGGCAGGCCCTGGCTCATCAAAACGACCAGACCGCTTGCCAGGATCGCCATCGCAACGGCTACCAGTCCCATGTTCTTCAAGCGCAGACGCTGGTTGTTTCGGAAACGCACCTCGATCAACCGGTAGGTCAGGTATGCCGCCACGACGCTGAACGTCACCGCGCCGACGCGCACGGTGGCGCTGGGCGTGCCGCCGGCGACGATGCGGGCGAAGCTCAGTGCTGGCCAATGCCACAAATAGAGCGGATAGCTGATCAGGCCGAACCACACCATCGGCCGACTGGCCAGGACAGCCCTGTTCACCCAAGCAGCCGGTCCGGCCGAGATGAGCAGGAAGGCACCCAGTGTCGGCATCAAGGCGCGCCAGCCTGGAAACGGAGAATCCTTGGTGAGAGTTGCAAAACCAAGCGCCAGCAAGGCCATGCCCAGGGCGGACTGTGCGTTGGAGAATCTGTCGAGCATCCGAGGGCGGTGCAGCAGCAGATATGCCAGAATTCCGCCGATCATCAATTCCCAGAAGCGCGAGAGCGGGGAATAGAAAGCCGCTACAGGGTTCGACGGTACCGTCACGAGGTTGATGGCGAATGAGACCACCGCAACGACGCTTGTGACGATCAGGAAGCTCCATTTCTTGCGCCAGACCAGACCCAGCAGGATTGGCCAGAAAATATAGAACTGCTCCTCGATCGCCAGACTCCACAAGTGCAGCAGCGGCTTGAATTCGGCGGACGTATCGAAGTAGCCCGCCTCATTCCACAACACGAAGTTGGCGATGAACATGGCGCCACCTGCCGCGTGTTTGCCCAGCTGCTGGAACTCGTCGGCCAGCAGGCTGCACCAGCCCAGCAGCAAGCTACAGCCCAGCACCAGCACCAAGGCTGGAAAGATCCTGCGAATGCGGCGGCCATAGAAATCGGCATAGCTGAAACGGTCGCGTTCCAGCGTCCCCATGATGATGGTGCTGATCAGGAAGCCCGAGATCACGAAGAATATGTCGACCCCGATGTAGCCGCCCCTGATCCAATTCGGAAAAGCATGGAATCCCACCACGGACAACACGCCGATCGCACGTAGGCCGTCGATATCGGCTCGGTATTTCGGGTGGTGCATCATTTCGGGTCTTTTCCAGATTCAGATGACTCCGCATCGCCGCGGGTTGATGGTGTCGAAAGCAGGCGCACCACGATCCGGAAGATAACAGTCCCAACTTACGGCTTCTTTCGAACTTTCTGAGGTGTTCTCCCACAGGCGCGGTTGCCTGCGGGCCTTACCATCGTTCGATGAATTCGTGGACAAAACGTCGCTTTACCTTCAGGAGCGTGCTGCTCATCGTGCTGGCCACGGTGATCGCCGCCGTGCTCGTCTCCAATTTCAAGGGCGGCGAAAAGAAGATCGAGCGCCAGGTGGCGCGCGTGTACGGCATCGAAGACCCGCGTTTCCTGCACGAACTGGGTGTGCTGCTCGGCCCGCCCTTTCAGCCCGGCAACCGGGCCACGACGCTGGTCAACGGCGATGCCATCTTTCCGCCGATGCTGACGGCCATCCAGGAAGCCAAGGCCACCATCACCTTCGAGACCTACATCTACTGGGCGGGCGACATCGGCCGCGCTTTCGCCGACGCACTGGCCGAGCGCGCGCGTGCGGGCGTCAAGGTGCACGTGCTGCTCGACTGGGTGGGCAGCGCGAAGATGGATGACGCGCTGCTCGAGGAGATGCGCGCGGCCGGCGTGCAGATCCAGAAGTTCCACCCGCCGCACTGGTCCCACCTGGGCCGGCTCAACAATCGCACGCACCGCAAGCTGCTGGTGGTGGACGGCCGCATCGGCTTCACCGGCGGCGTGGGCATCGCGCCCGAATGGACCGGCCACGCGCAGGACCCGGCGCATTGGCGCGACACCCACTTCGAGGTGCGCGGCCCGGTGGTCGCGCAGTTGCAGGCCGTGTTCATGGACAACTGGATCAAGGCCACCGGCCACGTGCTGCAGGGCGAGCCCTACTTTCCCATGCTCGACAAGGCGGGCGACGCGCAGGCGCAGATGTTCAGCAGCTCGCCCTCGGGCGGCAGCGACAGCATGCAGCTCATGTACCTGCTGGCCATCACCGCCGCGAACAGGAGCATCGACCTCTCGGCCGCCTACTTCGTGCCCGACGAGCTCACCCGGCACGCACTGCTCGCCGCGATGCAACGCGGCGTGCGCCTGCGCATCGTCGTGCCCGGCGAACACATCGACAGCGACAGCGTGCGCAGCGCCTCGCGCGCGCAATGGGGAGAACTGCTGCAGGCTGGCGCGACCATCGCCGAATACGCACCGACCATGTTCCACTGCAAGGTGCTGGTGGTCGACAATCTGTTCGTCTCGGTGGGCTCCACGAACTTCGACAACCGTTCGTTCCGCCTCAACGACGAAGCCACGCTGAACATCGTCGACAACGCATTTGCCGCGGAGCAGACGCGGATTTTCGAGGCCGACCTGGCCAGGTCCAAGCCCGTCTCCTTCGCCCAGTGGGCCGATCGGCCGTTGAAGGAAAAGCTCGCGGAAAAGTTCGCCTCGGTGATCGCTTCGCAGCTTTGAGGCGCGGCCGCAAAAGGTGGGTCCGGGCCGTGGTGCCGCCTACAGCAGTTTCCCCGGGTTCATGATCTGGTTGGGATCGAGTGCCTGCTTGATGCGCATCATCAGTTCGAATTCGAGCGCCGGCTTGTAGAGCGGCAGTTCGTCGCGGCGCAATTGGCCGATGCCGTGTTCGGCGCTGATGCTGCCGCCGATGGCATGCACCAGGTCGTGCACGGTCCGGTTCAGCAGCGCCGTTTTCTCGGTCATTTCGGCGTAGGGGGTGTCGGCCGGCTGCAGCACGTTGTAATGCAGGTTGCCATCGCCCAGGTGGCCGAAGTTGACGATGCGCACGTCCGGCTGCAGCGCCTGCAGTGCTGCATCGGCCTGCGCCACAAAACCGGCAATGGCCGAGATGGGCAGGGCGATGTCGTGTTTGATGGCCTTGCCTGCGCGCACCTGGGCCTGTGAAATGCCTTCGCGCAGTTTCCAGAACGCGGTAGCCTGGCTGGCGTTGGTGCACACCGCGACGTCCTGCACCAGTCCGTCTTCCAATGCCGCGCCCAAGCCTTCTTCCAGCAGTTCGGCCAGGCCGTCCGCGCGGGTGTCGGCCAGCTCGACCAGCGCGTGGAAGGCATGCTGGCCGGCCAGGGGCGCGCGGGTGGCGGTCACGTGCGCCAGAACCAGGTCGAGCGAGGCCTGCGACATCATCTCGAACGCCACCAGCCGTTCGCCGCAATGCGAGCGAAGCCGGGCCAGCAGGGCCACCAGGGCCTCGAGGCTTGCCGCGCCGATCCATGCGGTGGCGCGTGCCACCGGGCGCGGGTAGAGCTTGAGCACGGCCGCGGTGATCACGCCCAGCGTGCCCTCGGAGCCGATGAACAGGTGGCGCAGGTCGTAGCCGGTGTTGTCCTTGCGCAGCGCGCGCAGGCCATTCCAGATGCGGCCATCGGGCAACACGGCTTCGATGCCCAACACCAGGTCACGCGTGTTGCCATAACGCAGCACGGCGATACCGCCCGCGTTGGTGGCCAGGTTGCCACCAACGGTGCAACTGCCTTCGGAACCCAGGCTCAGCGGGAAGAAACGGTCGATCTCCGCGGCCGCCGCATGCACGTTGGCCAGCAGCACACCGGCCTCCACCGTCAGGCTGTTGTTCATCGGGTCCACGTGGCGGATGGCATTCATGCGCACCATGCTCAGCACCACCTGGGCGCCGCTGCCGTCCGGTGTGGCGCCGCCGCTCATGCCCGTGTTGCCGCCTTGGGTCACCACCGGGGTGTGGGTTTCGTGGCAGATGGCCATGACGGCGGCGGTCTGCTCGGTGCTTGACGGGCGGACCACCACCGGTGTGCGGCCATGCCATTTGCCGAGCCAGTCCTGCAGGTAGGGCGCTTGTGCTTCGGCATCGAGCACCAGGCCGGCGTCGCCCACGGTGGCGTGCAGGCGTTGCAGCAGATCAGGATGTGCCGCGGCAGCGGGAGGTGTCGTAGGGGGTGTGGTCATGTTCGAAAGGCTTCAGTGGTTGGAGGGAGGCCGGTGTCACCAGCCGAGCTGCACGCGGCCGAGGGCCATGGCGGTGGCCGCCTGCGTCGGCTCCACCACAGGCAGCCCGGTGGCTTGCTGCAGCGGTTCGCGGAAAGGCGCCATGCCGGCGCAACCCATCACCAGCACCTGCGCCCCACGTTCGTCGCGCAGGCGGCGGCCGGCATCGCACATGGCCGCGAGCGTGGCGGGGCGGTCGGCCAGCGCGGAGACGTCCCGCCCGATGGCCACTTCGCCCGCGCATCGGCTGGCCACGCCCATGGCGCTCCAGTTGCGCAGGTGGCGCGGAATCGAGCCTGGCAGGATCGCGATCACGCCAAAGGTCTGGCCCATCGTCAGCGCCGTCAGTACCGCACTTTCGCTGATGCCCAGCACCGGCACACCGGCACTCTCGCGCAGTGCAGCCAGGCCGGGATCGCTGAAGCAGGCCACCACGAAGGCGCTGGCCCGGCCCCGGTGGGCCTGGGCGAAGCGGTAGACCGACAACGCTGCCGTGTCGACATCGAGCTGGCTTTGCACACCGGGCGGGCCGTCGGACAAGGTCACGCAGGTGATGGGCGGG
Organism: Rhodoferax koreense; assembly: GCF_001955695.1. NCBI lineage: Bacteria > Pseudomonadati > Pseudomonadota > Betaproteobacteria > Burkholderiales > Comamonadaceae > Rhodoferax > Rhodoferax koreensis. The sequence continues at coordinate 15,526 of NZ_CP019236.1, read as the reverse complement.
CCGCCGGCGAGGCGCAGGGGGCCACGGCGGCATCCAGCCCAGCGGTCACGCCGCTGTCGTTGTTGGGGTTGATGACGTAGATCGGATGCTGCATGGCGAAGGCGTCGGTGTGTCCTGGCGACCATCGCCGGGCTCGCCGCCAGTCTAGGGCGGGGTGGGCGGCATGGCACTTGCTATGTTGTGGGTCACCCTTAACCGTTTGTTAATTGGCTGTGCACCATGTCCTTGAATCTGCGCCAGATCGAAGTGTTTCGTGCCGTGATGATCACCGGCTCCATCAGCGGCGCCTCGCAGCTGCTGTTCGTCTCCCAGCCGGCCGTGAGCCGGCTGTTGTCGCACACCGAGTCGCGGGTCGGCTTTGCCCTGTTCGAGCGCATCAAGGGTCGGCTCTACGCCACCCCCGAGGCCAAGAAACTGTTCCGCGAGGTGGAGCACGTCTACGCCGGTGTGCAGCGCGTCAACGAATTGGCGCGCGAACTGGGTGAACACCGTGAGGGCATCCTGAACGTGGTGTCCAGTCCCAGCGTGGGCCAGATGGTGATTCCGCAAGCCATGGCCGCGTTTCGCCATACCCATCCGCAGGTCAAGCTGGGTTTCCAGTACCTGGGTTTTGCGCCGCTGGTGGAGCGGCTGCTCAACCACCAGGCCGACCTGGGCGTGACGATCCTGCCGGTGGAGCATCCGAACCTCGAATCCACCCCGCTGGGCAGCGGTCGCCTGGTGTGCATCTGCCCCTACAACCATCCGCTGTCGCGCCGGGCCACGCTCACGGCCGCGGATCTGCTGGCCTACCCGTTGATCGCCTACGACCGCGGCTCGCCTTTCGGCGTGCTGGTGACCGGGCTGTTCGAGGCGGCCGGCGAGAGCTACCGCACCGCCATCGAAGTCGGCTCGCCGCAGAACGCCTGCGCGCTGGTGCAGGCGGGTGCCGGCATTGCGCTGGTCGACGAGTTTTCCGTGCGCAGCTGGCCGGCCAGCCAACTGGTGGTGCGGCCACTGCTGGATGCGCCCCGTCTGCAGGCCAACCTGGTGCACTCGCGCTTCGAGCCGCTGTCGCAAATGGCCCAGACGTTTGTCGGCGTGCTGCGCCAGCTCATGCAAAGCGAGGGATTCCAGCCGGCGCCCGACCCTGCGCCGGCAACGGGTGGTTAACACGTTGTTAAGGGTGTCCGCCATAAAAGCACGCGACACCGGCCGGGGTGTTTCGAATAATCGGCCACAACTTCACAGCAACCCGGCTATCGACCATGACCGCAAACCCCGCCACCACCGACCGCCTTGCCACCGCCAAAGGCGTGTTCACCATCTGCCCGACGCCCTTTGCGGCGGACGGCGCGCTCGACCTGGCCAGCATCGCTTCGCTGGTCGACTTCCAGTTGGAGGCCGGTGTCGATGGCCTGGCCATCCTGGGCTTCCTGGGCGAGTCGCACAAGCTGTCGCAGGAAGAACGCGGCCAGGTGATCCGCGCCTTCATCGCCCAGGCCAAGGGCCGCGTGCCGGTATGGGTGGGTGTACGCGCCCTGGGCATCGCCGGCGCGGTGGAGCAGGCGCGTGAAGCCGAAGCACTCGGCGCCGGCGCCGTGTTCGTGGCGCCGCTGGACACCACGGCCGACGCCGTGCAGTTCGACTACTACCGCACCGTGGCCCAGGCGGTGAAGATTCCGGTCGTCATCCATGACTTTCCCGACTCCTTCGGCACCGAGATCGGCGCCGAGCTGGTGGCCCGCCTGGGCCGCGAGGGCGGCGTGGGCATGATCAAGATGGAGGAGCCGCCCGTCGGCCAGAAGATCTCGCGCATCCTCGAGCTGGCCCAGGGCAGCATGAAGGTGTTCGGCGGCCTGGGTGGTGTCTATTTTCTGGAAGAGCTGCAACGCGGCGCGGTGGGCACGATGACGGGTTTCGCCTTCCCCGAGATCCTGGTGCGCATCTACCAGCACCATGCCGCCGGCAACCATGCCGCCGCCGCCGCGACGTTCGACCGCTATTGCCCGCTGATCCGCTACGAGTTCCAACCCAAGATGGGCCTGGCGCTGCGCAAGACGACCTACATGCGCCGTGGCGTGATCGCTTGCGACGCCATCCGCTCGCCGGGCATGCGCATGGACCCGATCACCGCGCGTGAACTCGAGGCCACCGTGCAACGCGTCGGCCTTTCGCTCGACCAGCGCAGCCCCTTTGTCATCGCCTGAGCCGGAGTACAACCAATGGATCTCGGAATCTCCGGACGCAGCGCACTGGTGTGCGCCTCGAGCAAGGGCCTGGGCCGTGCCTGTGCCATTTCGCTGGCGCGCGAAGGCGCCCGCCTGACGCTGGTGGCGCGTGGCGTGGAAGCCCTGGAGCGCACCGCCGCAGAAATTCGTGCCACCACGGGCGCCGATGTCGTCACCGTGGCCGCCGACGTGACCACCGACGCCGGCCGCGCCGCGGTGTTGGCCGCGTGCCCGCAGCCCGATATCCTGGTCACCAACGCGGGCGGCCCCAAGCCTGGCGATTTCCGCGACTGGGACCGCGACGCCTGGATCGCCGCACTCGACGCCAACATGCTCACGCCCATCGCCCTCATCAAGGCCACGGTGGACGGCATGATCGCGCGCCGCTTCGGCCGCATCGTCAACATCACCTCGGGCGCGGTGAAGGCGCCCATCGACATCCTGGGCCTGTCCAACGGTGCGCGCTCCGGCCTCACCGGTTTTGTGGCCGGCCTGGCACGCGTCACCGTGGCCCACAACGTCACCATCAACAACCTGCTGCCCGGCCCGTTCGAGACCGACCGCCTCAAGGAAACCGCTGCGCAGTGGGCCGCCAAGAGCGGCAAGACGGTCGAGGCCGTGATCGCCGAACGCGGTGCCGCCAACCCCGCGCGCCGCCTGGGCGACCCGGCGGAATTCGGCGATGCCTGTGCCTACCTGTGCAGCGCACAGGCCGGCTTCATCACCGGGCAAAACCTGCTGCTCGATGGCGGCCACTACCCCGGCACTTTCTGACACCAGCCCTTCGCACCACCATGGATTTCGACCTCACCATCCGTCACGGCCGCATCAGCAATGCGGATGCGACCTTCCATGCCGACATCGGCATCCAGGGCGGGCGCATCACCGCCATCGCGCCAGCTCTGCCCGCCGGACGCGAGGACGTGGATGCCAGCGGCCGCTGGGTGCTGCCCGGCGGCATCGACAGCCATTGCCATATCGAGCAACTCTCGGGCATGGGCGTGATGTGTGCGGATGACTTCTACAGCGGCACGGTATCGGCCGCGTTCGGCGGCACCACCACCATCCTGTCGTTTGCCGCCCAACACCGCAACGACGCCATTCCCGAGGTGCTGGCCGACTACCACCGCCGCGCCGCCGAGAAGGCGGTCATCGACTACGGCTTTCACCTGATCCTGACCAACCCCGACGAGACCGCGCTGCGCGAACACCTGCCGCAGGCCGTGCGCGACGGCATCAGCTCGCTGAAGGTCTACATGACCTACGACAAGCTCAAGCTTGACGACTATCAGCTGCTCGACGTGATGGCCACCGCCGGCGAGTTGGGCGCGCTGGTGATGCTGCACGCCGAGAACCACGACATGATCCGCTGGGTGGCGCACCGCCTGCTGGAGCGCGGCCACACCGCACCGAAATTCCATGCCGTGGCGCACGACGCGCTGGCCGAAACCGAAGCCACCCATCGCGCCATCGCGCTGGCGCGCCTGGTCGATGTGCCGGTGCTGATCGTGCATGTGGCGGGCCGCGAAACCGTGGAGGTGATCCGCGCCGCCCGCCAGCTCGGCGCGCCGGTGCTGGCCGAGAGCTGCCCGCAGTATCTGTTCCTGGAGGCCGGCGACAGCGACCTGCCCGGCATGGAAGGCGCCAAGTTCTGCTGCAGCCCGCCGCCGCGCGACGCCGCCTCGCAGCAAGCCGTGTGGGACGGCCTGCTCGACGGCACGCTGGGGGTGTTCTCGTCCGACCACGCTCCTTACCGCTTCGACGCCTCGGGCAAATTGCCCAAGGGAGACGCCACCACCTTCAAGGAAATGGCCAACGGTGTGCCGGGCATCGAACTGCGCCTGCCACTGCTGTTCTCCGAAGGCGTGATGACCGGCCGCATGGGCATCGAACAGTTCGTCGCCCTCACCGCCACCAACCACGCCCGCATGTACGGCCTGGCGCCGCGCAAAGGAAGCATCGCCATCGGTGCCGACGCCGACATCGCGCTGTGGGACCCGACCCGCGTGGTCGACGTGACGGCCGGCATGCTGCACGACAACGTGGGCTATACGCCCTACGAGGGCCGGCGCATCACCGGCTGGCCCACCGCCGTGTACAGCCGCGGGCGGGCGGTGGTGCGCGATGGCGTGCTGCTGGCCTCACGCGGCAGCGGCAGCTTCGTGCCGCGCGGGCGGCCCGAGCCGCTGCGCACGTCCGCGCCTTCGCCGCAGCGCGGGGCCTTCAGCGCACTCGTGGGCCTGAAGCGTGCGGACTGACGCCGCCACCGAATTTCTCTTCGCCATCCATCCTCATCACCGTCTACCAGGAGTGCCTTCCATGCAACGCCGTTCCACTTTCAAACCCTCGTTCCGTGCGCTGGCCCTCGGCACCGTGACCTGCTTGGCCGCGCTGTGCGCCAGCGCCGTGTGGGCGCAAACCGGCCCGCTGAAGACCGCGGTGGACGCCACCTTCGCGCCCCACGCCATGGCCAAGCTCGGCGGCGGCGCGCAGGGCTTCAACATCGACCTGGGCGAAGAGCTGGCCAAACGCCTGGGCCGCAAGATCGACATCGAGGCCACCGAGTTCTCCGGCCTGGTGCCCGGCCTGAACAGCAAGCGCTACGACTTCCTGCTCGCGCCGGTGACGGTGACGCCCGAGCGCGCCAAAGCCATGCTGTTCACCGAAGGCTACCTCGACACCGACTACACCTTTCTCGGCCGCAAAGGCGCACCGCTGGCCCGCCTGGAAGACCTGAAGGGCAAGACCGTGGCCGTGAACAAGGGCTCCAACTACGAAGGCTGGGCACGCGACAACGCCGCCAAATACGACTTCAAGTTCGACGTCTACGGCAACAACGCCGACGCCGTGCAGGCCGTGCTCGCCAACCGCGCCGACTACAACCTCGCCGGCACCACCGTCGTGGCCTGGGCCGCGAAGCAGAACGCGGCGCTGCAGACCGGCTACACCGTCAAGACCGGCCTGGTCTGGGCGCTGCCCTTCCGCCTGGATGACAAGGCCGGCCGCGCCGCCGCTTCCAACGCGCTCAAGTGCATGAAGCAGGACGGCACGGTGGCCAAGCTGGCCGTCAAGTGGTTCGGCTTCACCCCGGGCGCGGACGACGCTGCCGTCAAGCTCGCGCCTGGCACCGGCGTGCCCGGCATGGACGGCTACGACGCCACGCCCGTCACGGCCAAGTGCAGCTGAAGCCAGTGGCACCCGTCGTTCCCCCGCCATCCTGTTGAACGTTTTGCCGAGCCCGCCATGGTCATGCCCCCACCCTTGTTAGAAATTGTCGGACTGCGCAAGTCCTATGGCGCCAACGAAGTGCTGCGCGGCGTGGACCTGCGCGTGCGGCCGGGCGAGCTGGTGTGCGTGATCGGGCCGTCGGGCTCGGGCAAGAGCTCCATGCTGCGCTGCTGCAACCGGCTCGAAGAAGCCAGCGGCGGCCAGGTCATCTTCGATGGCCGCGACATCACCCGCGCCGACGTCGACATCAACGCCGTGCGCCAGCAGATCGGCATGGTGTTCCAGGCGTTCAATCTCTACCCGCACCTCACCGCACTCGACAACGTGGCCCTGGCGCTGCGCCTCGTGCAGGGCCGCAGCAAGGCCGAGGCGCGGCAACTGGCGCAGGCCGCGCTGGAACGGGTGGGCCTGGGCCACAAGGCGGGCGCCTACCCGGCGCAGCTCTCCGGGGGCCAGCAGCAGCGCGTGGGCATCGCCCGCTCGGTGGCCTTGCAGCCGCGCGTGATCCTGTTCGACGAACCGACCAGCGCGCTCGACCCCGAGCTGGTGGAAGACGTGCTGCAGGTGATGCGCCAGTTGCGCGAAGGCGGCATGACCATGCTGGTCGTGACCCACGAAATGGCCTTTGCGCACGCGGCGGCCGATCGCGTGGTCTTCATGGACGGCGGCGTGGTGGTCGAGGAAGGCTCCGCCGCCGACGTGTTCGAGCACCCGCGCGAAGCGCGCACCCGCAGCTTCGTCAGTCGCTACAGCGGCGCGCGTGCCGCGTGAACGGGACGGGCAGCATGAGCGGCGACAACTCGGGCCTGGTCTTCACGTTCTTCAACCAGGAGGTTGCGGCGCGCTACTGGCTGCAGATCCTGCAGGGCCTGGGCGTGACCGTGGGCGTGGGGCTGGCCGTGGTGGTCACCGGGGTCTTGCTGGGGCTGGCGCTGGCCGTGCTGCGGGCGCTGCGCATCCGCCCCATCGCGTGGGGCGTGGTGGGCTTCGCCGACGTGATGCGCTCGCTGCCGCCGTTGATTCTGCTGATCGTCGTGTACTTCGGCTTCCCATCCATCGGCTTGCCGCTGTCGGCCTTTGCCACCACCTGGCTGGCCTTGTCGCTGGTGCTGGCGGCCTATGCGGAAGAAAGCATCTGGGCCGGCATCGTTTCCTTGCCGGTGGGCCAGATGGAAGCCGCGCGGTCGACCGGCATGCGCTGGTGGCAGGCCATGGGCTGGGTGGTGCTGCCGCAGGCGCTGCGCCGCGCCGTGCCACCGCTGACCAACCGCGTCATCTCCATCACCAAGAACACCGCCCTGGGCTCGGTGGTGGCCCTGAATGAAATCCTGAACCAGGCCCAGGCCGCCAGCAGCACCTCGGGCAATCCCACACCGTTGACGCTGGGGGCCCTGGCCTACCTGGCGGTGTTTCTGCCGGTGGTGGTGCTGGCACGCTGGATCGAGCGCCGCTGGAAGGGCCGTTGAGCATGGAAGCGCTGCTGCAAAACTTCTTCAACTTGCCGATCTATGCGCAAGTGTTCCCGTACCTGCTGCAAGGCCTGTGGACCACCATCTGGCTGTCGGCCCTGGTCATCCCCCTGGGCGCCGCGGCCGGCCTGGCGCTGGCCCTGGTCTTGAGCCAAAGCCGGCGGCGCACGCTGCGCTGGGCCGCGGTGGCCTTCATCGACTTCTTCCGCGCGTTTCCGCCGCTGGTGCTGCTGGTGTTCGTGTACTTCGGCCTGCCTTTCCTTGGCTGGGAGATTCCGAAACTCGGCGCCGTGGTGCTCGGCTTCCTGCTGAACAATGCCGCCTACTTTGCCGAAGTGTTCCGCGCCGGCCTGGAAGCCGTGGCCCCCGGCCAGATGGAAGCCGCACGCTCCACCGGCCTCACCCGGCTGCAGGCATTGCGCCACGTGGTCATTCCGCAGGCGGTGAAGAACGTGATGCCCGACCTGGTGAGCAACAGCATCGAGGTCGTCAAGCTCACCACCATCGCCAGCGTGGTCGGCCTGCCCGAGTTGCTGCGCGCGGCGCGCGACGCGCAATCGCTGGTCTACAACCCGTCACCCGTGGTGCTGGCCGCGCTGATGTACCTGGCCTTGCTGTGGCCCTTGACACGCTGGATGGCCCGGCTGGAGCACCGGCGCACCGCGGCACGGTGAGCGTCCATCACATCCCGCGATCGCGCGAGCGCATCCTTCAAAAGGATGAACGCCTCTGGGCCGACCCGTCGCGCCTTCGCGGCATTCACGCAAGGCGCCCCTTTTCCTAGAGTCACGAGACACGTCGAGCGATCGCCACGATCGCCGTCTCACTCCGGAAAGGATGCGCCATGCCGTCTTCATCCCATGTCGCCCAGGCCTTGCCGCGCGAGGCCGATGCCGCCTATGCGTGTGCCATGACTTCGGCCATCTTCGTTGCCACCTACTGGCTCGCGAACCACTTCACCAGCCTGCGCCACGACGTCGGTGCCACCGTGTTCGACTGGGAGCGCCACATTCCGTTCGTGCCCTGGACGATCGTGCCCTACCTGTCGATCTGCGTGTTCTTCGTGCTCTCGTTTTTCGCCGAGGGCGGCCCGATCGAACTGCGGCGCCACGTGGCCCGGCTGATGCTCGTGCTGCTGGTGGCGATGCTGTGCTACGCCGCCTTTCCGCTGCGTTTCACCTTCGAGCGGCCGGTGGTCGACGGCCTCTTCCACCCGATGTACGCCGCACTCGTCTGGTTCGATCGACCGTACAACCGCGCGCCGTCGCTGCACATCGCGGTGCTGCTCGTGTTGTGGGCCCGGTTCTCGCCGTGTCGTGGCCAATGGGCGGGGCGATGCCTGCACCTGTGGTTCGGCTTGATCGCTGTTTCGGTGTTGACGACGTATCAGCATCACGTGATCGATGTGCTGGCGGGGTGGCTGCTGGGGGCGGGGGTGGTGGCCGTCACCGCATTGCCGGATGGTGGACGGCCGAGGCGAGCACGCCAGTGATGGCCCATGGGCCGCCAACCGTTGTCCGAAGTGTGCGAACATATTTCTAACCCAAAAGCGCTGGCGCCAAGCGGCGGCAAGTTTGCTTCTAAATCAGGAGCTACCCGCGCAGATGGATTCAGCGCCAGATGCCAATTTGGCTTGAAAAATTTGTTGATTGATTTCGTCAAGGAAGGATCCATGGCGGTTGCAGACGATGAGGAGCGCAGGGCGCCTTCACCTTTCAGCCCCGCGCCCGAGAAGCGCCGCTGGCCGGCGTTCCTCCTGGCCTTGTTGCTCCTGCTGGCGCTGGTCGCCTGGGTCTGGCACGAGCCAGCCGGACTCGGCGTCACCGTGCGCGGCCTGGCCCATTCCGTCGCTACACCTGACACAGCCCCGGTACCAGACGCAGACGCCCCACCCGCCTCGCCCACGCCGCCGGCAACTGCCACCCGCCTCGCGCCCGCGCCCGGACAGACCGTCAGCAAATGCGTGCTCAAAGGCAGAACCACGTACTCCGATGGCCCGTGTCCCGACGGCGCCAAAGCGGAGCAGCTCGCCGTGCGGCCTGACGTGAACTTGATGCAGGCGTCCGTGTTGGCGCAGGCCACGCCTATCCGCAGTGCCCTGCCGCCGCCCGCGCCGGCTCCGGTGGTGATCCCGGCGCCGCCGCCGGACGCGGACAAGGCCGCCACGTGCTCCGGGTTGGCGCGCTACATCGAAGATCTGGACGCCTGGGCGCGCCAGCCGCAGAGCGGGGAAATGCAGGACTGGATCACCGCGCGGAAGCGGGAGGCGCGGGATCGGCAGTTTCGGTTGAAGTGTTGAGGACCAGTCCTCCGGGACGCTTGCAAGCAAACCTCAAAGGGATTGGCTGAACACTGGCCCGGTTTAGGCCTCGCAAAAGGCGTCTCGTCGCAAATCAAGAAAAACTTGCCTTGTAGGAGATTGGGTCCAAAAGGCAATGTTGATCCAACTGACCAGCTAGATCGAAGAGGCGGGGTGCTCTTCGAAATTCGAACAAACGATAAAGATGAAATTGTTCTTTGGCTTGTCTGGACAGCAATAATTCGCCGCGAGAAACAAAAAATGGGGTGTCTTTGCCGAATGACGTCGTTTTGACTTCGATGAAGCGTTCGCGACCATCGGCTTCAAAAGACCTTACGTCGTAGCCAAGACCATCGCCCTTGGTGACTGAAACATGTTCGACGCGATCGGCAAGACGCTGCTGGCCAAATTGCACCAATCGCCAGTGCTCAAACTGAACGATGAATTCTTCGCCCGCCAATCCCAGAGATCGATTGGCGGCCTCTCGCTCAAAATAGTCTCGCTTCATCGCGCGGAATGCGTATGGCATTTCTGGCTCAGCAACTTTGGCCTGGCATGCCGGAGCCTGGGTTTTGACCTGCGAGAAATCTTCGACCACGGGCGCTATCGCGGGCCGTTCGACGGCGGCCTGGGCAGCTTGGTCCAAACGAGACGTAACTTGAACCTGAGCTGCTAGTATTTCGGCCAACAACGCTTGATAGTTGAACCGTGGCTGATAACCTTGAATCCGGGGAAAGCCAAGGTCCATCAGGGCGGCACTGATGTTGCAATGCTTGAATTCAATGGACCCATCGGATCTCCCCGCCAGCAAGGCTTGCAGCCGGCGACGGTGTTCCGTCTTGCTGTAAGACTGCCCGCTCAACTCCAGTGTGAGCATATGCAGGTAATCGGCAACGATCGCCTCTACTTCTTCGCGAGACCAGTCCACCTTCGCCTTATATTTTTCGCGGCCAAGCGGCAGCAGCACATAACCTCAAATATCAATATTTCCCGCCCTAAGCGCATTCGTCTCAATAAACTCCCGCCGCGGCTCCACCTCATCCCCCATCAGCATCGTGAACACCCGATCCGCCTCGATCGCATCGTCGATCTGCACCTTCAGCAGGCGGCGCACGGTTGGGTCCATCGTGGTTTCCCACAGCTGGGCGGGGTTCATTTCGCCCAGGCCCTTGTAGCGCTGGCGGCTGGTGGCGTTTTCGGCCTGGCCGATGAGCCAGCGCATGGCCTGGCGGAAGTCGCCGACCTTTTCTTCCTTCTGGCGCTCGCCTTCGCCACGCATGACCTTGGCGCCTTCGCTCAACAGGCCGCGGAAGGTGTTGGCGGCCTCGCTCAGGGCGGCGTAGTCGGCGCCGTGCACGAAGTCTTGCGTCAGGACGCTGCTCTTCACGTTGCCGTGGTGGCGGCGGCTGATGCGCAGCACGGGTTTGTCGGTGCGGATGTCGAATTCGCCGGCCACTTCGGCGCCGCTGCCCAGGGCGCGCAGGCTGGCCTGCAGGGCCACGGCTGATTTCTCGGCGTCGGCCACGGTATCGAGGTTGAGCGACACGCCGTCGGCGATCGAGCGCAGGGCTTCGGCGTCCATGAAGTTGCGCAGGCGCGCGATCACGGCTTCGGCCACCTGGTGCTTGCGCGCGAGTTCGGCCAGGGTGTCGCCGCTGAGCGTGGTGCCCGCGTCGCCGCCGGTGAACACCGAGGCGTTGACGAGCGCGATGCGCAGCAGGAAGCCGTCCAGATCGGTCTGGCCCTGCAGGTACAGCTCTTCCTTGCCGGCCTTGACCTTGTACAGCGGTGGCTGGGCGATGTAGATGTGGCCGCGCTCCACCAGTTCGGGCATCTGGCGGTAGAAGAAGGTCAGCAGCAGGGTGCGGATGTGGGCGCCGTCCACGTCGGCGTCGGTCATGATGATGATGCGGTGGTAGCGCAGCTTGGCGACGTTGAAGTCGTCGTTGCCGGTGCTGCCGCCGGCCTTGCCGATGCCGGTGCCGAGCGCGGTGATCAGCGTCAAAATTTCATTGCTGGTGAGCAGCTTCTCGTAGCGCGCTTTCTCCACGTTCAAGATCTTGCCGCGCAGCGGCAGGATGGCCTGGAATTTCCGGTCGCGGCCCTGCTTGGCGGAGCCGCCGGCGGAGTCACCCTCGACGATGTAGATCTCGCAGGCGGCCGGGTCTTTTTCCTGGCAGTCGGCAAGTTTGCCGGGCAGGCCCATGCCGTCGAGCACGCCCTTGCGGCGCGTCATGTCGCGGGCCTTGCGTGCGGCTTCGCGGGCGCGCGCGGCTTCGATGATCTTGCCGACGATGATCTTGGCGTCGTTGGGCCGTTCCTGCAGGTAGTCGAACAGCAGCTTGCTGACGATGTCTTCCACCGGGCCGCGCACTTCGCTCGACACCAGCTTGTCCTTGGTCTGGCTGCTGAACTTGGGCTCGGGCACCTTCACGCTGAGCACGCAGGTCAGCCCTTCGCGCATGTCGTCGCCGCTGACCTCTACCTTGGCCTTCTTGGCCAGTTCGCTGTCGTCGATGTACTTGTTGATAACGCGCGTCATCGCGGCACGCAGGCCGGTCAAATGGGTGCCGCCGTCACGCTGCGGAATGTTGTTGGTGAAGCACAGCACCTGCTCGTTGTAGCCGCTGTTCCACTGCATCGCCACTTCCACGCCGATGTTGGTGCCCTGGTCGCTCTGGCGGTCGCCCATGGCGTGGAACACGTTGGGGTGCAAGACCGTCTTGCCCTTGTTGATGAAGTTCACGAAGCCCTGCACGCCGCCGGCGCCGGCGAAGTCGTCTTCCTTGCCGGTGCGTTCGTCCTTCAGGCGGATGCGCACGCCGTTGTTCAGGAAGCTGAGTTCGCGCAGGCGCTTGCTCAGGATCTCGTAGTGGAAGTCGTTGTTCTGCTGGAAGATCTCGGTGTCCGGCAGGAAGTGCACTTCGGTGCCGCGCTTTTCGGTGTCGCCGATGATCTGCATCGGCGAGACTTCCACGCCGTTCTGCGTTTCGGTGATGCGGTTCTGCACGAAGCCCTTGCTGAACTCCATCACGTGGATCTTGCCGTCGCGACGGATGGTCAGGCGCAGCATCTTGCTGAGCGCGTTCACGCAGCTCACGCCCACGCCGTGCAGGCCGCCCGACACCTTGTAGCTGTTCTGGTTGAACTTGCCGCCGGCGTGCAGTTCGGTGAGGGCGATCTCGGCCGCGCTGCGCTTGGGCTCGTGCTTGTCGTCCATCTTCACGCCGGTGGGAATGCCGCGGCCGTTGTCGACCACGCTCACCGAGTTGTCGGAATGGATGGTGACGAGGATGTCGTCGCAATGGCCGGCCAGCGCTTCGTCGATGGAGTTGTCCACCACTTCGAACACCAGGTGGTGCAGGCCGGTGCCGTCGGAGGTGTCGCCGATGTACATGCCGGGCCGCTTGCGCACGGCTTCCAGGCCTTCGAGGATCTGGATCGCGCCTTCGCCATAGGCTTCGGACGCGCCGGCCTGGTTGGTGTCGATCTTGGGCTGGAAGTTGGAGCTGCCCGCCGTGCTTTCGCCGGTGTTCACGGCGTCTGCGTTCGGGTCGATGGGTTGGTTGGCTTCTGTCATGGCGGTCTTTTCAGCAATCTCTTGAATGACCAAACCCGCTTTGAACAGCGTTCATCGCGGGTTGGTGCGGGGGCGTCTTGTCGGCGACTAGGCGGATACGGCCTAGATGCGCATCGGCATCACGACATATTTGAAGCTCGTGTTCTCGGGAATCGTCAGCAATGCGGAACTGTTGCCGTCGCTGAGTTCGATGGTCACCATGTCCTGGCTCATGTTGGCCAGCGCGTCGATCAGGTAGGTGACGTTGAAGCCGATCTCGATGCTGTCGCCGCCGTAGTCGATGTCGAGCTCGTCCACGGCCTCTTCCTGCTCGGCATTGTTGGAGGCCACACGCAGCGTGCCGGGCTCCAGGTTCAGGCGCACGCCCTTGAACTTCTCGCTGGTCAAAATCGCGGTGCGCTGCAGGCTGGAGAGCAGCGCCTGGCGGCCCAGGGTGATGCTGTTCTTGTGGTTCTTGGGGATCACGCGGTTGTAGTCGGGGAACTTGCCCTCGACCAGCTTGGTGACGAATTCCATGCCGCCGAAGCTGAACTTGGCCTGGTTGTTGGCGAACTGCATCTCGATGACGGGCTGGTCGTCGCCGCCCACGTCGGAGAGCAGGCGCTGCATTTCCAGCACGGTCTTGCGCGGCAGGATCACTTCCTGCTTCGGCACTTCCACGTCGAGCGTGGCCGAGGCGAAAGCCAGGCGGTGGCCGTCGGTGGAGACGAGGCTCAGTTGCTTGCCTTCCGCGACGAACAGGATGCCGTTCAGGTAGTAGCGGATGTCGTGCACGGCCATGGCGAACGACACTTGGCCCAGCAGGTCCTTCAGCACCTTCTGCGGCACGCTGAAAGCGGGGCCGAAGCTGGCCGCCTCCTGCACCAGGGGGAAGTCTTCGGCGGGCAGGGTCTGCAGCGTGAATTTGCTCTTGCCGCCCTTGAGGATCAGCTTGCTCTGGCTGGATTCGAGCGACACGGTCTGGTCGGCCGGCATGGTGCGCAGGATGTCGATGAGCTTGCGGGCGCCCACGGTCGTGGTGAAGCTGCCGGTGTCGCCGTCGAGTTCGGCGGTGGTGCGGATCTGGATTTCGAGGTCGCTCGTCGTCAGTTGCACAGAGCTGCCGGTCTTGCGCAGCATCACATTGGCCAGGATCGGCAGGGTGTGACGGCGCTCCACGATCCCCGAGACGGATTGGAGAATCGCGAGCACTTTGCTCTGTGTTGCCTTCAAGACGATCATGTCAACCTCTTCTTTAATTTAATGAAATCCTGCCAACGAGGGTCGCGCGCAATTCCCTGCCCATCCCTCGATTTTCACTGTTTTTGCATGCCATTCCGCAGGCGACCGAAGCCACCTGCTTTCAGCCCTTGAGCGTCTGCTCCAGGACGTGGAGTTGCTGGTTCAATTCGGTGAGCTGCTGGCGTTCGCCGCCGATCTTGCGCACCGCATGCAGCACGGTGGTGTGGTCGCGGCCGCCGAACAGTTCGCCGATCTCGGGCAGGCTTTTCTGCGTGAGCTCCTTGGCCAGGTACATCGCGATCTGGCGCGGCCGGGCGATGCTGGCCGGGCGCTTCTTGCTGTACATGTCGGCGACCTTGATCTTGTAGTAATCGGCCACTGTTTTCTGGATGTTTTCCACCGAAATCTGCCGGTTCTGGATCGACAGCAGGTCGCGCAGCGCCTCGCGCGCGAGCTGGATCGAGATTTCCTTCTGGTTGAAGCGCGAATAGGCCAGGCACTTGCGCAGCGCCCCTTCGAGCTCGCGCACGTTGGAGCGCACGTTCTTGGCCACGAAAAACGCCACCTCCTCGGGCATCTCCGTGCCTTCGGCGCGCGACTTGTTGATCAGAATCGCCACGCGCATTTCGAGCTCGGGCGGCTCGATGGCCACCGTCAGGCCCGAGTCGAAGCGCGAGACCAGCCGCTCGTGGATGTCGGCGAGGCCCTTCGGATAGGTGTCGCTGGTCATCACGATGTGCGACTTCTTGGTCAGCAAGGCCTCGAACGCGTTGAAGAACTCTTCCTGCGTGCGGTCCTTGTTGGCGAAGAACTGCACGTCGTCGATCAGCAGCAGATCGAGCGAGTGGTAACGCTCCTTGAATTCGTCGAAAGTCTTGCGCTGGTAAGCCTTAACCACATCCGAGACAAATTGCTCGGCATGGATGTAGAGAACTTTGGCGTCCGGCCGGTCGGCGAGCAGGCGGTTGCCCACGGCGTGCATCAGATGGGTCTTGCCGAGGCCGACGCCACCGTAGATGAAAAGTGGGTTGTAGAGTTGGCCCGGCGTGCCGGCCACGTGCATCGCGGCCGCGCGCGCCATGCGGTTGGCCGTGCCTTCGATCAGCGTCTCGAAGGTCAGCGCGGAGTTCAGCCGGTTCTTGAAAGCCGCCTGGCCATTGTCTTCCGCCAGGCTGGTCGGCTCGGTGGCCGGGCTGACTGGCGCGGACTGGTTCGGTGTGGCGTAAGCCCTGGCAACCGCTTCGCGCTGAGTGAGTGCTAACTCGAGCGGAATCGCCTGGCCATACAGCTTTTCGAGCGTGGCTGTGATGCGGCTTGCGTACTGCGCGCGGATCCAGTCCAGCTTGAAGCGGTTGGCGACGAAAATGGTGACTTTGGAGAAGTCTTCGTTGATCTGCGCCACCAGCGGCTTGATCCAGGTGTTGAACTGCTGCTCGGGCAGTTCTTGCGCCAATTGGTCGATGCAGGCCTGCCAGAGGCTGTCACCTGCGCCGCCAGCGGCATGGGTTCCCTCGGTCAT